>NC_020388.1:1456286-2912573 GCF_000591055.1 Natronomonas moolapensis 8.8.11 | reverse complement strand
TTCGGTCACGAACCGACTACTCTTCCAACCGATCTAGCACGGCGTCGGCATCGTACGACAGCGACAACGCTCGCGACCGTCCCCGACCGTCGACCTCGGTGTACTCCGTCTCGATGAGTCCCAACTGTTCGAGTTTGTTCACGATCTCGGAGTATCGCGTGTAGCCGAGGTCCGTAACGCCGCTGAACGCCTCGTAGACATCCCCAGCCTGCTCGCCGTCGTGGTCCGCGAGCACTCGAACCAGCGCCGACTCGGATTCCGAGAGCCCGCGGAGGTGTCTCGAGAGGTGGACGTATTTGGCCGTCTCGTAGGCCGAATCGACGTCCTCTACGTCGACCGCCGTCGATCCCCGCATCTCGGCGTTCAACCCGGCCCGCCGGAGGAGGTCGATCCCGACCCGGAGGTCCCCACCGCTGTCGGAAGTGTACCCGGCGACTCGATCGAGAACGCGCGTCCCGACGGCTCCCTCGCGGAAGCCGCGGTCGACTCGCTCGGTGAGAATCTCGACGACCTCCCGTTCCCCGTAGGCCGAAAAATACACTTCTTCGGGCCGGAACACCGATTGTACCCTGGTGTCGAGCTCCTCGATGACGTCCAAATCGAGATCGGACGACACGACGATGACGCCGACTTTCGCCCCCGAGTGAGCCTCGTGGGCCCGCAACAGCGAGTAGAGGGTGTCCGAGGCTTCGCCTTCATAAAAGAGGTAGTTCACGTCGTCCAGCGCGACGACCAACACCTCGTCTTCCTCCACTAGCCGGTCCGTGATCTGTCCGAAGAGCTTCTTGAACGAAATGCCCGACGCCGGCGGCTCGTACTCGAAGAGCCCCTCGAACAGTCGCGAAAAGATCGCATACCGGGTCGAGTCCACCTGACAGTTCACCTGAACGACCTCGATATCACCGACGCTTCCCAACTCGCCGAACAGCTTCTGGACCGCCGTCGTCTTCCCGGTTCCCGGCGGTCCCCTGGCCATCACATTGAGCGGGCGCGAGCCCCGAACCGCCGGCCGGAGGGCGTACTTCAGCGTCTCCATCTGCTCGTCACGATGGAGAAACGCCTCCGGCACGTAATCGAGTTCGAGGACGTGCTCGTCGCGGAATACCGATTCGTCCCACGAGAGCATGTCGTCGTCCGCCATTTCACTTTCACCACGCTGCCCGCTATGTTAAGCCTTCGGGCGGCACGTGCCCACCGACCGGATCCCCATCCCGACAGTCGACAGCGTCAATCGCTGTTTCCCTCGAACTTCCCCAGAAGCGACGAATAAAACCCCGTCTGGCTACCTTCGTTCTCCGAATCGTCCCCTTCGTCGGCCAACTTTTCGACGATAAGCTCCGGCGTCGACCGCGCGAGGTGACCTTTGATCGGAGAACGGTTCACGCACAACTCCCCGTCGATCAGCCCGACAGCCTCTATCCCATCGACGCTCACGTTCGCGTCCGCGTCGGTCGCATCGAGAATCTCCCCAGCTAAGTGCGAGACGAACACCGCCGTCGAGTCCTCCTCGGCGAGCGCTTCGAGGATCCCGGCGATGATGACCGCGCTCGCGCCCGGTTCCGTGATCGACTCCAACTCGTCGACCAACACCAACCGCCCCTCTGCCCCCTCGACCAGCGACCCGAACTCCCGAAGCGTCGACTCGAAGGCTCCTGCGTCTAGGGTCCCCTGGGTCTTCGCCTGGTAGTGTAGCGCCTCGAATCGTCGGGTTCGAACCCCCTCGGCCGGCACCGGAAGCCCCATCTGGGCCACGATGGCGACCGTCCCGACCAGATCGAGCGTCGACGTCTTTCCCCCGCTGTTGACGCCCGAAAGGAGCGAGACGCCCTCGATCCCGTAGTCAACCGGCTCGACGTCCTCGAACGCGACGTCGAGGAGCGGTGACCGCCCCCCTTCGATCTCGATTCCGCTTCCCCCGAACACCGGGAACGTGCAGTCGAAATCCCGGCTAAACCGCGAGACGGCGAGTTCGACGTCGAGTTCCAAAGCGGCGTCGACGAGCGCCTTCGCCGGTCCGCGCATTCCTCTCAACTCCTCGGCCACCTCGCGCTTCAGACGGGTCGCCCGCCGGTCGCGGTCGGCGCTCAACTCCTCTCTGAGCCGGTCGATCACCCGCCCGTCGTGTTCGACCGGAAACGTCGGCTCCTCGGGGAACGCCCCGCGCGCCAGCGACTCGTAGTCGTCGACCCCGACCGCGTCGACGAGCCGTTCGCGGGCCGCCTCGATCGCCTCGGCGAACTCCTCGGAGAGTTCGCGCTCCAGAAGCGAATCCACCCCCGCCCCGCGCTCGACGAGCGAGAGTAGATCCGCCCCCTCGATCGTCACGTCCCGCTCCTCGATCGCCGCCCGGAGACGATCGTTGGCGACGCCCTCCGCCATCGAAACCGCGGCATCCAGATCGTCGATCGCGGTTTCGAGCGCGCGCAACCGATCGTCGTCGTCGACACTGCCGTCCTCGGTCAGCCGCTCCAGTGCGCGCTCGAGTGCATCGATGTCGATCGACGTACCGATGTCGAGCTTCGACGCCGCCTCGTGAACCGCCGCCGCCGCGAGCAACCGTCCCCTGTTTCGGGCGAAAAACGAAATCGTTCGCTCGGGCACGACGGCCGCTGGCTCAGAGAGCGCGTCCGGCTCGACACGCACGTCGGCATCCCCCTCGAGTTCGATCCCGGCGAAGGCCTCGTCCAACACCACGACCGTCGAGTACCCGCGGGCGAGGTCCGAGACGTCCCGGGCGTCGTCGACCAACTCGACACTCAGTTCCGGTATCGCGTCGGTCGCCTCGGCGTACGTCTCGGCGTCGCTCGTCGCCAGACACCGGTCCCTGACGCGGATCCCGCCCGGCGATTCGAGCGGTTCGACTCCCGAAAGTGCCTCCAAGAGCTCCGGAGTCGGTTCCCGCTCGACGGCTCCCTTCGCGAACGACCGGACCTCCTCGATCCGGGCGGCCGACGCGCTCGGGTACAGCGTTTCGAGCCGCTTTCGCCCGTGCGCCGTGACCGCCCGCTCCTGTAACAGTCCGAGGACAGACTCATAGAGCTCCTCGGCGCGATCGGTCGCGAGAAACGCCCCCGAGTCGCCGTGGCGCCGCCGGATCGCCGCCCGGGCGATCCTGGCGGCCCGCCCCTCGGAGATCCCCGGCGCACGCGCGATCCGCGAGACGTCGCCCTCCGAGACCGCCTCGGCCGGGTCGTCGAGTTCGGCCAACCGCTCGACCGTCTTCGCCCCCACGCCGGGAATCGACGCCAACTCCTCGAACTCCATCTACCGCTCTCTGTGTCTCCCGCCGACAAAAACCCCATCGCTCGCCTCTCAACCGATTCGCTCGCCCCCCAACCGATTCGCTCGCCCCCATACGCTCGGTAGCCTTTTTGATTCGCTCGCCCCCATACGTTCCGTTTCTTGCGCGGTATGCCCCACCGTCTCTCGGACTCCGCTCCGCCCCAAACCCACCTGGCGTATGATGCCGGACACTACTGCGACTAGCGCTTCCCGGCCCGATGCCTACATGAAATCCGCGATCCCGCTCTGCTTGTTCGTGTCGAATACATTCATGACCGTTGTCAATTACGACCCTGCCTTTATATACTTCCCATCCAGAGAGCGGGGTGGGTCAAGACCAATATGACCACCCCACGCGATAAGTATGAACGCCGGATAGAAACAGTTAACGGATACGTTGAAGATGGTGAGATCGGTCAAGATACCTATGATAGAGTTACGGAGCTTCTTAATGCCTACGATAATGACAACATACTAGTATCAACTCCACAAGGTGAGGGTACTCGTAAACCCAGTACGCTCATCTCATGGCTCTATCCCCTCATGATAATCGCCAGAGAGCGTGACCTCACTGAAGCTACAATAGACGAGCTGAAACACGACCTCCAACAGCTGCACGATGGTACTCATCCACTGGTTAATGACGAGGGGATTCAGAAATCCACCATCCGGAACTATCAGGTGGCTCTCCGAAACTTCTATCGATACCATGATACTTTAGAGGTAGAGTCATCCGAGATACCAATCTTCGATAAAACCTCATCTCCGATTGATCCGAATGATATGCTCACAAAAGAGGAGATACAGGAGGCTAGGGAGGCTGTGGGTAATCCTCGTGACCGAGCGATCTTTGAACTGCTACTTTACACAGGTCAAAGACGGGAGGCAATCAGAACACTCCGGCTGAAAGATGTCAATCTTGAGACTGGGACGTATCGGCTGAACTCTACTGCTGATGGACTGAAGGGAGCTACTGACAGAAACGGAAACCGTCCTCTTCTAGGTGCTAAAGGTCCCCTCCAGAACTGGCTAGAGTACCATCCAGATACGAGTAACCCTGATCACTACCTCATCACAACGCGGCCAAGCTACTCCGTTGTTGATCCAGCTTCTCCAGTATCGGGAGAAACCATTCGTCGTGCTATGGAGAATATAAAAGAGAATATATACAATTCACACTCATGTGAAACGTGTGTATATATGTAATACGCTACGTCTTAGATGATTTTGAACTGATCTTGGCGTGTATAGCTATGAAATAGTGCCTCAATGGAGCTAGCCAGAACTGGGCAATAATTATTCGCGTAAGGTACTTTGGTAGCACCGATATTGGGTATAGTTATGATTGCTATCTCCCGGACCCTTGTTGAGGTTATAGGCTATTCTATGACGGCGACAGCTCCATACATACCCTGAGCACGATGTGGAATACAAACGTATAGTATCGTGCCTGGGTCATTAGCAATTATGTCAAGAGTATACCCTTGTTCATCTGTTAATTCACTTTCAAATTTATAATCACTGCTGTCTTCAGAAACAACATTATGAGCACCTCCATTACCAGTCCACTCAAATGTGACTGTTGTCCCGGTGCTAACTGCGACACCTGATGGATTAAATGAAAAACCGTTGCCTCCAGCTCCTGTTTCAATAGTTACTTTACTCTCACCGGTACGGTCTTGAATTTGACCTTTATAGAGATTTGCCTCATTACTAGACACAAATGACTCTGCTTGGGAAAGAATTCGTTCGTTCATTTCTCTTGTCTCACCTTGTCCATCATCCTGGCCATCATCAGAGGAACTGCTACTATCATCAGGCTCAGATCTTGTGTCATCTTGTGTATCGTCATTCGATGACTGATCTTGACTACTATCAGAACCAGTATCTGATGATTCTTCACCGTCCCCACTCGATGATTCATCGCTAGTGTCCAAGCGTAGACACCCAGCAACTATACTCATCCCGGTAAGCGCTGGAGTTATCCGAAGCAGATGCCTTCTTGTCTGCCGTTTGTCGTTATCCATATAGCCGCTACGTATGCCGGAGGATATAAATATTGTAGTGTCTATCCACCATATGGATGCTCTGGGGTGCAGAAACAATTCTGTACAGGGTGGCTGATGCCGTCTTTCGCCCATCTGAGTTTGTTCGAGCAAAAGCAGCCATCTACTCAACCTCTCGGTGGTCAACTGCACAGTATACTACGCAACTATCTGTAGTATGGGTTTTAAATGTGGTACTGTATGCGCTGCCATTGACCGTTACTGGAGTTGGATTCACTTCTCAGAGGAGTGCTCCAGCGGTTTTTGTTGAGTATACAACACCGCTTTTTCAATCACCAGATTCAATATGGCAATTTATATTTGCATTTGGACGGAACTCAGTCTTCTTTACAGTAGCCAGCGTTATTATATTAACCTCGTTCCATATGGCTGTTCTAATCACAAAAGAATCAAGAGGTTTGATGCAAAGTTTTCATACAGTCGTTTATACGACGAGTGCATACTTGGCAGGGATATTTGGCCTTCTAATGTATCTTAGTACTACGGATGGATTAGTCCAAACAAGAGAGATTGTACTCAGACTACAGGCGAATGCGTTTCAAGCAGTTCTGGATATAATCGGCTTGGGAATAATAGGTATCGAATTCAGCTTACCTGCCTCCGCAGGTCCCGGTCCAATCGTATTCCAAGATCTTTCAGCAATGGGAACAGTACTGTTTGCAATGCTATGTTTACTCATGATATACTTCCTCTACTCAGTCTATCTTGGTGCGCGGCTGAATCATCGGATGGACCGGGTGTCATCTGTGATTGTAGTTGCAGGTATACTAGTTTCTCCGATTATATATATTGCTGGTTCAGCCGCGGTGACCATTTTTATTAATACCTACGCCGGACAGGTGATATAAAATGAGTCAAAATACGGATGATCGAGATTTTTTAAATGATGAAAATGAATCAGCTGCGCATTCTAGATCATCACAGGATGGAAATCCATCCGATACGAACAAGTTGATGAAAATCAAACCAACAATCAAGCCGGAGCTTATCCAGTTTGGACTAGTTTTAATTATCGGATTCGGCTTAATTGCCATACTATACGATAATCCGCAATTATTAGGGACGGTTGAAGCTACTAACATAGCACTCGTATTCGTGCAAATAGTGATTGCTATAGTTCTTATACGGATAATTATACAGATACTCATAATACGGAGTACAGTGTACACTATCACGGACCGGCAAGTTCGTAGTGAATACGATTTGCTTGGACGGAATAAATCAAGAGAGGTTCCGTATAATCGGATCCGGAGCGTTGGGTACTCGCAGGGGCGTATTGAGAATATCTTGAAGATCGGGACAATCTCAATTAATAAAGGACTGGGAGGCTTAGAACTCACAAGCATCCCAAGCGGTGATGAGGCGTACCGAATAATCCAGAGGCAGATTGAAAGAGCAACATAGTCTTTGAATTATGTTACTTCAATAGTGAGAATATAGATTAAACTGGAAATTGTGCAGGTTACCCTGAGATTTGCTCATCAAAGCTTCTGAAACGCAAGGTTCCGACTCCTCAAAGACCTATGGAGATATGAGACTCTATCCAGTCAGTTGGGTGAATTAACACCTGGGATATCGACGAATCGGACAGGAAGTTCCTCACGCACTATTTTGATATAATCGTCTGGTTCGTCATCGAGTAGAACAAGGAGTTCTTCAACATTCTCAGCGTCCCAGTAGCTGCGGAAGTGAGTAGAATATGCTTTCAGCTGACCGATTCGCTTGAAGACCTGATCTACGCTCGTTTTAGCTTCGACCAAGATTACCCATTCATTATCAAATTATGCGAGCTAGCAAACACCTAAGCAACGAGGACAGTGGTGACGGCTCGAAAACGTACATTGAATTCGACTCTTCAAAAGAGAGTCAGCGGGCCGCATACCGGCTCGCCTCACGGAGCGGACAACTGCGCGAGGGGATAGATGACATCGATGAATTCTTCGCAGAGATGGTCCCTCACGTCGCAAAACACCTGTTTGAGGGTGATAGTATCGACCTGATGGACTGGATGGAGTTGGACGAAGATGATCTAGATGAGTACAGAGAAGAAGTCATAGACGCAGAGGACGACGAATAAACCACACAGCCACTTTCTCTTTTTATGACAGACTACAAAGAGAACGGAGAGAGCCATGTATCGGATGCAAATACCCAGGGGGACGAACTGGTGGAGGCCGTTGAGGAAGCCGTAGACGACTGGGTTGCTAATGACTCTATCGAAGCGTATAAAAAAACAGATATCTGGTTATGGAGGAAAAAAAGTTAGTAGAGTGTGTCTCAGTGATGGTAGCCATCGCTATGCGAGAAGCGGCTGAGTAGCTTCTTGCATATTCACCCACTATTTTTGCCGGTATCACATATAATCCCCAAGGGTCGTGGGTCTGTTCGTGTCGTCCTCGAACACCGACTCGACGGCGCGGTCCAGGATTTGGAGCCGCTGTTTGGTGTACTCCCGGCAGCCGTACTCCTTGGCGACTTGGATCGCGGTGTCGATGTACTTTTTCACCGAGCCCTCGTGGACCGTGAGGTTCACCCGACCGCCGCACTCCCGACAATCACCTGTCAGGGGCACTCGGCGGAACTTCTCGCCGCAGTCGAGACACCGCGTCTCCTGTCTCGAGAACGCCCGGAGGTTGCCGATGATGTCGGGCAGGAAGTGGTACTCGATGACCCGTTCGGCCACGTCGGTCTCGTCGACCGATCGCAGCTTCCTCGAGAGCTCCAGCTGGGCGTTCATTTTTTCCATCATGTCGCCCAGCGTCTTGTACGCCGACAGGTCCGGCCCCGCCGCGATGTCGACGGTGTCGTGGGTGTGCTGGAATCCGCGGTACTGGTCGTCCGTCCCCAGCGTGTTCTCGCCGATCCGGATCAACTCCCCGACCTCGTCGGGGTCGGCCATCTCCCGCGTCGCCTCGTAGAACTCGCGGGGGTACTCCGAGACGATGTCCATGTTGTGGGCCTCGTCGTCGATCTCCGTCGGGTCGATGCGGGAGGACATGACCAAGGGTGCGTCCATCCGACCGCCCCTCTGATTTGGTAAGAAAGACTTAGAGAAATTTATAATGCCGTCCATAAGAAGCATAACACAGTCCTCGTCACCGTCACATTGGCCGGTATATACCCCATCTGCCGATACTGTGTTCGTGCGCTCAACTGTAAGACAATAGGTATTTTCTATATCGTATTTTTTATATTCGACGGAAGTAACGGTATCAATCCCGTTCCCACCATCCGCGCGATGTGGTTTCGGCGCCCACTCTGTCGACTCTGCCGATGCCGCCATGCTCTGTTCTGCCGATGCCGCTATGCTCTGTTCTGCCGATGCCGCTATGCTCTGTTCTGCCGATGCCGCCATGCTCTGTTCTGCCGATGCCGCCATGCTCTGTTCTGCCGATGCCGCCATGCTCTGTTCTGCCGATGCCGCCATGCTCTGTTCTGCCGATGCCGCCATGCTCTGTTCTGCCGATGCCGCCATGCTCTGTTTGCGTGTGTCTCTCGGAAGCAAATCCCCTACTTCGACGCCGCTCGCCGGTACCCGCTCGATACCGACCGCCGATTCCGTCTCACTACGGTTACCGAGCCGTAACATCGTGTGGTCGGGTGTCACCCGAAGCGTTCGCCCGCCCTCGGTCTCAATTTTGATCAGGTGCTCCGGCGCGACATGCTTCGAGACGGCCGCGACGGGACGAATTATTTCTCGTCCCCCCTCCGTCACTGACGGCACGTACACATCGCCGTCCAACTGCTGTACCAGCGCCCCGAAATCATCTGATTCGGGATCTTCGAGCCGCGATTCGACGAGTGTCTCGATCTTTTCGTAGTGCCACCCGTCGTCGTCCTCGTACCGGAGTTTCGTCTCCGGATGGAAACAGTTGCGGCGCTTCGCGGCGTGAAAGTACGGATGTGCGTACCCGACAGCGGCCGAAGTAAACCCGATCACTCTCCCGACGACCGCGGCGGAGGTGTGTGGAGCCATTCCGAAGACCAACTCGCCGATCAAGTCCTCGCGGTCGTCGAGTTCGTAGTATCGCTCCATCCCGTAGTACTGCTCCAAGAGGTCGTCGACGAAGTCGGCGGTCCGGAGCATGTGTTCGGCCGCCCCCTCCGAGAGCACCACGTCCTGGACGCGCAACTCGATCAGCTGTTCCTCGTGGGTCAGCGGCTGGCCGTGGATATCCTCCTCGTAGCCGAGCGACTTCAACTGCCCGACTGAGACGTCCAGTTCGGCGGGCCGAACCGACGTGACCGGTAGATCCGTCATGTCGTAGCGGACAGTCCCGTCCTTGAACGCCGAGACGTCGTTCTTCGCCCGCAGAATTCCCTTTTCGATCGGCTCGGGAACCTTGTGCTCCGAGGAGAGCCCCTGGACGCCTTTTAATACGCCGAAGGCGTTCTCGCGTTCACCGACGTTCTCGAGCGCCGACCGGTACTCCTCGTCGACGTCGATCGTCGTCCGTTGGACGGCGTCGGCCTCGCTTTCGCAGTTCGGACAGATCGCGCGTCCGGACTCGTCCGGTTCGACGTCGATGTCGCAGTTGTAACAGACGTAGTGTGGTTCGGTGACGCCGCTGCACTCCGGACACCGCGCCCGGAACGTCGACACCGAGCAGTCGGGACACCGCCGCCTCCCGACCTGCACCTCGAGTTCCCCCGGCGTGTCCCGCATCGAATCGGCGTGTTTCGCGGCGTCGGCGACGTTGCGTTGGGGTCCACCGGCCTCGTTGATCGGAAACAGCGTGTGGACGGCCGGCGAGAGGTCGCGCTTTTCGGACTTCTCGGGCCGGCCCATCCGACAGCCGATCCGAGTCGGCGCTCGCTCTCTGATCTCGAAGGGTGCGACCTCGTTGACCGCCTTCATCGCGTTCCCGCCGCCGTCCCACCGGCGGGCCTCGGGGGACAACGCCTCCCACGTCCGTTCGAGATCGTCGCTCAACCCGAGCGACCGGACCAGCGGGACCGCATCCGAGATCGTCAGCGTCTCTTCGCCCTGTTCGTGCTCGACAAGCAGGACCTCCAGTGCCTCCCGGACCGGATCGGTGTGCCCGACGACGAGCGTTCGGCCGGAGTCCGTCGGGCGATGCTCTGCGGTCGTCTCCCCCACGGTCGCCCCGTCCGCTTCCGCCCAGTGGCCGGCGCTCACCGCCTCGACGAGCGCCTCGAATCGCTCGACATCGAGGTCGTGCCACAGGTACGTGTACTCGGGATGCAGCGGCGCGTCGTACCTCTCGATCCACTCCAACGCCTGCTCCGTCTCGGGGTGTTCGAGGTCGACGCGGGGGGAATCCGAGAGCGCCTGCACGTCCGCCCCCGCCGCCTCGAGGTCGCGTCGCCACCACTCCGGGGCGTACCCCGCCGGCGAGAGCGGGTGGTTGTTCTCGACGAACTCCCCGTAGTTGACGAGGTACTCGCCCAGATCGAGGATGGCCTCGACGCCGTTGCGGATCTCGAGGGCTTCCTCGGGGTCGTCGATCCGTCGGACGTCCCCGTTGGCGAGTCGGACGGTCGGCCCCTCTATCGTATCCACCGGGACAACGCCGGCGGCCTTACCGGGGCGTTCGGTCTTGATCTGCGTGCCGGTCGCGAGGAAGTCGTCGACGAGGTGCATCGTCGCCGGATGCACCCCGGCGGTCGCGAAGCCGTGGTTTCGCGCCCGGCCGTACCGGAGCCGGAAACCGCCGACCTCGGAGGGGTGGCCGAACACCGGTCGGCCGGCGATGAGATCCCTGAGGAACTTGTCCGCCGGGTCGGGTCTCGGTGGGCCGTCGTGGGCCTCGGCTCCCCCCGCTTCACCTGTTTCGTCCGTCTCTGCTCCTCCGTTGGCTCCGCTCGTCTCCTCCACCCCGCCCGACTCGTTGGATTCCGCGCCTCCGTTATTGGCCGTCGCGTTCTCTCCGTCGGCCGTCGCGTTCTCTCCGTCGGCTGTCGCGTTCTCTCTGTCGCCATCCCCCTCCCCCTCGGCCGCGTCCCCGCCGTAGTTCCCGTCGATGAGATCCTGTAGCCACGGCCACTCGACCTCCGCGAGTTGGGAGGTGTAGCGCTGGATCTTCGGGGCCTTCTGGGCGATTCCCTCGCCCAACACGAGACACATCCCGCCCCGGGCGTTGTTGGTGTCGACCCGTTCGAGGTCCCGAAAGCCAGAGACCTCTTCGTCGCCCGTCGCCTCGCCGTCGAGCATGACGGGCATGTGCTCTGCGATGAACTTCGCTTCCTTGTCTTTCGGGGCGTACTGCAGTCCCGTCTCGTTGTCGTACAGCGACAGTTCCTCGGCGTAGCGTTCGACCTCGTCGCTGCGGGTGTCGTACTCCTCGATCCCGAGGAGCGTCCGGGTGTAGTCGGCGACGAGCACCGACAGCGCCTGTGCGGTCCCGCCCGCCGACCGGATCGGCCCGGCGTAGTAGATGTTGACGAACTCCGTCCCGTCGTCGTTCTCGAGGAGTTCCACGCGGTCGATCCCCTCGATCGGGGCGGCGACGACGCCCTCGGTCAGGAGCGCAACGGCGGTCCGGACCGCCCCCTCGATCTTCCCCGCGCGGGTGTCGTAGTCGCCGACCGTCCCCTCCGCGAAGTCCGCCGCGAGTTCCAAGGCCGCCTCCTCCCGGGAGAGGTCGGGATCGTCCTCCATCTCCCGGACGCGATGGGCGACGCCGTCGATCCCGAGGATGTTCTCGACGCGGTCGGCCATGTCCTTCGCGATCGGGATTTCGACGTCCTCGGTCGGGTCCCCGCCGCGGCGGCGCGCCTCACGGGCGACCGACAGCGCTTCGTCGAGGTCCTCCTCCAGCCGTTCGAAGTACCGTTCGTCGTCCGGTCGCATCTACAGCGGCCACAGGTCGAGGTCCGTGACCTCGTCGTGCTCGCGTTCGAGATGGGTGTCGAGTTCGCGGACGTACACTTCGCCCGCGAACACCGTTCCCGAGTCGAGGTGGCCGCCGAGCATCGTCCCGTCGGCCCGGGAGAACGTCGCGTGGGTGTGGGCGAACAGCCCCCCGTCGAGGTGGGAGATGTTCCCGAGCGCCGTCGTCACCTCGAGCGGTTCGTCGAACTCCTCGGGGTAGTACTCCTGGTCGTCTTGATCGTAGTAGAGGACGGTCGCGTCCTGGACCGCGCCCAACCCGAAAAAGAACGCGGCGTCGATTCCTTCCTCCTCGGCGAACGCCTCGATCTGTCCCCGCCAGTCCCCGCCGTGTTCGAGCCGCCCGACGTACTCCCGGCCGCCCTCGACGTGCCGATAATCCATATCCGGGCTAACGATCCGGGTATTAAAAAAGGTGTCCGCATCGCGTTCCATCGTCGCTCCCGTCGTCCCGCAACCACCCGGATCGGACGTTTACGTGATCCCGTCACCGCACCCCGTCGCCGATGCCGCCTATCGCCACTCGTCGACTGTGACCGTCGCCTCCGTCGACATGGTGACATAGGCCTCCTCCCGACAGAGCTCGGCGATCACGAGCTGTTCGCCCGCGTCGCCTCGGTCCACCGCGGCCATGACATCACAGTCGGAAGCCGGCATCGGAGCCGCCTGGTTCTGCGACATATATGCTAATAACTCACAGAGAGTATATAAACGTGGCGATGTTAACCAGTCTCATACTACCCGTCGGCAGTCGAACCGGTGGTCCCCCGGTTACGTATAAATAAACCGTCATCCGATCGACGCTGCCGGGAGCTCCCTCCCGGCGGTATCGCGCGCCCGACACGTGCTTCAGCGCGACGGGAACGTTCGGCACGACGGGAACGTTCGGCACGACGAGGACGCTCGGCACGACGAGAACGCTCGACACGACGAGGACGCTCGGCACGACGAGAGCTTCAGCGCTACGAGAACTTGTGGACGGTCATATCCAGCGTGTCCAGATCGACGACGGGTGCGTATCCGACATCGGGATCGATGTTGACACTCTTTTGGAAGTCCGTCTGGGCCTGCCAACAGCCGGAGTTCACCGCCATCACGTTTCGGTACTTTCCCCATCCGAGCTTGTGGACGTGGCCTGTATGGAAGATGTCGGGTACCTCATCCATTACGAGGTAGTCCGTCTCTTCGGGGGCGAGGCGGGTGTGGCCGCCGAACTGCGGGGCGACGTGGCGCTTTTTCAACAGCTGGTACATCGCACGATGTGGCTCGTCGTAGCTGGCTTTCTCCTCGGGAAGTTCGGCGATGACCTCGTCCAGGGAGACGCCGTGGTACATGAGCACCGAGACGCCCTCGATCGTGACGACCGCCGGGTTCGAGACGATCCGGGCGTCGTGGGCGGTCATGATCGACCGGAGTTCCTCGTCGAACCCGGGTTGCGGTTCGGCCAGCCGGACCGCGTCGTGGTTGCCGGGTATCATCACGATCTCCAGATCCCCCGGTACCTCTTTTAAACGCTCCGAGAACCGCCGGTACTGATCGAAGATATCGACGATGTCCAACTCCTCGTCTTGGTCGGGGTAGACGCCGACGCCTTCGACCATGTCGCCGGCGACGAGCAGGTACTCAATCCGCTCGGCCTCCTCGGTGTGGAGCCACGACGCGAACTGGCTCCAGGCATCGCCCACGAACTCCTGGCTCCCGACGTGGACGTCACTTATAAGCGCCGCCTTGACGTGCCTGTCGGCCGTCGACGGCTCGTACGTCCGCGGGATGTCCGGGAAGTACAGCTCGTCGACGAACAGGATACCGCCGTCGTCCGACAGTGTTCCCTCGACGGCGATCACCTCGTCGAGCAGCAGTTCCTCAACCAGCCCCGCGATCGGCCTGTCTTTCATCACCAGACACGGGAAGACGCCCGTGGTGTCCTCCAACTCGATCAGCCAGTGCCCCGACGCCGTCGACCGAACGTCCGAGATCATCCCGACCATACCGGCGTCTCCGCCACCGGGGCTTGCCTGCAGCGCCGTTGCGTTCCGGTGGTTGACCCGGCCCCTGAGCTTCCCGGCGAGGCGCTCGTAGCGGTCCCGAAACGTTGCCACGAAGTCGCCGTACTCGCCGGTACTCGTCGAGTAGCCGGTCATGTCGTTGTCGATTTCGAGCGACCGAAGCGACGAGTCGACGGCACGGCCGCCCCCGCCGCCCGGCTCGGGACCCGCCGAACTGCTGTCCGATTCGGGACCCGCCGAACTGCTGTCCGATTCGGGACCCGCCGAACTGCTGTCCGCCGGACCGTCGGCCGACAGGGCGTCGGCCGCCCGGCTACCGCCCGTCGAGTCGTCGCTCGTCGGTCGGCTGTCCGCCGATTTTGCCTCGTTCGCCGGTTTTGCCTCGTTCGCCGGTTTTGCCTCGTTCGCCGGTTTTGCCTCGTTCGCCGGTTTTGCCTCGTTCGCCGGTTTTGCCTCGTTCATTGCCACTCCGCCCGAGGACCCCTTTGTTTCGACTGGAGATGAATCGGTACCGTCCCCCACGCCCGACCCCCCGGTTCCAGTCGAAACAGAGGGTGTTTCGCCAGCGTTTCCGTCCGCGGCTCCGGAGCTGTCTCCCGATTTTCCTGTACCGACCGTCGGCTCCACGGAAGCGTCGTCCCCGGTCGCGTCCGCCGCGTCGTCGCCGCATATCGGGTCGCGGCGGCCCCGGGACCCCTCCTCGAGCGCGTCCCGGACGTCCGACGCGGTGAGTTTCAACGTGTCGTCCGGGATCGCCTCGACCGCGACCGCGAGCGCCGCCGCGGTGTCGCCCGCCTGCGTCAACAGCGTGATCGCCTCCCGGTCGGCGGCGTAGCCGTGGCTTGCGAGCTCGCGCGCGATCCGGGCCGGCTCCTCCAGTGGCACAACCACACGTCGTCACGACCGGAAAAAAACGTAGCGAACCGCCCCGCCTCCGCTCGCCCGACGTCGCCGCCCCCGCCCGTCCCCGGTTCAATCGTCGCCGGTGGCGCGCCGCTCGTCCGCCCGTGGGCCGTCGATCTCGACCGCCGGGAGGTGATCGCGGAGGTACTGTCCGGTGTGGGACGCGTCCACCCGCGCGACCGCTTCTGGCGTCCCCTCGGCGACGATCTCCCCGCCGCCCTCGCCGCCCTCCGGACCGAGGTCGACGATGTGGTCGGCGTTCTTCACCAAATCGAGTTCGTGCTCGACGACGACGACGGTGTTGCCGTCGTCCGTGAGCCGGTGTAACACGTCGATCAGCTTGCGCTCGTCCTCGCTGTGAAGCCCCGTCGTCGGTTCGTCGAGCAGGTACAGCGTCTCCCCGGTGTCGCGTTTGCCGAGTTCCTCCGCGAGTTTGACCCGTTGGGCCTCCCCGCCCGATAGCGTCGTCGAGGGCTGGCCCAATCGCATGTAGCCCAACCCGACGTCTCTCAGCAGCTCCAGGCGCCGCCGGATCCCGCTGTGGCTCTCGAAGAAGTCGTAGGCCTCGTCGACCTCCATGTCGAGGACGTCCGAAATCGTCGTACCTTTATAAGTGACCTCGAGCGTCTCGTCGTTGTACCGGGCCCCGTCGCACTCCTCGCAGGGGACGTACACGTCCGAGAGGAAGTTCATGTCGATCTTGACGGTCCCCTGCCCGCCGCAGGCCTCACACCGCCCGCCCTTGACGTTGAACGAGAACCGGCCCTTCTCGTAGCCGCGGCGTTTCGAGCGTTTCGTCTCCGCGAACAACTCGCGGATGTGATCGAAGACGCCGGTGTAGGTCGCGGGGTTCGACCGCGGCGTCCGCCCGATCGGCGACTGGTCGATGAGCCGCACTGTCTCGACCTCGTCGATCCCCTCGATGTCGTCGTGTTCGCCGGGGAATACGTCGGTGTCGTTCATCCGCCTAACGAGGCCTTTATAAATAATCTCGTGGAGCAGCGTCGACTTGCCCGATCCGGAGACCCCGGTGATCGCGGTGAAACAGCCGAGCGGCACAGCGACGTCGAGGTCGTCGAGGTTGTGCTGGCGTGCGCCCCGAACCGTCAGGTAGCCGTCGGGACCGCGGCGCTCCTCGGGGACCGAAATCGCGCGCTCGCCCGAGAGGTACTCGCCCGTGATCGACGCCTCGGCGTCGATCAGGTCCTCGACGCTCCCGTTGGCGACGACCTCGCCGCCGCGCTTGCCGGGCCCCGGACCCATATCGATGACGTTGTCAGCGCGCCACATCGTCTCCTCGTCGTGCTCGACGACCACGAGGGTGTTTCCGAGGTCCCGAAGCCCCTCTAGGGTGTCCAGCAGCCGGTCGTTGTCGCGTTGGTGGAGTCCGATCGAGGGCTCGTCGAGGACGTAGAGGACGCCGACGAGGCCGCTTCCGACCTGCGTGGCGAGTCTGATTCGCTGGCTCTCCCCGCCCGACAGCGTGGCGGCCTCCCGATCGAGGGTCAGATACTCGAGGCCGACCTCCTCCATGAACCCGAGGCGCGCACGGATCTCCTTCAGTATCTCCTCGGCGATCGTCCGCTCGCGTTCGTCGAGGTCGGCCTCGAGCCCCTCGAAGTGTTCGAGAGCGTCCCCGATCGACAGGCGGTTGACGTCGGTGAGGGATGTCCCGGCGACCAGCACGGCCCGGGACTCGGCTCTCAGGCGCGTGCCCGAACACGAGGGACACGTCGTCGTCGCCAGATAGTCCTCGATGTGCTCGCGCGTGCTCTCGGAGTCCGTCTCGACGTATCGGCGATCGAGGTTCGGAACGACGCCCTCGAAGCGCTTTTCTTTCCGTCTGGTGCCGTTCTTCGTCCGCCGCTCGAAGACGACCTCGTCGTCGGTCCCGTAGAGGAACTGCCGTCTGACGTCAGCCGGAAGCTCCGAGAAGGGCGTCTCGACGCTCACGCCGAAGTGCGCCGCGACGCTGTCGAGTCTGGTCCGGTAGTACGATCGGCTGTAGCTCCAGGGTTCGAAGACTTCTTTGATTGGCTTGTCCGGGTCGGTGACGACGAGGTCCTCGTCGACCTCCTTCGTCTCGCCGATCCCGTCGCAGCCCGGGCAGGCCCCGTGCGGGGAATTGAACGAAAACGAGCGCGTCTCGATCTCCGGGAGGTCGATCCCACAGTGAGTGCAGGCCAACTCCTCGGAGAACTCGACGACGAGGCGCTCGGCGTCCTCCCCGGACAGATCGCCCGTGTTCCGGCTCTCCGTGCCGACCTCGGCGTCCGCCGGCGGGTCGGGGAAGATGATCTTCAAGACCCCCTCGGCCTCCTCGAGGGCGGTCTCGACGGAGTCGGTGATCCGCGAGCGGGCGTCGGCGGACAGTTTCACCCGGTCGACGACGACGTCGACGGTGTGGTCGTAGTTCTCGTCGAGGTCCGGGCGTTCGACGGAGAGGTCGTACTCCTCGCCGTCGACCTCGACGCGCGTGTACCCGTCGCCCACGAACGCTTCGAAGCGGTCCTCGAAGGCCCCCTTCTGGTCGCGAATCACCGGCGCACAGATCTTCGCTCTGGTCCCCTCGGGAAGCTCGAGCAGTCGCTCGACCATCCGCTGGGCGCTCTGCTCGCCGACCTCCCGCCCACACTCGGGACAGTGCGGCGTACCCACGCGGGCGTACAACAGCCGCAGGTAGTCGTGGAGTTCGGTGACGGTCCCGACCGTCGATCGGGGGTTGTTCGCGGCGTTCTTCTGGTCGATCGAGATGGCGGGCGAGAGCCCCTCGACGTTCTCGACTTGGGGTTTGTCCATCTGTCCGAGGAAGTTCCGGGCGTAGGCGCTGAGCGACTCGATGTAGCGTCGCTGGCCTTCCGCGTACACCGTCTCGAACGCGAGCGAGGACTTGCCCGACCCGGAGAGGCCGGTGACGACGGTGAACTCCTCGCGCGGGATGGACACGTCGATGTCCTTCAAGTTGTGTTCGGAGGCACCGCGGACGACGATGTCGTCGGTCATTACCGGGCGAAAGGGACCGCAGCGTGAAATCCTGTCGGTTGCGGCGCCTCGCGGGTCGATACGCCGGGGTGGGCCTCCCGAGTTGTCCGCTGTCCCCGTTTGCCCCGACCGCATGTGCCCCCCGCCGGATCGGTACGTGGGTTGACGAGTTCGGTTTCGACGGACAGTTAAAAATGGCGGTAACGCGGCTCGAACGGCCGTTCAGCTGACTCCCGTTCCCGGCGAAAAAAGACAAGAGTTAATCGGCCTCCCCGCCCGTCTGTGAACGATCATGACCAAAGTTAGCATTGTCGGTGCCGCGGGCACCGTCGGTGCGGCTGCTGGGTACAACATCGCGCTCCGGGACATCGCCGACGAACTCGTCTTTGTTGACATCCCCGACCAGCGCGAGACGACCATCGGACAGGCGGCCGACACGAACCACGGGATCGCCTACGACTCCAACACGACCGTCGTTCAGGGCGAGTATGCGGACACCGCGGGCTCCGACGTCGTCGTCATCACCGCTGGCATCCCCCGGCAACCGGGCCAGACCCGGATCGACCTCGCGGGCGACAACGCCCCGATCATGGAGGACATCGGCGCGTCGCTCGACGAGCACAACGACGAGTACGTCTCGATCACGACGTCGAACCCCGTCGACTTGCTCAACCGCCACCTCTACGAGTCGGGCGACCGGGACCGCCACAAGGTGATCGGCTTCGGTGGCCGCCTCGACTCCGCGCGTTTCCGGTACGTCCTCTCGGAGCGCTTCGACGTCCCCGTCGGAAACGTCGACGCGACGATCCTCGGCGAACACGGCGACGCGCAGGTACCTGTCTTCTCGAAGGTCCGCGTCGACGGCACCGATCCCGACTTCGAGGGCGAGCGCGAAGCCATCCTCGAGGACCTCCAAGAGTCCGCGATGGACGTCATCGAACGCAAGGGCGCGACCCAGTGGGGTCCGGCGACGGGCGTCGCCCACATGGTCGAGGCCGTCCTCGAGGATACCGGGGAGGTGCTGCCCGGATCGATGGTCCTCGACGGCGAGTACGGCCACGGGAACACCGCCTTCGGCATCCCGGTCAAACTCGGCTCCGACGGCGTCGAAGAGGTAATCGAGTGGAACCTCGACGACTACGAGACGGAACTGATGGACGAGGCCGCGGCGAAGCTCGAAGAGCAGTACGAAAAGATCAGCTGATCGCCGCGATTCGGCTTTTCGACGCTATACGATCTGTTCGCCGTCGTCGTCGTAGACCTCGATGGCGTCGACGGGACAGACCCGCGCGGCGAACTTCGCGTCGAGTTCGGCTTCAGCCGGGACCTCCCGTTCGAAGACGTCCGGTTCGACCTCCTCGCTTCCGGCGAGATCGGCTTTTCCCTCGTCTTCGTCCTTCTCGAACCCGTCCCACTCGGCAGTACACTGGAACATCCCGATACAGGTCTCGCGGTCGAAGCGCACCTTCATACACGCCGTTCGGCCGACAGGGTCAAATGCGTGACGGCGCCGAGGACCCGTTCGGTCTCGCGCCTACGGCGCCTCGACGACACCCTCGATGTCGAAGCGCGCCCCGCCCGAGGTCGACTCCGCCACCGAGACGCGCCAGCCGTGGGCGGCGGCGATCTCGTCGACGATCGCCAGCCCGAAGCCGGTGCCGTCCGCCGACGTCGTGTAGCCAGGATTGAACACGTCCGATCGGTCTTCGGGCGGGATGCCGGGGCCGTCGTCGGCGACGTAGAACCCGTCCTCGGTCGTCCCGACCCGGACGGTGGCGTTGTCGCCGCCGTGGTTGACGGCGTTCGTAAAGAGGTTTCCGAGGAGGTTCCGGAGCCGGTCGGGGTCCGCACGGAACCGCAGGTCCTCGACGATCTCGACGGTCGCCCCGCCCGTGTCGGTCGTCCGCCAACACTCCTCGACGATCGTCGACAGCGACACTGCCTCGACGTCGCCGACCGTGTCGCCCTGCCGGGCCAGGGTGAGTGTGTCCTCGACGATCGTCTCCATCCGGTCGAGCGCCTCCATAGCGGCGTCGAGGTGCTCTCCGTCCCCCTCGCCGATTCCGCTTTTCGCCAACTCGATGCGTCCCGTCGCGACGCTTATGGGCGATTGGAGGTCGTGGGAGACGATGCTCGCGAACCGCTCGAGGCGATCGTTTTGCCGTTCGAGTTCGGCCTCGCGGCGTTCGAGTTCGGCCTCGCGGCGCACCTCCGAACAGGTGTTCCGCAGGATGCCGACGCTGCCGCGGAACTCCTCGCCCTCGTAGGGGAGGACGGCCATGTGGTCCCGACACGGGATGGGATCGCCCTCCTTCGGCTGGATGTCGACGGGAAACTGGGCGGTGTCTGGCCCCTCGTGCGAGAGGATCGATCCGAGTTGGTTTTCGGCCTCCTCGACGGCCGCCTCGTCCTTGATGATGCCCGTCGGACTACCGATAATCTCCTCGCGCTCGTAGCCGGTCATCTCGACCAGCGCGTCGTTGACGTAGGAGAACACGCCCGTTTCGTCGACGACGTAGATCGGGTACTCGAGCGCCCGGAGGACCGTCGAGTACCGGTCGGCCTCGATCCGCGTGTGGTAGTCCGCTGCGGCCTGCTCGACGCGGTTCGCCAGACGGCGCTGCTGGTCGGGACCGCCCTTCTGGAAGTAGCCGGTGACGCCGGCGTTGACGGCCTGGCTCGCGATTTCCTCGCTCCCCTTGCCGGTGTAGAGGACGAACGGGAGCAGCGGGTGGTCCTCGTGGACCGCCTCGAACAGCTCCAGCCCGTTCATGCCGGGCATGTCGTAATCGCTGATGAGGCAGTCGAATCCCTCGCTTTCGAGCCGCGCGAGCGCGTCCTCCGGTGACGTCTCGGTCGCAACGGAGACCGCCTCTAACTCCCTATCGAGAAACGCCGACGTCAGATCGAGAACAGACGGGTCGTCGTCGACGTGCAGCACCGACACCCCACGCTGATCAAACGGTGTCGAGCGCAGATCCGAAGACATTAGCTATCGTTCGGCCCGAAAAAACAAAACGGTTTTGCGGAGTTCATCCACCGATAGGCTCCCGCAGTATTTATGATCCATCTTCGACCCGCTCGGTCGATCGCTCGCCGGCGATACGACACTTTACATTCGACGACGCACAACCGAATCCTAATGGATGTCGCCGACGTGTCCGGGGTGCCGCCGTGGTTCGCCGCGCACCTCCGGGAGGAGGGCATCGAGTCGCTGTATCCGCCGCAGGCCGACGCCGTCGAGGCCGGGGTCGCAGAGGGAAACAGCCTGGTCGCGTCGGTCCCGACCGCGAGCGGCAAGACCCTCATCGCCCAACTCGGGATGCTGTCGGCGGTCGAGCGCGGCGGGACGGCGCTGTACATCGTTCCGTTGCGGGCGCTCGCCAGCGAGAAACGCGAGGAGTTCGAGGCGTTCGAACCCTACGGCGTCTCGATCGGCGTCGCGACCGGCAACTACGAGGACACGGGCGAGTGGCTCACCGGAAAGGACGTCATCGTGGCCACGAGCGAGAAGGTCGACTCGCTCGTCAGAAACGGGGCGCCGTGGGTCGACGACCTCGACTGTGTCGTCAGCGATGAGGTCCACCTCGTCGACGACCCCAACCGGGGACCGACGCTGGAGGTGACGCTCGCGAAACTCCGGCGGATCAATCCGAACCTCCAGGTCGTTGCCCTGTCGGCGACCGTCGGCAACGCGGGCGAGATGGCCGAGTGGCTCGACGCCGAACTGGTCGACTCCGCGTGGCGGCCGATCGAACTCAAAACGGGGGTCCAGTACGGGCAGGCCTTACATTTCGGCGACGGCTCACAGCGCGAACTCCGCGTCGGCTCCAACGAGAAACCCACCGAAGCGATCGTCCGCGACACGCTCGCCGAGGACGGGTCGACGCTCGTGTTCGTCAACTCCCGGCGGAACGCCGAGGGGGCGGCAAAGCGGCTGGCCAACACGAGCTGCGACGGACTCGACGAAGACGAGCGCCGGCAACTGACCGATCTCGCCGAGGAGATCCGCGGCGTCTCCGACACCGAGACCAGCGAGGACCTCGCCGCCTGCGTCGAGAAGGGCGCCGCCTTCCACCACGCCGGCTGTTCGAGCGAACATCGTTCGATCGTCGAGGACGCCTTCCGCGACCGGCTGATAAAGGTCGTCTCGGCCACGCCGACGCTCGCGGCCGGCGTGAACACCCCCTCCAGACGCGTCGTCGTCCGGGACTGGCGGCGCTACTCTGGGGAGGCCGGCGGCATGAAACCCCTCTCCGTGCTCGAGGTCCACCAGATGATGGGGCGGGCGGGCCGTCCGGGGCGGGATCCCTACGGCGAGGCGTTGTTGCTGGCGAAGAGCCACGACGAACTCGACGAGTTGCTCGACCGCTACGTCTGGGCCGACCCCGAACCGGTTGAGTCGAAACTCGCGCGCGAGCCGTCGATGCGAACCCACCTGCTCGCGACGGTCGCTTCCGGGTTCGCGGACTCGCGGGCGGCGCTTTTGAACTTTCTCGACCGGACGCTGTACGCGACCCAGTACCGACGCGGGGCCGGATCCGACGACGAGACAGACACTGACGGCCGGAGAGACCCCCGAGACGGCGCCGCCCGAGACAACCTCGAGCGGATCGTCGATTCGACGCTCGAGTACCTGGATGCCAACGACTTCATCGACCGCGACGGCACAATCGGGGCGACGAACCTCGGCCACACCGTCTCGCGGCTGTATCTCGATCCGATGAGCGCCGCGGAGGTTCTCGACGGGCTCGAGGGCGCGAGCACCCCGACGGCGATGGGGCTGTATCACCTCGTTTCCCGCACGCCGGACATGTACGAGCTGTACCTCCGCTCGGGCGACCGAGAGGAGTACACGATGGTGGCCTACGAGCGCGAGTCGGAGTTCCTCGGTGCGATCCCCAGCGAGTTCGAGGAGGAGCGCTTCGAGGACTGGCTGTCGGCGCTGAAGACCGCCCGGATGCTCGAAGACTGGGCGAGCGAGCTCGACGAGGACGAGATCGCCGAACGCTACGGGGTCGGCCCGGGCGACATCCGCGGGAAAGTCGACACCGCCGAGTGGCTACTCGGGGCGGCCGAGTCCCTCGCGGGCGAGCTCGGTCTCGAGTGCGTTCCGACGATCCGCGAGGCGAGACAGCGCGTCAAACACGGCGTCGGCGAGGAGCTGATCGACCTCGCGGGGGTCCGGGGCGTCGGCCGCAAGCGCGCACGGCGGCTCTACGACGCCGGTATCGAGACCCGGGCCGACCTCCGCGAGGCCGACAAGGCGGTCGTCCTCGGTGCGCTCCGCGGACGAACAAAGACGGCCGAGAACGTCCTCGAGGCGGCCGGCCATCCCGACTCGGGCATGGACGGCGTCAGCCCGGACGCGACGGCGATCCCCGGTGACGGCGAACGCGGGAGGGCGGCGGACGGGACCGGCGACGATCAGTCCAACCTCGGTGATTTCTGATGGGCGGTGATCGGTAGTGCGGCTGATCGAGGGGATCGTGTCGATCGGCGGGGACCGATTCGCTGACGTCGACGCCTTCCTCGAGCGTACGGGCGAAATCGCGACCGCTCACGACGCGACCGTCCAGGCGTTCGACGCCCGCTACGTCGTCTCCCGTCGCCACATAGCGCGGGCCGTCGAACTCGCGGACAGAGAGCGCGCCCGCGGCGAGGCGATCGCTCGCGATCGGGGGGTCGAGATCGCGCTGTACGCGGCCGGTCGTCGGCAGATCGACCGGGCCTTCGAAATGGGTCTTTCGCCCGGTGAGACCCCGGCAGTCGTCCTCGTCGACGGTCCCGGTGAGGAGGCCGCCGCCGAAGCGATCGAGGAGCTCCTCGCTTCGGCCCCGACGCTCGGGGCGTACGACGAGGCGCGGGTCCGCTCGTTCTACGATATCGACGCGGCCGAACTCGAAGCAACCGACGCCGGCCTGGCAGCGCTGGTCCTCGAGCGGGTCGCGCTCCTCGTCGTCGAACGGTAGCTCACAGCAGAAACACGTCAGCGCTGTCGAACTCCCGCGAGCAGTCCCGACACCGGTAGTTCATCCCCCCGTCGTTCGAGCTCAGCTGGCCGCCGCACTCCGGGCAGTCCGATCCGGCGCGTCCTGACATACGTCCTCTGGACCGTCCCGGAATATATGTTTTTTGCGCCCCCGTCCCGACAGCGCGCCCCGGCGGCGCGTCCGCCGTCTCATCGACCGCCGGGCGCTTTCGACCGAGGTCTGACCGGCGACCACACCGATCGATCCCTGCCCCTACCATCAGTCGGCATCAGCCCCCGCTGTCGACCGACCCGGTTCGTCGATCCTTCACGGTCTTGGACAGGATTTATTTCCTCCGCTGTCGTCCATCGATGTATGTATGATCCCGACTCGATGACGTTCGCACAGCGGATTACCCTCTGTTGTCTGGTCGATATGGCCGATGCGGACCGGACGCCGGCCGACGCCGCCGAGATCAAATCCGAGGCGAAACGGCTCCTCGAGGCTGCCGACAGCCAACCGGTCGGGAGCCTCTCGGACGCCGACGTGATCCGCGCGCTGGCCGGTCTGGCCGACACCGACTTCGTCGACGAACAGCGCCCCGAGGACCGTTCGCCCGTCGGGAAGGGTCGCCCCCAGTACGCCCTCGACGCCGATTCGAGTCGTCTCCGGGAGGGACTAGAGGCCGACGAGGAACTCGCTGGCCTTTCGAGTTGATCCGTTCCCCACGAGCTGCCTCTCGGTGCGCCACCGGCGCCCGAGGTACGTCTCCGTAGCAACGTAACGCTCGTAGTCGCCGGAGTCCCCCCTACCGTCTCCGAAACACCGTCTCTGTGGAGAGAACGAACGCGTGGCCGAACCGAGCGAGAGCCACCGGGGCCGTGGTGTGTGATCCCTCGTCGCGCGTGCTCCCCGATGTTTCGCACACGACGAAACCGCGCGCGGCCGGCGTCGGTTCCGGACGGAGGCCGGTATCGGGCGGATACGGCGCGTCCTCGGCGAGCGTCGATCCCTCCGAATGCCCCTCGAGGAGGGCGACAACGGTCGGCTTCAGTCGTCAGCCGGCGGTTCGTCGATCAGGACGACGGCCTCGCCCTCGATGACCGCGTCCTCGCCCTTCACGACGGTCGTCTGAATCCGGTACTGGTCGCCGCCGAGGTCCTCGACGATCTCGACCGTCGCGGTCACCTCGTCCCCGATCCGAACCGGGGCACGGAACTCGAGATCCTGCGAGAGGTAGACGACGCTGCCCGGCAGGCGGGCGAGCGCGGCGCTTATGAGTCCCGACACCAGGATACCGTGGGCGATACGTCCGTTGAACCGGGTATCAGAGGCGAACTCGTCGTCGAGGTGGATCGGGTTCGTGTCCCCGGAGGCGGCCGCGAACCGCTTGATGTCGTCTTTGGAGATCGTCTTGGTGAAGTTGACCGAGTCGCCGACAGAGAGCTCTCCCTCGATCAGCCGTTCGGTCTCCCAGCCCCCGAGGTCCGCCCCGGCTTCGAGTCGCTGCTCCTCGGATTTGAGGGCGACTGCGGGCTCGCTCGAGCCGTTCTGCGCCGTCGGTTGGATCGCTTTCGACCCGAACGCCGAAAACGCGGCTTTGTTGGCCGCTCGGTTCGCTTCGAGAAACGTATTAAGTACGCGCGAGGACGTCTCCGCCCACGTATCGAACGGCACCGGGTACGAACTATTGCTCATCTCCTCTCGACATACGGGCCACCACTACTAAAACCTGATGCCTTTTCAGGGGTTGAAAACCATTAGATGGTATTGAAAACCATATGTTGCCACGTTTCGGAAGATTTATCCACTCCGGGAGTTTATCCGGTGTCATGCCGGAAGCGAACGAAAACACGGACGGTCTGATGTGGCCGCCGAACGTGATGAAAGCGATACAGGAGACGTCCGAGCAGGCGACGCGGAAACAACAGGAAGCACTCCAGAATCTCTTTATGAGTGCTGGAGTGGGCGCCACCCCTGATCTCGGGAACATCTCCGAGCAGCTCGGAACGATGACCCAGATGGCGACGTTCAAAACCCGGATTCAAAGCGGCGGCCGGATCTCGATCCCCGACGCCGAGCGTGAGGCCCTCGACATCGGAGAGGGGGACATCGTCCAGACCGTCGTCGTACCGGTCAAGCGAAACCGGAGTGACGACGATGAGTGAACACCCCAACCCGCTCGAGGCCGTCTTCGAACTCCAGCGGACGAGCATCCAACAGAGCCGGAAGGCGATGGAGGAGGGCATCGAACTCCAGCGACGGATGGGCCAGGCCCTCCTCGAGGGCGTCGACGAGACCGAGGCCGCCCAGAAACGGAGCGTCCAGTTGACGCGAACCGGCCTCCACGACTACCTCGACGCGGTCGAAGCGACGATTCCCGGGGCCGACGACGCCGTCGCGGAGATCCGATCGACCGTCGACGAGCAGTTCGACGAGATCGAGTCCCGCCACGCCGATGCCTTCGAAGCGGTCGGCACCGAGGCCGAGGACCGATCCGACGCCTACGAGGAACTGACCGCCGACTCCCTGGCGAGGCTCAACGATCAACTCGACGCGGTGCTCGAGGCCCACGAGGAGATCGAGTCCCAGACGCTCGAGGCCTTCGAGGAGGCCGAAACGCAGTTCGAGGAACTGCAAGCACAACTCGAGTCGGGCGACGCAGACGTCGCCGAGGGGTTCGACGCTCCGGCCGAGGCGTTTAGCGAGCAGTTCGAGGCCCAACTCCAGCAGTTCCAGACGCAACTCGAGGAGATGCTCGAGCGTGTCCCGTCGACGGGGTTCGACGCCGAGGAGTAACCGAGGAGATCCCGAAATGACGAACACAATGCATCGCATTTTTGTAGATCAACCGAGGACACATCAACAATGAGTAACACTAACAAGCAGATGCAGGCCGAGTGGAACGAACTAGTCGAGAACATGAACAACGCGGTCGCCCAGTCGATGGAGCAGAACATGGAGGCCAGCGCGGCGTTCATGGAATCGTGGGCCGACGCGATGGAGGACTCGATGCCGGACGACGAGGCCCTCTCGAGCAGCGTCGAAGGGTACAGCGACGCCTACGAGGTCTGGATGAACGCCGCCGAGGAGATGTCGGGCCGGACGACCGCGGCTGCCGAGGGCGAGGACGTCGACATGACGGAGTTCCGCGATATCTGGCTACAGAGCGCCAACGAGGCGTTCAAGGAGGTCATGGGTACCTCCGCCTTCGCCGCCGCGAACGGCCAGTTGGTCAACGCGATGATGGAGATGCGCGAGGAGGTCGACTCGATGGGCGAGGATACCCTCGAACAGCTCGGGATGCCGACCCAATCGGACATCGACGAAGTCGGCGAGCGCATCATCGAACTGGAGCGGCGTCAACACAGCGTCGAAAAGAAACTCGACCGAATCATCGAGGCACTCGAATGAGCACCAACAACCCGTTCTCGCTCGCGTTGAACTTCCAGCGCGAACTGCTCGACACCACTGTCGAGTCGGTCGAACGCACCTCGATCGCGAGCGAGCAGGCCGAACGAATAGAGAACGTCGAGGTCGGACAGACCCCGAGTGAGGTCGTCTACGAGGAGAACAAACTCGAACTCCTCCACTACGAATCCGAGGTCGACGAGCCCCACGGGACTCCGATACTCATCGTTTACGCGCTGATCAACAAGCCGTTCATTCTCGACCTCCAGCCGGGACGAAGCGTCGTCCGCCGCCTGCTCGAGGCGGGTCACGACGTCTATCTCATCGACTGGAACGAACCCTCGCGGCTGGATCAACACCTCACGCTCGACGACTACGTCAACCGGTACATCGACAACTGCGTCGACGTCGTCCGCGAGCGCTCCGGGGCCGACAAGATCAACATCCTCGGCTACTGCATGGGTGGGACGATGACGTCGATCTACACCGCCCTCCACGGCGAGAAGGTGCAGGCACTCGGGCTGATGGCCGCAGGCCTCTGTTTCCAGGGGACCGGCGGCGTCCTCGAGCTGTGGGGCGACGAGGAGCACTACGACCCCCGCGACGTCGTCGACGTCTACGGCAACGTCCCGGCGGACATGCTCGACATCGGCTTCGCCCTCATGGACCCCGTGGCGAACTACGTCTCGAAGTACATCCGGCTCTACGAGAACCTCGAGAACGACGACTTCGTCGAGAACTTCGCCCGGATGGAGCGATGGCTCGACGAGGGGATCGACCTCGCCGGCGAGACGTACATCCAGTTCCTAGAGGACATCTACCAGGACAACAAACTCTACGACAACGAGATGTACGTCGGCGGTGAGCACGTCGACGTCACGGAGATCGACGTCCCGATCCTGCAGATCATCGGCGAGTACGACCACCTCATCCCGCCGGAGACGAGCAAGCCGTTCAATGACATCGTCGGCAGCGACGATACCGAGATACTCGAGTATCCGACCGGCCACATCGGGCTTGCCGTCTCTGGATCGAGCCACAGCGACGTCTGGCCGCAGGTCGCCGAGTGGTACTTCGAGAAATCGCCGGCTGATCCGGTCGAGGAGGACTCGACCGAAGGGTCTCCGGACGATGCGGTCCAGATCGAGATCGACGACGACCCCTCGGCCGACACCGAGGCCAACGGGACCGCCACCGGCGAGGCCGACGCGGAAGCCCCCGACGACGCCGAGACCGAGGACGACACCTCCGCAGAGAGCGTCGAAACGCTCGCCGGGATCGGCCCGACGTACGCCGAGCGCCTCGGCGATGCCGGACTCGGCACCGTCGACGCGCTGGGGGCCGCCGACGCGGAGACGATCGCCGAGGCAGCGAACGTCAGCGTCACGCGGGCCGAGGAGTGGCTCGCACAGATCGAGTAACGTTCCCCCAGTTCGTCTTTTTTTGACCGCTACGCCCGCGGTATTTAAGCCTTGATCGTCCCGACCGTGGACGTTCCGGCCTCGCTCGTTTCGGGTCCGGTGGTCTCGGGGTCGTCCGCTCCGGTTCCGAGGGGTTCCGCCTCGACCGCGGGTGTCGACACCGTCACACCCGAAAACAACAGCCTGACGTGTCCGAGGTACGGCACCCGGAGTTCGGCCGTGCCGACGACCCACTCCGGACGGACCGGTGCCGAGAGCCGCGACGCCTGGTCGTAGTTCGCGTTCGTCACTTCGTTGTCGCCCTTCGTGATGAACCCGGCGTGGGGTGCCGGACAGTGGTTCAACGCCGCGCAGTCCTCGGCGCCGCCGGTGGCACCCGGGTCGGCCCGGTCGTACCAGTTTTCGCCCCCCTCGACCCACAGCATCGCGCGGTGGATGATCGGCGTTTGCCCGGTGTTGCCGTTGGGCCGGAAGACGATGACGTCGCCGGGGCGCTCGAACGTCGTTCGGCCGCGCTCGGCGGCCACGTCGGCCGGGACGACCCCCGTGGATCCGTCCGGGGTGTCGATCGCTCCCCCCGGGACGAAGCGGCCGTTGTCGACGATGAATATCAGGTCCCCGCGCTCCATGTTCGGCTCCATGCTGCCGGATTCGACCGCCACCATCGGCGGCCAGACGCCGCTGATCGCGAAGAGAAACACACCGATCGCGAGCACGATCGCGACGCTCGTGAGGACGTCCCGAACGTAGATCAACGCCCCCGAATCGGCGGTTCGAAGCCGGTGGAACCAGCCGCCGTCCGGAGAGCCACCGCCGTTCTCGCCCGTAGTCGGCCCGTCGCCACGCGCGTCGAAGAGTTCGTCGGAGTAGTCTTCGGGCGACGTGTCGGACGGGTCGTCGCGACGACGCTCGTCCGTCCTGTCTGTCATTGTCCGCCCGTAGCGGGGCGACGAACGTGAACGTTCTGGGTTCGTACACGGCCGCCCCGCCGTCCCCGATTCCGGAACCGGGTGTACCCCCGAGGCGGGCGCTCGGTTTCGATCCGTGGGTCGGAGTGCATTTCGAACGCTGAGGCGGACTGCACGTTGATAAGCGCGCTCGCGGTAGTTCAGTTCGATCACCGATGCCGTCGTGTCGAAACTGTGGAACCGACCTCGGCCAGTCCGACAACTTCTGTTCGAACTGCGCCACCCCACAGAACGACGAAGCCAGCCGACGGCTCGACGAGTACATCGATCGGCGGGCCCGACAGATCGGTGGAGGTGTCGGGTCCGGCTCGAGCGACGGCACACTTCGGTCCCGGCTCCAGTACGCCCTCGGTTATCTCGGCGTCGTGGCCGGGTTGGCGACGCTGACCGACGTCGCTGGGGTGTTCTTTCTTCTCGCCGGTATCTTCGTCCTCCCACCGGTTCAGGCCGCGATCGAATCCCGCCTCGGCCGGCCGATCGGCGTCCGCCCGACAGCGGCGACGACCACGGTGCTGTTCGTCGCCGGGGCCGCGGCGTTCGCCATCGTGTGACGCTCGAGACACCGCATACGACGGCGTGAGACGAACCGTGCCGTCCGCCGCATCACGACCGTTTTTTGTCGCTCCACCGGCGTAACCGACTATGGGACTCACGAACGGCGACGCGTTGGCGATGGCGCTCGGAGCCGTCGCCGTCGTCTTCTCGGGGTTCGTCCTCGCGTACTCGGCGTGGGGCGGACTCGCACTCCTGTTCGCCGGGGCGCTCGCGCTGTCGATCCTCCCGCTACGGGCGCGGGTTCCGGCCGCCGGCCCCGCGGTCTGGATCGCCTTTCTCGTGCTCTGTTCGGCCGGGACCGCGGGGTTTCTCGTGGGGTTTGGCGCCTTCGACGACCCCGAACTCGAACACGACGCCGAGGCCACCCTCCACGACGCCGGAACCGAAAACGCAACCGTCCTCGTCACCGGGACGGTTCGAAACGTCGGTGACGGCCCCGCCGACGCCGCCTCGATCCGCATCACGCTCGCCGACGGTGCCGACGGGACGCTCGGCAGCGATACCGTCGCCCTAGACGACGTCGGGGCGGGCGCCGAACGGCAGTTTTTCGCCCGGTTCGGCCCTGATCGGGCCCTCTCCGAGTTCGAGACACTCGACGTCGAGGTGACCGTCGAGGGGTAGGGGGCGGCCGATCCCCGATTCGCTGCCGTCTACACTTATTCCGGTGGCCCCCGAGGGCCCGATATGGAACTCCTCGACGTCGGGGTCGCGCTCGCGGGACTGGTACTCGTCCTCTTCGGCGCGGCGCTGTCGGTCTATGCGACCGCGCTGTTGGGCGTCCTGATCGGTGCTGCCGGGGGCTACGTCCTCGCACCGCAACTGTTGGGGATCGTCGGTACTGGGGGCGTCGTGGGGCTCGCCGCCGCCGTCGTCGCCGGCGGGGTCCTTGGAGCCGTCCTCGCCTCGGTCGCGCTCTCGGTTGCGACGGCGGTCCCGTCGTTCGTCGTGGGCGCGTATCTCGGTCTCTACGCGGTGACGCCGCTTTTCACCGCGGGTGGACTCGTCCGCTACCCCGTGGCAGTCCTCGTCGGGGTCGGCGGCGCAGTCCTCGGACTCACGCTCACCAGAGTCGCGCTGACGTTCGTGACGGCCTTCGTCGGCGCGGCCCTCGCCTCCGGGTCGGTCACGCTCGCCGATTTCACCGCTGCCCGGGACGGCCTCACGCCCGACCCGATCCTCTTCGATCCGCTCGCTACCGCCCCGATCGTCGGCGTCGACGTCCCCCTGTTCGGTTTGTTGTTCGCCCTCGGCGTCCTCTCGCAGACCGGCCTGTTCGAACTCGGGTGGGTCACGCGCCTCGCGGCCGTCGTCCCGGGGATCGGCCGCGCGCTCGGGGACGACTAGAGCCCCTCCAGCGACCGAAGCCGTTGCTCGACTATCGGTGGCGCGGCGCTCGGTCCGTCGGTGACCCGGTGATCGGGGACGACGACCGGGGCAGGGTTCTCCTCGAGGGCCGTCCTGAGAAGCGTCTGATCGTCGGCCGACTCGGGATCGAGGCCGGGAGTCATCCGCGCGAGCCCCCGAACGGTCACGTTTTCGCCGTAGGGGACTGTTCGAAGCGTCTCCAATGCCGACCGACGGTCGGTGGCCATCGTCAACGCGACCTCGACGTCTTCGAAGTCGTCGGCCGTTCCCCGGAGGTACTCCTCGATCTGATCCAACACCGGGTGGTCGTCCTCGCCGTCGGACGTCTCCGGAAACGACACTGAGAGGACGCGTTCGCTTGCGATCCCCACCTGCACGTACCGCTCCAGATACGGTGACTCTCGGGCGTAGATGCCCGCTTCGGGCTGGGTATCCATATCCCTCGTTCGGGCGGAGGTGGTTTGAACGTGCGGGCCGCGGCCGGGGACGACAACCCATATGTCGGTCGGGTCGTAACCCCGGTCATGGACTTTCACGACCGGCCCCGGCGGCTCCGAACCGACGGCGTCCGGCCGCTCGTCAGCGAGACGGAACTGTCGCCGACGGACCTCGTCGCGCCGGTGTTCGTCGACGCCACGGCCGACGAGCGCGTCGCAATCGAGTCGATGCCCGGCCACGAGCGCGTCCCCCCGGAGGCGTGTGTCGACCGGGTCCGGGAGATCACGGACACCGGAGTCGAAGCGGTCATCGTCTTCGGGATCCCCGAGTCGAAGGACGAAACCGGCACGCGCGCGTGGGCCGACGACGGCGTCGTCCAGCGGGCGGTCCGGCGGATCGCCGCGGAGACCGACGCCTACGCGATCACGGACGCGTGTCTCTGCGAGTACACGAGCCACGGCCACTGCGGAATCCTCGAGGCGGGGGCCGAATCGGACCCCCGCTTGACTGTCGACAACGACGCCACGCTCGAACGGCTTGAGCGGGTCGCGGTCTCACACGCCGAGGCGGGGGCCGACATGATCGCCCCCTCGGGCATGATGGACGGGATGGTGGGTGCGATCCGGGACGCACTCGACGGGGCGGGCTACGAGAACCTGCCGATCATGTCCTACGCCGCGAAGTACGAGTCGGCCTTCTACGGCCCGTTCCGCGACGCCGCCGACGGCGCGCCCGCCTTCGGCGACCGGCGACACTACCAGATGGATCCCGCGAACGCGCGCGAGGCGCGCCGCGAGGTCGCCCTCGACGTCGAGGAGGGGGCGGACGTCCTGATGATCAAACCTGCCCTGCCGTACCTCGACGTCGTCGCCGACGTCCGCCGGTCGTTCGAGAGGCCGGTCGCGGCGTACAACGTCTCCGGGGAATACGCGATGTTGCACGCCGCCGCCGACCGCGGGTGGCTCTCCCTGGAAGCGGTCGCCCGCGAGTCGCTGTTGTCGATCAAACGCGCCGGTGCTGACCTAATCATCACGTACTTCGCCGAGGACGTCGCCGACGCGCTGTAGCGCGCGCAAGCCGAATCCGGGCGGATCGCGGGCGAGCAGCCGCCTTGCGGTCACACGAATGTCCAGAAACACGCCGCAAAACGCGTTCAATTCTTGACGTCGTACGACCTTATATTGATATTATTCTTGCATATATCTGACGATCGGCCATATATATTGACATGAAGTGTGGAATATAAACTCCAACATTTATGTAGGGGGCTTCCATGAGGATGAGACGTAATGCAGCATACAAACGTAGCAGAACAATACAAAACTATGGACGTATATGAGAATATGTGCGGGTTCGAACCGGAGGTGACACGATGATCGAGGCGATCCCGATGCAGACCGGTATGGAAGCAGTGGAGGCCGCCGTCAACGAAACGTGGATCCTGACGGTGACCTTCCTCATCTTCTTCATGCACGCCGGGTTCGCGATGCTCGAAGCGGGGCAGGTGCGTTCGAAGAACGTCGCCAATCAGCTCACGAAGAACATGCTGACGTGGTCCGTCGGCGTCACGGTGTTCTTCCTCATTGGAACCGGCATCGAGAGCCTGGCGAGCGGTGTGGGCTTTTCGCCGGCCGCCGGTGCCGGCGGGTACGTCAGCTGGCTGTACGGCGCCGTCTTCGCGATGACCGCCGCGACGATCGTCTCGGGGGCCGTCGCCGGACGTGCGAAACTCCGCGCGTACATCACCTACACGTTCCTGCTGGCGGCCGTGATCTACCCGGTCATCACGGCGTTCACGTGGGCAGCCCCCGAAACCGGACTCGTCGAACAGCTCGTCGGTGCTCCGTTCGCTGACTTCGCCGGCGGGATGATCGTCCACGGGATGGGCGGCATCGCTGGACTCACCGCCGCGGCCGTTTTGGGTCCGCGGATGGACCGATACAACGAGGACGGTTCGGTGAACATCATCCCCGGCCACTCGATGACGTTTGCAGTGCTGGGAACACTCATGCTCTGCTTCGGGTGGTACGGGTTCAACGTCGGCACCGCCGGTGCCTTCGACACGGGCGGGGCTGGCGTGAATACGCTGGGCCAGGTGGCCATGACGACGACGGTCGCGATGGGGATGGGTGCGATCGGTTCCGCCGCCGTCTCGCTGCTCAGATCCGGCAAGGTCGACACCCTGTACACCGCAAACGGCATGCTCGCCGGACTGGCTGCGATTACGGCGATCCCGAACTCGACCACCTGGTGGGGCGCGTTCGTCGTCGGGATCCTCGCCGGTGCACAGCTGCCGATCGTCTTCGAGTTCGTCTCGAACACGCTCAAGATCGACGACGTCTGTGCGGTCTTTCCGGTTCACGGCAGCGCGGGCGTCCTCGGCACGCTGTTGATGCCGTTCGTCGCGCTGCCCGGCGTCGTCGACTCGGTTGTCAATCAGTTCCTCGCCCAGGTCGTCGGCGTTGTCATCATCGGCGGCTGGACGCTCACTACGACCGCAATCATCTGGTACGCGTTCAAAGCCACCGGCCAGGCCCGCGTCTCCGCGGAGCACGAACAGGACGGCCTCGACGTCTCCGAGCACGGCGTCGACACTTACCCCGAGTTCGGCGGCCGCGACGCAATCGCCACCGACGGCGGCCACGTGTCCGACGACGAGACGGGCCGCTTGCTGCCCGACGGTGGCGAACCCGTCGACGACTCCGAGATCAAGATGGTCATGGGGTTCATCCGTCCGGACAAGCTCTCCGACGTGAAACAGGGGCTCGCGGAGATCGGTGCCCCGTCGCTTACCGTCACGAACGTCTCCGGTCGCGGCTCCCAGCCCGCCAAGACGGGACAGTGGCGCGGCGAGGAGTACAGCGTCGACCTCCACCAGAAGGTCAAAATCGAGTGCGTCGTCAACGACATCCCTGCGGCCGACGTCGCGGAAGCGATAAGCGACGCCGCGAAGACCGGAGAACCCGGTGACGGGAAGGTGTTCATCCTCCCGGTCGAGGAGGCCTACCAGATCCGGACCGGTGAGGTCGGACCCGACGCGGTCTGACCGTGTCGATGACGGAGCGGTTCGAGGAACAACTCGTCGCGGCGCTGTGTCGCGACGGCCGCGCCGACATCCGCGACATCGCGGCGACGACCGACGTGGTCCCGACGACCATACAAAAACACCTTCGGGCGCTCGAGGAGCGCGGCACGATCGACGGCTACACCGCCCAACTGAACTACGGTGAACTCGGCTACGGGACCGCTGTCTTTCGGCTCGGCGTCGAACTCGACGTGATCGACGACGTAACCGACCGGCTCCGCGAACGCGCTCAGTTCGTCACGGTGTACCAGACGAGCGGCCCCCACCCCGTCTTCGCGATCGGGAAGTTCGAGAGCGAGGCCGCGATCGCGGCTTGTCTGCGCGAACTCCACGACGACCCCGACATCCACCGGGTGGAGGCCGACACGGTTGTGTCGGTGCGCCGCGAGGACGACTGTCCGATTCCGGAGTAGTCCGGCAAAAAATCGGATCCCGGGTGGGATCCCACGGAGGAACCGGCGGGTGCCAGCCGCTTCGGTTCGTGGTCGGCAGCGCTGTGCGGGTGCCGCGCCGATCGCGGCATTCTACACTACACGGCCGGTGGATGTTATCCGGGACGAACACAGCAATACTCGCTATCGGCGGTTAAATAACCGGATGCATGTATTAATATATGGCAAAAAACACAACGTTCTAGTTGCCAGCTTCGGGTGCCACGATAGCGGAACGTTCGACGGTCGACGGTAACCCTTTGGGGCCGCGAGCGAAAGTGGCGGACATGAACCACGACGCCTCTCGCTCGCTGTACGACCGGGCACTGTCGGTCATGCCCGGTGGCGTGAACTCCTCGGTTCGGGCCGCACCACAGCCATATCCGGTCTTCGTCGACCACGGCGAGGGCGGCCACGTCGTCGACGCGGACGGCAACCGATACATCGATTGGGTCTGTGGGCTCGGACCGCTGTTGCTCGGCCACGACATGCCGGAACCACTACAGGCGGCGGTCCAATCGCGGGCCGCCGAGGGACCAATGTACGGAATGCCGAGCGATATCGAGGTCGAACACGCGGAGTTCGTCTGCCGGCACGTCCCGAGCGTCGAGATGATCCGGTTCGTCAACAGCGGCACCGAGGCGACCGTCTCGGCCTGCCGACTCGCGCGCGCGGTCACCGAGCGCAACAAGATCCTCGTCATGCAGGGCGGCTACCACGGTGCCCAGGAGTCGACGCTCGTCGAGGGCGACGCCGACGACCCGAAACCGTCGACCGCCGGGATCCCACAGGCCTTCGCCGAGCACACGATCCCGGTCCCGTTCAACGATCCCGAAGCCGCCCGCGAAGCCTTCGAGACCCACGGTGAGGACATCGCCGCCGTCCTCGTCGAACCGATCCAGGCCAACATGGGCATCGTCTATCCGGTCGACGGCTATCACGAGCACCTCCGGGAACTCTGTGACGAGTACGGCTCGTTGTTGATTTTCGACGAGGTGATCACCGGTTTCCGCGTCGGCGGTCTCGGCTGCGCCCAAAGCGAGTTCGGGATCGACCCCGACATCACGACGTTCGGCAAGATCATCGGCGGCGGCTTCCCGGTCGGCGCTATCGGCGGCAAGACGGAGTACATCGAGCGCTTTACGCCCTCCGGCGACGTCTTCCAGGCGGGCACCTTCTCCGGACATCCGGTGACGATGGCGGCGGGCCTCGAGACGTTGCAGTACTGCGCCGAGAACGGCGTCTACGACCACGTCGACCGCCTCGGCCAGAAGCTCCGCGAGGGACTCTCCGACATCGTCGCCGACCACGCCCCCGAGTACACCGTCGTCGGATCGCACTCGCTTTTCAAACTCGTGTTCACTCGTGCCGAGGGCGACCCACAGGGGGACCCCTGTCGGAACGGCTGTCGACAGGCCCCCGGATGTGGCCGCCACGACGCCTGCCCGAAGCGCGGTACCGACGTCACGCGGGCCGAGACCGACCGGTATGCCCGCCTGTTCCGCCCGGAGATGCGCGAGCGGGGGATCCTCCTCTCGCAGAACCAGTTCGAGTCGAACTTCGTCTCCTACGGCCACACTGACGAGGACGTCGAGGAGACGCTGGAAGCGTACAAGATGGCTTTATAACCCCACCTCCTGCCCCCGACATCACAACAGCAGCAGTTGCCCGAAAAAAATGATCGTAATGAAGACCGAAAGCGCCGCGGTCCCGTAGGCCAAAACTCCGTACTCCGCCGGGTTCTGCGCTTCCGCCTCGGGGTTTTTCATCCTGAACAGCCCGGCGGCCAAAATCGAGAGTCCGACGCCGAGTTGTGCGAGGCCCGCTATTTCGAAGGACACACCGTAGAGCGCCGCGTACTGCGCGAAAAAAACCAGACCGCTGTATACGAAACAAAGCGTCACGAATCGGGCTGCTCGCATGGGAACGAACACGGTCCCTCGGCGGATAACGCCCCCGGTCGGTAGCGGGGATCGAGCGGGTGTGTCCGACCGACGCTCCCGGGACTCCCGCCTCGCGACACGTTCACGGTCCCAGCTCGTGTTTGGCATCGGGTGCCACCGACACGATTTATAAACACCCACGAGCGCCCCCGTCCGCGAGCCCCTCCGTCGGAATTCACCGCACCGGGGCGCCGCGTTCGCCCTACGCGTAGTTCTCCTCGAGGAACTCGACGATGTCGTCGGACTCCGCCATCCCGTCGACCTCGTGTTCCTCGTCGACGATGACCGGGACGCCGGTCTGGCCGCTTACTTCCTCGACCTCGGTGCGATCGCCGTGCGAGCGCGGGACGCCGATGCTGTCGTACTCGACGCCCAACTCGTCGAGCTTGTCGATGACCTTCGCGCAGTACGGACATCCCGGCAACTCGTAGAGGGTAATGTTTGCCATCGAGACGCAGTTGGGGTGGCTACATAAAGAACGCGACGGTGTTGTGTTTCGGCCGCGTCAACCCGCAGCCGCGCCCGACTGCGCCCCGACGCCAGCCGGGGGCGCTCTCGCCGGCGCGTACACCGAACCGAGGGCTGCCCGCGAGGGAGCCTTGACGACGGTGACAGAGCGCCTTTCACGTTGGACCCGGATCGCGCCGGCGAAGCGCCCGCGGTCGTCAAGCGTCCAGACCGTTTCGCCGCCGGCGCTCGCGCGGCGCTGGCCGCCCCAGTGTTCGATCACCCGACCGTAGCCGTCGCGGAACGCGGCCGCGTCCTCGGCGTCGTCGAACGTCACGTTCCAGACGTAGGCGGTCTCGCCGTCGCGTTCGTAGGCGTGGAGGCGGTCGTCGTACCACCCCTCGGTGTAGGGGACGTCGTAGGTGTAGGGGCTGTCGGGGTCGAGACCGCTCGACCCGGTGTTTCGGAACTCGTCGCGGTCGATGACGCCCGCCCTCTCGCCCGCGTAAGCGGTGTAGGCGAACATCGAGGCGAGTCCGGCCCGGCCAACGGTCGCGGCGTCGGGGCCGTCCTCGACGGTGACGCGCTCCCATCCGCCCCGGTTCCGGTCGCGGACGGTCGCCTCGCCGTAGCCGTCGCTCCCGGACGCTTCCGGGGCGATGATCTCCGCGCTCGTGGTCGGATACGCCTCGTGCATCGCGTCGACCGCGCTCCAGTTTCCGTCGTCGCGGTGGTGCTCGACGAATCCCGGCCCCTCGGCGTAGGGGAAGAAGCCGAAGAAGTACACGCCCCAGTTGAACTCCGGGGGCAGCGTGCCGCCGGCGTCCTCGCCGACCTCGACGCACTGCCATGCGCCCGACTCACACCGGCGCTCGTAGGCGCGCTCGACGACGGTCGCGTCGCCCTCGACGAGGCCGTTCCGGGCGTTGGCCGCGTCCGCCGTCGCCTCCGCGGGCGGGCGGAGGCCGAACCGCTGGTCCTGGAGGGCGTGGACCAACTCGTGGGCGAGGGTCAACTCGTCGTCTAGCGTCGCCGGTCGATTCGCGCTGACGACGACGAGTCGCTCCTCGCTCGGTTGATAAAAACCCAGGATAGTCCCGCCTTGGTTTCGCCGCCGGACGTCGACGACGTCCCGGTCGGGACCGACCAAAAACAGCGCTTCGTGTTGGGCGTTGTCCAGCGCTCGCTGTCCCTCGGGTGGGTCGCGCCGGACGTCGTCGAACTCCTCGTTGAACGCCTCCCGGGTCATGAGTTCGACGTCGACGTCCGCCTCGAAGCGGAGCCCCCGGAGCAACTGAATGCGGGCCATCGCCCGGGAGACGACGGCCTCCGTTTCGCCCTCGTCGAGGCCCTCCTCGGCGTCGAATTCGAAGGTATCGTCGTACCAGTAGCCGTCGTAGTATCCCAACCGATCCTCTCTCGGCGGCTCGGAGCGCTCGGGCACGTTCGGCTGGTAGCCGACGGCACAACCCGAGAGCACCACCACCGCGACGAGCGCCACCGCAGCTACCGGCCGTCGGGTCATTGCCCGTCGTTCGTGCCGGAGCGACAAAAATCCGCCGCGGGCACGTCACCGGAGTTCATACCGGACAACGCCGTCTCGGGTCCCACAGCACGAACACTCGTCGAGTTCGGACTCGAGCGTCGTCCCGCAGTGTCGACACTCGTAGACGACGTCCTCGGCGGGGATGCGTCGGACCCACGCGAGCAGTGTTCTGTACATCTCTCTCCCACCGGCCGCTCCTCACTCGGGCGGTCCCGTCGGAGGGGGCGGCACGACTCGACGTTTCCCCTGACAGCTTATAATACACGCACACCTTTCAACCGACGGACTGCACCGAGACTAATCGCGTTCGTGTACACCTGCTCTGCCGTCGCCGTAGACGTCTTCCAGCCAACCGAACGCCCGATCGAGGAACCGACGCTCCGCGGCTTCGGAAAAGCGGTGTCCCTCCCCCGCGTACGTTTCGAGGAGTACGTCCGTTTCGAGGGCGGCAGCGGCGTCGAAGCTGTCGGCGATGGGCACCGACTCGTCGCTTTCCCCGTGGAAGATCCCGACGGGCGCTCCGATCTCCCCCGCCGCGTCGTCGAACCCGTACGTCCCGACGTCCTCGAAGAACCGTTCGTCGATCGCGTGCTCGTCGTCGTATCGGAGTGTGCCCTCGGCCTCGACGGCTCGCCGGTCGGCATCGAACGCACGATTGTACGTGACCGGCGCACGCGCGACGATCGCCGTCGGATCCAGCGGACCGGCCGCCGCGTGGAAGGCGACCTTCGCGCCGAAACTCGACCCGACGCAGGCGTACGACCGGGGATCGAAGCGCTCGATGACCGCCCGGAGGTCATCGATCCGCGAGGTGAGCGTCGCCTCGACGAACGCGCGATCGGAGTCGCCGCTACCCCTGAAGTCGAACCGAACGGCGTCGTAGCCCGCCTCGACGGCGCGTTCGCATCGGTTCTCGTAGCTGCCCGTTTTGTCGCTGCGGAAGCCGTGACAGAAGAACAGCCACCGCTCGCCGACGGCCGCGTGGTGGACCGCCGCGACTCGGTCCCCCTCGACTCGGATCTCGTGTTCGGTCGGCATGCGGGGCCTTCGTCCGCCCCGCTGGTATGTCTGACGCGAGCGTGGCCCGTCCTCGGCCGAAACCCTCTGGGCCGTCCGTCCGCAAGCCGCCTTATGGGCTATCACCACGTCGACACCGACAGCCTCGAACAGTGGGACGACCGCGACGCCGACGTTCGCTCGATCAGCGCAGCGGCGGGTCTCGACTACGAGGGCGCGCCCGTCGGCCTGCGCGTCTACGAGGCCGAACCGGGCCAGCAACTCGCCTTGGCGTATCACTACCACGACGAACAGACCGAGGCGTTCTACGTTCTCGGAGGCACTCTCCACGTCGAGACCCCGACGGACGAGTTCGTCGTCGAAAGCGACGAGGCGTTCGTCGTCGACCCGGGGCACGCCCACCGCGCGCACAACCCCGAGGACGCCGACGCTCCGGTTCGGGTGCTGGCGCTCGGCGCGCCGACCGTCGACGACGTCCACCCCTACGACGCCGACGACTGATCGCCTCGATGTTCGTCCCGTCCGCCGTTAGGTTCTCACTGCGACGATCACACTTTTTTCTGTGGGCCGACAACGTCCATCGATGACCGACGAAGACGGGAGCCGATTCGACACGCGGGTCGAGACGAACCGCTGGGAGTCGCTCACCCGGTTGACGTTCGCCTACTTCGCTGACGAGGGGTACGACGTCGAGCAGTCTCTCGATAACGGCCGCTACACGCTCACCTTCGAGGACGACGACCGGGGCGAGCGCGCCGTCTTCGTCTACGAGGGCGGGCCGCCGGATATGGCCAAAGAGAGCCTCCAGGGGATGCGAGCGCTGTTCGAGGGGACCGACGAGATGGCGCGCTTCTGGGCGAACGCCTTGGAGTGAGACGTTCCCACGGATGGAGCCGTCGTCTTCGTGGACGAACTCGACCCTTTCGGGCTCGTCGTTGTGACTCGTCTGCTCGAGATCTGACTGAGACATCGCGTCCGCGACGGCGTCGACTATCTCGGCGAGTTCGAACGCGGACACTTGGCTGTCCTCCTGAAACAGCGTCGGGTACCCCCGAGACAGAATATCGTCACCGCCTGTGAGCACCAACCGATTCGTCTCGGCCGCGTACTCGACAACCGTTTCGTCCGCCACGCCCGGTCAAGGACGTCGACAACCATCTCCACGTCGTGGCCGCGCTTTTCAAGACAGCGTGCGGCCCGTCGCTCGACGTTCTCGTCAGCCAGAATCCGGTAGCTACGATCCGACATCTCCTGGCCCAACTAACTCATCCTCGTGCTGCCCGATCGTCTCACGGCGACGACGTTCCGCCTCCGACATCTCGTCTGGATGATCGTGGTAGTACGCCAACGCCTGGTAGACGTCGGCGACGTCGAGGTCGTGCCGGTCCGCAACCGTCCCCGGATCCAGCCCCCGCCCTTCGATGCGGTCGTGAACGAATCGGACGGTCAGACGCCGCCCCCCGATGTGTGGCTCGTCGTGTATCTCCGACTCCTCGCCGGAGACGATCCGACACTCACTCTTCGACATCAACGGACAATCCGGTTAGTAACGACTTCAATCCCTCGCCCGTTTCTTCTAAACTGCGTGGGGATCCGGCTGCGAATGATGTCGCTTCAGTAATCTGATTCAGTAACTATCGAATGGGTCACCTGAGACACGTTTTGCAGTATTGCTCCGAGATAATCCTCGTTTCGAACTTCGTACTCTTCGGAGACGATTGTATCGCTATCCGCGGCACCCTCGAAGTTCCATCGTATGGGATACTTCCCCCACGACCCTCTATGGGACTGGCTCGAAGTCGCCCGCAGGCTCCGTGTTCAAAACCCAATTCTTCCGACGACCGTTCGATGAGCTCTCAGGATTCATCGTCCTACCTCGGGGATGCGTTCGGCGACGAGGCAGCCGGTCATCTCCTCGCGGTTGGGGCCGAAGTGATACGTCCCGGTTCGGCGGCACTCGACGCACCGATACACCTCCCAGTGTTGCGGGCCGCTGTCCGGATCGCTGCCTTCCTCAATCTCGACCGGCGCGCCGCACTCACAGCGGAGTATCATCGGCACCCCTCCGTTTCAACTACAACTTTCGCCGGACGGCGTCGACCCCCGACTTGTCCCAAGCTCCACTCCGGTTTTGCCGCCCCGTTTCGGAATCGACGGATCGGCGAAAAACGCGAAGCTCGGGGCTGTTTACATCGGTATTTAGTTCGGCCACGGTTCGGCGAGAAACTGAGTCCGCCCTCCCCGATTTGAACGGGGGACAAGTCGATCTACAGTCGACTGCTCTACCAGTCTGAGCTAAGGGCGGTCGTACATGAAAGGAGAGGACTGTCCGACTTAACGGTTTTGACCTCCGTCCGCCACTGGCCCTCCGTCTGACGGACGGCTGTCGGATGGCGCGCGAAGATTGAAATACTGTCACACACAACTGTCGGACAACGAATGAGTAAGATCACCTTCCGGGCGGACGACGAACTCGTCCGCCGACTCGAGGAGTTCGACGCCTCCAAGAGCGAGGTGATGCGAGAGGCGCTCCGGACGTACCTCGAAACAACCGGTAGCGCCGGTGTAAACGCGCCCGACGGGGGCGACAGCGGCGGATCGGACGCTTCGATCGCCTCGGAGTTGCTCGACGAACTCGTCGCCGAGCGCGTCGACGCCCTCATCGCGGAACGGCTCGACCGGGCGTATACGCCCCGACAGCCCCAGGACGTGAACGTACACGTCACGCTCGATGGCGATTCCGACGACGTGTCACACGAGTCCGAGGACGGGCGTAAGACACCGACCGTCGAACAGGAAGACGTGCCCGACGAATCCGGGCATACGTGTAAACAGTGCGGCGAAACACTCCCGCAGTCTGCCGTTTACTGCTCCAACTGCGGGGAGAAATCGAGCCACCGCGTGTTCTGCGAGTGCGGCGACGAGCTCCGTTCGGACTGGGGATTCTGCCCGAGCTGTGGCCGTCGGACCCCCGCGGCGGACGTTCTTCAGGACTCGTAAACGCCGAAAACAGCGCTTAGAAGGGTGCAAACACCGCTTTGGACAAGCCGTCTTACACTTGGGAAAAGATTTAAGTATGTACGTTCTGTGGATACAGCTGCGTAAGACGACGCGTCTTACACACGGTAGGGAATCGGGTAAACGCCCGGCTTCGGGCGCCCTGCCGGTGTAAACGTGACTCGGTCGCGTGTGCAACGTCGTCTTACTCACAACCAGAGGGGAAACAATATGGAGCGTGTGACACTACGAATCCCGAAACAGCAGATCGAAGAGGTCGAACGCATGGTCGATACGGGGCAGTTCCCGAATCGGAGCGAAGCGATCCGCTCGGCCGTGCGCGAGATGATAAACGAACAAGAGACCGAGGCGGCCGAAAAGAACCGTCCCTGGGCGAAGGTGTAGACGATGCAGGACATCGTCAACTCCGCGTTGGAGAACGCCGAGGCCGAACAGCGCGACATGGACGCCGACGTGGGCGACGGCGAGGAGTTCGGCGACCCCCGGATCGTCATCGTCGGGGCGGGCGGGGCGGGCAACAACACCGTCAACCGGCTGTACAACATCGGCGTCGACGGCGCGGAAACCATCGCCATCAACACCGACAAACAGCACCTGAAGATGATCGAGGCCGACACGAAGATCCTCGTCGGCAAGTCCCTGACCAACGGCCTCGGGGCGGGCGGCGACCCCTCGATGGGCGAGCGCGCGACCGAGATGGCCCAGGGAACGATCAAGGAAGTCCTCGGCGAGGCCGATCTCGTCTTCGTCACCGCCGGTATGGGCGGCGGCACTGGGACCGGTGCGGCACCGGTCGTCTCGAAGATCGCCAAAGAGCAGGGCGCGATCGTCGTCGGGATGGTCTCGACGCCGTTCAACGTCGAGCGAGCGCGGACGGTCAAGGCCGAAGAGGGGCTCGAAAAGCTCCGCAACGAGGCCGACTCGATCATCGTCCTCGACAACAACCGCCTGCTCGATTACGTCCCGAACCTGCCGATCGGCAAGGCGTTCTCGGTGATGGATCAGATCATCGCCGAGACGGTCAAGGGAATCTCCGAGACGATCACTCAGCCGTCGCTGATCAACCTCGATTACGCCGACATGACGTCGATCATGAACCAGGGCGGCGTCGCCGTGATGTTGGTCGGCGAGACCCAAGACAAGAACAAGACCAAAGAGGTCGTCAACGACGCGATGAACCACCCGCTTCTCGACGTCGACTACCGCGGTGCGTCGGGCGGGTTGGTGCACATCACCGGCGGTCCCGACCTCACGCTGAAGGAGGCCGAAGGGATCGCCCAGAACATCACGGAGCGCCTCGAGGCCTCCGCGAACGTCATCTGGGGCGCACGAATCCAGGACGAATACAAGGGCAAGGTCCGGGTCATGGCGATCATGACCGGCGTCCAGTCGGCCCAGATACTCGGCCCGACGACACAAAAACAGGCCGACGCCTCCAGGCAGGCGATCGAGGGGGTCGACGACGAGGAGTTCTCCTCGACGCCGTCGGAGAGGTCGAGCGGTGGATTCGGCGTCGGCGAAACCGACGGCGGCCGTTCGGAAGTCGAACAGAACAATGGTATCGACGTTGTCAGATAAGTCAACTAACTTACTTTTTCGATAGCGGTTTCCTGCTGCGGTATTCATTCTAAGAATCAATTTACATCGTCTGACACGAGCTGCGTAAACGGGGTGTATGACGCTCGGCTGACGCCGCGCTCGAAGTCGCTACCGACCGGTCAGTCGTCGCCCGGCAACTCGCCCCCGACTGCGTCGACGAGATCGCACTTCCGGCAGACCTCGTTGTTCGTCGGTGCGCCGCAGCGATCACACTCCCCACGAGGGCCCTCGCCGCCGCGGTGGGCCTCGGCCGCGAGCCGCGCGAGCTCCTCGTATCCCGACATAATCGAGTGTCGTGTTCCGGGGTGGTCGTCCTCGAGGCCGTACAACAGTTCCTGTATCTCGCCGCGGTAGGCCTCGCTCGCGTGGGGACACTCCGCCATGTGGACCGGCAGATCAGCCAGGTGCGCGTAGAGTGCGACCTCCTTTTCGGGGATGTCCCGGAGCGGTTTCGCCCGCGGGACGAACGGTGAATCGTCGACCTCGCGCTCCTCGAAGCTCCCGAGGGAGGCGTCGAAGTGCTTTGCGACCTGTGCGATATCTCCCGAAAGGAGGTTCATCATCGCCGTCTGGGCCTCGTCGTCGAGATTGTGACCCGTCAGAAGCTTGTCGGCGCCGTACTCGTCGGCGTATCGCGAGAGCGCGTCGCGTCGGAACACCCCGCAGTACGCACAGGGAGCCATCCCTTCGGGGTCGTCCTCGGCGACCGCATCCATCTCGACGCCGTACTCGTCGGCGTAGCTCACGACTTCGTGTTCGATGTCGAGGTCGTCGGTGAGCTCGAGACACGCCTCCAGCGAGGCGTCCCGATACCCGTCGATCCCCTCGTGGACCGTGAGCGCGACGAGTTCGACGCGTGGATCCGACGCGAACGTCCCCTCGAGGAGGTGCGTGAGTACGACACTGTCCTTGCCGCCCGAGAGGCCGACGAGCCAGGTCTCGGGGTCGTCCGCCGTGGCAGCCTCAGAGAGGAGCGCGTCGTCGCGGATTCGCCGCCGGACGCGGGACTCGACCGATCGGCGGAAATGCTCCGAACACAGATGGAGTCCCGAGTAGGCGGCGTGCATCACCGCCTCGGCACCGCACTTGTCGCACTGCATCAGCGCACCCTTGCCGGTTCGGGCGGATACCGGTTTCGACTCGGGACGTTCCCCAACCCGCCGTCACGCGACAACCGTTTGTCCCGCCGGACCGTCCGTTCCCCCAATGAGCTACAGCCGATCGGAAGCGGTCGACCGACTCCGGAGCGTCGTCGAGGCCGTCGAGACCGAGCCGATGCCGGTTCCGGTCCGGGAGGTGTGGGCGTTCGGCGACGTGGTGCTCGGAATGGACCCGATCGACCGCCTCGGCGTGTACGTCACGAAGGACCTCCTGTTCGACGACGCACCCGAACGGGGGGCCGATTTCGAGGCCGAACTCGGCGTCTCCGGGGTCGGCAAAACGGTGTCGGCGGCGTGGGCTGATGCGTACCCGGAACACGTTCGCGCGAACGCGTCCGGACACGCCGCGCCCGAACGGTGTCTGGCCGCCCACCTCTTTGGGGACGAGCCAGTTCACCTCGAAGTGTGTAACGCTGGCTTCGAGCACAACGTCACCCAGCGGCTGAAGGGGGCACGGGCCAGAGAGGACTACACGCAGTTGCTCGACCCGCGGGCGGCCTGTCTGTGGGTCGATACCGACGGGGGCGGCGAAACGAGCGAGACGGCGTTCGAAAAACTCGAGGCCGGTGAGTTCGTCTTTCCGACGCTGTCCGCCAGCCTCGCGATGCTCGGGCTCGAGGAACCAGTGGCCGAACGCGCGGCCGAGGAACTCCGGCGCTACCGCGACGGGGCCGAGGGCGTCGAGGTCCGCGGCGACGTCGTCTGAGAGACGCAGCCGACGCTGACCGGTATGGACGAGTCGAAAAAGGAGCTTCGTCTACCGAAGGTCCGGAACGACCGGCGAGGCTACCTCCTCGGCGTCGTAGCGTTTGCGGACGCCGCCGTCCGCTCGGACGTCGTCGGTCGTTTCCGCTCGCGGCATCACCGGAACCATCGGTTCGATTTCCTCGCGCATCGTCTACTCACCACTATAACCTACACGGTCTTAAATGTTAATGATCGTTAATACACGTTCGGCAAATGCCGCTGGTCGACAACCCGAACTCTTATATCCGAATTCGGCACAGGCTCAACCAACGAATGGTCGAGGCGTTCGCCGTCGCGAGCGGGAAGGGCGGCACCGGCAAGACGACGAGCACGATGGCGCTCGGGATGGCGCTGGCCGAGCGCTACGACGTGACGGTGGTCGACGCCGACACAGGCATGGCGAACCTGCTGTTTCACGCGGGGCTGTCCGACGCCGATACGACGCTACACGACGTCCTCGTCGAGGGTGGCGCTCCCGTCTCGGCCGCGACGTACGACCGATTCGGGATGTCGGTGGTTCCGTGCGGTACGTCGCTCGCGGCCTTCGAGGCCGCCGATCCGGACCGGCTCCGGGACGTCGTCGCCGAACTCGCCGGCGACACCGACGTGTTGCTCCTCGACTCGCCCGCGACGCTGAATTCCAAGAGCGCGGTGTTGCCGATCGTGCTCGCCGACCGCGTCGTCGTCGTTCTCAATCCGACGGTCCCCGCCATCTCTGACGGCCTGAAAGTCCAAGAGTACGCCCTGTCGTACGGCTCCGGGATCGCTGGAACGGTGTTCAACCGCGTCCGCGGCGACGTCGGGGACGTCCGCTCGAAGGCCGAACGCTACTTCGAGGGACCGACTCTCGCGACGGTGCCCGAGAGCGATTCGGTCCAGGCCGCCCGATCGGCTGGCGTACCGCTGCTCGCGCACGCCCCCGAGAGCCCGGCCGCCGAGGCCTTCCGGACCGCGGCCGGGCGGCTCTCGCCGAACGACGGCGACTCCGGGGACGTGGCCGAGCGGTTCCGGACCGCGGTCATCCCCGACCCGCCATGATCCCCGACGGGGAGTTGCTCCGCTCGCGGGTCGTCACGGCACTGTCGCCGGCGCTCGAGGACGCCCTCGACCGGGAACTCGACGGCTACGCACTGGTCTCGCCCCGCGATGCGCTGCTCGATTCCGGCGACGAGCGTGGCGTCATCACCTTCGAGTCGGGCGTCGCGACGCTCGCCTACCACACCGGGACGGACCGCGGCGGCCCGCCCGCGCTCGCCGACATCGGTTCGCCCCCCTATCAGTTCGAACTGTACGCCCTCGAGGCCGACGCCCTCGAGTTGCCCCACCGGACGGAGACGCTCCGGATTCCCCCCGGGGCGGCCGCCGAACGGCTGGCCGGCGACGCCGAACTCGCCGCCCGAATCCGCGAGGCCGCAGCCGACGGCGACGACGACCGGACCGAGATCGACGCCCTCGAGGCGTTCCTCGAGAACGACGCCGCGGTCTCGGACATCCGCGCAGCCGCCCGCGAGAACGCCCGCGAGCGCGCCGAGGAGTGGGGGTTCTCCGAGGCACTCGGGGAGTGAGAGCCGTGCTTCGATGCGGCCTTCGACGCCACTACGCGTCGCCGAGGACGTCCTCGATGCGCTCGCCCACGTCGTCGATCGCTGTCGCCCCTTCGTCGATGTACGCATAGAGACTGAGGAAGGCGTGGATCTGTGCGTCGTAGTGAAGCCGTTCGGTCTCGACGCCGGCCGCCGAGAGCCGTTCGGCGTACGCTTCCCCCTCGTCGCGGAGGGGATCATAGCCCGCCGTCACGACGGTCGCCGGGGGCACCCCCGAGAGGTCCCGCGCCCGGAGCGGGAACGCGTAGTGATTGGCGGTGTCCGCGGGCTTGCAGTACTGCTCTAGGTACCACTCGACGCTGTCCATCTCGAGGAAGTAACCGGTCCCGTTCTCGTCGTAAGCGTCGAACCACCGCACTGACGGCGCGTTGACCGCCGGGTAGACGAGCAGTTGGTGGGCGAGGTCGGGACCGTCGCGGTCCCGGGCCGCGAGCGCGACGGCCGCCGCGAGGTTCCCGCCCGCGCTGTCGCCGCCGACGGCCACCCGGTCGGGGTCGCCGCCGAGGTCGGCCGCGTGGGCCGTCGCCCACTCGGCCGCCGCATAGCAATCCTCGAAGCCGGCCGGAAACGGGTGTTCGGGCGCGCGGCGGTAATCGACCGAGACGACGACCGCCCCGGCCCGGTTCGTCAGCCGCCGACAGAGGCCGTCGTAGGAGTCGAGCGACCCCCGGACCCACCCGCCCCCGTGAAAAAACGAGAGCACGGGCGCCGGATCGTCACCCTCCGGCGCGTAGATCCGGAGCGGGATCGGGCCGTTCGGTCCCTGTATCTCGATGTCGGCGACCTCGCTGACGGGTTCGGGGTCGGCGACGGCGAACAGCTCCTCGAGGATCCGCCGACCGCTCTCGACGGAGAGCGTCGACGAGGGGGCCGAGATCCCGGACTTCAGCTGCTCGAGCAGCGCGGCGGCCTGGGGGTCGAGTCCGTCGTCTCGCGTCGGCATATCCCGTGGTGGCGGCCGAGAGGTGTTAGTTGTCCGGTTTCTTGATTCCGGTTCGCCCGCTGTCGCTCCCGTCGGCTTCGCCGTCTACGGCCTCTCAGTTCAGAAGCATCGTCGCCGTATCGAGCAGTTCGTCCTCGTCGAAGGGTTTCGTCACGTACTCGTCTGCCCCCGCCCGGACCGCCTCCTTCATTTTCTCGGCCTGCTCGACGCTGGTACACATCATCACTTTTGTTTCGTCGGTCAACGACTTGATCCGGCCGGTGGCTTCGACGCCGTCCATCTCCGGCATCATGATGTCCATCGTGACGAGGTCGGGCCGTTCGGACTCGAACAGCTCGACGCCCTCACGTCCGTTCTCGGCCTCGCCGACGACCTCGAAGCGGTCGCCGAGCGCGCCGGAGATGATCGTCCGTTGCAGCGAGGAGTCGTCGACCACGAGTACTTTCGGTGGCATTGAGATCGATCCGTCGTGCCAGTCAGTACTGGCGTTCGGTACATAACCGTGCGATCGGTTTCGGGGATCGATACGCGGCACGCGCTGTGTCGCCCGCGGCGGCAGGTTCTTTTTTCCGGCGACCCTCACCCTCCGACATGGAGTCGGCACCCCGGATCGTCGATCGGCTCGAACGCAACCTGATGAGCCTCGGCGTCTACGTGGAGCGTCACGCGCTGGAATCCGACACGCTACACCTCGAATACGAGACGGCCGCGCCGGGGCTGACGACCGGCGACATCGGCAACGTCTGCTCCGAACTTCGGGAGGCCCACGACGCGAAGTGGGAGCCGCGTGACTGCACCTTCTGGGCGTTTCACACAGAAGGCGGGTTCCACGGCCGGTGGTCGGTCAGTGCCGGGTGGTTCCGCGCGCTCGACCGGGGCGACATCTCCGAGACGGACTTCTCGACGCTCGTCCTCTCGACGCGGGAGCCGGCCTCGGAACCGCCGGCCGAGGTGCCGACGTTCGGCGAGGCAGCCGCCGATCCGGTGGAGACCGATGGGCCGGCCTGAACCGCACCGTCCGGGGCGACGACCGGCTCCGGCGACGGCCGGTCCCGACGGAGGGGTCTGATGCGCGCGGCCGTCCGCGACCGGCTGTTGGATCGCCACCGCGGGACACTCGAGGACGCGCTCTCGTGTGCCGACGCCGTCGCGGCCGGGTGGGACGGGCCGACGACAGCGGATCGGACCGAGGTCGTCGGCCCGTACCACGCGACGCTCGAGCGGGCCGGGCTGTTACGCTCTCTCGTCGCGGCGCTTTCGGACAGCGTCGCGGCGGCCGGTGGCGACCTCGCTGCCCGGCCGGTTCCGGACGTTCCCTTCCTCGCGGTCGCCGGCCACGGCGTCGTGTTGCGCGGCTCGATGGAGGCCGGCCGGGTCGTCGTCACGCTCGGTGTCTTCGAGGTCGACCCGTACCGCCGCGGCGGATCGCTTCCCGAGGCGCTGGCCGTCGAAGTTCGGGGCCAGTAGCCGTCCGCGCCCGGACCGACAGAGACGCCGGGGTCGGCAGGGGTATATAAACGACGCCGCCGGATGCGCCGTGCGACGCCGCCGGATGCGCCGTGCGACGCCGCCGGATGCTCCGGGATATATAAATAGTCGCCGTCCGACAGCGCTCGATCGGTCACTTCCGCATCTGTTTGAACTGGTCGATGAGTGCTTCCGCCGAGTCCCCGGAGTCGTATTTCAACTCCCCACGGTAGGTCGTCCGCTCGTCGTCGAAGGCGGCGTCGACACTCGATGTCTTCTGTTCTCGACGCTCGTGTTCGGCTTCGTCATAGGCACCCATTGACATGGTATGTCGTTCCTTGGTCATTGTTCACTATGAATGTATCGGGTGTTCGACCCCGCAAACGCAACCAGTAAACGATTCGGGACCGACGTTCGAGTGTGGCAGGCCCCCTTCGCTTCCGCCGATCGAACGCGACGTGGTCGCGCGACCGCGTCCGCGAACAGCTTCTCGCCCCGCTGGAGGCGACGTTCGGCGCGCGCCTCGAGGAGCCGTGGTTTTCGGTCGGCGACGACCGCTACGACGCCGTCCGGTTGGACATGGCGAACGGCGACTTCGCTCTCTTTGCGTTCCGCCCCGGTCGGGCCTACTGGCTCGGCAACACCGAGACGCCCGAGGCGCTTTGGCGCACCGACAAGGAAACGTTCGCCGAGGCCCCCTACGCCGTCTCGCGGTGGGCCGAACGCGAACTCACCGCCAGACTCGAGGTGACCGACCCGTGGCTCGCCGAGTTCGAGTACGTCACCTGGTTTTTTCTCCCGGTGTTCTTCTCGAAGGACGGCCGGAACACGACCCGGACGTTCTTCGCCGACGACGCCGCCGGCTTCCCCGACGCGACCCGCGAGGCCGGCCTCGAGTTCTACGAATCGCTGCTCGCGACCGGTACCCTCGACGAGTACCGCTACACGATGGCCTCGAAGCTCGGCACCTCGCCGGGGTACGACCTCACCCGGATGCGCGCGACGATGTCGGAGTTCACCGTCGCGAAGCTCCTCGCGGACGCCGGTCTCGAGTTCGTCCCGGAGGTCGAACAGGACAGCGGCCACGCGCTCGATTTCGCCGTCGGCGATCGTCTCCTCGAAGTCACGCGCCCGGAACCGCCGGCGCGGCGCTCGCACGCCGACCACCCCGTCGCGGCGGTCAAGGAGACTGGCGGCGCGAAACGCAGCGACCAACTCGCGAAACATCCAGACGCGATCCTCTTCGTCGACTGTACCTCCTTCACCGACGCCGAGTGGTCCGCCGTCCGGGGTGAGCGACCGCGGGTCGGCCACGAGCCGACTGTGGTGTTTCGGGCCCGTCCCAGCGGCCGCGTCGAGGGCTACCTCCACGGGCAGTTGCCGTTCGACCTCGAGGGGTCGATCGAGCTCGTCTGATCTGGCTCCGTTTATGAACACGTCCGGCGGCCGCACCCGGTGTCGAATATACGAATACCTCCGCGACTGCGCCCGCGAGTCGGAACCGCTAACAGCCAGCCGTCCGCAACCGGACACAATGAAACTCCCCGAAACGCAACTCGCGCTGCTGGAGGCGACCGGCGCGACGGACCGAACGCCCGTCGGAGCCCTCGCCGAAGAGCTCGGCGAGGACCCGGCCGCGATCACGCGGGCGGCCTTCGAACTCGAAGAGGCCGGCCTGGTCGACGTCGAGGAACGCGCCCTCGAGGACGTCACGCTCACCGAAGAGGGCGAGCGCTACCGCGATGCGGGGCTCCCCGAACTCCGCCTCCGGGCCGCCGCCGTCGAGGCGGGGGCCGACGACTCGCCCGTAGAGATGGGTCGACTCCTCGGCCAATCCGGCTTGGAGGAATCGGAGGTCGACATCGCGCTGTCGAATCTCGCCCGGAAGGGGTACGGCGAGATCGACGACGGAGCGATCGCCCTCGGCGAGGACCCCCGCTACGACCCCGAGGCCGATCCCGAGGCTGCGGCGCTCGAGTCGATCGCCGCCGGCGAGGCCGAGGCCCTCGCGACCGACGTTCTCGACCGTCTCGAGGGCCGGGGGCTGATCGAGCGCGCCGAGACGACCGCCCGGAGTGTCAGGCTCACCGAGGAGGGTGTCACGGCGCTCATGGAGGGTATCGAGGCCGCCGAGACGGTCGGAGCGGTCACCCCCGAGTTGCTCACTTCCGGGGCGTGGTCCGAGGTCGAATTCGCCGAGTACAACGTCGCGGCCGACGCCGAGACCGTCACCGGCGGCAAAACGCACATTCTCAGACAGACCGCCAACCGCGTGAAGGACGTCCTCGTCGGCATGGGGTTCCGGGAGATGGAGGGTCCCCACGCCGACGCCGACTTCTGGATCAACGACTGCCTGTTCATGCCCCAGGACCACCCGGCCCGGACCCACTGGGACCGCTTTGCGCTCGACGTGCCGCCGATGGACGACCTCCCGGCGGACCTCCTCGAGCGCGTCGAGGACGCCCACCGCAACGGCGTCGGGAGCGAGGGCGACGGCTATCACTCGCCGTGGGACGCCGACTTCGCCCGCGCGGTCGCCCTGCGCGGGCACACGACGTCGTTGTCGATGCGATATCTCTCGGGGCAGGCGGCCGGCGACCTCGAACCGCCCGAGCGGTACTTCAGTGTCGAGAAGGTCTACCGCAACGACACGCTCGATCCGACTCACCTCCTCGAGTTCTTCCAGATCGAGGGGTGGGTGATGGCCGAGGAGCTCTCGGTGCGGGACCTGATGGGGACGTTCACCGAGTTCTACGAGCACTTCGGCATCACCGACCTGGAGTTCAAGCCTCACTACAACCCCTACACGGAGCCGAGCTTCGAGCTGTTCGGCCGCCACCCCGAGACGGACGAGCTGATCGAGATCGGCAACTCCGGCATCTTCCGCGAGGAGGTGCTCTCGCCGCTCGGCGTCGAGTGCGACGTGATGGCGTGGGGGCTCGCGCTCGAACGGCTGCTCATGTTGATGTATGGCTTCGAGGACATCCGCGACGTCCACGGGACGCTGTGTGATCTGGACCTGCTGCGGAACGTGGAGGTGGTGTACTGATGCCCGTCGTCGAGGTCGACCCCGACGAGTTGCGGGCACTGGCGGGTGCCGAACACAAACCCGACGCGGAGCTCAAGGAGGACCTCTTCTCGCTCGGGCTGGAGTTCGAGGGCGAGACCGAGTCGGGCGGTTTCGAGTTAGAGTTCGCCCCCGACCGGCTCGATCGACTTTCCGTCGAGGGGATCGCCCGATCGTTACGCTACCAGTACGGCCACGACCGCGGCGTCTACGTCCCCGAGACGAACGACGCCGAGTGGGCGATCGAGGTCGACGGGTCGGTGCCCGAGGAACGCCCCTACGTCACCGGCGCGGTCGTCCGCGGGCTGGACCTCGACGAGAGCCGGCTCGAATCGCTCATCCAGCTCCAGGAGAAACTCCACGCGACGATGGGTCGCGGGCGGGCGAAGGGCGCGATCGGCGTCCACGACCTGGCGATGCTGAAGGGCCAGCGGGTCGACGACGAGGAGGGCGAGACCGAGGGGACGAACGCGGTGAAGACGATCACCTACCGGGGCGTCGACCCCGACGGCGACCGGTTCGTCCCGCTCGACGACGACGCCGAGCGGACGCCCGCCGAGGTGCTCGAGACCCACCCGACCGGCGACGAATACGCCGACCTCGTCGAGGGGTTGGATCGCTACCCCGCGATCTACGACGACATCGGCCTCTTTTCGTTCCCGCCCGTGATCAACGGCACGCGGACCGAGGTCGACGAGGGCTCTCGGGACCTGCTCGTCGAGATGACCGGCACCGACCAGTGGACGATCGACCGAATGCTCGCGATCGTCTGCTACGCGCTCGACGCCCGCGGCGGCCGCATCGAGGACGTCGAGATCCGCTACGGGGACCGCGAACTGCACCGACCGGACCTCTCGACGTCGAGAAAACGCGTCGCCCACGACCGCATCGAACGCACGCTCGGGATCGACGTCCCCGGGACCGAGGTCGTCGACCTGCTCGAACGGGCCGGCCTCGACGCGGCGCCCGCCGACGGCGGGACGCGGGATCGTGGCGTACCCGAGGACGCCCCGGATCCCGACGCGCCCGACGACGTCGCCCTCGAGGCCGTCCCCAGCCGAACCGACGGCCCCGACACGGCGCTCGGCGGGTCCGACGCCGCGGCCGAGGGTCCGGCGGGCGAGGCCGCGACCGAACCGGCGACGGACGAGGGGCTGATCTACGAGGTCGAGATCCCGCCCTACCGGGTCGACGTCCTCCATCCGGCCGACGTCGTCGACGACGTCGGCCGCGCCTACGGGTTCAACGATCTCGACCCGACGTACCCGAACGTCTCGACCGTCGGCGGCCGCCACGCGAGTTCGCGGCTGGCCGAGGCCGCCCGCGACGCCCTGGTCGGCCTCGGCTTCGAGGACCTGTTGAACTTCCACATGACGAACGAGGCGGAACTGTTCGACCGGATGGGTCTCGCGCCCGGTGACGACGCCCTCGGCGCGTCGGCCCCGCCGACGATCACCGAACCCTACAGCGAGGCCTACACCGTGGTGCGGACGTGGGCGCTGCCCTCGCTTTTGATGGTCCTCGAAAACAACACCCACCGGGCGTACCCCCAGGACCTCGCCGAGATCGGACTGGTCGCGGGCGTCGATTCCGGGGAGTCGACCGGAATCGAAGAGCACCGCTCGGTCGCCGGCGCGCTCGCCCGGACGGACGCCTCCTACGAGGACGCCAAGGCGCGGCTCCGGGCGCTCGCGGACGCGTTTGGTGCGTCGCTCTCGACGCCGCCGACGACCCACCCCTCCTTCATCGACGGCCGGGCCGCCGAGGTCGTCCTCGACGGCGAGTCCGTGGGCGTCGTTGGCGAACTCCACCCGAAGGTGCTCGTCGAGCACGACCTCGAACTCCCGGTCGCGGCCTTCGAGTTCCGGCTCGACGGGCTCCGGTAGCGGCCGCCCGCTTTTCGCGTTCTTCGGTTCAGTCGTCCACGTCGAGATCCACGTCCACGTCCGGCTCCGACCCTTCGGACGGTCCCGCCGGCCCCCGAACGTCGCCGTCGCGCCACGTCCCCCGGCGGAACCACGCGTACGCGATGACCGCGCCGGCGACGTTCGAGACGACGAACCCCCACCAGACGCCTGGCGGGCCCATGGCGGTGAGCAGCGCCGGCACCGCGAGGGTGACGCCAGCCACTTCGAGCGTGGCGGGACCGACCCCGTAAGCCAACGCCGCTGCGACCGGAAGGCGAATGCCCCCGAGGAAGACGACCGCGATCGCGGCGGCGACGAGCGTCTGTCCAGCCCCCCTGAACGCCCCGGTATAGGCGCGTATCACGCCGATGCACCCGAACGTGAGCGCGACGTACCGGAGAAACGCCGCGCCGACGCCGATCACCTCGGGATCGTTCGTGAACACCGCCGAGATCGGCTCCGGGAACAGGAAAATGAGGCCCCCGGCGGCTCCAAGGATCAGGAACATCGCCTTCGAGGCGAAGTGGGCCGCCTGGCCGGCTCGGTCGGGCTTCCCCGCGCCGATGTTCTGTCCGGCCATCGTCTCGACGCCCTGGGAGACGGCGATGGCCGGCAGGAAGATGACGGAGAAGATCCGGACGCCGATCCCGTAGCCGGCGACGACGGCGGTCGGAAAGCTCCCGACGACCACGAGCATCGCGTTGACCGAGATCGCCCGGCCGGTCCCCTCGATCGACGCCGGGACGCCGATGTCGAGGGTCTTCCTGAAGTACGCCGCGTCGGGGCGCATGTCGGCGAGCCGGATCTTCACACCCCGCGTGCCCGCGAACATGATCGCGAGGCCGACCGCCATCGCCAGCCCCCGCGAAATGATGGTCGCGTAGGCCGCGCCGACGACGCCCAACTCCGGGAACGAGACCGTCCCCACGACCGGGGCGTCGGCGACGACCGTCCACCCGAAGATGAGAAACGGGTCCAGCGCGAGGTTGACGACGACGGTACCGAACATCACGAGCATCGGCGTGACGGTGTCGCCGTACCCCCGCATCAGCGAGATGAAGACGAAGAAGCCGAACATCAGGGGCAACCCGAGCGCGATCACGCGCATGTAGGCGGTCGCGGCGACGAGCGTCGCCGGTTCGGCACCGAACACTCGGAGGAGGTCGTCGACGAAGACGTACCCCACGGCCCCGATCCCGACCGCGGCGACCACCGCGAACAGCATCGTCTGGGAGGCGGCGTACTCCGCGGCGCGCTCGTCGCCCGCTCCCACGTTCTGGGCGACCAGGACGGACCCGGCGACCGACACTCCGAGCCCGAGCGAGATGAGCAAAAACACCATCGGGAACGCGAACGAGATGGCCGCGAGCGCCGTCGTCGAGTACTGGCCGAGCCAGACCGTGTCGACGAGGTTGTAGGCGGTCTGTAGCAGGTTCGTAATGACGATGGGCACGGAAAGATACAACAGCGGTTTCGCGATCCCGCCCTCCGTGAGTTCGAGCTCGTCCGGCCCTTTGAACATCAGTGTTGGCCCTCCCGACCGACAGCCTCGCCCAGTCGCCCGTCGTGACCGTACACTGCGAAACGTAGCCCTTGGTCGGACAAATCGATTCCGTCTCGCCGCTGCCTCGACGGGCTTCCGCCCCGGTTCCCGCGGCCCGCTACCGTCGACGGCCGCCGTGGCCGGGGTAGTCGCGCTCGAAGCGCGTCTCGACCTCCTCGGTCGACACTTCGATGACCGTCGGTCGCCCGTGCGGGCACGCGTAGGGGTTTTCACAGCCGTCGAGCGCTTCGAGCAACGCCTCGACGGTCCCCTCCCGCAGCGACGTGTGTCCCGTGATCGAGGGGTGACACGCCAAATCGCCCAACACGTCGTCGACGACCGACTCGACGGTTCCCTCGGGGTCGCCGCCGACGAACTCCCCGAGGAGGTCGCGGGCGAGTTCCGGTGCGGCTTCGCCCACGTGGTCGGCGAGAAACGCCGGTACCGTCGTCACCGAAAGCGTCCCCTCGTCGAGGCGGGTCCTGAACCCCAGCCGCGAGAGCGCGTCGCCGTACTCCTCGGCGAGCGCCGCCTCGCGGGCGGTCACGCCGACCGCCACCGGGTCGGTCAGCGTCTGGGTAGTGACGTCGCCGGCGAAGCGCTCCCGCAACCGCTCGTAGTTCACCCGCTCGTCGGCGGCGTGTTGGTCGATCAAGACGAGCCCGTCCGCCGACTCCGCGACGAGGTAGGTGTCGTCGAACTGCCCGAGGACGCGCAGGTCGGGGAGCCGATCGAACCCCTCGGGCGTCCCCGTCGTCTCCCCGCCGTCGAGGGTCCGCTGGGTCGTCGGCCCCGACGGGGGTTCGGGATCCGAGCCGGTTCCGTCGGCGTCGGCCGCCGCCCCGACGTCGCCCGTCGCGCCCGAATCCGACGTTCGGGACCCGCTTTCGGTGCGGTCTCGCGAACGCGTGCCCTCCGGGTCCGAAGCGGTCACAGCTGCCCCGTCCGCTCCGTCGGTGGCGGTCCCCCCGGCTTCCGCGGTGGGCGCCTCGTCCGCCCCGGTGTCGACGCTTCGCACCCGTTCGTCGGCGTCGTTCCGATCGCCGTGGCCGTCGCTCCGACCGTCGCGTTTCCCGGACACGTCTCGATCCTCCGGGCTTTTTTCATCGGACCCTCCCCTCGTTTCCGCGTCGTCGCCGGCGTCGTCGGGGGTCCCGGGCGACACATCGGTCTGCTCGGGGGCCGACCGCCCGCGCGGCGCACGCGACCGGAGCAGCCCCGACCCCAAGAGCGCCGTCTCGACGGCCTCGGTGACGGCCGATTTGACCGCCGCCTCCTCGGCGAACAGCACCTCCAGCTTGCGGGGGTGGACGTTCACGTCGACGCCGCCCGGCGGGAGCCGCAGATCGACGACGGCAAACGGGTACCGATCCGGCGCGAGGCCGTCGCCGTAGGCGTCGACGACCGCCTCCCGGACCGCGCTCGCGGTCACGTACCGGCCGTCGACGAGCGTCGTCACGTACTCGCTGCCCGCCCGGTTCGTCTCGGGGTGGCTGACGAGCCCTTCGACGCCCGCCACCGGCTGTTCCCCCTCGCCCTCGTACTCCACGGGGACCATCGACTCGGCTACGTCGCGGCCGTACACCGCCATCACCGCGCCCGTGCGGTCGCCGTCGCCCGTCGTAGCGAACGTCTCGCGGCCGTCCCGCGAGAGCGACACCGCGACGTCGGGGCGGGCCAGGGCGTAGCCGGTGAGGATCCGGGCGACGTGGTCGAACTCCGTCGCTTCCGTCTTGAGGTACTTCCGGCGGGCCGGGACGTTCCCGAAGAGTTCGACCACTTCGACGGTCGTCCCCTCCGGGCAGCCGGTCGGGCCACAGGAGGCGACCTCGCCGCCCTCGACGACCAACTCGGTGCCGTAGGCCTCGCCCTGCGGCTTCGTCTCGATCCGCAGGCGCGCGACCGAGCCGATGGCGTGCAGCGCCTCCCCGCGGAAGCCGAGCGTGCCGATCGAATCGAGGTCGGAGACGTCCCGGAGCTTGCTCGTGGTGTGTTCTTCGACCGCCAGGCGGGCGTCGGATTCGGTCATCCCGACGCCGTCGTCCGAGACGACGATCCGGTCGGTCCCGCCCGCCTCGACGGCCACCTCGATCCGGCCCGCGTCGGCGTCGAGGGCGTTCTCCACCAGTTCCTTGACGACGGAGGCCGGGCGCTCGACGACCTCTCCGGCGGCGATCCGATCGCGCGTCTCGGCGTCGAGCTCCCTGATCTCCCGTGACATCGCGTCTCGGTTCGACGGTGTGTCTGGGCGGGCCTAACCGTTTCGCTCGCCCCCGCTGGCTCGGTCGTCGGCGTCCGGTTCCTCCCCGAGGCGGCGTTGCCACTCCCCGACCCGGTTCATCAACTCGACGGGCGAGGTCTCGGCGAGCGCCGTCTCGCGGATCTCGTCGAGGACGGCTGCCGCTTCCGGGTCGACCGCACCCGCATCGCCGTCGTCGGACGCACTCTCGCCGACCGCGTCGTCGCCGTCCGGGTGTCCGTCGTCGCTGTGAAACTCCCCGCTCCCGAGGTCGAACACCGTCTGTACCGGCGCCCCGGAGTCGCCCCCTCTCGCCTCGATCGCTCGCTCCTCGCGGAGCCGCCGGAGCACCTCGCCGGCCCGGTCGACGACGGGCGCCGGGACGCCTGCCAGGTCGGCCACGTGGACGCCGTAGGATCGGTCGGTCGCCCCCGGTTCGATCGTCCGGAGGAAGGTGACGCCCCCGTTGGACGCCGCATCCGTGCTCGGCTCCGTCTCCGTGCTCGTCTCCGTCTCCGTTCCCGCCTCCACCGCTGCGTTCGGCTCCCCCGCGACGGCGACGTGGACGTTCTCGACGCGGGGCAACTCCTCGGCCAGCGACGTCAACTCGTGATAGTGGGTCGCAAACAGCGCGAACGCGCCGACCTCGTTGTGGAGGTACTCGGTGGCCGCCCACGCGATCGAGATGCCGTCGTAGGTCGCGGTGCCGCGGCCGACCTCGTCGAGGACGACGAGCGACTCGTCGGTCGCCGAGTGGAGAATGTTCGAGAGCTCCTCCATCTCGACCATGAACGTCGAGCGCCCGCCCGCGAGTTCGTCGAGCGCGCCGACGCGGGTGTAGATCCCGTCCACCATGCCGACTCGCGCCGAGTCGGCGGGGACGAACGAGCCGACCTGCGCCAAAAGCGTCACGAGCGCGGCCTGCCGCATGTAGGTCGACTTGCCCGACATGTTCGGGCCGGTGACGAGCAAGAACCGCCGCTCCCGGTCGAGATACAGGTCGTTCGGGACGAACTGGGTCTCGGTCTCGACGACTGGGTGGCGCCCGGCCTCGATGTCGAGGACGCGCTCGTCGGCCAGTTCCGGCCGCGTCCACCCCTGCCGTGCGGCGTGGGTCGCGAGCGAGCAGTAGGCGTCGAGTTCCGCGAGCGCCCGGCCGACCGCCCCCAACAGGTCCGCCCGGTCGGCCACCGACGCCCGGAGCCGACAGAACGCTTCGTATTCGCGCTCGCCGCGCTTTTCTTCCAGCCGGAATATCTCCCGTTCCTTCTCGCGGAGCGCCTCGAAGACGTACCGTTCGGCGTTCTTCAGCGTCTTGATGCCCTCGTATTCCTCCGGCACCGACCCGGCCTCGGATTTGGGGATCTGGACGTAGTAGCCGTCGGTCTTGTTCCGCCCTACCGTCACCCGCGAGAAGCCGTGGCGGCGCTTCTCGCGCTCCTCGAGGGTCTCGAAGAACTCGAGGGCCGCCTCGTGGTGGGCGACCAGCTCGTCGAGGGTCTCGTCGTAGCCGCGTTCGATCAGCCCACCCTCGTGCAGCGTCTTCGGGGGGTCGTCGGCGAGCGCCTCCAGCTCCGACCGGAGGTCGGCTATCGCGGCCCGGTCGAGCTCCGCGAACAGCGCCGCGGCCGGCGAGTCGGCCAGCTCCGGCGAGCCATCGATGCGTTCGTAAAGGTCGGGCACCAGCGCCAGCGTCTCCCGGACGCGCAACAGGGCGTCGGCGTCGGCGCTCCCCGAGACAGCCCTGGAGGCGGCGCGCTCGACGTCGTAAGCCCCCGAGAGCGCCTCCGCGATCCCCTCCCGGACCAGGGCGTCCCCGAGGAGGGCGTCGACGGCGTCGTGTCTGGCTTCGAGGGTCCCCGCCCGGCGCAGCGGCCGGGTGAGCCACTCTCTGAGGAGTCGTCCGCCGGCGCTCGTCTCGGTGTGGTCGATCGTCCCGAACAGCGTCCGCCCGCCCGGCGTCATCGGCTCGGTCACCTCGAGGTTCCGCTGTGTGGTCGCGTCGACGGCGACGTGATCGTCGGGTTCGTACGCGCCGATCCGGGTGATCGAGGCGAGCGCGCCGACGCCCGTCGCCTCGACGTAGTCGATCGCCGCCCCCGCCGCGGCGACGGCGGTTTCGGAAAGCCCTACGCTCTCGGGGGCGTCGCCGAACTGTTCGACGAGCCGGTGTCGTGCCCGCCCCGGCGCGAACGCCTCCGTCTCGTGCAGCGTCAGCCGGGCGTTCAACTCCTCGCGGACCGACGCGAGGAAGTCGTCGTCGCTTCGGACTCGCGGCCCCGGCAGCACCTCGACGGGATCGAAGCGGTACAGTTCCGAGAGCGTCCGGGCGGCAGCGTCCCCGCCCGACAGCGTCGTCGCCCGAAAGCGCCCGGTCGTCACGTCACAGACCGCGAGTCCGTAGGCGTCCTCGCCGTCGCACGCGACACTCGCGAGGTACTGGGCGTCGGATCGGTCGGTCTCGAGGAGCGTCCCGGGGGTGACGATCCGGACCACCTCGCGGACGATGTCGCCGTCCTCGTCGCGCTGGTCGGCGACGGCGACCCGGTGGCCCCGCTCGGCGAGCGCTTTTATATACGGCGTCAGTTCGTCGACCGGCACCCCGGCCATCGCGTAGCGCTCGCCGCCCGAGGAGCGCTCCGAAATCTTCAGATCGAGCTCCTCGCCGACCAACTCGGCGTCCTCGCCGAAGAACTCGTAGAAATCGCCCATCTGCATCGCCAGCAGGTCGGCCCCGCTGTCGGCCTTCAACTCGAAGAACTCCGCGACGATGCCCGAACTCATGCCCGAATCGGGGGGTGCAGGCCGTTAAAGAGTGACGGGTCGGCCGCGGCTTCGGCCGGCCCCGAGGAGGGCCGCTGTCGTCGCCGTTGTCTGAATATGCCGCCGTCGTCGCCCGAAATAAACACGTCGCCGTCGTTACCCAGCACCGACACGTCGCCGTCGTTGCCCAGTACCGACACGTCGCCGTCGTTACCCAGCACCGACACGTCGCCGTCGTTGCCCAGTACAAACACGTCGCCGAGGACGTCCCGATAGAGGGCGGTGCTGGCTTCGATGCCGACGGTCGTCGTCGCGACGCGGACGAACCGTTCGGGTGCCACGTCCCACCGGCGTGCCGATATTTATCAACTAGCCGTGCCCGTCCACCCACCTGTTTATAAGCCCCCGCGTTCCTCCGTCCGTTCGCTTATAACTGACTCGCGCTCTCGGCGCATCCATCCGTGTGCCCCTGTGCCCACCGTCTATCGTGTCGATACCGGTCGACGGCCGACGGTCGTTCACGCGGAGTGGGCGGTCTCGACCGCTTCGAGCGCGGCGTCGATGTCTTCGGAGAGTACGGCGATCCCCCCGCCGTCGACGTCGGCGACGACACACGGCGAGGCGTCGAGCGCGTCCTCGAGGTCGACGTCGGGGCGACACGCGAGCGCGACCCGGAGGTCGGGGTCGCGCTCGCGTCCGTCGAGCAGCGCCGCCCCGAGTGCCGGGGCCGCGCCGAAGCGGATCCGGCCGGGGGCGGCGCTGTCCGCCCCCGGCGGCCACCCGCCCTCGACCGCCGCGACGTCTCTGTCCGTCTCGGCGTACGGGGTCGCGCTGGCGACGTTGTCGATCGCCGAGGCGGCGGATCCGGACCCGTCCCCGCCGCCCTCCGCGAGCCGATCGATCGCCTCCCGGACGGTCTCGGTCGCCTCGGCGCGGCCGGCCTCGTTCCGGAGGTCGACGAGGTGATGCACCGCGCCCGGCCCCGTCCCGGCGGCGTGGTGGTACCGCACCGCCCGCTCCATGAACGAGACGCCGCGTTCGACCGCCGTTTCGAGGGGTACGCCGCGCGCGAGTCGCGTCGCGATCGTCGCCGAGAGCGTACAGCCGGAACCGTGCGTCGCCTCGGTGTCGATACGGGGGTGCCGCATCGTCTCCGCTCCGTCGGGACCGACGAGGACGTCGAGCACCGCCGCCCCGGGAACGTGCCCGCCTTTTATAAGGGCGGCCTCGGCTCCCATCGAACGGAGTTCCCGCCCCGCCGCCATCGCGCTCGCCTCGTCGGTCGGTTCGATTCCCGTCAGCACGGCCGCCTCGTCGGCGTTCGGCGTCGCGAGCGCCGCCTCGGCGAGGAGGTCCTCGTAGGCGGTCTCGGCGGCCTCGGTCAACAGTCGATCCCCGCTCGTGGCGACCATCACGGGATCGACGACGACGGGCGCGTCGACCCCCGCCGCGTAGTCGGCAACCGTCTCGACGACCTCTGCGGTCGCCAACATCCCGGTCTTGACGGCCCGCACGTCGAAGTCCTCGCGGACGGCGTCGATCTGGGCGGTGATCTCCGCTATCGGGAGGGGGTGACTCGACTCGACGCCGGTCGTGTTCTGGGCGGTGATGGCGGTTATCGCTGAGACGCCGAACCCGCCGGTCGCCTCGATCGTCTTGAGGTCGGCCTGGATGCCGGCCCCGCCGCCCGAGTCGCTGCCGGCGACGGTCAACACGACCGGCTTTTCCATCGGTGCCGCGGCGCGCATGTCGCTCATACGCGGGAGTATAACCCGGACGTACAAACAGGTGATGGTGGGGTCTCGACGCGTTACTCCTCGGCCGTCGGGATCGGCCCGGTACCGATCACGTCCCGGACGGCCGTCTCGAAGGCGCGTCTGGTGTCGAAGTACACCTCGTCCGTCTCCTCCAGGATCGCCGCCAACTCGCGGGGGCCGTCGGGGGTCCGGACGACCGTATCGCCCTCCCGGCGGACGACGTCGCTCTTTCCGATGGCGTAGTGTAGCCGCGATGCCACCCGCGCGAGCGGCGCGCCCTCGACCGGTTCGCCCTCGCCGAGCGGGACCGCCGGCCCCTCCGTCTCCTCGTCGGTGTCGCTCATATGCTCGCCTTCCGGGCGTGAGGCCCTAACCCTTACGAACCCCTGTCCCGCCGCGCTTTCGACCCCAACTACTTTGTATTCGGAGATGGTACCACTTGGTTGTATGACGCAGTTCAACGAGTTCAGCGACGTCGGCGAGGCGGAAGTAACACGAGCGATCGGGAGCCAGTGGACCGACGAGTTCATGGAGTTCACCGAATCCGACGTGATCATCGTCGGTGGCGGTCCCTCGGGGCTGATGGCGGCGAAAGAACTCTCCGAACGCGGCGTAAAGACGATGATCGTCGAGAAGAACAACTACCTCGGCGGCGGCTTTTGGCTCGGCGGCTTCCTCATGAACAAGGTGACCGTCCGCGATCCGGCCCAGACGGTGCTCGACGAACTCGACGTCGACTACACCGACACCGACGAGGCCGAAGGCCTCCACGTCGCCAACGGCCCAGAGGCCTGTTCGGGGCTCATCAAGGCCGCCTGCGACGCCGGCGCGAAGATGCAGAACATGACGGAGTTCACCGACATCGTCATCCGCGAGGACCACCGCGTCGGCGGCATCGTGATGAACTGGACGCCGGTCCACGCCCTGCCGCGGGAGATCACCTGCGTTGACCCGATCGCCGTCGAGGCCGACCTCGTCATCGACGCGACCGGCCACGACGCCGTTGCGGTCTCGAAACTCCAGGAGCGAGGCGTCCTCGAGGCCCCCGGCATCGAACACGCCGAGGAGCACAACACCGGGATGGACAACACCGAGGACGGCCAATACGGCGCGCCCGGCCACGACTCGCCCGGCCACGACTCGATGTGGGTCGCCGAGAGCGAGGACGCGGTCGTCGAGCACACCGGCGTGGTCCACGACGGCCTGATCGCGACGGGGATGGCGACGGCGACGACGCACGGCCTCCCGCGGATGGGGCCGACGTTCGGAGCCATGCTTTTGTCCGGCAAGCGCGCCGCGCAGGCCGCGATCGACGAACTCGGCGTCGACGGCCCCGCCGTCGAAATGACGGCCAGCCCCGAACCCGCCGACGACTGATACTGACGGCCAAACGAACGGACACACGACGCACGAGGCGCACGTCGTTCGACGGCGTGACCGGCGGATCACTCGTGCGTCGGTGTCATACGAGTTCGTCCATCTGTATGAGTCCTGTCGCTATCTCCCCGAGCGACTCCGAACCGTCCCACTCGTTACTCCGAACCGTCCCACTCGTTACTCCGACGAACCCGAGACCGAACGTCCTATCTCGTCGCTCGCGCTGTTTTCCTCGCCCATCGAACGTCACTCGGTGACGTGCCGCACAGCCTCGACGACGGCCGGAGCATCCGGCCCGAGTATATAACAGATCGGCTCGACGCCGAATCCGCCGGTCTGATACAGCGCGTCCGCCGTCGGGTTCTCGCCGACGGCCTCGGCGACCGCGGCCTCGACGTCGGCTTCGGCGTCGAACGCCACTGCCGCGTAGCCGGCGGCCTCGAGCGCTTCGAGTGTCTCCGGGTCGTACCGGACGTTGAGCGCCGCCCGCGCCTCCGAGCCGGCCGCCCGGGCAGCGAGCAACAGCGAGGCGACGTGCTCGGAGACGCCAAACTCCGGTTCCCCGGGGACGGTCGCGCGCCCTTTTATATCGAGGATCCGCCCCGGCACGCCCGCAACGCCGTCGATCGTCGTCGCGTCGGGCAGCGCCTCGACGAGGTTCGAGCCCACCGCCGGGATGTGGGCGGCGAACCCGCTCGTGTTCTCGAGGGCCCTGACGCCCCGGCGGACCGACGACCGCACCCGTTCTGTCATCCGAAACTCCCCCTCGGGATCGTGGATGTCGATCGGCCCGTCGTAGTCGGCGATCGGCGGGTACGCCGATTCGTGGACGCGGGCGAGGACGCCGCCGCGTTCGAGTTGCCGGACGAGCACCTCCGCCTCGACGAGCGCCTGCGCGCGGCTCACGTCGCCGTTTGCGAGCCCCTCGCCGAGCCGTTCGACCAACTCGCGGACGGCCTCGTCGCCGGCGACCTGCTCGTTGGTTTCGACCTCCCCGTGGGCGTACTTCGAGACCGCGCTCTGGCTGATCCCCAGAAGCTCCGCGACCTCGCTTTGGGTGCGGCCGCGCTCGCGGAGCTCGCCCGCCAGCATCGTCCGGAACGTCGGAACGAACTCCTCGACGACGACCTCCTCTATGAACTTCATCGGTCGAGTTGCCCCCCGCCGAACTCCTCGTCGGACTGGATCCGCGAGGCCTGTGGTCCCGCCTGATCCTGGTATTTCGAGCCCCGATCGCTTCCGTAGGGCTCCGAGGCGGCGCTTTGCAACTCGGTGAAGATGACCTGTGAGATACGCATGTCGGGCTGCAGGGCCACGGGGGCCGTCCCGAGGTTCGACAGCTCGAGGGTGATCTGGCCGCGGTACCCCGGGTCGACGATGCCGGCGGTCGCGTGGATGACGACCGCGAGCCGGCCCAGCGAGGAGCGCCCCTGGACCGTCCCGAGGAGGTCGTCGGGGATCTCGACGCGCTCTTTGGTCGTCCCGAGGACGAAGTCGCCGGGGTGGAGGATGAACTCCTCGCCCTCGCTGACGTGGGTCTCTTCGACGTACTCGTCGACCTCCTGCTCGCTGTTCGGGTGGATACAGGGGATGTTGGTGCGTTTGAACTCCAGGAACTCCCGGCCGAGACGGAGGTCGATGCTCGCCGGCTGGATCTGCAACTCCGGGTCGGCCAGCGGGTCGACGACGAGGTCGCCGTCGGTCAGCCGCCGCCGGATGTCGGTGTCCGAGAGGATCATACCCGGATGTCCGGCGGCGGCGGGTTAAACCTGACCGATGCGCAGGACGGCCCCCGAGGCGATCCCCGGCGGTGCCGGAACGTTCACGTCGCTCGGCCGACGAGTGACGGCCAATCATGTTCACGCCCGACGAGGTGGCCGGGGTCGTCGACCTCTTCGGCGCGCTGTCCCGGCCGGAACTCGAGACGGCGCTCTCGGAACTCGCCTACCGGCGCGGCGCGGAGCCACCGGAGAGCGACGTCGACGCCGCGCTCGCGGCGTTCGCGCTCGTCGGCGTCGACCGCGGCGACGGGCGACTCCTCGTCCCGGGGCCGACGGCGTTCCCCGAACTCCCCGACGGCGCGGAGGACCTCCCGCACATCCTCGAGACCGACGGGCGGACTCTCGATCGGGAACCCGCCGCCGCCGCCGCGCTCGCCCGCTTTCGCGAGGCAGCCGTCCAGGCCGCACGATGCGAGGACGAGGCCCGCGCGGCCGAACTCGTCGACGTCAGCTACGATCTCGAGGCCTGGGGCGCCCACGACCTCTCCGGGCTCAGGGCCCGACTCGACGCGGTCGGCGAGGGGACCAACTATTAACATCGAGCGCGTATTCCGGGTATGGACTGGGAGCGGGTCGTGGCCCACGAGCCGGCCGAGGCGGTCGAGGGGGACCGGGAGGCCGCAGTCCTCGTGCCGGTCGTCTCGCGCCCGGACGGCACCCACCTGCTCTTTACGAAACGCGCCGACCACCTCGGCGAACACCCCGGTCAGATGAGCTTCCCGGGTGGCGGGCGCGAACCCGTCGACGAGACGCTCGAGGCCACGGCCAAACGCGAGGCCTTCGAGGAGGTCGGCCTCGACCCCGACAACGCCGAGATCGTCGGGCGCCTCGACGACATCCCGACCGTGTCGAACTACTCGGTCCGCCCGTTCGTCGGCCGGATCCCCGACCGCGAGTACGTCCCTTACGAGGGCGAGGTCGCCGAGATCGCGGTGTTGTCCGTCGCCGATCTCACCGACCTCGACAACTACGAGTCCGAGCGTCGCGAACACTCCTTTTACGGCGATATCCGGATCCACTACTTCCGGGTCGACGGCTACACCGTCTGGGGGGCGACCGGCCGCATGCTGGTGCAGTTTCTCGAACTCGCGACCGACTGGCGGATGCCGCCGGAGGCCGACCGCGTCGTCGATCCCGACGCCGAGTACCCGGTTTGAGACCGGCGGTTTGGGCCGTTCGTCCGACGGAACACGCGATCGGTCCCCGCCGATGGGACTCAGAACAAATAAAACGACGCGAGCACGCCCAACAGGACGAACAGGACGGTGACGCCGATTGGGTTGGCGACGTACCGGATCGGGGTGTCGTGGACGAACCGTTCGATCGCCGTCTCGGGCGGGCGAGTCGCCCGGACCGGCCCCGAAGCCAACAGCGAGGGCCGCACCGGCGCGTCGCCCGCCCGCGCCCGCAACGCCTCCGCGTCGAATCGCCCGGCGGTCTCGAACGCGTCCGGGCCGTAGCCGACCTCCAGCAGCGCGCCGGCACAGGGCTTACAGAGGGCGTGCGGCCGGTCCGCCCCGGTGTAGGCCGCGAGTTCGCCAGCCTCGTCGGCGACCAGCTGACACCGCTCGCAGACGTGTTGGCGCTCCGATCGCATCGTCGCGACCGCCGGCGGGGCCTCGGGACGGGGAAACATCGGCGCGTCGTCGCCGAGATCGCCGTACGCCGGATCGTCGCCGTGCAGCGTCGCGTGGCAGGGCCGACACAGCGTCACCAGCCCGTCGAGATCCCCGAGCGATGGCGACCCGAGTGCCTCGGTGTTGTGGACCTCGAGTTCCTGATCCGGGTCCCCCACGCTGGCTTCGTACCCGCAGCGCTGACAGGCGTACCCGTCGCGCTCGAGGACGTCGCCCCTGATGACGTCCCACCGGGGGCCGCTTCCGTCCCTCGTCCGGCGTTTTTCCGCTCGGGGTTCGAGATCCAGGCTCATGGCTCCGGCGGCGACCCCTCCCAGGCGTCCATATCGGCGTAGAAGTTCAACAGCGCGAACTTCAGCTTTCCCGGCTCGATGTCGATGTGCTCGCTTCGCTCCTCCGGCGGGAAACTCGGGTAGACGCTGTACTCGCCCAGCTCCGAGCGCCTCGATCCGGTGTAGCGCTCGTCGACCAGCACGCGGACGCCGAAGTCCTCGGGCGAGCGCACGACGCGGCCGAGCGCCTGCCGGGTCTTTCGGACGGTCGGTATCTCGACGGCGTAGCGCCACCCTGCCTCCCCGTCGCCGTCGCCGAAGGCCCCCTCGTAGGCGCGCTCGACGGCCTCCATTCGGTCGTCGAGGTGGGGATACGGCACCCCGACGACGATCACGCTCCGGGCGTCGTCGTCATCGAAGCTGACGCCCTCCGCGAGCGTCCCCCAAAGCGAGGTGAACAACACGGCGTCGTCGGCCGCGACGAACTCCCGACGGAGCTCCTCGGCGCGCGTCCCCGGCTCGTCGAGGAAGGGGGTCGATTCGCCGGCGAAGCGGTGGTAGTACCGTTCGGCCTCGGCGTAACTCGGAAAGAAGGCGAGCGTGTTCCCCGGAGTGAATCGAATCGTGTCCTCGACGACGTCGCCGACCTCGCGCTGGACCGCGGGATCGTCGCGCTTGCTCGCGAAGAGTGCGGGCGTCTCGACGGCGTAGGTGCGTCGCCGCGACTCGGGGAACTGCTCGCCGTAGGCCATCGTGAGCGGGTCATCGAGACCCAACACGTCCTCGGTGACGTCGAAGGGCCGAAGCGTCGCGCTCATCAGAATCGTCGCGTGCAGCTCCTCGAACAGCGGCTCGGTGACCTGTCTCGGCAGGCACGTGTACAGTTCGGCCCGTCCGACGACGCCGGTCTCGGCCCGCCGGACGCCCGCGACCGGGTACTGCCCGGGCTCGACGCTCGATTCCATCCAGCGCTCGATGAAGCCCGCCGCGGTCAGCGTCGGACACTCCTTGCGGGTCGTCGTCTCGCCCTCCTTGTAGGCTCGCTCGTAACGCCTGTCGAGTTCCTCCCCGAGCGCGAGCGCCGCCTCCAGGTCGGCCCCGAACCCCTGTCCGGTGTAGTTCCGCAGGAAGCCGACCGAGAGGTCGTCGCGCCCGGTTTCGTTGTCGATCGCCACGTCGGTCCACTCCTCGCCGATCGATTCGCGCTCCCCGAACCCGAAGGAGTCCTCGTAGGTCTCGACGAGCGCCTCCCGAAACGCCCCGACGACGTTCGCCGCCGGCTCCGCCCGGGCGTCCTCGACCCCTTCGAGCTCGTCGAGCGCGCCCTCTATGGTCCGCTCGGCGAGCGTCCGCGTCGCGTGATCGCGGGCCGAATCCGCGACGTTGTGGGCCTCGTCGAAGACGGCGACGATGTCCTCGGGGTCGCGGCCGACCCAGCGGAAGAACTGCTCGCGGATCGTCGGATCGAGGAGGTGGTGGTAGTTACAGACGACGAGGTCGACGCCCTCCATTCCCTCCTTCAGCAACTCGTACCCACAGAGGTCCCGGCCGTGGGCGTACTCGTAGATCTCCTCGGGCGTCCGGACGTCCTCGTAGAGCCACCCGTAGAACGCGTCGGTGTCGGCGGTGAGATTGTTGTAGTAGCGCTCGCAGATGGTCTCCTCCTCGCGGATGGCTTCGGCCCCGGTCTCCAGATCCTCCAGCTCCGAGAGCACCGTCCCGCGGGCGTCGGCAGCCGCCCCGTTTCCCCCGCGGCTCGCCTCGAGGAGTTCCCCCTCGCGCTCCTCGAGTTCGGCGATGTCGCGCTCTTTGTCCACCAGCTCGCGGGTCGTGTCCCGGAGCGCCTGACACTCCTCGTAGCCCACGTCGATATGACACATCGATGCCTTCCCGCGGAAGACGACGGCTCTGATCGGCTCCGTTTCGGCGATCGCGCGGGCCTCCTCGATGAACTGTCTGGTCTGCTGGTGGACGTTGGTGGTGATGAGGACTGTCTTGCCCGCCGCCGCCGCGTATTCGAGGGCCGGCACCAGGGAAGCGAGCGTCTTCCCGGTCCCGCAGGCCCCCTCGAAGAGCACGTCCCGCTCCTCGACGAGCGCCTCCCGGATCCGCCCCATCGCGTCTCTCTGGTGGTCGTAGGGCTCCTCGTATGGGAAGTACCGACGGTGGTCGTCCGATTCCGACACGGCCGTTCGTTGGTCGCTTTCGAATAAAAGGGTTCGGCGATCTCAGTTCGCTTCCCGTCGCATCTGTGGCCGCTGTGGACACGCGGCGAGTGTCTGCCACCGTGTTTGCAGACACTCGATCGGGGGTGTATAGTAGCGATCGGAAGGCACTGCACACTCGATCGCACGATGGCAGTGCGATCGATGTGTAATCACTTGCGATGGTTACTACAGCGTAGCGGTGTTCGGGCAGGGATCTGTGTTGCGGCAGCGTCCGTGAGCTGATAGACAACACCCTCGAGGCGTCCGGGTCACCGTGACGCGGCCGCGGGCGGAACCGACGGACAGTTACCGCCCCGGCGTGGACGGACGGGCATGACCGAGTACTTCGAGATCCACGGCCGCGACGGCGCGGCCCGCCGGGGGGAGTTGCGACTCCCCGGACCCCTCCCGACGCCCGCCCTCGCCGACGACGTCGTCGAGGACGGCGGGAGCCGCTGGCACGCCGACCAGTCCGTCTCGGCGGGCGAGGCGTCCGCCCTGACGATCCTGCCCCACCGGGCGCTCCCCCCCGGAACCGAACCGCCCGTCGAGGACGCCTTCGGCACTGACCCCGACGACGTCGAGTTCCCGAGCGCCGCGGTCGTCTCGCCGACGACGGCCGACGACTACGGGGCCGACGCGTACGTGCTCTCGAACGCCGGCGGCTACGTCGGCCACGCCGAGGCGTTCGTCGAGGCGCTGTTGTCCCTCAAGCGGTCGATCCCCGACGACGCCGCACTGTACTGCCCCGGGGCCGCGACGCCCGCCAACGTCGCCACGCTCGCCTACGCCGGCGTCGACCTCGTCGACGAGAAACGCGCCAGAGCGCGGGGTCTCGAGGGGTTCTACCTCACGACCGACGGCGAGGCGTTCCTCGAGGACCTCGAGGAGTTGCCGTGTCCCTGCCCGGCCTGCCGGAGCGGCATCGACTCGTTCGATCGGACTGACTGCGCCGAGCACAACGCCACCGCGCTCGCGGCCGAACTCGCCCGCGTTCGGGGCCGGATCGACGAGGGCCGCCTCCGCGACTACGTCGAGGGACAGGCCCGTCACGAGGCGTGGCTGACGGCGACGGTCCGTCGTCTCGACCAGCAGTACGGCTACCTCGAGGAGCGGACGCCGATGTTCCGGCGCAACGAACTGCTGGCGGCGACGGACGACACCCTCCGACGCCCCGAGATCCAGCGCTTCGCCGAGCGGGTGACGACGCGGTATCGCCGCCGCCTCGACGCGCCCGTGGTGCTTTTGCCCTGTTCGGCCCGGAAACCCTACAGCGACTCCCAGAGCCACGAGCAGTTCGCCCGCGCGATCGGCTACCGGGGCCACGTCGTCTCGATGACCTCGCCGATCGGCGTCGTCCCGAACGAACTCGAGACGACCTATCCGGCCCAACACTACGACAGCGTCGTGACGGGCGAGTGGACCGAAACGGAGATCGAGTTCGTCGCCGCGGTCCTCGAGCGCTACCTCGAGCGCGCCGACTACGACCGCCACATCGCCCACGTCCCGGCCGACTACCGCGAGATCTGCGAGCGCGTCGAGGCGTCGCTCGGGATCGACTTCGAGTACACCGCGTCGGGACATCCGACCACCGACGAGTCCCTGGCCGCCCTCTCGGCGGCCCTCGACGGCGAGGATACCTACTACAAGAGCGAGCGCGAACTCGCAACGGTGCGGGCGATTGCGGACTTCCAGTTCGGCGACGGCGGGGGTGACGCGGTGTTCGGGCCCGACGCGACGACGGACGGGTTCTACCCCAAACTGCGTGTCAGGGACGCCGAGGGCGAACACCTGGCGACGATGGTTCCCCAATACGGCACGCTGTCGTTGACGCTCGCCGGCGCGCGCGCGTGGATCGAAAGCGGCATGCCGACGAAACGGGTCGACATCGACGGCTTCGTGCCGAGCGGGAGCGTCCTCGCCCCCGGTGTGGTCGACGCCGACGACGCGATCCGGCCGGGCGACGAGGTCGTCTTCGAGGGGCCGAAGGCGTTCGGCGTCGGCCGCGCGGCCTCGCACGGCCGCGCGATGGTCGAGGGCTCGCGTGGCGTCGCGGTCGACGTCCGGCACTGTGCGGAGCGCTGACACACCCGAGTAGCTTTTTATTCGTGGCGCGCCATCGCCGTGTATGGACGAGATCCAACTCGGCGTCCCGAAGCCGCTCCTCGACTCCCTGCCCGAGGACGACGCCGGCGCCCGCCAGGACATGCAACGCGCTGTGGAGGGCTACAACGCCCGGGTGCGGAGCGCGATCGAGACCGCCGACGACGACGGCGAGGCCGCCACCCGGATCCTCGACATCATCGAGCACTTCGAGGACCGCGTCGAGCGGTTTCACGCGTTCGTCCCCGAACTCCGTGCGTGGGGGCAGTCGCCGATCTTCGCCATCGCCTGGCGGAACCTCTATGCGGACTTGATCGAGCAGTTGTACGACCACGGGTGGCTCGCCACCCAACTCGACCGCGAACGCAACGCCCGCCTCGTCGAGGACGGCATCCGGCTCTCAGACCTATGAGCGACGCACGCGCCGACCCGGACGGCGAGACGATCGCTCTCGAGCTCCGGTTTTTCGCGAACTTTCGCGAGGCGGTCGGTCAAAAGTCGATCGAGCGGGAGTTCGAGGCCGGCTCGAGTGTCGGCGACGTCCTCGCCGCACTGGAGTCCGAGTTCGCCGATCTCGCCGGAGACGTCCTCGACGAATCGGGCGGCATCAAACCCCAATTGAGCGTCCTCAAGAACGGCCGGGAAGTCGTCCACATCGAGGGGACCGACACCGACCTGGCGGACGGCGACACGCTCAGCGTCTTCCCGCCGGTTGCGGGGGGATAGATGGAGCAAACGCGCGAGTTCCGCGGGATATCGAAGCGGCTGGCCGCCAACTATCTCGAAGGGCTCGGCGGCGAACGCCTCGACGAGGCCGGCGACCGGATCGAGGGCGCGCGCTGGTCGGCCGCCCTCTCCGAGCGGAAAGTAAACCCGATGGGATCGATCACGCTCAACGAGGTCGAGATCCGATTCGAGGGCGAAGCCGAGGCGCTCGAACCGCTCATCGAACGCTTCGCCCAGAAGGCGATGCGCGCCGGTGGGTGACGTGCCGGACGGTCCACTCGACGGCAACGCGGTCGTGCTCGCGGCGGCGAAGGCGTCCGTCTCGGGCGAGCGCCTGCCCGACCTCGTCGACCGGGCTCAGGATCGCCTCGCCACGCGCCGCGAGCGCTACGAGCACCGCTACGAGTGCGTCCACGAGGACGACGACGGCGCGGTGTTCCTAGTCGAGGAGGGCCACTGGGCCGACCTCGGGGCTGAACTCGCCCTCGAGCGCCGCGAGTGGACGGCGCTGCGGCGCGTCCACGGCGAACACCTCAAACAACTCGGGGGGTCTCTCGATCGCCGCGCCGAGTTCGAGACGGCTCTCGACGTGCGCGAAGTCGTCGTGATCGGATGCGAATAGTCGCCCCCTGCTGCGGGAGGGAGCCCCCCGCGACGGGGTCGAAACGGCTCGCGGCGGGGCCTCCGCCCCGGACGGTCGCTCTCTCGAGCCACACACTCAGGTCCAGGGGACCGACCGTTCCTGTAGCTCCCCGGCGACCGGTCGTCGCATCGTCTCCTCGACGCTCTCGACGTTCTCGAGCGCCCACATCAACTTGACGTAGGCCGTCTCGGGCAGCGTGTCGCCGGCCTCGACGACGCCGGCGTCGAGGAGGTCCCGGCCAGTGTCGTAGACGCGGTCGCAGACACGCCCCTCGATGCACTGACTCGTCATCACCACCGTCGTGCCGTCCTCGATCAACGCCTCGATCCGGTCGATCCATTCGGTGTTGACGTGGCCCAGTCCGGTCCCCTCGATCACGAGACCCGAGGCCCCCTCGGCGAGATCGAGCCGAGCCGGGTCCGCTCCGGGGACGAACTTGAGCAGTTCGACATCGGTGTCGAGGGCCGGCGCGAGCCGGAGGTCGTCCGCGCCGCGTTCGGCGACGGATTGCCGGAAGGAGACCTCGCCGGTGGCCCACTCGACGCGCCCGATCGGTTCGCCCCCGACGGTTCCGAAGGCGTCCCGCCTGGAGGTGTGGTTCTTTCGGACCCGGGTGCCGCGGTGTAGCGTACACGTCTCGTCGGATTCGGACTCGTGCATACAGACGAGCGTCTCGGAGTGATCTGCGGTCGCGGCCTCGACCGCACAGACGGCGTTCATGACGTTGTCCGAGGAGGGCCGATCCGCGGAGCGTTGGCTGCCAGTCAACACGACCGGGACGGGCGTTTCGAGGGTGAACGACAGCGCGGCGGCGGTGTACTGCATCGTGTCGGTGCCGTGCATCACGACGACGCCGTCGGCCCCCGCCTCGATCTCCTCGTGGACCGCCTCGGCCAACTCCGTCCACACCGCCGGCGTCATGTTCTCCGAAAGGATGTTCGCCACGACGCGTCCGCGGTAGTTCGCTCGCCCGGCGAGTTCCGGGACGGCACGCAACACGTCCTCGGCGTCGAACTGGGCGGTGACCGCGCCGGTCCGGTAGTCCACCGTCGAGGCGATGGTGCCGCCCGTCGAGATGAGCGCCACCGTCGGGAGGTCCTCCTCGAAGGTGATCTCCGAGCGCCCGTCGGCGTCGCCACCCGACTCGATGTCGTAGGTGTCCCGCTCCAGTACGTCGACGCTTGCGTCGCTCCGGTCGATCCCGACGTTGTAGCCGCCGTCGAGTTTGACGACGAGTTCCTCCGTCGTCGTCGAGGGCAACAGGACCCCCTCGTAGGTGGTCCCGGTGCGATCGACGCGGACGCGGTCCCCTGGGTTCATGCGTCGACGTATCGCGCGGTCCGACTTGAAAGGCTCCCTTCGTCGACGCATCGCGCGGTCCCGGCCGGGACACCCGGACCGTGATATTAATAGGTATTCTTCGGGTACGACTCGAGTATGCCCAAAATAAGCGTAGAGATCCCCTCGGAGTTGCTCGCTGACCTCGACGACCACGTCGGCGACGACGGGAAGTTCGTCAATCGAAGCGACGCCGTCCGGGCGTCGATCCGGAAGACGCTCGACCTGCTCGACGACATCGACGCCCGTCACGACCGCCTCGAGGTCGACGATGAGTAGGCCGGCCGCGACCGCGACCGCCCGCCCTGCCCCGCCCGCGGGTGCGGTCGTCCTCGCGGCGGTTTTCGTCGCCTCGCTCGCGACGGCCCAGCTGACGGCGGCGAAGGTGTTGGCGTTCGAACTCCCCGTTGCGCTCCCGCTGACGGGGGCCGAGTTGGCGCTGCCGGGCGCGGCGCTGGCGTACGCGTTGACGTTTTTGGCCTCCGATTGCTACACCGAACTCTACGGACGACGGGCCGCGCAGGTACTCGTCAACGCCGCCTTCGCGATGAACTTCCTCGTGCTCGCGTTGGTCTGGAGTACGATCCTCGCGCCGGCGGCTGATCCGGAGTTCGCCGGCACCTTCGCCGAGGTGCTCGGCGCGTCGACGAATATCGTCGCCGGAAGCTTACTCGCCTACGTCGTCAGCCAGAACTACGACGTAATCGTCTTCGACGCGATCAAACGACGAACTGACGGTCGGTATCTGTGGCTCCGGAACATCGCCTCGACGGGAACGAGCCAGTTGCTCGACACCGTCCTCTTCGTCGGTATCGCCTTTTGGGCGATGCCGACCGCGTTCGGAATCGGCCCGCAACTCCCGACTGCGGCCGTGGTGTCGCTGATGATCGGTCAGTACCTCCTCAAGCTGTTGATTGCGCTCCTCGATACGCCGTTGGTATACCTCATCACGGGCGCGGTGCGTCGCTCCGATCCCAGCGTGGCCTGATCGGGACGGCCGTTTCGACGGCGGCCGTGTCTTCGACCTCCTATGAGCCTCGCAGCCACGGGAGAAACGACTCCTCGATGAACCCGACGTACTCCACGACCCCGAGCGCGAGCGAGACGGCGACCACGACGAGCACCGGCACGCGGGCCAGCCAGATCCAGCAGGTGCCGAGGCGGTCGAGGTGGCCGATCCCCGCTTCGAGCTCCTCGATCGCCTCCTCTGACCATCCCCAGGCGACGTAGGCCGTCACGAGAAGCCCGCCGAGGAGCAACAACACCCCGTCGGCGAACCCGTCGTACAACTCCAGCAACACGATGTCGTAGGCCGGGCCGAGTCCGAGGACGAAGAGCGCGGCGCAGACGAGCGCCGTCGCCCGCAATCGGCCCATCCCGCGTTCGTCGATCGCGTAGGCGACGACCACCTCCGTCAGGCTGATTGCGCTCGACAGTGCGGCGACGGCGACGGTGAGAAAGAACACCGCTCCGACTAGCCCGCCCGCAGTGAGTCCGCCGAAGGCCGCCGCGAGCGTGATGAAGATCGCACCGACGCCCGGATCGCCCGGGTCGATCCCCGCGGTAAAGAGGATCGGGAAGACGACCAACCCGACGGCGAGCGCGATCGCGGTGTCGAAGCCGATGATGATCGCCGCGTCCTCGATCAGGTTCCGGTCCTCGCCCAGATAGGAGGCGTAGGTGATCATGATGCCGAACCCGAGCGAGAGCGTGTAGAACGCCTGCCCCGCCGCCGCGGGGAGGATCGACGTCCAGTCGGCGGCGATCGAGCCGAAGTCCGGCGAAAGGTAGTATGCGTACGCCGCGCTCGCGCCGTCGAGCGTCGCCGCCCAGACGGCGAGACCGGCCACAATGAGGACGATCGCCGGCATCATGACTTTCACGGCCACCTCGATCCCGCGGCGGATACCCAACCCGACGATGGCGACGATGACGAGCAAGAAGAGCGCGTGAAACGCCATCGCCTCGACGCCCTGGGCCAGCGTCAGGAACTGCTCGCCCGCGGCCCCCGGATCGGTGGCGTATCCCTCGCCCAGCCCGAGGATCGTATAGCGGATCGTCCACCCCGCGACGACGCTGTAGTACGACATGATGACGAACGTCGTCACGACGAAGACCCATCCGACGTACCGCCAGACGCCGGTTCCGATCCGCTCGAACGCCCCGATCGGATTGGAGCGGGTCCGTCGCCCGACGACGAACTCGATGAGGATCGCCGGGAGACCGATCGAGGCGACGAAGAGCAAGTACACGAGCAGAAACCCCGCCCCACCGCCCTCGCCGGTCACGAACGGGAACCGCCAGATGTTTCCGAGTCCGACGGCGCTACCGACCGCCGCGAGCACGAACCCCGCACGCGTCGACCACTGTTCGCGGTCCGCTTCGAGAGAAGACATACCTCCGCTGTGGACGCAGGTGCCGATAAATGTGGGTACATCGACTTGCCCCTTGGGACCGCTGTCACCCTGTGTTTCGGGCCGAACACGGCGCTCCCGGCCCCAAAACCGGGGGGCGACTGCCGGCGCAAGGGTTAAATATATCCAGTCAAATCCGCGACCGTACCATGTGTCATCACCACATGCCCCGCGACCGACCCGAAGAGGAACAGACCGACGAGATCCCGTCGTTCCTGAACGAGGAAGCGAGCACCGACGCGGAGTTGTTGACCGACGGCGGCGACGACTCCGACGACGCTTGACACCCTCCCCGCCTGCAGGGCGGGGCCTTCATCCTGTTTCCGTACTCCACGGACAGACCTCGGTGAGTCCCATCGATGGTACCCCCGAAGCGTATCCCGGTCCACGATCCCACCGTCATTTGAATCCCTTTCGATTTCGACGGTGTTTCTGCCGACCGAGCGCCATCACACTCACCCCGCGGCGTCCTCGCTCTCGTCGGGTTCGAGCCGAACGCGTTGGACACCACCGAGGCAATCGTATGCACCGTCACTGGAGACGATGCGCCCACCCGAGAGTGCGGCGTGGAACGCGTCGAACGTTGTCAGTCCCTCGTCGATGTGTTCCGAGGCCTGATACACGACGTCGGGATCGCCGTCGTACGTTGCCAGCTCGAGGATTGCTGTCACCGCTCGTTCGCGGTCGAAGGCAAACCGTTCCTCGACGAGGAACAGCTCGATAAACGTAGCCAGCGACACCTCCAGTTCCCCCTCGTGTTCGTCGAGGAGCCGTTCGGCGCGGTCGCTCAGCCAGTCGTCGTTCTTCAGGAGCGCCAGCCACACGTCCAAATCAGCGTACATGCTCACTCGCTTGCTCTCCGGCCTCCTCGCTGGCTGCGGCTTCGAGATCACTCAACGATGCTTCGCGGAGTTCGTCGGTCGCGGCCGCCCGGAGTTCCTCAAGTGGGTCGTCCGGGATTGGCACCAGTTTGATGCCGCTGTCCAGTTCCACCAGCCGGTACTGGTCGCCATACCGGTCGCGCAACTCTTTCGGTATCGTGACCCGCCCGCGGTCGTCCGCTCGAACCTCTCCAGCCATACCAGTTGTAGGGGTGGGCACAATTAATATCTGTTCCCACTTTCCCGGCTAACGTGGGAGTTCCGGGAGGGCCACCGCAGGTATCATCCGACGTTCCTTTCCGCTTCGACGGTGTTCCTTGCCGTATGAACACGAATCCGTCCGCCGTTCTCACGCGGACCACGGCGGGGAATTCGGAGGGGTACGTATGAGCGGCAAAGACGACTACTACAACCGGGCCAAACAGCAGGGCTACCGCTCGCGGGCCGCCTACAAGCTCAAACAGCTCGATTCGGACGCGGGCCTCGTGAGCGACGGCGACACGGTCGTCGATCTGGGCGCCGCCCCCGGCGGGTGGCTCCAGGTCGCGAGCGAACTCGTCGGCGAGGGCGGCACCGTCGTCGGCGTCGACCTCCAGCGGATCGATTCGATCGACGGCGTCGAGACGATCCGAGGCGACATGACCGACGAGGGGACGCGCGAGCAGATCGTCGAGTCGGTCGGCGAGGCCGACGCCGTCGTCTCCGATATGGCCCCGAACATGACCGGCGAGTACTCGCTGGATCACGCTCGCTCGGTGTATCTCGCCCGGATGGCCTTCGAGACGGCACTGGAGCTGCTCGCCCCCGGCGGCGACTTCGTCGCGAAGGTGTTCGAGGGGCCCGACACCGACGCGTTGCGGGCCGACATCGACGAGGAGTTCGAGTACGTCCGGACGATCCACCCCGACGCCTCGCGGGACTCCTCCTCGGAGCTGTACATGGTCGCGAAGGGTCGGCTCACCGCGCCCGTCCGGGAGGGCGACCGGGTCGAGGTCGACGTCGAGGACGTCGGCCGCGAGGGCGACGGCATCGCGAAACTCGCAGGCTACACCGTGTTCGTCCCCGACACCGACCCCGGCGAGACGGTCGAGATCCGGGTGACGGGCGTGAAACCGCGGTTCGGCTTCGGCGAACTCGTCGAGTAGCGCGCCCGGTAGTTAAATTAGCTGTTCGGCTCGCCAATACGCCGCCTGCTATTCCGGCCGCCACCGCCCGCCGATCCCCTCGCGCGGGTAGTCCTTGTACGTCCCGTTCAGAAAGGACGTGACGCGGCCGTCCTCTTCGCTCAGCGTGACCGCCCACAGCACCTCCTCGCGGGTAGAAATCTCGAGCGCGCTCAGGTGTTTAGTGCCCATCCAGTCGGGGTAGGACAACGCCTCGTCGGTGTCCATCTCCTCCGGAGAGGGGCTCCGAACGCGGACCATCTGTTCTTGGATCGTCCCGTCGGCGGCGACGACGACGGCCCCGTCGCAACTGAACGCCACGTCCCGGGCCACGTCGACGAACGGCTCGGCCGACTCGGAGACGACGCCGCAACGATCGATCGGCCAGGTGTTCGCGCCGAGGGGGTCGGTGTACTCCACGAAGTCGACGTCGGCGACGATGAGAAAGTACAGGCTCGGTCCGGAGACGTACGGCTCGTCCCAGCGGTCGAACTCGAGGCTCAGCGTCTCACACGTGTATCGGAGGAGATCCATGTGCCCCTGGCTGGTCTCGTAGTTCATCCGGGTGGTTTCGCGGTCGAGCATGACCCCGATACGGGCCGACGGCGTATATAAATGGGCGAACGCGACGACGCCGTTCGACGCCCGATCGGCTCCGCTACTCGCCCGATCGGCGGCCGGGCGTCCATTCGGCGTCGAGTTCGGCGTGGGTGAAGGGCAACGCGTCCGCGCCCGAATAGCTCGCGACGAGGTGACCGTCGCCCTCGAGGTAGTACTTGTAGGTCGTCAGCCCCTCCAGCCCGACCGGTCCGCGGGCGTGAATCTTGCCGGTCGAGATGCCGACCTCCGCGCCGAGGCCGTAGCGGTAGCCATCGGCGAAGCGCGTCGAGGCATTGTGAAAGACCGACGCGGCGTCGATCCCAGTCATGAACGTCTCGGCGGTGTCGGCGTCCTCGGTGAGGATCGATTCGGTGTGTTTCGAGCCGTTCTCGTTGATGTGTTCGACGGCCTCGTAGACGTCGCCGACGAGCTTGACCGACAGCTCGAGGTCGCCGTACTCCGTCCGCCAGTCCTCGGCCGTCGCCGCGCCCACGTCGACGACCTCGCGGGTCGCGGCGTCGCCGCGCACCTCCACGCCCGCCTCCTCGTAGCGCTCGACGAGACCCGGCAGGACGTCGGCGGCGACCGACTCGTTGACGAGCAGCGTCTCGACGGCGTTACACACTGCGGGGTACTGGACCTTCGCGTCGAAGGCGACGTCCTCGGCCATCCCGAGGTCGGCCTCGCTGTCGACGTAGACGTGACAGACGCCTTCGGTGTGGCCCAACACGGGGATCTGGGTGTTGTCCTGGATGTAAGAGACGAACTCCGAGGAGCCACGCGGCATCACGAGGTCGACCTGTTCGTCCAACTCCAGGAGGCGATCGACCGCCTCGTGGGCCTCGATCAACTGCGCCCACCCGTTCGGGATCGTCTCGAAGCGCCCGTCCGTCGCCTCCCGGATGACCTCATAGAGGATCCGGTTCGACTCGCTGGCCTCACTGCCGCCCTTGAGGATGACGGCGTTGCCCGATTTCAGCGCGAGGGCGGCGATCTGGACCAGAGCGTCGGGGCGGGACTCGAACACCGTCGCGACGACGCCGATGGGGACGGCGACCCGGTAGAGTTCGAGACCGTCGTCGAGTTCTCGCGCCGACAGCGTCGCCCCGAGGGGGTCGTCCTGCTCGGCGACGCTTTCGACCATCGAGGCGATGTCGTCGAGCTTTGCGGCGTCGAGTTTCAGCCGGTCGACGAGCGCCTGGGTGTACTCGCCGCGCTCGAGCATCGCCTCGGCCTCGGCGACGTCCTCGGCGTTGGCCTCGAGTATCTCCGCCTCGCGCTCGCGGACGGCACCGGCGATCGATTCGAGCGCCGCGTTCCGGTCGGCCGACTCGACGTTCGCGAGTCGCAACGCGGCGCTTCCCGCCGCCGTCACCTGCGTGTCGGTGTCGCGGTCGCCCCCGGGGTCGTGATCGGACTCAGTCATCGGTCTCACCGTCCATCGGAACGAATATGGTTCCGACGGATTCCCCCTCGGCGATCCGATCCAAGACATCGGGGTCGGCGGACCCGGCGATGATCGCCGGGATGCCGCACTCGCTTACGTCTCTGGCTCCCTCGAATTTGGTCTGGATGCCGCCGAAGGCCGCGGTCGTGCTCTCGTCGACAAGCCCCAGTACGGATTCGTAGTTCGCCCCGACGGCGTCGATCAACTCGGCGTCGGGGTTGCGTTTCGGGTTGCCCGTGTAGACGCCGCCGACGTCCGTCAGCGTGACCAACAGTTCGACGTCGAGGCCGATCGCGACGGAGGCCGACAGCATGTCGTTGTCGCCGATGCGGAGTTCCTCCGTCGCGACCGCGTCGTTCTCGTTGATGATCGGGACGACGCCCCACTCCAGAAGCGTCTCGACCGTGTTGGTGAAGTTTCTGAACCGCTCGGGCGTGTCGAGGTCTTTGCCGGTGAGGAGGATCTGAGCGACCCGCTGGTCGTAGCGCTCGAAGCTCTGGGTGTAGTGTCGCATCAGGTGGCCCTGCCCGACCGTCGAGAGCGCCTGGCTCTCCTCGATCAGGTTCGGGTCCTGCCCGACGTCGGCGCCGAGCAGGCCCGTCCCGGCCCCGACCGCGCCCGAGGAGACCAACACGACGTCGGTGCCGCGATCCCGGAGATCCATAATGTCCGTGACGAGTTTGTCGAGTTTGACGCGGTCGAGCCGCGAGTCCTCGTCGGTCAGCGAGTTCGTCCCGGCCTTGACGACGACCCGGCCGGCCGCGGCGGCTCGCGCGCGCGCTCGATCGACTGTCTGGTCGTCGAGCGCCTCGACGGCGACCGTCTCACGCATTCTCGAACGCCTCGGCGAGTTCCCGCGAACGCCTCTCGGCCGCGCCGACGGCCTCGGCGACCGCCTCGTCGGCGTCGCTGTCCCACAGCACCTCCATCCCTTCGATGGTGGTCCCGTTCGGCGAGCAGACCGCGTCGACGAGCTCGTCGACGCTCCGGTCGTCCCGGAGGACGGTTTCGGCGGCCCCCTTGAACGTCTGGGCTGCGAGGGTCTCGGCCTGTTCGGGGTCGAGGCCGCCCTCGACGCCGGCGGTCTTCATCGCGTCGATGATATAAAACGCGAAGGCCGGACCGCTCCCGTTGACCGCCGTCGAAACGTCCATCAGCGACTCGTCGATCTCGACGAACGCCCCGAGGTCCTCGAGCAGTTCTCGGACCTCGTCGGTGAGACCCTCGGTCGTCGCGGCCGCCGCCATATCGCCCGTCTCGGCCGCGAGGTTCGGCATGATTCGGACCACCGAGGCGTCGGTTCGCCCGGCGACGAACTCCCGCGAGACCCCGGCCGCCAGCGTGACGAGCGTCTGATCGGCCGAGAGGTCGAGCCCCTCGAGCACCGCCTCGGCGACGTCCGGCTTGACCGCGAGGACGACGACGTCGGCGTCGGCCGCCGCCGCGGTGTCGTTGCTCGTCTCGTCGGCGTGTGCCTCGACCGCCGCCAGCGCCTCGGAGTCGAGGTCGATCGCCATCAGGTGGTGGCCGCCGGCGCGGGCGAGCCCTTTTAAAAACGCACCGCCCATGTTGCCGCAGCCGATCACGCTCACTCGTGTCATCTTGGCCCTACCGAGTGCATCGAACGGCATACCAACTACGGTTTTCGCTCGCGTGGCGGTCGCGCCCGGCCGTTTCCTCGTTAACTACGACCCGCCGGGGCGGCGACCGAAGCGCAACTGTTTCGGTTCCGTCGCCCGAACCCGGAACCGAATGGATCCCGCCGTCAGTTCGGTACTCGTCGGGGAGGTGTTGCCGCGAGTCGCGACCGTTGCGGTCGCCATCGCCGGGGGCGTCGCCTTCGCGAACGCCCTCGTCGCCTTCGGCGTGATCCGCTACATCGCGGCGCTATCGAAGCCCCTGACCGGCCCCGCGAACCTTCCGGACGAGGTCGGTGGGGCGATCCTGACGACGGCCGCCTCGACGACCGCCGGCTACGGGATGCTCGCCGAGTACCGCGACTCGGGGCTGCTCGACGACCGGGCGACGCTCGTCGCCGTCACGATCAACACGTTCTTCGGGTTCGTCCAGCACATATTCACCTTCTATGCGCCGGTGTTGATCCCGATCCTCGGGCTCCGCGTCGGCCTGCTGTACGTCGGCACCCGGGCCGGCATCTCCCTCGCCATCACGGCCACGGGCGTGTTCGCCGGTGCCGTCCTCCTGTCGGACCGCAATATAACCCCCGAAGCGATGTCGGAGGTCGACCCCGAGGCTCGCGCCGACGGCGGCGACGACGCCCGCCCGCCCGGCGAGAAACTGCTCGACGCCGGGCGAGGCGGCCTCGAGAAGACCCGCGAGATCCTGCCCCGACTCGCCGTCGTCTACACGCTCGTCGTGCTCGGGACGACGTACTACGACCTCGAGGCGTTGACCGGCGGGGCGGCCGACCCGCTGGCGGCGCTGACGGGGCTGCCGAGCGCCGCCGTCCCCGTTATCGTCGTCTACGCGTTCGACACGACGAGCGGCGCGGTGACGCTTGCGCCCTTCGTCCAGGACGGGACGTTCACCGCCCGGACCGCCGTCTCGGCGATGCTTGTCGGCGGCATCGTCTCGTTTACCGTCTCGACGTTCAAGCGGTCGATCCCCTTTCAGTACGGCATCTGGGGGGCGGAGTTCGGGACGAAGGTGATCGCCGTGAACACCTCCCTGAAGATACTGTGGATCGCGATCGCGCTGGTCGGGCTGTTGGCGCTATAGGGTCGGTCCGTCCCGACGCTCTCGGCACGTCTCCCTGTCGGGGTTCCCGACGCGTTCAGCCGTCGAGTTCGTCGACGCCGGTGCGCTCGAAGCACGCACCGCCCGCCGTCCCTTCGGTGGCATCGATCGCCTAGCCGTGGGCCTCGACGTGGGTTCCCACGCGATCCTCGGCCGCAACACGATCCTTTTGCCTGCCCCGGCGCTACCGGGGGAACATGCACCTCCTCGCGACGACGAACGGCGGGCTGGAGTCGGTCGCGGCCGGCGAGATCGACGACCTCGTCGGCCGCGACGCGTCAATACACCACCGCGGCGTCGTCGAGTTCGACGGCGACGTCGAGGACGTCTACGACCTCCACTACCGGGGTCGGACTCTCCATCGGATCATGGCGGTGCTGGCCGACGGGGTCGTCGAGGAGCTGGCGGACGTCTACGAACTGACGGCGAGCGCTCCCGTCGAGGCGCGCCTCCCGTCGTCGGACTTCGGCGTCGTCGGCACCCGCCACGGCGATCACGAGTTCACGAGCGTCGACGTCGCCGAACGGGTCGGACAAGCCGTTATCGACGCCTATCGGGACGCGGCGGGGACGCGTCTCCCGGTCGACCTCGACGACCCGACGGTCAAACTGGAGGCGTACCTCTACGACGACCGCTTCACGCTCGCTGTCGATCTGACCGGCGAGTCCCTCCACAAACGACCCTACCGGATCTGCGAACACGACGCGCCCGTCCGGGGCACGCTCGCGTACGCGATGCTCCGGATCGCGGGGTGGACGCCGACGGATCGGCTGGTCGACCCGATGGCCGGGTCGGCGACTATCCCCACCGAGGCCGCGCTGGCCGCCACTGGCGCGGTGCCCCGACCGGACCTCGAACCGAGCTTCGGGGCGCTCCCCGGCTACGACGTCGACCGGTTCCGCCGCCGCCGCGACGCGTACGCGGACCCCCCGTCGGGACCGGGGACGACGCGCGGAGGGTCACCCGCCGACAGGCCGTCGACCGGGGGCGCACTTGACGCGTCCGCTCTCGACATCGAGGCGCGCGAAATACGCTCGCGGTGGCGTCGCTGTGCGCGCGTCAACCGCGAGGCGGCCGGTCTCGAAGACGCCTTCGACGTCGTCGACGCCGACGCCCGCGAGGCGTCCATCGACGCCGACCGCGTCGTGACGAACCTCCCGTTCGGCGTCCGGACGGGGACCGACCTCCGGGAGCTCTACGGGGCGTTTGTCGATCGGCTCGAAGCGGGCGACATCGGACGGCTCGTCGCCCTGACGACGAGCCCCGAACTGCTCCCGGTCGAGCCGACGGAGCGCTACAACATCCCGTACGGCCGTCTCGACGCCGCCATCGTCGTCTGGGAACCCTGATCGCCCCACGCGCCCGGACGTCGGCGTCCGATCGCCCGGCCCTCGCCGGTGTTCCGGTATCTTTATGAACGATAATGAGGTATAGTCGGGTATATGCGAGACACCACTCGCGACCGCGGATCGCTGCTCGCCCTCGGGGTACACGTAGCCTGATCTCTTCTGGCCCGTACTGACGACGACTACCCCACACCCCCCTACCGCAACAATGAGCACGAACCCGCAGACGACGCCCGAACCGCAATCGACCGCACGGACGACTGAAATCGCCGCCCGGCGTGGTATCGACCCCTGGGCCGCCCCCGGCGAATCGCCGTCCTCGGTCGCCGCCGGAGCTCAACGCCAGTTCGAGCCGACGGCCCGGAACCGGTTGAAGAACCTCGTGGACGACGAGAACGCCTACTGTCGGTAGACCGCGCTCGTCCGACCGCCGAGCTCGCTGCTTTTCGGTCCCGACCCCCGCGGCTACCGTGACACGCTTTTCGAACGGGTCGTCGGTGTAGACGGCCCTCGCGCCTCACGGCCGACCGATCCGGATACCCGCGATTCAGGAAAACTCGATCCGGAGTGCGTCGCCGGGTTCGACGCCGAACCGGTCGTCGCCACGTCCCCGGTTGACCGCGCACTCGACGTTGCCGTGGCTGCCGACTATCACGACGGCCTCGCCAGCCTCTGCGTGGGCGTACGACCGGACGATCTGAACCGGCTCCCCGTCGATCCGCGCGACGCTGCGGTTACCGAGCACCTCGCCGGGGACGTTGGTGACGACGTTGCCGAACCCGTCGACGACGAGTACTTCGCCGAGAAACCCCTCGTTGATCCGCTCCGGGTCGGGGAACTCGAGGTCGACGACGCTGTCGGTCGGTGCGAGACCGTCCAGTTCACCGAGCCGTTCGACCCCCATCTCGTGGACCGCGGCCGCGCCGGGGGCGAACACGTCCCGGCCGTGGAACGTCGAACTCCGGGGCCTGTCGGGGTCGAGTTCGTAGGTGTCGATCGGCGGGTCGCGGGGGGTGCCGGACGCAGCGGCGGCGTCCGGCACCGTTTCAGCGAGCGCGCGAGCGGGCGGGAGCAACACGCCGTTGTCCGGACCGACGAGCGCGTGCTCGCCGACCCGCACGACCAGGGCGGCGCGGTCGGTGCCGACACCGGGGTCGACGACGACCAGATGCACCGCAGGCGGGAACTCGGGGAGGATCTTCGCGAGCCAAAACGCGGCCGCACGCACGTTCTGTCTGGGGAAGTCGTGGCTGACGTCGACGAGGCGGGCGTCACAGCGGCCGAGTATCGCGCCCTTCATCGCCGCCGGATACGGCGTCCCGAAGTCGGAAGCGAGCGTAATCATGTTCTCACTCGTCGGTCCCGTTGGTGTCAGTTTCGGTGATTCGCTGGATGCGCTCGACGCCCTCTATTTCCCCGATCACCTCGGCGACCGTTCGGGGGACGAGCGACTCCCAGTCGCCGCCGGCCGCCATCCGCGTCCGGACCTCGGTTCCCTCGAACTCCTCGCGTTGAAACATCGGTGACTGTCTGACCTCGATCCCCGCCTCCTCGAAGAGCCTGACTACGAGGGGGTTGTTCGAGTACGCCACATCGAAATTGGGGCTCATCGACTGGACGTGGCTCACCCAGACCGAATTGCGGTTGAGGTCCTCGATCGGAACCGCGTAGGTCGTCATCTCGAACTCCGCAAGCGCTTTCGTGATCATCATGATGCGCTCGCCGGCGGTGAAGGGGTTTCGGACGGTGTGGGATTGGTCCGCGCTCCCGATGCCGACGACGAGCTCGTCGATCTCCTCGCGGATCCGATCGACCATCGCGTGGTGGCCTTCGTGGTAGGGCTGGAACCGCCCGATGTAGAACCCACGCGTCATGTCATTGGGTGCGTGGGCGGCTCTGATAAACCCGACGAGTCGCTGCCGGGCGCCGTACGGATCCGGCAGGTGCAGTCCCCCTACTGCGGTTTCACCCGTCGGCAGCGACTGACTCGGGGAGAAAGTATATCAGTCGATAACCCTTCGATACAGGTAGCAGAAACGTTTCTATGAGCAACGAAAAGGAAAAAAACGAGGCCTCCGACGCGGACGAGCGCCGGACGCCACAGGAAGAGCCGGCTGACGCGCCCGGAGCGTCTGATCCGGACGGCGGCGGATCCGGCCGCGAGCGCGGGGATGGGACCGATCTCCCCGGGCCGGACATCGAGGAGCCGTATCCGGACCGCTCCGAGGAGCAGGGGGCGAGCGATCGTCTCGACGAGGACGAGGAACTCCTCGACGGCTCGGACCTCGGCAGCGAGGTCCACGTCGACAGCGACGTCGAAATCGACGAAGAAGAGGAGGACAACCTCCTCGGCGGGCTACAGATAAATTCGAGCGCCGACATCGAGGTTCCCGATCGGCTCGTCGATCAGGTCATCGGGCAGGATCACGCCCGCGACATCATCCTCAAGGCGGCCAAACAGCGCCGCCACGTGATGATGATCGGTTCGCCCGGGACGGGCAAGTCGATGCTCGCGAAGGCGATGAGCCAACTGCTCCCGAAGGAGGAACTCCAAGACGTTCTGGTGTATCACAACCCCGACGACGGCAACGAGCCGAAGGTCCGGACGGTGCCGGCAGGCAAGGGCGAACAGATCGTCGACGCCCACAAGGAGGAAGCCCGAAAGCGCAACCAGATGCGGAGCTTCCTGATGTGGATCATCATCGCCGTCGTCTTCGGCTACGCGATCCTCATCGCGCAGGCGCTGCTGTTGGGCATCATCGCTGCGGGGGTTATCTACCTCGCGTTCAAGTACATGAGCCGCGGTTCGGACGCAATGGTGCCGAACCTGCTCGTCAACAACGCCGACCAGCAGGTCGCCCCCTTCGAGGACGCGACCGGTGCCCACGCCGGCGCGTTGCTCGGCGACGTCCGTCACGACCCCTTCCAGTCAGGCGGGATGGAGACGCCTAGCCACGACCGTGTCGAGGCCGGCGCGATCCACAAATCCAACAAGGGCGTCCTGTTCGTCGACGAGATCAACACCCTCGACATCCGCTCCCAGCAGAAACTGATGACCGCGATCCAGGAGGGCGAGTTCGCCATCACCGGCCAAAGCGAGCGCTCCTCGGGCGCGATGGTTCAGACCGAACCCGTCCCGACCGACTTCGTCATGGTCGCCGCGGGGAACCTCGACGCGATGGAGAACATGCACCCCGCGCTCCGCTCTCGCATCAAGGGGTACGGATACGAGGTCTACATGGACGACACGATCGAGGACTCCCCCGAGATGCGCCGGAAGTACGCCCGCTTCGTCGCCCAGGAGGTCCAAAACGACGGTCGCCTCCCGCCGTTCACCGACGAGGCGATAGAAGAGATCATCCTCGAGGCCCGCCGACGCGCGGGCCGGAAGGGTCACCTGACGCTGAAGTTCCGGAGTCTCGGCGGCCTCGTCCGCGTCTCGGGCGACATCGCCCGAGCCGAGAGCCGCGAACGCACCCGCCGCGAGGACGTGTTACAGGCGAAGGCGCGTTCGCGTTCGATCGAACAGCAACTCGCCGACGACTACATCGAGCGCCGCAAGGACTACGAGCTCACGGTCAACCAAGGCGACGTGGTCGGCCGCGTCAACGGCCTCGCCGTGATGGGCGAGGACTCCGGTATCGTCCTCCCCGTGATGGCCGAGGTCACGCCGAGTCAGGGCCCCGGCGAAGTCATCGCGACCGGCCAACTGAAGGAGATGGCTCAAGAGGCCGTCCAGAACGTCTCGGCGATCATCAAGAAGTTCTCCGACGAGGACATCTCCGAGAAGGACGTCCACATCCAGTTCGTCCAGGCCGGCGAGGGCGGCGTCGACGGCGACTCCGCCTCGATTACCGTCGCGACGGCCGTCATTTCGGCGCTCGAGGGCATTCCGGTCCGACAGGACATGGCCATGACTGGATCGCTCTCGGTTCGCGGCGACGTCTTGCCCGTCGGTGGCGTCACCCACAAGATCGAGGCCGCCGCGAAGTCCGGCCTCGACACCGTGATCATTCCGAAGGCCAACGAGCAGGACGTGATGATCGAAGACGAGTACAAAGAGCAGATCGAGATCATTCCGGTCTCACACATCTCCGAGGTGCTCGACGTCGCGCTGGCGGGCGAACCCGCGAAGGACTCGCTCATCGACCGCCTCAAGAACATCACCGGTTCCGCGCTCGAACAGCGCGAGGTCGGCGGGGCCAGCAGTCCGAGCCCACAGTAAGGCGTGCCCCGGTGGGTCGCCTTCTCGGCGCTCACCCTCGTCGTGTTGGCGTTGGTTCTTTTTTCGGCTCGTGCGTCCGAGCGCGTCGTCTCCGAACTCGCGGAACCGACGCCACGGCCAGCGTCGCTTTCGGACGGGGCCGATCATCTCGACGCGACAGATCGCGCCGGCGTCTGGCGTGCCCAGAGTTCTCGGCCCGGCCCGATGGCGATGCTGGCGAACGTCGGCGCCTCACACGCCCTGCTGGCCGCCGTCCTCGCTGTCGGCGTCTGGCTGGCCGAGATCCCGCTTTCGTCACTCGGTGTCGGGACGGCAACCGCCGCGGACGCCATCGTTGCCGGAACCGGCCTCGGGCTTGCGGTCGCGGCCGCAAACACGCTTCTCGGCGGGCTGATCGATGCCGACCCGAGTGCAGCACTTCGGGACCTTCTCGGCCCCGAATCCGCCCCCGGCTGGGCGCTTCTCCTCCTCGTCGCCCTGCCGGTCATCGCAGGCTTCGAAGAACTGCTGTTTCGGGCGATCCTGATCGGCGCGTTCTCAAGCGGCTTCGGGATTTCGCCGTGGCTCCTCGCCGTGGGTTCCTCGGTTGCTTTCGCCGCCGGCCACGGCGCACAGGGGCGACTTGGGATCGCCGTGACGGGTGCCCTCGGACTGGTTCTCGCCGTTGTGTTCGTGATGACTGAGAGCTTGGCAGTCGTCGTCGTCGCCCACTACGTCGTCAACGCCGTGGAGTTCGTTCTGGCGGAGGGGATCGGCTACGAGCCGTTCGGGTCGACGTAGCGCGTCGTCCGGGCGTTACTCCTCCGGATTGGCCGATAGCCCGGCGTCCAGGAGGCCGTAGAACGACGGCGCGCCGCCGTCGACGGCGGGACGGAACTCGTCGGGGACCGCGTGGGCGTTCTCGTAGAACTCCGACTCGGTGTCGGGGGTCAGAAGTCGCCCGTCCCCGAGTTGGAGCATCGCCGGCGCGCTCGAGGATTGGCCCCACTCCTCGCGTTCGACCCAGTCGGGACCGAACCGGAAGAAGACGCCGAAGGAGAACTGCCCGGCCTCGACCGCCCTGGCCTTCGAAGCGAAGTGAGCCGACTCCTCGGACTCGAACTCGGCGTCGCTCATCCAGGCCACGACAGCACCCTCCTCGTACAGGATGAGGTAGACGTCCCACGAGAACGTGTGATCGAACGCCGCCCAGACGCTCCGGGGGCCCACGGTGCCGAACTCGACGCTGAACGTCGGCGTTTCGCGGCCCTCGCTGGTCGGTTCCTGGACGAAGCGGCCGTCGTAACTCGGGATCTGCGCTCCGCGGTGGTGATAGACGAGCCCCTCGATCTCGGTTTCGGAGTCGACGGCGTCCCAGAAATCGAGCGCCCCTTGGGCCTCCAGGCGGTCGAAGAACTCCGGAAACGACCGCAGCTCCCGCTCGAACTCCCCCTGTGGCGGTCGCTCGAACTCGCCAACCATCAGCGGTTCACCCCACGTTCGGCGTCGATGGATCGGGCCGGATTCGGACGGTTCATATCACGAGTAGGGGGGTCGAAGCCGATTAGTGTTTCCGCCTCGCCGTCGAGGCATCGTGCTCTACGTCGGGCCGCCCGGGCCACCAGCAGGCCACGATTTATATACCAGCACGCGACCAGTCCCTCCGTGCGCTGACGAGTCGCGGTCGGCCCCCGAGGCGGGAGTACGGGGACGGGTCGACCGAAGCCGTCCCCGTCTGCTCGCCACGCCGTCCGCGTGTCGGACCGACCCACGGATCGGGTGCGACTCCGGCCGCCGCCCCGCTCGCCCCCGTCGGCGGCGGTCCCGACCTCTCTATCCTCGACCCGAACCGCTGGCCGCAAACCCACGGCTCAAGTGCGCGAGCACCTATCGTCCGACAATGAGCGACAGCGGTCCCCTACAACCCGACCGCCCGGACCTCGACCGGGCGTTCCGGGTCGAGGCCCCCTTCGATCCCGCGGGCGATCAACCCGACGCGATTGCGGAGCTGGTCGCCGGGTACGAGGCCGGCGCGGAGAAACAGACCCTCCTCGGGGTCACCGGCTCGGGGAAGACCAACACCGTCTCGTGGTTGATCGAGGAGCTCCAGCAGCCGACGCTCGTGCTCGCACACAACAAGACGCTCGCGGCACAGCTCTACGAGGAGTTCCGAAGCCTCTTTCCCGACAACGCCGTCGAGTATTTCGTCTCCTATTACGACTACTACCAGCCCGAAGCCTACGTCGAGCGCACCGACACCTACATCGACAAGGATATGTCGATAAACGAGGAGATCGACCGGCTCAGACACTCCGCGACGCGATCGCTGCTCACGCGAGACGACGTGATCGTTGTCGCGTCAGTGTCTGCTATCTACGGCCTCGGCGACCCGGGCAACTACGAGGGGATGGCGATGCGCCTCGAGCCGGGCGACGAGGTCGGGCGCGAGGACCTGTTGAAACGGCTCGTCGACCTGAACTACGAGCGCAACGACGTCGACTTCCAGCAGGGTACCTTTCGGGTCCGGGGTGACACCGTTGAGATTTACCCGATGTACGGCCGCCACGCCCTCCGTGTGGAGTTCTGGGGCGACGAGATCGATCGCATCATGAAAGTCGACGTACTGAACGGCGATGTCGTCTCGACGGAGCCCGCGGCCCTCGTCCACCCCGCGGAGCACTACTCGATGCCGGAGGAGAAGCTCCGGCGCGCGATCGAGGAAATCGAGGAGCTGAAAGAACAGCGCGTAAGCTACTTCGAGCGCCAGGGCGATCTCGTCGCGGCCCAGCGCATCGAGGAGCGGACGACCTTCGACCTCGAGATGCTCGAGGAGACCGGCTACTGCTCCGGCATCGAGAACTACTCCGTGCACATGTCCGATCGGCAGTCGGGGGAGCCGCCCTACACGCTGCTCGATTACTTTCCCGACGACTTCCTGACGGTCGTCGACGAATCCCACCAGTCTATCCCGCAGATCAAGGGCCAATACGAGGGTGATAAATCACGCAAGGACTCGCTGGTCGAGAACGGTTTCCGGCTGCCGACCGCCTACGACAACCGCCCTCTGACGTTCGAGGAGTTTGAGGACAAGACCGACCGGACGCTGTACGTCTCCGCGACGCCCGGCGACTACGAGCGCCAACACTCCGAGGCGATCGTCGAACAGATCGTCCGGCCGACCCACCTGGTCGATCCGGAAATCGAGATCTCCCCCGCCGAGGAGCAAATCGAGGACCTCATAGAACGGATTGAGGCGACCCCCGAAGGTGAACGCGTCCTCGTGACGACGCTCACCAAACGGATGGCCGAGGACCTCACCGAGTACCTAGAGGGTTCGGGCGTCGACGTCGCCTACATGCACGACGAGACGGACACCCTCGAACGCCACGAGCTGATCCGGTCGCTCCGATTGGGTGAAATTCAGGTACTCGTCGGTATCAACCTCCTGCGGGAGGGACTCGACATCCCCGAGGTGAGCCTCGTCGCCATCCTCGACGCCGATCAAGAGGGCTTCCTGCGCTCGGAGACGACGCTCGTTCAGACGATGGGGCGGGCGGCCCGAAACGTCGAAGGGCGGGTCGTCCTCTACGCCGACGAAACGACCGATTCAATGCAGTCAGCCATTGCGGAGACCCGCCGCCGCCGAGAGATCCAGACCGAATTCAACGAGGAACACGGCCACGAGCCCCGAACAATCGAGAAGGCCGTCAGCGAGACGAGCCTTCCCGGCTCGAAGACCGACACCGACGGCGTCTCCGGCGTCGACGCCGACTCGCCCGCGGAGGCCGAGGAGCTTGTCGAACGGCTCGAACGCCGTATGGAGGAGGCTGCAGACAACCTCGAATTCGAACTCGCAGCCGACATTCGCGATCGGATCCGCAAACTCAAAGAGACGTTCGAGGAGCTCGACGCCCCCGATGACGGGGTCCCAGCCCCGGACGATTCGGGCTAAAACCCTTTTTATACCATCCGTCCGAAACAATTTCTATGAGCGCCCGAACGTACGTTCGTTCCCCGGCCGCGCTCGCGTGGACGCTCGCCGCGCTGGTTGGGATCGGCGCGACCGTCGCCGCCGGGTGGGAACTGGCGGTCGTTCTCGCGTCGAGCTCGGCGATCGCCGATGCAGCGGTCCTTGGGGACCTCGGCGCAGTCGTTCTCGCTGCTGTCGTTCTCGCGGCCGTTGGCACCGTCTCGGCCGTCGTCTGGCTGCCCTGTGCTGCGGCCATCGCTTACGCCGTCGGCCGCCGGGTGCGGGGGCAGCCCGTCCCGGTCGCCACGACGCTGAATGTTGTCCGCGCCCGCTCGGAGCCGCTGTACCGCTGGGCGAAGACAACAGTCGCTGTCGGGGCGCTCGCCGACCGACTCCTCACCGAGAACGACACCGCCCCGGCCGAGATCGCCGCCGGCTGTGGTGGGTTCGTCCTCCCAGCGATCGTCCTTGACGCCGCGTCGCTGCCCGCAGCGGTCGACCGGGCGAACCGAGTTGTCCCGCGCTCGGGACGCGAACGGATCCAAATCGGCGGTCTCGCCGGGACGGCTGCGCTCGCGGCTGGCGGGTGGGGGCTCGGCACCGCCGTTGGCGGGCCGGTCGCCGCCCGCTCCGTCGTCGCGACGTTGCCCCCCTCGCCGTCGCTCCTCGTCGCCGGGACCGTCGTTGGCCTCGTTGTGACGGCCGCGCTCGACGCCGCGTGGCGAGCCGGCGTCTACGCCGCCTCGGACTCCGATGACGCGTTCCGTCGGTGACCGCGGGGCCACTCGCTGATGACAGGTTTGGCCGCTGGCGGACACACGGGCCGCCGCCCGACCCAACGCCTTTTAAATTCGGCCGGAGTATCCGACGGCAATGAGAGCCCTCACGCTCGGCCCGGACGGAACGTACTCCCACCGCGCGGCGAAGTCCGTCACCGACGACATCGAGTTCGTCGAATCGGTGACGGGGATCGTTGAGGGAGTCGCTGGCGGCGAGTACGGACGCGGTGTCGTCCCGATCGAAAACAGCATCGAGGGGTCCGTCACCGAGTCCCTCGACGCTCTGGCCGACCGGAACGTCGCGATCGTCCGCGAGATCGTGACGCCGATCCAACACGCCCTCCTGGCTCAGACCGGCGAGTTCGACGTCGTCGCCAGCCACCCCCAGGCGCTCGCGCAGTGCCGGAACTTCCTGAGCGAGGAGTATCCGAGCGCGACGACGGAGGCGGTCGCCTCGACTGCCCGCGGCGTCGAGCGCGCCCGCGAGGACCCGACGGTGGCGGCGATCGGCCACCCGGCGACGGCCGGGGACGACCTGCAGGTGCTCGCCCGCGACATCCAGGACAGCACCTCGAACGCGACTCGCTTTCTCGTGCTCGCACCCGAGTCCGAACGCTCCGACGCCGGTGGCAAGAGCACGGTGATCGTCTACCCGAACACGAACTTTCCCGGGCTCCTCCTCGAAATGCTCGAACCGTTCGCCGACCGCGACATCAACCTCTCGCGGGTCGAGTCCCGACCCAGCGGGGAGCGCCTCGGCGACTACGTCTTCCATCTGGACTTCGCCGCCGGCCTCTACGAGGACCGCACCCGGGGGGCGATCGACGAGTTGCGCGACATCGCGACCCACGGATGGGTCCGGGTGCTCGGCTCCTACGACACGGAGCACGTCCTCTGACGACGCCCCGGGCGACGTGTCCTAAGCCTCGCGCCGCGTGGTATCTAGAAGCCGTGTCGCGAGCTGATGGCGTGTATACATGAGCGGGTCCCGGACGGACCCGTCCGAATTAAACATATCTCGCCTGGCCGCCCCCGCCATCGCGGCTCCGACACGAGGGTTTTTCAGGGACGCCGACGAAAGACGCTTCAACCAGCAGTTTTCGGCCCGCACGGGAGGCGGGGCCGAGTAGCCACCGCCGTCCTATTTGACAACGCTTAAATCCCTCGCAGATTTATCGAACTGTAGTATCTCGTGACAGCTTCTTTGCCCGGCCAGCCCCACACATGGTAGACGTAAGCCAACATAATCAGGTTCCGGAGCACACCGTCCTCGATCGCGATTCGGTCGAGGAACTGCTCGCGGAGTACGACATCCGACGCACAGATCTGCCGAAAATACAGCGCCGCGACGCTGCCCTCCCCGAGGACGCTGAGGTCGGCGACGTAATAAAGATCGTCCGAGACTCCCGGACCACGGACGAAGCGATCGTGTATCGACTGGTGGTAGAATGACTTGGCCCCGAGCGGTGATCGCATGAACCGACAGGACCGACGCGCGATCTCGCGGGAGTACTTTTCGCGGGAACGGCTCGCGGAGCATCACTTCCGATCGTTCAACAACTTCCTCGACCGCGGCATGCAGCGTGTCGTCGACGAGAAGGAGTCGATCAACACCGATATCGGCGACAAGGAGGGCCAAGAGCCCGTCCGCGTCGACCTCTCGAACGTCCGGGTCGTGACGCCACGGGTCCGGGAGGCCGACGGCTCCGAGGAACTGCTGTATCCCCAGGAGGCACGCCTCCGGAACATCACCTACTCCGCGCCGGTGTTCATGGAGATGTCCATCGTCCGCGGCGGCGAGGAGGAGGAAGAACACGTCGTCGACCAGGCCGAAACGAAAGTCGGCCGGATGCCGATCATGGTGGGTTCGAACAAGTGTAACATCGCCGATTTCACCGACGCCGAACTCGTCGAGATCGGCGAGGACCCCGCCGACCCCGGTGGCTACTTCATCGTCAACGGTTCCGAGCGCGTGCTGATGACGAGCGAGGACCTCGCGCCGAACAAGATCCTCGCGGAGTACGACACGAAGTACGGCGACGAGATCCAGATCGCGAAGACGTTCTCCCAGCGCCGCGGCTACCGCGCGCTGGTGCTGTGTGAGCGGAACCGAAGCGGCATCCTCGAGGTGTCGTTCCCCTCCGTCTCGGGCAGCATCAACTTCGTGACGCTCGTCCGCGCTCTCGGGCTGGAATCCGACGAGGAGATCGTCCACCGCGTGAGCGACGACCCCGAGATCGTGAAGTTCATGCTCGAGAACCTGGAGGCCGCGGAGGTCGGCTCGACCGCCGAGGCCATCGAGACGCTCGGTCAGCGCGTCGCCGCCGGCCAGGGCAAAAACTACCAGCTCAAACGCGCCAACTACGTCATCGATCGGTATCTCCTGCCGCACCTCCACGAGGAGGGCGTCGAGGACGAGGAGACCCGGATGAACAAGGCCGTCTATCTCTGTCGGATGGCCGAGGCGTGCTTCGAGTTGGCGCTCGATCGCCGCGAGTCCGACGACAAGGACCACTACGCGAACAAGCGGCTGAAGGTCTCCGGCGATCTGATGAAGGACCTGTTCCGGACGGCGCTGAACAAGCTGGCCCGGGACGTGAAGTATCAGCTCGAACGGGCCAACATGCGGAACCGCCAGCTCTCGGTGAGTACGGTCGTCCGCTCGGACGTGCTCACCGAGCGGCTCGAACACCCGATCGCGACGGGCAACTGGGTCGGCGGCCGATCCGGCGTCTCCCAGCTGGTCGATCGAACCGACTACATGGGCGTTCTGAGCCACCTGCGTCGCCTGCGCTCGCCGCTTTCCCGCTCGCAGCCGCACTTCGAGGCGCGGGACCTCCACGCCACCCAGTGGGGGCGGATCTGTCCCTCCGAGACGCCGGAGGGCCCCAACTGCGGCCTCGTGAAGAACTTCGCACAGGCGATGGAACTGTCCCAGAACGTCGACGACGAGCGCGAACTGAAACGCGAACTCGCTTCGATGGGCGTCGAGGGCATTCCGGGAATCGAGACGGTCGAAACACACGCGGCGGACGACTAACATGAGCCAGGGAAGAGAAGCCAAAGTGTACGTCAACGGGAGCCTCATCGGCACCCATCCGGACCCGCACAGACTCGCGAACGACATCCGAGAATCCCGCCGCCGCGGCGAGATCGACGAGATGGTGAACGTCTCGGTTCGGGATCGAACTGACGAGGTCATCGTCAACGCCGACGCCGGCCGCGCCCGCCGGCCCCTCATCGTCGTCGAGGACGGCGAGCCGATCATGAGCGACGAGGAGCTCCAGGCCGTCACGGACGGCGACCTCGAGTTCGAATCGCTCGTCGACCGCGGCTACGTCGAGTTCATCGACGCCGAGGAGGAAGAAGACATCCTCGTCGCCGTCGACGAGGACGACCTCACGACGGATCACACCCACCTCGAGATCGATCCGCAGTTGATGTTCGGAATCGGCGCGGGAATGATCCCCTACCCCGAACACAACGCTTCGCCGCGGATCACGATGGGATCGGGGATGATCAAACAGTCGCTCGGCCTGCCGAGCGCGAACTACCGGATCCGTCCCGACACCCGACAACACCTGCTGCACTACCCCCAGCTGTCGATCGTCAAGACCCAGACGACCGAACAGATCGGCTACGATGACCGCCCCGCCGCCCAGAACTTCGTCGTCGCCGTGATGAGCTACGAGGGGTTCAACATCGAGGACGCCCTCGTCATGAACAAAGCGAGCGTCGAGCGCGCCCTGGCCCGCTCGCACTTCTTCCGGACCTACGAGGGCGAAGAGCGCCGGTATCCGGGCGGCCAGGAGGACCGCTTCGAGATCCCCGAAGACGACGTCCGCGGCGCGCGCGGCGAGGAGGCCTACACCCACCTCGACGAGGACGGCCTCGTCAACCCCGAGACCGACGTCGGCGAGAACGACGTGTTGCTCGGCAAGACGTCGCCACCGCGCTTCCTGGAGGAACCCGACGACATGGGTGGCCTCAGCCCACAGAAGCGCCGCGAAACGTCGGTGACGATGCGGTCGGGCGAGTCCGGCGTCGTCGACACCGTCACGCTGATGGAGGGCGAGGACGGCTCGAAGCTCTCGAAGGTGAAGGTTCGGGACGAGCGCGTCCCCGAACTGGGCGACAAGTTCGCCTCCCGGCACGGCCAGAAGGGCGTTGTCGGCCACCTCGCCCCCCAGGAGGATATGCCGTTCACCCAGGAGGGGCTGGTGCCCGACCTCGTGTTGAACCCCCACGCGTTGCCCTCGCGGATGACGGTCGGCCACATCCTCGAGATGCTCGGCGGCAAGGTCGGCTCCCTCGAAGGCAGACGCGTCGACGGGACGCCGTTCCTCGGCGAGAACGAGGACGAACTCCGCGAGGCGCTGGTCGAGCGAGGGTACAAATCCGACGGCAAGGAGGTCATGTACTCCGGCGTCACCGGCGAGAAAATCGAGGCCGAGATCTTCGTCGGCGTCATCTTCTACCAGAAGCTCTATCACATGGTCTCGAACAAGTTGCACGCCCGCTCGCGCGGGCCGGTACAGGTGCTGACGCGACAGCCGACCGAAGGCCGTGCCCGAGAGGGCGGTCTCCGAATCGGCGAGATGGAGCGCGACGTCTTCATCGGCCACGGCGCGGCGATGACGCTCAAGGAGCGGCTCCTCGACGAGTCCGACCGCGAGGAGATCTACGTCTGCGGACAGTGCGGCATGAGCGCGGTCGAGAACGTCGAACAACGCCGGGTATACTGCCCGAACTGTGACGAGGAGACGGACGTCCACGAAGTCGAGATGAGCTACGCGTTCAAACTACTGCTCGACGAAATGAAGGCGCTCGGTATCGCCCCGCGGATCGAACTGGAGGATGCAGTATAATGCAAGGACAAACACCAAAGGAGATCGGAACGCTGAGCTTCGGGCTGATGGACCCCGAGGAGTACCGCAATATGTCGGCCACGAAGATCATTACGGCCGACACCTACGACGACGACGGCTTCCCGATCGACATGGGGCTTATGGACCCCCGGCTGGGCGTCATCGACCCCGGACTGGAGTGCAAGACCTGCGGGAAACACTCGGGGTCGTGTAACGGCCACTTCGGTCACATCGAACTCGCCGCGCCCGTAGTCCATGTCGGCCACGCCAAGTTGATCCGGCGGCTGCTCCGGGGCACCTGCCGGGAGTGCGGCCGACTCACCCTTGCGGACCCCTCCGACCGGGAGTACCGCCGCGAGTACTTCAAAGAGCGAGACGACACCCCGCCGCGGAACTGGTTCGTCTCCCCCGAGGACGCCCGAAAGGCCCAGGAGAAAGCCGAGCGGGCGGCCGAACGCAAACGCGAGCAGTTCCTCGAACAACTCGAACGGACCCGAGACCTCGGGGAGGACCCCTCCGACGTATTGAAGGCGGGCATCCGCCAGGCCCGCGACGCCGACTACTGCCCCTACTGCACGGAGGACGACGACTACCGCAAGGGCTACCCGACGGCACAGTACGACATCACCCACGAGAAGCCCTCGACGTACCTCGAACAGGGGCCGGTCCCGGACGGCGACGTTCGCGACCTGCTCGCCGAGGCCTTAGAGGGTGGCGAGGGCGGCACCGAGATCGAACTCGACGAACTCGTCGAGGCGGTCAACGACGTCGTCGCGAGGTGGGGTGGCGACGAGCGCATCACCGTCGCGGATATAAGCCGCCTGATGAGCGGGCAGGGACCGGGCGACAGCGAGCGGATCGGTCGCGAACACGTCTCCTTGTTGCAGATCGCCGGCGAAGTGATGTCCTCCGACGGCGCCTTCGGCGGGCGATTCGAGAGCGCGCCGGCCTCGGACTTTCTCGTCTCCTACAGCGGCGACAAGTTGATGCCGAGCAACATTCGAGACCGCTTCGAGGCGATCCCCGACGAGGACATCGAAACGCTCGGGATCAACTCGGATCGGTCTCGGCCCGAGTGGACGATCCTGACCGTGCTGCCGGTGCCGCCCGTGACGGCCCGCCCTTCGATCACCCTCGATAACGGCCAGCGATCCGAGGACGACCTCACCCACAAGCTCGTCGACATCATCCGCATCAACCAGCGGTTCATGGAGAACCGCGAGGCCGGTGCGCCCCAACTCATCATCGAGGACCTCTGGGAGCTGTTGCAATACCACGTTACGACGTTCATGGACAACGAGATCTCGGGGACGCCGCCGGCGCGACACCGCTCCGGGCGGCCCCTGAAGACGCTCAGCCAGCGCCTGAAGGGCAAGGAGGGCCGTTTCCGCGGCTCGCTGTCCGGCAAGCGCGTGAACTTCTCGGCCCGAACCGTCATCTCGCCCGATCCGACGCTCTCGCTGAACGAGGTCGGCGTCCCCGATCGGGTCGCAAGCGAGATGACCCAGACGATGAACGTCAACGAGCGGAACCTCCAGGACGCCCGCCGCTACGTCTCGAACGGTCCCGAGGTTCATCCGGGCGCGAACTACGTCAAACGGCCCGACGGCCGCCGCCTGAAGGTGACCGAAAAGAACTGCGAGGAACTCGCCGAGAAGATCCAACCCGGATGGGAGGTCGCCCGCCATCTCATCGACGGCGACATCGTCATCTTCAACCGGCAACCGTCGCTGCACCGGATGTCGATCATGGCCCACGAGGTCGTCGTGATGCCGTACAAGACGTTCCGGCTGAACACGACGGTCTGTCCGCCGTACAACGCCGACTTCGACGGCGACGAGATGAACATGCACGCGCTGCAAAACGAGGAGGCTCGCGCCGAGGCCCGCGTGCTCATGCGCGTCCAAGAGCAGATTCTCAGCCCGCGCTTCGGCGAGAACATCATCGGCGCGATCCAGGACCACATCTCGGGGCTGTACCTGCTGACCCACGAGAACCCGCAGTTCAACGAGACGCAGGCGCTCGACCTGCTGCGGGCGACGAGCATCGACGGGTTGCCCGCCCCCGACGGCGTCGACGACGACGGCATCGAGTACTGGACCGGCCGGAGTCTCTTTTCGGAACTGCTCCCCGACGGGCTCGACCTCGAGTTCACCTCTTCGGCCGGCGATTCGGTGACCGTCGAGGACGGCCAACTCGTCGAGGGCACGATTGACGAGGACGCGGTCGGCGCCTTCGGCGGCGAGATCGTCGACACCATCTGTAAGGTGTACGGCAACACCCGCGCCCGCGTGTTCGTCAACGAGGTCGCGACGCTCGCGATGCGCTCGATCATGCACTTCGGGTTCTCGATCGGAATCGACGACGAGTCGATCGAACGGGAGGCCGAAGAGCAGATCGCCGAGGCGATCGACAACGCCAACGAGCGCGTCGAGACGCTCATCGAGACCTACCGCAACGGCGAACTCGAGTCGTTGCCCGGCCGGACGGTCGATGAGACCCTGGAGATGAAGATCATGCAGACGCTCGGGAAGGCCCGCGACTCCGCCGGCGACATCGCCGACGACCACTTCGGCGACGATAACCCGGCGGTCGTGATGGCCCAATCCGGCGCGCGTGGGTCGATGCTGAACCTGACTCAGATGGCCGGCTGTGTCGGCCAGCAGGCGGTCCGCGGCGAGCGGATCAACCGCGGCTACGAGGACCGGACGCTGAGTCACTTCAAGCCCAACGACCTCTCCTCGGAGGCCCACGGCTTCGTCGAGAACTCCTACCGGAACGGCCTGACGCCGCGGGAGTTCTTCTTCCACGCGATGGGCGGCCGCGAGGGGCTGGTCGATACGGCCGTGCGGACCTCCAAGTCCGGCTACCTCCAACGGCGGCTGATCAACGCGCTTTCGGAACTCGAAGCGCAGTACGACGGCACCGTCCGGGACACCTCGGATACGGTCGTCCAGTTCGAGTTCGGCGAGGACGGCACCTCGCCCGTGCAGGTCTCCTCGAACACGGACTTCGACATCGACATCGAGGCCATCGCGGACCGCGTCGTCGACTCGGAGTTCGACTCGCCGGCCGAGCGAGAGGCGTTCCTCGGGATCGAAGAACCGGCGACGAACATCTCCGAACACGGCGAGTCGTGGCGTTCGGCCGGCGGCCAGGAGGTGGAGTCCGATGACTGAGATCACCGATTCGGTCGAGTCGATCGTCGAGGACAGCGACCTCCCGCGGCGGCTGAAACAGGACGTCTACGAAACGATCCAGATCCGGGAGAACCTGACCGACGAGCAGATCGAGGACATCGTCTACGGCGTCGAGTCGAAGTATCTCGAAAACCGCGTCGATCCCCTCGACCCGGTCGGGACCGTCTCCGCACAGAGTATCGGGGAACCCGGAACCCAGATGACGATGAACACGTTCCACTACGCGGGCGTCGCGGAGATCGACGTCACGCAGGGGCTGCCCCGGCTCATCGAGTTGGTCGACGCCCGGAAGACGCCCGACACGCCGATGATGACGGTCCACCTCGACGGCGTCTACGCGGAGGACCGCGAGCGCGCCCACGAGGTCGTCTGGCAGATCGAGGCGACGAAGATCCTCGCGCTGGGCGACGTCTCGACGAACGTCGCCGACATGCTGGTGCGGATCGACCTCAACGAGGAGACGCTCGCCGAGCGGTGGCCGACGATCGACGACATCGACGACATCGCGGGCCGGATCGCGGGGACGATCGAATCCGAACTGGGCGTCGAGACGGATCGCCCGGCGACGACCGTCATCCAGTTCGGTCCCGAGGAGCCCTCGTATCGACAGCTGCTGCAGCTCGTCGAGGATCTCCGCGAAATCGTGTTCAAGGGGATCGAGGAGATCAGCCGGGTCGTCATCCGCAAGGAGGAACTCGACGACACGCAGTCCGGTAGCGGCCGCGAGGAGTTCATCCTCTATACGGAGGGATCGAACCTGAAGAAAGTCCTCGACATCGAGGGCGTCGACGCCTCGCGGACGACGTGTAACAACATCCACGAGATCCACAACAACCTCGGCATCGAGGCGGCCCGCGAAGCGATCATCGAGGAGACGATGAACACCCTCGAAGAACAGGGTCTCGACGACGTGAACATCCGGCACCTGATGCTCGTCGCCGACATCATGACGAACACCGGGGACATCGAGTCGATCGGTCGCCACGGCATCTCCGGGAACAAGGACTCGGTGCTCGCGCGGGCGGCCTTCGAGGTGACAGTCAACCACCTGCTCGACGCCGCAATCCACGGCGAGGTCGACGACCTCGACGGCGTCACGGAGAACGTCATCGTCGGCAAACCGATCAAACTCGGGACCGGAGACGTCGACCTGCGGATGGGTGCCCGACAGTCGGGGAGTCCCGCCCTGGACGACTGATCCCGACTCGGAGCTTCACGCACATTCCACATGCCCGTCACACTCTCGGACGAAGCCAGACGCTACATCGCGCTGTTCGACGACGAGACGGACGTCCCGGCGATCGACTGTCTCGTCGACGAGGATCGCCTCGCGTTCGTCGTCCCCGTGGGGACGATGGGGCAGGCGATCGGTCCCGACGGGGACCACGTCCGCCGTGTCGAATCGGTACTCGGGCGCGACGTGACGATCGTCGAGAACGCCGATACGGCTGCGGACTTCGTCGCGAACGCCCTCGCCCCCGCGGCGGTGTACAACGTCACAATAAGTGAGAACGATACGACGGTCGCCTACGCCGAGGTCGACACCGAGGACCGCGGCGTCGCGATCGGGTCCGACGGCCGCCGGATCGACCTCGCCCGGCGGCTGGCGAAGCGACATTTCGACGTCGACGAGATCGAGTTGACGTAGCGACACACCCTCGCGACCGGGTGGGCCGTCGCCATACACTCCGGCGACCGCCGGCCTCGGGTCGGACCGAATCGGTTCCCGTCCCCGTTTCGGACGGTGAAGCGGATGCGTATTTTATATCACGAACGCGAGTAGGCCGTCCCGCAGGGACAGGTGACTCCATTTCCACCACCGAGCGGTTCCCCGTCTACACGGGATCGATGGCGACGGTTCGTCCCTCACCGATCGCCGTCACACGCTCTTCCGGAATCGTGGTGCCGTGCGTCAGGCGCTTATATATAAATTTAGTGGTCGGTGTTCGGGCGATGAAAAGCCGAGGGGGGCGTATATATGAGTGGTGTGTGCGGGAACGTATGTCGGAGATGGACTCACCGGCGGAAATCGGCGGGACGGACAACGAGGATTCGATCACGGTGTCGCAGTTGCGCGCCGAACTGAACGGGACGGGCAAATCGGAGACGCCGGGGACGGCGGTCTCGGAAGTCGTCGGCGAGGTGGAGACGTCGTTGTTCGGGGCGGAGGCGTTCAGTTTCGAGGAGACGCACGTCAAATCCTCGCTGGACGAGTTGTTGGTGTCGCTGGTGGCGCTGCGGAGCGCCGACACCCACGGCAAACAGCTGCTGGACGATCTGGCCCAGGAGTTCGATACGATTCTCAGCCCCGGAACCGTCTACCCGCGCCTGCACGACCTCTGTGACGAGGCCGTCCTCGAACAGCGCGAACTCGTCAAAACCAAAGAGTACACCCTCGACGACGCCGCCACCGCCCGCGAGGACGTCGCCGAAGCCGCCCGCCAGCACCTCGCGCTCGGGATGGTCCTGCGGGCCGCCCTCGAAGAAGGCGACTTCGAGTAGCGCGGCTTCGAACAACGCAACGAACAACGCGACTTCGAGGAACGCGGCTTCGAATAAATACTATTATCAGCCCTGTCGGCGGGCGTTGAACGATCTTAACACCACCTCTCCTGACTGTGGCCGTCGACAGCGGAGTGATACCGCCTCGACGGCGGACGGGGAATCCACCCGTGGCGAGCACCGATATCAGCCGACGTTCGCCGTGGCCCCCGGCGATGTCTGCTCTCCCGTGACCCGGTCGCTTTCGGATCGTGGGCTGCTCCCACGCGTTGCGGTCCGAAAAGGGACGCTTAAGTAGCTCCGTAGGGAAACAGGATGTACTATGGCGAACGGCAAATACGCCGCGCGCAAACTCAAGAAGGACCGCCAGAAACACCGGTGGTCCGACTCCGATTACGCGCGTCGTGCCCGTGGACTTGGAAAGAAGTCCGACCCCCTCGAGGGAGCCCCGCAGGGACGGGGTATCGTCCTCGAGAAGGTCGGAATCGAAGCCAAACAGCCCAACTCGGCCATCCGGAAGTGTGTCCGGGTGCAGCTCATCAAGAACGGCAAGCAGGTCACCGCCTTTTGCCCCGGCGACGGCGCGATCTCCTTCATCGACGAACACGACGAGGTCACGATCGCCGGCATCGGTGGTGCAAAGGGCCGCGCGATGGGCGATCTCTCCGGCGTCAACTACAAAGTCGAGAAGGTCAACGGCGTCTCGATGATCGAACTCGTTCGCGGGAACGCGGAGAAGCCGGTACGATGAGTTCCGACGCCCCCGAGCCCGAGGCTCCGGCCTCGACCGACGACGAGCGCGTCTCGGCGAAGCTCTTCGGCGAGTACGAGATCGACGGCATCGAGTACGCAGACCCCTCGACCCGTCGGTATATCACCGTGACGCCGATCGCTCACACGATGGGCCGCCACTCCGAAAAGCAGTTCAAGAAATCCGAGATCTCGGTCGTCGAGCGGTTGATCAACCGCCTGATGCAGACCGACGAGAACACGGGCAAAAAACAGCAGGCGACCCGGATCGTCCGCGACGCCTTCGATCTCGTCGAGGAGCGGACCGACGAGAACCCGATTCAGGTGCTCGTGACGGCCGTCGAGAACGCCGGTCCCCGCGAGGAGACGGTGCGGCTGAAGTACGGTGGCATCTCGGTGCCGAAGGCCGTCGACGTCGCACCCCAGCGTCGTGTCGACCAGTCTCTGAAGTACATCGCTCAGGGCACGCACAACGGCTCGTTCAAAACGACGACGTCGGCCGCCGAGGCGCTGGCGAACCAGCTCATCGGCGCCTCCAACTACGATCTGCAGGCCTACCCGGTTAGCCAGAAAGAAGAACAAGAACGCGTCGCGGCCGCCGCTCGCTGACCGCCGTTCGTTTCTTCCCCTTTCGTTCTCCGACGCCGCGAGCAGTACGTTTTAGCGCTTCGGATTCCACAACATCGGTATGTCCCCCCGCCTGCCCCGTCGCCGGTTTCTGCTCGCCGTCGGCGCCGGCGCGAGCACCGCCGGTTGCCTGGATGCCGACTCCCTTCCCGCGGGTTCGGAGCCGGTCGACTCCGCGTTCGACCTCGCCGTCGGCCACGACATCGAGTCGTGGGACCGCTACGATCCCGACTGGACCGCCCCCGAGACATCCCCGCTCGAAGCGACGTTCGAGGTCGAAACGCTCGCCGAGGGGCTCGAAATCCCGTGGGGAATGACGTTCGCTTCCGACGGAACGTGCTTTTTTTCAGAGCGCGTCGGCCGAATCAACCGCTACGAGTCCGGGTCCCTCGAGACGATCGCCGAACCCGAAGCGGTTACCGAACAGGCGAGTTCGGTCGCCCCGGGCGAGGACGGCGGCTGGTGGGACGGCGGCGGCGAGGGCGGCCTGCTCGGAGTCGCACTCCACCCGAACTATCCCGATGTCCCCGTCCTGTATGGGTTCTACACGTACGGCTCCGAGAACCTTCGAAACCGGCTGTCGCTGTTCGAGTTGGACGGCGACGATCCCGAGGAGACCGTCGTCATCGACGGGCTTCCGGGCGAGGACTACCACAACGGCGCCCGACTCGCGTTCGGCCCCCGGAACTACCTCTGGGTCACCACTGGCGACGCCGGCGCCGAGGCGCTGAGCGCCGATCCGAACAGCCTCGCCGGGAAGGTGTTGCGATTGAACCCGGACGGTACTGCTCCGGAGGACAACCCCGGGGTCGGCGACCCCCGCGTGTACAGCTACGGCCACCGGAACCCGCAGGCGATGGCGTTCCTCCCGGACGGCACGCCGGTCGTCACCGAGCACGGCCCCGCCGCCCGCGACGAGGTCGTCCTCGTCGAACGGGGCCAAAATCACGGCTGGCCCGAGGTACGAAGCGGCGGCGAAGACGACCAATACGGACGGTACGGCGACTCTGAGGACGTCACGAGCCCGCTCGTGAACACCGGAGCGGACGAGACGTGGGCTCCCTCCGGAGGGGTATTCTACACCGGGTCGGCCGTCCCGGCGCTCCGGAACCGCCTCCTCGTCGGTGGCCTCCGCTCGCAGACGCTGTTCTCGATCAGCGTCCACGGCGGGGACGCCCCGGAGATCGGCGGGTCGCGATACGACGAGGCGTGGCTCCACCCCGGCTACGAGTCGGTCGCCCACGGCCTCTTGGCCGACGAGTTGGGGCGGATCCGCCACGTCGAAGCGGGTCCAGACGGCGGGCTGTACGCGATCACCTCGAACCGCGACGGCCGAGCGAACCAGCCGTTCCCGGTTGAGGGCGACGACCGGCTCGTCAGGATCGTCCAGCGGGACTAGTCCGCGGCGCGAGTCCCGCCCGAAAGGGTGTACTCGCGGGTCACCTCGACCAGTGCTTTCCGGTACTCCGATTCGCCGGGGTCCTCGACGAGCGACCGGAAGTGCTGTTTGAACCGCGACAGCGAAACGCCAGGCGCGTCGGCGGCGGCCGCGTCTGCGAGGTCGTAGAGGCGGTGTTCCTCCTCGATCGCGCCGTGTCGCTCCAGGAGGGCGAGCGCGAACGCGGCGTTGACGGCCGTGATCTCCGGGTCGGCCGACGCCGTCTCGTGGGTCCACTCCCCCGGCGCGGGCGGCGGCGTCTCCGCCAGCGCGGCCGCGAGTGACGACTCCATAAAATCGACGAGTTTCCCCGTCGGCCCGATGTCGAGTGTGATGTCGTCGGCGTAGATGTCCTTCATGTGGTTGGCGATCTGATAACACTGCGAAAGCTTCCGCCGCTCGACGCTGCGCCCCGCGAGCGCCAAAAACAGCGCTTCCTCGGTCGACTGGACGTGAGAGGGGTGGCCCTCCTCGTAGCGCGCCATGTGGGCGAACTCGTGGAGTGCGAGTTCGCGTGCCATCGCGGAGGTGGCGGCCCGCCGTGAGACGAGCAACTCGTGGCGGTCGTCGTAGTGGCCCGCCATCGTCCGCTCGTCCGGGTCCTCTCGTATCTTCACGATCACGGGCAACTCGAGGTCGTACTCCGTCTCGAGTAAGTCCCGTGCGGCGAGAAACGGCTCGACTGCCCCGCTTCCTCTCACGTGAACGTCCATGTTATCTATTAGCAAGAGCTGTACCGGTTTGATTGTTTCGCCGTTCGAGCCCTCTCCAGCATTCTTTTATATATGCCGGGCGACGGCGGGCGCATGACACGCACGCTGCAGTCGTCCGTCGGCACTGCGATTCGAGACACCGTCCCGTTTCTCGTCATCACGGTGATCTGGATCGGTATCATGTCGGCCGTCTACGGCCTGTTCCTCCTCGCGAAGCCGGCCGACGTCACCTACACCGCGGCGATCCACGCCTCGGTGTTCGTCCCGCCGTTCGTCGGCTTTCTCGGCCACGTCGTCCGGGAGCTGATCCGGACCGGGTGACGGTGGGGCGGTTTCGTCCCCTCCGATCGCGAGGCTCGTCTTCCGAACCTCGGCGTTGCATCGCTCGCTTACGCTCGCTCCGCAACGACGAAACACTGTGAGACTCGCTACGCTCGCCTCACAAGCTTCGGCGCGAACCCGCCGCGCCGAAACACCGGAAGACTCGCGAGGCTCGTCTTCCGAACCTCGGCGTTGCATCGCTCGCTTACGCTCGCTCCGCAACGACGAAACACTGTGAGACTCGCTACGCTCGCCTCACAAGCTTCGGCGCGAACCCGCCGCGCCGAAACACCGGAAGACTCGCGAGGCTCGTCTTCCGAACCTCGGCGTTGCATCGCTCGCTTACGCTCGCTCCGCAACGACGAAACACTGTGAGACTCGCTACGCTCGCCTCACAAGCTTCGGCGCGAACCCGCCGCGCCGAAACACCGGAAGACTCGCGAGGCTCGTCTTCCGAGCCTCGGCGTTGCATCGCTCGCTTACGCTCGCTCCGCAACGACGAAACACTACCCTTTTCACCTTGCTGTCGAAATTATGCGGTATAATGGGCCGACGCAAGAAGATCGTACAGGAGTGTGAACGGCTGATGGACGCCCCGGAGCACATCCGGAACATCGCCATCGCCGCCCACGTCGACCACGGAAAGACGACGCTTACTGACAACCTGCTGGCCGGTGCGGGGATGATTTCCGACGACACCGCGGGCCAACAGCTCGCGATGGACACCGAGGAGGACGAACAGGAACGTGGGATCACCATCGACGCGGCCAACGTCTCGATGACCCACGAGTACGACGAGCAAAACCACCTCATCAACCTCATCGACACGCCGGGCCACGTCGACTTCGGCGGCGACGTGACCCGGGCGATGCGCGCCGTCGACGGCGCGTTGGTCGTCGTCGACGCCGTCGAGGGCGCGATGCCCCAGACCGAAACCGTCCTTCGGCAGGCGCTACGGGAGGGCGTCAAGCCGGCGCTCTTTATCAACAAGGTCGACCGCCTCATTTCGGAGCTCCAAGAGGGTCCCGAGGAGATGCAACAGCGTCTCATGGGCGTCATCGCCGACGTCAACGAGCTCATCCGCGGGATGACCGAGGAAATGGACGACATCAACGACGACTGGACTGTCTCCGTCGAGGAGGGAACGGTCGGCTTCGGCTCGGCGCTGTACAAGTGGGGCGTCTCGATGCCGTCGATGCAGCGCACCGGGATGGACTTCGGCGAAATCATCGATCTCGAGCAGGCCGACAAACGACAGGAGCTCCACGAGCGCACGCCCCTGTCGGACGTCGTCCTCGATATGGTCTGTGAGCACTTCCCGAACCCGGTCGACGCCCAACCCCGGCGTATCCCGCGGATCTGGCGCGGCGACGCCGACTCCGATCTCGCCGAGACGATGCGCCTCGTCGACGAGGACGGCGAGATCGTGCTGATGGTCACCGACATCGGGGTCGACCCCCACGCCGGCGAAATCGCGGCTGGGCGGGTCTTCTCCGGCACGATCGAGAAGGGTCAAGACCTCTACGTTTCCGGGACGGCCGGCACGAACCGCGTCCAAAGCGTCGGCGTCTACATGGGCGGGGAGCGCGAGGAGGTCGATCGCGTCCCGGCCGGCAACATCGCCGCCGTCACGGGGCTGAAAGACGCCATCGCCGGGTCGACGGTCTCGAGCGTCGAAATGACGCCGTTCGAGTCCATCGAGCACATCTCCGAGCCGGTCATCACGAAGTCCGTCGAGGCCAAGAGCATGGACGACCTGCCGAAGCTCATCGAGACGCTCCAGCAGGTCGCCAAGGAGGACCCGACGATACAGATCGAGATCAACGAGGACACCGGCGAACACCTCATTTCGGGACAGGGCGAACTCCACCTCGAGGTCATCACCCAGCGTATCGAGCGCAACCAGGGCATTCCGGTCAACACCGGCGAACCGATCGTCGTCTACCGCGAGGCCCCCCAGAGCGACTCCCGCGAAGTCGAGGGCCGGTCGCCGAACAACCACAACCGGTTTTATATTACGGTCGAACCGCTCGACGACGACGTCGTCGAGGCGATCAAACTCGGCGAGGCGTCGATGGACATGCCCGAACTCGAGCGTCGCGAGGCGCTCATGGAGGAAGGCATGGACAAAGACACCGCCCAGAACGTCGAGCACATCTTCAACACGAACGTCTTCATCGACGACACGAAGGGGATCCAGCACCTCAACGAGACGATGGAGCTCGTCATCGAGGGCCTCGAAGAGGCCTTAGAGGACGGTCCCCTCGCCGCCGAACCCGTCGAGGGCGCGCTGATCCGACTGCACGACGCCCGGCTCCACGAGGACGCCATCCACCGCGGCCCCGCACAGGTCATCCCCGCGGTTCGCCGTGCGGTCCACAACGCGTTGATGGACGGCGAAATCAAACTGCTCGAGCCGATCCAGGAGGTCCGCATCGACGTGCCGAACGAACACATGGGTGCCGCCTCCGGCGAGATCCAGGGTCGACGCGGCCGCGTCGACGACATGTACCAGGAAGGCGATCTGATGGTCGTGGAGGGAATCGCTCCCGTCGACGAGATGATCGGCTTCTCCTCGGACATCCGGTCCGCGACGGAGGGACGCGCCTCCTGGAACACCGAGAACGCCGGCTTCCGGGTCATGGCCGACAACCTCCAGCCGGAGATCATCGACGAGATCCGCGAACGCAAGGGCATGAAACTCGAGTTGCCCCAACAGGTCGACTACTTCTGACAGAGCGGCTTCCCGCTGTTTATAGAGATACAAGGAGAATACTGGTGGCTTTAGCCACCAGATGAATCCGACAAAAGTTTATGTATAGACACAGTACATATAATTGTACGTGGGAAACTGGCAGTTGACTCGGTGTTTGCCACGGTTTTTAACCGGAATCAAAAAGTAAGCCGACCACGCCGACAGTCGTAAAACAATCAGCTATCTCGAAGCCCTTCAGCGGGTACGAGTAACGGCTTCGTGGCAGAGCCACTGGCTGACTGTCCAGCAAACCTGAGACTCCCAACGTTCAGGATTGACCTGCCCGGTCAACACCGGGTGGGAGGCCCGCGCCTTTAGCCGCGGGAGGATGTCACTTACCCTCCGCGAACGACGGTCCGCGAAACGTCGGCTCCCGTCCGAGACGTCACCGGTACTCACGCCTGCGAATGGCGGCGTTCTTATAACTGGGGGGACAAAAATACACCCAATGAGCGAACGTACGGAGGTGCGTCGATGAGCGGGACCGACACGAACTCGTACACGGTCCGGCTCGAACTCGTCGACGAACCCGGAGAACTGCTGCGCGCGCTCGAACCCATCGCCGACAACGGGGGGAACCTCCTCTCGATCTTCCACGAGCGGGGAAACCTCACGCCGCGGGGACACATCCCCGTCGAGGTCGACCTCGAGGCGACGGAGGCGCGTTTCGACGTCATCGTCGACGCGCTCCGGGAGGCGGGTGTCAACGTCATTCAGGCCGGGGCCGAACGCTACAGCGAGGAGTTGACGGTGGTACTCGTCGGGCACCTCGTCGAGACGGACCTCTCGGACACGCTCCGGCGGTTCACCGGCTGCGGTGGGGTCTCCGTGGCGGACGTCTCGCTGTCGGCCCCCGCCGGGACCGAAGGCCCCTCCAGCGCGCGGCTCCGGCTAGTTGCGACCGAGGGCCGAAGCGCCGATGCCCTCGAGACGGTTCGGACGGTCGCCGAGGAGAAGGACCTCCGCGTCGTCGAGCCGCTGATGGAGGGGTCGGCGTGAGGCTCGCGATCGTCGGTTCGGGCGCCGTCGGAACGTCGGTCCTCGAGTTGGCCGGCGGCTACGGCCACGACGTCGTCGGCGTCGCCGACTCCTCGAGCGGCGCGGTCGACGCAGCCGGCCTCGATCCCGAAGCGGTGCGTTCGCGGAAGCACGAGCAGGACACCGTCGGCGACGGAACGCCCGAGGACGTTCTCGAGGCCGACTACGACGTATTGGTCGAGGCGACGCCAACGACGCTCGGCGACGCCGAACCGGGCTTTTCGCACGTCGAGTGCGCCCTCGAGCGCGACCGCCACGTCGTGTTGGCGAACAAGGGGCCGGTCGCCGAGCGCTACGACGACGTCCGGGCGCTGGAGGCCGACTCGGCCGGGAGCGTCCTCTTCGAGGCCGCCGTCGGCGGCGCGATCCCGGTGCTCTCGACGATCGACGACCTCAACGGTCAAGTGACTGCCGCCCGGGGCGTCCTGAACGGGACGGCCAACTTCGTCCTCTCGCGGATGGCCGCCGAGGGCCTCGGCTACGAGCACGTTCTGGCCGAAGCACAGGATCTCGGCGTCGCCGAGGCCGACCCGACTTTCGACGTCGAGGGGGTCGACGCGGCCCTGAAATGCGTCATCCTCGCGAACGTCCTCTACGAGGACACCTACACCCTCGAAGACGCCGAGGTCGAGGGGATCGACGATCTGCCGGGGAGCGCCTTAGAGCTGGCCGCCGAGGACGGACGGACGATACGGCTCATCGGCGAGGTCGCGGACGGCGACGTCCGGGTCGGCCCGCGGCTCGTCCCCGAGAACGGGACGCTCGCCGTCTCGGGGACGCTCAATATCGTCCAGCTGGAGACCCAACACGCTGGACGGCTCAACATCTCCGGACGCGGCGCGGGCGGTCCCGAAACGGCGAGTGCGATACTCGCGGACGTCGGCCGTCTACCCTCCGAGTGATCCCCGGCTGAGTGGTCGCCAGACGACACAACCCGTTCCCTCTGGACCCGACGCATCCCGTGGTATCGGGTCGCAAACCGCCCGACGCGTCCGGATTCGGCCGAACCCTTTCGAAATCGTTTTACGGGGCACCGACAAAAGCTTCCGATACAGCGCATCCGCGCGTGAGACAACAATGAGCGACATACCCCACCAGAACCTGGCCGTCATCGGCCACGTCGACCACGGAAAGAGCACAATGGTCGGGCGGCTCCTCTTCGAGACTGGGAGCGTCCCCGAGCACGTAATCGAGCAGTACCGAGAGGAAGCAGAGGAGAAGGGCAAGGGCGGCTTCGAGTTCGCCTACGTCATGGACAACCTCGCCGAGGAGCGAGAGCGTGGTGTCACCATCGACATCGCCCACCAGGAGTTCGACACCGACAAGTACAATTTCACTATTGTCGACTGTCCGGGCCACCGTGACTTCGTGAAGAACATGATCACGGGCGCGAGCCAGGCCGACAACGCGGTGTTGGTCGTCGCGGCCGACGACGGCGTCCAGCCACAGACACAGGAGCACGTCTTCTTGGCGCGCACCCTGGGCATCGACGAACTCATCGTCGCCGTCAACAAGATGGACCTCGTCGACTACGAGGAGTCCAAGTACAAGACGGTCGTCGAGGAGGTCAAACAGCTCCTCCAGCAGGTCCGCTTCGATGTCGACGACGCGGAGTTCATTCCGACCTCCGCCTTCGAGGGCGACAACGTCTCCGAGGACTCAGAGAACACGCCGTGGTACGACGGCCCCTCGCTGCTCGAGGCGCTCAACGACCTGCCGGAACCGCAGCCGCCGACGGACGCACCGCTTCGCCTCCCGATCCAGGACGTCTACACCATCTCCGGCATCGGGACCGTCCCGGTCGGCCGCGTCGAGACGGGCATCCTCAACACCGGCGACAACGTCTCCTTCCAGCCCTCCGACGTGGGCGGAGAAGTCAAAACGGTCGAGATGCACCACGAGGAAGTTCCGAAAGCCGAGCCCGGCGACAACGTCGGCTTCAACGTCCGCGGCATCGGCAAGGACGACATCCGACGCGGTGACGTCTGTGGCCCGGCTGACGACCCGCCGACGGTCGCCGAGACGTTTCAGGCCCAGGTCGTCGTCATGCAGCACCCCTCGGTGATCACGGCTGGGTACACCCCGGTCTTCCACGCCCACACCGCACAGGTCGCCTGCACGGTCGAGTCGATCGACAAGAAGATCGACCCCTCCTCCGGCGAGGTCGCCGAGGAGAACCCGGACTTCATCCAGTCGGGCGACGCGGCCGTCGTGACGGTCCGTCCCCAGAAGCCGCTCAGCATCGAGTCCTCGAACGAGATCCCCGAGCTGGGCAGCTTCGCCATCCGCGACATGGGTCAGACCGTCGCGGCCGGCAAAGTCCTCAGCGTCAACGAGCGATAACGCATGCAGCAGGCACGCGTTCGCCTCGCGGGCACGGCTCCGGAGGACCTCGACAACATCTGCGACGACGTCCGCGAGATCGCGGACAAGACGGGCGTGACGCTGTCGGGACCGGTTCCACTCCCGACGAAGACGCTCGAAATCCCCGCGCGCAAATCCCCCGACGGCGAGGGTACCGCGACGTGGGAGCACTGGGAGATGCGCGTCCACAAGCGGCTCATCGATATCGACGCCGACGAACGCGCGCTCCGCCAGCTCATGCGGATCCAGGTCCCGAACGACGTCTCCATCGAGATCGTCCTCGAGGACTAGCCGAGGTCGGACGCCGAGTGGGGTAACGCCCTGCGACGCACGGCCGACGCATTTGCCGTGTCCGCTGCAGCCCTCACGCGCGGCCCCCCACGGTCGCTTTCGCACTCCAAACCAGAAGGTTCAAACGACGCTCCCGGCAAGTACGGTTGCGGGCTCGTAGATCAGCGGCAGATCGCTTCCTTCGCAAGGAAGAGGCCCCGGGTTCAAATCCCGGCGAGTCCATTTCCTTCGCTCGTTTCACTCGCTCAGTCAATGAACTCGCCGACCCTCGCAAACCCTTCGGGTTTGCTCAGTCCCGGCGAGTCCATTTAAATACCGAATCCACGGACAGCAGCGTAGCTCTTATATGTAACATCGCTGGCGATTCCATCACGATTCGTATTGGGGATGTTTGCAGGCTTGCGATTCGCAGATTCAACTCGGGACGTATGATACTGGTGGACGAAATCACATGACACCGACTCACGAGTGATCCGCCGGTCGCCCCGTCGAACGGCGTGATTTCGTGCGTCGTGTGTATATTCGTTTGTCTGTCAATATGAGAATAGACAGCCCGGTCGAGACATCGAACACCCGCCCAGCCACCGCCCGGCGCGAACGCGTCAGTCCGCCGGGATCGCCTGCTCGCCGTCCTCGAGTGCGGGACGGCCGACCCACCGGTCGATCGAGAGCGGCCCGGCGCCGAGGGTGAACACCGCCGATGCCATCCCGAAGAGCGTGACGTGGGCCAACACCGGATCGCCGGGTAACCCGAACAGCGTCGTCGTAAACAGGACGAACGAGACGGCGGCCGCGCCACGGGTGAAGAAGCCGACGATCAGCGCCGACCCGACGGCGATCTCCGTGAGGCCCGCCCCGACGACCCACAGACCGGGATCGACCGGGACGACCGACGTGAGATCGTACCGCTCGACGACGAGCAGCGACTGGCCGGGGCTGGCGAGTTTCTGTACCAAACCGAGATAGACGAACGTGATCCCCATCCCGATCCGGAGGATCGTCGGGACGTACCGACGAAGCGGGGCCATCGTCCCGCCGAGGAACGCCTTCAGGTGATGGACCGGATCGATTCGACCGTAGTACGTGCCGGCGGTGCTCGCGACCTCCAACAGCATGTCGTCGGCGCTCGGCCGTCCCCCCCCGACGACGAGCAACGAGAGGAAAATCGGCACGTACTCCAGTGCGATGACGACGCCGGGGTCGGTAGTCACGAGCACCCAGCCGAAGAGCAACAGGCCGAGCGCCGAGACGATCCGAGTCGCGAGTCCGAACAGCACGAAGAAACCGAGACCGACGAACGACGCCCTGAGGGCGGGATTCGCCGTCGGATCGAATGCCAGGGTCGGTGCGAACAGGTATCCCTGGAAGCCGGCTCCGACGAGGGGAAGCCCGACCGATAGCCGGAGCATCCACGGAACGAGGTCGCCGTAACTGGCGAGTTTCCCCCGGAGGACGACGACGTCGGTGACCGTCGGCCGCAGCCACAGGTATCCGGCGAGGACACCAGTGACCGCGGCTCCCGGGCCGAAGAACACCGCGGCGTTGAACGGATCAGAGAGCACCTCGACGACGAACGCGATCGGGTCGATCGATTCGCCTTCACCCTCGGTGACGTAGTCGACGTGTGCGGCCGCCGGCCGGGCGAGCAGCCACGCGAACGCGCCCGAAACGGCGACCAGGGTCGGTCGGTGGGACACGGTGGTCGTAGTGTCCGTCGCCAGATAGTTTTTTGTTACCGTACCGAACGACCGTCCGTCCCGACGTCGGACCGGGCGTGTGCCGAGAGCGCACGGTCGACGAGGGGGTTTTCACACTTCAGCACTATAGAAACACTATGATTCGACAGACGCGCCGGGGGGTTCTCGCGGTTCTCGGCGGTTCGGTCGCCGTTTCGGGGTGTCTCGGTACCGGGGACGACGCCGGATCCGCGGACGCGGCGGGCGAGGACGACGGCGACGCGGACACGACGGCGTGGCGGACGGCCGAGTTGACTGACGTGACCACCGGCGAGCAGTTCAGCGTCTCCGGGTTCGACGATCCGGCCCTCGTCCATCCTTTCGCTGTCTGGTGTAGCACCTGCGGCAGCCAGAACCGCGAGATCGACACGCTCCAGCGCGAGTTCGGGGGCGACCGCGAGGTCGTCCAACTGAACATCGGCGACGGCGAGACCGACGACGAGGTTCTCGAATACGCCGAAGAAAACGGCTACGCCGACCACAGCCGCTTCGCCGTTGCGCCCACCCCCGTCGCCAACGCTCTCGTCGAGGAGTTCGGCCCCACCGCGGTCTCGCCGCCACAATCGCCCGTCGTCCTCCAGTGTCCGGGCGGCGGAACACACGAAATCGACAAGATCTCGGACGCCGAGACGATAGACGCCCGGATCGACGCCGACTGTGAATGAGCCTCTCGGCGTTCGCGGAGATGTTCTGGATCGGCGTTGCGACGCCACTGACAGCCGTCTGTGTCCTACCGCTGTACCCCGCCTTCGTCTCGTACCTCGCCAGCGCGGGCGGCGGCGAACGCGCCCGGTCGCCCGCCGTTCTCGGCCTTCTGGTCGTCGCCGGCGTCGTCAGCTTCATGGCCGCCGCCGGCTACCTCTTCGTCGTCGTGTTGGGCGTCGGCATCGAGAGCGGGTTCGTCGGTCGGTTCGGCCCGTGGGCCTTCGGCGTCCTCGGCGTGATCGGCGCGGTGTTGCTCGCAGATCCCGCGGGGTTCTCGCGGCTCCCCTCGGTGGACCCGCCACACGCTGACCACCCCTACGCGTCGGCGTTCGGCTACGGGTTCTTTTTCGGCGGGATCGTCGTCCCGTGTAACCCGGGGTTTATCGGGCTCTTTTTCGCCCGCCAGGCGGTGTTGTTCGACGGCCCCACCTCGAATCTGGCCGGCTTTCTCCTCTTCGGGCTGGGTATCGGCGCGCCGCTTTTGGCCTTTGCGTTGCTCTCGGAGTCGTTCGGCCGTCGGATCACGAGAACCCTCGCGCGGTACTCGGACCCGATCAACCGCGCGGTCGGCGCGTTCTTGCTCCTCGTCGCCGTCTACTACCTCGTGTTCGTCTTCGCTGTCCTCCCCGGACCACCGCCGACGCCGCCGTCGATCCCGCTCGCCGGGTGATCACCCCTCCGGGTATTTCGGCTCCCGTCTTTTCGCCCGCGAGAGCGCGGTTTCGACGACGTCGCGGACGTCGCCGTGGAACGTCCCGCCGTGGCCGGCGCACAGCTGCTCGACGCCGTCGCCCATCGCCTCCAACAGCGCCTCGATGCTCTCGATGAGCCGCTCCCTGGACTGGCCGGGCATGTCGGTCCGTCCGAAGCTCCCGTACTTGAAGGCCCCGTCGTCGTGGACGACCACGTCGCCGCTGAAAAGCGTCGTCTCGGAGAGCAGAGCCACGTGGTCGTCGGCGTGGCCCGGCGTGTAGACCACGTCGAACGGTTCGTCGCCGACGAAGAGCTGATCGCCGTCGTCCAAGGCCCCGTCACGCCGTGGGTGGTCGGCGTAGGCGTACAGCGGCGCGTCGAAGGCGTCCAACACCGCGTCCAACTGCGCGACGTGGTCGCTGTGTTGATGGGTCACGACGACGGCGTCGACGGTGTCGGTGTGGTCCGAGATGACGTCGACGACGCTCCCGTAGGCTCCGGCGTCGACGAGGACCGTCCGGTCGCCCTCGACGAGATAGGCGTTGCAGGTGAACGCCTCCGCCGCCGCCGTCACGTTAGTTACGTCCATACCGGAGCGTAGGCCGCCGGGGTATTCATACCCACGGCCTGTGCGCGACCGATCGCGTCCGGTCCCCGGACCGCTCGCTCCCGACGCAGCCGTTCACACTCCGTCTCGACCGTCCGCCCGACGCAGCCGTTCACACTCCGTCTCGACCGTCCGCCCGACGCAGCCGAAGCGTCACTTCGGACCCACACTCGCAGTCGCCGAACAGGAGCTGGCCGTCGACGCCGCTTACGATCCACCGCGAGAGCCACAGCCCGAGCCCGACGCTGTGATCGAGCTGGGTTATTTCACGAGCGCCGCTGACGACGGCCCGCTCGCGCTCCGGAATGCCGGGACCGTCGTCGGCGACCGTGATGTCGATCCATCCGTCTTCGGCCGTCAGCTCGATGTCGACGGTCGCCGTACCCGGGTGGTGCTCGATGGCGTTTTCGATGAGGTTCTCGATGGCGATCTTCAACAGCTCGTCGGCGACGGCCTCCCCGGAGTCGTCGCTCGAGACCCGTATCGTCGCCTCGGGGTGGCTCGAACGGAACCGCTCGGCGAGATCGGTCACGAGCGGCTCGGGATCGAGTGCGACCCACTGACGGTCGATATCAAGCGCCTGCTGGATACGTCTGACCTGTTCGCCGAGCTTCGAGACGTTCATCGCCCGCTCGTAGATTCGCTCGGCCTGTGTTCGGTACTCCTCCATCGGCGCTTCCTCCGCCAGGATGTTCGCGTAGCCGATAATCGCGGTCATCTCGTTTCGGAGGTTGTGTCGCAGCACGCGATGGAGGACCCGGAGCCGGCGTTCCTGCTCGAGCCGTCCCGTCACGTCGGTGTAGATGCCGAACCCGCGCTCGGCCCCCTCGTGGCGGTAGCTGAACCCCCGAAACAGGAACGTCCGTCGTCCCTCGGCGGTCAGCCGCTCGACCTCGAGCGTCTCGTGGCGCTGTCGGGAGTCGGTCCCGTTCGGCCGTTCGAGCTCCAGGCTGCCCTCTGGCGGGACGATCGCCTCCAGCAACGGCGTGTCGATGACGTCGGCCTCGTCGTAGCCGAACGTCTTCTCGAAGGCGTCGTTGACGCGCCTGACGATCGGTTCGGCGTCGACGAACTCCACGTCGACGACGGCGTCCGGGAGCGCGTCGAAGAGGTGTCCGAACCGCCCCTCGCGGCGATCCCTCCCCGCATCCCCGACGGAGGGGGTCTCGGCATCCGGCACCGAGTCGCTTCGTTTCGACTTTGCCCCGTCGCCGAGGCGTTCGAGCGCTGCCTCGACCAGCGCCGCCAACAGCGCCAACCGCCGGCGCTCGCTCTCCGTGATCGATCCCGCTCCGTCGTCGACGGACAACGCCCCGCGTTCGCCGAGCGCCACCGCCGCCGAACGCGTGACGCCCCCGGCCCCCCCGGAGCCGTCCCCGATGACGAGTTCGCCCGCGCTCGAGTCCCCTCGGCGCGGCCGGCTCTCGCTCCGTTCGGGCGCGTCCCCGGTGTCGGCCGCCGCTGCGACCGGGGCACCGTCCTCGAAGAGCCTGACCGCGCTTATTTCGACGTCCGCGGTCCGCTCGGCTATCTCAGCCGTGATCTCGGCTATCTCGGCCGGAGTCCCGGCCGCGCGCAGCGACCGACCCGCCTCGATCAACGCGCCGACCGCTCGGCGGTGTCGGTCCTCGCTCGCCCGTCGGTCTTGGCGCCACCGGTCGGCCTCGATCCGCTTGCCGACCAGCCCGGCGAGCAACTCCAGGAACCGTCGCTCGCTCCCCGAGTACGCCGGTCTGGAGGACTCGCTGCCGAACCACACGGTTCCGTATCGATCACCTCCGGCGTGGACCGTCGCTCCGACGTAGCTCCCGAGCCGGTCGAACACCCCTATCAGGTCGCCGCTCCGGAGCGCACGGCCCGTATCCGGGAGACAACACGGACCGTCGAGCCGGGCCGTGCGTCGACAGAGCGTCCCCTCGAGCACCGTCGGCTCGGGGTCGATACCGCCCGCCGTTGTGACGACCGAGTACGACGCGCCGTCGATCTCGGCGAGCACCCCGTAGGACGCGTCGAACCGCTCGCGCCCGGCCTCTAAGATCGCTCCGATCGACTCCTCGAACGGCCGCGATCCGTCGGCGACGGCCCTCCGAAGCGACCGCATCGCGGCCTCGCGTCGTCGGTCCTCGGGCGGTGGGCCGGACACGCCAGCGACGGCGGCGATCCGGTCGATCGGTCGCGCCGTCCCGTCGTCGGTCACGTACTCCGTGACGCCGAGTCGGGTCGCACGCTCGGCGACCGCCGGATCCCCGCTCCGGTCGTAGAGGACCGTCGGCACCGACGTCCCACGGAGCCGTTCGAGCGCCGCCAACCCCTTCCCGGGTTCCTCGAGGACGACGCAGTCGGCGACCGTCGCGCGCTCGGCGACCGATCCCACCGTGACGCGTTCGAGCCGGAAACGGCCGTCGGGGTCGAGCGCGGGACCGCGGCCGACGTAGAGCACGACGGTCTCTCCGGGGTTACCGGCAGCCATGCGACACCACCCGATGCATCGTCTCCGCGTACGCCAAACACGCTGATAATGGTACCGCCCAATTCGATCGGTGATCCCGTCGATACCTCCGGGCTCAGCCGACGCCGCTACCGCATCAATCGATGGGGCCGCCGCCGACCCGCCGCATCATTTACAATCCCGAGGCTGTTATGCGCTCACATGGGGTTCGGAAGCTACGACGAATCCGAACAGGGCAACCACGAAATAGACACAGACGCCGACGACGTCGACGGGACAGACCGGCCGGCCGGATCGACCCACGACGGCGAAGTCAACTTCGAGTACGAGGACGCCTCGAGCGATGACCTCTTCGAGGCCTACAAGGAATTCAACAACCAGTGACCCGACCCCCCGTCCGCCGGATCGGCTCACGGACGTCGTTCCGGATCCGACTGCGTCGGCGTGGACGCGGCCGGTCTCTGGCTGACGCCGGAGCGACGGCGGACGGGACCGGATGCCGCCGCGAATAAAACCCGGGTGCCGAGCGCTCGGAATCGCGGAGTCTTACCGCGACCGCGACGACGGAGCGACGAGTACGCTCTGTGGGGCGGTAGTCCGCGCCGACCGCGCCGTCGACGACGTCGAGGTCGCGACCTGCACTGTCGGCGGTCGGGACGCCACCGAGGCCATGGCCGAGGTCTGGCGGCGTCTCGACCGCCCCGACGTCCGTTACGTCCTCGTGGCCGGCGTCGCCCTGGCGTGGTACAACGTCATTGATCTCGCCGCGCTCGCGACGGCGACGGACCGTCCCGTCGTCGCCGTCACCTTCGAGGAAAGCGATGGCCTCGAGAACGGGATCGAAGCGGCTTTCGACGGCGAGGCGCGGGCCACCCGCCTCTCGGCCTACCGGAACCTCCCGGAGCGGCGGCGGATCGAAGTCGACGGGCGAGCCCTCTTCGTCCGGAGCGTCGGCCTCGAGGCGGCGGCCGCCGACGCTGTCGTCGACGCCTACACCCACGAGCGCCGCCCGGAGCCGCTTCGGGTCGCAAAGCGGATCGCGGGACGGCTCGACGCCGCCCGGCGCGAGGGAGTGCTCCCGCCCGAGTGACACCCCCGCCGGGGTCTCGTGTCCGCCTCGACCGGCGGCGTTAACTCCCGGCGCGCCGATCCGACGAACGTGCCAGAGGAGATCGACGTTTCTGACTGCACGCGGTGTGCGGAGCTGTGCGACGCCCGGAGCCGCATCGTCAACGGCGTCGGCCCGGCGGACGCCGAGTTGTGCTTCGTCGGCGAGGCCCCCGGCGAGCGCGAGGACGAGACCGGCGACCCCTTCGTCGGGCGGTCGGGCGACGTCCTCGACGACGCGCTCCGGGACCTGGGGCTGGCTCGCCGGGACGTCCGGATCACGAACTGCGTCCGGTGTCGCCCCCCCGACAACCGGGACCCGACCGCCGAGGAACTGGCCAACTGCCGGCCGCACCTCGAACGGGAACTCGAGTCGGTCGACCCTGAAGTCGTCGTCGCGCTCGGGAAGGTCCCCGCCGAGCACCTGCTCGGCCGGTCCGTCCCGGTGACCGCCGAGGCCGGGTCGGTTCACGACGCCCGGATCAACGGCACCCCGCGCCGCGTGCTCGTCTGTGTCCACCCCGCGGCGACGCTGTACGACCCGAGCCAGCGCGAGACGTTCGCCGCGGCGCTCGAAGCAGCCGTCGACCTCGTCGACGGCGGCGGCGACCAATCGCGGTTGGGCGAGTTCTGACCGCGGTGCGAGGGGGACCGCTTTCACCGCCGTCGCACCGGCTTTATTTATAAACAGCGCGCCTCGGTTTATAAATGCCCCCGAGGTGGCGCTGGTTCGGATACGCACTGTCTCCGGTCCGACTTCGGCCCAGCCTTACTCCGGTTTAGACTTCGACTCCAGCTTCGACTCCGATTTCGACTCCAGCTTCGACTCCGATTTCGACTCCAGCTCCGACCCTGTCTTACTCCGCCCCCGGCTCCGACTCCGACCCCGAACGACGCCGCAGTTCGTTTATCAGCGTCGGCAGGACGACCCCGACACCGAGGAGTGCGCCCACTTCGAGGAGGTCGCTGTCCGCGACGGTTCCGACCAGATACCACGCCGTGAGCCCGAGAACCATGAACGCGAGCGTGATCTTGGTCTCGGCGGCCAACAGCGCATCGCGGGACATACGGGACAGCACACGGCGTTTGCTGATAAATGGCCGGCGAGTCGTTTATAAGCGCCCTCGACGACCGCACGGACGCGGACGGTCGCACACCGCTGGCCGCCCCCGACAGCCACGCGGACGCGACCCGCTACACGCGACTGCGCGAACCCAAACCGACTTTGCCGACGGCCGCGGAGACCGGGACATGAGCACCACCCAGCGGACGGCGGACGTCGTCCTCGTCGACTACGGTCTCGGGAACCTCCGGAGCGTCACCCGCGGGCTGGAGCGGGCCGGCGCGACGGTAACGTTGTCGGCGGACCCCGCCGACTTCGACGCCGCCGACGGGATCGTGCTGCCGGGCGTCGGGGCGTTCAGCGAGGGGATGGACAACGCCGGCCCGTTCCGAGAGGCGCTCGTCGACGCCGCCGCGGAGGGGCGGCCCCTCTTCGGGATCTGTCTCGGGATGCAGATGCTTTTGACCACCAGCGAGGAGGCCGAGACGGTCGGCCAGGGCGACGTCCGGGGGCTGGATCTCGTGTCGGGGACGAACCTCCGGTTCGACGAGGGACAAAAAGTCCCACACATGGGGTGGAACGAACTCGACGTCGGACGCGAACACCCCATCGCCGAGGGGATCGACGGCGGCTACGCGTACTTCGTCCACTCGTATTACGCCGCCCCGGACGACGACTCGGCCGTCGTCGCGACGACCGACTACGGCGTCGAGTTCCCGGCCATCGTCGCCAACGAGGCGGGCAACGTCTTCGGCACGCAGTTCCACCCCGAGAAATCCAGCGACACCGGGCTCCGGATCCTGCGAAATTTCGTCGAGTACTGCCTCGCGTGACGACCGCCGGAGTCCGGTCCTTCGGACTCGACCGACCCGACCTGACCCGACTCGGTCCCGATGTCGGCTCCGGCTTCGGCCCCCGGCTACACCGCCGCGAGCGCGACGACGACCACCGCCGCCGCCGCGATGGCGGCCCACCCACCGAGTACGACGGCGCGGACGGCCCGATCCGGGACCGACGCGTCCCCGCCGAACTCCTCGGGGTTGCTCGAGACGTACCCCGACAGCGACACGAAGACCAACCCGACCACGCCGAAGAGGATCGCGAACGCCCGCGTCCCGACGAGGCCGTTTCCAACGGCGACCACGAACAAAAACAACCCGAACAGACGCGAGACGACCGCGTTGAGCCGGGCTTTCGTCGCCATGACGCCGGCTACGCGTCGACGGACAAAAAGGCCGCCGGCCCCTAGAGCGGCGGCTGGCTGTCCCCGCGTTGCCGACGAGGCGGCCGTCGTCTGCCCGGCCTCAGTAGTCGAGGTCGAACTGTTCGTTCTCGACGACGGTGTTGAGGACGACACTGGTGTTGGATTCCTTGATGTCGGGGTCGATGAGCAGTTCCTTGATTTGCTCGTTCATGTGGTCGGTGTCGGTGAACTTCCCGACGGCGATAATGTCGTGGTCGCCGGTGGTCTCGTAGACGGTAACCATGTGTGTGTGTTCCTGGAGGCGGTCGGTGATGTCGGGCAGGGCGCTTCCCTCCACCTTGAGTTGAATGATGGCGGTCACGTCGTAGCCCAACTCGCCGTAGTCGACGATGGGGGCGTACCCCCGGATGATGCCCTCCTCCTCGAGGTTCGAGATGTGATTCGACACCGTCGTCACGGAGACGTCGAGGTCCTCCCCGAGCGAGCGCAGCGACGCGCGACCGTCTTCGAGCAGCGCGTTCACCAACTTCCGGTCGAGATTTTCGTACGTCATTACACTCCGATACTCCCTGGGGGCTTTAGAAATTTACGACTATTCAGTTCTTATCGACGGGGTGAGAGATTTGCGCAGATCAGCAACGTTTTAGTACGGGGACGCGTCGAAACGCACGACGAGAAACATGACGAACGACAACGTAACCGCCGATGGCGGTCTCACGGACGAAGCACAGGCCGTTCTCGACGAGATAGACGAGAAAGACGTCGGGTTCCTCCGATTGCAGTTTACCGACATCCTCGGCACGGTCAAGAACGTCGCCGTCCCGGCCGATCAGGCCGAAAAGGCCTTCACCGACGGTATCTACTTCGACGGTTCCTCGATCGAGGGGTTCGTTCGGATCCAGGAGTCCGACATGCGGCTCATCCCAGATGCGAGCACGTTCGCCGTGCTCCCGTGGCGGAACTTCGACGACGGCGCCTCCGCCCGGATGATCTGTGACGTCTACAACACCTCCACCGGCGAGCCCTTCGAAGGCGATCCCCGCTACGTCCTCCGACGCGCCATCGACCGCGCCGAGGAGATGGGCTACGATATCAACTTCGCGCCCGAGCCCGAGTTCTTCCTCTTCGAGGAAGACGAGGATGGCCGAGCGACCACGGATACCGGCGATCAGGGCGGCTACTTCGACCTTGCGCCGAAGGACCTCGCAAGCGACGTCCGCCGCGACATCATCTACGGCCTCGAAGACATGGGCTTCGAGATCGAGGCCTCCCACCACGAGGTCGCCCGCGGCCAACACGAGATCAACTTCGAGTACGACGACGCGTTGACGACGGCGGACAACGTCGGCACCTTCCGGACGGTCGTCCGGGCGATCGCCGCCCAACACGACCTCCACGCCACCTTTATGCCCAAGCCGATCCCGAAAATCAACGGCTCGGGGATGCACACCCATATGTCGCTGTTCAAAGACGGCGAGAACGCCTTCCACGACGAGGACGACGAGTTCAACCTCTCGGAGACGGCCCACTCGTACCTCGCCGGCGTCCTCGAGCACGCCCCGGCGATCACGGCGGTCGCGGACCCGACGGTCAACAGCTACAAGCGGCTCGTCCCCGGCTACGAAGCGCCGGTCTACATCGCGTGGTCCGACCGCAACCGCTCGGCGCTGATCCGCAAGCCGGCCGCGCGCGTCCCGGCCGCGAGCCGGATCGAGGCCCGCTTCCCCGACCCCTCGTGTAACCCTTACCTCGCCTTCGCGGCGCTCATCCACGCCGGTCTCGATGGCATCGAGAAAGGACTCGAAGCCCCCGATCCGATCCGCGAGAACATCTACGAGTTCGACGAGAGCAAACGCGAGGAGTACGGCATCGAGACGCTCCCGAGCAACCTCGGCGAGGCCGTCGAAGCCCTCGAGGAAGACGAGGTCGTCATGAACGCCCTCGGGGACCACATCGGCGAGAAGTTCGTCGAGGCGAAGAGCCAGGAGTTCGAGGAGTACCTCGTCGACGTCTCCGACTGGGAACTCGACCGCTACCTCGAGACGTTCTGAGGCCGGCGGCTCCCCAGAGCGTCGGTTCACGATCGCCCGTTTTTTATCTGATCGCCGCTACAGCTCTTCCTCGACCGCTTCGCCCGTTCGGTAGGCCGCCTCCGCGCGCCGCAGTATCTCCCGCGTCGGGCGATCGGTCTCGGCGGCGACCGACGCGCAGTCGTCGTACTCGGCGCTCACGTCGTAGACCTCGCCGGCGTCGTCCGCGGCGACCTTCACGTCGACTTCGTGGCGCTCGCCGCCGACCTCGATTGTGACGGCCTCGACGGAGCGTTCGGCGATCCAGCGGTGGGTCGTCGGCGTCTCGCGAATCCCGAGCGTGCCCGTCTCGGCCGCGAGTCGTTCCGCGACCGCCGCGACGTCCTCGGGGCGTACGACGACCCGTATCAGGTGACCGGGGCGAGCCTTCTTCATCGTCGCCGGGACCACCGTCACGTTGCGCGCGCCGGCGTCGGCGAGTCGGTCGTGGAGTCCGCCGAGTACCTCCGGCGTCGCGTCGTCGACGACCGTCTCGAGGACCCTGATCCCGTCGCGGGCGAGACTCCCCGACGCCGCCCCGACCGTCGCCCTGAGAACGTTCGGACGGCCCTCGAGGGATGTCCGCCCCGCCCCGTAACCGACAGATTCGACCGACAGCGACGGCAGCGAGTCGACTCCGTCGGCGAGTTGCGCCAACACGGCCGCGCCCGTCGGGGTCAGAAGCTCCGTCGCCGCCGGTCCGCCGGTCAACTCCCAGTCTGCCTCGCCGGCGATGTAGGCGACGGCGGGGGCCGGAACCGGGTAGGTCCCGTGGCTCATCGACACCTCGCCGCCGCCCGCGGCGACCGGCGTCGTGACGACCGACTCGACGCCGAGGTCGTCGACGAGAAGCGCCGCGCCGACGATATCGGCGATCGCGTCGTCGGCCCCGACCTCGTGGAAGTGGGTGTCCTCGAGGTCGGTCCCGTGGACGCGGGCCTCTGCGACGCCGAGTCGCCGGAACGTCGCTATGGCGTCGGCCTCAACCCGATCCGACAGGTCCATGCTGGCGACGAGCTCGCGGCACTCGGCGTACGTCCGGTGTGCCCCGGCCCCTTCGGCGCGCGCGTGCGCGTGAGCGTGTCCGTCGCCCGTCTCATCGTTCTCATCATCGTGGGTCCCATCGTTTTCGTGGTCGTGAGTACGACCGTGGCTGTGGGTGGTCCCCCCGTGCTGGTGGGCGTGCGCGGCCCCGCCGGGATCGCTGCCGTTCGCGTCCGCGTCGTCGGTGTCGCCCCCGCTGACTTCGATACTGACATCGACCGTCGTGGCGACGATCCCCTTTTCAGTGGTCTCGTCGATGTGGTACTCGATGGGGAGGGCAGCCTCGACGGGGGCGAGGGCGTCGGGGTCAGCGCCGGCCGCCACGAGCGCGCCGAGGATCATGTCGCCGGCGGCCCCGGTGCGGCCGTCGAGCGCGAGCGTCTGCATGGCCCGTGGTCGGGTCGCCGCGGCGAAAAAGGGACCGGTCGGGGGACAGCAGCCCTCGTGGTCGGTGTTGAAGAATCGAGCGACTTACCGGAGATCCGGGACGAGAGCGGCCTCTACCTCGTCGGCGTCGTAGCGTTTGCGTTGTCCGCCGTCGGCGCGAACGGTCGTCGCGGGCGTGTCGTCTGTCGGCATCATCGGGACCATCGGTTCGATCTCGTCTCGGGGCATCTACCTCTTCCATTTCCCTACTGGGTATTAAATGTAATGATCGATCATCACGTATACGGCAAAAACTGCCGGCGGTCTCCGGATAGACGGCTCGGTATGGGGCGTTTGCGCTTTTTCGCCCCCCGTCAACGGGCTATCCGGTCGAGAATCGGGATCTCCTCGCGGCGGGTCGACTCCAGCGCCGACCAGTAGATCCCGGTCGGCTTCGCCCCCGGTTCGGTCCGGATCGTCCGCGTCGGCGTGCAGACGATGTCTATCGGGACGTCGTGACGGTCTGGATCGACCGCCGCCTCGATCACCTGGACGTCGTGGACGGTCGTCACCGTCGGCGTGTCGTCGTCGACGAGTCCGAACTCCCGCAGCACCCCGAACTCGAGATCGCTGTACCCTTCGCCCTTCCCCACCCGGACGCCCGCATGGTCGACCGCAACGCTCCCCGAGACGACCGCGTCGACCTCCGGCAACGCCTCGGGACCGACGCGGGTCCCGTAACTGCCCATGTGCGAGACCGTCGGCGCGGCGTCGAGATCCGAAATGGACGCGGGGTCGAGTTCGACGAAACACGCCGCCTCGCCCAGGCGCGGGACGGCCATGTACACGGTCGTTCCCGCCTTTAGAAGGCGTCGCCGTAGCGGCAACTGTGGCGCGTCGGGGTTGGCTTTGACCGCGTCGGCACCGTCGAGTTCGGGCAGTGCCATCGCGCGCTCGGCCGCCTCGCTCGCGCCCTCGAAGTTGGTGATCCGGCCGTGTGGTGGAAACGGGAACCGAGCGATCTCGTCGTCCGCGAGGCGGTCCCAGATCCGCGTTCTGATCGAGTCTTTGTCGGGCACTACGCCATCCCCCGGACGAACTCGATCTGCTCGGGGGCGTAGTAGAACGTGAGCATGAGGTAGGCGGCGATCCCCAACACGAGGCTCACGAGCCATGCCGTCGCCGCGATTCGGCCGACTCGAGCGTGGGCGGTTTCGCGCAACTCCGCCGGCGTGTGGGTCAGCCCCAGCGTGATCGCGTACAGCACGAACGGAACCGACAGCACCGAGAGGACGATGTGGATCCCGAGGCTCCCGAGGTACAGCCCCCGCAGCGGGGCCCCGGCGACGATCTCCTTTCGGCCGCCGCCGCCGGTCTTCAACAGGTACATGACCAAGAACAGGAGGATGAGCGCGAACGCCGTCAGCATCGCCTTACGATGTTTTTCCACCTCGTCGTTTTTGATCCAGTAGATCCCGGCGAGCAGGCAGCCTATCGTCGCGGTGTTGACGACCGCGATGGCGTGTGCGAGCACGTCGACGGTCGACTCCGAGATCTCCGGGTAGACCCCCGACCCGCCGTACACCGTCCCGACGACGACGACGTAGCCGACCACGGTAAGGACGGCCGCGAGCGCCCGCGGGTGCTTTCGGGCGAACCGCGGGCCGCGTGCTGTAGACATACCCCCGATTCGGCTTCGGCGCAAAAGGCCGCTTCGTTTTCCCCCGTCGGTTGACGGTTCTTTTCCGACCACCCCGAATCAGTCGGTTCGCGGCAGGGCGTACGCGCCGACGGCGAAGAACCCGACCGCGAGGACGGCTAACACCGCCAGGTTGAGATAGGGATCCGCGCCGACGAGCCCCGCCTCGCCGACGCGCGCGCCCGCGCCGTCCGGCGGCCGGTAGGTAGCCGCCCGGAGCCCCCGAGCGAAGTAGCTCAACGGCGAGAGGTCCATGAAGGGGACGAACCACGCCGGGAGCAACGCCGGAGTGACGAACGTCTCCGAGAGGAACAACAGAGGAATAGCGACGCCGTTGGAGGCCGCGATGACGCCGTCCTGGGAGTCGGCGACGCGGCCGAGCAGGGCGCCGAACCCACAGAACAGCGCGACCGCGAGCGCCAGGTAGGGAACGACGAGCGGCGACGCCGCGAAGGTCGCGTCGGTGACGGCGAGCACCATCCCGAGGATGACGAGCGAGGCGAGGCCGATGACGGCGACGTTGACGAGCGTCTGTGCGAGGAGCCACTCCCCCCGTGACAGCGGCGTCGTCGCGAGTTTCTCGAAGCGGTTACCCTCGCGGTGGCGGGCGACCTCGCTGCCGATCCGCGACAGCGGCGTAAAGAGGACCACGACGGCGAGGTAGCCGGCGACGTAGTAGCCCGGCGGTTCGGCGAAGAGCCCGCCGCCGGCCGGGTCCGTCCGGATCAACGCGCCGAAGATGAGGATGAGGATGACGGGAAAAAAGAAGGTGAAGAACACCGCCGTCCGCCGCCTGACGAAGGCGAACCACGCCGCGCGCGTTTCCGCTCCGATCCGGCCGACCCGGCTCACGCCCGACCCTCCGGGGCCGCGTCGGTGGTCGTCGCCTCCGGGGGCGTCTCCCCTCCGTCTTCGAGGCCTCCGTGGGCGCCCGTCCCAGTCAGGGTGGCGTAGGCGTCGTCGAGGCTCGGCTGCCGCCAGGCCACCCCTTCGTAGCCGATCCCGGCCTCGGAGAGGCGCTCGACGATCGCCGGGATTTCGGTCGCGTCGGCGGGCACCGAGACGTGCCGGCCGGTGTCGATCGGCGCGTAGCCCGCCTTCCGGAGGGCGTCCTCGCCGGCCCGGTCGTCGTCGGCCTCGATCACGACGCGGCTGTCGCCGCCGTGACGCTCGACGAGTTCGGCTGGCGACCCGAGCGCGACGAGTTTGCCGTCGGCCAACAGCCCGACGCGGTCGGCCAACTCCTCGGCTTCGTCCATGTAGTGGGTGGTCAACAGGACGGTCGTTCCGCCGTCTGCGAGCCCCTCGATGAGCCGCCACAGCTCTCGGCGCCCCGTCGGATCGATCCCGGTCGTCGGCTCGTCGAGGACGAGCAACTCGGGGTCGTTGACGAGCGTCGATCCGACGCAGGCGCGGCGCTTTTGGCCGCCCGAGAGGTTCTCGTAGAACGTCCCGGCGCTGTCGGCCAACCCGACGTCCGCGAGCACCGCCTCGGGATCTCTCGCGTCGTCGTAGAGCCCGGCGTAGTACGCGATCAACTCCTGGGCGGTGAGTCGGTCGGCGGGTGTGAACTCCTGTGGCAGCAGGCCGACTCGGCCGCGCTCGACCTCTGTCGGCGGCCGACCGAAGACGGAGATATCGCCCTCGGCGTCGGTCGTTCCGAACAGCGCCCGGATGAGCGTCGTCTTGCCGGCGCCGTTCGGGCCGATGAGCGAGAAAATCTCCCCCGCGTCCACGGCGAAGGAGACGCCGTCGAGAGCGACCGTCTCCCCGTACCGACGGCGGACGTCTGAAGCGTCGATGACCATACAGAAGATGGGAGTGTCTCTGGCCTAAAGGCTGCTGTTCGCCACTCGTGAGGGGGCGTCCCCGGTCTCCCGCGGCGGTCGGTTATATTTCGAATCGATCGCCGTCGACGGCCATATCCCCTTCGAAAGCCGTCTCGGCGGGAATGTAATGGGAGAGATGCACGAGCCGGTAGTCGTCGGCGTCGAGGTCCGCCGCCAGCGCCCGAGCCCCCTCGACGGTCATGTGTTTGCTCCCGAACGTTCGGTAGACGCCCTCCTCGTCGGGGTGGTCCCCGCCTGCCGGGTGGGCCTCCGCGTGGGCGGCGGGGACGATGCCGTCCGCGAAGAGTAGATCCGGGTTCCGGAGGACGTCGCGGGCGGCCGCCGTGATGCCGTAGTTCGTATCGCCGGATATCGACAGTTTCGCGCCGGTTTCGGGGTCCTCGATGGAGAGCCCATAGCACAAAAGCGGTGGGTGCTCGACGGGGACGAGCGTCACCTCGAAGCCACAGGTCTCGAAGGAACCGAACGGCGAGCGCGGCTCGACGGTGATCGTATCGAGATAGTGGTACTTTTCCGAGACCGTCCCCGCGACGCTTCGGCCCGTCATCGGGTCGGTCTCGTCGGCGGCGAACACCGGCACGTCGTCGACCAGCCGATAGGCGTTCCCCAGGCCGTCGAGGTGATCGAAGTGGATGTGGCTGATGAGGATCGCGTCGGGCAAGGCCACGTCGTGGGCCAGAAACTGATAGCGGAAATCGGGGCTGGCGTCGACGAGCAGCGATTCGTCGGTTCGCTCGTTGCGGACGTGGACGGAAAACCGCGTGCGCTCGACGTCGCGCTCACGGGCGCGGGCGCAGGTGTCACAGCCGCACTTCGGGGTGGGCGTCCCCGTCGTGTCGCCGGTGCCGAGCAGCGTGACGTCCATCAGTGGTCGTGGTCGTGGCCGTCGGACCCGCCCGCCACCAACGCGTCCGCGTCGCCCTCGATCATATCCATGTTCTTGAGGTTGTCCCGCTCCTCGAAGCCCTCGATGGCGTCGAGGAGGTCCGACTGTGTCAGCGTCGTCCGCTCTTCGGTCAGCGCATCGAGTACCGCCTCCCGGAGCACGAGTCGGAGATCGCTACCGGTCAGCCCCTCCGTCGCGTCGGCGAGCGCCGCCGGATCGAAGTCCTCGATGTCCATCCGCCGGGTGACGATCTGCAGGATGTCGGCGCGCATTCCCGAGTCGGGCTTCGGGAAGTTGACGATCTCGTCGAAGCGCCGCCACGCTGCCGCGTCGAGTTGGTCGGGGTGGTTCGTCGCGCCGATCAACAACACGTCGTCTTGGATCAACGAAATCTCGTCGATGCTCTTCAACAGCGTGTTGACCGCGCGTTTGATCGCGGCGTGCTCGTCCGAGGAGCGCGTTTTGGCGACGAAGTCGAACTCGTCCATGAAGAGGATACACGGCGAGAGCCGTTTTGCGATCTCGAAGGTCTTGTCGACGTTTTTCGCCGTCTCGCCGAGGTACTGGCTCGTGATCATCGAGAGCTTCACCTCGACGAAGGGGAGATCGAGATCCTGCGCGAGCGCGCGGGCCACGGACGTCTTGCCGGTTCCCGGCGGCCCGACGAACAGCAGCTTGCCGATCTCACGGAGGCCGATCTCGGCGAGGTAATCGCGGTGTTCGATCGCCTTGACGACCTTGTGGATCTCGTTTTCTTGATCGTCGGTCAACACGAGGTCCTCGAGGGTCATCTCGATCTCCTCGGGGGCGCGGATATCGACGAGGTCGAGCATCTCCTGTTCGTCCTCGTCGAACATCTCCTCCAGAAGCGAGTCGATCCAGACCCGGTCGGCGTGGATCGGCCGGTTCTGCTCGCGGGCGGCGTCGTAGTCGACCCCGGCTTCGTCGCCGAAGGCGTACGCGAGCGTCGGGTTGCCGCGCAGGGTGTCGGCGTCGGTCCGTTCGAGAAACCACGACTCGGCCATCTCGCGGTCGCTGAACTCGATCTTCCCCGAGAAGTCGTCGCGGTCGGTGAACATCAGCCCGGAGATGGCCTCCCAGGGCCGGTCGACGCCGGTGGCGGCGGCGGCGGTGTTCGTCGTCGTCGTCAGCGGCCGCTCGACCTCGCCGCCCTCCCAGAAGACCCGCCGATACCGGGGCGGCAGATCGCGCTCGTCGAAGTCGCGGTTTTCGGTGTAGATGGCCGCAGTCAACAGGAACTCAACGACATCGAGTTCGGGGCTGCTCATTCCCACTACGCTTGCCACGGCGGGTGTATAAGCCCGTCGAAAGCCGCGATACCGGCGTCTCGCTGGCCCCTCCGCGCGGGACGCGTTCGAGACCGTTTCGCTCCCGACACCGAAGTCGGTTTATTTGTCCCGCCGTTCAGTGGGTGTATGTCGCTTCGGGTGACGTTTCTCGGGACGGGCGGCGCGGTGCCGACGACCCGACGGAACACGAGTTCGGCGTTCCTCCGGCGGGAGGGCGAGCGCTTTCTGTTCGACTGCGGCGAGGGGACCCAACGCCAGATGATGCGCTTCGGGACCGGATTCGGCGTCTCCGACGTCTTTCTCACCCACCTTCACGGCGACCACACGCTCGGGCTGCCCGGTCTCCTCCAGACGATGGAGTTCAACGACCGCGAGGCCGCCCTGACGATCCACGCACCCGACGGCGCCGGCGGACGGGTACGGCGGCTGCTCGAGGCCGCCGCCGGCCACCAGTCGTTTCCGGTTCGGATCGAGGCTGCCGCCGATGGCGACACCGTCCGCGAGGGCGACGGCTACGAGGTCGTCGCCTTCGCGACGGATCACGACACCCGATCCGTGGGGTACGTCTTGATCGAGGCCGATCGGAAGGGGCGTTTCGACCGCGAGCGAGCCGAGGCGCTGGGCGTGCCCGTCGGCCCGATGTTCCAACGACTCCACGCGGGCGAGGCCGTCGAACTCGACGACGGGACGGTCGTCGACCCCGAGCAGGTGGTCGGCGACCCTCGCCCCGGCCGGACCGTCGTCTACACCGGCGACACCCGACCGACCGACCGGACTGTCGACCTCGCCGCGGGGGCGGACCTGCTGATACACGACGCGACTTTCGCGTCCGACAACGCCGACCGCGCCCGCCGCACCGCCCACTCGACGGCGGCCGAGGCCGCCAAACTCGCCGCCCGGGCCGACGCGGCGCGGCTCGCTCTCGTGCACGTCTCCTCGCGGTACGCCGGCAGCGTCGCCCCCCTCGAACGGGAGGCCCGCGAGGCCTTCGACGGCGAGGCGTTCGTGCCGGAGGACGGCGACGAAGTGGACGTACCGTACCCCGACGCGACGGGGGACCCCGACTCCGGGGCCGAGTCCGAGGCCGACGCTGATTCCGACGCCGATGGCGGGACCGACCGCGATCCCCCGTGAGATCCGCTCGGCTCCGACCGAAAGCCGAACCATTCGTCATCCACACTCCGTGGTATGGCTGAACCGTCCGGCGTCCTCACGCTCCTCTACGTCGGCGACGATCCGGCGGTCACGACCGGGCTGGAGGACGCGGACGGACGCTTCGCCGCCGAGGACATCGAGGCGGGCGCGACCGACGTCGCCCCCCGCGACGGCCCCGCCAGCCACCGGCCGCTCGCGAACCGGATCTCGACCGTCGTCGAGCGCGAGGCGGACACGCCGTCGGCGATCGAGGGCGTCGCCGGGGTGTTCGGAGCCGATGCGACCGAACTGTACCGCGACCGAGGACCGCACTCCACGAACGCCTACTTCCCCCAGAACGGATCGCGCTTGCGGCGCTTGTCCAGGTACATCCGCAGCGCCTCGAGTTCGTCGGCGGGGATCTCGTCGGCCAGCTCCTGTTCGAGGATCTTCGCGTGTTTCTCGGGGAGCTCGCTCCAGAGTTCGTCGCCCTCCTCGATCTGGCGGCCGACGGTCGGCCCGTCGACGGAGGCAGCGACTGACTCGCCGGCGCGCGCCGAGTCGACGTCCTCGCCGGCGTCCTGCAGGGACTTCAACTCGCCGACGCGCTCGGGTTCGTTGCCGTTCCACTTGACGACCCGGGAGTTGCGCTTGAGCGTCCCCGAGAGCACCTCGACGCCGACGACGGCGGGGTTGGACTGCCGGAAAGTGTGATCCTGGAGGATCCGAAACCGGCAGGGCCGCTGGATCTTATCGAGGATCTGCTCCTGTTGGGCGTCCTCGATCGCCGCGACGTGCTCCTCGTACTCCTCGACGAGCTGATAGATGACGTCGTCCTCGAAGAGATCGACCTCGGCGACCCGTTCGATCTCCGCTACGGCGTCCTCGAGCACGTCGACGTTGAACGCGAGGACGGCGGCGTGTTTCGGCTCCTCGGCGGTCGAGGCGACCGCGACGTCGCGGGGGGCCACGTCGCCGACCTCCGCGCGGACGATGGGGATTTCCGCCTCCTCGAGGGCGGCCGCGATGGCCTCGAGCGAGCCGAGCGTGTCGGCCTTGACGACGACGCCCTGCTCCTCGGTGACGACCTCGATATCGGCGAGTTCGGCCCGCACCTCGGCGGTGACGGTCTCGAGGTCGCGGCCGCGGACGACCCGGACGGGTGCGCCCGCCATCGCGTCGTCGAGGTCCGGGGCGGCGATCTTGATCCCCGCCGCCGCCCGGACCGACTCGACCTGCTCGAACTGGCTCTCGGTGCGGATCTCGGCGAGCGGCCGGGGTTGCAACAGCGCCCGGACGTCCGTGACGATAGGGTCGTTCTTCCCACCGACGACGACGGTGTCGTCGTCGCGGAGCACCCCGTCGTAGAGGACGATGTCGAGTGTGGTGCCGAACCCGCGCTCGTCTTTGACCTCGAGGACAGTCCCGACGCCGGGACCGGAGGTGTCGATCGACATCTCGGATTTGAGATACCGCTGGGACAGCCCCATCAGGACGGTCAACAGGTCCGGGATCCCCTCACCGGTCTCGGCGGAGACGGGGACGACACCGATGTTCTCCCGGAAGTTCTGGACCCGCCAGTACATATCGGCGGAGAAGCCCTCCTCGGAGAGCTGGCCGATGATCTCGTAGAGTTGCTCGTTGAGGCGGTTCTCGGCGCGGTCGCTTTGGGCCTCGAGCGTGGCCTGCACCGGCGTGTCGGGGTTGGGGTTCCAGCCGGGGACCGTATCGATTTTGTTCGCAGCGACGATGAAGGGGGTCTGCGTGCGCTTGAGAATGTCGAGGGCCTCGTGGGTTTGTGGCTGGAAGCCGTCGTTGACGTCCACGACGAGGATGGCGATATCGGCCAGCGCCCCGCCCCGGGAGCGGAGCGTCGAAAACGAGTGATGCCCCGGCGTGTCGATGAACAGCAGGCCGGGCAGATCGAAGTCCGCCGGATCGACGAGGTTGCCAGCGATATCGGAGATCGTCGACAGCGGGACGGCCGTCGCCCCGATGTGTTGGGTGATCGCACCGGCCTCGCCCGCCGTGACCGCCGAGCCGCGGACCTCATCGAGCAGGCTGGTCTTTCCGTGATCGACGTGGCCGAGGACGGCGACGATCGGCGTCCGCAGCTCCGCGCTTCCGGCGGCGTCGGTGGTGTCGGATTCAGACATAGAAAAGCCCCTTGTGCATTTATGCCTCCCCGGAGCATATAACGGTTTCAACTTCCATCGAGAGGTGCCCCGGATCGCGGCAGCGTCGACCGTGTGTCGGATCGGCCACCCCCTCGATCCCGCTTCCCGCGGCATCGTGGCGGGTGCGGACGCCGGTTTCGCCCGCCGGACCGCTCGCGTCACGCTTTTTTTGCCCCGGGACGTATCCGAGGGCAATGGACTCCGCGGCACTCCTCGATCTCCTCGGCAACGAAAACCGCAGGCGCATCCTGCGGTTGCTCTCGCGGAAGCCCTGCTACGTCACGGAGATCAGCGAGTATCTCGGGGTGAGCCCAAAGGCGGTCATCGACCATCTCAGAAAACTCGACGAGGCAGGGTTGGTCGAGTCTCACGTCGACGACGGCCGCCGCAAGTACTTCTCGATCGCTCGGGATTTCCGTCTCGAGGTCAACGTCTCCCCCTACGAGTTCGGCACAAAGAGCGCGTACTCGGCCTCGCCGAACCTCGACATCACCTCCTGGCGGTACGTCTCCCTGCACCTCGGCGCCGAGGAGAGGGCGACGGACGCGGCTGACGCGTCGGCCTCGCCGGCGAGTGCGGACGCGTTCTCGACCGGCACCGAGGGCCGATCTGCCGGGGACGACGCCACGACCGACGGCAAGCGGGAGGGCGATGCGGACATCGACATCCCGGGCCCCGATCGGGGGGGCGACGAGACGCCCGAGCTACCCCGGCTCGTCACCGACCTCGAACGCCTCGAACGCCTCGAAAACGAGCTATCGATGGCCCAACGATGGGTCCAGGGTCGGCTCACGCAGACGTTCGACCGGATCAGCGCGCACTTCGAGGGGGTCGACGGACGGTTCTACGGCGACCTGCTCCAGGCGCTGGTCGACGGCCCCGAGACCGTCGACACGCTCGCCAGGCGCGTCGATGCGCCCCCCGACGTCGTCACCGACGCCCTCGAGGGGCTCTCCGCACACGGTGTCGTCGAGCGTCGCGGCGGCCGCTGGCGGCTCCGTACCGACGAGTGAGTCCCACCGGCGGCTATAGTAGCGATCGGAAGACACTGCACACTCGATCGCACGACGGCAGTGCGATCGATGTGTAATCACTTGCGATGGTTACTATAGATGTCCCGCGTCAGTCCGTCCCGGAGGTCCCGACCGAAGTACGTCCCGGCCGCGGCGACGACCGCCCCCGCCCCCCCGGCGACCGCCACGAGTGGGAGGCCGATCCCGCCGACGAGGGCGACGACGGCGAAATCGAGGAACGCGCTTCCCCCCGCCGCGAGCGCCCCCGCGAGCGCCGTCTCGGCGTAGCGGCGCTCCTCGAGGACGAGCCCGAACAGAAAGGCCGCGGCGAAGACGCCCGCAAACCCCGCCCCCGGAAGCGGAACGAGGGTACTCGTCGCGACCAACGCGCCGGCGGTGACGAGCAACGCAGCGAGGAAGGTCCGGGGAGCGAACACCGTCCCGGCGCGCTCGGCGGCGCGGGCGCGGATTCCCCCAGACGCCGCCTCGGCTCCCGCCTGCGCTCGCTCCGCGTCGGCGTCGGCCTCGAGCTCCGGGCCGGGTTCGAACTCGACGTCGAACTCGTCGTCGGCGTCCCCGGAACGATCCCGCGTCCGGGTCCGATCGCGGCTCATACCGCCAGTTGGGTCGCAAGCGGTATCGGTCTTTCCCACCCGGGTGCGCAGATACAGCTCCGGCGATCCCGGCACGTTCGTCTGGTTGGACAACGGTTGTCTCCTCGCGGTCCCACACGAACGTATGAGTCCACCTGACGGCGGCCATCGAAGCGACGCGGTCGCGGCCATCGCCGAGCGCGCCTACGAGGTCGCGGGCGACAAATACACCCGCGCCGGACGGCGCGTCCTCGCCGACCCCCGCCCCGACGTCGACCCGTTCGCCCCCGATCCGAAGGGGTGGGTCGGGGTCGGAGTGGGGTATCTGGCGACCGCCGCCGTCTGCTATCGCGTGGCCGGGGCCGGCGAACGGGCCACCCGCCGGAGCGTCGAGGGCATCGCCGTCGCGCGTGACCTCGCCGCCGGCCTGGATCGACCCGTTCAGCGGGCCTGCCTCGCGGAGTTCGTCGCCGACTTCCGGGCGATCGGAGGGACCGGCGACGCGGCCGCCGCGTACGACGAGGCGGCCGACGCCTACGAGTCCTCGCCGCCGGAGGAGCGGGGGCCGCAGTACTGGGGGACGACGCCGCTCTTCGAGGCCGCCGCCGCCCCGATCAAGCAGGTCGCCAGAACCCTCGATAACGGCGAGATCGCCGTCACCTGGGAGGATCTCCACGGCTCCGATCCCGCCGCTCCCGGGGCCTTTCTCGCCGCGCGCCCGACCTACAAGCGACAGCGGTTCCCGGGGTTGTTAGAGCGCGTGACCGAGTCGGGCATCCTCGCTGCCCCTCGTGGGACGACGGAGTACTCGACCGATCACCACCGCTGTCCCGACTGCGGGAGCACCGACGTCAACTGGGCTGCCGGCAACACGCTCTGCATGCGGTGTTCGCGCCCGACGAAGCCACAGTGACCGGCCGCGTCCCCGAGCGTCGAGCGTCGCCCGATCAGATCCCGTAGGGATCGAACGCCGGGCGGGTATCCGTCCCCCGCGGACAGTCATATCGTTCCCGGAACCGATCGGCGAGTTCGCGGCCCGCCGCCGAGAACAACAACAGGACCCCGTAGGGCTCCGTGTGCGTCGACGCGTCCGGTTCGTCGGGGTCGAAAAACAGCGCCTCGGCGGCCGGATCGCCGACGCCCGGGATCGACTCGAAGTGGTCCTCGAGCGGCACCAACCCAGCCAGCACGTTCGGGACGAACGCGCCCTCGGGTAGCGGATCGCGGGGCTGCAGACAGCAAACGCCGACCGGCTCGTCGTCCGCGGTCATGGTGGCGTAGATCGGGTCCGTCGCCCCCGACACCCAGGCCTCGCGGGCGACATCGGGCGGCGCGACGCCGACCGCAAACCCCATTTCGACGCGGTCGAGCTGTTCCAGCGCCGTCAGCCGCCAGGGATCCGACTCGGCCTCGGGGTCGCCCTCGAGGGTCGCCTCGATCCGGTCGCCGGTCCGCAGTCCGTCGACCGACGGCTGCAACTCGCCGTAGCCGGACTGATAGACGGTGTAGAGCGTCGGCGCGTCGACCGACTGGAGGTTGTAGTGTGGCACCGACTCGACGACGCGGTAGACGCGAAAGCGCCCGGAGCGTTCGGCCATGTTCGCACGACGGGCCCCAGCTGCCTCCGTCTTCCGGCCCGACGGCGCGCGCCGCCGGCCTGCCGGAGCCTCATACTGGTGGACGACATCAAATAACACCGACACACGAGTGATCCGCCGGTCGCTCCGTCGAACGGCGTGCTCCTCGTGCGTCGTGTGTATATTCGTTTGTCTGTCAGTATCAGCGCTCGGGCAGGCGCCCCCCGTCGACCGCGACGTTCTCGCCGCTTATATACTCGGCCGCGTCGCTCAGGAAAAACAGCGTCGGCGCGGCGACGTCGTCGAAACCGGCCGCCCGACCCCGTGGGAACGACGACACGTCAGAGACGGTGTTTTCGACGGCGAACGGCGAGACGGCGTTCACTGTGACGCCGTCGTCTTGGGTGTCGGCGGCCGCCATCCGGGTGAACATCAACACGCCGGTCTTCGCGACGAAGTAGGGGAAGTTCACCGGGTGAGCGTGCATCCGGTCGCTGTCGGCGAAGCCGACGTTGACGATCCGGCCCCACCCGGACTCGCACATATCGGGCAGCGCACGCCGCGAGCAAAGCACCGTCCCGTAGAACGTCGTTTCGACGACGTTCCGCCACGACTCCCACTCGATCTCCGTCCAGTGTCGGGCGTCGAAGTCGCCGACGTTGTTGACCAACACGTCGACCGGTCCCAGCTCCGACTCGACGGCATCGAACATCGACTCGACGGCCCCTAGATCAGTCACGTCGGCCCCGACGGTGACGGCGTCGACACCGCACTCGCGTGCTTCCGCCGCAGTAGCCTCCGCGGCGGCGTCACTCTCGTTGTAGTGGACCGCGACGTCCGCGCCGCAGTCGGCGATCCGAAGCAGCAGTTCACGGCCGACGCGTTTCGCGCTGCCGGTCACGAGCGCCGTGCGTCCGCTCAGGTCCGGTGACAGGGACATAAACCGTGTAGGAGCCTCGCTGTCTTGAACCGCCGGGTGGCGGCGACGCTCCCGCCACCTCCCGGCCCGGCCTCGTTCTACATCGAGTGTGCGACCCGTTCACCGACGTCGAGACCGTTCGAAAGCGCCGCGTGGATCCGCCCCTCGCCGACGACCCAGTCGCCGAGACAGTACAGCCCCGCCGCTTCAGCCGAGTCGAGCGGTCCCCGCCGGACGCTCCCTTCGGGGAGCGCGTAGCGCCACCCCTGGTGGTCGGTCCAACTCGGGTCGGCGAGGCGCTCGTCGCCGACGACGTCGGCCGTCAGGTCCGCGAGTTCGGCGACGTTCTCGGCCGGGTCGCGGTCGTAGTGCGCGCTCGACCACTCGCCGCCCGCCTGCACGACGAGCAGCGACTCGCCGTCGGGGACGTGGCCGGCCTTGCACTCCTCGCGGGAGATCCACCCGACAGGGTGGTTCTTGTCGGTGTTTACCAGGCCGTAGTATGGCCGGTCGAGTTCGAACGGGTACCGAAGGACGGCCGTCCAGACCGCCCGATAGGGGACCTCGGCGGCGGCCGCCCGCAGCGCCTCGCGGCGGTCGTCGTCCCACTCGGCGCCGGCGAGCAACCCGGCCGTCTGCGGGGCGGGCGGGTTCAACAACAGGACGTCGAAGGGTCCCCACGACCTCCCGTCGGTGTCGAGGAGCGTCCACGCGCCCCCGCCGCCGTTCTCCCGGCGGATCGTCTCGACGCGCGTCCGGCGATGGATCGCCGCGTCGGTCCGCCCGAACAGCCGTTTTGCGATCTGGGTGAGCCCCGACTCGTAGCTCCACTTGTGTCCGTCGGGGTCTCGCCCCGGCGAGACCGTCCCGGACTCGTCGAAGGTGTAGATCGGCTCGCTCGCGTCGACGAGACCCGCCGCGTCGAGCGTCTCGGTGAGCAACTCGACGACACGCTCGTCCTCGGACTTGACGTAGTTCGCGCCGTAGTCGTAAACGAGGTCGTCGTGCCGGCGCGTCGCCGCCCGCCCACAGAGCCCGCCCGACTTCTCGAGGACGGTCACGTCGGCGTCGGGAACGGCGGTGTCGACGGCGAGCGTCGCCGCCGCCGCGGCCGCCCCGGCGCCGACGACTCCGATGGCTGTCATACGATTGGCTACGGCGCGGCGTCACTAAACCCCCGGCTTGGCGGCCATTCTCGAATCCCGCCCCCGACGGTCGGTGTCGCTCCCCGAAGCACAGACATCGACCCCGAACATCCGAGGGCGAGCGGTCGGCTCGTAGTATATAAACCATCCCGCGGTGGTTTATAAATGACTCCCGGCGACGAAAATGACTCCTGGCGGCGATTTATAAATGGGCGTCGCGACGGCGCACGAACGGGCTCACGTCCGGGATGCGGGTCACCCACGGCCCGTTTAAATATGTCCTACAGACAGAACATAAAGGGATACATCAACGCGACGCGGTCGCCGTCCTCGAGTTCGGTGTCGAGGCCGTCGATGTGTTCGTTGAACCGGCCGTCGATTGCGACGCGGGCGAACGCGCGGGTCTGTTCGCCTTCGGGGTTCTTGTTCCACGCCCCCGGCGGGTTCCCGTCGGTGGGTGCCCACCCGGTCGTCGTCGCCTCGGCCTCCGTCTCGGCGATCAGCATGTCGCCGACGTCGTGCTCCTCGAGGAACGAATCGAGGAACTCGCGGAGCGTCGATCCCTCGAAAGTGTACTCGAAGCTGTGCTCGCCGATCTCGGTCCGGACGTGGCCCGTACACCGGACGTCGACGGTTGTTTCGGCGGTCCGGTCCGGACGGGTCCCGAGCGCTTGATCGCTGTTCATGCTCGTCCGTAGGCGACCGACGGACAAGGCGTCTCGCTCGAACACGTTCGGTTCGCGTTCGGTTTCGCTCCCTCAATCGGCGTTCGCGGTCGGAACCGACCCGTGGCGCTCCTCGTTATCGAGGTAACACTGCGGGTCGGGACCGAAGAGACCGTTGTCGGCCGCCAGCGCCCGCAGCCGCGAGCCGCCCCGACAGATCCCCTTGTACCGACAGTCGGCGCACTTGCCGGTCAGGTTCCCCGGCCGGTTCCGGACCGCCCGCAGGAGAGGGTTGTCCTCGTCCTCCCAGATGTCGGAGAAGAGGCGGTCGCGGACGTTGCCGAGGCTGTAGGTGCGCCAAAACTGCGTCGGGTGGACGTTGCCGAGACAGTCGACGGCGGCGACGCGTTCGCCGGTCGGGTCGCCGCCGTTGCGCTGTAGGCGTTCGTAGACGCGCCGAGCGGCGTCGTCGCCGAACTCCCGGCGGGCGTACTCGACGATGTAGGCCGCGTCGGCGTAGTTGCCGACCAGAAGCGTCTCGATCTCGTCGCCGCGGCGGTGGGCCTCGAGCGTCCGATCGCAGATGCGGGTGACGACTTCCCGGCGCTCGGCGGTGTCGAGGTCGACCGAGTCCAGCGTCTCCCCGCGGCCGCTGTAGGAGAGGTGATAAAAACAGAAGCGATCGAGGCCGACGTCCGACAGCAGGTCGACGACGCCGTCGAGGTCGTCGACGTTTTGCCGGGTGACGGTGTAACGCAGCCCGGTCTTCAGCCCGACGTCCAGGCAGGTCTCGATCCCCTCGACCGCCGCCCGAAACGCCCCGTCGACGCCGCGGAACTCGTCGTTGCGCTCGGCGAGCCCGTCGACGGACACCCCGGCGTAGGCCAGCCCCGCCCGCTTCAACTCGCGGGCCCGATCGGCGGTCAGAAGCGTCCCGTTCGTCGAGAGCACCGGCCGGATGCCGGCGTCGGCGGCGCAGGCGACCAGCTCCGCGAGGTCCTCCCGGACCATCGGTTCGCCGCCCGAGAACAACACGACGGGCGCGCCGTAGTCGGCCAGATCCTCGAGCAGCCGTTTGCCCTCCGCGGTCGTCAACTCGCCGGCCGTCGGCTCGGACTCGGCGCCGGCGTAGCAGTGGACGCACTCGAGGTTACACCGGTTGGTGGTGTTCCAGACCACGACCGGGCGGCGCTGGGGGCACTCGGAGACGGGATCGTCCGTGCCGGCCTCGACGTCGTACCGGAGGCGGTTGCCGTCCGCGGCGTGATCGCACAACAGCGTGCTGACGGAGATCACGTCAGGACCACTCCCTCGACCGGGGCTCCTCGGGGTCGGTCGGCCGATCGGCGGGCGAGGCGCCGTCGGCCAACTCGTGGGTACTGAAGCGGGTCACGTCTGCGCTCGGACAGAGCCAGACGTCGTCGGCGTGCCAGGCGAACAGCCGGCTCGCGATCTCGTAGGCGCCGTCGACGTCGGCCGCCCGGACGCTGCCGGCGTGTCGCATCGGGTCCGAGCCGTCGCTCCGGACGAACACCTCGAACTCCTCGCCGTTCGGCGCGCGGTCGCCGTCGTCGAGCCGCCGTCGTTCCGTCGGTTCGGCCATATCCGCGGTTCGCCGCCGGGCCTCAAATGAGCTGTCCCGAATCCCACCGGACGGGAGCGACCCGCCGTCCCGCCGCCCGGGACGCGGCTCGAAGAGTTATATATCGGGGCGAGAACCACTACGTATGACCGACACCGCCGGCGGCTTCGACCCGACACCGGGCGACTCGGCGGAGCATCCGCACACCCTCGAGGTGATCGACGACGATGGCGACGAGTACACGTTCGTCCCCCGCGGCGCCGACGCCGACGAGCGCCGCACCCAGTGGCTCACCGCCGACGCCGACGCCGTGATCGACCTCCGGGCGTGGCGCTGAGACCCTCCGGAGCAGCCACGCATAAATACCGTCGTCCGCTGGTTCGGGTATGGCACGTGACCGCCGGATCGGGATGTCGCCCGACGAGACGGACGCCTTCCTCGGGGCTCACGGGACCGGAGTGTTGTCGCTCGCGCGCGACGACGACCCCTACGCGATTCCGATCAGCTACGGCTACGATCCCTCGGAGCGGTGTTTTTACGTCCGATCCGTTTCGACACCGGACAGCGACAAGCGACGCTTTCTCGACGGTGAGCCCAAGGCGAGACTCGTCGTCTACGAGGCCGGCGACGTCTACCGCAGCGTCGTTGCCGCCGGCCCCCTCGTTCGGATCGATCCGGAATCGCTGACCGCGGCGGACGTCGAGCGGTACGGATCGGCGCGTCGACCGCTCTTCGAGACGTGGTCGGAGCCGACGGCCGAACTCGACATCGAACTGTATCGTCTCGACGCGGCGACGGTGAACGGCCGGGCCGTCGAACACGAGGACTGACCGACCCCGTTTCGAGACCTCGAAACGCTACGTCCCCGTTGGTTCGAAACACTCCGTCCTCGCGGGTTCGGTACACACCGGACAGCCGTTCGAGAGAATCGCCGTTCGCATCGAGGCGTCGACCTCGATCTCCTGGCCGCACTCCGAACAGCCGAAGACGTAGCTACCCACGGTCGGGTTCCCGCCGTCACCGGCTCTCTCGGTCCCCTCGCCCCCGCCGTCGCGCGACCCGCACCCGGTGGTCTCGGGTTCCTCTCCGCCCCCCTGGTCGCCGGAGCACGCGGGTGCCATCGGTGGGGATCAGTCGGCCGCCCCCGGGGATGCCCCCATCGAGGAGAGGCCGACGGTCGCCGACCCGCAGTCGTCCAGCGAGATCGTGACGTCGTCGAACGTCCGCCGGTACTCGTTTGCGTGTTTGCCGTCCGGGCTGATCCGGATGCTCTCCTCGAGCAACCCGGCCTCCGTCAACCGCTCGAGTTTCCGGTAGGTCGTCGAGCGGGGCACCCCACAGCGCTCGATCAGTTCCCCGGCCGTCAGCGCCTCCTCGGCGGTCGCTTCGAGCAGCGCCCGACAGTCCGGATCCTCGAGTGCGGCCAACACCGTCTCGCAGTCGACGGCGCGCGAGCGCGACTCCCCTCGCTCCGAGACACCCCCAACGTCGTTCGATCGGCGTTTCTGCGACATTCTCTACTCCGGAGATGGGCGTCCCCGGTAGCGTATTCTATCCCTCAGTATGCAGGGTGTTTTATTAGTCCCGACTGGCGGCCGGCGGCGGACAGACTTAGGTGTCGAGGGTTCTAACCGTCGATCGATGTCTGGGATCCGCGCCGAGATTCGGATCGACGCCGACGGGACTTGCCCGGTCGTCGAGGCGTCCGCGGACCGGGGGGCGCCGTCGTATACGGTCGCACGGAGCGTCGCCGGCGCGGACGCCGGGCGTATCACCGAGGAGTTCATGCTCGAAAGCGACGTAGAACCGGACACGAGCGTCGCGCTGACCGAGACGTTCGATTACGGCGCAAAAAAAATGTACCGTTTTACCCGCGAGCGCGGGCGTGGGTGTCCCTGTGAGACCGTCGAGGCCTTCGAATGTCCGATCGTCGACCTCCACGCTCGCGAGGGCTCGTTGTATCTCGTCTTTCACGCCGTCGACATGGAGACGCTCCAGGGGACGATCCGCGCGCTCCGGGAGCGCTATCCCACCGTCGACGTTCGCCGCCTGCTCCGCGGCGAGGCCGACGCCCCCGAGGACAACCTCGTCTTCGTCGACCGGAGCCGGCTGACCGAACGCCAACGCGAGGTCCTCGAGACCGCCCACCGGATGGGCTACTTCGATCACCCGAAGGGCGCGAACGCCGGCGAGGTCGCCGACGCGCTCGGTATCACTACCTCGACGTTTTCCGAACACCTCGCGGCCGCCCAATCGAAGCTGCTCGATGCGATCTTGGACGCCTAACGACCTTTTTCTGCGTCGGGTTCGCCGGAGGCGAACCACTCCTTGAAAAACGTCGATGAAAAAGGCCGGCTGTTCGACCTTCGGTCTCACAGCCGGCGAACCGCGCGCCTGCGGCGCGCGGACGCTGGTCCTCGATTGCTTCCGACCTTTTTCTGCGTCGGGTTCGCCAGAGGCGAACCACTCCTTGAAAAACGTCGATGAAAAAGGCCGGCTGTTCGACCTTCGGTCTCACAGCCGGCGAACCGCGCGCCTGCGGCGCGCGGACGCTGGTCCTCGATTGCTTCCGACCTTTTTCTGCGTCGGGTTCGCCAGAGGCGAACCACTCCTTGAAAAACGTCGATGAAAAAGGCCGGCTGTTCGACCTTCGGTCTCACAGCCGGCGAACCGCGCGCCTGCGGCGCGCGGACGCTGGTCCGTTACTCTCGGTTCCCCTGCCCCGTCGTTTCGCCCCAACGTAGCGTTCGGGGAACGGCGGGCATCGATACGCCCGCTCACCCGACGACCGACTCCAGGACCGCTCGGAGTTTCGATTCGACCTCCGAGGCCTGCAGGATCCGGATCGAGCGTTGCTCCGAAAGCGACGCCGTCTCGGTGCCTTCGATGTCCTGTACGACCAACAGGCCGTTCCACCCGGACCCGAAGTACGACCTGTCCTCTCCGAAGACGAACTCGCCGTCGTGTCGGAGAAACGCCAGGTACTCGAGTGTCTCCTTGATCCCCGACCGGATCGTCCCCGGGTTCGTCGAGTTCTTGATTTCGGTGACGAGGTACTCCCGTCGGCCGCCCGAGTCGATCTCGAGGACGATAACGTCCGGACGTCCCGTGCTTCGGCGGAAGTCGTCGTCGGGGAAGTACGCCGAGAGGACGTCGAGCGTCTCCCGCTGGACCATCTCGCTGCGTGCGAGGTCACTTCTCCCCTTCTCGAAGTGCTCCGGCACGAACGACAGGTCGCGGTCGCCCGCGGAGTTGTCGTGATACAGCGTGATCTCGGCGTCGTCGTCGGCCATCCGGGCGACGGCCTGCGAATCCGAGGCGATCGTCGAGAGCGTGAACGACTCCTCGCGGAGCGACTCGATCGCGTCGACGAACCGAAACAGGACGTACAACTCCAAGAGCGTCTCCTCGTCGTCGGGGGTGATCGCCGTCTCTTCGAGCAGTTCGGCGATCGCGTCCGGATCGGCGGCCTGACTTTCCCGGTACGATCGGAGCAGCCTCGCCGCCTCGGTGTATAATGGCGTCCGGGCGTTCTCGGCGCGCTGCAGCATCCGTTCGGTCGGTTCGTACGACGCCGGATCGCGGATCCGCCTGACGTGGACGTTCCGTTCGAACGTCCGGCGCATGACGTCGACGAGTTCGAGGTTCTCGCGCCATCGGTCGGTCACCCACTCGTAGTCCGCCCGCAGGTATCCCGCACACTGCTCCAGCGTTTCGTAGACGATCGACAGGAGCCGCTTCAAGACGACGTTCTCGGCGGTGTCGTAGCTCTCCGAGCGACTGTCACAGACGAACAGACTGCTGTCCCGCGGGTTCGTCGAATACCGCTTTTTGACCGTCGACGGCCAGTCGACACGGCCGTCGACCCGCCCGCGCGAGACGGTCGTCGTGGTCTCGGTGCCGGTCTTGACGTTCCGGAGTCGCTCGGGGAGGGCCTCGACGAACTCGACGACGCCGGGTTTGAGCACGAAGTGCAGCCGAACGAGCGCCTCGTAGTCGTCGAAGCGCTCGTCGAGGCCGTCCGGCTTGAGCTCCCTGGTGACGTGTCGCTCGGGGAACGACCCGTGCATCACGTACGCCAGGATATCCTGCGATAGCCCGGCGACGAGTTCGGAGCTATCCATCGACGGTCACGCCGAGGACGTCGCCGGCCAAGCGGCTCAGCCGGGCCGGATCGACCGTGTCGGTATCGACGATGCGGGAGACGATCCGGGCGCGGTTCGGAACGCCCTCCAGTTGCGGGACGACGTAACTCGCGACCGCGCCCGTGAGCGCGTCCCGCCGGTCGATGCCGCGCCCGTCGATGTGCGCGAGGACATCTTTTATTATCGCGGGACCGATCTCGCGGCCGTCGTCGGTCGCGTTGACTGCCCGCCAGATCTCGCCGACGTCCCGGAGCGCCTCGCTGTCGACCGCAACGTCCCAGATCGCGGCGTACGATCGGACGAGTTCGCCGCCGGCTTCGCGATCCGGCGGGACCTCCGGCGCGTCGACGTGTACGAAGGCGAAGCGCCGCATGAACGCGTAGGAGAGTTCGTACAGCGACGTCTTGTCGTAGGAGTTCATCGTCGCGACGATCCGCCACGACGCCGGGACGACGTAGCGGTGTTCCGCCGGGCCGCCGCCGGATCGCCCGGCGGGGACGATCTCGATCTCCTCGCCGCCGCGCTTGTACGGCAATTGAACGGCCTGCCCCGACAGGAGCGTGAACAACTGTCCGAACGATTTGTCGATGTCCGCCCGGTTGATCTCGTCGATGACGAGGAGTTCGTTCCGCTGTCGCCCGTCCTTTTTAAATCGGCGGAGCACCTGCCCCGGCTCGAACGAGAGGTCGTCGCCGTCGGATTCGCCCGGCATGTAGCCGCCGACCGTCTCGAAGGTCGACCAATCGGCCGTCGCGGTCGTGAGTCGGTGTCCGGTGTATATTTCGGGGAACTCCTCGGCGAGATGCGAACACAGCAGCCGGGCGATCTCGGTCTTGCCGGTCCCCGGCGGGCCAGTGAAAACCAGGTGTTTGCCGGCGTTCAGCGCCGCGGTGATCTGTTCGGCCAACTCCTCGCCCTGCCCGTCCGGGAAGCGAAGCGAGTCGAACACCGACGGTGATAGGTCGACCGACGGGACCGTCTCGACGTCCGGCTCGGGGGCGTCCCCGAGCGTGGTCTGCTCAGTCGCTGTCCCATCGACCGGGGCGCCGCCGTGGAGCAGGTTCTCCACGGAGCCGTACCGTCCGCGGATCCCGCCGAGACCCAGGTCGTTCAGTTTCACGAACCCCATCGTGTACGTGATGTCGTGGCCGGCGAGGTCGTGGATTTCGGCGGAATCGATGTCGGTCGCGACCGGCTCCGTCACGTAGATGATACAGACCCACGGCTTCCCCTCCTCGTGGTTCGGCCATATCTCTCGCCCGAGGTCCTCGTTTCGCTCGGTGCCGACGACCTCGACGGCGCGGTCGTACGCGCCGTCTTTATAAAAGAGGAGGTAGTCGCCGGGATCGATCTGCCGCCACGCCCCCTCGAGTGTCCCCTTCGTTCCCCACATCCGGACGGGATCGCTCCCGGGAGAGGACTCGGAGTGGGCAGCGACCGTCGATTCCGGGACGCCCTTTTCGACGGTTCTCCGGAAGTTCTCCTGTGCGGTCTCGTTCCCGTACGGGGCGAGAAAAACGGAAGGCCCGTCGTATGCCATTACGTATCGCTGTCGGGTCGGCAGTATAAAAATATCCGACGGCGCGACGGCGACGCGACCGCCCCCAGCAGCCACGCGCCCACCCGCCGTCCGCGAAGGTTTATATACTAACCTGCGGGGAGCGCCGCCCGTGATCGTCAGAAAACACCCAGACGCGCGCTGTCCACACTGCGGATCGCCGCTCTACTACGGGCTGAAATCTGAGCCGACGGGCTGGACAGCCCGATACGACTGCACCGCCGCAGAGGGCTGTGGGCGGGAGTTCACCGTTGGCCGGATCGATCGGGCGTCCGTCGAAAGCGAGGACGGCGCCTACGAGCGAGCGCGACAGTTCGGTGATGAAATATACAAACGGTAGTGGAGCGTGGCGTCAGCTACTGAAGTCGTTACACACCGGGATCCCCAGCGTGTTGTAGTCGCTCATCGCCGCCAGTTCGTCGGGCACGCCGTGGATGTCGACCTTCTTTTCGACCAGCGTCGTCGGATCGAGCTTCCCGGAGTCGATCATATCCAGCATCTCGCTGTACCGCGAGGGCTGGAGGCCGAGCGACCCCTTAAATTCGATCTCCTTGGCGACGAACTCGTCGGTCGGCAGCGACACCATCCCCTCCTCCTCGGCGGTGGTCAGGCCGATCTGGACGTGTGTACCGCCCTTTTTGAGGCTGTTGACGGCGTTCCGGCACGTCGTTGCGATCCCGAGCGCGTCGGCGGAGACGTCCGCGCCGCCGTTCGTGATATCGTGTACCTCGGCGGCGGCGTCGTCGACCTCCGTCGCGTTGACCGTAGCGACGGCGCCGAGTTCCTCGGCCTTTTCGAGTTTATCGTCCATCAGGTCGACCCCGATGACGTTCGCTCCGAGCGCGTCGGCGATGTGGATCGCGGACAGTCCGATGCCGCCACAGCCGTGGATGACGACGTCGTCGCCGGCGCTGACGGGCGCACGGTGGGCCATCGCGTGGAACGAGGTCATGAACCGACAACCACAGCCGGCGGCGGCTTCGGCGTCGATACTGTCGGGTAGCGGGACCGCGTTGATGTCGGCGTTCGGAATGTGGACCTCCTCGGCGAACGCGCCCGGGGCCTCGTTCATGAATCCGAGGCCGACGTGGTTCTCACAGATGTTCTCGCGGCCGTTCCGGCACATATCGCAGGTGCCACAGGCGAAATTGAACGGGATCGCGACCTCTTGGCCCTCCTCGACGGTTTCGACGTCCTCGCCGACGGAAACGATGCGACCCGTCGGCTCGTGGCCGAGAACGTGCGGCGGGTCGGGCCGATAGCCGAACCAGTCCCAATCGCCCTGCCAGCAGTGCCAGTCGGATCGGCACACGCCACATCCGACGACCTCGGCGACGGCCCCGCCGGGCTCCGGCTCGGGACGCTCGACGTCTTGTACCTCCAGCGGTTCTTGGAACTCCTCTAGCAGTACTGCTTGCATCACGGTAGCATTTGTCTCACTGTTCTGTATTAAAATCTGTGCAGGATGCGGGGTCGTACACAACGAGGCCATTTTATTAATATCTAATATATTTGAATCTTTTATTATGAAATCGGGACGTTCGACCCGTTCACCGTAATCCATCTACGTATTCGGTCTACGGTAGAATAACGACTGCATTCACCCGATCCGGGAGCCCCCGACGACGTGGGTCTACGTTACGGGACGTCGACGGGTCGCATAAAATCTACTTGTCCTAAAACAACCACAATTGTTTTGTCGGTCGGTACGGTTGTACCCCCATGGCACGCACAGCGCTTCCACACGACGCCAAGGCCGGGCCGACGAAGCCGGAGGTCCGCTCGGTCACGCTCGGAAAACTCGGGCTGGCTGGATCCGATCACTTCGTGGAGGTCGGCTCCTGTACCGGCGCGGTAACGATCGAGGCCGCCCGCCTCGCCGGTCGCGTGACGGCGATCGAGCGCAAGCCGGAACGGCTCGAGGCGACCCGAAAAAACCTCGCTGCCAACGGGATCGAGGGCGTCGAACTGATCGAGGGCGAGGCCCCGGAGGCGCTGCCCGACGACGCCGACGCCCTCTTTCTCGGTGGGTCGCGCAACTACGCCGACGTGCTCGATCACGCCGCCGAGACCGGCGTCGACCGCGTGGTCATGAATGTCTCCCGGCTCGAGGTCGCAGGCGACGCCGTCCGGGCGTTCCGCGAGCGGGACCTCTTCGGTGAGGTCATCCAGATGCAGGTGTCGACGGGCTACGAACTCGCCGGCGCGACGAGCTTCGATGCCGACAACCCGGTCTACGTCATCTCGGGGGGCACAGCATGACGCCGGCTCCGACGGGGGCCCGGGCATGACGCTGTACGGCGTCGGGCTCGGTCCCGGGGACGCGGGGCTGATCACGATCAAGGGCCGCGAGACGCTCGAATCTGCCGACGTCGTCTACACGCCGGGACGGCTCTCCCGGAGCGTCGCCACCGAGTACGTCGACGACGAACAGTTGGGCGATCTCGACTTCCCGATGACGAGAGACGAGGACGAACTCCGGGACGCCTGGAAGGCCGCCGCCGCCGAGATCGCCCCGACCGCCGCCGACGGAACGGCGGCGTTCGTCACGCTCGGCGACCCAAACGTCTACTCGACGTTCGGGCACTTGCGCCGCACCCTCGATCGGTTCCACCCCGCTGTCGACGTCGAGGTGGTCCCCGGCGTCTCGACGGTGACGGCCTTCGCGACCGCTTTCGACGTCGAGATCACCGCGGGCTCGGAGCTCGTTCTCCGGGAGGCCGCCCGCGGGGCCGCCCCCGTCGGCCCCGATCGGCTCGTCCTGTTCAAGGTGACCGACGTCCCGACGACCCACGAGAAGCTGCGGGAGGCGGGCTACGACGTGACCTACGGTCGCCGACTGTTCATGAACGGCCACGAGACGATCGTCACCGACGATCCTTCGCGGCTCGAGGAGCGCGACTACTACACCGTGGCCTACGCCGAGAAGCCCGGTGTCGGCGAGGCACCCGCGACGGCCGCCTTCGGCGCCGAAACGGAGGCCGACGATGACTGACGACGCCGATCCCCAGGCGGCGATCGACGCCCAGCGCGAGAAACACGCCCACGAGCGCGACGAGCGCGTCTACGAGCACACCGCGGGCGACGACCGCGAGGGGATCCCCTTCGTCGGCGCGGGGCCGGGGCACCCCCGCCTGTTGACCGTCGCCGGAAAGGAACTCCTCGAGGACGCCGACCTCGTCGTCCACGCCGGGTCACTCGTCAACAGCGAGCTGCTCGAGGCGTACTGCGACCACGCCGAGTTGGTCAACAGCGTCGGCAAGGATCTCGAGGAGCTGGTCCCGCTGATGCGTGACGCCTACGGGGACGGTCGGACGGTCGTCAGGCTCCACAGCGGCGACCCGGCGATCTACGGGGCCGCCCTCGAACAGATGGACGCCTTAGAACACGAGGGCGTGCCGACCTACCTCGTTCCCGGCGTCACCTCGGCCTTTGCGGCGAGCGCGACGCTGCGGACCCAGCTCACGCTCAACGAGACGGCCAACCACGTCGCGTTCACGCGACCGCAGGGCAAGACCCTCGACGCCGAGGACGACCACATCGCCGAGTTCGTCGGGATGGGCGACGTGACGACCTGTATCTACCTCGGCACCCACGCGGTCGCCGACACGATGGACCGACTCGTCGAGTCGGGGGTCGCCCCCGACACGCCCGTTTCGGTCGTCTATCACGCCTCCTGGCCCGACGAGGACATCATCGAGGGGACGGTCGGCGACATCGGCGAAAAGATCGACGATGCGGGCTATCGCGCCTCCGCGATGGTGTTGATCGGCGACGCCGCGGCGGGGGCGGGCTACGAGCGGTCCTACCTGTACGGCGGGTGGGCGAATCAAGGCGACAACGACACCGAAACCGAAAGTCCCTCGGACGACGATTGACATGAGCACGGACACGAACGCGGACGACGGAAGCACCGACGACGGAAGCGACGACTCGGGCGGGCACTGCTCGACGCCGGACTCCGACGGCGAGGTCGCCGAGGAGATCGCGATAATCAGCTTCGAGCGCAAACTGCCCGTCGCCGAAGAAATAAAGGACGAACTGGCCGACGACTACGAATCGATCGAGATTCTCGAGTACCACGGCGACGTCTTCGCCGAGCACTGGGGGGAGTACGACTGCTTCGTCGGCCTGATGGCCTCGGGGATCGCGATGCGCAAGACCGCCGGCCTGCTCGACGACAAGTGGGACGACCCCGCCGTCGTCGTGATCGACGAGGCGTTGACGTGGGCGATCCCGCTGACGGGCGGCCACCACGGCGCCAACCAGGTCGCATACGACCTCTCGCAACTCGGCGCCGTCCCGGCGATGACCACCGCCAGCGAGGCGGCGGGCAAACAGGGCATCGAGTCGAAGGCGAAGGCGCTTGACGCCCACGTGGTCAACGGCGACTCGACGGTGGCGACGAACCTCGCCGTCCTGAACGACGACCTCGAGGTGGTCGAACGGCTCGACGGTCCCCGGGCCGTGTTGGTCGGCGACGACGTAACGGTCATGAAGCGAAACGACGAGGGAGTCGTCCTCGGTACCGGCACCGTCAGCGGCGTCGAAAAGGAGCAGGTCCTCGACGCCTGGGCGGCCGCCCTCGACGCCCTCGAGCTCGACTTTTCGGACGTGGAGTTCGTCGCCACGGCCACGAGAAAGGAGGGCGAAGAAGGGCTTTACGAAGCCGCCCAGGAGATCGGGGCCGGCGTCGTGTTGTTCGAGAAGGAAACGCTGCTCGATCACGAGGGACCGACGCCCTCCCGCGCGAAGGAGCTGATCGGGTGGCCGGGGATCGCCGAAGCCTCGGCGATCGCCGGCGGGCGCGAACACGAACTGCTCCGTGAGAAGGAACGCTTCGACGACGCGGTGACCGTGGCGGTGGGCGAGTAATGTCGGAAAAGAACGGCCCACCGGAGGAGTACGGCACCCTCTACGTCGTCGGGATCGGCCCCGGGCTCCCCCACGCGATGACCCAGCGCGCGACGGACGTGATCGAGTCCGCCGACTGCGTGATCGCCTCGAACCTCTATCAGGAGTTCCTCCGGGCGGACGGAACGCTCCCGGCGGCGGACGACGAAGACGCAGCCGAGGCCGAGGAGCCGGCCGCCGACGGGGGCGCGGCCGCCTCGCGCCCGGACGAGTGGACCGACGGAACCGTCCTCTCGCGCCCCGACGGCACCGAACAAGAGCTCGTCCGTTCCTCGATGGGCCAGCAAGTCGAGCTGACGCGGGAGGCCTTCGACCGCGTCCGCGCGGGCCAGGACGTCGCCCACGTCTCCGGCGGCGATCCGAACGTCTACGGCAAGAGCGACCTGGTCTTTCTGATGGCCGACGAGGAGGCGGCGACGGACGTCCCGATCGAGATCGTTCCGGGCGTGACGGCGGCGTTGGGCGGGGCGGCGAACCTCGGCGCGCCGCTGTCGAACGACTTCTGTACGATCTCGCTGTCCGACAAGTGGCGCGGCTGGGAGGAGATCGAGGAGAAGCTCCGGGCGGCGGCGATTTCGGGGTTCGTCATCGTCCTGTACAACTGCTGGCGCGACCACGAGCGCGCGATCGACGTGATCCGCGAGGAGCGATCCGACGACGTGCCGGTCGCGATCTTCAACGACGCCGGCCGCGGCGAGGCCGGCCGCAACCTCGAGGACGAGACGCACACGATCACCACGCTGGGCGAGACCGACGCACACTCCGAGAAGGTGGGCGGGATGGGGACGTCGATTCTCGTGGGCACCGCGGAGAGCCACGAGTGGGAAAACGACTACGGCGACTTCCTCGTGACGCCGCGCGGCGGCCGCGAGGTGGAGGACTTCTGACAATGAGCACAGACGACACGGCGGACACGGCCGAGGCATCGACGACGGAAACGGACGCGGACGCATCGACCACGGACGACTCAACTTCGACGTGCGGCGGCACGACGGCGGAAGCCGACGCGTCGACCGAGGCCGAGTCGGCATCGAAGTGTGGCGGCGCGACGACAGCGTCGGCCGACGCGTCGACCGAGACCGAATCGGCGTCGGCGTGCGGCGGCGCGACGACCGAAAGCGAGAGCGAGAGCAAATGCGGCGCGTCATCGTCGTCGGAGTCGTCGGGCTCCGGCTGCGGCGCGTCGACCGACGACGAAGAGGCGGTCGGCTCGACGGTCGAGGACTTCGACGCCGAGCCGGGAACGCTCGTCACCGTCGGGCTCGGCCCCGGCAAGCCGGAGGGGATGACGGCGCGGGCGAAGGCCGCCCTCGCCGACGCCGAACACATCGTCGGCTACCGGACCTACGTCGACCTCCTGCCGGACGACATCGCCGCCGAGGCCGAGGACATCTACTCGACGCCGATGTGCGGGGAGGTCTCCCGGACCGAGGAGGCGATCGACCGGACGCTCGCGGGCAACGACGTCGCGATCATCGGATCGGGCGATCCGAACGTTTACGCGCTGTCGGGGCTGGCCCTCGAGATCCTCGAGTCGAAGGGCGGCAGCGCCGAGGCGGTCGACTTCGAGGTCGTCCCCGGCGTCCCGGCCGCCCAGTCCTGCGGCGCGCGCCTCGGCGCGCCGCTCGTCAACGACACCGTCTCGGTGTCGCTGTCGGATCACCTCACCCCGATGGCGGAGATCGAATCGCGGCTCGAAGCCGTCGCCAGCGAGGGGTTTACGATCGCGATCTACAACCCCTGGAGCCGCAAGCGCCGGGAGAACTTCCAGACGTGCTGTGACATCCTGCTCGAGTACCGCGACCCGGACACCCCGGTCGGCATCGTCCACGGGGCCTCCCGGGACGACGAGGCGACGATGATCACGGACCTCGAGACGCTGCCGAAACTCGGCGAGGAGGAGATCGTCGACATGACGACGACGATCGTCGTCGGCAACGACGAGACCTACGTCTGGGAGGACCGAATGGTGACGCCGCGGGGCTACGAGACGAAATACGACTACTGAACGACGGGTGAACACACATGAGCAAATACGAGATCACGGTCGATCTGGAGCTGTGTGACGGGATCTTCGCCTGCCTCGTCCGGGACGACCGCTTCGAGGAGTCCGAAGACGGCCTCGTCACGCTCCCCGACAGCGACCGCGATGGGGACGAGTTGAGCGCCGTCTTCGAGGACGACCGGCTGGCCGACGCCGAGGACGCCGCCGCGGCGTGTCCGACGGACGCGATCACGGTTCGGGAGGTGTCCGACTCGTGAGCCACGAGGATCGACCGCAAGGAGAGCCTCGGACGGGCCGAGCGGCGAACGGGGCGAGCCACGAGGTGAGTCCCGATACCGACGCGGGGACGCCGGCCGACCTCCTCGAGTCCCACCCCGAGACCGCGTACTTTTGGGGCCGGGTCGTCGGGGACGGCGAGGCGACCGAACGCGGCGTCTCGGTCCGGGCGACCGACGAGACCGCGGCCGACCGGCTGGCCGCGATAGCGGGGTCCGACGATGTCGACCACCGCGTCGACGAGCGCGAGTACGCCCACGACACGTCGATCACCAGACGGGAGGACAGCTACACCGTCCGGCTCGAGGGACCGATCGGCGACCGGGCTGCGGCCGCGCTCGGGCTCCCGATTGGGGACGATCCGGGCGGCTACCGGCTGGACGCCCTCGCCGAGTACGACCGCCAGTTGCTTCGGGGGCTCCTCGAGGGCTGCGGTACCGTCTGCTTCAAGTCCTCGGAGGGGACAGTCGGGGTCTCGTTCGTCCACGACGACCGGGCCGCCCTCGAGTCGATCCAGGGGCTGCTCGACGCCGCCGACGTGGACGCGCCGTACGGCGAGCTCTCGGAGACCTCCTCGGGCGGGTACTGGTTCGGTCTCGACGACGCGGCCGCGCCCGCCCTCGGCGAGTGGCTCTACGCGGGAAGCGACTCGTCGGGACTGTTCGCCCCGAGTCGCCGTCGGAAGCTCCGGCGGAGCGTCGAGGAGGCGGAGTACTGATGTTGGACGCCGAAGCCGTCGTGCTGGCCGGGCACGGCTCGCGCCGGGAGCGCTCGAACGAACAGGTCCGCGAACTCGCTGTGGGACTCGAGGGCCGCCTCGGCCTCCCCACCGACGCCGGGTTCATCGAGTTGGCCGAACCCTCCATCGAGGGAGCGATCGGCGCGCTCGCCCCCTCGGCGTCGGACGTGACGGTGCTTCCGCTGTCGCTTTTCGCCGCCAGCCACGTCAAGGCCGACGTCCCGCTGGTCGTCAACGAGGCCCGAGACAACCACGACGCGACCCTGCACAACGGCCGCCACCTCGGGGTCCACCCCTCTATCGTCGAGCTGCTCGACGACCGGGCCGCGGCCGTCGAGGACGACCTCGGCGTCGACCGCGAGACAGACGACGTGTTAGTCGTCCTCTGTGCCCGCGGCTCCTCTGATCCGGACTCCAACGGCGACGTGCACAAACTCGCCCGCCTGCTGTACGAGGGCCGCGGGTTCGTCGACGTCGACGCGGCCTTCATCGGCGTGACGGAACCGCTGCTCGAGGACGCCCTCCACACCGTCTCGAAGCGCCGCCCGGACGCCGTCGTCGTCCTCCCGTACATGCTCGGCGACGGGGTCCTGACCGGCCGAATCCGCGAGCGAACCGCGGAGTTCGACGACGACTACCCCTACGCGGTCGCCGGGTGCGGGGATCCCCTCGGCACCGACGACCGTCTGCTCGACGTGCTGGCCGATCGCTTCGAGGAGGCCCGGACCGGCGACGTCTCGATGTCGTGTGACACCTGCAAATACAAAGTCGAGATGGACGGCTTCGAGGACGATACTGGCGGCGCGCGCGCCGCGTTGCGGGCGATGACCCACCGAGCCGCCCACGCCGACCGATCGGAGGTCGACGACGACCCACACGTCCACGACGCCCCCGACAAACACGTCGCGGTCTGTACGAACCGGACCTGCGCCGGACAGGGAGCGGCGACGGTGCTCGAACGCCTCCGCCAGGCAGCCAACGAGGAGGACGTCGACGCGCGGATCACCCGCTCGTCGTGTCTCGACCGCTGCGGGGAGGGCCCCAACGTCGCCGTCTACCCCGACAACGTCTGGTACGGCGGGGTCGACCCCGAGGACGCAGAGCGACTCGCGGCGTCGCTCGCGGCGGACAGCATCGTATCCGATTTGGTCGACCAGACGCTATAACCCAATACCATGACCTGCCACGAGATCGAAGCGCTCCGACTCGGATTGATGAACAGCCTCGGCGTCGCCGACGACGCCGTCGAAAAGCACGCCCGTGACGAGCTCGGTGCGGACCCCGACCCGCACATCGAGGCGCTCGCGGAAGCCGAGAGCCTCGCGGCCTGCAAACGCCACCTCGACACCGCACTCGTCGAACTCGAGGGCGAGGTCGCTTCGGCGGACGCCGACGACCCGGGGTACGACTACCTGCGGGGCCGACTCGTCGCCGTCAGGGACGCCGAGGCCGCCCTCGACCGACTCCTGACCCAGGGAGAGGGGTTCCTAGATGACCTCGGTGACATCCACCACGCCCTCCACGAGACGTTCCCGACCGATGAGTGACGCCGACGGGGAGGGCGTGTTCGCCCCCGACAGCGACACCGATTCCGGGCCCCTCGAAGCCGCGCGCCGGATCGACCTCGGCGAGGTCGACCCCTGCGGCTCCAGGCAGGCGGGGCGCCGCTCCGGGGTCGCGCTGACGGCCGAGGGCCCGGTCGTCGGGCTCGCCGACGGGTCGGTCCGGGCGTTCGACGGCCGTGGGACGGAGCGGTGGCGCGTCGACGGCGAGGGGAGCGCGATCACGCTCGTCCCCTTCGGCGACGGCGTGGTAGTCGGCGAACGTTCCGGCCGCGGTGCGATCCGGCTGCTCGCCGGTGGGAGAGAGCGGTGGCGGCACGACGCCGCCGACGCCCTCGGCGGCCCGGCGAAGGAGACGCGGTTTTTTCTGCCGATGGTCGTCGACGCGGCCGTCGCACCGGGCGGGGACGTCGCATACGTCGCCGCCAGACGCTACGAGCGCCGCGACGGCGGGCGGGCCTTCGGGAGTTCGGTGTACGCTTTCGCCCCCGACGGGACGCTTCGGTGGCGCTACGACGCCGACGCCTCGCCGATCGCGCTCGAACCGGTCGCCGACGGCGTCGCCGTCGCTTACAACCGCTGTCCCGGCGCCCACGACGCCGGTCTCGTGGTCCTCGGCTCGGACGGCGACGAACGCTGGACGTGGGACCCCGACCGGGAGGCGACCCGCCGGGTGGGCGACGTGGTCTCGGCCGGCGGCCGCCTCGTCGTCACGAGTCACGCCGACTACCGGGGGTACTGCCTCGCGGACGGCGACGTCGAGTGGCGGGTCGATCTGGGGACGCCGCAACCGGACGGCGACGAGGTGTACACCTACCCCAACCACGTCGTCGGCCACGGCGCCGGCGTCGTCTTCGTGACCGGCAACTCCTTCCCGGCGGAGGGCCGCGAGACCGACGAACGCCACCCCGACGAGCAGTCGGCGTTCGGTTACACGTCCGACGGCGACCACCGCTGGCGCGCGTCCGTCGGCGGCTTCTGTCACGAGGTGGCCGACGACGGCGGCCGCCTCCTCGCGCCGGTCGCCCAGCACTTTCGCGACCGCGACCCCTCGGTTCACGGGGTCCGGGTGTTCGACGCGGCTGAAGGCCCCCTCGAAACGGGGCGAACCGACGGCGTCTGCACGGCCGCGGCCCTCGACGGGGACCGTCTCGCCCTCGTCGAGGAACCGGTCGCGTACCACGACGACGACGGCGGGGTTCGCGGGACGTACTCGCTGTGGTATCTGTAGGCACCCCGAGACAGTTTATAAGTGCTCCGGGACGGCTTATAAACACCCCGAGACGGTCTGCGAACGCCCCGCGGCCATCTTCCCGTCGACGTACCGCCACGACCGGCCGCCCGTCCCGCATCGGTCGCCCCGTCGGTATTTAATTACCCGCCGTCACGCTATAGTAACCATCGCAAGTGATTACACATCGATCGCACTGCCATCGTGCGATCGAGTGTGCAGTGTCTTCCGATCGCTACTATAATTGTGACGCCGGCCCTACCGGCGTGTATGACCCGCATCGTCGCCGTCCGGCACGGCGAAACCGACTGGAACCGCGAGGGTCGGATGCAGGGGTGGGCCCCCGTTTCCCTGAACGGGACGGGCCGCGAACAAGCGACCGCGACCGGCCGGTGGCTCGCGGAGCGCTACGAGTTCGACCGCATACTTGCGTCCGATCTCCGCCGGACGCGGGAGACGGCGGAACTCCTCTCGGAGTCGATCGACGCCCCCCCGACCTTCGAGTCGGCCTGGCGCGAACGCAGCCTCGGCGTGTATCAGGGGCTCACCCGGGATACCGTCGAGTCGCGGTACCCGGAGTTCGGCCTCGACGAGACGGCCTACCGGGCCACCGAGGCCGTCCCGGAGGGCGGGGAGTCCCTCCGGGGCGTCCACGAGCGCGTCGTCGAGCGATTCGAGAACCTCCGCCGTGGGGACGGGACGACGCTCGTCGTCACTCACGGCGGCCCGCTGTGTATCCTCCTCGGCCACGCGAAGGGACACGACCTGACGACGGCGCTGTCCTCGCACCACCTCGAGAACTGCGCCGTCGCCGAGTTCCGGGCCAGCGGCGCCGGGACGACAGTCGTCCGCGAGAACGCCACCGCGCCCGGGCGCCAGTAGCCGGGTCGGATCGAGTCGAACCGGATCCCGCCCCGGATACTTATAAATTCCCGCCGCGCGTAGTTCCCGCATGGCGAATAACTCCCTCGGGCAGAGGCGACTCGCCGAGCAGCGCGACGATCTCCGGTTGCTCAACCAGGTGATGCGCCACGACATCAGAAACGACCTCCAGTTGATCGGGGCGTACGCCGAACTCCTCGAGGACCACGTCGACGAGGAGGGCGAGGAGTACCTCGAAATAATCAAAGAGAGCACCGAGAGCGCGACCGATCTAACCACGACCGCCCGCGATCTGGCGCGGGTGATGCTCGACGTCGACTGCGAGGTCCGGTCGGTCTCGCTCGAGGGCGTCCTCGCCCAGCAGGTCGAGGAACTCCGGTCGGGTCATCCCGGCGCGGTGGTCGCCATCGAGGGGTCGATCCCCGACGTCGAGGTGGCCGGCAACGACATGCTCGGGTCGGTCTTTCGGAACTTGCTCTCGAACGCGATCCAACACAGCGACGAGACGCCGCCGGAGGTGACCGTCTCGGCGGCCGAGCGCGACGAGACCGTCGAGGTCCGGGTCGCGGACAACGGTCCCGGAGTCCCCGACGCACAGAAGGACGAAATCTTCGGACGGGGCGAGAAGGGTCTCGAGAGCTCCGGCGCCGGGATCGGGCTGTATCTGGTCCAATCGCTCCTCGACACCTACGGCGGCGACGTCTTCGTTGATGATAACGGCCCGGAAGGGGCCGTCTTCGTTGTCGAGTTGCCGGTCGTCGGCTGAATCGAACGGAGCGTCTTATCGCTTCGGCGTCGGGTACTCCGTCTCGAATACGTCGCCAGCCCCGCCCTCTGTGCCCCGTTCGTCGCCCGTCCCGTCCGTCGTCGCCGGCGAGACGCTTCCTGTCCGGTACCCCTCCAGATCCAGCGTCACGTGCTCGAAGCCGACGTCCGTCAGGTGGTCTTGGACCGCCGCCGCGAAGTCGGGATCGAGCGCGCGTTCGAGTTCGTCGGCCCCGACCTCGATCCGCGCCAGCCCGTCGTGATCGCGGACGCGGAACTGCTCGAAGCCCCACGTCCGCAGCAGCGTCTCGGCCTTTTCGACCCGGCTCAGCCGCTCTTCGGTGACCTCAAGCCCCGTCGGGATGCGCGAGGAGAGACACGCCATCGAGGGCTTCTCGGCGACCGAGAGCCCGTACTCGCGGGCGAGTTCGCGGACCTCCGGCTTCGTGATGTCCGCCTCCAGAAGCGGCGAGTAGGCGTTCAGCTCCTCGACGGCCCGGAGACCGGGGCGGTGGCCTTCTCCCGGGTCGGAGGCGTTCGTCCCGTCGCAGACCGTCTCGATCCCGAGTCCCCGGGCGGTCTCGAACATCTTCCCGAGCCGCATCGACCGGCAGTGATAACAGCGGTCGTCGTCGTTTCGGGCGAACGCCTCGCTGTCGAGCTCCGAGAAGGAGACGATCTCGTGGCGAATTCCAATCTCCGCTGCGACCCGCTTTGCGTCCTCGAGTTCGTCTGCGGGGAGCGTCTCGCTTTTCGCGGTGCAGGCGACCGCCCGGTCGCCGAGCGCCTCGGCGGCGAGGGCGGCGACGACGGCCGAGTCGACCCCGCCGGAGAAGGCGACGAGGGCGCCGTCGAACGCTTGGAGGTCCGCGAGCGCGGCGTCGCGTTTAGCCTCTGTGTTCATACTGCCTTCTCGGGGTCAGTATAAAAAAGCCCAGCGGCGCGGGATCGCGGCGGTCGCGTTCGTCGGCCGCTCGGAGGGAAAAGTGGGGGTTTTTCCGTCCCGAAGCCGACGTAAGAGGTATGCAGGGTAACCTTCCGCCGGAGGCCCAAGAGAAGATCGAGGAGCTCCAAGACCTCCAAGAGACAGCACAGCAGGTCGCACAGCAGAAACAGCAGGCCGAAACGCAGCTTCGGGAGTCGGAGACGGCGCTGGAAACGCTCGACGGCATCGAAGGCGAGACCCAGATGTACAGCGAGGTCGGCGAGCTCCTCATCGAGACGGAGTACGACGAGGCCTACGAGAACCTCGACGAGAAGGTCGACAGCCTCGAGGTCCGCGTCGAGACGCTCGACAAACAAGAAGAGCGCGTCCGAGAGCAGTTCGAGAGCCTCCAAGACGAGCTCCAACAGATGCTGCAGGGCGGCGCGGGTGGCGGCCCGATGGGTCCCGGCGGCCCCGGTGCCGGCGGCGCGTAAGGACGTGAGCGAAACGCCACCCCCGAACGACGCGGGGCCGACCGACGAGGCGGTCGCCGAGGCCGCCTCGGATGCCGCCGAGGGACTCGTCCTCTCGCGGTACAAACAGTCCGAGGTGACCGACCTGGACGTGACCGTTCGGTTCGAGGAAGGCGTCCTCGAAGTCGACGTCTACCTCAACGCCCCCGACGACCCCGACCCCGAGGCAGTCGCGGAAGAGGCCGTCGAGGCCGCCGAAGCCGCCGTCGACGAGCTTTTCGAGGACTGAGCCGACGGCCGCCCGCCGGGGACGACGCTCCGATATCGGTATTCCTGACCCGGAACCGGTATTCCCGACCCGGAACCGGCGTCCGCCGCGTTTCACCCAATGAGCACGAACACGAGCAGGCTCACCGCCGTCGCTGCGCCGACGATGGCGGCCAACAGTACTCCGCCCATGCCGACCATCGCGTTCGCCGTCGCCGCCAGCGATTCGGTCCGGTCGTTGCCGAAGACGGTCACCTCGGCCCGTTCTGTCGCCATTCCGGCCTCGACCGGTTCGAGGTCGGCTGCCGCCGCCTCGACGAGCCGGGAGACGGCCTCCACGAGGCGGTCGTGGTCGATCGCCGCCCCGACCTGATTCGTCGCGTCGACGGTCGTGACGACGTGTGTGTCGGTCGTCATCACCTCGGCGTCGTCAGCGTCGATAGCCCCGAGAAGCCGCTCTCTGAGCCCCGGGTCCATGTTGTTGCCGTCGATCACCACGTAGGCCGTCCGGTGGCCCCGGACCTCGAAGACGGCGGCACGGAGCCCGAGTGGACCGAGCCCGTCTTCGCGGCCCCACTCGGTGTCCTCGCACGCGACACCGACCGACAGTTCGCCCCGCTTGGCCGTCCCGAGTCGCTCCGAGAGCCGCCCGGCGGCCTCGATCATGTCGAACGACCGGGCCGATCCGGGGGTGACGTGCCCGAGCGCCGCCCCGTCGAACCCGTCGTTGCAGTTGTGGGCGTCGACGAGCATCACGTCACCCCCGGCGCTCGCCTCGGCGGCGATCGACAGTCCGACAGAAAAGGCGACGTCGTCGGCCGGCTCCGGGGCGTGGGTGCCGACGAGCAGGCGGTCCTCGCCGATCGCCTGCCCGAGGAACTTCGAGTCGCCCTCCGCTTCCCGTCGGCTCGGAGTCGCCTCCCGAGCGTACTCGATCCGGTCGGCGGCGCTCGAGGTGGCCTCGAGGAGCGTGTCGACCCCGCGCTCGGAGACGAGGTTGAAGTCGTGGCCGGCAGTCGCGTGCGGCGGGAAGGCGAGACCGTCGGCCGACGCCGCGATCCGCTCGGGAAGGTTCCCGCCGCCGATCTCGCCGATCGGGCCCGGGTGAACCATCGGGAGCACGAACCGCGCCTTTTCGGTCCCGCCGAGCCGGCGGATCGAGAGCACTGTGACCGGAACGACCGCCCGCTCGCCGACCTGCTCGAAGAACGTTTCGAGTTCCCGCGAGCCCTCCGCGACGTGGCCGACGAAGCCGCGGACGAAATCGAGCACTGACACGCCGAGACTCCGTCGCCACGGGCGGTCGATGGCGAACACGAAAAACGAGACGCCGGCCGCGTAGACGGCACACAGCGCGAGCAACAGGACGTAGTCCGTGCTCCCGTCGTAGGCGGCGACAAAGCCCGTCGCGACGACGGTCTGGATGCTCGCGGGCACCGCTGCCGCCGCCGGCGATCGGCGCGAGACGGCGACGATGACGAACAGCCGGAGCGCGAAGATCGAGGCGAGCGCGACCAGCAACGCGTCGAGGACGAACGGCTGGCCGACGCCGGCGAGCGCCGCTGTCGCGGCCGCTACGAGGAGGACGGCGACGACGACCAACTCACAGATGAACGCCAAAAGCGCCGATCGGTTGTAGGTGAACTGCCCGCCGAGCAGCCGGTCGACCGGGGCAGTGAGGAACGCGGCGACCGCGGTCGGCACTCCCACGTAGAGCATCCCGAAGTAGGCGTCGTCGAGAAAGAACCCGGAGTCGAAGGCGGCGACGCCGACGATCGCGGCAACGAGCAGCGTCAAAAACAGGCTCGTCGACCAGTCGGGGGCCCGGAAGACGAACCGCGACAGCGCCGCCAACTGCCCCTGCGTTCGGGTCATCGTCGGATCGAAGGGCGCTCGGGCGGTTAATAGCCCCGGTACCCGGTGCCGGCCGGTCGAAGGCGACGGCGGCCGCTGTCGGCCGTTTCGACGCAAAAAATCGGTGTCGGTGTCGGTTGTGGGCCCGAAGCTCAGATGACGCGGTTCTGGAGGTAATCCAGGTGCTTGGCGTTGTAGACGATCTTGACCTCGTCGGCCGCCGGGCTGCCGATGCAGGTCAGTCGGACCATCTCCTCTTCGACCTCCTCGTCCGAGAGGATCTGTTGCATATCCATGTCGATCTCGCCCTCCTTGACGATAGCCGCACAGTTCGCACACGCGCCGGCACGGCACGAGAACGGCCAGTCGTAGCCCTGGGCTTCGGCCGCCTCGAGGATGTACTCGCCCTCGGCGACGTCGAGTTCACCGTAGTCCTCATCGCCGAGATCCGCGTCGGCCGCGCTCTCGAAGAGGTCCTCGTCGTCCATGCCCCAGCCGTGGTCGTCCAGTACTTCGTAGTTGAGATATTCTACGGTTGGCATCGATTAATGTATTGTAGCCCCGGTATGTTGAAGTTTGCTGTTAGTGGGTGCTCGACAGGGGGGATCGGCGGGGGATGTCCGGCCGTCGGGCACCGGTCCACCGCCGAATCGGGCTCCGGAAGGCCAACACCGCGTCGGCGTCCGACGACCCAACGGGTACGCTTTTGTCGCTTCGGGACCCCCGCACAGCCGTGTTTCCCTCATTCGAAGTCGTCCCCGCGGTCGATATGCAGGACGGACAGGTCGTCCAACTCGTCGGCGGCGAACGCGGCACCGCCAGAACGTACGGCGACCCAATCGAGGCGGCCGAACGGTGGGTCGACGCGGGCGCGCGGACGATCCACATCGTCGACCTCGACGGCGCGTTCGACGGCGAGCGCGAAAACGCCGACGCCGTCGAGTCGATCGTCGACGCGGTCGACGTCGACGTCCAACTGGGCGGCGGCATCCGGACGGCCGACGACGCGATCGGGCTGTTGGAAGCGGGCGTCGATCGGGTCATCCTGGGAACGGCGGCCGTCGAGACGCCCGAAATCGTCGGGGAGATCGACGCGTCGTTCCCCGGGAGCGTGATAGTGAGCCTCGACGCGAAGGGCGGCGAAGTCGTGGTCTCCGGGTGGACGGAGGGGACGGGTCTCGACCCCGCAGAGGCGGCCGTGCGATACGAGTCCGAGGGGGCGGGCGCGATCCTCTTTACCGACGTCGACGTCGAGGGGCAACTCGAGGGGATCCGGCGCGCCCCCGTCGAGGCGGTCGTCGATTCGGTCGACATCCCGGTCGTGGCCAGCGGTGGCGTCTCGACGCTGGAGGACGTGCGGACGCTCGAGGATATCGGCGCTTCGGCCGTCGTCGTCGGGACGGCGCTGTACGAGGGTCGATTCACCCTCGAGGCGGCGATGCGGGAGTGAGAGCGACACCGACGCGGGAGACGACGGTTCGACGCCGGGGCGGTCTCGGAACGCATTTACCGTCCACGCCCGTCGGTACGGTATGGAATACGAAGCCAGCCTCGACCGGGCGCTGGAAGCCGTCCCCGACATCGGCTCGGCGGGCGAGCGGCTCTCGGTCCCCGACGCCGTCGCACAGACCGACGGTGCGTTCACGCGGTTTACCAACCTCGATGCAGTCGCGGACGCGCTGAACCGCGAGACCGACCACGTCCACCGGTTCGTCCAACAGACCCTCGCGACCTCCGGGAAACTCTCGGAGGGCGTCGGCCGATACAACGGAAACTTCGATTCGCGGGACTTCGAGCGCGTCGTCGACGACTACACCGAGGAGTACGTCCGCTGTAGTGAGTGTGGCCTTCCGGACACCCGTCTCGTCCAGGAGAACCGCAACCTCATGCTCCGGTGTGACGCCTGCGGCGCGTTCCGCCCCGTCTCGAAGAGCACGCGGACGGACGACTCGGGGGCGACCGAAGACGACGTCGAGGCCGGCAACACCTACACCGTAAAGGTAACCGACACCGGACGCAAGGGAGACGGGGTCGCCCACCGCGGCGACTACACGATCTTCGTTCCGGGGGCCGACGAGGGTGACGTCGTCGACATCTATATCGAGAGTACGAGCGGTAACCTCGCCTTCTCGCGGCTCGCCTGAGATTATTTTTAAACGTTTGTTAATTATAGTGTCGGATTAGCGAACGAAAATACACGTTTTGGCCGGGCAAAACCGGCCAAAACTGCCGACGCGGGGCGAAACTCGCCGGATTTATATCTATGGACACTCGATTTGCGGATGATATGGGACAGACACTCACCGAAAAGATCCTTGACGATCACCTCGTCGAGGGCGACCTCGAGACGGGCGAGGAGATCGGCATCGAGATCGATCAGGTGCTCACACAGGACACCACCGGCACGCTCGTGTGGCTGCAGTTCGAGGCGCTCGGCCTGGACGAAGTCCAGACCGAACTCGCCGCCCAGTACTGCGACCACCAGACCTACCAGTTCGACTTCAAAAACACCGACGACCACCGCTTCCTCCGAAGCGCCGCGGGGACGTTCGGTGCCTACTACAGCCGCCCCGGCAACGGTATCTGCCACAACGTCCACAAGGAGAACTTCGCCGCGCCCGGCAAGACGCTCCTCGGGTCCGACAGCCACACGCCGACGCCCGGCGGGCTCGGCCAGCTCGCGATCGGGTCGGGCGGCCTCGACGTCTCCGTCGCCATGGGTGGCGGCGCCTACTACATCGAGATGCCGGAAGTCGTCAACGTCCACCTCGAGGGCGAACTCCCCGAGTGGGCCACCGCGAAGGACATCGCGCTGCACCTGCTCGGCGAACTGACCGTCAAGGGCGGCGTCGGCAAGATCTTCGAGTACACCGGCCCCGGCGTCGAGTCGCTGACCGTCCCCGAGCGGACGACGATCACGAACCTCGGCACGGAGCTCGGCGCCACCTCCTCGATCTTCCCGACCGACGAGAAGACGAAAGACTGGCTCTCCCGGATCGGCCGCGAGGACGACTACGTCGACCTCTCGCCGGACGAGGACGCCGAGTACGCCGACCAGATCACGGTCGACCTCTCGGAACTCGAACCGCTCATCGCCTGCCCGTCGATGCCCGACAAGGTCGTGCCTGTCAGCGAGGTCGCCGGCGAGGACGTCGAGCAGGTCATCATCGGCTCCTGTACGAACGGCGCCTACGAGGACATTCTCCCCGGTGCGAAGATGCTCAAGGGCCGCACCGTCGAGAAGAAGACCGAGATGGTCGTCGCACCCGGCTCCAAACAGGCCAGCGAGATGCTCGCCCGTGAGGGCTGGACCGCCGAGATGATGGCCGCGGGCGTCAACTTCTCCGAGGCGACCTGTGGTGCCTGTATCGGCATCGGCCACGTGCCCGGTTCGGACTCGGTCTCGCTGCGGACGTTCAACCGCAACTTCGAGGGCCGCTCCGGCATCGAGGACGACAACGTCTACCTGTGCTCGCCCGAAGTCGCCACCGCCGCGGCGATCGCCGGCGAGATCGTCGACCCCCGGGACCTCGCCGACGACCTCGGCGACCTCGAGGCCCCCGAGTTCGAGATGGGGTCGAAATACAGCGAGGGCATGGGTCAGGAGGACCCCGACATCATCGCGCCCGACGAGGCCGTCGACGACGAGCTCATCAAGGGCCCGAACATCGGCGACGTGCCCCTGAAAGACGAGATGGGCTCGGAGCTCTCGGGACCGAACCTCCTGAAGATGGAGGACAACATCACGACCGACCACATCATCCCGGCGACCCAGGACATCCTGATGTACCGCTCGAACATCCCGAAGCTCTCGGAGTTCACCCTCTCCCGAGTCGACGAGGACTTCGCCCAGCGCGCACTCGATAGCGACGGCGGCTTCCTCGTCGCCGGCGAGAACTACGGCCAGGGCTCCTCCCGGGAGCACGCGGCGCTGTGTCCGATGTACCTCGGCGTCGAGGGCGTCCTCGCACAGAGCTTCGCCCGCATCCACAAGGCGAACCTGTTCAACTTCGGTCTCATCCCGCTGGAGATCGACGCCTCCGACTACGAGCAGATCGAGCAGGGCGACGACATCGAGATCGTCGACGACGTCGCCGACGCCGTCCGCTCCGGGCAAGAGGAGTTCACCGTCCGCGTCAACGACGAGTGGGAACTCACCGCGACGCTCGACGCCTCCGAGCGCGAGCGACGGATCCTCGCCGACGGCGGCAAGCTCTCGCACACGAAAAAGCAGGCCGAGGGCGGCAGCGACGCCGCGCCCGCCGACGACTGAGGACCGCGCGTCCCGCGACACGTCCTATTTTTATCCGGCCGATAGCCGCCGGTTTATTTGGCCTGCCCCCCAACTACGAGCATGGAACCGACGACCCCACAGGCAGCCTGCTTCGAGGCGGGCATCAAGTTCGGGAGCCTCTATCACCAGTTCGCGGGCACACCTGTCTCGCCGGACAGCGCCGCGAGCCTCGAACGCGCCATCGAGGAGTCGATCGAGAACCAACCCTTCTGTGTCGACGCCGACGTCGACGTCCTCGAAGACGAACTGGCGGCCGCCCTCGCGGAACAGTCGGCGGAGTACACCGAGTTGACGGGGCGGTTCATGAGAGTCGAACTCAGGATCGAGTACGACGACAGCGTCGCCGTCGCTTCGATGGCGATGGACGGCGACTACCCGCGGATGCGACTCGACCGGGTCGAGGAATGCGGGGGGGCGTGACCGCGGCGTCGCCGGGGGCCGTCCCCGATTCCAGTTCCACTTTCGCTTTGCGGCGTGTTTTTAACCGCCCCCGTGCGAAACGTTGTGCATGAGCCAGGCCACGCTCGACGACGACGATCTGTTCGACGAAGCCGCCGCCGAGATGCGCGAGGACGTCGAAACCAGCCTCGCGGCGGCGAAATCGTCGCTGCCGGCCCCCGACGACGTCTGGGAGGCCGAGGCCGACAACACCCTCGGTGTGCTCAACGGGCTGAAAGGAGCACTCGACGCCGGCGACGCCGAGGAGGACCTCCGGGACGCGAAAAAGTGGTTCGCGATCGGCCGGAAGGCCGACGCCTTCGAGGACGCCGAGGACCTCGAAGCGGAGATCGAAGCCCTCGAGACGACGCTCTCGCGCATCGCAGACGCACACGAACAGGTGGGCAAACTTACCGCGACGGTCCCCGAGTTGCGCGGCGCGCTGGAGGACGCGGAGTCGGGGGACGGCACGGAGTAAGCTGTCGGCCCTAGCGGACTCACCTGACCCCTCGGGGGTCGGGCCGCGCACCGATGGCGACGGTTATCTCGCGCCGTTCGCCGTCGCGGATGACCGTCGCCGGGACCCGATCGCCCGGCGAGAGTTCCAGCGCCAGCGTCGTCCCCAAGTCGGCGTTGGAGTCGATGGACTCCCCGTCGAGTTCGACGAGGACGTCACCGCCGACGGGGACCGTCTGCCCGCCCACCGTTCGCTCGCCGGAGATGCCGCGGAGTTCGGTCCCCGTCGGTGCGCTCTCGGTCGTCTCGACGACGAGGATCCCGCGCGGTTCGTCGAGGCCGTTTGCCTCCGCGACCGTCGGCGTCACCTCGATCAGCCGGATGCCGAGGAAGGGGTGGTCGTAGTTGCCCGTCTCGATGAGTTCCGGCAGCACCCGGCGAGCGAGCAGCGGCGAGACGGCGAACCCGACGCTCGTTCCGGCCCCCGCGACGGCAACGCCGGTCACCTGCCCCTCCATCGTGACGAGCGGGCCGCCGCTGTTGCCGGGGTCCAACCCGGCGTCGGTCTGGACGGTGTTGGGGATCGAAAAGCCGGTCTGCTCGTTCGGGAGCGACCGGTTCCGGCCGCTTATGATGCCCGAGGAGACGGAGGATTCGAGCCCGAAGGGACTCCCCAACGCGAGCACTTCAGTCCCGACGGGGGGGACCGAGTCGACGAACGACAACGGACGAGCGTATTCCGGAACGTCCGTCGACAGCACCGCGAGGTCGGCGTAGACGTCCGTCGCGGTGACGCCCGCGCTCCGCCACTCGCCGTTTTCGAACCGGATGTCAGCCGTTTCTGCGTCCCCGACGACGTGTTGGTTCGTGACGACGACGCCGTCGTGGACGAACCCCGATCCGCTGCCGTCTCCGGCGCCGACGAAGGCGACCGACTCGATGGTCCGATCGAACGCCGCAGTGTACCTGGAGTCGGTCTCGTCGGCCGTCTCCGCCGGCGGCACGGGATCAGGGGTGTCTCGGACGCCGGTGGCACAACCGGCGAGGCCGGCCGCGAGCCCCGCCGCTCCGGTGAGGAAGCGTCGGCGTGTCTGCCGTGACATACCGTTTTTATGCCCGCGTGTCGAAAAGGGTCTTCGGATCCGGACTGCACCGACACGGTCGCCTCAGTCGTCTAAGCTCTGTTGTCGCCACGTCGTCCGGTCGTACATCCGGTCGACCTCGCCTGCCTGCTGGCGGATGGCGACCGCGGTGTTGAACAGGAACGCGGCGACGAGCACCGTCCCGACGAGCCAGACGGCCTCGACGGCGGCCCCGTCGACCGCGGTGACACTCCGGGCCAGGTCGGTCACGATGACGGCGACGACGCAGAGGACGGCGGGCAGCAGGTGCCGCGTGATCGCGGAGAAGGTGGTCCCCTCGTGGGTCCGCGTCGTCCGGATGGCGTAGAACAGCGCCCACGCCGAGGCCGCGATCCACCCGACGGCGACGACGGGGCGGGTCCCCTCGCCCGCCGCGACGTAGCCCACCCACCAGGCGGCGACGAATCCGACGATGACGAGGCCGTCGGCCCACACCGGCAACAGCCGGCCGGCAGACGCCGGCCGGTCGGCGTGGTACATCGCCCGGATCCCGAGCGCGACGAAGAGAATAAAAAACAACACCGCGCCTTCGGTGAACGCGGCGAGCCACGCGTATCCGGTCAGGTCGGTCGCGATACCCGAGAGACCGTAGATGACGCCGGCTCCGATACCGACCGCGAGATAGCCCCACTCGTACTCGAAGCCCTCGGCGAGGACGCGTCGGACGTAGACGCCGAGAAACACCAGAAGTATCGCGGCCGCAACGGCGATCGAGGCGTGGGCGAGAAGCCTTATAAAGAGTACCGTCCCCGCCGGATCACCACCACCGACGAAGGGCGATGTCGTGCTCATACCGCCGCTTCACCCCCGGAGTTCATAGGTGTTGATTTTCGCTCCGGCGGCCGGTCCCCGCACGGGCCCCAAACCGGGGGCTCAAGTCCGCCGGGCCGCTACCTCGGGTGTGAACAATCCCGACGAGGCCACCGGAGGGGCCACCTTCGACGACACGGCGCTCCGCGCCGGGCTCGAGACGTTCGGCGGCGACGCCGAGTCGCGCCGAGTCGTCGCGCGACACGCGCGCGATCTCGCCGACAGCGGCCGATACGCCGGGGACGCCGATGTCGAACTCACCGCCGAACACGTCGTCGTCCAGTTGGCCGACGCCCCGAACGGCGGCCCGGTCGAACGGTGGAACTGGTGGATCGGCTCGCTGGACCTCGCGTTCGGCGGCTACGCCGAGTTCCGGATCCGCCAGTTTGGGTGAGGCGACCGATCCCAGCCGGGTGGACTCGGCACCATTTTTAATATCGACGGCCATATTTGCCTAGATATGAACCGAAACGTACTCGTTCCCGTCGACGACTCGGAACCGGCCTCTGACGCGCTCGAATTCGCCACGGATCACTACGGCGACGCCACGATCACGGCGCTACACGTCGTCGATCCGACGGACTTCCCGGTCGGCGGGTTCGAATCCGGCGTAATGACGGACATCGACCAGATCCGCGAGAACCAGAAAGGACACGCCGAGAATCTCCTCGAGGACGTCCGCGAGCGGCTGACGGATCGGGGTGTCGACGTCGAGACAGCCATTGAGTTCGGCAAGCCATCGAACGCGATCGTCGAGTACGCCGACGAACACGACGTCGACCTCGTCACCATCGGGAGCCACGGACGAACCGGTGCGAGCCGGGTGCTGTTGGGGAGCGTCGCCGAGACGGTCGTCCGGCGCTCGCCGGTTCCGGTCACCGTCGTCCGGTAACCCCGGCGAGGCCGGGCGCGGGCGGTGTGTCCCGGCCGATACCGGGGGCTTTTCCGTTCAGCACACGTTCGTATACCTGTATGGGCTTCGGTAGTTACGACGAATCCGAACAGAAGGACCAGAACGTCGACACGGACGACAGCGAGGCCGTCAACGTCCACGAGAACGACCACGACGGCAGCGTCGAATTCGAGTTCGACGACGAGGAGTCGCTCATCGACCGGCTCCACGAGATGCAGGACGACGCCGACGAGGACTGAGGCCGCCGCCCGAAACCGATGGGTGCAAACGTCCCGAGGCGGTAGCGATAGCCAGTGAACGTCCAGTTTCTCGGCGGTGCGGGCGAAGTCGGTCGCAGCGCGATCCTCGTGAACGAGTCGCTGCTTCTCGATTTCGGAATGAAGACCGACGACCCGCCGCAGTACCCGGTCGGCGACGTCTCGCCCGACGCGGTCCTCGTGAGCCACGGCCACCTCGATCACGTCGGGGCGCTCCCCGCCCTGCTTTCGGGGCACGAGCGACCGCCGATCCACTGGACCCCGCCGAGCTACGAGCTGGCGATGCGGCTCGCGGCGGACACGCTCAAACTCCACGGCGGGACGCCGCTGTGCCCCTTCACCGAGGAGGAACGCCGCCGCGTCACCGAGGTCTCCGAAACCCACGGCTACCGCGAGCCGTTCAGGGCCGCGGGCCACCGCGTCGAGTTCTTCGACGCCGGGCACATCCCCGGCAGCGCCCACGTCCTGGTCGACGACGGCGACACCCGCCTGCTGTACACGGGTGATTTCCACACCGACGACCAGCGGCTCGTATCGGGGACGACAGCGCGTCCCGACGCCGACGTCGTCGTCTCCGAGAGCACCTACGCTGACGTCGAACACGCCCCTCGCGAGCGGGTCGAAACGCGCTTCGTCGACAGCGTCCGGACGACGCTCTGGGAGGGCGGCACCGTCGTCGTTCCGGCCTTCGCCATCGGCCGGACCCAAGAGATCATGCTTCTGTGTGCGGCCCACGACATCGACTGTTACGTCGACGGGATGGGCGTAGAGGTGACCGAGATGCTCCGCCGACACCCCGGGTTCCTCCGGGACGCCGACGCCATGGACGCGGCGACATCGAACGCCCGGACCGTGACCGGCCGGGACGGCCAGCGCCGCCGCATCGCCGCCGAATCGACGGTCATCGTAACGACCGCCGGGATGCTCTCGGGCGGTCCCGCGATGACGTACGTCCCCGAGATACACGCCAACCCGGTCAACAAGATCTGTTTTTCCGGCTACCAGGTCGCGGGGACGCCCGGCCGCCAACTGCTGGAGACGGGCAGCGCCGAGATCGGCGGCCAACACCTGCGGGTCAGCGCCCAACTCGAGCGCTACGACTTCTCGGCACACGCCGACCGCGACGGGCTCCGGGCGTTCCTCGAGGCCTACGCGGACACGCCGATACTCGTCCAGCACGGCGACAGCTGTGCGTGGTTCGCCGAACAGCTCCGTGGGGACGGCTTCGACGCGACCGCGCCGGAACTCGGGGACACGGTCGAGGTGTCCTGACGCATACGACTCGTTAAATAATTCCGGCCCCTACGGTCGGTAATGACTGATCGCCCCCTCGACCCCGGCTCGACGCTGCTCGTCGACCTCGACGGCGTCGTCGCCGAGCAGCTCCCGCGGCTCTGTACGTATCTCCGTCGCGAGTACGACCACGACGTCGAGCCGGCGGATATCGACGACTGGTCCTACGACGTGCCGGGAACCGAGAGCCACATCGGCGACGTCATCGGCGAGTTGATGACCGACCACGCGGAGTGGTACTTCGGCGGGATGGACCCCCGGCCGGGCGTCGCCGGCACCCTCTCGACGCTGCGCTCGGAGTACCGCGTCGAGATCGCGACCCACCGGATCCCGGAGACACACGACGTCTCGAAGGCGTGGCTCGACGATCACGGGATCGGCTACGACGCCTTCCACGACGAGGTCCCCCGCAACAAGGGCGCACTCGCAGGCGACGCCCTGATCGACGATTACCACGGCAACGTCGCCGACGCCCTCTCGGCGGGGAAGGCGGGGGTTCTGATGCGACAGCCCTACAGCGACCCCGGTGCCTGTGACGGCGCACACGTCGTCACGTCCTGGGACGACGTCCGGACGCTGTTGTCAGTCTGAGAGCGATTCGGGCGACCGTCGGGCCAAACCGGGAGCACTTATGAAGCTCAACGCCGTACTCGTAACCGTGGAATCCGCTACACCGAGAAGCGATGCGGACGTGTCTTCACCGTCCGGTCACCGCCGGGGCCAGCAATGAGTCTCCGGCGACGGCTCGGCGGACTGTTCAAAAGCCAGTCGGAACTCGATCTCACCGACGGGTCGATCCCGAAGTCGCTGTTTTTCCTCTCGTTTCCCATCGTCATCACCAACCTCCTGCAGGTGGGATACAATCTCGCCGATACCTTCTGGCTGGGGCGATACAGTACGGAGGCGCTGGCGGCGATCAGCCTCGGGTTTCCGCTCGTGTACCTGTTCATTTCGTTGGGGCTCGGACTGACAGTCGCCGGCAGCGTGCTCGTCGCCCAACACACCGGGGCGGACCAACAAAAAAAAGCCGAGTACGCCGCCTCCCAAGCGGTCGTGCTTACCGTCTTGGCCGGTGTCGTACTCGGGGCGGTCGGCTACGCCTTCGTCGCCGAGTTGCTACAGGTGTTCGGCGCTGAACCGACGGTGTTGGGGCTAGCGACCGACTACATGGAGGTCATCAGCCTCGGATTGCCGTTCCTGTTCGGCTTCACGGTCTTTATCGCGCTGATGCGGGGCGCCGGCGACACCGTCACGCCGATGGTCGTCATGTTCGGGACGGTCGTCGTCAACGTCGTTCTCGATCCGCTGCTCATCTTCGGCGTCGGCCCGCTGCCCGAACTCGGTGTCGAGGGGGCGGCGATCGCGACCATCTTCGCCCGCGGGTCGGCGATGGTCGTCGGCCTCTGGCTCATGTTCCGCGGCGCCCACGGCATCCAGATCCACCTCCGACAGATGATACCGGACCTCGACTACAGCTGGAAACTCCTCCGGATCGGCATCCCGGCCTCCGTCGAAAACACCGGGCGTGCGGTCTCGATCAACGCCGTGTTGGTGATCGTCACGCTCTTTTCGACCGCCGTCGTCGCCGGGTTCGGCGTCGGCATCCGGGTCTTCTCGATGATCTTTATGCCCGCCATCGCCATCGACCGCGGGGTGGAGGCGATGACCGGACAGAACATCGGCGCGGGCCGGCAGGATCGGGTCGTCGCGACCAACCGCTTTGCGGCAAAGGTCTCGTTCGCGCTCCTCTCGGGGCTGGGCGTGGTCACGTTCGTGTTTGCCCCGGAGATCGTCCGCGTCTTCGACGACTCGCCGGCGGTCGTCGCCGAGGGCGCGTCGTTCCTGCGGTGGATCGCGCCCACCTTCGGGTTCGTCGGCGTTGTCCGGGCGTACAGCGGCGGTTTCCGCGGGGCTGGCAAGACGCTGACCGCGGCTGCGATCGCCGTGGTGTTGTTCGGGTTCATCCGACTCCCGATAGCCTACGTCGCCTCACAGGGGCTCGTTCCGATCGACGGCTGGTTCTTTGTGACCCCGTCGCCGACGGGCATCTGGTTCGCCTTCGCCGTCTCCGGCGTGATCGCCGCCCTCGTCGCGGCAGCGTGGTTCGAGAGCGGCGGCTGGCGCGGCGGCGCCCTCACCGCACGCGGGGTCGATACGACGGACGACGGGGCCGCCGCCGAGGGCGTGCGACCGGCCGATAACAGTAGTGACGACGATGGCGATCCGGGACCGGCCACCGACGACGACTGAGCGAACGGCCTTTGTTTGCCGGCCACCACAGGCCGGCGTATGGACACCTTCGACATCGGCGGCGAGTTGACGGTCGGCCGGATCGGCCTCGGCGCGATGCGGATCACCGGCGAGGACGTCATCGGCGAGCCCGACGACCCCGAGGCCGCCCGCGAGGTACTGCGGCGGGCCGCGGAACTAGTGGATCTGATCGACACCGCCGACGCCTACGGCCCGGGCGTCAGCGAGCGACTCATCGGCGAGACGCTCGCCCCCTACGACGACGTGGCCGTCGCGACGAAGGGCGGGCTGCTCCGAAACGGAAACGGCGAGTGGCTGCCGCGCGGCGACCCGGACCACCTCCGCAACGCCGCGTTGTGTAGCCTCGATCGGCTCCGGACCGACCGGATCGAGTTGTATCAGCTCCACACGCCGGATCCCGACGCCGACTTCGAGGCCAGCGTGACGGCGCTCGCGGAACTCAAAGACGACGGCGTCATCGAGCACATCGGTCTTTCGAACGTCGACGTCGACCAGCTCGACCGCGCCCGCGACCACATTGAGGTCGCGACCGTTCAGAACCACTACAACGTCGCCTACCGCGAGGAAGCGGCCGTCCTCGACGCCTGCGAGGAGTACGAGATCGGCTTCATCCCGTGGTACCCCCTCGCCGCCGGGGACCTCGGCTCGGTCGAGGGGCTCGCGGACGTCGCCGAAGCCCACGACACGACAGTTCAGGCCGTCGCGCTGGCGTGGCTGCTCGAGCGCTCGCCCGTGACACTCCCTATTCCGGGTACGGAACGCGTCGAGCACCTGGAAGCCAACGTCGCGGCGGCCGACCTCGAGTTGACGGACGCGGAGGTCGCGCGGCTGCGGTGAGCCGGCTCACGCCGACGGCAGGTTGACAGCAGGCGAGACGCGCCGACGGTACGTCACTCCTCGGCGGACTCGACCTTCGTTGCGTGCGTCTCCAGATCGGCGGCGAGCTCGCGGGCCTCGGCGGCCGAGAGCCGGACCGTGTCGGCGTGGGCGTCGAGGTGCTCCAGTTCGGTGTTGTCGAGTTCGAGCTGCAACGAGACGTGGTCGGGGTCGTTCCGGGGGCTGGTGACGTTCAAGACGGCGTAGGCCTCCTCGGTGAAGCCGTGGCCTTCGGCCTCGGCTTCGAGGAGATCCAGCGTCGTGTACGCGTTGACCTTCATCATACGGTCGACCATACCGCCATGTGGCGGGCGGCGAGTGTAAGCGTGACGAAGCGGGCGAGGGAACGCCCCAGCGGCTCCGGCTACGGCGCCGGAACCTGGTGTTGGACGTTGTACGGGTGGGTGCCCGAGACCCACTCGAAGACGTACTCGATGGCCCGCTGGTCGCGTCGGACGCCGTCGTGGTCGGTTTTGAGTTCAGCGTTTCTCGCCCCCTCGAGAGCGGGGCTGTCCGGACAGCGCCAAAAGAGGGCGTCGTCGCTGCCCCGGAGCGTGTAGTAGTCGACGTCGCCGGGCGTCTCGTCGGTGTTGAGGATCGAAAGCGGGTGTCCCGGGATCTCGTCGTAATCCGCCCGGAGGAACTCGCTGCTGCCGTAGGCACCGCCCTGCAGCCCCGTCTCGGCGCACCACGTGCTCAGGACCGTCCCGTGGTTCGCGCCGGCGAGGCCGACGAAGGTGTCGACCCACTCGAAGCGCCCGCGGCTCGCGAGCCAATAGCGGAGGCCAGTGACCCCGAGGCTGTGACCGACGACGTCGACGGCGTCGGCTCCCGTGTGTGTCTTTACCTTCCGGACGAACTCGTCGAGCTGTTCGGCCATCGCCTCGTGGGTCGGAGTTCCCGCCTGGAATGTGATCGCCCAGAGATCCTCGCCGGCGTAGCCGCGCTGGAGGAAAAAGGAGGCGTGGGCGGTCCAATCGCAGGCGTCGCGCTGGTTGCCGTGGACGAACACGACGGGCCGGCGGTCGCTGTCGGCGTCGGTGCCGTGGTACGCCTCACCGCCCCAGCCGCCGTAGGCCCCGTCGCTCGACCACGGAAGCCGGCTATCGTCGGTTCGGGCGTGATCGCAACCGACCGCACAGCCATCACGGTTCCGTGCGCCCCGGAGTTTCCGGACGCTCCGCAGGATACCCCACGGAACCGAAAACCCTTGTGTTGGTGTACCAACTGACACAATACGCACTCGAAACACCGCGTGGTACTTAAAACCTGCTTTTTACGAAACGGAGTTCACACATTCCCCCGACGGAGCTACCAGCGTACGGCGGGAATCGGATATCGATTACCGATGGACAAAACGGGCGTCCGAAAAAAGCGGACAGGACCGGCTACTCGAACACCAACACCGTCGCTTCGTCGGCCTCGAGGACGGTGACTGCCTCGCCGCCCTCGGCGCGTTGCTCCTCGATGAGGTCGAACATCTCCGGTTCGACGACGACGGACTCGCCGTCGACCTCGAACTCGACGTGGCCCGCGGTGTCGAGTTCGGCCTGTAGCTCGGTCGGATCGGCCGACTCCAGGCGGCCGACGACCGCTCCGGCCCGATCACGGAAGACCGGGCCGAGTTCGCTGTGGTCGATGTCGACCGCCACCGGGACTAGCTCGATGTTCGGCGCCCCCGTCTCGACGTACACCGGGCCGTTGATCGTGTCGGCCAGATCGTACGTGTCCAGGGGGCGTTCCTCGTCGAGATACACCTCGACGCGGTCGAGGTCGGCGTTCAGGGGTTTCCCCTCGTCGGACTTCCAGCCGCGGATCGTCGCGGCGATCTCCGCGACCAACTCCCCGCGGACCTCGGCGTCACGGTCGCGCTCGCCGATCTCGGGCCAAGAGGCCCCGTGGACGCTTCCTTCCGTGGGAAGCTGCTCCCAGGCTTCCTCTGTAATAAAGGGCGCAAACGGCGACAACATCCGCAAGGACGCGCTCAACGCGGTGTAAAGCGTGTACTCGGCGGCACGCCGTTCGCCGGGGCGGCCCTCGTAGAGCCGACCCTTTATTAATTCGAGGTAGTCGTCGGCCAGGTCGTGCCAGACGAACTCCCGAACCCGGCGGAGCGCGCTGTCGAAGCGGTACTCGTCCATGTCCGCGGCGACCTCCTCGGCGACCCGGTCGCACTTCGAGCGGATCCACGCGTCGGCATCCCTGTACGCGGGGTTCTCGATGCCCGGCGTCGACTCGTCGACGTGCTCGGCGGCGAACTTCGTGATGTTCCACAGCTTCGTCTGGAACCGGGTCGCCGAGGTCACCTCTTTCCACTGGAACTGAATGTCGCTTCCGGGCTGTCCCCCGAGCGCCATCGCCTGCCGGAAGGCGTCCGCGGAGTGCTCCTCGACGACCTCCTCGGGCTGGACGAAGTTCCCGCGGGACTTCGACATCTTGTTGCCGTCGTCGCCGAACACCATCCCGTTTATCAGTGCGTCCTCCCAGGGAATCTCGCCCGTGACCGCCGTCGTCCGGAGGATGGTATAGAACGCCCACGTCCGAATGATGTCGTGGCCCTGCTCGCGCAGCCCCACCGGCTCGAAGCTCTCCTCGGGCCAGCCGGCGACGTACATCGGCGAGATCGAGGAGTCCATCCAGGTGTCCATCACGTCCGTCTCGCCGGTCCACTCGTCGCTACCGCACTCGGGACACTCGCCGACGCCCGGCTCCTCGGTCGTCGGGTCGACGGGGACTTCCTCGCCCGTGGCGATCTCGACGTGGCCGCAGTCGGTACATTCCCAGGCAGGGATCGGCGTCGCGAAGACGCGCTGTCTGGAGATCACCCAGTCCCACTCCATCCCCTCGGTCCACTCCTCCAGACGGGTGTACATGTGCTCGGGGAACCACTCGATCTCCCGGGCGGACTCGAGGATCTCGTTTCGATCGACCTCGACGAACCACTGCTCCTTCGAGAGGATCTCGATCGGCGTATCGCAGCGCCAACACTGCCCGACGGACTGTTCGGTCGCTTCGGTGTCGTTGAGCTGTCCCGCGTCGTCCAGCGCCGCCGCGATCTCGGTCTTGGCCGCGTCGATCGAGAGTCCCTCGAACTCGCCCGCCAGCTCGTTGAGGCGGCCGTCCTCCGTGAACACGGGGCGGAGGTCGAGGTCGTGTTCGATCCACCAATCGACGTCCTGTTTGTCGCCGAACGTACAGATCATCACCGCGCCGGTCCCGAAGTCGCTGTCGACGTCGTCGTCGGCGATCAACTCGATCTCCTGGCCGAACAGCGGCACCTCGAAGGTGTCGCCGATTCGGTCCCCGTAGCGCTCGTCGTCGGGGTCGACGGCCATCGAGACGCAAGCGGCGAGCAGTTCCGGGCGTGTCGTCGCGATTTCGATGTCCTGTGGCTCCGCCGCAGGGCCAGAGGAGCTTTGCCCCTCGCTGTCGTCGTTGTCGACTCCCTCGAAGGTGACGTAATACAGCGTTCCCTCCCGGTCCTCGTTTTCGACCTCCGCGTCGGCGATGGCGGTCTCACACCGCGGACACCAGTTGACCGGGTGTTCGTCCTGGTAGACGTAGCCCGAGTCGGCCATCTCGACGAACGAGCGCTGGGTCTCTCTCCAGTAGTCGTCGTCCATCGTGCGGAACTCGTGGTCCCAGTCCTGGGAGAATCCGAGCGTCAGCATCGTCTCCTTCATCGCGCCGATCTGTGCGTCGGTGTGTTCGACGCACCACTCGCGGAACTGCTCGCGGGAGACGTCCGTCCGGTGGATCTCGCGGTTCTCCTCGACTTTCACCTCGGTCGGGAGGCCGTGACAGTCCCACCCCTGCGGGAAGAGCACGTCGTCGCCCCGGAGGCGGTGATACCGGGCCGCATAATCCATGTAACACCACCCCAGCGCGTTGCCGATGTGGAGGTTGCCGGTCGGGTACGGCGGCGGCGTGTCGATGATGTAGTCGGGGCGCTCGGGGTCGTCGTCGTAGCCGTAGACGTCCGAGTCGAGCCACTCGTCGCGCCATTTCCGCTCCGCCGCCTCGGGGTCGTAGCTGTCTGGAACCTCGCTCATGATTGGTCTCGCGGAGACCGGCCGGTAGTCGCAGAACACGTGCGCGCTATAAATGTGGCGCGCTCGGGGTCAGCGTACTACGGACCGGATCGCGCTCATACCACCCGAGTAGTCCGTTCCCGATAAAAAGCTTCGCTTACGGCGATGCGTGGAATCCAGCCATACAGCGTCCTTTCGCCGCGTTCGCGTAGCCGCCGAGTCATACTGACGGACAAACGAACGGACACACGACACACGAGTGAGCCGCCGGTCGCGCCGTCGAACGGCGTGCGCCTCGTGCGTCGGTGTCATGTGAGTTCGTCCATCAGTATCAGCCGTCGTCGTCCGGGTCACATACGAGACGCGTCGGGACGGACCCGATGCTCTCGGGGTCAGTATCGGCGTTCGAAGGAAAAAACCGGTACCGCGAGGGGGCCATCAACGCCGCCTCCGCCGGTTACCGGAACAGCTCGAGCAGTCGGTCGATCGGTCGGGTCGCCTTCTGTAGGTCGGTTCGTCGGGGGCTGTCCTTCAGTCGCAGCAGGTCGGCTTCTTCGGGTTGCTTCTGTGCCATCGAATACAGCTACGGGCTGGATCCCTATTAATATGTCGAATAATATATGTTTCTCCCTGGCGAACGGTTGCTGGACGGGTTACACGACCGCTGAAGTCGGAATTTTGGGATAATACGGCCGCTCGGCCACTCATCTACGGAGTCTGAAACGACACGGTCAACGAGCGGAGACCGGCGGCCGTTTCGCAGACGCGAACGCCCCCCCGAACCGGGGATCGAACAACGCTTATCAGCGGAGCTATCGAAGAACGGGTATGGACGACGACCGCGTCCGGGCGACCGAGACCTCGATCCGGATGCTCGAGGGGCTCATCGACCTCGGTGGGGAAGCAGGTATCACGGAACTCGCGACGCACCTCTCGGTCGCCAAGAGCACCGTTTATAAACACCTCAACACGCTCGAATCCAGCGGTCTCGTCGTCAAACACGGCGACAGCTACCGGATCGGGCTCCGGGCCCTGGAGTTCGGCGGGTACGCACAACGCTACGACGGCGTCTACGACACCGCCCGCCCGCAACTCCGGAAGATGGCGGACGAGACGGGCGAACTCGCGAATCTCATGTTCGAGGAGGACGGCTGGGGCGTCTACGTCCACACCTCCCGCGGAGAGGACGCCGTCGACATCGACACCCAGACTGGCCGCCGCGCCCACCTCCACGCGACGGGACTCGGCAAGGCGATCCTCGCGACGCTCCCGGAGGAGCGCGTCGAGGAGATCGTCGATTCTCGGGGGCTCCCGGGCGTGACAGAGCACACGATCACCGACCGGACGGAGCTGCTCGCGGAACTCGAGAAGATCCGCGCCGCGGGGATCGCCTACGACCGCGAGGAGTGCGTCGAGGGAATGGCCTGTATCGCCCGCCCGCTGTCGACGCCGAGCGAGCGCCCGGCCGCGATCAGCATCACCGGCCCCGTGAGCCGGGTTTCGAGCGGCGGGACGGAGGCCACGATCCGAACCGTCCTAGAGGAGGCCGGCAACGTCATCGAACTCGAACTGACCGGCTGAGGTAGTCGGCGCGTCGGCGTGGCGTCCGACCTCGCCCTCGTTCGGAATGGGGAAACGGGACGGCCGAACCGGCCGCGTCGACACGACGGACGTGTCGCTGTCGCGAACGGCCGGCCTGTTTTAGGATAACCAAAAATATATTTGCATATTAGAAAGGCTTTTTGCTATACGACCTAACACAGAGATACACGTGGAGAACATCGTCTTCGTCTTCGTCGCCGGCCTGATCACGGCGCTCGCTACCGGTCTCGGCGCTATCCCGTTCTTTTTTGTCGAGGATTTCAGCGACCGGTGGAACGTCGCGCTGTGGGGCATCGCCTCGGGGATCATGGTCTCGGCGTCGCTCTTCGGACTGATAAACGAGGGGCTGGCCTACGCCACGGCGGGGCTCCCGACGCTTCTGATCGGCGGCCTGCTCGTCGGTGTCGCCTTGGTCGAGGCCGCCGATCGGGTGCTCGACTCGGTCGACATCGGCGGGGTCGACGATCCGACCCGCGAGGGCGAAGAGGCCCCTCTCGGGGCCGCCGCGTTCGCCCAGGCCGACCTGAAGAAACTCGTCCTCATCCTCGGCATCCTCACGGTCCACAGCTTCCCCGAAGGCGTCGCTGTCGGGGTCTCCTTCGCCGAACTCGGTCTGGAGGGTGGCCTCCCGATCCTCGGGGTTTCGGTCCCGCTGCTTGCGGTGTTCATGACCGTCGCCATCTCGATCCACAACGTTCCGGAGGGGACGGCCATCGCCATCCCGATGCGGGCGATGGGGCTCTCGAAGTGGCGGATGGTCGGGGCCGCCGTCTTTTCGAGTCTCCCGCAGCCGATCGGCGCCGCCATCGCGTTCGTGTTCGTCACCTGGGCCCGGGAGTTCCTGCCCTTCGGGTTCGGCTTCGCCGCGGGCGCGATGGTGTATCTGGTCGTGACGGAGTTCATCCCGGAGGCGCTCGACACCGGTGCGGACCTGCCCGGCGGGGGTCGCCGCGAACTGCTCGCCGGCCTCCTCGCGGGCGTCGCGGCGATGGTTCCGCTTTTGTACGTGTGATCGCCGCGTCCCCGTCGTCGCTTATATACTACTGTATTCTTTCGAACGGGACTCTTCGGCGTGGACATCGAACGATAACTGTGAGCCAGAACGCCGACGGACGCCCCGCCGACTCGGATCGAAGCCCGGTTGCGCCCCCGGACGCGGACGCGACCCCGGACTCGGAACCGGAGTCCCTACTGGAGTTACTCGCGGACGACGACGCACGGGAACTGTTCGAGCGGGCCGGCAGGCCCCGGACGATCCCCGAACTGGCGGCCGAGTGCGACGTCGCGCGCTCGACCGCCTACCGGAAGGTGAACCGACTCGTCGAAGCGGACCTGCTGGTCCCGACCGACCGCCCCGTCGGCGACACCGGCCACGCGACCGAGTACCGGCGGTCCGTCGAGCGAATCGAGATCGAGGTCGGTGATCGGACGGACGTCGAGTTCTCCACTTGAGAGCCGCCCGAACCGTACGAGCGCTCGGTTTCGTTCCGGCACTGTCCCGGGGACTGGGAACGCCCCCGGCAGAGTTATGTGGCCGGCGTTTACGCTCACGCGAGCGAACCATGCCCGATCCCCGACCCACCGACCGAGAGACCGACGGCCACCTCCGCGTGACGCTTTCTGTGACGCCGTCGTCCGCAGCCGACTGCGTCGTCCTCGGTTCCGGCTCAAGCGGTACGGTCTCGATGCACACAACGCCCGAGTCGGGTGATTGCGACGGCGGCTGTCGTGCCCAGTGTCGGGCCGAGGCGACCGCCGACTCGGACGCCGAACCGAAGCTCCTGACCGGCGAGGTCGCGGACCGTTGTATCTGTCCGGCGTTTCGCGAGTACGACTGCGTCGCGTCCATAGATGGGTTCGAGGGCGACACGCTTTCGGTGTCCGTCGTTGTCCCGGATCGCGAGGAACTGGTGGCCGTCGTCGCTGCGCTCAGGGCGCGTGACGCGACCGTCCGGGTCGATCGGCTCTCGACGTCGCCGGGCGGCGACTCGGACGGCCGCTCTCTCGAACTCGCCGCGGACACGGTCACCGGCAAACAGCGCGAGGCGGTTCGAACCGCCGTCTCGGCCGGCTACTACGAGACCCCGCGGGACGCCGACCTCGCGGACCTCGCGGCCGAACTCGGCGTTTCGCGGTCGGCAATCTCTCAGCGGCTCGCGGCCGTCGAATCGAAACTCGTCGCCGAACTCGCGAGGGCCGACGGCCCAGTCGCCGCCGACTGAGGTCGTGGCTGGCGTCGGTGCGCCGTCCGGTCCCGGGCGGGTGGCTCACACCCGCCGGGTCAACTGGTCTCGGATCGCCCGCTGTCGCTCGAGGCACCTCTTCTCGAAGTCGACGACCGCCGTCAGTACGGGATGGTCGACCGATAGATCCCGGTACAGGTACTCGAGCAGCGTTCGGTGTCGGATCCCCGTCGCCGCTCCGTGGCTCGTCGTCGAGCCGACGAGTTTCTGGCGTTCCCGGGCGAGGCGCTCGTTGCGCTCTCGGAAGCGAGCCAACCGCTCGTGACGCTCGCGGAGCTCCCCGAACCCGCATCGGTAGAGCCGCCGGCTCCCGAGCGCCTCCACCGCCTCGAGCGCCGCGTCGAGTTCGTCGACGGTCGTCCGGATGGAGCCGTGCTCGCGCTCGAGCGCCGCCGACATCGCCCGGAGTTCGGAGCGACGGTCCCCGACCGCAGAGAGGACGACCTCCCGAATCGCCGGGGTGAACGCCCCGCCGCCACCGGGAGAGACGGCGAGTGCGACCTCCTCGCCGAGCTCCTCGCCGATCGTCGCGACGACCGACTCGGCCTCCGTGACGTCCTCGACGCTGTAGGGGCGAACCGTCTCCGCGAACCCCTCCCGAACCCGCCGACATCGGTCGTCGCCCGATCGCTCTGCGATGAGCCTGCTGGACACCGTTCCGCCGCCGGCCACCCGCGCCGTGGCGGCCGTTCCGGTCTCGACCGGGTCGATCCCGCGAACCCTCCGCTCGAACCGATCGAACGCCGCGAGCTTTCCCTCGACGTGGTCCGATTCGGCCACGACGCGCTCGCGTGCGTCCCCGAGGTGGCCGATCGGTCGCCGCTTCATCAGCGACCACCGCCGTTTCCGTCGGGTTCGCGGCCCATCAGCGATCTCTTTCCGTTGGCGGCGACCGATCGATTCGTCGGTCGCGGCGTGTTCGGAGCCATTTAGGCACGCCTAAAAAACCCTCGCGTAAATAATTTAGGCATACCTAAAATACAACATATCGGTACATACTACTATATACAGCTCATATAACGGTGTAAATAGTCGACGCCGGTTCCTCCGATATCCGCCACACGGCACGGAGTTCATTCATGTCTCTCGAACTACTACTCGATACGGACCTTGACGCGGCCCACCGACGCCTCGACAGCGACGACTGGGACGACATCTACGTCGTCGGCGACGTTCACGGCTGTCGGGCGACGCTCGAACGGCTCCTCGACTCGTTGGCTCCGGACCGGAACGACCTCGTCGTCTTCGTCGGTGACCTGGTTCGGAAGGGCCCCGACAGCGAGGGCGTCATCGACGTCCTCAGATCGCGCTCGAACCTCCTTTCGGTCCGGGGCAACAACGAGCAGAAACTCGTCGACGGGCGAAAATCGATCGACTCGCTGAGCGACGACGACCTCGCGTACCTCGACTCGCTGCCGGCGGTTATCTCGTGGGACGACGTCGCAGTCGTCCACGGCGGGATCGACCACCGGAAGCCGGTCGCCGAGCACACGCTCACCGACGTCCTGAACACCCGCTCGCTCGCCCCCGAGGGCGGGTACGAACGACCCTACTGGTTCGAGACCCGCCGGGAGTCCCCCCGGATCTTCTTCGGCCACACCGTCCTCGCGGAGCCGTTCGCGAGCGACCACGCCGTCGGCCTCGATACGGGCTGTGTCTACGGCGGCCGGTTGACCGCCTACGACTACCGCGACTCGGCGTTCCGAAGCGTCGAACCGCCCGAAACCTACCGTTCTCGCTCGACCGACAGCATCGTCGAGCCGCGGCTCGCGACGCCCGACGGACAGCCATGAGCGACGACCAGGACATCCCACCCCTCGACGTCGATATCGAGCCGTACGAACCCGAAGACGTCGATCTGACCGACCCGGATCTGTATCTGAACCGCGAACTGAGCGAACTCGCATTCCAACGGCGAGTGCTTCGGGAAGTCCTCGACGACCGGACCCCCCTGCTCGAACGGATCCGGTTTCTCTCCATCGTCACCCGGAATTTAGACGAGTTCGTCATGAAGCGGGTCGGGGGTCTCAAACAGCAGATCGAGGCCGGGGTCACGGAGACGACCGTCGACGGCCGAACCCCACTCGAGCAGTGGGAGGAGATCCACGAACAACTCGAGCCGATGCTGCGCAAGCAGGCCGACTGTTATGAGACGGAACTCCGCCCGGCGCTGGCCCGGGCGGGCATCGAGATCGTCGCCTACGACGACCTCGGCGCCGGGGCGCGTTCGGGGCTGCGCGAGCACTTCGAGCGGTCGATCAAGCCGACGCTGACGCCGTTGTCGTTCGATCCGGCCCACCCGTTCCCGTTCATTTCGAACCGATCGCTGTCGCTTGCGGTACTCACCCGCCCGCACGGAGGCGACGATCCGACGTTCACCCGGATCAAGATCCCGCCGAACCGTCCCCGTCTGATCGAGGTCGGAGAGAGTTCGCGGTACGTCTTGGTCGAGGAACTAATCGAGCACAACCTCGATCTCCTCCTGCCGAACGTGGACATACTCGACACGGCGCTGTTCCGCCTGACGCGCAACGCCGAGGTGCGCCGCAACGAGGAGGTGGCCGAGGATCTCATCGAGATGATCGAGGACGTGCTCGAACAGCGCCGCTTCGCCAGCGCGGTTCGGATGGAGATCGAATCGGACGCCAACCCGCACATCCGGGAGACGCTCCGCGAGGAACTGGATCTCGACGAGCGCGAAATATACGACCTCGAGGGACCGATCGACTACCGCGATTTCGCCTCGCTGGCGGAACTGGACCGCCCCGAGCTGAAACCCGATCCCTGGTCGCCGCAGTCGCACCCGCGGCTCCGCGAGGACGCTCGCCCGGCGTTCGAAGCCGACGAGGGCGACGGGGAGTCCCGGAGCGTCTTCGAGCACATCGACGAGGACGACATCCTCCTACATCACCCGTATCACGATTTCGGCGAGACGGTCCAGCGGTTTCTCACCGAGGCGGCCAACGATCCCGACGTGCTGGCGGTGAAGGCGGCGATCTATCGGACGGCGAGCGACTCCCAGGTCATCCAATCGCTCATCGAGGCCGCCGAGAACGGCAAGCAGGTCGCGGTGATGGTCGAACTGAAGGCCCGTTTCGACGAGCAGAACAACCTCGAGTGGGTCCGCCGTCTGGAGGAAAACGGCATCCACGTCGCCTACGGCACCATCGGGCTGAAGACCCACACGAAGACCGCCCTCGTCGTCCGGGAGGACGACGACAACGACGTCACCCTCTATTCACACGTCGGCACCGGCAACTACCACTCCGAGACGGCAAAGGGCTACGTCGACCTCGGGCTGTTGACCGCCGACCGCGACATCGGGCAGGACCTCGTTACGCTTTTCAACTCCTTCACTGGGCCGGGGCTGGACGAACAGTTCCGAAAGCTGCTCGTCGCCCCCGTGACGATGCGCGAGGAGTTCACCCGCTATATCCGCCGCGAGGCGCGACACGCCCGGGCCGGCCGCCCGGCCCGCATCGTGGCGAAGGTCAACGGCCTCGAGGATCCCGGCATCGTCGCGGAACTGTACCGGGCGTCGATGGCCGGCGTCGACATCGACCTCATCGTCCGGGACATCTGCCGGCTGCGCCCCGGAGTAGAGGGAATCAGCGAGACCGTCTCGATCCACTCGGTCGTGGGTCGGTTCCTCGAACACTCCCGGATCTTCTACTTCGAGAACGGTGCCCGTGCGGCCGACGCGGACGACGGGGCGGCCTCCGACCCGGAGGGGGCCGACGTCGACTGGGGACACCCGGAGTACTACCTCGGGAGCGCCGACTGGATGGCCCGGAACCTCGACAGCCGCGTCGAGGCGGTCACCCCGGTCGAGGACCCCGACATCCGCCGGCAGTTGAAGTTCAACCTCGAGTTGATCCTCGCGGACAACCGGCGGCGCTGGACGATGAACCCCGACGGGAGCTACGACCAGCAGCGTCCCGAAGACGGCGAACGCGTCGTCGACACACAAGCGGTCCTGATGGAACGGACCCGAACGGCCGTGACGAACGAAGCGCACGACACCGCCCCCGGCGCGGCCTCGGTCCCCGAGAGCGATATCCTCGTCGCGACGGCCGACGGGGACGCGGAACGGCCGACCGGGAGCGACCACGGACGGCCGTCCGGCGTCCCGAAGGAAGCCGCCCCGCCGGGACCGACGGACCCGAGCGGGGAGCCGCCGGACGGAGCCACCCTCCCCGAGGGACCGCTGGCGCGTCACCGGGATCGGTGGTACCGCCCCGACAGCGGGACGTACCGGTTTGCGGTTCGGACGCCGGACGGCGACCGCCGGTATTTGAAGACACGCTCGGGCGCCGAGGCGGCGCTTCGCCGGCTCTACGACGTGGACGATGCCGACAGCGCAGGTGGCACTGGCGACGCGGATGGAGCGGACGACAACGCGAACGAGGCGGACGGCGACGCGACCGAGACCGCCGACGCGGACGATATGGGTGACACGGGCGACGCGGACACCGGGAACTGACGGTCGCCCCGTCCGGAGCTCCCTCGGCCTACTCCCTGATTTATACTCACCCCTCGGTCTGGGCTCCCCCTTCGTCGGGGGACGCCTCCGGCGGCAAATAAAAGTAGACGTCGTTTCCCTCCTCGGAGCGTTCGAATCTGACCTCGCCGCCGAGGGATTCCACGCACCACTTCATGACGAACAGGCCGATCCCGGTGCCGTGGGACGTACTCGTCGTTATGTCCGGATCGAACAGCGCGTCGAGTTCGCCCTCGGGTATCGGCGGGTTCGCGTCGCTGATCCTGACTTCGACACGCCCGGTGTTGGGGGAGGGGCCGACGGCGACCTCGACGGTCGGCTCCGGCGACTCGGTGTGAACGACGGCGTTCTCGATGGCGTGCGAGAGCGCGTTGACGAACGCGTCGTCGACGTCGACCCACATACTGTCGCGTTCGGTGACGACGATCTCCGCGTCGGGGTGTTCGGCGGCGATCTCCTTTGCGACTGTTCGCACGGCGACGGTCGCGTGCTTTCGGACGCGTTGTGTCTCGCCCCCGGCGACTGCTTGTTGAATCTCCTCGACGGAATCGGCCATCTGCCCGAGTTTCTCCGCGCGCACTCGGATCGTCTCGGCGGCCGTCCGCAGGCGTTCCGCGTCGGCGCACTCCGCGACCGGGGTCGCGTTCCCCGCGATGACGGTCGCCTCGTTCCGCAGGTTGTGTCTGAGGACCCGCCAGAACAGCTCCGCCCGGTGGTACGTGTCGTAGTACTCCGTTATGTCCTGCAGCTCGGCGTACACGCACTCGCGTCCGTCCACCTGCCGGCGCGCGAAGCGGATCCGCACCCAGACGAGCTCCCCGTCCGATCGCTTCGCCCGCCAGACGAGTTCCCGAAGGCGCCCCCCGGTGCTCGCCCGGAGTCGGGCCAGTAGCTCCTCGCCCGAGCGTGGGTAGGTGTTCGCGGTGTACGCCTCGATCGGGAGCCCGCGCAGTTCCGAGACGGTGTAACCGAGTATCGTCTCTACCCAGCTGTTCGCGTCCGAGACGGTACCTGCCTCCGGGTCGAACAGCGCGACGCCGACGTGGAGGTCGTCGTACGCCGGCGGCAACGTGGCTCGTTTCTCGCTTCCCATGCGATGGTCGTCCGTCGATACGGCGACACCAGTGGCTTGCTAATACCGATATATATCGCTCCGGTCGACTCATACTGATAGACAAACGAACGTACACACGACACACGAGGATCACGCCGTTCGACGGAACGACCGGCGGATCACTCGTGATCCGGTTTCGTTTGATTTCGTCCACCAGTATCAGTAGTCGTTCGCCGTGGCCCGTGTCGCCGTGGTTTTGAACGACGCGACGACCTCCAGTTCCGGTTCGATACCGAGCCGGCGACGGCTTTCCTGCGTCACGAGCGCCAGGAGGGGTGCCTCGGCGCCCACGTCGATCCCGACGCGAACGATCGACTCGCCCGACGTTACGTCGGTGACCGTTCCGTGGAGGCGGTTCCGAGCGCTCGTCGCCCCGCCGTCGGGCGCCTCAGCGGGACGATACAGCGTGATCGCATCGGCCTGGACGCTCAGTTGTACCCCCGTGCCGACGCCGAGTTTCGCCGACCCGTCGCCGGTCGCGTCCCCTTCGCTCCCGCCGTCGTCGGTCGCGAGTACCCGGTCGACAAGCAGCGCTCGAAGGATCCCCGCGTCGGTCCCGACCGATCCGAACTCGCCCTCGCGGTCGCGTATCTCCCCGGAGAGGACCGATTCGGGGACCGCCGCCGTCTCGGAGAGCGTCGCCCGCAGGCGGCCGAACCGGGCGAGAAGCGCCTCGGCGTCCGCGGTGAGTCGACTCCCTCCGCCGTCAGCGCCGCCGCGCTGGCGCTCGACCAGCGATCCATAGCCCTCCTCCAACGCCGCGACCCGGTTTAACGCTCGCGCTCGCGAGCGCCCGAGCGCCTCGGCCGCACCCCGAACCGACCCGTGTGCCCCGATCGAGCGAAGCAACTCGGCGTCGTCCGCCCCGAACGTCACCTCGCCGGCCCGCAAATGTGCTTCGACACCGACGTCCATGCGATGTCTCGACCGACCGGGAATAAAAACCGTTGTGTTCGTTCCGGCGGTCGTCGGGTCGGTTTCCCGGCACCCGGGGACGCGACGGCGTCGGTTCGACTCCCCGGATCAATACACCAACTCGCCGGCGATGAACTTCCGCGTCCGGTCGTCGGCCGGGTCCTCGAACACCCTCCCCGTGGGACCGACTTCGGTGAAGCCGTCACCGAGAAGCACTCCCACTCGGTCAGCGACCCGCTCGGCTTGGTGCATGTCGTGGGTCGCGACCGCGACGCCGATGCCGCGCTCGCGGGCCTCGCCGATCGCCGCCTCGATCAACCCCGTGTTCCGGGGGTCGAGATCCGACGTCGGCTCGTCGAGCATGAGGTATTCCGGTTCGTACGCCAGCGCCCGCGCGAACGAGACCCGCTGTGCTTCCCCCCCGGAGAGCGAGTCGGCGTCCTGTTCGAGTCTGTCCTCGAGCCCGACGACCTCGAGGGCCTCCGTGACTGCCTCGGACGTCCCGCTCGACCCGAGCACCGACCACAACTGGCTCCGGAGCCGATCGGGCCACGACTCCCGGACCCGTAGGCCGTACTCGACGTTTCGGGCGACCGAGGCGTCGAAGAGACTCGCCTCCTGAAACACCATGCCGATTTGGCGGCGGAGCGCCAGTCGCTCGCTCTCGCCGGCCGACCACACCGCCTGCCCGTCCAACTCGATGGTCCCCGAACTCGGCCGAACGAACAGCGCGAGGATCCGCAACAGCGTCGTCTTTCCGACGCCCGAGGGACCGATGATCGCGAGCACCTCCCCGGGACCGACGGACATCGAGAGATCCTCGAGTACGGCAGCGTCCCCGTAGGCGTGTGACACGTTCGAGAGGCGTATCATCGGCCCACTCCACCGGTATCGCCGAGCCGAACGACGACGGCGTTGACGAGCAGTACGATCCCGACCAGCACCGCCCCGAGCACCATCGCGGTCTCGTATCGTCCCTGGCGGGCCTCGAGTTGGACCGCGGTCGTCAGGGTACGCGTCTTCGAGATCCCGTCGGCACTCGTGATGTTCCCGCCGACGATGAGCACGGAGCCGACCTCGCTGATCGCGCGCCCGAACCCCGCGAGCACTGCGGTCGCGATCCCGTAGCGTGCTTCCTTGATGACGACCAACGCCACATCGAGGCGCGTCCCGCCGAGGACCCGGGCCGCGTCGCGAACGTTTCCCTCCACGCCGGAGACGGCCGCGAGGCTGATCGCCGTGATCGGTGGCGTCGCGAGCACGAACTGCGAGATGATCATCGCCTCCTTGGTGAAAATCAACTCGAGAGAGCCGAGAGGACCCTGATTCGAGACGGCGAACAGGACGAGCAGGCCGACGACCACGCTCGGAAACCCCATGCCGGTGTTTATTACCGATTTCAGGAGCTGTTTGCCGCGGAAGTCGACGAACCCCATCACGATGGCGACCGGAACGCTAAACAGCGTGCTCAACGAGACCGCAATGACGCTCACGTACAGCGAGACGTAGATGATACTCGAGACGTACCCCTCTCTGAACGGGACCTCGAGCAGTGCCGGCAGCAGTTCGACGGCTGGCTCGAGCGGCACGTCGTTTTACTCGTCGCTGCTCCAGCCGTCCGGAACGTACTGCTGGAAGTCGGGGTCTTCGGAGATAGCCTCGGGAAAGAACAACTGCTCCCCGTTGGCTTCGTACTCCGAGATCATCCCCTGGACGCCCGGACTGGTGATCCAGCCGATGTAGGCCATCGCGAGGTCGTAGTTGGCGTTGTCGTGGACGCCCGGGTTGACAGCCATGACGCCGTAGGGGTTCGCGAGGATCTCCGGGCCGTCCTCGATCGGACCCTGCACCAGGATGGTGAGGTCGATCTCCGAGCGCTGGGAGATGAAGGTGCCGCGGTCCGAGAGCGTGTAGGCGCCCTGCTGATTGGCGATGTTCAGCGCCTCGCCCATCCCCGAGCCGGTTTCCTGATACCAATCGCCGCCCGGATCGGTATCGGCGGCGTCCCAGAGATTGAGCTCTTTGGTGTGTGTCCCGGAGTTGTCCCCCCGCGAGACGAACGCCGCCTCCGCGTCCGCGATTGCGGTGAGCGCCTCGGTTGCCGACCCCATCCCCTCGATGCCCGCCGGATCGTCTGTCGGGCCGACGATGACAAAGTCGTTGAACATCAGGTCGCGGCGGTTGACACCGTAGCCGTTGCGCATGAACTCGTCCTCGAGGCCGCGGGCGTGGACCATCACGATATCCGAGTCCCCGTTGCGGGCCGTCTCGAGGGCCGCCCCGGTCCCCTGTGCGACCGCGTCGACCGAGACGCCGTACATTTCTTCGAAGTCGGGATGGATCGCGTCGAGCAGCCCCGTGTCGTAGGTACTCGTCGTCGTGGTGAGCGTCAGCGTCTCGCCGGCGACGCCGGGTCCGTCGTCGCTACCGCCGTTGCTTGACGAGTCCGATCCGTCCATCTCACCGGAGTCGTCTGAGTCGTCGGATTCGTCGCCGCCGCCGGACTGCTGTGAGCACCCGGCTACCCCCGCCAGCGCTCCCGTCCCGATTGCCGCAATGAACCGTCGTCGTTGTATCGTCATGGACACACCATTGATTCGACATCTTTTATACCTTTTGTTGCGCGAGTAACCGGTATCGATAACCACCCAGGCGGGTCGCGATCCGCATTACCGAACGCTCGTGCCCGTCATTTCGTTTCGAGTGTAGTCGTAGGCCGCGTATGTCGACGCGTCTCGGGAGCCTCGTATCCGGGATGTGCAGTTCTGTGTTAATTAAAACCGTCTAGCCCGGTCGCGCTCGATCGCGCTGTCGTATCGCCGATCGTGCTCCACATCGAATGACTAACACCACACCGACCACATCGATCCCATATGAGTCGACGACAGGACGGTGACCGAACGGAGCTCGACGGACTATCGCTGGAGGCAGCTGTCGACGACGTCGCGGACTCGGCCGACCGCGAAACGATCCGCGAGACGCTCGCTATCGTCTCCGACGAGGGGACCGTTCGCCGGGCGGCCGTCGACGACGCGCTCGCGAACGCGTCGAAGATAGTGACGACCGCCGAAACACGGGCCGAACTGGCGGCCGGGAAGCTCAACGACGTTCGAGAGACTGCCGCTCCCGTCTCCGATTTGGCCCCTGTCGAGGCGCGGCTGGATCGCTTCGAGACCCGGGTCGAATCCGTCCAGGAGCGAACGACCACCCTCGGCGAGCACCTCCAGGGGATCGTCGACGACAGAGACGAGAGCGGTCTCTACGAACTCGCCGTGGAGATCCGGCGGCTCACGGCCACAGCAAATGCGGTCCAACGCGACGCGGACGACATCCAGCTCGAACTGGACTCCGTGGAGGCGTGGCTCGAAACCCCCGACCGTCGCGTCGAAGCACTCACCGAAGACATCGACGCGGTCGGGGAGTCCCTCGGGGAGATCGAAGCCACCGTCGAGACGCTCTCGGCGGACGGCACCGATATCGGGACCGAACCGGCGGTCGCGTGGGCCGCGGCGTCGATCCAACACCGCGTCGCTGCGCTGTTGATCGCGGACCTGCGAGCGGAACTGACAGCGCTCCGGGAGTGGGCCGACCGCGAGGACACAGAGCAGCCGTCGGCCGTCGAACCGCAACTCGACGAGCTGACGACGCGTCGGGACCGCGTCGGCCAGCGGCTCGCCGATGTCGCCGACCCCGCCTGGCGGACCCGGTTCGGGGATCGGCTCGGCTCCTTCGAGGACGAACTCGAAGACGTAGAACTCCCCGTCGAGTGGGCCGACCTCGAGGAGACGATACAGCGATATCGACCCGACCCCGACGGAGATTGAGCGTTCGGCGACAGCCGGGAGCCGACGGTCGAACCCCCATGCTTCGACCCCGACACGCCGCGGGAGGCCGCTGCGGAGACGACTCCTGGAGCGACCTTACCCGAACTTGCCGCTGATGTAGTCTGCGACCCGTTGGCTCTCCGGGGCCTCGAAGATCCGCTCCGTGTCGTCGTATTCGACGAGCTCGCCTCCGGTGAGAAAGACGGCGGTCTGATCGGAGACGCGGGCGGCCTGTTGCATACTGTGCGTGACGATCACGACGGTGTACTCCTCCGAGAGCTCCGCGATGAGGTCTTCGATCCTCGAGGTAGCGATCGGGTCGAGTGCCGACGCCGGCTCGTCCATCAGGATGACCTCCGGGTCGACCGCCAGACATCGTGCGATACAGAGCCGCTGTTGTTGGCCGCCGGACAGCCCGAGAGCGTTGTCGGACAGTCGATCCTCGACCTCGCTCCAGAGTGCGGCTTGCCTCAACGACCGTTCGACGAGTTCCGCTTCGCGTTCGGACCCGTCACGCCCCGTCAGCCGCGAGAGAACCCCCGTCTCGATATCCCCGTGTTTCCGCGGGCCGTAGGAGACGTTGTCGCGAATCGACTTCGGAAACGGATTGGGGCTTTGGAACACCATGCCCACGCGCTTGCGCAACTCGACGAGGTCGACATCGCCGTCGTAGATGTCCGTCCCGTCGAGCTCGACGGTCCCGTCGACGTTGGCGCTCCGGATCCGATCGTTCATGCGGTTCAGACACCGCAAAAACGTCGACTTGCCGCAGCCGGACGGACCGATAAGCGCAGTCACGCTCCGTTCGGGGATCTCCATCGAGACGTCCTTCAGCGCGTGGTCGTCGTCGTAGTAGACGTCTAACCCCTCGACAGCGAGCTTCGTCTCGGCGTCAGTGTCGTACTCCGTCCACTCCGGGCGCGTTTCCTCGACCGTCTCGCCGTCGGTCGTCGAGACCGACTGATCGTTGGTTTGGTGCTCCGACTCGGCAGCGTTTTTTTGATCTATCTGACTCATTGATGCAGTTTCCTCCTGAAGTAGTACCGCGTCGCGATGCCCCCCGCGTAGAACAACAACACGACGAGCAGCAGGGTCAATGCTAGCCCCCACGCGAACTGCTGGGGATCCTCGATGTTCCCGCTCAGCCCGGCCGTGATGAGCGCGTACAGTTGATACGGGAGCGCGCTTGTGGCCTCGAGCAGCGCGGGGTTCGTGACGAACGGCGGAGACGCGCTCAGCTGGAATCCATCGAGCACGTTCGGAGCGGCCGATCGCCCCGGAAGGACACCACCGCCGGTCGTCAACAGGATCGGTGCCGTCTCGCCGGCGATCCGACCGACACCGAGGATGACGCCGGTCGTGATCCCCGGGATCGCAGCCGGCAGAACGACGCTCCGGATCGTCTCCCACTTGGAGACGCCGAGTGCCGCACTCGCGTCACGGTACTCGTCCGGGACCGCCAAAATGGCCTCCCGGCTCGTGATGAGTACCAGCGGCAACAACATGAATCCGAGCGTCAACATCCCCGCGATCAGCGACTTCTGATTGCCGAAGCGGGGAATGAGGAACGCGGCCCCGAACAGCCCGAAGACGATGCTCGGCGTACTCCAGAGACCGTTGGTTGCGACCTCGACTATTCCAGTGAACCGCCCTTGATCCGCGAACTCGCTGAGAAACACCGCCGCACCGACGCCGGTCGGCACCGCAAAGAGGACGGCACCGATAACCAACCAGACCGTGCCGAGCAATGCGGGGAACACGCCGGGAATCTCAGCCAGCAGCGACGCCCCGTTCGTCAGGAACGGCCACCTGATGAGCCGATCGCCACCGACAGTCATCCCGTTCAACAGCCCGGGAAGTCCCCGAACGGTGACGAACGCGAGAAGACCGACGAGGACCGCCAGAATCGAGAGAACGATCAGATAGATCAGCACGTACGCACCGATATTGCGTCCCCGGGCACCGAAGCCCCCGTAGGACTTCGCGGCCGCCCACCCGGTCAAAAGCGACCCGACCATCGTGACGACCGGGACGACCGTGTCCCCGAACAGCGTCGCGTTGTACTCGACGAGAACGCGCTCCCACCCCGGTCCTACGATCCCGGTCGCGAGCGCCATCCCGAAGAGAACGGCGACACCCCCCGCCGGGAGCGTCGACCCGATGTCCTCCCGCCGAAGCGCCGTCACCGAGAACGCGGCGGCGCCCGAGGCGACGCCGACCGCCAGCCACCCCGGCGTTCCGAGCCCAACCTCCTGTGCGGTGAATGCGCCGACGACAAACCAGACGCCCGCAAACGCGGTCGCCGCGACGGCGCCCGCGGTCGGTTGGGGGCTCGTATCGACGTAGCCGAGCCGCGAGGTGAGACCCAACCCACTGGTCCCCAGGCCGAGTCCCAAAAGTACCGCACCGAGAGCCACAGACAGCGTGCCGTTCCCGATGGGGGCAGTGATCGAGACGAGATCGACGAGCGCGATCAGACCGACGGCGAAGGAGACACCGGAGAGCCCGACCGCGGACGCGGCGACCGCTTCGTATCCGCTTCGGTCCTCGCGGACGAGCGCGTTCTGCGTCGCGCGACTCACGCCTGCTCACCTCCGAGACGCCGGCGCATACGCGCCTCGATGTACTGCGAGGCGACGCTGAGACACAGCACCGTTACGAACAGGACAACGCCGGCCGCGAACAGCGCGCTCTCTTGGACGCCGCTCGCGTTCCCGTAATTGGCGGCGATCAGGGACGTGAGCGTCTCGTAGCCGTAGAACACGTTGGTTATTGGCTCGGGGACCTTCTGTACGCCCGCCAACATGACGGTCGCGGCCATCGTCTCGCCGATGGCTCGGCCGACGCCGAGCAACACGGCCGCCGACACGCCGGAGAACGCCGCCGGCAACGTGATCGATGTCATCGACTGCCACTCCGTCGCCCCGAGTGCGAGCGATCCATCCTTCATCGCATCCGGAACGCTCGTCAGCGCGTCCTCCGCGACAGAGACGACTGTCGGCAGTGCCATGAGCCCCACGACGATCCCGACGAACAAATACGTCGAGCCGCCGTTCAGGGCGAACTCCTCGCCCGCCCACGGGTTGATAATCGTGAACCCGATGAAGCCGTACACGATCGAGGGGATCCCGGCCAAAATCTCGATCCCGGGCTTGACGGCCTCCCGAACGACCGGCGGGGCGATCTCGGAAATGAAGAGCGCAGCGGCGACACCAAGCGGTGCCGCGACGAGCGTCGCGATGGCGGTTACCATCGCCGTCCCGTGGATCATCGGTACCAACGAATACCGGACCGGGTCCGAAACTGCGTCCCACCGCGTCTGCACGAACATCCCCGCCCCCGGGACGGAAACGCCGAAGACGGTCATGCTTTCGTACTGGAAGGCGGCGATCGATTCGACGAAGATGAAGACGATGATCAACCCGAGCGTGACGAGCGTTACCGTCGTCATAGCGAACGTGACGGCACGGGCGATGAGCGCCTGATGCCGAACCCAGCCGTACCCGGTCGAGAGGACGAACACGCCGAACGGCACCGCCGCTACGGATGACGCCAGCAGGAACCCGGCGAAGGCGAGCAGCAACGACCCCATCGATAGCGCGACGACGGCCAGCGCACCCGAATCCGTCTCGGAAACGAACGTTCGAACACGGCCCGAGTATCGTTCCGCACGGGCCTCCAAGCCGCCGACCGCTGTATCAGTGAATGAATCCATTGTGTATTACCTGTCGGAGACAGGCGTGTCGCGGTCGATCGGCCTACACCTGCTCGGGGAGCTTTTGCTTTTCGGCCTCGATATCGGAGGTCGGCAGCGTGATGTAGTTGACGTCCTCGACGAACGTCTTCTGGCCGAACTCGGTCAGGAACATGTTGAGGAACGCCGCCTCGCGCATGTCGGTTCCGTCGGGCGTCTCCTCGTTGATCCGGGTGTACATATGCAGGTCGCGATTCAGCGGGTACTCGGAGTCGAAGATGGTGTTCTCGGCGTCGGGGTCCGGACGGAAGACGGTGCCCTCGAAGTCGATGGCGATCGCCTGAATCCCCGATCCGGAGAACGCCAGCGCCATGTAGCCGATGGCGTTGTCGTTGTCCTGGAGGACCTGTTGGACCTGCTGGTTCTGCCCGAAGCGCGTGTCGACGTCCATCGGCGCGTCGGCGTCGCCGAGCATATTCAATCGGAAGGAGGTGTCCGTCCCGGAGCCCTCGGCGCGGCCGACCACGTAGATCTCCTGGTCCGGACCGCCGACCTCACTCCAGTTGGAGATGTCGCCCTGGTAGATACTGCGGATCTGCTCGCCGGTGAGCTGTTCGACACCGGCGTCGTAGATCGCCTGACTGACGAACACCGGCTGGCCGTCGCGGCCGACGACGTGGTCGACGTAGTTCTCGTCGCGCTCGTCCTCGCTGATATCCAGTTCGGCCGTGATCGGTCCCGAGGAATTACCGATGTCGACCAGCCCGTCTCGCACGGCCTCACAGCCGGTCCCCGAGTGGCTCAGCGCCACGCGGGTGGCGAACGGCGGGTTCGAGCGCTCGCCGGTCGTTTCGAAGCCGTACAGGCCGGCGAAGTAGTCGGCGATGTTCTGGTCGGTCCCGATCTGATCCCACCCGGTGACCGATCCCTCGTCGTTGGATCCCCAGTACTCGCCGTCGCTCGCCGGCGAGTTCGAGTTCCAGTAGGAACTTCCCTTGTTCGAGATGGGGTACACCGTCGACGACCCTTCGGCAGTCACCGTCGACGGGCTCGACGATCCGGAGTCCGAATCGGCGCTGCTGTCGGAGTCGCCGTTTCCGCTGTCGCCGCTGTTGGCGTTACCCGTGTCGCTGCTGCTACACCCGGCGAGGCCGACGCCGCCGACAGCAGCGGCAGACGTCAACAGATACTTTCGCCGTGATACTCCCTTGCTCTGGTGCTCCGCGTCGCTTGACATCACGAGAAGGTAGATACGATATAATAAAAGAAATTTATATGAGAGGTACAGAACACACCGGAGTGACATGTGTCGAACAGGGTGTTCTTGAGCGGTACGTTCCGGTACGGAACAACCTCTGGCGGTATGTTCGGTACGGAGTATCGTCGGCTGGTATATACTCTATGTGGTGGTACGTACCGCTATGTTACAGTGCGTCCGGAACTTTCCAGATATATACGAAAGTATACATTACGCGTTCGTACGTTTAAAATGAAAGTATAAGAGAAAATTCACGAATCTGGGGGCACTCAGAACTGTCTGTATTCGCGCCGGAAACTGGCGTAGAAGCATCGTGAATACGGTTTTAGAAAAGAGGAGTGACGCAAGGCACCAAGCCACCCCTCTCGGTTGTTTCGCTGGCTGTTGGCCGCAGCTACCGACCAACAAAACTGAATTTATAGTTATGCTACATAATTCCTTTGTTATAGGAACTCGGCTCAAAACGCGCGTGCGTCGGCGCGGAATGGATCGCAAACATGTATTGTACGCCAACGCCACCAGCCGGGGGTGCGCCTCGCGAAGCAATTCGGTGTTGCCCCGGGCTGGTGTACACTCCCCGAGAAGGCGTGGGTTCTTAACACTGAAGCGAGAACGACCGGTGGTGGCGGTGACGACAGTTACCCCCTCTGAGCCCCTTGTGATGAGGATTTTTTCCGAGCCACCGTTTCCCGGCCCCGAGCGACGGTGCGGGTCGCGCGCGGTCCGGACGCACGTCCTCGGTGTTGTCGGTCGCCCGGCGTACTCGCGCCGAACGCGTCGGCGAGGGACAGGCCCCAGCCGTCGCTGTCGTGGGTAATCGGAGAAAAAACGGACGACGGGAGCGGTTCAGTCGTCGGACGCGGCCGCCTCGCTGGCGCCCTCGACGGCCGCTTCGCCGGCGTCGGTCAGTTCGTAGAGGTTCTGGCGCGCGTCGGCGAAGTACACGTCTTCGGAGACGATGTCGATGCCCTCGAGTCGTTCGAGCGCGTACCGAACCGTTCGAGCCGAAAGCATCGACTCCTCGACGATGCTCTTTTGAGTCATCGCGCCGTTGTATTCGAGGACTTTGTAGACGAGTTTCGCGCTGGGCGGGAGATCGGTGAGTGTTTCCCCGTCGGAGTGAGCCATCTCTACAGTATAAAAGTGCCCCCACGGGTATAAACGTTGATCCAAACATGGCAGGTATCGTCCACCCCGGACGGAGTCGGCACAGTGGACACCGACCCGACCCGATCCGAGCCGCTGGCGGCCGCCCCGCCGGCGCCGCGGGAACGAACCGCTTTTGATGCCGGATGGCCGAACGGTACGTATGGCAACCGATACGGCCGAGCGCCGGACCGCACACGTCCGTGGTATCACGGTCACGGCGATCGCGTGTCTGGCCGGCGTCGTCGCCGCCCTCGTCTCGTCGGCCGTCGCCGACGGAGCCGGGGATACGCTCGGCGTCTACATTCTCGCGAGCGCCGTCGTCGTGCAGTTCCCCGTCCACCAGCTCCTGGAAAAAGCCGGAATCGAGCTCGACACCGACGACTTCGGGGCGAAAGATTACCTCTACGTCGTCTTCATGACGTTTTCGCTCTGGTTCGTTTGCTGGGGGATCCTGCTCACAACCGGGGCGGGCCTCTGATGGCCGACGACAGCATCGCCGTCGTGGACCTAGATCGCTGCCAGCCGGACCGGTGTAACTACGAGTGTGCGAACTTCTGCCCGCCGAACCGGACCGGCGAGGAGTGTATCGTCACCCGCGAGGAGCGCCACGACGAGGGCGAGCACTACGCCGGCGGTCCCGACCAGATCTCGATCTCCGAGGAGTTGTGTCTCGGCGAAACCTGCGGTATCTGCGTCGAGAAGTGCCCCTTCGACGCGATCGAGATCATCAACCTCCCCCAGGAACTCGACGAGGAGCCGACCCACCGCTACGGCGAAAACAGCTTCGCGCTGTACGGGCTTCCCGCCCCGGAGGACGGCCGCGTCACCGGAATTCTCGGTCCCAACGGGATCGGAAAGACGACCGCGGTTCACATCCTCGCCGACGAGATCACGCCGAACCTCGGGGACTTCGAGGCCGACCCGGACTGGGAGCGGGTCCTCGAGGCCTACCGGGGCACCGCGCTGCAAGGATACCTCGAGGACCTCCAGGAGGCGGAGGTAACCGTCGCCCGCAAACCGCAGTACGTCGACAAGATTCCCGACACGTTCGACGGGAAGACGAGCGAACTACTCGCGGGCGTCGACGAGCGCGGCGTCGCCGACGACCTCACCGAACGGCTCGGGATCGCCTCCGTCGTCGACCAGCCGATCGATACACTCTCCGGCGGGGAACTCCAGCGCGTCGCTCTCGCGGCGACGCTCGTGCGGGACGCCGACTTCTACTTCCTCGACGAGATCACGCCGTATCTCGACATCGGCCAGCGCGTGACCGCGGCGCGGCTCATCCAGGAACTGTCCGCGGACGACCGCTCGATGCTCGTCGTCGAGCACGACCTCGCGGTGTTGGATCTGCTCGCCGACGCGCTCCACGTCGCCTACGGCGAACCCGGCGTCTTCGGCGTCGTCACGCCGCCGAAATCGACGAAGGGCGGCATCAACCAGTATCTCGGCGGCTACCTCGAAAACGAGAACATGCGGATCCGTCCGGAGGCCATCGAGTTCGAGGAACACGCCCCCCGCGTCGAAGGCTACGGCGAGACGCTCGTCGAGTACCCCGAGATGCGGAAGTCCTACGGCGAGGGCGAGTTCGCCCTCGAGGTCGACTCGGGCGAGATCCGCGAGAACGAGGTGCTCGGCATCGTCGGTCCCAACGGGATCGGCAAATCGACCTTCGCGAAGCTGCTCGCCGGGCGCCTCGACCCCGACGAGGGCAGCTTCGACGCCCGCCTCGACATCTCCTACAAACCGCAGTACGTCGAGATCGACCGGCCGATGCGGGTCGACGCCTTCCTCGCATCGATCACCGACGACTTCGGCACTTCCTACTGGAACACCGAGATCGCGGGCCCGCTCCAGCTCGACCGGATCATGGAACAACAGCTCACGGACCTCTCGGGCGGCGAGCGCCAGCGTGTCGCCATCGCCGCGTGTCTCTCCGAGGAGGCCGACCTCTACTTGCTCGACGAGCCCTCCGCACACCTCGACGTCGAACAGCGCGTCCTCGCGACGCGGGCCATCCGCCGCTACACCGAGGCCCACGACAAGACGGCGATGGTGATCGACCACGACATCTACATGATCGATCTGCTCTCGGACCGTCTGCAGGTCTTCGAGGGGACGCCCGCCGAGCGCGGCCACGCCGGCCGACCGGTCGGGATGCGCGAGGGCATGAACGCCTTCCTCTCGAACCTCGACGTCACGTTCCGCCGCGACGAGCGGACGGGCCGCCCCCGGATCAACAAACCCGGCTCCCAGAAGGACCGCGAGCAAAAAAACGCCGGCGAGTACTACTACGCGCCGACGGACGCGAACTGATCGGCGTCGATTCGCCGGTCGTTTTTACGCCGGCACACACAAGGGCGTCGTACCGCGTGGCCGAAGCCGATTGCTACTCGAACGCGTCTACCACCCGAACGCCTCGTGGACCGCCCGCCCCTCGTCGTTCAGCACGGGACCGACGACCTCCGTGATCCCCTCGAGGATCTCGGCCGACCGGACCGACGGCTCCCGACCGGTGAATTCGGCGATCTCGCCGCCGCCGACGCTGTAGACGACCCGCCCGAAGCCGGCCCGGGCCATCCCGCCTGCGCACATCGGACAGGGCTCGGTGCTCGTGTACATGACCGTCTCGGCCCGCTCGGCGGGCGAGGTCTCCCGACACGCTCGGTAGGCGAGATGCAGTTCGGGGTGGCGGCGGACGTCGTCCTCGGTGACGATCCGGTTCGATTCGGCCGCGACAACCGCGTCGTCGCGGACCAGGACGCTGCCGAACGGTTCGTCCCCGCGCTCGGTGGCCTCGCGGGCGAGGTCGAACGCACGCCGCATGTGGGCATCGTGATCGAACGCGTCGAACCCGGGATCGGACATAGTTCCTCTACGGCCCGGTCGGATGATAAACCCCACAACCGCCGACCGCCTCGCTTAAATCGCTCCGCCTCCCAGAGCCGCCGATGGCGAACCCGAACGCGAAGGGCGACCGCCGCGAGCGCGAGCTCGTCACGGCGCTGGACGGAGCCGGTTTCGCGGTAATGCGCGCGCCAGCCTCCGGTAGCGCGACCGAGCGCGAACTCCCGGACGTCCTCGCCGGCGACGGCGAGACGTTCTACGCGATCGAGGCGAAGTCCTCCGCCGGCGACCCGATCTACCTCTCCGGCGAGGAAATCGAGGCCCTCGTCTACTTCGCGCGAAACTTCGGCGCGAACCCCCGCGTCGGCGTCCGCTTCGACCGCGAGGACTGGTATTTTTTCCACCCCGGCGATCTCTACGAGACCCCCGGCGGCAACTACCGGGTCAAAAAGGAGACCGCCCTCGCCGATGGGACCGATTTCGCCGAGTTCACCGGCGACTCCCGGAAGGTGACCCTCGAGGAGATCGCCGCCGATGACGACGAGGCCGACGGGGACACCCGCGAGGTCCTCGGCGCGCTCGAACGCGGCGACATCTCCGTCGACGACGCCGTCGAGATGCTGTGAGTTCGGGCCACAGGCCCCCTCTCGACGGGAGACACGCCGCTTATACGTGACGGCGCACAAACGGATGTATGCACTTCGAAGACCTTCCGACGACGCCCCGGTCGGAGGAGCTGGTCGACAAGGCGTTCTCTCGGGCGGCGCGGGCGGGGCGGGCGAAGTCGGGCAAGGAGGCCCAAGAGTCGATGCTGCAGACGGCCTCGAACATCCTCTCGGACAACCTCGGAAACGTCGTCACCTCCTGGCCCGACTTCGATCTCGTCGACCGTTTTTATTACGAACTCGCCGACGCGACGCTTTCCGACACCGACGTCGGGGGCGTCGACCGGCTCAGACAGCACCTCTCGGAGGTGATGTGGGCCTCCCGGCGGACGGACGAGATCCGGGGCGAGTACCACGGCCGGATCAGAAACGCCGACACGGACACCGCGCGCAAACTCCGCAAGCAGGCCTTCGCCCGCCTCGCCGACATCACCGAGCAGGTCGAAACAGACCTCCTCGCGATCGGCACGGCCCGCGACGCTCTGAAGACGCTGCCCGACATCCGCGCCGACGAACCCGCGGTCGTCGTCGCCGGCTACCCCAACGTCGGCAAGTCCTCGTTTGTCAACGGCGTGACGAACGCGAAAAACGAGACGGCCGCCTACCCCTACACGACCACGAATCTCAACGTCGGCCACCTCGAACGGGATCACGTCCGGTATCAACTGATCGATACGCCCGGCCTGCTCGATCGGCCCGCCGAGGACCGAAACGCGATAGAGTCCCAGGCCGTCTCCGCGCTGACGCACCTGGCCGACGCCGTCCTCTTCGTGCTCGACGCCAGCGGCGAGTGCGGCTACCCCCTCGACGAGCAACTCGAGTTGCTCGCCGACATCGAGTCGACCTTCGAGGCCCCCGTCCTCGTCGTCTGCAACAAGGCCGACCGCTCGACCGAGGCCGATGCCGACCACTACATGAGCGTCGAGACCGGCGAGGGCGTCGAGGCGGTCCTCGACGCGGCGATCGAGGCCGTCGGCTACGAGCCGGAGTTGCCGTTCGAGGGCTGACGCGCCGGCGGAACTGTTAGGATGCCCTCCGACCGAACGGCGTACGATGCCGAGACACTTCGAGGACCTCGAACCGGACGAGACGCACGACCTCGGCGGGTGGACGGTCTCCGAGTCGGAGATCGTCGAGTTCGCCGAGCGGTACGATCCACAGCCGTTCCACGTCGACCCCGACGCGGCTGAGGCGTCAATCTACAACGGCCTCATCGCCAGCGGATGGCAGACGGTCGCGCTCACCATGCGGACGATGGTCGATGGCTTTCTCGCCGATGTGGCGTGTATGGGGGCCCGCGGGATCGACGACCTCCGGTGGAAACGGCCGGTCCGGCCGGGCGACCGGGTCGGGACGCGGATCCGCGTCCTCCGGACCGACGCCGGCGACGGGAACCCGACGCTGGGCGACGTCCGCGCCGAAACGGTCGGCGAGAACGGCGACGGCGAGGTCGTCGTCTCCTGGGTCAACAACTTTCTGGTCCGGCGGGCGGAGGCCGAATAAGGCGGCTCAGGCGGTCGCGTTGTACGTCACTTCCACCGCGTACTCGACGGCGACGTCGCCGGTCTCGACGCTCGTGTCGGCCGACTCCGGCGTCGGCGTCGCCATCGCGGCCGCCTCGTAGCGCACCGGGCTGACGTTCCGCTGGGTCGCGTCGACGCTCGCGGCGCTCGTCACGTGGAGGTCGCCGTTGCGCGCGATGGCGTCGGCTTGCGCGCGCGCGTCGCTCATCGCGTTCGCGATGGCCTCCTCGCGGAGATCAGTTCGGACGGCGTCCGAGAGGGTGAACTCGATGGTGTCGACCTCGACGTCCGCGTCGGCGGCCGCGTCGACGACCGCCCCGACGCGGTCGGGGTCCTCGAGGGTCACCTCGAAGCCGTGGACGCCGCGGAACGCCGGGACGTTCTCCGACTCCCTCGGCGGGACCCGCGGCGAGCGAACCCGGTATTCGTCCGTCCCGTAGTCGTCCTCCGAGAGACCGAGCCTCTCGAAGTTCGACCGGAGCGTGTCGGTCTCGGCCGCGAGTTCGTCCCGAACCGCGCCCGGATCGTCGCCCTCAGCAACGGCCCGAACCCGGACGGCCGCCCGGTCCGGGACCGCCGACGCGCCGCCGGTCGCCTCGACCGAGACGACTCGGTCGGCGGCGGCGTCGGGTGACTGTGCGCCGATCGGCGAGACGACCGCGACGCCCACGAGCGTCATCGCCAACAGGGAAACGAGGATTATCAACACTGCGAGTCCTTCGCGTCGCATATCCGCTCCGACACCGGCCGCGCTACTATATTCGCCGGAAAGTCAAACGGGCGTTTGACCCACCCGCCGTTCCGGGGAGAGCGACCGATCGCTGCTCCGCTCGATTTCGACGTAGAGGATCCGGACGTCGACCTCGATCCCGTGTTCCGCGGCGAGCCGCGTCCGGACCCCTTCGGCCAGTTCGCCCCGCGTCTCCCCTGGCGGGGCCGCGACCGTCCCGACGACCGCCGTGGGGCGGTGAAAGAGGAGCCGCTCGGTTTCGGTCTCGATCTCGAGGTCGACCAATTCGTACCCGGAGTACGCCGGTTCCTCGAGTTCCGTCGCCACGCCGTCTCTGATGTCCTGTTCGGTGTTTGCCATCCGGTAGGAGTCGTACGTGACGCCGCCGAGAAACACCGACAGCAACGCGATGGCCGCGACGAGAACGCCGATCCGTTTTAGCGTCGCGATCCTCGCGCGGTCGTGTTTGAAGAACTGCCCGGGGCGGTAGCCGGCGTACCACAACACGACGAGCGCGGCGAGGTTGATCGAGAGGACGTTGACCGCGACGAGGACCGCCGAACCGACCGCCAGGGCCGGCTCCCCGTAGGCGATCCCGATACCGACCGTCGCGGCCGGCGGGATCAACGCGACGGCGATCATGACACCGACGAGCGCGGTCGACACGCCCGTCATCAGGCTCACGGCCCCCGCGACCCCGGCACCCAAGGCGACGGCCAACGAGAGGACGCTGGGGGCGAGTCGCTCCTCGATCTCCGACAGCGACAGGGGGTCGAGCCCCGGCGGGACGAGGTTCGTCGCTTGGACGAACGCCGCGAACAGCGTCGAGGAGACGACGGCGAGGGCGACGCCGAACAACTGGAGACCCACACCCCGCCGGAACAACTCGCCGTCGTCGATGACGCTGCCGACCGCCGCCGCCATCGCGGGACCGATGAGCGGCGCGATGACCATCGAGCCGACCACCGTGGCGGGCGAATCGAGGAGGAGGCCGGCGGTCGCGATCACCGCCGAGACGGCAGTCATGACCACGTACGCCGGAAGCGCGGAGGCGAGTTCCTCCGCCCTCGATTCGAGTTCCTGCCTGGCGATTCGCTCCTCGCTGTCACCCGTCTCGGCGTAGCTCTCGGCGAGCGCCTCGAAGCGCTCCGATTCGACCGTTTCGGCCTTCAGAACGACCGTGTAGGCCTCCCGTTCGAGACCGGCCTCCCGAAGCGTCTCGAGGATAGGCTCGACAGCGTTCGTCGGCAGCGGGAAGTACGCGACCGCGGTGTACTCCCGCCCGCTGGACTCGTCGGTGACGACGTAGTCGATCCCTTCGTCGTCGAGGATCGAGAGTACGGTCTCGCGTTTTCCGGTCGGGATCGTCACCTGGACGAGTCGCACGCGATGACCGTCGCCGTCCGGGCCGATAAACCCAACTGTTGGCCCGCCCGCCGCGTCTGGTCGCCCTCCGAGCGTTCGCCCCCTCGGTCGGCGACCGCATCGGGTAAGGGTGTCCCACCGACCGGGCGGTTTATGACCCGACGCGGACAACCAGAGGCATGTTCGAGACGCGTCCGGACCGCGACGCGGAAGTCGTCCTCGTCGGGCGGTCGAACGTCGGGAAGTCGACGTTGATGCGCGAGATCACGGGCCACAGCTTCGACACCGGCGGCAGCCCCGGCGTCACGACGAAACCGAACCACTACGACTGGGCCGCTGAGGACTTCGTGATCACGGATCTCCCCGGCTTCGGGTTCATGGCCGGCGTCCCCGAGGACGTCCGCGAACGGATCAAGACCGACGTGGTGCGCTACGTCGAGGCCAACGCCGAGAGGATTCTCGTCGGCGTGTTGGTCGTCGACGGCAAGTCGGTCGTCGACATCATCGACCGCCACTCGGGCCCCGACGAGATCCCCCACGACGTCGAGTTGTTCGGGTTCTTCGAGGAACTCGGTGTCCCCGTCGTCGTCGCGGTCAACAAGATGGACAAGGTCGACGACCGCGACGAGCGGCTGGACGCGCTGGCCGAACGGCTCGGCCTCTACCCGCCCTGGCAGCAGTTCGAGGAGACCCTCGCGCCGATTTCGGCGAAGCGCGGGTCGATCGAACCGCTCGAGGCGGCCGTCAGACACCACCTCCACGAGGCTGGCCGCGACGACCTGTTCAAGTTCTTTTGACCTCTCTCGGGCGTTCTCCCCGCTAGTCGTCGAGGCCGTCCTTCGAGACGAAAAGCCCCAACACGTCGCGTCGATCCGCGACCTCGCGATAGAGCCGCTCGCGAAGCCGCCGGTAGTCGTCGAACTGCCGGAAAAAGCGGGTGAGATCGCGCGACCCCGGTGGAATATCGGCCCGGGCGAACGCCTCCTCGGCCGCCGCGCCACAGGAGTATACCGCATCGTCGGTCAGGAGGTGCGCACACGACTCGAAGTCCTCGGGGAGCCGGTCGCGTTGTTCGTCGGTGAGTCCGCCGAACCCGACTGCGTCGAGGTCACTCCGCCGGGCGAAGTAGTCGGCCCACCACGTACAGAAGCCACAATCGTCGTCGTAGACGAGTACGTCGCCGCTCATGTCCGGGCGTTCGGGCGGGGGATAAATAGATGCCTCGGGTGTGGGGCCGTCCCCGACGGCCCGCTCGCCCGACCGTAACACTCTATATTGTATAAGTTATACAATACAGTAATGAACCAACGCGAGCGAACGACCTCCAGGCGTGGATGCCCCACCGAACCGCGCGCGAGCGGGCCGCGACCGCGCGCTGTCGCCCCGATCGCCGGAGGCGACGGCACATGATCGGTGCGTCGTTGCGGTACCTGAAGCGGAACCTCATATACGTCGTCGTGGGCTCACTTCTCGCGGGCCTGCTCGTCGGGCAAGCCGTCGGCTCCGACGCCCGGAACCTGCTACAGGCGGCCGTCGTCCCGATCCTCTTCGTGATGATCTACCCGATGATGATCAACATCGACCTCCGGGAAGTGCTCGCCGCGCGCGAGCACGTCGCACCTGTCGGGGCGAGTTTGGCCGTGAACTTCGGCATCGCGCCGGTCGTCGCGATCGGGCTCGCCCGGCTGTTCTTCGCCGGCGACCCCGCCTACGCGATCGGGCTCTACCTGATCGCGCTCATCCCCACCTCCGGGATGACGGCCGCCTGGACCGGTCTCGCCGGTGGGGATCTAGAGGCTGCCCTCGTCGCGATCGCGGTCAACCTCGTCGCCGCGGTGTTCGTCCTCCCGGTGTATCTCTCCGCGCTCGTCGGCGGCGACGTCGGCTTCGACCCGAACGCGCTGTATCGCCAGCTGGCGATCGTCGTCGTGATTCCGATGGTGGTCGGCACCCTGACCCGGCGGTTGCTCCTCCGGCGGTACGGTCCCGAGCGATTCGAGGCGCTCAAACCCACCTTCGGCGGCGTCTCCTCGTTCGGCGTGATGCTCATCGTCTTCGTCGCGATGGCGATCCGCGCCGAGAGCATCCTCGCCGACCCGGTCTCCTCCGTGGCTACGATCGTCCCGCTCGTCGCCTTCTATGGGCTTGTCCTCGCCGTCGGCGCGGGCGTCGGTCGCCTACTGCTCCCGGAGACGCAGTCGGTCGCGCTCGTGTACGCGACGAGCATGCGAAACCTCTCGATCGCGCTCGCTATCGCGGCCGCCCCGGGGTTCCCGCCCGCGGAATCGGTGTTGCCGATCGCGCTCGCGTACCTCGTCCAACCGCCGCTCGGCGCCGTGTACATGCAGTATCGACGCGACGTCGTCGACGCAGACCGGAGCGTCACCGACGCCCTGTACGAACGGTTGTCGGGGTCGTAGCCGACGGGACGGCCCTGAGACCCCGGACAGGAGGGACTCCTGCCCGCCGAGACGGATGTACCGGCCGGTCCGGGACCGACGCGCCGAGACCAGCGTCCGGTGCCCAGCACCGCCCGAGCGAACGATTCAGTACGTGTGGACGACGTTTCCGCACCGGATACACTCGATCGTGTCGCTGCGAAGCAGCCGACCCTTCCGTTCGGTCGGGCCGTTGCACTCCGGACAGACCCCGAAGTTCCTGCCGTCGGCGACGCGGGCCGAGAGGTCCAGAAACTGGTTTTCGAGCTCGTCGATGCGCTCCGATTGGGCTTCGATCACGGACTCCAACTCCCCGATGGTTTGTTCGCGCTGTTCTATCTCGGCCGACATCTCCTCGATCCGGCCCTGGTAGGCGTCGATCGCCTCGACGTCGATGGCGGCCTCCTCGTCGTCGACGGCGGCCTCCCGTTCGGTCCGTTCGGTTTCGGCTGTCGATTCCGCGTCCGAATCGGTCTGTTTGTCGCTCATGCGGGTCGATACGGAACGCATCGGTATTAATTCGTGGTTGGTCCCTCTTTTTATAGAGATTCGAGGAGAGTACTGGTGGCTTTAGCCACCAGATGAATCCGACAATTTACATTACAAGCCATCGTGCCGTACGTCGTGCGTGGAGAACTGGCGGTTGACTCGGTGTTCGCCACGGTTCATAGCCGGAAACAAACAGTAAGCCGACCACGCCGACAGTCATTAAACAATCAGGTAACTCGGAGCCCTCTCCGGGGTACGAGTAACGGCTTCGTGGCAAAGCCACTGGCTGACTGTCCAGCAAACCGTAGACTCCCAACCGTCAGGATTGACCTGCTCGGCCAACACCGGGTGGGAGGCCCGCGCCTTTAACCGCGGGAGGATGTCACACGCGACCGACTCCTTCGTCGTGCGCGCGACAGGAGCCACCCCACGCGCCGGCCGGCCACACGGCGCCGATCCCGAATACCCAACTAGGTTGGTATAGATCACATTACCATCCCCGTCGTACTTTTAGGTGCGTATGGAGCCAACAGTACTACAAGCAGGGTTCGACGTCCTGGGGGACGGTCGGCCCGAGACGATCTGGCTGGGTATCGGTACACTACTAATGCTGCTTGGGACCTTCTACTTCATCGTCCGTGGCTGGGGTGTCACGGACCGGGAGGCCCGAGAGTACTACGCGATCACGATCCTCGTGCCGGGTATCGCGACCGCCGCGTACCTGTCGATGTTCTTCGGCACCGGCCTGACAGAGGTTGAGGTTGTGGGACGCGGCGCCCTCGACATATACTACGCCCGGTATGCCGACTGGCTGTTCACGACGCCGTTGCTGTTGCTTGACCTGTGTCTGCTCGCCAAGGTGGACCGGGTCACCATCGGCACGCTCATCGGCGTCGACGCGCTCATGATCGTCACCGGTCTCGTCGGCGCGCTCTCGCAGACCCAACTCGCGCGCTACTCGTGGTGGCTGGTCAGCACGATCGCGTTCCTGTTCGTGCTGTACTACCTGCTGACGATCCTGCGCAACGCCGCGAAGGAGCGCTCCGACGAGGTTCGCGCGACGCTCAACAAACTGATCGTTATAACGGCCGTTCTCTGGACGGCCTACCCGATCCTCTGGATCGTCGGCACCGAGGGCGCCGGCATCGTCGGTCTCGGCGTCGAGACCCTCGCGTTCATGGTCCTCGACGTCTCCGCGAAGGTCGGGTTCGGCTTCGTCCTGCTCCGCAGCCGCGCGATCCTCGGTGACACCGACGCCCCGGAACCGTCGACCGCCGGGTCGTCGACCGCGGACTGAACGGACGCCGATCGAACGTACCGCGGCCGAACCAGCCGAACTCAGTTTTTTTATGACCGACGAACCATCCGAACCCGTCGCTGTATTGAACACCTACTCCGTCGTCGGGATCGCCGTCTGTGCCGTACTCGCCGTCGCAGCGCTGTTCTCGTTGCCGACGCTGCAGGAGTCCGGCCTGAGCTTCGACACCGCGTTCTGGCTCGCTGCGGGGGTCGAGTTGATCACCGCGCTCGGGATCGCCTACTTCGTGTTGAACCTACACGAGGAGCGAGTATGAACTCGCCTCGGTACTACTCGAGGGGAGCGACGCGCCCGCGAGCGCTCGGGCGCTGACCGACGACGGCTGGGCCCTCCGGTCGTGCCGGGTGGGTCACCCACGAAACGGTTCGGAGTCGCCCGCCGACGGCGCCGTCTCCGCCAGCGCACGCTCGAAGTGCTCCGCGTCGACGGACACACGCGCCGTGGCGTCTTCCCCGACGATCCCGTCCTCGATCGCGATCATCGCAGCCTCGCGGACCAGCGCGGCCAGGTCGCCCCCGCTGTAACCGTCGGTTCGGTCGGCGAGTGCGTCGAGGTCGACGTCCGCGGTCGTCGGGGTCTCTCTGACGTGTATCCCGAGAACGTCTCGCCGCGCCGCGCGATCCGGCAGCGGGGTCTCGACGGCCGTCTCGATGCGCCCCGGTCGGAGGAGTGCCCCGTCGATCGCGTCCGGACGGTTCGTCGCCGCGACGACCGCGACGTCGGTCAACGGCTCGAGCCCATCGAGTTCCGTCAACAACTGCGAGACGACGCGCTCGCCCGCCCCCGTGTCGTCGCCCCGGCGCGTCGGCGATATCGCGTCCACCTCGTCGAAGAAGACGATCGACGGGGCGTTCTCGCGGGCGGTCGCGAACAGGTCCCGGACCGCCCGTTCGCTCTCGCCGACGTATTTGTCCAGAAGCTCCGGGCCGTTCACGGGAATGAAATTCGCGTTACTGAGACTCGCTACGGCCCGGGCGAGCAGCGTCTTGCCGGTTCCGGGCGGGCCGTACAACAACACGCCCGAGGGCGGTTCGATACCGGCCTGCTCGAAACGCTCCGGGTGTTCTAAGGGCCAATACACCGCCCGGACGATCTCGCGCTTTGCGGCCTCGAGTCCGCCCACATCGTCCCAGGCGACCTCGGGGAGTTCGACCGAGACGTCCCGGAGTCCGCTGGGATCGACGGTCCCGGCCGCGTGATCGAAGTCCGCCCGTCGGATCGCCCGGCCGCCGCGGCGCACCGTCCGCTCTAAGGCCACGTCGACGAACACACCCAGATCGGCGAGCGAGAACCCACCGAGCCCCTCCGTGATCGTCCCGAGGTCGACGTCGTCGGCGAGGGCGGCGTCGTCACAGATCGCCTCTAGCGCCGCCCGCCTGTCGTCGTCGGTCAGCGGCGAGACGCGAAGCTCGCGGTCGAACCGGCCGCCGCGCCGGAGCGCCTCCGGGACGGATCCGGCGTCGACGGTCGCGCCGACGACGACGGTCCCATCGACGGTCCGAAGCTCGTCTACGGTCGATCGCAGGCGGCCTCCGAGCGTCGAGCCGGAGGCCCCCTCGCCACCGAGGACGTCCAAGTCGTCGAGCAGGACGACCGCCCGATCCCGCCCTGTGGCTCCCTCGACGACCCGGTCGAGTCGATCGTCCCGGTCGGCTGCGCTCTCGGCTTCGAGCCGCGCAGCCGAGGTCCGAACGAACGCCGCGTCGGTCGCGGACGCGACCGCTTCGACGAGCGTCGTCTTTCCGGATCCGTGCGGCCCACAGAGGAGCACACCGAGCGTCGGCCGACCGATCGACGCGAACGCGTCCGGGCTCTCGAACCGCGCTGTGACCGTCTCGCGGAGCCGGCGATACGTTTCCCTCGGAAGGGCGTCCTCGCCGCGAACGGACGGCTCCGAGACGGGTTCGGCGTCATCCGTCGCGACGTCGATGCCGGTCGCGTCGGTGACGACCGCCGGCGACGACGGCGCGATCCCTTCGACGACGAACCGAAGCGTCAACGCGCCGTCGAGATGGCTGACTTCGATCCCGTCACCGGTCGCGACGATCCGCCGGCCGAGCCGCCGTCGAAGCGCGCTCTCGCTGTGCGTAATCGCGATCGAGTCCCGGAGGCGGAGGGTCACGCTCGACGCCGTCGGAGCCTCGTTTTCGGCGACCCGCACGGAATCCCCTATTTCGAGGCCAGCCCGCCGGCGCAGCGGCTCCGGAACGGCGATCCCGTCCACGTCGGCGGCGACCGCGGGCACTGCGATCCGGTGCCCGCCGCGAACGTCGACCGTCCCGCCGCCGTCGAGGCCGAGATCGACCAGCACCGACCGCGGGAGGCCGACGCGGTCGTCCGACGCTGGGGCGGCCGACTCGACGACCGGAAGCCGGACGCTCATCGCTTCCGTCCACTCGTCGGGCCGCCGGCAGTGGTCCTCAATAGCATACGGCGTCGAATACGCCCAGAGAACATATAGTCCCCACGGCGGGGGCGGAATCGACCGACACGCGACGGACACTCCACGCTGCGATCGACGTTTCCGACCCCGCCCGTCGGCGGCGTGACCTCGCCCGTGGCTGGGCCCTCGCCCTCCATCTGTGGCTGCCGCCCCGAACCCCGCCGGTTAAATACGCTGCCCGATTGAACCTCCGATATGGAATTTTGCGACGAGTGCGGGTCGATGATGCACAGCCAGGAGGGGGTGTGGGTGTGTGGCTCCTGCGGCTTCGAGAAGGCTCGCGACGCCGACAGCGAGGCCGACATGGTCACGACGGAGGGCCAAGACACCGACAGCGGCCCCGTCGACATGTCGGAGGTCGACGACGCCGAGATCGGCCCCACGACGACGGTGAACTGTCCCAACTGCGGCCACGACCGCGCGCGCTACGAAATGAAGCAGATCCGGGCCGCCGACGAGTCCGAGACCCGCTTTTTCACCTGCGTCGAGTGCGATCACAAGTGGCGCGAGGACGACCACTGAGACCGTCCACGCGCGTCCGCCGAGGCGCCTCCGGGTGGCGTAGAACGGTTCCGACCACGGACGCCCCCTCTCGCGTGTGTCCGGCGTACACGATCGCTTCGCGCTTATGTTATCTGTTCACTTGGAACACTACGAGAACAGATGTCTCACACGCGCCGGACGTTCCTGACGACGCTGGCAGTCGCGACGGGGGCGAGCGCCGGGTGTCTCGGTCGCGGTGGGCCGTCCTCCGGCGCCGAACCGGGCGGGGAACCGCTCGTCGATCTCGGTCTCCCGTGTGTGAACTCCGGCGGGAGCGTCGACCTCTCCGGGGGACGCCCGGCGACGGCGTTCGAGGAGACCCGAGCGACGTCCGAAACGGCGTACGACGGCGACCTCCCGCTCCAGGAGGTGCCGCTTCAGTTGGGCCACGACCGGTCCGCCTTCGTCGACGGCGACATGAGCGGCGGCGTCGGCCACGACGGCATCCCGTCGATCGACGAACCGCGGTTCGCCCGGGCCACGGACGTCAACCTCCCCGACTGCGAGCGCGTCTTCGGCGTCGCGCTGGACGGCGACGTCCGGGCGTACCCACAGCGCATCCTCGTCCGACACGAGATCGTCAACGACGTCGTCGGCGGCGAACCGGTCGCGGTGACGTACTGTCCTCTGACCGGAACCGCTCAGGGCTTCTACCGCGGGGGGACCGAGTTCGGCGTCTCGGGGCGACTCGTCAACTCGAATCTCATCATGTGGGACCGGGCCGCGGACGTCCGGTGGTCCCAGATCGCGGCCACCGGGATCGAGGTCGGCGGGCAACGCGACGCCGAAGACGCCGACCAGTATCTCGGGCAGTCGCTTCGGGAGTTCCGGGTCGTCTGGACGACCTGGCGTCGCTGGCGGAACCGCCACCCGGACACGCTCGTGTTGACCGAGGAGACCGGCTCGGCGAAAAACTACAACCGCGATCCCTACGGATCCTACGAGCCGCCCGTCGCGGGGCACTACTCGACCGACGCCGGGAGACAGCCCAACTTCCCGCTGTTGGCCTACGACGACGCCGAGTCCAAGCGGGTCGTCGTCGGCGCGCGGACGGCGGCGGGTGCGGTTGCCTTCGACAAGCGGACGCTGATGGAGGCGTCGGTGCTGTCGGGGAAACTCGGCGATACGCCGGTCGTCGCGGTCGCCGACGAGGGGATAACCACGGGCTACGTCTACGCGAACCCGGACGGTCTCGACGTCGAACGCGACGGCGACGCCTACGCGGTCGACGGGACGTCCGCACCGCCCGACGCGTTGCCGCTCGATCGGCACCTCGCGTTCGACGCCATGTGGTTCGCCTGGCACGGCTTCTATCCGGACACCGAACGGGTGGGGATATGACGACGCGACCCGACGGCCGCGCCGGAACCGGTCCGGGGACGCCGCCCCCGATCGCCCGGATCAGAGGCCTCCTCGCCCGGACCGGCGTCGCGATCCGCGGCGCGGTGGGCCGACGCGACGGTCGGGCGACGCTCGTCGTCGTGGCGGTGCTGTATCTGCTCACCTACCTCTGGGCGTTGCGGGACCTGACCGCGAGCGGCCCCGGTGGCCTCGACGTCTTCGTCGTCGCCGAGCCGGTTTCGACCGCGCTGACCCCGCTCTCGCCGTTCCTCTTCGAGGCCGTCGCACGCATCGAGGCCGGGCCGATCGTCTACCTGTTCCGGCCGGTCAACGTCGCCTTGGGGCTCGGGTTGGGGCTGCTCGTCGGCGTGACGCTTTCGGTTTCGGTCGTCTCCTGGCGCGGGCCCGACGCCTGCCGGATCGGAGCCGGCGCGGGCGCGACGGCTGGCGTCCCGGGGCTCCTCTCTGGGTTCGCCTGCTGTGGACCGCAACTGCTCGTCGTCATCGGGTTGCAGGCCTCGGCGGGGCTCGTCGCCGCGATGCAGTGGATGGTGCCGCTGGCGGTGGTGTCGCTTCTTTTCACGCTGTTTTGGGTGGGCAGCCGGGTGCGGATCCCCGAGTAGCCCTGACCTACCCGACGTCGGGGAGGAACCGCGCGAAGACGAGATAGCCGGTGTGGCCGACGCCCGCGGTCGAGGGCCGCGACCCGCGGTCGTCGAAGTCCATCCGGCGCTGGATGGTCTCCAGCGTCTCGATGTCGGCGAGGCCCGCCGACCGGGCGGCCTCGACGCACGCGCGGGCCGACTCGACGAACGGCGAGTACACCGCGAGGAAGCCACCGGGGGCCAACAGTTCGTCGGCGCGCTCGACGACCGCCGCCGCGTCGCCCGTATCGAGCGTGAGCAGGTCGTACCCGCCCTCGACGGCGTCGAGTTCGTCGGTCAGATCGCCGGTCCTGACGTCGATTTGCTCGGCGACGCCCGCGGTCGCCATGTTCTCGCGGGCGACCGCGGCGAACTCGGCGTCGCGCTCGTAGGTCGTCACCTCGACGCCGAGACGGCCGAGATACGCCGCGAGGACGCCGGTTCCGGTCCCGGCGTCGAGGGCGCGATCGCCCGCGGCGACGCCCGTGTGCCCGATCACGAGTCCGATGTCGCGGGGCATCATCGGCGCACCGGTGCGCTCCAGGTGTTCGAACAAGTCCGGGCCACGGAGCCGCCGCACCTCGAAGGCCTCGCCGAGATGCGTCTCGACGACCGTCCCCGGCGTCACGTCGGCCGGGAGTTCGATCACGCCGAGGTCCGTCTCTTGAGTCTCCCCCGGCGCGAGCACGAACGCGCGGGAGCCACGAACGACGAGCACCCGAGCCGGCTGGTCGGCCGGTTCGGGGGTCCCCGCCCCGTTCGGGTCGCGTTCGTTCCCGTTCGGGTCGCCTCGATCCCCGTCGGAACCGGCGCCCGTCACTCGAGTTTCTGAACGGCGGCCGCGAGGTCGCCGGTCTCCTCTAAGGCCTCCCTGGCTTCCGCCTCGGAGACGCCGGTTCGGGTAGCGACGATCTCGACGTCGTCCTCGGAAAACCCGCTTTCGATCGCGTCGTCGGCCGCCTCGGCGTCACTACCGGCGTCCGCTTCCTCGATGCTGCCCGCCTCGCCGCGGGGGCGGGTATCGGGGTCGCCGACGACCTGGTAGGTCTGTTGGCCCTGGGCGTCCATCCGCTGGACCTCGGCGTCGTGGAAGACGAGTTCCTCCTCGGGGGTGCGGATAATGACCTCTTCGGCGTCGATGTCCTCGAGGTCGATGCCCATCTGGTTCATCATCTGCTTCATCTTGCGCGGGTTCAGCCCGCCGCCTCCTCCAAACATACCCCTACCGAGGGGCCGACGCCGCAAAAAGCCTGATGTTACGATCTGTCGGCCGCGACCGACCGAAGCGCGTCCCCCGAGCGTTCACGGCGCCGCCGCGAGCAGCAGGTCCTCGTGGTCCGCCGGGTCGGCCGACGGCGCGAGCCGCCTGCCCCCGATGGTGGCGACGCGGCGCACGAACCGCGTCCCCGACAGCGACGGCGCGACCAACCGCGGGAAGACGTCGGTGCCGACCCGGTCGACGGCGAGGACCCCCTCGATGGCCGCCGCGACCGGGACGCAGACGCGGAACCCGTCCGTCGACTCGACGGGGAGATGCGTCGCGTCGGCGTCGATCCGCGTCCGTTCGAGTCGGTCGCCGAGCGATCCGGCGTTCATCCGGGAACGTCCGGTCCCGACCGCAATATCGATCCGCCTGCAAATGGTCGGTGTTTATATACTGTGGTGGGAATCGCGGTCGGTGTTTATATATCCCGGCCGCATCTCCCCGCCCCGGCTACGCCGGGCGGCCGTCTCGGACTTTGACGGCCATCCCGGTGTTGAAGTCGGACATCGCCTCCGCCGACAGCTCCGCCCGTCCGACGGCGAGGAGGTCGCCACGGTCGTGCTCGACGAGGACCTCGTCGCCCGGCCGCACGCCGGGGTCGACGCGCCGGACGAACTTCGCGAAGACGTTTCGCTCCTCGCGGACGAACGGCTCGCTGTCGTCGCCGACGACGACGCGGTAGGCGGGTGCCTCGAGCGCACGCTGGAGGCGCGCGCCGCCAGCAACGCCGAGCGTGAACCGACCGTCGGTCCCGTAGGAGACGACGCGCTCGCCGCCGGCGATGACCTGCTGTGGGCGACCCGATCCCGTCCGCTGGATGGCGACGTCGCCCTCGAAGAGCGCCGCCCCCGCGCCCGCCTCGAACTGGTAGTCCGCGACCGTCCGGAGCGCGTCGATGTCGCTTGCCATACCCCACGGTCGGCACCGGAGCGAATACGCCTTTCGCTCGGCTCTCGCTCGCCCTCGATTCACAGGCTTTATGCCGCATAACTGTCGATCTGTGGGTATGACAACCGACACGCGGAAACTCGTCCTCGGCGCGGTCGCACTCTCCGTCGGCAGCGTCCTCATCTTCGCCGTGGGGATCCTCGATACTCCGCTTCCCGACGGTCCGGTCGCCGCCGTCGCGGCGCTCGCTCTCGCCGCCGGCGCGCTGCTCGTCGGCCTCTCGGAGATCGGCACGGGCGTCTGACATTCTTCTACGGTAACGCCGTGGTTTCCGGCCACAGGCCGGGCGGGCCACGGTTGGGGGTTCCCCACTCGTGCGAGGCGGTGGGGGTGTGGGTCGTGCCAGTACGGCCCCCGACCGAGCTATGGTAGCGATCGGAAGACACTGCACACTCGATCGCACGACGACAGCGCGATCGACGTGTATTCACCTGCGATGGTTACTATATAAAATTACTCGGAAGATTCGGAAACCTCTCTTCCGTTTATAGAGATACAAGGAGAATACTGGTGGCTTTAGCCACCAGATGAATCCGAGAAAAGTTTATGTATAGACACAGTACGTATAATTGTGCGTGGGGAACTGGCAGTTGACTCGGTGTTTGCCACGGTTTCTAACCGGAATCAAAAAGTAAGCCGACCACGCCGACAGTCGTAAAACAATCAGGTAACTCGGAGCCCTTCAGCGGGTACGAGTAACGGCTTCGTGGCAGAGCCACTGGCTGACTGTCCAGCAAACCTGAGACTCCCAACGTTCAGGATTGACCTGCCCGGTCAACACCGGGTGGGAGGCCCGCGCCTTTAGCCGCGGGAGGATGTCACCCGCTATCTCGTTCGGGTTGACACACGACGGCAAGTTGAGACTACACCGGGTTTCGCAGGGCTGTGATGCGTAGTTTCAGCCGAATCAGTGAACAAAAACTGCTTCAGATCGCCCTTCGTTCGCGTCTTCCTGTCGTACCAACAACCAGATCGCCGCTTTCCCGAGAGTCCCGATAGCGTTGCTACTCGGAAATCTGCGCTGACCCAGATTGAACACTCTACTACCCCATTCCTGTTCCCTTCTTCAGCAGCGTCAGCGTATTATCGGCCGTCACAATCGGCGAATGCTCGTACTCACCGGTCAACTCGACCCGCACGAGCAAATCGACCGCTCGCCAAATCGAGTACAGCAGACACGCGAACGCGAAGTAAATCGACCGACTCGTGGCGGTCGTGTCTGAACCAGATCTGCGAGACAATTCTGATATCCGATTCCAGCCCGTCGAGCGAGCTTTGCTCGTACAGCGGCGTCGCATCGTATACTGGCCAATCAGCGTGTGGTCGGCGGGCAATCCGTCCAAAGACACTCCAGCGAGACTCACGAGTTGCAGTCACTACGAGACGCAGAACACGACTCGCTCAAACACGCGTCTTCTTCGCGACACAGCGGGGAGGCAGCGTTACGACTGCCGCCGAGCTAAGACGACGACCACCGTCAAGAGTACACCGAACGCCACAGCGACGCCGAACCCGGGCCCACTCGCGTCGGTGGCCGATTCCGTGTCCCCGTTGTCACCTGCTGGCTGGGTCGATTCCCCTGTGGTCCCTGGGATCTGTTGTGGGTTCGCTTGCTCTGTTGGGGCTTGTGTCGACGCGTTCAGAGCCTCATCTGACTGGACCGAGACCGTCCCAGCTACAACTGTGCCGACCGTGAGCGTGTACTCGCCAGGATCCGCTGGCGTGAACGAGAGCGACACAGTCCGCGTCGAATTCGGGGCAAGTTCGACTTCTCTGGCGGCAACGACCGCTCCGTTAGATTGCAACTCGGCAGTGTAGGCCCCAGCCGCCCTGCCGAGATTACGGACTGTCGCGTCGACAGTGACCGGCTCGGAGACGGTGAGCGTGTCCGCTGGGCCGCTGGCACGCTCGATGGCGAACGCCGGTCCGCTGGAACCGATAGCGAACAGCGAGAGGCCGGGCGATTCGGCCTCGAAGACGTGGTGACTGGTGTTGTCACCGACATTTTCAGTTGGAAGACGGACTATCCCGTCGGTTTCGTTGCGATAGAGCGCAACAGCACTCGGGGCGACATCCCTCTCATCTAAATAAGATTTCTGGATCCGGAACCGGAACGTGACGTTCTCAATGTCTGTGTCTGGGTTCGTGTGGGTCACCTCAACGTAGCCCACAGGTACTGACCCAGTCGTGTCGAGGGACGCCTGCGGGTCCGTGCGGGTGCGGACGCTGTCGTTCGTTTCCTCCTGATTGGCAGGTGCTGTCACGTCCGTCCCAGTGTCATCGGTCTCGTTCTCGGATTCGATGCTGTCGGCTGGCCACGTCCGCACCGACAGTTCGAACTCGCGGGTGGCACTCTCTGTCGGGATGATCGACAGGCGGTCGACCACGACTGCGTCCGTATCCGCGCCATCGCCCGCGTCGCTGCCGTCACTCCCGGCCCCAGACAGGGAGTTACCGGTGGCGGTCCCGCGGAGGTCAAGTGTGATGGACCCATTCCCACCGGAGTCGGCCACTTTGAATGAGGTTGTCCCGTCTTCCGAGCGGGTTCCGGTGACGACGTGGGTGGTGTCCTCGTCCGCGGAAGGCTGGCCAGCATCAGTGTCGTCGGGGCCGCTGCTCCCACCACTACTGTCGCCACCACCGCCGCCACTCGATTCGACAGTGATCGTCCGGATAGCAGTCGCCTCGTTGTTTAGGGCGTCGGCGACGGTCAATTCCACCTCGTAGGTACCAGCGTTGTCGAACGTGTGTGTGGTTGTTGCGCCGCTGGCCGTGTCACCGTCGTCGAAGTCCCAGTCGTGGCTGACAATCCCGACGTTGTCGGTCGAGCCGGTCCCGTCGAAACTCACCGATTCTCCCTTGTCGACGGTCGCATCCGGGTCGACGCTTGCGGTCGGTGGCATCGAGTCGGTCGTGATGAAGTTCACGGTAGCATCGTCACCGATGCCGCCGAAGTCGTTCGGCGACGCGGCCGTGTCGGTGAGTGTTCCCGTGTCAATCTGGACGGCATACCCCGTGCTTGAAATAAACTCGCTCGTGGGAGTGATCGTCAGGTTGCGTCCGGAGATCGAGACCGTTCCGTCGCCACTCCCGGTATCAGTACTCACGTCGAACGTCTCCGAGTCGCTGAAGCCGCCATCGTCCTCCCGCAAGATAACTGATCCCGACCCAAAGACGACATCCTCACTGAACGTGATCGTGATGTCGGTGGTCTCGCTGACACCAGTGGCGTCGTCGGTCGGCGTACTCGACGTGATGGTAGGCGCGATATCGTCGGCCACGCTGATTGTGACTGCTTTCTCGTACGTGCCACCACTGCCGTCGTCGGCTTCGAGGCGAACGTCGTAGTCCCCTTCGGCGAGCGAGCCGGCGTCGTCCGCACGCAGGTCGCCGCTGTCGACGTTGAATTCGGCATTGTCACCATCACCGCCCCCGCTGACCAGCGAGAACGTATGGCTGCTATCGTCAACGTCCGCGGCCGAAAGTCTCCCGACTACTGCGTTGGTGCCACCGGACTGGGTAACGTTGGTGCTGGTCAGGCTGATGGCCGTCGGTGCGTCGTTGACCTGTGAAGTGATCACGCTCACGGTTACAGTATCCGTCCCGCCGTTGGGGTCGCTGACTTGGATGTCGAAACTGTCGCTGCCGGCGTAGTCACGGTCGGGTTCGTAGGTCAGGCCGCTGGGTGTAACCGAGTCTGTGCCGGTTGGCTCGCTAGCCGGGAGCCCCGAGAGTGATCCATGACTGGGTTTACTCAAGACGGTCCACGTCACTGTCTCCTCGTCGTCGGGGTCAGTCACGCTGAGTTTCTCGTCGATACTCGTGGCTGAGGCGTCCTGACTCACGGACAGTGACGGCGACGCCATGTCGAACGCCGGTGGGTCGTTGACGCCGTTTATCGTCGCTGTGACGGTCTGGGTGTTCGTGTTCCCGGCTGCGTCGGAGATGACAACGGTGATCTGTGTCGTGCTGGAGTCAGCATCCGACTCGGACTCAAACTCACCGTTCGGATCGAAACTCACTGTCCCGTCGCTGGCGATCGTGAACAGCCCGCCGCTGTCGCCGGCGGTCGGACTCCCGACGTTCGCGGCGTTGCCCTTGACTTTGGTCACGCTCAGCGCCCCCTGATCGTTGTCGTTGCTCGTCAGGTCCGCGACGATCTCGCCGCTCGTCTCCTCGTCGGTACCCCCAGAGTCATCCGACAGCGACGGAGGGGTCCGGTCGTTCAGGGTGATCGATCCCGTGGTGTCGCTGCCAGCCATCAGGTTCGTGTCGTCGTCACCGACGGAACTGCCGTCTATGGGCTGGATGGCGACGGATTCGACCCCGTCGGCTGGCGTCCCGATCAGCGAGAGTTGGGCGCGAATCGTCGTCTCGCCACCGGCCAGCGCCGAGCCGTCGGTCTTCGTGAGACTGGAGACGGACGCCGACGAGACTGTTCCGCCGTTCTGTGTGACCGTCGCTGTCAGGTCGCCGGCCGCCAGCGCGCTACTGCCGTCGCTCTGGAAGACGCCCTCGCTGAACGTCACGTCGACGTGGCCATTATCGGACGCCAGCGAACCGCCGGAAATCGTGGGTGCGACGCCATCCATGCTAAAGACGGTTTTGGTGGCGGACGACAGGACATTGCCGCTCGTGTCGGCGATGGAACCAGCGATGGAGACGTCGACGGTGTTGACATCGACCGCTGAGTCCAGGTTCAGCGTCACGTCGGTGTTTGCACCGTTCTCAGTCGTCGAGATAGAGGAAATCGAGCCAGTGCTCAGTGAGAAGTCGGATCTGGCAATACTGGATTCGTCGACGTTGACACCATCGGCGATGGTGGCGGTGATGGTTGTGTCGTCGGTTTTCGAGACGCTGTCGAAGGTGGGTGCGACGCCGTCCATATTCGAGGCGTCAGCCGACCCGCTCGTCTGCGTGTTGCGAGCTATGTCGTCGATGCCATCGGACTGGAGGCTCACCGTCACCGTGTCGCTGTCGACCGCTGAGTTGAGGTTGATCGTCACCGTCTGGGTTCCGGTTCCGCCGTCGGTGACGCCGCTGGTGTCGATAGTCGAAATCGAGCCGGAATCGAGCGAGAAGTCCCCCGAGCTGATACTGTTCTTCTCGATCCCGGCTCCACCGTCGGAGAAATCCACGTCGATGGTGGTGTCGTCGACCCTGGTGGCGCTGTCGATAGTCGGCGCAGTCGTGTCGATGGTGACGGTCGGTGTTGCCGAGACAGTCGTATCGTCGGCCCACGCGAACTTGGGGTTGTAGGTGCCGTCGTCCGGTTCGTCGAAGGTGAAGATGACCTGGCCACTGGTATCGGTGACCTTCGTCTCGCCCGTCCCGAAACCGTCGAGGCCGTCGTCGGAGACGACTTCGATGGTGACGCCCTCACCGGTGTCGGTCCCGCTCTCCTTTGCGGTGACCGTGATGGTTCCCGATTCGTTCTCGCCGACGGTCGGCGATGTGGATTCGGCGCTGTCGACGGTGAGCTCGGTGACTGACTCCCAGGCCAGGGCGGGGTAGCCGCTCGTGACGAGCCACGTCTCGGGGCTCTCGAAGGAGAACCCGTCCATGTTGGCGAGCGGGGCGAAGCGTTGCATCTCGGTTGTCGTGAGCGCGATCACGTCACCCCCACCGTCACTGACACCCTGGTTGTCGACTGTGCTGCCACCTTCCGTGACCGTCGCCGCCTCGTCGTCCCAGTAGCCGTCGGTGATCGTGCCACCGTTTTTCTCTCCGGCGAAGCCACCAGCGCGGTCGTTGTCTCCGGTGACATCGCCAATTGCGTACGAGCCGCTGACTGTGCCGCTCTTGATACGCCCGACGAGGCCGCCCACGATGGCGGCTGCTTCGACATCGCCGGTCGCGTACGACTCGTTGATTGTGCCGCTGTTTTGTCCGGCGAGGCCACCTACAACGGTGATGACTCCGGAGGCATCGCCCGTTGCGTAAGACTCAGTGACTGTGCCGCTGTTTTTCCCGATGAGACCGCCCGCACCAGAGCCGCTGGATACATCGCCGGTCGCGTACGACTCGGTGATCAAGCCGCCCTCGTTTGTCCCGACGAGGCCGCCAATCCAAACGAGTCCGCCGACGGAACTGGCTGCGTGCGACTCGGTGACCGTGCCTCCGTTGTTCTCCCCAACGAGGCCGCCTACGTGGTTTCCGTCATTTGTCCCGCCGGATACATGCCCAGTCGCGTATGAACCGCTCACCGTGCCTTGGTCGTTGTACCCGACGAGGCCGCCCATCCACTGAATGGTTACGCTGATATCGGCGTCCACGACGCCGACGTTCTCGACACGGCCACCGTCCACGTACCCGAACAGTCCGACGTAAACGCTCCGGTCGATGAAAAGGTCCGAAATCGTGTGCCCGGTGCCGTTGAACGTGCCTGTGAATCGCGAGCTGTCGTCGCCGATGGGGTCGAAGCCATTACCGCCGTTGGCTGACGAACTCGCCACGTCGTCGTAGCCAGCGGTGTTCGAATCGAGGTCGGCGGTCAGGACGAACTCCGACCCGAGGTTCTGGCGGACGTTGTCGAGGTGGTACCAGTTCGCGATTTCGTAGGGCGCTCCCGCGGAGCCGTCACCGCCAGCGTAGAGTGTGGCACTGGGTGCGGGCTGCTGAGTGTTGTTCTGCAGCGTCGGGTAGAAGACGCCGTAGCCCTTGACGGAGCCGTCGTCTCCGGTCGTCTGCCAGGTGCTGGAGAAGTCAAACGGTCCCATGTTTCCCGGTGCGCGAGTCCCGGTCATCTCGGCAGTCGTGAGGCCAATCAAGTTGTTGGCGGTGCCACCGGCATCTCTCCCGACGCCGTCAGACTGGTTGGTCCTCGCCGTGTCCCAGTAGCTGTCGCTGACTGTGCGATTGTTCACTCCGACGAGACCACCCACGTCGTCGGTCCCAGTGACGGAGCCGGCCGCGTACGATTCCGAGACTTTTGCGCTACTTATACCGCTGTTTACGCCGACGAGACCTCCAACGCCTTTGATCCCAGTGACGGACCCAGTCGCGTACGACTTGGTGACTGTTGCCCCGAAGTTTCGTGCGACAAGGCCGCCCACGACGTCGCCGGTTCCGGAGACGTTGCCGGTCGCGTACGACTCGGTGACCGTGCCGGTGTTCACTCCGACGAGGCCACCGACGAGATTGTTTCCAGAGATGGTGCCGGTCGCGTACGACTCCGTAATCTCCCCTTCGCTAATCCCGGCGAGGCCCCCCACATTTTTGATTCCGGTTCCGGAGACATTGCCGGTCGCGTAGGACCCACTCGTGTTGCCAACGTTGGACCCGACGAGGCCGCCCAGGTCGTTGCCCGTCCCGGAGACATCGCTGGTCGCGTAGGACGCAGTCGTGTTGCCGAAATTGAACCCGACGAGGCCGCCCACTTCCTTGTCTCCGTAGACGTTGCCGGTCGCGTAGGAGTTGCTGACTGTGCCGAAGTTCTTCCCGACGAGGCCTCCCACTCGTTCCTTACCGGTGATGTCGGCGTTCTTGACGCCGACGTTCTCGATAATGCCACCGTTGACGTACCCGAACAGTCCAACATCAAAAGTCCCCCCTCGGTCGATGGAGAGGCTCGAAATCGTGTGTCCGGTGCCGTTGAACGTGCCTGTGAACCGCGAGCCGCCGTCGCCGATGGGATCGAAGCCGTTGCCGCCGTTGGCTGACGAACTCGCCACGTCGTCGTAGCCAGCGGTGTTCGAATCGAGGTCGGCGGTCAGGATGAACTCCGCGTCGAGGTTCTCTCGGGTGTTGTTGAGGTGATACCAGTTCGCGATTTCGTATGGATTGTCCGTGGAGCCGTCACCGCCGGCGTAGGCGTGCACGTCCTGGGCTTCCAGTTGTGCCTGTCTGTCGATGGACTGCAAAATCGGGTAGCCGTCTCCGGTGGTGCCGGCGTCGTCGTTTTCGACTGTTTCCCATGTGCTGGTGAAATCGAGATTCCCCATGTTCGAGGAGGCGCTTGACCCCTGTATCTCCGGGGCAGGAGTGGCGTCACTCGTGGACCCGTAGCCCGTGAGTCCCGAGGTTGTTCCGCCGTTGTCAATGGCGATAACGCTCCCCTGGTCAGTCGTTCCTTTGTCCCAGTAGGAGTTCTGGACCGTTCCGGAGCCCGAAAACCCCGAGACGCCGCCGGAGTTGAGACCCGACACCGCCCCTGTGGCGTACGTTCGCTGCACCGTCCCCACGTTTACGAACCCGACGACCCCACCGATGAAGTTACCCGGAGACGTGACGGTAACGTTTGCATATGAATCTTCGAGCGTTCCCCGAGTCACTGTTCCAACGACACCACCGGCACTGCCGTCAGCCGAGATGTCGCCGGTCACGAATGAGTGGCTAACCTGCGAACTACGTCCACCGACTTCACCAGCGACCCCGCCGGTATCTTCGTTGCCAGTGATATCGACGCTCGTGAGACCGACGTTCGTAATCGTGACCCCAAGGATATTACCGAACAAGCCAATCTGATCACGGCCGGACCGATTGATGAACAGATTCGATATCGTGTGGCTGCTTCCATCGAACGCGCCAGTGAATTCGTCGGTACGGTTTCCGATCGGTTCGAACCCGAGCGTTCGCGGACTCTGTGTATCGTAGGAGACCTTTACATCGCCATCCGGTTCTTCGGTGAGGTCGATTTCCCCCGAATTCGCATCGACCACATTGAAGCTAAGCGAGGTGCCGTCAGCCGTATCAGTGACTGTCAGCGAACCACTGTCGATTGGTGCGTAAGAGAGTTCGACGGTCTCTGGGGCAGAAAAGACAAAGAACGTGTCGGTGAAACTGCTGCGAGTATTCCAGTTACTTGTTCCGCTGGCGTCGATATCCCTGGTCTGGACGTAGTTTTTGCTCAGGGCGTCTGAGAGACTGGTCGCATCGCTATGATTTTGATTGATACACTGTAACTGGCTGACGTTAGTAACCTCATGCCAGCCCGAACTGTTAGTCGTGTAACTGATTGTGCCACAGTCCGGGGCCGTATTGCCTGCCGCGGTCGTAGCGGTCCCGACAAAGCCACCACTGGTCGCCAGCATCGCGAGCCCCACGATTGTGACAAGATATACCGCAGCCAGTCGACTCGCTGTGCGCGTTATGCCAACCACCGCCAGAACCACTGCCGTCTCACTGCCCGGCCGCTCGCGCTACCCGCTGGTGCGGTCACGAGACCGACACGAGACTGTAGTCTGTCACCGACGGCCGCCGTCGGTCGGTACCGGCCGCCAGCGGAACTGACCGCGCCCGAACCCACCGACCGACGCCCACAGAGGCATAGAAGCGAATACATATCGATCTTTGGTACGCATCATGCTGGTGTAAAATTGGCTTACAAATATACGCAACAGTGACAACGAGGCAACTAGTCAGAACAGATAGCCACGCGCCGTCGGATCAGTCGACTCGCCCGTCGTGGGAGAATGCGTCCTCGAAGACGGCCTGTTCGGCGTTGCGCAGGTGATGGAGAAAGGTCGAAGCCGAGGAGTCCAGTGTTTCGGCCACGTCCTCGGCGCTGGCCTCCTGTGGGCGCTCAAAAAAGCCCGACAGCGAGGCCGCCCGGAGTGCGTCTTCCTGTTTTATTGTCAGCCCACTGAATGCGCTCGGGTGGTCGTCGTCGACGGTCCGCTCGGTGCAGGCGTGCATGATCGCCTCTGGCCACTGGTCCTGCACGGCGTCGACGATTGCTCCGAGGTCGGTCCGGCGTGGGAACTCGACGACCAGTTCCAGGCGGCCGCCTTGGGCGGTAATCGAACGCAGGACCTCGCCGTGGCCACCGACGAGTCCTCTGATCGACCCTGTGTCAGCGCGAACCGACACGACTGCTCTCGTCTCCGATTCCGCGACGACGGTCGCCGTCTGGACCGACGGGAACCCCGCTACAGTCGCCCGGAGTGTTTCGGCGTCCACGTCCGCTGTCTTGAGCAGGAACGTGACACCCGAGTTTCTACTCCCCTGCAGTTCTTCGATGACCAGTTCCGGAACTGTGTCGTCGCTGTCGTCGCTGTCGTCGCTGTCGTCGCACTTCTGTGCAGCCAGCGCCTTCGCCAGGGCCGTCAGGACGTTCTCACCCGTGTACCGGAGCGTGAGTTCCGTGACTGTCTCGCCAGCTAGTGCTTCCTGATGGCGGTGGACCTGCTGTTTGAACGCGAGCGCGGCCGCCACTTCGTCGACTAGCTGCCTTGCCACGTCGCTGCCAGCATCGGCCCGGACCACAGTGAGCGCACCGTATGATACTCCCTCGTGGTCCAGCGGTACCGACCGCACCGAGGACAACCCACACCGCTCCAGGTTAGCGACGATCTCTGGTTTCTCGTCCGAGTACGTCGTGACCGTCACAGGGTCGTCTGTGGCGAGCGTCCGTCGTGTCGCCGCGTCGATAATGCCGTCCTCGTCCGGTCGCCGGAAGCCCTGATCCGAGCCATAATCAGCGACCATCACCGAATGTGGATTGTCCCTCTGTGTTCCCTGCTTCCGGACGACCCAGGCCGCCTCATAGCCGTACTCGTCGACGAGCAAGCGACAGACACTCGCGGCGATCTCCCGGTCTGTCGAGGTTTCCAGGAGGAGTTGGCGGACGGCCTCCTTTCCGTCGCGTTCGGATTGGACCTGTTTACGAGTCTGCTGGAGTTGCCGTTCTCGCTGCTTTCGCTCGGAGATGTCTCGGGAATTGATGACGTAATCACCCTCGGGTGTGGGGTTCGAGGAGCCGACAGATTCGATCCACCTGTAGGAACCGTCTGCCATCTCGTGGCGGTATTCGACGGTTTCGACGTGGTTGCCGTCGTCGGAGACGATTGCAGCGAACGCTTCGACGACCCGGTCTCGATCCTCGGGATGGAAGTACTCGGCAACCTGCTCCCCGACCAGTTCCTCCTGATCGTACCCATAGAGGCGCTCGATAGATGGACTCTCGTACAGCACGACGCCTGACGGGTCAAGCAGCGTCAACAGATCAGTTGAGTGCAGCGGAAGCCGGTCGAGCGATGAGACATCCTCCAGTTCGGGAGTTGTCTGTGAGCTCAATCTCTCATCGCTATCCATACGGTCTCTCTGCGTCCGAATCCGCATGACTCTTCGGTTATGTCACTGAAAAATAACCGACTCCGTGACTCTGGAATCGTCGGAAACAGCAGTTCCGTTTCACCGTCTAACCATCGTTTTCGACAAACTGCTCAGATCGGTTCTATCCCGTATACATTGAAAGCTGCAGTCTCAACTACTGGACACGGGAAGTTGAGACTACAGCGGGTTTAGCAGGGCTGTGATGCGTGAATTTGACCGATTCGGTCAGCGGGTACTGCCCCAGATGGCCCTCCAAGCGGTTATTCTTGTCACACACCCAACTATATGGACAAATTTTCTAGACTTACAGCAGCGTAGCCACTCAGACGGCACGCTAACCCGAACAGAGTTCCTCACTACCCGATTCCAGTTTCCTTCTTCAGCAGCGTCAGCGTGTTGTCCGCTGTAATCACCGGTGAGTGCTCATACTCGCCAGTCAACTCGGCTTGGACGAGTAGATCGACAGCCCGCCAGATTGAGTAGAGGAGACAGGCGAATGCGAAATAAAAGAACCTGAGCCCGAAATCTTTCGAGGTCGTCGCAGCCATGAACCGCTTAATCGATTTGTACCCGCTCTCGATCTCCCAGCGGTGGCCGTACTCCGTGAGCTGTCCACTCTCTCGATTCGTCATGAATACCGAGTACTGCCGGTGATCATCGTGCTCGGAGTCCTCTTTCCGACGGTAGATTAGCGTCGTCTCGTGCCATTCGTTCTTCCCGAGGTGGAGCTTCCGGTCAGTCTCGTATTGATTCCGGTCTCGTTGGAGCAACCGCTTGGCCTGCGCTTTCTCGCTGGTCTGCATCCGTTTCGGGACGACGTATGAGAGTCCGCGCTGGCTGAGCATCTCTAGGATGTGCTGGCTGTCGAACTCCCGGTCCATCAGCACGTTATCGACGTGAACCAATTCCTCGGCTGAATTCAAGAGATCCTTGACGATTTCCAAGCGGGAATCACCCTTCCGAACTGGCCGTGCGTCCAGTACAATCGGAACTGCATTCCCAACTAACTGGACTGTCGCCCACTGGTAGGCGTATTGGTCATTCTTCTCCTTCGTTCCGATTATCTCGTCCTCGCGGCCGGTGCGGTTGCCGGTAAAGGGATCGTCCTCGGTAATGTCGATCGCGACGATTCCGGCTCGAAAGAACTGCTCTGTCTCCGCAACTTCGCTTAGGAGCCGAGTGATGGCCTGCCGGTACATCGCTCGAACCTGTTCAATCGAGATGTCCCGAATCTGCTCCCGGTGGGCGTGCCCCAGCGGTGTCCGATCCCGAGTCGACTCATAAGTAAAGCTACGAGCCCCTTCGTTCGCAGCCAGCCGCTCGCGAAGTCCGAGATATGTCTGTAGGCCCCAGTAGGCGTTCTCGTGGATCTCACAGCCCTCGCCACGGTCCAGCGAGAACGCCGGAAAGACGACACGGCTGACGTGGTCAGTGACCTTCTCTGCCTGCTTCAACGTGGTTTGATCATCCGGGTCTGACTCACCAGACTCGTTCCCGTGGTATCGGAGCTTTCGTGCCGGCTCACGCGGAACCGCGACACCTGCATTCTGTGCTTTGATGAGAATCGTTCGAGCCGTTGTCTGGACAGTCTCCCTGAGGTCAGCGGTGAATCTCTCGTGCCAGCTTCGCCACAGTGTCGACTGATCCGGGATCGCCTCGAAACCGAGTTGCTCGCAGAGTTCAGGACGGGTCCCGAGGTAGTCGACGAGTGCTGTTTCGTGTTCCCACCCGTGGAGTTCTTTCAGTACGAACACCCGAAAGAGGGTGTCCATCTGGTAGCGGGTCGGCCCCGCATACCGGTCGTGGGCACTGAACCGGAAGTAGGCCAAGGGGAGTGCACAGACGAACTCCTTGACCGAGTCGTGGCTTTCGTGATCGAACCATGTCTCTGAGACTGTCCGGATATCGGATTCCAGTCCGGCGAGCGACGTTCGATCGTACAGTGGTGTCGATTTATACGCCGGCCACTCACCGTACTTTCGTTGGGCGATCCGTCGAAAGACGGTTCGGCGAGATACAGGAGTCGAACACACTACGGGATACTGAGCAACACGCGCTCAAGAATCATCCACATCGTCATGGGATTCTGAAGACGACTATTACAAATCATCCTCTGTGTCTGCGTTCGTCCCCCGATTCGATGTGCCGGATATCACGTTGAAACAGGGTGGCTTGTCGCCTCACGGCCCATGATCCGGTCAACTCGGTCCGACGATCGGTTTCTATGATGTCCGGCGCTGGCAGTCTTCAGCGGAATCTATCGCTCTGAGGCCACGCGTATAGCTCTCTCTCGACAATTTCGAGCCTTAACTCTACGTCACAGTTTTGAGCGTCATGATTAACACCCTGGCCCAATCAGTTCAACGTATGAGTACGACAGCCGAAGAGAGTGAACAACCTGAGATCGAAGTTTCAGAAGCTGCCTCGAATAAGGCTCTTGCTCTCTTGGAGCAAGAAAGCTTGGACACTGACACGGCAGGACTTCGGCTATTCGTCCAGCAAGGAGGATGCGCGGGTCTGTCATATGGGATGCGGTTCGATACGAGTCCCGACGAAGATGATATGATCTACGAGCACCACGGCCTGCGAGTGTTCGTTGATCCCGCGAGTATCCAATATATTGGGGGGAGTGTTGTTGAGTATGAGACGGGTCTCCAAGCCGCAGGCTTTGATGTTGAAAATCCCAACATCGTCTCGGAGTGTGGCTGTGGCGAATCTTTCCGCACCTGAACACGACTGCCAGCACGATGATTACCGCTTCATATAACAGTAGACACGATGGACGCTGAGGAACTCGAGCATCGTCTGCTCTCTCTTCTCAAAAAGGATCCGAAAGCTTCCCTCGGAAAGATCGCCGACCAGGCTGGCGTTGCACGACCTACCGCCCGGAAGTATATCGAGAAACTCGAGAAGGAAGGCGCTATCGTCGGGTACACTGTCGAAATCGACCCAAAAAAAGTCAACCACCAGAGCATTGCGATGGTGGGAATTGACGTCGAGAGCGACCAGTACGTTGAGGCGACGAGTAAACTCACGGAGCTCGACTCGCTTACTGCGTTATATACCGCGACCGGGGACCACATGTTGATGGCCGAACTTGAGGCGACAGGAAGTACCGAACTCAATGAGATCGTTAGCGATCAGATTCTCTCTATTCAGGGCGTGACTACGGCCTGCCCAGCTGTTCTTCAAGAACGGCTCAAATAAGACGGGTCAACGTGGATAGTGGGAATACGGCGAAGGTGGCCGTACCGAGATTTACCCCCACGACAGCGGTACCGCGCAGACCCGAGTTCACCCTCAGCCCGATGATACGCCCGTGTACCGGGTGACGTTCCAGCTTGAATGCGTGATGGCACCATCGATGTCCCGGCCCACGACTCGGCACGTGCCCACTCGGGGGAGGAGGTTGCAGACGTAATACGGGAGTTCGTCCAGTGGCTCTTACCGAACTCAGTGAAACAGTACTCTCTGATTTGTGTCAAAATCGCCCGTGATGAATAGAACGCGCGTATCTTGTGACCCGGGTGTGCCTGTGTACCGTGCTTTTTGTGTCTTCGTCATTGTCTCGATGTGATCACTATTTTCTGTCTACTGTCAATACGGTCCGATGATGGAACCGCTCGAGATCGGACTACGGATTTTCGGTGGAATCGTTCTTATCGGGGTGAACGCCTACTTTGTTGCAATCGAATTCGCCCTGACCCGTCTCAGACAGTATCCCAAATCGGAGCTCAACACACCCGGACTCGAACTCGCATGGGAGATGACTAACGACCTGGAGTTTTATTTGACGACGTGTCAGGTCTGGATCTCCGGGACCAGTATTGCACTGGGGATTATCGCCGAACCCGGACTCGCAGCCCTGTTCGAACCGCTGTTCGAAAACACGACCCTGGCATCGATCGGGGCTGGTTCGCTCCTCGGATTTCTTCTTATCAACTTACTTCATCTCACCCACGGCGAACAGACACCGACGTACCTCGGCGTTGAACGCTCCAAACAGGTCGCCCAGTATGGAGCACGACCACTGTACTGGTTTGCGAAAATACTCGCTCCGGCCATCTGGGTCGGTGACTCGGTTGCAAAGGCAACACTCGGCCTGTTCGGCATCGAGATGACCCAATCATGGACAGAAACCGGTGAGGAAGTCATCAAAACCCGTGCAGACCTCCGGAACCAGCTTGGATCGGTACTCAAAGAGGGCGAGGTGGCTGAGGACCGCCGTGAGGAAGTGATGAACGCCTTGACCATCGGCGAACAATCGGTTGAAGAGGTCATGATTCCGCCCGAGGATATCGTGGCACTGTCTACTGAAGACGATCTCGAATCGAACTTCGGGAAACTCGAAGAGCACCCACATACGCGGTATCCGCTGATTGGTGAGAACCTGACCGACTTCCGTGGAGTCGTCTACAGTCCGGCGCTGTTCAACCACCGTGAAGAACTGTTCGCCGGTGACCGCGAATTCACTGAACTGGCAGCACCGCCGATGACGCTCTCACCCGATACCGACGTGAGTGATGCGATCGATCAGTTCCAGACGGAAGGGCAGGAACTCGCGCTCGTCATCGAGGAGGGCGATGTGGTCGGGCAGGTGACTGTCACCGACCTGCTGGAGACCATTATTGGTGAGGTCGAAGACCCACTTGATCAAGACGACCCCGACATACTCGATTAGCGAACACAGACGGTCTTGTTTAGATGCCTGATTGCATCCGATAAAGCCCTTGATTCCGGTGGGTTCCGCTTGATCGGCGGAGTCACGAGCGTTCGTTTGAGTCAACTGGCTATGATGTACTGTTCAGAATAATGAACGATTAGTCATGCGGGACAGCTGTGTTTCGCATTGGGCCACCACAATCAGGACACTTGTTTCCCTGCCCCGCGCTTTTAACACCGGTTCCACACTCTCGGCACACATACACCGTTCCTTCAGAGTGATCGGGATCGGTTTCTCTCATGATTTTCAAGTAGAGGCTCAAGACTGTTAAGATACAGGCTGCACCCTCACAGTACTTTAGCTAAAGGCGAATAGTCGAGATCCACAGTCTGGGCATTCGAGTCGGTACTGGTCACTATCTGAAGGAATATTCCAATCGCCTTTAATAGGACTTTCGTGCCCACATGACGAACAGAAGAGGACTGCTTTCCGGTTAGATCTGGTCACCCGTTCGACACCTCGTCTGCCGCTTCGAGAATTTCCGTGTACCGGTTCCGAATCGTGACCTTGCTGACGTTCGCGATTTCGGCCAGATCGTCCTGGATGACGTCTTGATTTGTGAGTTTGGCAGCCGCATATAGCGCTGATGCGGCAATCCCGACAGGGTTTCGCCCACTGTGAACACCCGCTTCGACCGCGGCTTGAATCAGTTCCCGACTTCGACGTTCCGTTTCATCCGAACACCCCAGCTCGGAAGCGAACCGAGCGACGTATGCTTCAGGATCCGTCGGGGTCATTTCTAGCTCCAACTCATCTGCCAGATAGCGATAGGTGCGCTCTATCTCGATTTTATCGACACGACTCACGGCAGCAACGTCATCGAGTGTCCGGGGTGCATTCTCCAGACGTGACCCGGCGTAGAGGGCTGCTGTCGCCATTCCCTCGACCGACCGGCCCCGGAGCATGTCCTTTTCCAGTGCCTGCCGATACAACACACTCGTCGTTTCCCTGATCGGATCGGGACATCCAAGCGCGGAGGCCATCCGGTTGATCTCCCCCAGCGCCTGCTTTAGATTCCGTTCCCGATTGTTTTTCGTCCGAAACCGCTCGTCCCATTTCCGAAGACGTCGCATTTTCTTTCGCTGAAGGGACGAGAGCGACCGTCCATACGCGTCTTCGTCTCGCCAGTCGATAACCGTCGACAGGCCACGATCGTGTAATTGCTGGGTTTGGGGGGCTCCAACCCGCGACTTATCATTCTTTTCGCGCGAATCGAACGCACGCCATTCAGGTCCGCGGTCAATCTGATCTGATTCGAGTACGCGACCACAGTCTTGACAGTGGGTTTCGGCTTGTGCCTCGTCGTGGACGATGCGTCCACTGCACTCCGGACACGTTTTGGCCGACAGGTCATTCTGCTCTTTTTCGGCCGTCTCACCGTGTTCCTCGGGAGAGCCTTCTTCCCGAACCCTTGGCGTAGTAAATGACTCAGTCACGTTCAGCTCCCCCCGTTAACAGAGTGGGAGCGTCGCTGCCGGCGGGGCAAGCGGATATCCCAAACCCGGCAACTCTGGAAAGTAGCGGACAAACTGGGTATACCGACTCTGAGCGGAGGTCGGCTATCAGACTGCTTCCTGGACTGACGAGCGGTGGATAATGATACCATATACCGCTTTTGAGTCTGTGCGATAGTAAGTTTTTATATCGCAAAAATCTATTACCAATTTAAGTGCTCAGAATCGGAGATTAAGAGATTATTTGTACAGATAGCTATCAAAGATAGTTATGAATCAAACTTATGGGCCCAGAGTCTCAACGTAAGTTCATGAGTTCAGAACAAGACCATCTTCAGGACACCGATACCGAAGCTCGCTTCGAGTTCAAGAAGGAGGAGAAGTCGGCCTTCGAGGCTGAGAAAGGGCTCACCGAGGAGACCATCCGCCTGATCTCGGAAGACAAAGACGAGCCCGAGTGGATGCTCCAGCGCCGGCTGCGAGCGTTGAAGCAGTTCCAGGAGATGCCGATGCCGACCGACTGGCCCGGTCAGCCTGACCTCTCGGAAGTCGACATCGACGAGATCGTCCCCTACATTCGCCCGGACATCGAGACGCGCGGCGGCGCCGAGAACTGGGAAGACCTCCCCGAGGAGATCCAGGACACCTTCGACAAGCTCGGCATCCCGGAGGCCGAGAAGAACGCGCTCTCGGGCGTCGGCGCGCAGTACGAGTCCGAGATCGTCTACCAGAACATGCAGGAGCAGTGGGAGGAGCAGGGCGTCATCTTCTGTGACATGGACAAGGCCGTCCAGGAACACGAAGAGATCGTCAAAGAGTACTTCATGACCAAGGCTGTGCCGCCCAGCGACAACAAGTTCGCGGCGCTGCACGGCGCGATCTGGTCGGGCGGGTCGTTCGTCTACGTCCCTGAGGACACGAGCGTAGACATGCCCGTCCAGGCGTACTTCCGGATGAACTCCGAGGGGATGGGCCAGTTCGAACACACGCTCATCGTCGCCGAAGAGAACTCCGAAGTTCACTACATCGAGGGCTGTTCGGCCCCGAAGTACTCGGCGTTCAATCTGCACAGCGGTGGCGTCGAAGTGTTCGTCAAGGAGAACGCTCACGTCCAGTACTCGACCGTCCAGAACTGGTCGAAGAACACCTACAACCTCAACACCAAACGTGCCATCGCAGAAAAGGACGCCACCATGGAGTGGGTGTCCGGGTCGATGGGCTCGAAAGCCACGATGCTGTACCCGTCGACCATCCTCAAGGGCCCCGGCGCGACGGACAACCACATCACCATCGCCATGGCTGGCGAAGGACAGAATATCGACACCGGCGCGAAGGTCTACCACAACGCGCCCGACACGAAGTCGACCATCGAGTCGAAGTCCATCTCGAAAGACGGCGGCCGCACCAACTACCGCGGCCTCGTCCACATCGCCGACGGCGCCGAGAACTCCTCGACCAGCGTGGAGTGTGACGCGTTGATGTTCGACAACGAGTCGACGTCGGACACGATGCCGTACATGGAGATCCAGGAGAACAAGGTCGACGTGGCCCACGAGGCCACCGTCGGCAAGATCGGCGACGAGGACGTCTTCTACCTCGAATCACGTGGGCTGGACGACGACGACGCCAAGCAGATGATTGTCGCCGGATTCATCGAGCCGCTCACGGAGGAACTGCCCATCGAGTACGCGGTCGAAATGAACCGGCTCATCGAACTCGAGATGGAGGGATCGCTCGGGTAGTGACCAGGTCGGCTGACCGCTACACAACGTACGAGAGGATATCTCGATGGCTATCGATCCGAGTTTCGAGAACACCTACGAGGAAGTTGACCGCCACGAGGACCACCGGGTATGGACGACAGATGGCGAGGAACCAACGGAGGACAAACAGGGCATCCACGGAACCCATGTCGCAGTGGATTTCGACATCTGTATTGCGGACGGGGCCTGTCTGGAGGACTGCCCCGTTGACGTGTTTGAGTGGACCGATACCCCTGGCCACCCCGAGTCCGAAATCAAGGCCGATCCCACTTACGAGGACCAGTGCATTGACTGCATGCTCTGTGTCGATGTCTGCCCTGTCGACGCCATCGACGTTGACCCGGGGCGAGCGGGGAGGCTCTGAAATCGGGGTGGATGAGCGCTGACGATGATTCTGACATTGCAGTGTTACCGGTGCGGGGCCGACTACGAGTACGTTGGCACCTCGCCTCACCCAGGCCAGTGCCAAGCGTGTGGCTCGCCGTGTGTTCCCCCTGCAGGGAGTCTCAGCGTCCTCAACAGCGCTCACTGGGAGAGTGCAAACGGCCTCTCGAAAGTCTGGGTCTATGCGCTTGACGAACGAGATCGCCCGTTCGAATTTGAGGTCGCCGCACAGGGCAACCGTGGAAAGTTAGTGGCACTGAGAGTCGACGGTATATCAGTTGCTCCACAAGTAGACGAGACACTCGAAGCGCTTCCCCCGGCAGTGAAAACCGAACTCGCTGACGCAGGAATTGAACGAGTAGATCCCAATACACCCACACAATCGAAGTGATGACAAGCAATCACTTGAGCGACTGGTGATCGGGAATGAGAAACAACACAGCAGCGAACCCGGCTGTCAAGATCGGGAGGCGAAGAAGATAACAATATGAGTGCAGACGTCAGATTCACCCACTTCAAATCCGACAAGCAGCCCACCTGGTGTCCCGGCTGCGGTGATTTCGGGACGATGAACGGGATGATGAAAGCGCTCGCAAACACCGGCAATGACCCGGACAACACGTTCGTCGTCGCCGGTATCGGCTGTTCGGGAAAGATTGGCACCTACATGCACAGCTACGCGCTCCACGGTGTCCACGGCCGCGCGCTCTCCGTCGGTATCGGCACGAAGTTGGCCAACCCGAACTTGGAGGTCATGGTCGCCGGTGGTGACGGTGACGGGTACTCCATCGGTGCGGGCCACTTCATCCACGCCGTCCGCCGCAACGTCGATATGAGCTACATCGTGATGGACAACCGCATCTACGGGCTGACGAAGGGCCAAGCCTCGCCGACGTCGCGTGAGGACTTCGAGACGTCGACGACGCCAGATGGTCCGAAACAGCCGCCGGTCAACCCACTCGCGCTCGCGCTGGCTGCCGGCGGGACGTTCATTGCCCAGTCGTTCTCGTCGGACGCACAGCGCCACACCGAGATCGTCCAGCAGGCGGTGGAACACGACGGCTTCGGCTTCGTCAACGTCTATTCACCGTGTGTGACGTTCAACGACGTGGACACCTACGACTACTTCAGAGACTCCATCGTCGACCTACAAGAAAACAACCACGACCCGACCGACTACGACGACGCAAAAGACGCCATCCTCGACGCCGACAAGGAGTACCAAGGCATCATTTACCGAGACGAGAACTCCACCCCCTGGGAACAGCGAGAAGGACTCACCGAGAACATGGCCGACATCCCCGACGGCGCCCCGGACGACGCGATGGACCTTGTCCGGGAGTTCTACTGAGCGATGACAGATACTGACATGTCGGTTCACCGTTCACCCGCTGTCCCAACCGGTGTCGTGTCGAGCTATGACGGGTGCACAGACGCTCTGATCAATATTGCAGGTGTTCTAAATCACGTAGACGACGATACTCCCAGATCCAGAATTGGACGCCTTCCGTATCGATAACACCATGCCAGAATGCAGCACCTGCGGAGAGCACGTTTCGGATCGGTTCATACGAGTGTTTGGCGATGAGTCAGGCGTAGTGTACGCGTGTCCTGCTTGTTCAGCGAATGCTGGCATCGGAGAAGCCACACGCGAGCGTAGCGACCAGATATAATTCAATTCAGTAGAGCAGGGGTTGAGAGCGCAACGATATCGCTACCGCTGTATTCGTGGCGACTAGTGTTTTGATCCCACCTCCAGATCAAAGGACCCTACCCCGCGCTTACTCTTCAAATCCGAAAATTTGGCGCAATTCATTTTCAATCCGATCGACGAACTCCGTGAGAACGGCGTCAAAGGTCTCCTCGTCGCCTGGCAAGGTCTGTCTCCGTTCTTCGATATCGTCGGGCAAAGTGACGCGAAATTGTCCATCGCCCTCGTAGACCGGCTCACTCTCGTTGAGCACCTGCCGGTCGATAGCGCGGAGAACCTCTGAGTTAGCCTGTCCGTGGAGTTGCTGATACGCGTTCGAGTATGCCGTCTCCAGTTCCTCGAAATAGTGCACGTATTTCTCTTCGAATTTCTCCCGATCGAATTCGGTCATCACTGGATCGACGGTCGGAAAAAATAAAAGATTCAGTGGCCGGACCCGGCAGTGACTACACCCCCCGGCCACTCGAGAGTCGGGGCCCCTGGAGGACACGCGTTGGCCAGAGTCTATCACGGAGGCGTGGCACCTCGCCTCATCCCTTTTCGAACCATATTAATCCAGCAAGAGACTGCACCAGTTATACCGCTGATGATATCACTTTGGAACAAATCAAAAAATCATGTTAATTCAGAGTTATACGGCCAGAGTCGAAACAGAAGAATATGAATTCCGAAGTCAAAAGTGAGGACGACCTGCGCGAGGAAATCGGGACTTTCCTACAGAAAAACTTCCCACAAATCGAAATGCACGGGGGATCGGCAGCGATCCAGAACCTTGACCGCGAGAGTGGCGAAGTGTCGATCCAGCTCGGGGGTGCGTGCAGCGGGTGCGGTATATCGCCGATGACGATCCAGGCTATCAAGAAACGGATGGTGAATGAGATTGCCGAAATAGAGACCGTTCACGCTAATACCGGCGGTGGTGGTGGGAGTGGGCACGGCGGCAAGAGCCCTTCATTCCCTGGAGAAACAACCGACAGCGGAGAAAGCGGCGGAGACGACGATGGAACCCCGACCGCACCCTTCTAAAGGTTCTTTTCATCATATCAACACCCGTCCCCAATCAGAGGGGCGGATCAACAGGGTAGTCGGTGAGTGGTTGGCGATAAGCCGTATGTGACAGCGAACGCGATCCACCCTATTTGATGATCTTCTTGACTTTCTTCTAATCTTAAGGCCGTCTTGACTTTCTTGTAATCTGGGCGCTTTGACGGATCCAAAACGTTGCTACAGGCTCGTGCCGCTGTTCAATAAATTCTTCAGATATATAGAAACAATTGGTGATTGATACCTTGGCATCTTTCGAGGGCGATCACTTCAGAAGATTCAGCGAGTGACAAGAACAACTTGCTCCCAGTAGATTCGGAACCATATGCATTGAGACGGCCAGTCTCAACTTCTGGGACACGGCGATTTGATATCGTTGAATACGGTTTACCGACCGTCCGGCGGGTATATGTTCCCAGGCGGCGAGTCGACCGTATGCGCGTGGATGTCCTCCTTTTCGAGGGGTTCGACGAACTCGACGCGATCGCTCCCTACGAGGTTTTCCGACTCGCCGCCCGGCGCGACGGGGTCGACGCCCGATTGGTAACGGTGACGCCGGCCGATCGGGTCGAGGCCAGAAGCGGCCTCCGCGTCGAACCCGACGGCACGGTCTCCGATTCGCCCGAAGCACTCGTGGTCCCCGGCGGCGGTTGGAACGACCCCGATGGGCCGGGCGTCAGACGCGAGTACGACCGCGGTGACCTTCCCGAGGTCATCGCCGACGCCTTCGCCGCCGGCGCGACGGTCGCCTCGGTCTGCACCGGCGCGATGTTGCTGGCCGCCGCGGGGCTACTCGAAGGCCGGCCCGCGACGACCCACCACACCGCCTTGGCGGACCTCCGCGATACGGGCTGTGTGGCCCGGGAGGCCCGCTTCGTCGACGACGGGCGGGTGCTGACTGCCGGCGGGATCACGTCGGGCATCGACCTCGCGTTGCACCTGGTCGAGCGGGAGTGTGGCCCGGACGTCGCGGCGTCGGTCGCCCGAGAGCTGGAGTACGAACGGGACGTTTAGGCGGGTGGACCCCGAACGGCCGCTCGTGCGTCTCGAAAACACCTACATCGGAATCGAGGGGGTCGGCCGGACCACTGAGCGAAAGCTGTGGCAGGCAGGTGCGCGGACCTGGTCGGAGTTCGACCCGTCGCTGTGCGGCCCGACGACCGCAGAGCGGGTCGAATCGTTCATCGAGCGAGCCCGTCCGCGCCTCGACGACGGTGACTCGGCGTTCTTCGAGCAAGTCCTTCCCTCGAAGGAGCGCTGGCGGCTCTACGAGAACTTCCGCGAAGAGGCGTGTTTTTTCGACATCGAGACGACGGGGCTCGACCACGACCGCGATACTGTGACCTGTGTCAGTGCACACCGAGACGGCGACACGGAGACGCTCGTCCGTGGCGACGACCTGACGCGTGAATCCCTCGCGGACTTGCTTGAGGCGCCGTTACTCGTCACGTTCAACGGGGCGCGCTTCGACGTCCCGTTCCTCGAGACCGCCTTCGATCTCGACATCGACCGGCCACACCTCGATTTGATGTACCCCTGCAGACGCGTCGGCCTGACCGGCGGGCTGAAAACGATCGAACCCGAGGTCGGCGTCGAACGCGACCGGCCGGATATGTCGGGACGGGACGCCGTCCGGCTGTGGCGCGAACACGAACGCGGCGTCGACGGCTCCCTGGAGACGCTCGTCTCGTACAACCGCGAAGACGCCGTGAACCTGCGGACAGTCGCGGACCAAACCGTCGAGCGACTCGACCGGGAGTTGTTACCCGATACCGGCCAGTAACGCCACTGAGGCACTTTTGGCGGGAGCCGGAGCCTCTTTCGATAGCTCTCTCTACTGGATTCGGGGTATGTCCGGGAACCCGACCGCTGTACGTCACCTGTTCTTTCGCTCGCGCGTATCTCGGGTCCGTCCCACTGACAAACCACATATGGCTATACAGAAAATCACACCGTCGGGCCGGTGTCTCTGACGAAGCACATCTCGACTCGAGCAAGGAGCGGACGCTCAGCCGGGAACCGTACAGACCCGTCCGGGCCGAACGCGGAGCCCCCGGCGTCAGCGCTCGTCGGAGCGATCCAGGCATACGTCGGTCGAGACCGATCTGGCCGTCACTGACCGTCGATCGCGGAAACGAACACCGCGAGCACCGGGACGATCTCCAGTCGCCCGATCCACATCAAAAAGATCAGCAGCAGCTTCGAGGCGTCCGATAAAAAGAGGTAGCTCCCGAACGGACCGAACCGACCGAACCCCGGTCCGATGTTCCCGATGGTCGCGAGCGATGCGCTCGTCGATTCCAGCATCGTCAACTGGACCCCGATCCGTGCGGCGTCGAGCGACAGAAACACGGCCGAGACCCCGAACAGGACGACGTACAGGATGGTGAACGCCATGATCCCGCGGATGGCGTCCTCGTCGACGACGTTCCCACTCAGACGGACCGGCTGGACGACATCGGGGTGTGCCGAGGTGAACAGCTCTCGGCGGATCGCCTTCCCGACGACGAGCCATCGCACGATCTTGACGCCCCCGCCGGTCGAGCCGGCCGAGCCGCCAATGAACATCGTGAGCATGAGCAGGATCTGTGCGTCGGCGTCCCACTGTGCGAAGTCGGCCGTGGCGAACCCCGTCGAGTTCAACAACGACCCGATCTGGAACGCCGCCTGCCGAAGCGAGTTCTCGGCCATCCCCTGCGTCGCCCCGCCCAACTCGATGGCCGGCGCCGCGCCGCGGAACAGCATCACCGCGAGGACGGCGGTCACGACTGCGATGGCACCGGCGTACGTGCGGAACTCCGCGTTCTCGAGCATGACTTCCGCCTCGCCGCGTAGTACGTGCCAAAACAGCGCGAAGTTGACGCCGGCCACGATCATGAACGGGATGACGACCCACTGCACGGCAGCGGAAAAAGCCGCGATGCTGTCGGCCTCCGGCGAGAACCCACCGGTCGGGAGGGTCGTGAACCCGTGGGCGATCGCGTTGAAGAGGTCCATGTTCGGCGCCATCCCGAGGAGGTGGAGCCCGTACAGGATGAGGATGTACACCACGGTGAACCCGAAGTAGATCAGCCACAGCGCGCGCGCCGTCTCCTCTATTCTCGGCGTGAGCTTTTGCAGTTCCGGCCCCGGCGCCTCCGACTCCATCAGTTGGGCACCGTTGACAGCGATTTCGGGCAGGATGGCGATCATGAGCACGATAATCCCCATCCCGCCGAGCCACTGCGTGAGCTGGCGCCACATCAGTATGGCGTGGGAGTGGCGCTCCGTGCTGATCTCGCCGAGCACAGTCGCTCCCGTGGTGGTGAACCCGCTCATCGACTCGAACAGCGCGTTCACTGGGTGAGCAACTGTCGACGCCGTGCCGTAACCGGCGAGTAGGTAGGGGATGGTACCGATAGCCGCAGCGGCGAGCCACGCGAGCGAGACGAACAACAACGCCTCCCGGGGACCGAGGTCCGGATCCGGATCCACCCGTTCCACGACGAGCCCGATCACGGCCACGAGCGCCATCGAGACGAGAAACACCCAGGCGTCTTCCCCGTAGGCGACAGCTACGATCAGTGGTATCACCATCGTGACGGCGAGATATTTGATTCCGACTCCGAGAAGCCCCACGCTCGCCTTCCAGTTGACGCCCCGGGACATATCTACGTAGTCGCTACTGCGGTCGCCCGTTCGGCGTATTAACCTGTCGAAGCGGACAGACGCGTCCGTGACTCAGAGCGGATACGTCCGCGCGTTCGGGCCGTGGCGGTCGCTCGGGTCCCGTCCGAAGTCGGGCGGCGACGAGCCTCTGCCCGCGACGCGCGTCCCACGACGACAACCGATTTATCCGCCGCCGGCACAGACGGGGTATGGACTGGCGGCTCATTCCAGAGGAGCGACTCGGCGGCCCGCTTTCGATGGCGTTCGACGAGGTCGCCGCGGAGACGGTCGCCGCGGGCGGCCCGGCGACGGTTCGGCTCTACCGCTGGACGCCGAGCACCGTCTCGCTCGGCTACGGCACCGACGCCGCGGTCGTCGACCGGGAGTACTGCTCGTCGGCCGGTATCGACGTTACGCGCCGCCAGACGGGCGGTGGCGCGATCTACCACGACGCGACCGGGGACGTCGCCTACTCGATCGTCGCCCCGAAATCGGCGTTTCCCGGCGACGTGACCGACTGCTATCGGGAACTCCTCGAACCGGTGCTCGCCGCCGTCGAGGCGGCCGGGGCCGACGTCGGGTTCGCGGACGCGGGCGCGCCAGCGCTGTGGGAGCCGCTCTGTTATCTCCGGGCGCTCGATCCCGCCCACGACCTCGTCGGTCCCGACGGCCGAAAGCTCGCCGGCAACGCCCAGTATCGGACCCGCGAGGCGGTCGTCCAGCACGGTTCGTTGACCTTCGAGTCCGACCCGGAGGCGCATCTCGCCCCGTTTGTCGACCCGCCCGTCGGTCCCGGCGCGTTCGCCGAGCGCGTGGGCGGGGTCTCGGAGCCCTCGGGCGTCGATCCGGACCGTTCGGCGTTCGTCGACCGCTTGGAATCGGCGCTGGCGGAGTGGGCCGGTGCCGAGGCGGGCGCGTGGACCGACGCCGAGCGCGAGCGCGCCGCCGAGTTGTGCGACCGGAAGTACGCCGCCGACCGGTGGATCGAGGACCGAGACGCCCCGAATTAACGCCGAGTCGACGCCGATTCGGGGTCGACGCGGGGTCGAACCGGTCGTCGCGCTGGGATCGAACCGGTCGTCGCGCTGGGATCGAACCGGCCGTCGCGCTGGGATCGAACCGGTCGTCACGTGGGGTCAAATCGGGCGGTACGACCGTTCGCGGTGGCGAAGTACGGTATTACTTTCCGAGACGTGTGGTACCGTGTCAATACCCACGTGTGCCAATACCGTTGGTAGAGTCGGACGGTAGGGTTCCACCGACGCATCCCCACCCCAACTTCCGATGTCCCTGCCGTCCGTTCTCAGCCGCCGTCAGCCCGGATTCGAAGCCTCTATTGGTACTCTGCCCGGACTGTCGGTATGCTTCGGATCGGTGCCCACACCTCCATCGCCGGGGGCGTCCACAACGCGGTCGAGGAACAACTCGAGTACGACGGCAACTGCGGGCAGATATTCACCCACTCGCCGCAGGTCTGGCGCGAACCGAACATCGACGACGAGGAGGCCGAGCGGTTCCGCGATCGCTCGGCCGACCACGGCATCGGCCCGTGGGTCATCCACAGCTCCTATCTCGTCAACCTCTGTACGCCGAAGGCCGACCTCCGGGAGAAGTCCATCGCCTCGATGCAGGCGGAGGTCGACGCGGCCGCGAAGCTCGACGTCCCGTACGTCAACGTCCATCTGGGCGCCCACACCGGCGCGGGCGTCGAGGGCGGCCTCGACAACGCCGCCTCGGCGCTCGAGGAACTCGACGTCCCCGACGGCGTGACTGTGCTCATCGAGTCCGACGCCGGCAGCGGGACGAAACTCGGGGGCACCTTCGAGGAACTCGCGGGCGTGCTCGATCGCTGCGGGCTGGGCCTCGACGTCTGTCTCGACACCGCTCACCTCTTCGCTGCGGGCTACGACCTCTCGACGCCCGAGGGCGTCGAGGAGACGTTCGCGGAGTTCGACGACGCCGTCGGCCTCGACCACCTCGAGTGCGTCCATCTCAACGACTCCAAACACGGCTGCGGGACGAACAAGGACGAACACGCCCACGTCGGCGAGGGACTGATCGGCGAGGCCGGGATGGCCGCATTCGTGAACCACGACGCCGTCGCGGACGTCCCGTTCGTCCTGGAGACGCCGACCGAAGACGGCAAGTCCTTCGCCTGGAACGTCGAGCGAGTCCGGGAACTCCGCGGCGCGTAGCGTGGCTGAGGCCGCGCCGACGGACGGTACGGCGGCCCTATATCACCGACCTGACGGACGGTACGGCGGCCCTATATCGCCGACCCGACGAGTAACCGGCGTATAACTACGTCCCCAGCAGTCCCAGGCGGCGGTATGGACTGTACGATCTCCTGTGAGTGCGGCCGGTCGATCGAGGCCACCGAAACGGACCGTCATGTCTCCTGTCCGGACTGCGGAATCGTCTACGCGGTCACGATCACCCGGATCGCACAGCCGGCCGCCGACCGTCGACCGGATATATAAATGAACGCCGGCGCGGGATTTATAATCTCCGACCGGCGGCGTATACAAGCAGACGCCCGTTCCGAGCGCTTCTCGCGCCCCGCTCCGCCCCGCGGGGCTTTTATATATCCGTTCCCAACGAGAGGCGATGCGGCGATTCGATGCCGAATACCTGCGGGAGACGCGCCGCGGAATGTGGGCCGACAGCCGCGAGGCCCTCGCGGACCTCTCTATCGACGACTGCGAGCGCGTCGTAGACGTCGGGTGCGGGGAGGGGGCGCTGACCCGGGTGCTCCGCGAGGAGTGCCCCGGCGAGGTCGTCGGCTGCGACCGCGACGCCCGGCTGCTGGCCGAACTCGAGGGGCCGACGGTCCGGGGGGACGCCTACCGGCTCCCGTTCGCCGACGGGAGCGTCGACCTGGTCGCCTGTCAGGCCCTGTTGATAAACCTCCCCGACCCGGGGCGGGCGGTCCGGGAGTTCGCCCGCGTGGCGGCCGACCGCGTCGCCTGTATCGAACCCGACAACGCGGCGGTCGGCGTCGAATCGACCGTCGAGGCCGAACCGGCTCTCGCCCGACGGGCGCGCGAGCGATACCTCGAAGGCGTCGACACAGACGTCGCGCTCGGGGCCGACGCTGCCGACGTATTCCGGGCCGCCGGTCTCTCAAACGTACGGACGCGGCGCTACGAGCAGGCGCTCGTCGTCGAGCCGCCGTACACCGACTCGGAGGTCGAGGCGATCGGCCGGAAGGCGAGCGGGGCGGGGCTGCGCGAGCGCCGGGGATCGATGGCCGGTACCGAGGAAGCGCTCGACTCGCTCCGCGCCGAGTGGCGCGAGATGGGCCGAACCGCGGTCGCTCAACTCGCCCGGGGCGCGTACCGCCGCGAGGAGACCGTCCCTTTTTATATCGTCGTCGGCGAGTCGTGAGAGCATTTATATATCGTCCCACGGCAGTGCTGGACCATTTAAATACTTCTACAGCTCGAACGGATCGAGGTCGATCCGCTCGACCAGCCCGGCGGCGCGGTCGTACGGCGACTCCCGGTCGCCCTCGGCTTCCGGTCGGTCGCGCCCCGCCGCCGCGTAGACGCGGTCGACGAACGCCTCGCGGGCGAGGCGGTTCTCGAAGAGGCCGTGGAGGTAGGTACCGAAGACGTCGCCGTCGGCCGCGCCGCCGCCGTCGAACGGTCGCTCGACGTCGGCGTCCGGGAGGGGATCGCTGTCGCCCATGTGGATCTCGTAGCCCGAGACGGTCCCCGACGCGTCGGCCAGAGGACCACACCCCCGGAGCCGTCGCTCGACGGGTTCGACGGTCTTCTCGCGGCTGAACCGCGTTTCCACCGGGAGCAGCCCCGCGCCCGCGACCGCCTCCGCGTCGCCAGTCCCCTCGATCGAGGCGTTCGAGAGCCGCACGCCGAGGAGCTGATAGCCGCCACAGAGCCCGACGATCGGCCCCTCGAACGCCCGAAGCTCTTTATAAAGGCCGCCCTCGGCGGCGGCGATCGCATCGTCGACGGTGTTCTTCGTCCCCGTGAGGACGACCGCGTCGGCGTCGAGCGGCGAGTCGAGCGGCACGAACCGGACCCGGACGCCGGGTACCCGCGCGAGTGGTTCGATGTCGGTGACGTTCGACGCCCGCGGGAACCGGGGGACCGCGACCGTCACGGACTGGTCGGGACCGGTGCCGTCGCCGCCGATCGTCCCCGGAGAATCCGGTGCTGGCAGGGAGACGCTGTCCTCCTCCGGTAGTCCCGGGTCGTCGTAGGGGAGCACGCCGAGCACGTCCACGCCCGTCAGCTCCTCGATGCGGTCGATGCCGGGGTCGAGGATCGAGCGGTCCCCGCGGAACTTCGTGACGACGACGCCTTCGACCCGGTCGCGGACGTCGTCGGGGAGCAACTCGAGCGTCCCGAGGATCGACGCGAAGACGCCGCCGCGCTCGATGTCGGCGACGAGCAACACGTCGGCGTCGGCAAAGCGCGCCGTTTCGAGGTTCGCGAGGTCGCGCTCGTGGAGGTTGATTTCGGCGATCGACCCGGCCCCCTCCGCGATCACGACGTCGTGGGTCGCCGCCAGCCGCTCGTGGGCGGCCTCGGCGGTCGCTCTTGCCCGCTCCCAGTGTTTCCCGTAGTACGCCCCCGCGGCGAAGTGCTCGATCGCCTCGCCGTCGAGGACGAGCTGGGACTCGCCGTCGCCGCGAGGCTTCAAGAGGACCGGGTTGTGGTCGGTCGTCGCCGGGATCCGGGCCGCGCTGGCCTGGACGTACTGGGAGACGCCGATTTCGCCGAACCCTTCGCCGGTCGCCCGCGCCACCGCACGGGCGTTGTTGGACATGTTCTGTGCCTTGAACGGCGCGACGGAGACGCCCCGGTCGGCGAGGGATCGACAGAGCCCGGCGGCGACGGTCGACTTGCCGACGTGGCTCGCGGTCCCGGCGACGAGGATCGTTCGGGCCGACATCACGACACACTCCGGAGCGGCCGAGTATACCAGTTGCGGCGCTCCGGGGCGGTCCGAACGGCCGGCCGCGGCGACACCGACCCAGTGTGCCCGCCGTCCGCACCGCCTGGGGAACGTTTATTCACTCGCTGGTCGAACAGTTCTTCGATGGAACCCGGGGAATCGGTCGAACTCGAGGCGTGGCTCGAAGAGCAAGAGTCGTTCGAGCCGCCCGCGTCGTTCGTCGAGCAAGCGAACGTGTCGGACCCCGGGATCTACGAGGCGTTCGAGGAGAACTGGCCGGACTGCTGGGAGCGAGCCGCCGACCTGCTCGAGTGGGATCGGCCCTGGGAGGACGTCCTCGACACGTCGTCAGCGCCCCGGTATCGGTGGTTCACCGGCGGCCGGCTCAACGCGGCGTACAACTGCATCGACAGGCACGTCGAGGCGGGCCGCAAGAACCGCGCGGCGCTCCGGTGGGTCGGCAAGCGCGGCGAGACGGAGACCTACACTTACGGTGATGTCAAACGCGAGACCGAGGCGTTCGCGGCGGCGCTCCGTGATCTCGGCGTCGAGGAGGACGACATCGTCACGCTGTATCTGCCGATGATCCCGGAGTTGCCGATCGCGATGCTGGCGTGTGCCCGGATCGGCGCGCCCCACTCCGTGGTCTTCGCCGGCTTCTCCGCCGACGCGCTCGCGACCCGGATGGAATCGGCCGACTCGGAGTATCTGGTCACCTGCGACGGCTACTACCGCCGCGGCGATCCCCTCAACCACAAGGGGAAAGCCGACCGGGCGGTCAGACGCATCGATCGGGACGTCGAGACGGTCGTCGTCGACCGCCTCGGCGCCAGCCTACCGCACTCGCTGGGCGAGGCCCAACACGACTACGACGACATCGTCGACCGGAACCGCGGACGGACCGTCGATCCGGTCGCCCGCGACGCCGAAGACGACCTCTTCGTGATGTACACCTCGGGGACGACGGGGAAACCGAAGGCGGTCAGACACACGACCGGTGGGTACCTCTCGCACGTCGCCTGGACCTCCCATGCGGTGTTGGACGTCAAGCCGGAGGACACCTACTGGTGTTCGGCCGACATCGGGTGGATCACAGGGCATTCCTACATCGTTTACGGGCCGCTGGCGCTCGGAACGACCACGGTGATCTATGAGGAAACACCCGACTACCCGGAGAAGACCCGCATCTGGGAGCTCATCGAGCGCTACGATGTAAACGTCTTCTATACGGCGCCGACGGCGATCCGGGCGTTCATGAAGTGGGGTTCGGACTACCCGGATCGACACGACCTCTCGTCGCTTCGGTTACTCGGGACCGTCGGCGAGGCGATCAACCCGAAGGCCTGGAAGTGGTACTACAAACACGTCGGCGGGGAGTCCTGCCCGATCGTCGATACGTGGTGGCAGGCCGAGACCGGCGGGATGATGATCACCACCCTCCCCGGTGTCGGAACGATGAAGCCCGGATCGGCCGGGCCGCCGCTGCCCGGGATCGACGCCCAGGTCGTCGACGAGGCGGGCGAGGAAGTCGCCCCCGGCGAGGCCGGCTTTCTGACCGTCGAGAGGCCCTGGCCCGGCATGCTTCGCGGGCTCGCCGGCGACGAGGACGGGCGGTTCGTCTCGGAGTACTGGGAGGCGTACTCCGACCCCGATTCGGACGAGTGGACCTACGTGCCGGGCGACGGCGCGAAGATCGACGAGGACGGGTACATCACGATCCTCGGCCGCGTCGACGACGTGATTCCGATCGGCGACGCCACGATCGGGACGATGGAGATCGAGTCGGCGGTCGTCGGCGTCGGGGGCGTCGCCGAGGCGGCCGTCACGAGCGCGGGCGGGGACCTCATCGTCTACGTCAGCACCGAACAGGGGCACACGGGCGACGCAGCCCTCCGGAACACCGTCGTGGCGGCGATCGAGCGGGAGATCGGCGACGTAGCGCTTCCCGATCACGTCGTGTTCACTCCCGAACTCCCGAAGACCCGCTCGGGGAAGATCATGCGACGCCTGCTGGAGGATATCGCGACCGGCGAGGAGCTCGGCGATATCAGCGCCCTCCGGAACCCCGAGATCGTCGGGGAACTCCGGGCGCGGCTGTCGGGGGACTCCCAGTCGTACCTCGAGTCGGAGCACTGACTTCGCGTCTAGACAGATAAACGAAACGCAGACGCGATCCACCGGCGCGTCGGTCACCGAACCGAGTGGACGTATCCGGGGACGAAATAGCGTCCGTCCGGGGTTGTTTTCGGGCGTTCGCCCGCCGATTGCATCCGAAGAACTAATGTTTCGGGTGGTTCGACCATTACGAAATGAGCGATCCGCTCGGCCGTCGGGAGTACGAGCAGCTTCGGGAGGCCGCGGCGACCACGCGCGGGCGTCTCGTCGTCAGACTTCTCGCGGAGTCGGGCGTTCGACCCGCCGAACAGACCCGGATCCGCCCCGGCGACGTCGACCGCCGCCGGTTCGAGGGAGTGGTACATCACTTTCTGTCCGTCCGCGGCAGCGACGGAAACACCTGCCGGCGGACGTATCTCCGGGCCGAGCTGGCCCGCCTCGTGGACGAATACGCCGCGACCGCCGGTGTCGCCCCCGACAATCGGCTGCTCGACGTCACGCCGCGTCGGGTCCAGATGCTCGTCTCCGAGGTCGCCTCCCGTGCCGCCGAAATAACCGGGCAGAGCCGCCTCGGGGACGTCTCGAGCGACGTGCTCCGGCGGTACTTCGCCAGGCGGCTGCTCGTCGAGGACGGCATCGATCCCCGGATCGTCCGGACCATCGGAGGGTGGAACCGACTCGAGGCGCTCGATCGGTACCTCGAACCGGCGGACGACGCGGAGATAGCCGCCGCCTTCTCGGATTCTGCGCCGACGACCGGCGGCGGACTCCCGTTCGAGGGGACCGCGGGCACGGTCGGGCTCGAACTGGACGCCGACGGCCGGATCGTCGGCGGCGGCGGCGACGTCGAGGGACTGCTCGGATACGACCGAAACGCCGTCGTCGGGACGCCGTTCGGGCGGCTGTTCACCGACGACGCCCGCGAGCGGGCCCGGCCGAAGGAGGTCCTCGCCTCGGCCGGCCGCGAGGACTTCACCGTCGAGACGTGTTGGTTCCGGACGGCCGAGGGCGATCGAGTCCGTATCGTCGCGTTAGTCTCGCGCCGGGGAGCCGACCAGCACTCGGGGTTCGTCGCCGTCCTCTGGGCCGACGACGACACCGAAGACGGACGCACGGCGAGTACGTTCCGTCGGGCGGTTTCGGCCGCCGGACAGCCGATCTGCTTCGTCTCCCCGACGGGTGAGATCGAGTACGTCAACGCCGCCTTCGAGGAGCTGATCGGCTACACCCAAAGCGAGGTCGTCGGCCGGCCCGCGGCCGACATTCTCAGCTCCGGCGAGGACACCGACGCCTACTACGAGGAGCTTCGCGAGACAGTCCTCGACGGTGACCCTTGGACCGGACAAGTGACGCTGCGACGCAAGAGCGGCGAGCGGGTCCACGTCCGACAGAACGTCGCCCCGGCCGGCGACAACGAGGTGGAGTTCGCGGTAATCGTCGCGACGGACGTGACCGAACGGATCCGCCGCGAGCGGTCGCTGGTGCGGCGCTGTGAGACGCTCGAAGGACTCGAGGGGCTGGTCGCCGACATCAACGCCGCCGGTCGGGAACTGATCGACGCCTCGACCCGATCGGAGATCGAGGCCGCCGTCTGCGAATCGCTGGCCGACAGCGACGCCTACCTCGCCGCCTGGATCGGCGGCACCGATCCCGGTGGATCGCGGCTCCAACCGCGAGCGGCGGCGGGTGCGCCGGCAGCCGACGAATCCGCGATCGACATCGACTCCTCGGTGTTGTCCTCGGCGCTCGAAACCGGCCGCCCACGGGTGGCCGGCAACGAGTTCCCGACCGACACGCTCGGTCCTTTCGGGGCCGACGGCGTCTCGGAAGCCCGCGCGGTCGGTATCATCCCGCTCGCGTACGGCGAAACGACGTACGGGCTGTTGGCCGTCTTCACCGGCCGCGGAACGGCCTTCGGCGACCGCGAGCGGACGCTGCTTTCGGATCTCGGTGCCCACGTCGGCCACGCGATCACCGCCATCGAACGCCGGAACCTGCTGTTGGCCGACACGGTCGTCGAGCTGGAGTTCGGCTGCACGGATCCGGGGGCGTTTCTCGTTGCCGCGACGGCCGAACACGACTGCGTCTGTTCGATCCAGGCGGTCGTCCCCGTCGCCGAAGGATCGCTGTTGTTCTATGCGGCCCTCTCGGACGCCCAACCGGACGCGTTTCTCGACACCGCAACGGCCGCGTCCGGCGTGACCGACGGCCGTTATATCCGCGAGTACGACGACAGCTCGCTGCTCGAGCTCACCGTGGAGGGGAGTTCGCCTGCCCTCACGCTGACCGAAATCGGCGCGACGATCCGCGAGGGGGTCGCCGACTCCGGCGAGCAGACGATCCGCGCCGAGATCGCACAGGAGACCGGCGTTCGATCCGTCGTCAAAGGGCTACAGGCGTCGTTTCCGGAGACGACCCTCCGGGCGAAACACGCCGCTGACCGCCCCGTCGAGACGATCGCTGAGTTCCGGAACTCCCTTTCGGAGTCGCTGACGGACAAACAGCGCTCCGCGCTCCGGGCGGCGTACTTTTCGGGCTACTTCGATTGGCCCCGCGGGTCGACCGCCGAGGAGGTCGCCGAGTCGATGGGCGTCTCCTCGCCAACGTTGCACAACCACCTCCGAAAGGCCGAACGAAAGCTTCTCTCGTCGTTTTTCGACCACACCCGAGAGCACATCGGCGGCGGCGTTCCGGAGCCGTCGGTGTAGCGGCCGGGGTCGCACCGGCCGGTACGTTCGACTCCCACCGCGGGACGCACCCCTCGAGACCCCTGCATCGTCCGGCGACGGACCGCCTCTCGTCCTCCGGGTTCCGACCGATCGTCCGCTTCGCCCGCCTAGGGGGCGGTCGTAGCGTAACGTCCGTTCCGAATCACCCCGGGAAGTGGGCACTCGAACGCGTAGGGTTTGCATGCTTAGATCCCCCGCTTATTAGGGTCGCATATGTCCGGTACGATGTAATGTCTGATTCGGACGACACACAACTGGAAGCACGGCTCGCAGAACAGGAATCCTTCGAGCCGCCCGCGTCGTTCGTCGAGCAGGCGAACGTCTCGGATCCCGAAATCTACGAGGAGTTCGAGGAGAACTGGCCGGACTGTTGGGAGCGAGCAGCCGACCTCCTACAGTGGGAAAGCGACTACGACGAGGTGCTCGTCGACGACGACGAACCGTTCTACGAGTGGTTCACCGGCGGGGAATTGAACGCGTCCGCGAACTGTCTCGATCGACACCTCGACGACCGCGGCGACGAGACCGCGATCCACTGGGAGGGCGAACTCGGCGAGTCCCGCGAGTACACCTACGAGGACCTCCACCGTGAGGTCAACGAAACCGCCGCGGCGCTCCGTGATCTCGGCGTCGAGGAGGACGACGTCGTCACGATGTACATGCCGATGATCCCGGAGTTGCCGATCGCGATGTTGGCGTGTGCCCGGATCGGCGCGCCCCACTCCGTGGTCTTCGCCGGCTTCTCCGCCGACGCGCTCGCGACCCGGATGGAGTCGGCCGACTCGGAGTATCTGGTCACCTGCGACGGCTACTACCGCCGCGGCGATCCCCTCAACCACCTCGAAAAGACCAACGAGGGCCTCGCGGACGTCGCACACGACACGACGACGGTCGTCGTCGACCGCCTCGGCGACGCCCTCGACCACGAACTCGCCGAGGACCAACTCGACTACGACGACCTCGTGGCCGACCACGAGGGCGCGTCGGTCGAGGCGGTCACCCGCGACGCCGAGGACATGTTGTTTCTCATGTACACCTCGGGGACGACGGGAAAACCGAAAGGCGTCAAACACACGACCGGCGGGTACCTCTCGTATGCCGCCTGGACGTCCCACGCGGTGTTGGACGTCAAACCCGAGGACACCTACTGGTGTTCGGCCGACATCGGGTGGATCACGGGCCACTCCTACATCGTTTACGGGCCGCTGGCGCTCGGAACGACCACGGTCATGTACGAGGGGACGCCCGACTACCCCGACAAGGACCGGATGTGGGACATCGTCGACAGCTACGACGTCAACCAGTTGTACACGGCGCCGACGGCGATCCGGGCGTTCATGAAGTGGGGTTCGGACTACCCGGATCGACACGACCTCTCGTCGCTTCGGCTCCTCGGAACGGTCGGGGAACCCATCAACCCGAAGGCCTGGAAGTGGTACTACAAACACATCGGCGGGGAGTCCTGCCCGATCGTCGATACGTGGTGGCAGACCGAGACCGGCGGGATGATGATCACCACCCTCCCCGGCGTCGGGACGATGAAGCCCGGCGCGGCCGGGCCGCCGCTGCCCGGGATCGACGCCCAGGTCGTCGACGAGGCGGGCGAGGAAGTCGCCCCCGGCGAGGCCGGCTACGTGACGGTCAACAAGCCCTGGCCCGGCATGCTGCGGACGCTGTATAAAAACGACGAGCGGTTCGTCTCGGAGTACTGGGAGGCGTACTCCGATCCCGACTCGGACGAGTGGGTGTACTTCCCCGAGGACGGCGCGAAGATCGACGAGGACGACTACATCACGATCCTCGGCCGCGTCGACGACGTCATCAACGTCTCCGGACACCGGCTCGGAACGATGGAGATCGAGTCGGCGGTCGTCGGCGTCGAGGGCGTCGCCGAGGCTGCCGCGGTCGGCGGCGACCACGAAATGAAAGGCGAGGCGGTCTACACCTACGTCATCCTCGAGGACGGCTACGAGGAGGGCGAAGAAATGAAACAGTCGATCGTCGAGGGCGTCGAGGACGCCATCGGCCCGATCGCCCGGCCCGAGGAAGTACTCTTCACCCCCGAGCTCCCGAAGACTCGGTCCGGGAAGATCATGCGACGGCTCCTGGAGGACATCGCGAACGGCGAGGACCTCGGTAACACGAGCACGCTGCGGAACCCCGAAGTCGTCGACGATATCCAGGAGAAGCTGTAAGCGGAACCACACGGAACCTAACGATAATTTAATATAATCATGGCTGCTTCAAACGACAACATGGCGGAGAATGACACACAATCGCGACGGGACGTACTCAAGACGGCCGGCGCCGCGGGCGCGGCCGGCATCGCCGGGCTCGCCGGCTGTCTCGAGGGCGGCAACGGCGGCGGCAACGGCGGCGGCAACGGCGGCAACGGCGGGGGCGAATCGGAGTACCCCTCGCTGGGCAACTACCCGATCGAGGGCGACACTGCCACGCTCGGGTTCAACGTCCCTCAGACCGGCCCCTACCAGGAGGAGGGCGCGGACGAGCGCCGTGCGTACGAACTCGCGGCGGACCACCTCAACAACGGCGGCGGCTGGGTCGACCTGTGGGACGACCTCTCCGGCGACGGGGTCAACGGCTACGAGATCGACTACGTGACCGGCGACACGGCGACCGACGCCGACACCGCCCGCGAGTCGGCCTCGCGGATGATCGAGCGGGACAACGTCATCATGTTCAGCGGCGGCTCCTCGAGCGCGACGGCGATCGCTCAACAGGGGCTCGCCCAACAGGAGAACGTCCTGTTCATGTGCTGTCTGACCCACTCGAACGACACGACCGGCGGGGACTGCGTCCGGTACGGCTTCCGGGAGATGTTCAACGCCTACATGACCGGGCAGGCGCTCGCGCCGATCGTCACCGAAGAGTACGGCGAGGACCTCGAGTTTTACCAGCTGTACGCCGACTACACCTGGGGACAGACCCAGCAGGCGTCGATGCGGCAGTTCTTCGAGGAGGCGGGCTGGTCCGAGGTCGACTCCGTGCCGACGCCGCTCGGCACCGACGACTACTCGACGTTCCTCTCGGAGGCCGTCGACTCCGGCGCCGACGTGCTCTTTTTGAACCACTACGGGCTGGACGGCTCGAATTCGGTCTCGCAGGCCATCGACCAGGGGGTCAACGAGGAGATGGAGATCGTCGTCCCGCTGTACAACGTTCCGATGGCGGCCGGTGCCGGCGGGTCCATCGAGGGCGTCTTCGGCACGGACGGCTGGGACGCGAACCTCGACAACGAGCCCACGCAGGTGTTCGCCGACGCGTTCGAGGCGGAGTACGACCGGACCCCGAGTTCGCCGGCGCGACTGGCGTACTCGGCGACGATGCTGTATGCGGCCGCGGTCGAACGCGCCGGCACGTTCTACCCGCCGGAAGTCATCCGCGAACTCGAAGGCTACGAGTGGAGCAACGGCGGCATCGGCGAGGAGACGATGCGGGAGTGCGACCACCAGACGATGCGTGACATCCTCGTGGTCCGCGGCCTCTCCGAGGAGGAGCAAGACTCCGAGAGCGGCCGATACTGGGAGGTCGTCGAGCAGTCGGCCTACCCCGAGTCGGTCGGCTACGAGTGCGACAGCGGTCCAGCCGCCGAATGTGAACTCGGCGACTACGGCGACGAGTAAGCCGCGCGCGGTATAGTCGGCCCATCGACTTTCCTTATTAATTCAACCCATGCACACAAACACACACACGATGGAGGTGCTATCGTGAGCGTCGTCGGATCTGTCGTCGGCTTCGCCATCCAGACGCTCGCGGTCTCCTCGATCTACATCCTCGTTGCGATCGGGCTGTCGATAACGCTCGGCACACTGAAATTCGTGAACTTCGCCCACGCCGCGATGTATCTCGCGGGCGTCTACATCGGGCTCGCGATCGCGCTCGAGCTTCAGTTCACCGGGGACCTCGCACGCAGCATCGGACTCGGGAACTTCGGCCTCGATCTCGGCTTTCTGGCCGCACTCGCCGTCATCCCGATCGTCACCTTCGGGCTCGGGCTGTTGATGGAGCGGTTCGTCGCTCGGCCCTTCTACGACCGGCCTGACACCGACCAGATCCTGGTGACCTTCGGGATCCTGTTGATCGTCCAGGAGCTGATCAGGGCGTTCGTCGGCGGTCGATCGATCACCTTCTCCCGGCCCGCGTGGGCCCAGGGAGCCATCAGCCTCGGACCGCTCGGCACGTACGCCAGCTGGCGGCTCGCGATCATCGGAATCACCTCCGTACTCGTTCTCGCGGTGTACCTGTACATCGAGTACACCGACGTCGGACTCGCGGTTCGGGCGGGCACGGAGGACGCCGAGATGGTGAACCTCCTTGGCGTCCGCGCGACGCGGCCGTTTCTCGTCATCTTCGGGGTCGGCTCGGGACTGGCGGGCGCGGCGGGCGTCGTCGGCGGGCCCGTGTTCAGCGTCGTCCCGGAGGTCGGGGTCGGGGTGCTCGTCCCCGCGTTTCTCGTCGTGGTCGTCGGCGGCGTGGGTAGCATCGTCGGATCGATCCTCGGGGGCCTCCTGATCGGGGCCGTCGAGGTCGGACTGCAAATGAACGCCCCGACGTGGTCGTCGGTCGGCATCTACGCCCTCGCCGCGGTCGTTCTGCTGGTTCGGCCCGCGGGGCTTATGGGCGTCGTGGAGGTGGACGAATGAGCGAACAGACCGAGACCGCAACACCGGCCGAGACCGCCGACACGGGCGGCTTTTTCCACCGGTGGGACGCCGTCCGGGAGCGCGAGTCGTTCTCCGTCCTCGGCGCGATCGCGTTCGTGATCGTCTTCCCGATGATTTTCACCAACCTGCCGGCGTACAACGGCTACATGTCGCTGGTGGAGTTGATCTACATCTGGGCGATCTTCGCCATCGGCTTCGATCTGCTCTTGGGCTACACCGGCCTGTTGTCGTTCGGCCACGCCGTCTTCTGGGGCGGCAGCGCCTACGCCGCCGGGCTGTTTAGCGCGAACGTCTCCGGCGAGCCGCTTCTCATGGTGCTCGTCGCGACGGTCACCGCGATCGTCCTCGCGTTGCTCCTCGGCGTCCTCTCGCTCCGCCGTGGCGGGATCTACTTCGCGATCCTGACGCTCGCGTTCGGGCAGATGATGTATTACATCGCGCTCGGTCCGCTCGGGGGGATCACCGGCGGCGAGGACGGCTTTACCGGCGTCACCGTCGACCCGCTGCTCGGCGCGCTCGATCTCGGGACCGGCTTCGCGGGCGTGCTCGGGACGCTGTTGCACGACATCGGGTACGTGTTGTTCGCCGGCTTCTTCGTGCTCGCCGTCGCGGCCGCCGTCCGGATCGTCCGCTCGCCCTACGGGGCGATCTTCCAGGCGATCGCCGAGAACGAACAGCGCGTCCGGTTCCTCGGGTTGAACGTCTGGCGGTACAAACTCGTCGCGTTCGTGCTCTCGGGCGCGTTCGCCGGCGTCGCTGGCGGGCTGCACACGATCCACGCCCAGTACGTCGCCGTCGGATCGCTGTATTGGATCACGAGCGGCGACATCGTGATCATCACGGTGCTGGGCGGGATCGGGTCGATCTTCGGCCCGGTGGCCGGCGCGATGGCGTTCCTGTACGTCGAGAACATCGTCTCCGGCGAGATCGCCTTCTGGCTGCTCGTCCTCGGCGCGCTGTTCGTGACTGTCGTCTGGCTGTTCCCCGCCGGCCTGTGGGGGATCGTCGACGGCGTTCGCTCGACCGCCCGCGAACGACTCTCGGGGGATGATTCCTGATGCTTCTGGAAACCAACGGACTCACGAAACGCTTCGGTGAACTCACGGCCGTCGACGAGGTCGACCTCCAAATCGAGGAGGGCGACTCGTTGAGCATCATCGGCCCGAACGGCGCGGGAAAATCGACGACAGTCAACCTCATCACGGGACTGTTGAACCCTACCGAGGGGGACGTCCTCTACCGTGGCGAGAGGATCACCGGCCAGGAACCCCACGAGATCGTCCAGCAGGGCCTGAGCAAGTCGTTCCAGACGGCCTCGATCTTCCCGGAGCTGACCGTCGAGCGGAACGCGATCGTCGCCGCTTTGGGCGCCGAGCACGGCTCGTTCAGCCTGAACTTCTTCAAGCGCCTCACCGGCTACGACGAGGTCGCCGAGCGCGCCAGACGGACCCTCGAGGACATGGGGCTCTACGAGCAACGCCACATCGAGGCCCAGTCGTTGCCTTACGGCGACAAGCGTCGCCTCGAGATGGCGCTGGCGCTGGCGAGCGACCCCGATTTGCTCTTTCTCGACGAGCCGACGGCCGGAATGTCGCCGGACGAGACCGACGACACCGTCGACCTCATCGAGCGGATCAAAGAGGAGCGCGGGGTCACGATCGTCCTCATCGAACACGACATGGAGATCATCTTCCGGGTCTCAGACCGCATCGCGGTGCTCAACCGCGGCGCGAAGATCGCGGACGGCACGCCCGACGACATCCGGGGCGATCCCGACGTCCAGGAGGCGTATCTCGGAGGTGTCGAGATATGAGCCTGCTCGAACTCGAGGAGGTCAACTCCTACTACGGCGAGAGCCACATCCTCCGGGACGTAACGATGGAGGTCGAGGAGGGCCAGATCATCGCGTTGCTCGGCCGGAACGGCGCCGGCAAGACGACGACGCTGCGGAGCATCACGGGGACGGAACCGCCCGAAGTGCGGAGCGGGACCGTCCGTTTCGACGGGACCGATATCACCGGCCGACCGCCGGAGGACATCTCGGCGCACGGCCTGTCGTTGGTCCCCGAGGAGCGGCGGATGTTCTCGAATCTGACCGTCGCCGAAAACCTCCACGTTCCGGACATCTCCCAGAACCTGCTGAACCGGATCGGCCGGTCGGCCGAGACCGGCAAGACCGGCATCTCCGACGAGGAGGTCTACGAGCAGTTCCCCCGTCTCGACGAGCGCCGCGAGCAGAAGGCCGGCACGCTCAGCGGCGGCGAACAGCAGATGCTCGCCATCGCGCGGACGCTGAAGCAAGACACCGAACTACTCATGTTGGACGAACCGTCCGAGGGGCTCGCCCCACAGATCGTACAGGACGTCCTCGATATCATCGAAGAGATCGCCGACCAGGGCAAGACGATCCTGCTCGTCGAGCAGAACGCGGCGGCGGCGATCAAACTCGCCGACTACTGTTACGTGCTCGATCAGGGGACCGTCGTCTACCAGGGGACCGCCGAGGAGCTCGAGGCCAACGACGAGGTCAGACAGGAGTACCTCGGCGTATGAGTGACAACGCCAACCCCGCAGCCGGAACGCTCTCGCCTGCGGAACGGCTCGACGCGCTCGAGTCCGAGGGCGTCGTCTCCGTCGACGACGAGGCGGTGACGCTCACTCTCGAGTTCGAGTCCACGCGCGGCATCTACCACGACTCCTACATAGACGTCCCCGAGGCGGAGTACCACCAGGCGGTCTCGGACGTCTTCGGGATCGATCCCGACGAGGCGGCCGACCGGATCGAGGAACTCGGCGTCACCCGCGAGCAGTTCGTCGCGTTGCTCGCGTTGAACTCCCACGTCGACGGCGAGTACCCGCTCGTCGAGCGGGCCAACATGGCGATGATGATCACCGACATCGCTCCGCCGTCGCCGGTTCCGGAGGACGTCACCGAGATCGACGACGACAGCTTCGAGGCGTTCCTCGAGGAGCACGACCGGGCTGCGGTGACAGTCTGGAAGCGCTTCTGTGACCCCTGCGATCGGATGAAAGCGGACCTCGGCGAGACGGCCTCGGCGTTCCCCGAGGGCGTCGCGGTCGCGGGAATCGACGGCGAGGCGACGACCGAGTTCCGTCGGCGCTTCGAGGTCGAGGCCGCCCCCTCGGTGTTGCTGTTCGAGGGCGGCGAGTGTCGCGAGTCGCTTCGCGGCTACCACTCGCCGGAGGACATCGCTGACGCCTGCGCGGACGTCTACGACGAGTAGCGTCCGCCGCCAGCCGTCATTTATATACTGTCCGTCCGCGAGCGACCGTTGTTTATATACTCTCCGTCCGCGAGCGACCGTCATTTATATACTCTCCGTCCGCGAGCGACCGTTGTTTATAGAGATACAAGGAGAATACTGGTGGCTTTAGCCACCAGATGAATCCGACAAAAGTTTATGTATAGACACAGTACATATAATTGTGCGTGGGGAACTGGCAGTTGACTCGGTGTTTGCCACGGTTTCTAACCGGAATCAAAAAGTAAACCGACCACGCCGACAGTCGTAAAACAATCAGCTATCTCGAAGCCCTTCAGCGGGTACGAGTAACGGCTTCGTGGCAGAGCCACTGGCTGACTGTCCAGCAAACCTGAGACTCCCAACGTTCAGGATTGACCTGCCCGGCCAACACCGGGTGGGAGGCCCGCGCTTTTAGGCGCGGGAGGATGTCACATACGCACTGTTAAATATCTGACCACTCGTCGGCGTCCAGCGGCTCTCCTCCGAGGAACGCCTCGATGCCGGCCTCGGCGTCGGCGGTCGTACACAGCCCCGCGAACTGCTCGTTCGAGTACTCGAGGGCCTCGGCGTAGTCCATCCCCTCCATCTCGTAGTAGGCCCGCTTGCCGCGTTGGATCGCGGTCGGACTCTTCGAGGCGATCGTCTCGGCGTACTCCATCGCGGCGTCGACGTGTTCGCCGGCCGGCGCGGTCGCGTTTATAAGACCCCACTCGAGGGCGGTGTCGGCGTCGATCAACTCCCCGGTCAACAGCAACTCGAGACACCGCTTCCGGACGACGGCGTCCATCAGCGGGACGGCCGGTCCCATACAGAACAGCCCCACTTTCGGGGCGGTCGCGCCGAACATCGTCCCGTCGGCGGCGACGGCCAGATCACAGGCGGCGACCAGGCCCAGCCCGTTCGCGGCGGCGTGTCCGTGGGCGGCGGCGATCACAGGCGTTCCCATGCCCGCGATCGTCGCGAACGGCTCCTCCATGCTCGCGACCCACTCCTCGTAGGCGTCGCCCCCGTCGCGTTCGGCGTGTTCGGTGAGGTCGATTCCGGCCGAGAAGGCGTCGCCCGACCCGTCGATCACGATCGCGCGCACCTCGTCGTCGGATTCGTGGGCACGGAGCGCGGCGTCGAGGTCGGTTGCGAGCTCGGTGCTGAACGTGTTCATCGCCTCGGGGCGGTCCAGCGTGATCCGTCCGACGTACCCGCCCGTCTCGGCTGTGACGACGGCGTCCTCGCCTACTGTGTCAAATCGTGTCATGGCTGACTCGACGGGCGGTCGGGACAAAAGGCTCCCGGCGTCGCCGATGCCGCCGCGGCCGGTGTTGTCAGGGGGCCGGACGCCGTGCCCTCGCGGTTCGGTTTTAGTGAAATTATGGTGTATGTTCAAGTATACCGGACGTGCAGGTTCGGAACGCATATGAAGCGCGAAATGCTCACGCTCGATTTCCTCGATCGAGCCGTCGACCTCTACGACGACGTGACCGGAATTGTCGCCCACGACGGGACGGCCTACACCTACGCCGAACTCGACGATCGCGTGAACCGGCTGGCGAACGCTCTGGCCGAACGCGGGATCGAGAAGGGCGATGCGGTCGCGCTGTTGGCGCCGAACACGCATTACTTCATCGAGACGCTCTATGCGACGAACACCCTCGGTGCGGTGTTCGTGCCGATGAACTATCGCCTCACGTCCGGCGAACTAGAATACATCCTCGGGGACTGTGACGCCGACGTGGTCATCGCCGACTACGATTACGCCGAACACGTCGAACCGATCCGCGAGGCGGTCCCCGCCGAGCAGTTCATCGGCTACGAGAGCGACCGGATCGAGGGCGACTGGGACGACTACGAGGCGGTCCTGGCCGACGCGTCGCCCGAAGCCCCCGTCCGCCCGGAGATTTCGGAGGACGACGACGCGAGCATCAACTACACTTCGGGAACGACCGGCGACCCGAAAGGCGTCGTTCGCACCCACCGAACCGAACACTGGCACGCGCTGGTGCTGAACCAGCACATGGAGATCCGCGACGACGACAACTACCTCTGGACGCTGCCGATGTTCCACTGTAACGGCTGGGGCCACACCTACGCGATCACCGGCACCGGCGGCACCCACGTCTGCCAGCGAACCTTCGACGCCGAGGACACCTTCGAGCGCGTCCGCGAGTACGACGTCAGCTTCATGTGTGGCGCGCCGACGGTGTTGAACGCCCTGATCCAGCACTACGAAACCAACGACGTGGAGACGACCGGCGATCGGGACGTCCGCATCGCGACCGCCGGCAGCGCCCCGGCGACCGCGACGATCGAGACCGTCGAGGACGAGTTCGACTGGCGCATTATCCACATCTACGGACTCACCGAGACCGCCCCGATCATCACGACGAGCAACTCCCCGCGACGGCTGGCCGAGCGCGGCCGCGATCTGAAGATCAATCAGGGCAGCGAAACGCTCTGTACTGACGTTCGCGTCGTCGACCGGGACGGCAACGACGTTCCGGCGAACGGCGCGACCGTCGGCGAAATCGTCGTCCGGGGCAATCAGGTGATGGATCGCTATCTCAACAAGCCCGAGATCACCGAGGAGGCGTTCAACGAGCGGATCGAGGGCTACTTCCACACGGGCGATCTCGCCACCATCGACGAAGACGGTATGGTGTCGATCCAGGACCGCAAGAAAGACATCATCATCTCCGGCGGCGAGAACATCTCCTCGATCGAGGTCGAGGACGCCCTCTACGACCACGAGGGGATCTTGAAGGCTGCTGTCATCCCGGTCCCGAGCGAGAAGTGGGGCGAGACGCCGAAGGCGTTCGTCGTCGAACAGCCCGACGCGGACCTCACCGAGGAGGGGGTCATCGGCTTCGTCAAGGGGCGGCTGGCGGGATATAAAGCCCCGACGAGCGTCGAGTTCGTCGACGACTTCCCGGAGACGGCGACCGGCAAGGTCCAAAAGTACGAACTCCGCTCGGAGTACTGGGACGACGAGACCCGGATGGTCGGCCAGGAGTAGCCGCCGATCCGTCGGAACGTCCGGCGGACACGTTACCGACGATCGTATGACCCCGATCGCCCGCGGGAACGACCGACTGCGTTCGCCCCGATCGGGCCGTCGACGCTCCATCGTTGCGTCCGATTCGCCGTATCCCTAAACATTTAAAATGTCTATTTATAACCCATCGTCTTATCGTGCTCTGTTGAACGCAAGACAGCGACAGAATCAGTATTATGATATTAGATTTTTCACGGGTAGCTACGCTCTCTCTGCGGATTCTAAGATCGGACGATTCAATTTTAGCGGCTTTACGCAGTGGTCAAAACATCAGTTTCACAAGATACCGCACGAAGAATGAGGTGGACGATGGCGATGCCTCTCACGGATACGTCCAGAGAAGGAGAGCAGGCGGCGAGCCTAACTCGCCGCCTGCGTCAGGTTATGTACGATGCACTTGCGCGTGAGCTCCCGGAATTGGCCGTGCCAACTCCGGGAGCGAATCTCATCGCCACCGTCCTTCACCATCGCAAACACTGTCTCGCTCATTGACCGCTGATTGTAGACATCGTCGTCAATTCGAGCGTTGTGGGCCTTCTTGAGTCCGTTTTGCTCACAGTGTTTGATTACTGGTCGCGTTGACGCGTCACGGCAGGCTTCACGGAGATCGCTCCACGAGTACATCTTGTCAGCCAGCAACTCCTGCAGGTCTTCGGCGTTGCGCCGAAAGACCTGCAGTCCGATATGGCCGTCATAGGCTTTCTTCGTCGTGAAATGAGCATCCATGATGGCAAGTGAGTCCGTATCAACGAGCAGCGTCGTCTTCATAGCATTGAACGAGTAACCGACTCGATTTCGGTAGTGTGAGCTAGCTTGATCTCGTTGGAAGCCACTGGCATCAATCGACGCAGTGCCCGAAAGCCCCGCCTGCTCCGCTGACTGGCGGAGCAGGCGGCGCAACTCTTTCATCGGAAATTCACCGTCCCAAACGCTGAACGACGAGTAATCTGGAGATTTCTCAAGGCCGAACACATCGAGGATTCCCGGCATCTCGTTCAGGTAATCTTCGAGCTTCCGGAGTGGTTTATTGATTTCCTCTTTAAGTAGAAGCAGCGCGATTTTCGTGGAGTTAGCGTACCCGTCCGCGCCGTCCGGCGCGGCGGGTACGTCTGGTTCCTCTACGTGGTTTGTGGCAAAGTCTCGAAACGTTTGTGCGAGGGTCCTGAGACGCCCCATATCGCAAGACGGCGTCCAATTCCCCTGAAATCAGCGATATAATCCGCAGACGGCGTCGGTATTCAACGGAGCATCTTATCGAGTAGGGTACGATGACTGGTGCAGAAAGACCACAGTCGGAGTTAAGCCCCGACGACACGAACCGATCCTCGGCGAGTCCGGACCCCGGCGAGGGGACGGCCCTCCGGACGGACGGCGGGATGTCCGACGCCGAGCGCGAACAGCAGATCGACTATCTCGACGTCGAGATCAACCTCCTTCGGCCGGCGACGCCGTTCATGCGCGACCACCAGCGGGTGATCCTGACCGGCTTCGCCATCTGGGTCCTCACGACGTTCGGGCCAATCACCGCGACGCGGCTCGCGCCCGGCCTGATGACCCAGCCGATGCCGATACTCCAGTTCCCGCTGCACTACTTCCTGTTGGCCGTCGTCGCACCGTCCGCAGCGCTTTTGCTCTCGTTTTGGTACTGCAAGAAGCGCGACCAGATCGATGAAAAGTACGGCATCGAACAGGGCATCCCCGAGACCGAGACGGCGGAGACCGTCCCCGAGGACGTGACCGCCGCTGACGGTGGTGTCTCCGAATGAACGAGGGCACACTCGCGGCCGAGGCGGTGGCGCTGCCGCTACAGTCGGAGCTCCTGCCGGAGGGGCTCGACGTCTCGTTCAAACTCCTGCCCGCGATACTCGTCATCGGCATGATGGTGACGTTCCTCGCGGCCGGGTTCCTATATAAAGTGGCCGACTCCGACGACATGTGGGTCGCCGGCCGCTCGATCGGGAACGTCGAAAACGGGATGGCGATCGGCGCGAACTGGATGTCGGCGGCGTCGTATCTCGGCATGGCCGCCCTCATCGCGCTGTCGGGCGTCTACGGGCTGGCCTTCGTCGTCGGCTGGACGACGGGCTATTTCATCCTGCTCATCTTCCTCGCCGCGCAGATGCGGCGCTTCGGAAAGTACACGGCGCCCGACTTCGTCGGCGACCGGTTCAACTCAGACACCGCCCGCGCGATCGCGGCGGTCACGACGTTCCTCATCGGGTTCGTCTACGCGCTCGGGCAGGCCCGCGGGATGGGGCTGGTCGGGCTGTACATCCTCGGTGATCCCGGCATCCCCGGTCTCACCGGCTATCAGGCCATGATGATCGTCTTCATGGTGATCACGATCGCGTATCTCTCGCTGTCGGGGATGCTCGGCGCGACGAAGAACATGGTGTTGCAGTACGTGATCCTCATCGGCGCGTTCCTCGTCGGGCTGCTCGTGACCGGCTGGACGGCCGGCTTCTCGACGGTGTTGCCACAGCTCGAGTACGGCGCGTTGATCAGCGAACTCAGTACGGAGTTCTCCGCCCCCTTCGCCGGCGGGAGCTACTACCTGTGGGTCGCGACGTGTTTCAGCCTCATCTTCGGGACCTGCGGGCTGCCGCACGTCCTCGTTCGGTTCTACACCGTCGAGAACGAGCGGGTCGCCCGCTGGTCGACCGTCTGGGGGCTGTTCTTCATCTGTCTTCTGTACCTCTCGGCGCCGGCCTTCGCCGCCTTCGGGACGTCGCTGTACGGCAGCGAGATCGGTGCCGTCTACGGTGACCCCGGAATGAGTAGCGCGGCCGGCGACGTCATCGTCGTCCTCGCCTCGCAGCTGGCGGGGCTGCCGTCGTGGTTCGTCGGCATCGTCGCCGCCGGTGGCATCGCCGCTGCCGTCGCGACGACCGCCGGACTGTTCATCGCCGCCTCGTCGGCCATCTCCCACGACATCTACGCGACGATCATCAACGAGGACGCGACCCAGCGCCAACAGGTCCTCGTCGGTCGGCTGAGTATCATCGCGATCGGCGCGCTGTCGATCGTCTTCGCGCTCGACCCCCAACAGCCGGTCGCGGCGCTTGTTTCCTTTGCGTTCTCGCTGGCGGCGATCGTGTTGTTCCCGATGTTCTTCCTCGGGCTGTGGTGGGAGAACACGAACCGCCAGGGCGCGCTCTCGGGCATGATCGTCGGCCTGATCGTCTGGTTCGTCCCGATGTTCAACGAGGGCAACTTCGGGCTGATCAACGGCGGTGCGGGCTGGGGGATCGACGCCATCGCGACGTGGATGCCCGCGATCGGCTCCGGGCTGATCGGCGTGCCGATCGTCTTCGCGGTCACCATCGTCGTCTCGCTGCTCACCGACGAGCCGCCGGAGGAGACGAAGATGCTGGTCCGACAGTGTCACAGCCCCGACCCGATGGATCGGGACGTGACCGCCGCCGAAATCGTCGAACAGAAAAAGAAGGACCGAGTCACCTCGGACGACGACTGATATGTACAAACGCATACTGATCCCCACGGACGGAAGCGATGTCGCGGAAGCGGCGATCGAACAGGCGGTCGACCTCGCCGCGAAGTACGACGCCGAACTCCACGCGCTGTACGTGGTTGACACCGACGCGGTCGCATACGGCCTCGGCACCGAACAGGTCGACCGGCTCAAACAGGGCAAGTTCGGCGAGATGACCGAACTCAGAGAGGAGGCCGAGTCGGCGACCCGGTTCGTCCACGAGCTGGCCGAGGAACACGGCGTCGACGTGGTCGAACACCACGCCGGGGGCCAACCGCATCAGGTGATCGCCAGCCACGCCGAGGACAACGACATCGACCTCATCGTCATGGGGAGCCACGGCCGCGCCGGCGTCCGCCGGGCACTCCTCGGCAGCGTCACCGAGCGGACGCTCCGCTCGACGCACACGCCGGTGTTGGTCGTCGACTACCAGGACGTCGAGTAGCACGGACCGCAGCAGTTACCCCCGAGACGGCGCTTTCGTTCGACATGATCCACACGCGACCCCGATCCGGCGTGACCCGTCTATGAGCCTCGCCGACCGCCTCAAAGAGCAGATCGCGGAGAACCAAACCGGAATGCTGTACGACTTTGCATTCGCCGTCGTCTGGGTGGGGTTCGTGTCCTTCCTCTTCGACGCCGTCTTCGCGGGCGCACCCCAGTGGGCGTTCTACATGTTCATGCTGGCTGGGGTCCCGGCGTACTTCGGGTTCTTCTGGTCGCTCGAGCTAGCGAGACGGGATCGGTAGGCCCGCGGTCGGAACCGACGGCCGTCCGGTCAGTCCCCGTCCCGCCCGGCCCGATACCTCGAACGCAAGCGCAGACACACGAGACTCGCCGCGCCGAACACCACCGGCGTCGCGACCGCCTCGGTCCCCCACGATCCCGAGAGAGCGGGGTACGCGCTCGCGCCGGCCAGGACGGCGAACAGAAACGCCAGGAGGCCGGTGATCGGCACGGCGAACCCCTCCGGGAAGGCGCCGCCGAGGTCTACCTCGTCGTTTCCCATACGTGGGCGTGGTGTCTCGGCCCTATAGGGGTTGCTGTGACGGTCGCCCGACCGGGTCAGTACTCGGTTCCCTTTCGAGCGCGCTGGCCGGCCTCGATCGGGTGTTTCTCCTTGCGGACGTTCGTGACGAGGTCTGCAGCGTCTATGAGGTACGCCGGTCGGGTGTGGCTCCCCGAGAGGACCAACTCGAGGTCGTCGGGCTTGTCGTCGATCAACTCGAGGACCGACTCGGGGTCGACAAGCCCCCTGTCGGCGGCGTAGAGGATCTCGTCGAGGACGAGCATGTGGACGCCCGCCTCGGGGTCGGCGTCGTGTTCGAACGGCGTCGAGAGCTCCGCTTCGTCGGCGGCTTCGACGAGACGCTGCGCCCGCTCGAAGCCCGCCGACGCCTCGGCCTCGTGGTCGCGCTCTTCGGTCCCGTCGTTCATCGCGTGCCAGCCGTAGTGGCCCAGGTTCTCGTAGCTGACCCCCGGCATCGCCGCGATGGCGTTGTACTCGCCGCGGACGTCCTCGACGCTGTCCGCGCCGCCTTTCATGAACTGCAGGACGTGGACGCGGTAGCCGTGACCCGCCGCCCTGAACGCCATCCCCAGCGTCGCCGTCGTCTTGCCCTTCCCGTCGCCCCACCACACCTGCGTGAGGCCGAACGACTCCGGTGCGGCCGGTTCGATCTCGCGGGCTTTCGGCGTCCGTCCCCGTCCCGGCGTCTCGCGGTCTGTCATGGCCGGCGATTCGGGCGCCGTCAGTAAGGCGCTGTCGGCGGGGCGACCGCGCGACCGCCCCCGACGTCCGAGGGCACCGTCTCCGTGTGCTCTCGTCCGTATCGGTTCATTCCGCCAGCGCCGCACCGAAGTTGTCGATGGGAACGACCGAGTAATCGACGGAGAGTATGTCGCTCGTCGCTCGCACTTTGCCGACGAACGTCGAGATGTCTTCGAGGGTCCCTTCGAGCGTGAACAGTTCCATACAGTAGTGATCGCCGACGTGGTTGTGGACGTTCGAGACGACCAGCTCCTCGTGGTCGTGTCGGATCCCCATCATCCGCTCTTCGGCGCTCGAGGTCTCGTGATCGAAGACGACGGTGACGACGCCCATCAGCTCGCGGCCCTCGAGCTGTTTGTCCTCGAACTCCCCGAGCAGGTTCCGGGAGGCCTCCCGGACGACCTCGCTGCGGCCGGTGTAGCCGTGCTCGTCGGCGAACTCGTCAAGGCGGTCGAGAAGCGAGTCCGGCATCGAAACGCTGACGACGGTCATATGTTAACTGAAGCACGAAATTCTATTAAACATTCCGTATCGTCGGGAGACGGGACGGCGACCGCGGGGGAACGTTCCGTTCGGGAGCGTCCGGCGGCTTCAGGCGCCCTCGGAGTACTCGCTCTCCGGGCCGAGCAACAGCGTCTCGACGCTTTCCGGAAGCCGGCCGAGTGCCGAGTCCGGCCACCCCCAGTGGGCGATGGCGAATTCGGTGTCCGGGTTCGCCGCGGCCAGCCGTCCGACGCCTTCGGCGGCCGCCTCGTAGCCCGCCCGCCCGAGGCGCTCGGGGCGCTCGGCCGTCAGCGGGTACGTATCCGAGAGCGCGGGTGGGACCGGCCCGAACGGTGCCCGGAGCCGCCAGGTTTCGTCGAAGCGGCTGTTGTCTCCGCCCGCCGAGAGCAACACCCGGTCGCCGTCGACGGACAGCCGCCCGAGGCGGTCGTGGTGTCTTTCGACCTCGGGGCGGCGGGCCGAATCGGCCGAGAGATGAAAGAACGCCGACTTCGAGACCGGGTCGGACCGTTCGAGCGCCGCGGCGTCGTCGAGCAGTTCGCGGTAGCCGTCGACCATTGCGGGGTGGCTCCGAGCCCGGCGCTCGAGCAACTCGAAGAGACTCCCCTCCCGGATCGCCTGCTTGACCGTCCGGAGTTCGCGGTAGCTGACGTGGAGGTTGTGGCGGGCGAGCAGCGTCTCGCGCTGCGTTTCGGACACGGAGCGGAGTTCCGCGGGCGTGTGATCGGCACAGACCGGGCACGAACACGGGAAGTACTCGAGGTCGTCGAGGTGGTCCGTCCCCGAGACGGTCAGGTACCGGCCATCGCGGGCGTACAGCGCGTAGGCCGCCGAATCGAACAGGTCGCAACCGGCCGCGGCCGCCAGCGCGAACATCATCGGGTGGCCGGCCCCGAAGAGGTGGACGGGCGCGTCGGCCCCGAGGCCGCCCTTGGCCGCCCGGACGACCTCGATCATCTCGGCGTAGCGATAGCCGTTCATCAGGGGGACGACGGCACCGACTGGGAACACGTCGAGGTCGGTGCCGTAGGCGTGGGCGGCGGCGGACGCCCGGAGATCGGGGTACGTCGACCCCTGGATCGGCGCGTTGAGGAGCATCTCGCCGACATCGACGGACTCGGCGGCCTCGAGTCGGGCTTTGGTCGTCTCGAGTTCGTCCTCGGCCCGCTCGCGGCCCGCGTCCGGCGGCGTCGGGATATCGATCGGCGTCCCGACGTCCGCACCGACGTCGCGTTGGAACTCGAGGATCTCGGCGTTCGTCACCGATATCTCGCCGTACTCCGAGAGCTGAAACGAGCCCGAATCGGTCACGATTGCCCCCGAGAAGTCGTAGAGATCGGCCAGCCCCTCGTTTAGCGCCCGTTCGCGGAACTCCTCGCTTTGATAAAGGATGTAGCCGTTGGTGATGAGGATCTCCGCGCCGAAGTCGGACTCCAGCGCCGCGGGGTCGACGGTCCGGAGGTGCGGATTGATCACCGGCATCAGCGCCGGCGTCTCGACGGTCACGCCCGCACGGGGGACGGACAACTCGCCGATCCGTCCGGCCCCGTCGGTGTCCCGGATCTCGAAGCACTCGCGCATTGCCGGAGCGACGGCACCGGGAGGGATAAGCCGATTGGAACCCATCGCCCGCCACCGGCCACGGACGGGGCTGTGTGCATCCAGGCGCGGCCGGACGGTGAGACCCCGATTCGGATCGGGCCTGAAAGCGTCCGGGGGCGGACCAAACGCCTAAGACGCCCGCTCGCCCAGATCGGGCATGGAATGGCGACTCTTCGCGAACCTCGCCGAGGCCGCCGGCTCGAAGCGCGTCGATGTCGATGCGGGCGCGGGCGATACGCTCGGGGACGCCTTCGAGCAGTTGCTCCGGGACCATCCCAGCCTCGAAGCGATCGTTCTCGACGACGACGGCGAACTCGAGGACCACATCCGCCTCCTGTACAACGAGCGCGATCCCCTCACCGACGGCGAGGGGTTCGACACCGTCCTCGAGGCCGGCGACGACCTCGCGCTGTTCCCGCCGGTGAGCGGCGGCTGTCGCCGGTGATCGGCCTCTGCGTCGGCAATCAGCCGAAACAGGACCCGCCCCGAACCGATAGCACGTATTTATCGAACGTCAGCGCGCGGGATCGCCGCCAGACAGACCGCACCGCTTCGGGAAAGAGAGCTACGCACGCTGCCTGAATGACGGTTCCGCTCGATACAGTATGGGTTCACTCCGGGCGGAAAAATAACGAAGGTCTGTATCGACCGCCGAGTCGTGGTCGGTCCCACCGACGCGAGACGGTCGCGTACCCGGAGCGGCTCGATCGGTCGGGGCGCGGCCGTCAGCGACGCGTCCGGACACAACCGGTATGCCGGCCGCCGCCGCACGTCCGAGTGTATGACCGACGACGTCGCCTACGAGTTCGCTGACGCGGTGAGCACGATCAGCCTCCGACGCCCCGAGTGGCACAACGCGATGACCCCCGAGATGTGGCGCGCCGTCGCCGACGGCATCCGCCGGGCGGACGAGGACGACGCCCGGGCCGTCGTCCTCACCGCCGAGGGGGAGCTCTTCTGCTCGGGCGACGACATCGAGTCGCTGGCGGACGTCGAGGACGACCGCGACGCCCGGCGGCTGGCGGATACGCTCGCGGACTGTTTCGACGCCATCGAGCGCTCGCCGGTCCCCGTCGTCGGGTGGGCCAACGGGTCGGCGTACGGCGGCGGCTTCGAGATCCTGATGGCGGCGGACGTCACGGTCGCGCCGGCCGGGGCGACGTTCGCGCTCCCGGAGGCGCAGATCGGGGCGATCCCGCTGTACGCGGCCAAGCGGCTCTCCTCGCTCGTGGGGCGCCAACGAGCGTCCCAACTGGCGCTGGCCGGCCGAGAGATATCCGCGGCGCGTGCCGTCGAGTGGGGGTTGTTCGCGCGGGCGGTCCCCGAAGCCGACCTCGCGGACGCCGTTGCCGAAACCGTCGCAGCGCTGAAACGAGCCTCGCCGGAGGCGCTGGCGACGACGAAAGCGTGGCTCAACGCCCCGCTTCGCTCCGCGGCCGAGCGCGTCGGGATGCGGACGGGGCTCGGACACCTCTACGCCGGCGGGGACGCCCGCGAGGGGGCCAACGCCTTCCTCGAGGATCGCGACCCGGCGTTCGTCGAGTGAGCGCCCCGCGGTGGAACACGAAGTGTTTTCCCCGGCGTGGCCCCCATCGCCCGTATGGTCGAACTCACCGAGCGCCAGCGGCTCGCCGGCCGTGGTGTCGCGCTCTGCGTCGTCGGCGCGATGTTCACGATCACGATCGTCGGCGCGTTCGTCGGGATCCCCATGTTCCTCCTGGGCGTCGTCTTTCTCGTGAAGACGCTCTTTGCCGGTGGCGACGACGCCGAGAACAGCTAAGAAGGCGCCAGCGATCCGGCGAGCGAAGCTATCGCACACCGTGGCCCCGCCCGCTGCCGTCGCCCGGCATCTTTTGAAGCTGACACCCGAACGCCCGTGACATGACAACGACAGCGCTGTTCGTCGTGAGCGAGGAGGGTTATTGGGGCGAGGAGTGCGTCGAGCCGCTGACGACCCTCGAGGACGCCGGAATCGACGTCACGGTCGCGACGCCGACCGGAGCGCCGCCCGTCGTCGACGAACGATCGGCCGACCCCGAGGAAGTCGGCGAGGGGACCGCCGAGTGGGTCCGCGACGTTGACGACACTCACCCCGAACTCAACGACCCGATCCGGCTGGCGCGGGCCGAGGCCGACGGTTACGACGCCGTCGTCTTCCCCGGCGGCCACGGCACCGTCTGGGACGTGAATCAGGACCGACACGCCCGCCAACTCCTCCTCGAGGCCGTCGCGGGCGAGGACGGCACCGCGCTCGTCGTCTGTCATGCGGTCGGCATCCTCGCGTTCACACGGGAAGCGGACGGTTCCTTTCTCGTTTCGGACCGCGACGTGACCGGGTTTCCGAACGCCTGGGAGGAGGGCATCGTCGACGGCGACGACTGCTTCGGCGGCCGGAAGCTCCCCTACTGGGTCGAAGACGAGGTGAAAGCCGCCGGCGGGAACTTCGATCCCGAACTCGACGCCGACACGAGCGTCGCCGTCGACGGGGACCTGATCACTGCCCGCGGCCCGGGGTCGTCGGCAGCCGCAGCCGAAACGCTGCTCGACGCGCTCGGGAGCTAGGCCGGGACTCGCCGCCGGATCGACTTCCCGTCTCGTTCCCGCCCTCCGTCGCCAAGCGAGTGCCCGACCGAATCGCGAACGCTTTTTTAAATGGACTGCCTACCGCGTCCATGGACCGCAGGACACGCGGAATCGGACTCCTCCTCGCAGCCGTCGTCGTCCTCGTCGGGACGCTCGCCGTCGGTGCGGCGACCGCACCACAGATCGGTGGCGCGGACTCGGCCGGACCGACGGAGACGCTCGTCGGCTCGCAGGGCGGCGACGGCGGCTACCACGCGGACGGGAACGTATTCCTCCTCGAGGGCAAAGAACGCGTCTGGAACGAGGACAGCGCCGACAGCTACTTCGACGTGAGCTATCGCGACGACGGGACCGTCCTCGCGGCGTTCATGCGGGACGGGTACGAATCGGGGTGCGATCCCTATCCGGAGCCGTGTACGAAGACCGGGTTTCGGATCGTCGATCCCGACGCCGACGGCGGCCCGGCGGTGACGGAGGAGTACGCCGTCCCCGTCCGCTCGAAGACGGACAGCGAGGTCCACGATGTCGAGGAGCTCTCCTCCGGCGAGTTCCTCCTCGCCGACATGGACCGCGAACGGCTCGTCGTCGTCGAGGACGGCGAGGAAGCCTGGACGTGGAACGCCAGTTCGTTCTACGACCCACCGGAGGACCCGACCCGGCGGGACTGGCTCCACATCAACGACGTCGACGCCGTCGGCGACGGGCGATATCTGATTTCCGTCCGCAACGCGAACCAACTGCTCGTCGTCGAGCGCGGGCAGGGCGTCGTCGAGGTAATAAACGAGGACGACGGCGATAGCGACGGGAGCTGTCAGGTGCTCGACGACGAACTCCTCGACTCCGACGGCGACGGCGACATCCGGTGTGGTGACCCCGCCATCCTGGATCACCAACACAACCCGCAGTGGCTCGACGAGGGAGCCGTCCTCGTCGCCGACAGCGGAAACGACCGGATCGTCGAACTCCACCGCAACGACACGACCGGCGAGTGGGAGCCGGCTTGGACCCTCGAACGCGCCGAACGGCTCGCCCTCCAGTGGCCGCGGGACGCCGATCGGTTGGCCAACGGCAACACGCTCGTCACGGACACGCGCAACGCCCGGCTCCTCGAGGTCGCGCCGAACGGGACCGTCGTCTGGAGCCACCGAACGCCCGGCATCCCCTACGAAGCCGAACGCCTGCCCGACGGCGAACGCGTCGGCGGCGAGCGCTACGGGGGCGGCGCGGAGACCCCGAGTCGGGACGTCCCGCTGCTCTCGGCCGGCCGGATCGTCGTGCACTCGCTGTATCCGGCCACGCCCTACTGGTTCGTCGAGCGCCACGTGGCAGGCGTCCTTGTGGCCCTGCTTTTCGCCGTCGCGGGCGTCACCGAGTGGTATCGGTCGCGGTGATCGGCCGTTTATAAAAAGAGCGTTCTTCGACGCTGCCGCCGGGGGATCTGCCGGTCAGTCGTCCGCGGGGGCGGCCGATCCGCCCGTGGAGACGCCCGTTCCCGGCCCGACGTCGATGTCGAGTTCGTCGAGTTTCTCGTCCGGGATGACGCCGTCGACCCAGCCGCGGACCTCGTAGTACTCGTCTTTCATCTTCTCGAGTTCGACGAGGCTGCCCTCGACGCCGCCCTGGCCGGGCATCGCGTTGTCGCCCTCGACGAACCGGTTCGGCAGGTCGTCGTCAGCGCCGTCGAATCCACAGAGGTTGTTGTAGTAGCGCTCGAGCGCGTAGATGCGCTCACCAGCTTCCATCAGCTCCTCCTCCGTGACATCGCGGCCCGTCATGCCGTTGTACTGGAGGACGTACTCCTCGATGCCCTCCGCGAAGGCGTTGAACTTGCAGATGTCGAAGCTATCGGAGATGGCGTGGAGGTCCTGGAACGTCGCCGTCAGTTCGCCTTTGCCCTCCCACTCGACGGGGTCGACTTTCTCGGGGATGCCGAGAATCTCCGCCGCGGGCGTGTAACCGCGCAGGTGACACGCCCCGCGGTTCGAGGTCGCGAAGGCGATGCCCATCCCCTTCATGCAGCGGGGATCGTAGGCCGCAATGGTCTGGCCTTTCACCGAGAGTTTGTTGTCGTGGGCGTCCATGCGGTCGGCGACCCGGCGCGGCCCCTCAGCCAGCAGGTCCGCGAGGTCCGTCTCGCGGGTGGCAATCTTCGAGAGCATCTCGACCATCTCCTCGGAGTCACCCCAGTCGATGCCTTCGTCGAGGTCGTCGAATTTGCCCTCCTCGGTCATCTCCATGCCCATCGCAAGCATGTTGCCGGCCTCGATGGTGTCCAGACCGTGGTCGTTACACCGCTGGAGCATGAGCGCGATCTCGTCGCGGTCGGTGTGTCCGGAGTTCGGACCGAGCGCCCACGCCGACTCGTACTCGAAGGACTCGGTGCGGACGTTCATCTCCTCGCCTTTGTGCATCACGTCGACCTCGACTTCCTTCTTGCAGGCGACCGGACAGGAGTGACACGTCGGCTCGTCGACGAGGATGTTCTCGCGAACGTTCTCCCCGGAGACCGCCTCGGCGTCGAAGTTCGTATCGTCGGTCCGGAATCCGCCGTCGCGGGCGTCACCGGTCGACGTGTAGCGACCGTTATTAGTCGGCAGTCCCGACATCTCCTCGGTGGCGTTCATCAGGACGTTCGTCCCGTACATCGAGAGGCCGCCCTCGTTGGGAGCGGTCACGTCGGACTCCTGAATGAGCTCCATCGCCTGCTTGTGGCCCTTCCGGAACGTATCCGAGTCGGCCGGCTTCGGCATGTCGGTCCTGGCCTTGACGACGACCGCCTTGAGGTTCTTCGATCCCATCACGCAGCCGGTTCCGCCACGGCCCGAGGCGCGGTCGTCCTCGTTCATGATACAGGCGTACCGCACCTCGTTTTCACCGGCCTCGCCGATGCCCATCACGGAGAGGTTCTTGCCGTAGGAGCCCTCGACTTCCTCCTCGATGGCGTCGCGGGTGTCGTGGAAGCCCTCCCCCCACAGGTGGGAGGCGTCCCGGAGCTCGACCTCGCCGTCCTCGACGACGGCGTACACCGGTTCGTCGGCCTGCCCCTCGAACAGCAGGCCGTCGAAGCCGGCCCACTTGAGCCGCGCACCGGACCAGCCGCCGTGGTGGGAGTCGGTGACGGTGCCGGTCAGCGGCGATTTCGTACAGACGGCGATCCGGCCACTCATGGTTACTTGCGTCCCGGTGAGAGGCCCGTTCATGAACGCCAGGAGGTTCTCCGGCTCGAGGGGCTCGACCTCCGGCCCCTGATCGAAGACGTACTTGACGCCGAGGCCGCGGGCCCCGATATACTTCTCCGCGTCCTCTTGATCGATGCTCTCGTAGCCGACGCTCCCGTCGGAGAGGTCAACGCGAGCGATGTGGTCGTGGAATCCGCCTAAGTCTGTCATGTTATCGTACATAATTATATATGGTCTGCTAGATGTTAGGCGTTACCCCTGATGGGAAACTGTTTGCGGTTACGCTCTGGGCCACGAACGCAGATTGTAATACCTAATACGATTAAACCGTATTTCGTAATTACTTTCAGGGGATGCGTGCGAGGTTCGACACCGATCCGGCACCACGTCGGTCGGTCGTCCGGGGACTGCCGACATGACCGGTTTGGTGCCTGTGAAAAGATATTGATATACACAAACATCACTGGCAGCTACTCATGCAGTTCAACACCGACCGGGAGGCAGAGCGGTGGATCCATCACTTCTTCAAAAAGCACGGCGGTCTCATCGCCCAGTTCGACAACACGAAACTCCCGACCGTCCACAAGTTTCACAGCTAGGCCTCCGTCTTTGACGAACTCCTCTGGCAGTCCGAGGAGGGCAGGAACTACCTCCAGAACGCCCAAGAGGACCCCACGACAAGGGTGTCCTCACTGCTGACGGCAGCGGCGACTCCTCGCCGTAGCCGTGTGTATCGCCCCGACGGTGACCGGCTTCAGATGTCGTCGTGGGTCAAGAGCGTCCGACTGACGCCCGCCGGAACCGGGTCGTACGTGATCACCTCGAGGAGGTTCCCGTCCGGATCGAGAAAGTAGAACCCCTCGAACTCGTCCCAATCGTAGGGGCCTTGTTTCGGAAACTGTCCGTCGAGTTGCTTGAGGAACTGCTCGTAATCGTCCCGGCCGGTTTCGAAGGCGATATGCGCCTTGTCGAGGGGATGGTCGATACGCCCGTGCCAGCCGTCGGCGCGTCCGGTTTCCGCAAGCGTCAACACGGTCCCGCCGACGTCGAACATTGCGTGCTCGCCCTGAAACTCAGAGGGTGGCCGCAGCAGGTCCAGGTCCAACCGATCCCGGTAGAACGGGTAACATACCTCCAAGTCATCCACGTCTACGTTGATGTGATCGACGGCATCCATACCCCTCCTCTGGGCGCATCGGCTCATATCTCTTCGGGGGCGAACAAACGTTATGTCCGGCCGGCCGGATCATGTGTATATGCGACACGCTCTCGGGCCGCTGCTCACGCTTGACGTTGGGACGCGCCAAAGCGAGGAGTCCGACATCGATGACATCCTCGCGGAGTTCCTCGGGGGCCGCGGCGTCGGGACCAAACTCGCGTTCGATCGGATCCCGTTCGACGCCGATCCGCTGGGACCTCAAAACCGGCTGTACGTCGCCATCGGGCCGATGCAGGCCTCGACGACGAGCTTCACGGGGCGAACATCGGCAACGGCGCTGTCGCCGTTGACCGAAGGGTTGCTGTCGTCGAACGCCGGCGGGTTCGTCTCTCGGAACATCGCCGACACGGGATATGCGGCTTTCGAGTTAGTCGGTCGGAGCGACACGCCGCTTTGGGTGCACGTCACAGACGACGGCGTCGCGTTCGACCCCGTTCCCGAACTGGCGGAGGCAACGGTGTCGACCGTCGTTGCGCACGTCGACGAGGCACGAGGAGTCGGAGCGGACGCAGTCGTCTGTATCGGCCCTGCGGGCGACCACGAGGTTCGGTTCGCCTCGATGATGACTTCCGGGACGCGGGCGTTCGGTCGCGGTGGTCTCGGTGCCGTCCTCGGGTCGAAGAACGTGAAGTGTCTCACCTTCGCCGGTGACTCGCCCCACCGGATCGAGTTTCCCTCGGTCGCCGACGAGGTTCACCGCGAGGCCGCCGAGAGCGACCACATCATGAAACGACAGGGGACCGCCGGACTGACGGAGTTCGCCAACGAGATCGAGGCGTTGCCGACGCGGTACTTTTCGGAATCGTCCTTCGAGGGCGCATCGGCGATCGGCGGCGACGCGATCGAGGAACAAAAGTACAAGAAGGGAACCTGCTCGTCGTGTGCGTTCGCGTGTAAACTGCCGACCCGCGCCGACGCCGGCCTCGAAACAGAGGGCCCGGAATTCGAGACAGTGATGGCGTTCGGCTCCAACGCCGGTGTTGACGACCTCACAGCGGTAATGAGAGCCAACGAGCGCTGTGACGAACTCGGATTGGACACGATCTCCTGTGGCGATGTCGTCTCGGCGTACCTCGCAAGCGAGGACGCACTCGGCGACGCCGAGTTACTCGCCGACCTCGTAGAGCGAATCGCCTACCGCGAGGGGATCGGCGACACGCTCGCGGAGGGTATCCACCGGATCCACGACCGGTTGGGGATCAAGGACTGGACCGCGAAGGGCATGGAGTTCGCCGCACACGACGGCCGGACGCTCAACGGGCAGGCGCTCGCCTTCGCGACCTCGAACCGTGGCGCAGACCACCTCTATGGATCAATGTACGTCCACGAGTACCCACTTGTCGACCGCGAGCGCGCGATCGACCGCGATGGCGTCACCGGCAAGGCTGATCTCCTGGTCGAGCGGGAAAACAAAAACGCCGTCCTCGACTCGGCGATCGCCTGCAAGTTCTCGCGGGGATTTCTTACCGAAGGGCGGTTGGCGACGCTGCTCGACACTACCGTCGAGGAACTCCAGGCGGTAGGGGCACGGATCGTGGATCTCGAACGGCGGTTCAACAACGAGCGAGGGTTCGACCGCGCCGACGACACGCTCCCGTACGAACTCCCGGGGCTTGCGTCGGAACTGTCAGCGTACTACGAACGCCGTGGGTGGAGCGACGACGGCACTGTTCTGACGGCCGATTCTCCGGAGCGGTCCGGATAGTCAGCTGGCTGCGCCAGTCAGTCGTCCGACCCGACCGACCGAACCGTGCCGGCGTCGTCGGTCGTCGCCGTCGACTGCGCCCAGTTGGGCGAGGAACGCGGCGGCGATAGCACGCTGATCCCGACCGCCGGTTCGTCGCCGCGGTTCTTTGCGCCGTGGAGTTCGCCGCTCTCGAAAGCGTATGAGTCTCCGGGTGACAGCTCTATTTCCTCGTCTTCGAGAATTGCAGTGAGTTCGCCGGAGATGAGAAAGCCGATCTGTTCGTTGTCGTGGCGGTGGATCGGAAGTGTCGCCCCGGGTTCGATCCGCCAGTGCTTCATACTTGATTTCTCCCCGGCGGCGAGGTCGGCGAAATAAACGTCAGGGGATGCCTCCTCGTACTCGCGGCCCGCTTCGCTCACTTGCTGCATGATATTCCCTTGCGCACCTTTATTATTTAAAAGTTACCTCAATAGTTTTAATTTACTATGTGAAGATACCGAAATAGAGCGAGTATGTGTGACACTGTACAACTGTTTCACCTGCCCTACTCCTTCATGTTGCCACAGAAGGTGGCCGTCGAGGAGGGCTACTTCGAACAGGCCGGCTTGGACGTCGAACTGACTGAACGCGACCGCGAGAACGTTGACTGGAAGTACATTCCTGCCGAGGAGTCGCTGACGGGCGACCACGATGTCGATGTCTACCCGATCTGCAAGTGGGAGAGTATCAAACGGACGTGGCGAATGGACGACGGTCGCATCGTCGCGAAGGGAACCTTCGCCGATCAGCCTTACACCGTCTACGTCCAGCCCGACAGCGATATCACGGAGCCGTCCGACCTCGCGGATGTGCCGGTCGGCATCAACAAGCGAACCGGACAAGAGTACACCGCGATCAGGGCTCTAGAGGAGCACCTCTCGCCGGAGGACGTCGAGATCGAGCACCACGGGATGCCGACCGACCGGCTCCGGGCGCTCGAAAGCGGCGAGGTAGAGGCAGTCTCGCTTCTGGAGCCACAGAGCACGCTTGCCGAGGAACTTGGCTACCGACCGGTACTCGAGTTCGAGAATCACATGGGCATCGTTGGAGCCGATGCCATCGACCGAGACGTCCTTGATCGGTTTATCGAGGGATACGCCCGCGCCGCCGAGGCGATTAACGCCGACCCCGACGCCTACCGCGAGGCGTACCTCGGGATGCTTGAGGCCGACGCCGAAATCGCCCCGGAACTCTTCGAGGACGTCGACTACGACGAGTTGCTGTCGCGGATCGAGGTGCCGCGGTACGAACCTCCGGAACTGGCCGAACACGACGAGCTCGACGAGCAGTTGTCGTGGATGAAGCGCCGCCAGCTTATCGACGCCGACGCCGACATCGACGCCATCGTCGCTCCGGTGGGACGATGAACGTCGGGCGCCAACAGCGGGCGCTGGACGCCCACCACGACGACCCCGGCGATCGGCCGGTGATGCGCGCGCGTTTCGAACACAACGGGAGCCCGCGCTATATGCTGTACACGATGAAGCGTCTCGGGCTCGATCACGAACACGGTTTTCACCTCGACGTCCAGTTGGTCTCTGACGAACTCGAGGGCGGGATGGAAACCGTCGAGGCCCGACTCCAAGACGGCGAGGCCGACCTGATCGACATCGACTACATCTCGACCGCCCGCGAGCGCGCCGAAGGGGCGAACATCGTCGCGTTTCACCCCTACGGCCGGACCGTCGGCGGCCTCGTCGCGCCGGAGGATACAGCTATTGAGGATCTCGCCGACCTCTCGGGCCACCGGATCGGCGTCGTCCGACGCCTCGATAAGAACTGGATCCTCGTTAGAGCCGCCTGCCGGCAGTACCACGGGTTCGACCCCGACGAGACGGCAACGCCGGTCGAAGCCGGCTCGAAGGTCGGGCTGACCGAGATGCTTCACGACGGCGAGGTCGACGCCGTGTTGCAGTTTTGGCCGATCGTCCCCGAAATCACCGAACGGGGTCCCTACGAGGAGGTGTTTCCCGTCTCGGACATCGTTCAGCGGCTCGCCGAGACCGACAACCGGGTCCCGGTATCGACGTTTCTCACGAGTGATTCGTTCCTCGATGCGCACACCGACACCGCCCGCCGGTTCGCGGCCGCTTACGGGGATGTCGTTGATCGGCTCATCGCGGAGGACGCTCTCTGGGACGAGATCGGCGAGAAGCTGATGAGCTACGATGATCCCGAGATAGTGGCCGCGGTCCGGGAGGGCTGGCGCGCGATGGTCGTCCGCGGGTGGAACAACGAGACGATCGACGGGATGGAACAGCTGTTCGAACACCTCCGGTCGGTCGCCGGGGCCGACGCGCTCGGCGTCGACCGGATCCCCGAGGGTACCTTTCGTCCCGTTGATCCGATATGACCCCCGTCACCTTCCAGCTCAACTGGGAGCCCAACGGCTTTCAGGCGCCGTACTTCCTCGCCAGAGAGCGGGGCTACTACGATGACGAGGGCATAGACGTCGCCTTCGTCGAGGGCCACGGCTCGCCGTTCGCCGCCGAACAGACCGCCCGCGGCCGCAGCGACGTCGGCCTCGCGGGCGCAAGCGCGGTCCTTGCGAAGGCCAGCGAGGGGTTCGACCCGCTCGCGGCGGCCGCGCTGACGAAACGGACGCCGGCGGCGATCTACACCCTTCGCGACACGTTCGGCGAACCGCTGACCGATCTGTCTCAACTCGCCGGGCGGACGGTCGCCCCCTCGGCGACGAAGACGCGCATCCTGGCCGCACAGGCGCTCGAATCCGCCGGCGTGCGCGACTCGGTCGAGCTGCTCGACGTCGACCCGAACACCCACCACCGCGTCGAACACCAGGTGCTCGACGGAAGCGTCGACGCGGCCGTCGGTGTCGTCACCAACGGCGCCGAACTCGAGGCCGAGTACGACCGAACCGCCGACGAGTTGCCGATCGGGGAGGCGCTCGGCGTCTACGGGATGATGCTCGTCGTCAACCGCGAGTTCGCATCCGAGTCCCCGGAGACGGTCCGGTCGCTCCTGCGGGCGATCGCCCGCGGATGGGCCGACGCGACGAACGATCCGGCGGCCGCCATCGACGCGCTGGTGGCCCGCAACGCCACGCTCGAGCGCCGCCGCGACATCGAGACGGAGAAGTTCCTCGCGGCGGCAGAGGATCTCCAGTATACGGACCACATCGCCGAAGCCGGGTGGGGTGTCCACCAGGCCGACCGGTGGGAGCGACTCGCCGGGATGTTCGCGGAGACGAACCTGCTGTCCGGGCCAGTCGATCCCGGTTCGGTCTGGACCAACGACTACGTCGATCGCGACGCGCCGCCGATACGGGAGTATGCCGGGCGGATCGGTCGGATGGAATCGAAGCGGTGAGGTTCGCCGGGCCGTTCTGGCCACAGCCGTGGGTAACGTTTACACGTGTTGAGATTGTGCGCTACGGTGGACTATGACGGAAACTGATGAATACCTGATCCTCCGGGAACTTCCAGAGCCGATCACCGACGATGAACTCGCTGCCGCCGCCGACGCGTCCGGCGAAGCGCTCGAAGAACTCCGCGAGGAGGGCACCGAAATCAGTTGGGTCGACTCCGAGGTGCTGGCCGACGACGACGGCGGGATCGTGGGCACCTTCTGCCGGTATCGCGCCGAGAGCGAGGCGGCGGTCCACGAGCACGCCGACCGCGCCGGACTCCCGGCGACCAAGGTGACCCGACGGGGCGAGCCCCTGTCGGGCGAATGACCCGCGGCGACCGGCGTGGCCACTTGCCGTACTATTTTGGGCTGTACCACTGGCGGGAGCGAGGTCGACGGATCGTTCTCGGTGTAGTCACGATCGCCGCTGGCGTTCTCGCTGCTCGCCGCCGGGGACGGCTTGCGGGCGCGCTTGGCGCGATAGCGGCGCTGTGTGGCGTCTCAACGGCTGGTAGTGCGGTCAGGGCACTCGCCTCGCCGCCGCCATGGGTGCTTGACCGCGAGAAGTACGAGGCGCTCGCAGCCGAACTGCAGATATCCAATGCCGACCGGCTGCTTGATATCGGTTGTGGGACAGGGCGGTCTCGCCCCCGTCGTCTCGGAATCGTGTTCTGTCATCGGCTTGGACACCTTCGACGACCGGATCATCCTCGGCAACGGCGGCCAGCTAGCCGAGCGGAACGCCCGGATCGCCGACCTCGATGCCGCGGCGCTCCGCGGCGACGCCACCCGGCTCCCGGTCGACGGCGGGACCGTCGACATCGTGACGATGTGTCGGCTGCTCCACGATCTGCCGGCCGACGCTGCCGATCGGGCGCTTGAGGAAGCCTATCGGGTCTGTGCGCCCGACGGACACGTCGGTGTGCTCGCGTTACCGTACCCCCACGACGAGGACGCCGATCCGGCGACGTACTGGCGGACAGCAGTTTCGACGGCGGGCTTCGACGTCGAAACCGTCAGAGAGCGCGACGACGGCTACACGATCGTCGTGGGAGCGGTCGGGAACGGCTCGTGACCGGAGTCCGGGCGGGGATGACACCTTACGAATTTTCGCGCCCGTCGCAGAAAAATTATAACTATGTGTGTACGGTAGTGTTCAGATACGCTGATTCCATGCGAAGGCGAAGGATCGAAGCCAGTCGTCGGCGGTATCTGCTTCGGCGTTGCTGAAACAGTTTGAGAAACTGGTAGTTCGTCGTTTTATTTCTCGAAAGATACGTTCGACACTATTCCGATTTCCATGTTTTTCATATCTGCAATCGAGGCTGTGACGGCGACAGGCGTCTTTCAAGGAGTGCGAGCCATCGATGAGAAACACCGCGCCGTCAACGTCATGTTTCTCACGAAGTTCGGCAAAGAATTCGTGAGCAATTACCTTGTTTGTCGCTGGCTCAAGCGTTGTATGCAGTAATTCGTTTGTTTCGGGATCGACAGCGGCGTACAGCCAATACTGCTCATCATTGAGTTGGATCACGGTCTCATCGACCGCAACGTGATCCGGACTCCAATTAGATTCGGGCTGTAGATCAGCTTTGTGAACCCAGTTGTGAACGGTAGATCGGGCTCGTTCGACACCGAATATTTCAAGAATTGAAACGGTATTCGAAAGTGATAGGCCAGCCAAATGGAGCTGAATACCGAGCTTCATCAGCAATTTCGGTGTCGCCTCTCGTTCCATAAAACCTAATTCAATCTCGTCCAAACAGCCGTTGAGGCGGGCGTTTTTGAACATAGACACTCAAAAAACGCACCGCCTCACTCTTCATCCTTATCTGAACACCGCCTCGTACAGAAACCATATCGGTATTCGATCCGGGATACCAGTATGGAAACGCTCTCCGGGACGGTCCTCGTTGGTCGGTCGTTCGAGCCGACTCGTGGTCGCGTCGTCGTCGACGACGGGCGGATCAAACGCATCGAAAAAGACGAAACGGCGTCGACCGATATCGTACTGCCGGCGTTCGTCAACGCGCACACGCATCTGGGCGACTCCGTCGCGAAGGAGGCTGCTGTCGGGCGATCGCTCGACGAGGCGGTGGCACCGCCGGACAGTCTGAAACACCGACGGCTGGCGGCCGCCGACCGTCCTGACCTCGTGTCAGCGATGCGCCGGACGCTTCGGTTCATGCGGCGAACCGGGACGGTCTCGTGTCTGGATTTCCGGGAGTCCGGAGCAGCCGGAGCGCGCGCGCTCCGTGAGGCGGCGGCGCCCGTTTCCGTCGACCCCTTCGTCTTCGGGAGCGGCGATCAGTCCGTCCTCGACGTCGCCGACGGGTATGGAGCATCCGGGGCGAACGACGGCGACTTCACCGAACAGCGTGTCGCCTGCCGGAAACGCGACGTCCCGTTTGCCATCCACGCCGGCGAGCCGGACCCGACCGACATCCATCCGGCGCTCGATTTAGAGCCGGACCTTCTCGTCCACATGGTACACGCCGAAAGGGAACACCTACAGCGGGTTGCGGAGCAGTCGGTGCCGGTCGCGGTCTGTCCACGGGCGAACACCGTTCTCGACGTCGGAGCGCCCCCAGTGCGGGAGTTGCTCGACCACACGACCGTCGCGCTCGGCACCGACAACGTCATGTTGAATCCCCCGTCGATGTTCCGGGAGATGGCGTACACGGCGAAACAGTTCGACGTGACCGCCCGGGAGGTGTTGCGGATGGCGACGACGGCCGGTGCCGAGTGCGCCGGACTCGACTGTGGCGTCATCGCCCCGGGCCGCCGCGCAGCGCTGCTCGTCCTCGATGGCGACTCCGAGAACCTGGCTGGCACGGCCGATCCGGTGCGGGCGGTCGTCCGCCGTGCGACCGGACTGGACGTCAAAGGGGTCTTTTTTTAAGCCTCGTGGGGGCCGGAATCGAACTTGCCGAAGGGCGTCGTCTCGTGGCTGCGGACGAGGACCTCGTCGGCGACCGTGAGTCCCATGTCGAGAAGCTCCTGTGCGACGGGGGTGATATCGTCGTCCGTCTCGCCGACTGCGGTGACGAGGAGGTTCTGGTCGCCGGTGACCAACTCCTGGACGGATATCACACAATCGATGTCCAGGATTTCGGGGATGATCTCGCCACGTTCGGGGATCGAAGCGGTACAATAAAGCAGCATTCGGAGCGGATAGCCCGATCGCTGGTAGTCGACGCTGGCGCTGTACCCCTTGATCACGCCGTCGGCCTCGAGACGCCGGATGCGCTTTCGAACGGTGCTGTCGGAGGTACCGGTCCGCTCTGCGATGTCTCCGGACGACATGTTCCGGGCGTCCTCCTGGAGTGCGTACAGGATCGCTCTGTCGACGTCGTCGATCTCCTCATCGGTCATACCGGTGTGTCGGCCGCAAAGACACTTTATTCGTGGGGAGGATCCTCCAGCGGTGACGGTGATACACAGAAACGTCGGCCCCACCGTCCGGCTACAGTCCCTTTTTGCCCCGTGCCGATTCGACGTCGAGGACCTCGATGTCGAATCGAAGCGTCCGGCCGGCCAGCTCGTGGTTGAAGTCGACTTGGACCGACTCGTCGGTAACGGCAGTAACGTCGCCGTGGAGGTCGTTTTTCGCCTCGACGTGGGTGCCGATCTCGGGTGGCTCCCCGACCATCGCCTCGAAAGCCTCGGGGTCGTACTCCCGCACCCGGTCGGGGTCGTGTTCGCCGTAGGCCTCCTCGGGCGGCACCCGCACCGTCGCTTCCGCCCCGACTTTCATACCGATGACGGCCGACTCGAGACCGTCGATCACCTCGGCCGCGCCGACGGTGAACGACAGCGGGGTGGGATCGCCCTCTTCGGGCGGCAGCAGGTCGTGTTCCGTCGCGACGGCGGGCCGCGACGTCGCGAAGACGGTACCGTCCTCGAAGCGTCCGACGTAGTCGAGTCGGACCCGATCGCCCTGTTCGATTGGCACAGATGCGGTTGGGTCGACCAATACATAGTGGCTTCGGCGCCGGCGCCGGGCTTCGAGACGGAACGACCGGGGCGTCGGCGCTCGAACGCCCGGGAACGCGGTGTGGGCTACTGCCGGAGGCCGTGTAGCCGGCGGAACGCGGTCGGCGGGAACCGCAATTCGACGCGGCTCGGCGGCCGGCCCTTGCCGTCGTGGCTCTCGGCCTGGACGCGCTCGACGATTCCGGTTTCGGCCATCTCGTAGAGGAACCGCTTGACGGTCCCGATGGAGAGGTCGACGTCGGCGCTTATCGTCTCGGTCGTCGCCGAGACCGAGGCGCGCTCGTCGTCGTCGAGATCGACGAGCCGCCGCAAGACGAGCTGTTTGTTGACCGGCAACGAGAGCACTTCCGCCAGCGAGACCGAGACGTCCGGGATCTCCGCGATCGCGGCGTCGACGTCCGCCCCGCACAGCCGGGTTCGGTCGGCCCGGTCGGCCCGGTCGGCGGCGATGAACAGCGCGGCGAGCGCGCTGTGGGCGTTGCCGTCGGCCCACTCGGCGATCCGGCGGGCGAGGTCGTGATCCAGCGCGCGCTGGGTGAGCCCCTCGGAGGCCCGCGTCATCAACACGTCGACGAGCATCTGTCGCTGGTAGGGAGGGATGGTTATCGAGGTCGCCGTGTAGGTGGTCAACCCGGTGTGTTCCGGGGGGGTCCGGCCGACGGCGAGCCAGCTCACGTTGCTCGGCAACCCGGCGAACAGGTCGATGAGGCCGGCGGTGTCGACGCTGTTCGGTTCGCCGACATGGTCGACGGCGACGACGATGCCGTTTCGGGACTCCCCGAGGATGGCGTGGAGGCGTTCGCGGAGCTCCTCGGTGCTGATGCCGTGTTCCGGAACCGGGTCCTCGACGAGCGCGTCAAGGACGGCGTGATAGAAGGCGAACTCGCTCGTCGTCGTTCGCGTGTCGAGGTAAACGAAGCCGGGGGTCGTCGGCGAGGCCGCCCGCGTACTCGTGTGGATGACCGACCGCGGCTCCGTCGAGAGCCGCTGGAGGTGTGCGAACAGGGCGGTGACGATCGCCGACTTCCCGGAGCCGAACTCGCCGTGGACGTAGGCGTTCGGCGGCAAAACGCCGTCGAACACCGGGTCGAGGTGATCGAGCAGGCGCTCGAACACTGGACCGCGGTCGGAGGGTTCGTCGATGTGTGCCACTGGGGACAACGACTCGTAGTCCTGTATCAGGCGTGGGCCCTCGTCGCGTCGCTGTCGTCGTTTTATTCTCGCGTCGATGTCCATGTCCGGTCTACGTGTTTGTAGTGGGGGATTTCAGCCACGTCATAAAAAGAACCCCGGTCACGGAGTGTTGGACCCCGCCCCCGGGGCGACACTGCGGCGCTCCGGGCCACGTCGACCCGGTGGACCGCGGTTCTGAGCGATACTCGGACGAGCGGTCGGATCCCCTACGCGATCAGAGGTACCCCGCGTTCGGCAGGACACCGGCGATCGAGAGGACCGCGATGAAGAACATCGCGATCGCGATCGCCATCGCTGGGGGATCGACGTGGGTTCCCGAGTGCGAGTAGAACAGCCGTTGGGTCACCTCGCCGAGGAGGCCGCTGACCGCGCCGAAGACGCCGGCCGCGAGGAGCGCAACGACGCTTCCCGCGACAGGGGCGACGACCACGGCACCGACCGCGCCGATGAGGGTGATATGATGGGTGACGGGGATCTTTTCGACGCCGAGGTTCAAGAACAGCAGGCTGATCGCGGAGATGGCGTAGCCGAGGAAGATACTCCCGGTCTGGATCCAGATGTAACCGCCGAGGATCCCGCCGATGAGACCGATCGTCGCGACGCCGCCCCACTTGTACTGGTGGGGTAGCCACGGTTCGGTGGCCAGACGTCCCTTGTGTTCGAGCGGTACCTCGCCGCCGTCGGTGGCCATGCGAGGCTCCTCACGCTCGAAGGGCGACATATCCAGTATGCTCGATCCGGCCGCCTTTCCGACGAGCGGGTAGCCGAACACGACCCGCGCGATGAACGCAGTGGTGAACACCGACAGCGCGATCGAGTCGGTGATTCCAGTCCCACCGACAGCGAGGACCGCGGCCGCGAACTGGTTGATAAACATCCCGAGAACTCCGAAGATAGCACCCACCGCGAGGATATCCGGTTTCGTGCCGAACGCGTAGAGGATGTTCTTCCCGAAGTGGTAATCCCAACCGTCAGGCTCCATTTCGGGGTACTTTTTCCCGGCGTACGCGGACGCGGCGACACCGCCGGCGAAGGCGATGTGCGGTCCGGTGATCGCACCAAAACCGATAACGCCGGTCACGCCCGCGGCCAGTTCGCCTTGACCGATCTCCGCGACCGCCCCGCCGACCTCCCGCTGGAGGATAGCGAGCCCTTCGCCGAGGAAGACGACGAACCCGGTGAAGATGAACGCCGGGAGGGCGCCGATGGCTGCACCGAAGGCGCCGCCCGCCAGCGCGGTAATAAACAACAGCGCGAAGTCCTCCCACGGCATGCCGATGACCGGGACCTGAAGGATGATATCGTACATGGATTACTCCTCCTGAGCCCAATCGAGGGACCGCTCGACGGCGTCGTCCCATCGACCGTACATCCCGTCGGCCTGCTCGGACTCCATCTCGGCATCGAACTCGCGGTCGACCTGCCAGTTCGAGCGGAGTTCGTCGAGGTCGTCCCAGTAGCCGACGGCCAGGCCGGCGGCGTAAGCCGATCCAAGGGCGGTGGTCTCATCGACTTCGGGGCGGGCGATCTCCGTCTGGATGATGTCGGCCTGGAGTTGACACAGGAAGTTGTTTTTCACGGCCCCGCCGTCGACCCGTAGCGTCGTGGTTTCGACGCCCGAGTCGGCCTCCATCGCCTCGGCGATATCCCGCGTCTGGTAGGCGATCGACTCCAGCGTCGCCCGCACGATGTGTTCTTTTCCGGTCCCGCGGGTCATCCCCACAATCGTCCCGCGGGCGCGGCCGTCCCAGTGGGGGGCTCCGAGTCCCGTGAACGCCGGCACCATGTACACCCCGTCCGTCGAGTCGACCGAACTCGCGAGCTCGGCCGTCTGGGCGGCGTTGTTGATGATGTCGACGTCTTCGAGCCATTCGATGGCCGCGCCGGTAACGAAGATCGACCCTTCGAGGGCGTACTGGACGGGCTCCCCGGAGAGCTGGAAGCCGACCGTCGTCAACAGTCCGTGGTCGGAGGAGACGGCCTCGTTGCCCGTGTTCATCAGGTAGAACGACCCGGTCCCGTAGGTGTTTTTGGCGTCACCCGCATCGAAACAGGTCTGGCCGAACAGCGCCGCCTGCTGGTCGCCGAGCGCACCCGCTACCGGCACTTCGGCGCCGAGGAAGCCGTCGGCATCGGTGTGGCCGTAGAGACTCTCGTCGGAGGATGGCCGCACCTCCGGCAGCATCGCCTCCGGTACGTCGAACTCCGCTAGCAACTCCTCGTCCCAGTGCATGCCCTCGATGTTGTAGAGCATCGTCCGGGAGGCGTTGGAGACGTCGGTGATGTGGTTGCCGGTGAGGTTGTAGATGAGCCACGAGTCGATCGTTCCCATCAACAACTCGCCGTCGCGGGCGCGAGAGCGCAGGTCCCGCGACCGGCTGCTCTGGAGCTTCAAAGGTTCGGCGTTGTCGAGGATCCACTCGGTCTTGGTCGCCGAAAAGTACGCGTCACACTCGAGGCCGGTCTTCTCGCGGATCTCCTCGACCTTGCCCGCCTCCTGGAGTTCCTCGACGCGGTCCGTGGTCCGTCGGTCCTGCCAGACCAAGGCGTTGTGCACCGGCTTGCCGCTTTCTCTGTCCCAGACGATAGTCGTCTCGCGTTGGTTCGTGATCCCCAGCGCCGCCAGTTGCTCGGCGTCGAGGCCGGCCTCGTCGAGGCCGCTCAGTACGACGCTTTTGGTGTTTTCCCAGATTTCGACGGGGTCGTGTTCGACCCAGCCGGGTTCGGGGTAGATCTGTTCGTGTTGCTCGTAGGCGTTGGCGATCACGTGCCCGCTGTGGTCGAAGACCATAAAACGGGTTCCTGTCGTTCCCTGATCGATCGCGCCGACATATGAGGTTGCCATGGTTGGTATGCTCCGTTCGGCGGCAATTTACGTCCGTAGCCACCTTGGCGATAAACAATACGACACTATGTATTAAATGTTACCCACAAATAGGGTACGTCAATAAAGATATGCCCCGGCGGCAGGGGTACCCCCCCGGCCGACACGGGCCCGGTGGCTTCTCGACCGTACCGCGGCGCGAGAGCCGATATCTCACGTACACCACGGAGGAGAGCGTAAACGCGCGAACGGCGGGTCGGCGACGGAACGGGCCATCGCCGGGGGGCGAGTGCCGCGGCTCCGGGCGGCGGTGGTGGCGACCGGGAGCTTGTAATGCGTGTTAACAGCTACTGCTTGCGGCGGGCGACCCCAAACCCATAATACGTTTTTATCGGCCGATAGAGGGCGTTTTCGAACCGGTTCGCGTTCGTCACGCATCCCCAACGTTCGATACGCATGTTTACTAGGAGGTCCGAACTATCGATGAAATAAAGTGGATAGAGCCTGAATAGTGTGAGCATACATGGCATCGGTACCACACATCGCCGTCATCGGGGGCGGGTCGACGGGAACCGGGATCGCCCGGGACCTCTCGATGCGGGGGCTGGACGTGACCCTCATCGAGCAGGGGAACCTGACGCACGGCACGACGGGGCGGATGCACGGGCTGCTCCACAGCGGCGGACGGTACGCGGTCTCCGATCGGGCGAGCGCGACCGAGTGCATCGAGGAGAACCGCGTCCTGCGGGACATCGCGAACCACTGTGTCGAGATGACCGGCGGATTGTTCGTCAAGCGACCGGAGGACTCAGAGGAGTACTTCCAGGAGAAACTCGAGGGGTGTGAGGCGTGTGGCATCCCCGCTGAGGTGGTCTCGGCGAGTGAAGCGCGCGCAATGGAGCCTCACCTCGCGAAAGACATCGAGAAGGCGATTTCCGTCCCCGACGGGGCGGTCGATCCCTTCCGCCTCGTGGTCGCCAACGCCGCGAGCGCGAGCGAACACGGCGCGCGCATCGAGACGCACTCGACGGTCGAGGACCTCCTCGTCGAGGACGGCGAGGTCGTCGGGGTGGTGGTCGACCACGCCTCGGGGTCCGGCAAGCGCGTCCACGGTACCGAGGGCGGCCGCGAGGAGATCCGGGCGGACTACGTCGTCAACGCGACGGGCGCGTGGGCCGGGCGGATCGGCGAGATGGCCGGCGTCGACATCGAGGTCCGCCCCTCGAAGGGCGTCATGACAATCATGAACACCCGACAGGTCGACACCGTCATCAACCGCTGCCGGCCGAAAGGCGACGCCGACATCGTCGTACCCCACGAGACGACGTGTATCCTCGGCACGACTGACGAGGAGGTCGACGACCCGGAGGACTACCCCGAGGAGGGGTGGGAGGTCGATCTGATGATCGACACGCTCTCGGAGCTGGTGCCGATGCTCGAGGAGGCGCGGACGATCCGGTCGTTCTGGGGCGTTCGCCCGCTGTACGAGCCGCCGGACGTCGGCAGCGACGACCCGACCGACATCACCCGCGATTACTTCCTGCTCGATCACGACGAACGCGACGGCCTCGGCGGGATGACGAGCATCGTCGGCGGGAAGTTCACCACCTACCGGATGATGGGCGAGGAGATCTCCGATCACGTCTGCGAGCAGTTCGGCATCGACGCCGACTGTCGCACCGCCGACGTGTCGCTCCCCGGCAGCGAGGAGTTCTCCGTGCTTCGCGAGTACATGGACGAGTTCGGCCTCCGGTCGCCGATCGGCCGCCGGAGCGTCGAACGGCTCGGCTCGCGGGCCGACGAGGTGCTGGACACGGACGGCCCGAACCCGACGGTCTGTGGATGCGAAGGTGTCACGCGCGCGGAGATCCAGGACGCGATCGGGCAGTCGGGGTCTGACCTCAACGCGGTCCGCATCCGGACGCGTTCGTCGATGGGGAACTGCCAGGGCGGATTCTGCTGTCACCGGATGGCCAACGAACTCCACGGCGAGTACGACGAGGCGACGACGCGGGCCGCCTGGGACGAACTCCTCGAGGAGCGCTGGAAGGGCCAACGCCACGCGCTGTGGGGCGAACAGCTCTCGCAGGCGATGTTGAACTACGCGCTGCACGCGACGACCCAGAACCGCGATCACGACCCTGCCGGCGGGGAGCCGATCGACTTCGGGGCCTTCGACGACGGGCGCACGTCGGCCCGGGGCGCACCCGAAAGCGGGGTCGCGACCGACGGGGGGGATCGCCGTGGCGATTGAGTCGGAGGTCCTGGTCGTCGGCGGCGGCCTGGCCGGTCTCACGAGCGCGCTGGCGGCGACGCGGGCGGGTGCCGACACCCGTCTCGTCTCGTATAAACAGAGCACGCTCCGGAACGCCTCGGGGCTCGTCGACGTGCTCGGCTACACGCCCGAAGGCGAGGGGCCACTGACCGATCCCTACGCGGCCATCCCGTCGCTGCCGACGGAACACCCCTACCGGACCGTCGGCGTCGAGGGGGTCCGGGAGGCGATGACCTTCTTCGACGAGGTCGGCCCGGACTACCGCGGCGGCCACACCGACACGAACGCCCTCCTGCCGACCCACGGCGGGACGATCAAGCCGACCGCCCGGTATCCGGCGGGGGCCGACGCCGGCCTCGCGAGCGACGAGCGCGACGTCCTGTTGGTCGGCTTCGAGGCGATGGTCGATTTCGACGCCGAGCACGCGGCTGCACACCTCGAGGCTGCGGGCGTTCCCTTCGACGTCCGCGGCGTCACGATCCGGTTCCCGGGCGAGCTCCGCGCCGACGCGAAGGTGACGCGGTACGCGAAGCTGCTCGACACCGACGGCGAGGTGGCCGTCCGCGGGCGGAACCGCCCGGTCCGGACGGCGCTCGCCGAGCGCGTCAACACCGAACTCGAAGGCGAGGCCCGCGTCGGCTTCCCGGCCGTCCTCGGCGATGACGACGCGGCGGGGGTCCGGGCCGACCTGCGGGCGGCCCTCGGAGCCGACGTGTTCGAGGTGCCGATGGGGCCGCCCTCGTTGCCCGGGTTGCGCCTCGAGGACGCTCTCTTCGATGCGCTCGACCGGGCCGGCGGGCGCTTCGAGACCGGAAATCCGGTCGTCGATTCGGACGGAGACGGGCGGATCGAGCGGGTCTACGTCGAAAAGAACGGGGCGAAGATCCCAAACAGCGCCGAGCAGTACGTCCTCGCGACGGGCGGGCTGGTCGGCAAGGGCGTCGACTCCGACCGCGAGACGGTGTACGAGCCGATCTTCGGCTGTCACGTTCCCCACGATGACGACCGCTACGAGTGGTTCGACGCCGAGGCCTTCGGCGACCACGAGTTCGCCCGCTTCGGCGTCCGGACCGACGATGACCTCCGGCCGATCGGGCGCGATGGGGGCATCGAGTTCGACAACCTCCGGGCGGCGGGATCGGTGCTCGGCGGGTACGACTTCGCCGCCGAGAAGTCCGGCAGCGGCGTCTCGATTGCGACGGGCTATGCCGCCGGTCGCGCGGCGGCGGAGGCGGCACGATGAGCGACGCCGAACCTCCCTCGGAGCCGGAGTCGGCGTTCGACCCCGCGGAGCCGAACACCGGTGAGGCGTTCGAACCGGTCGACGTCTTCCCGGACAGCACCGATTTCGACCTCCGCCCGGGGGCGGATTCGTGTTATAAGTGCTCGACGTGCGATACGAACTGCCCCGTCGCGGAGGTCGACGACGACTTCCCCGGCCCGAAGTTCCAGGGCCCAGAGCAGTGGCGGCTCAAACAACACGAGGACGACTACGAGGTCGACGACTCCGTGATGGACTGCTCGAACTGCATGCGGTGTGACAACGCGTGTCCATCTGGGGTGCCGCTCTCGCAGATGCACAACACTGCCCGCGGGGAGTACGTCGACGAACAGATGTCGAAACTCTCCGTGGAGTACTGGCGCAACCGGATCCTCGCGAACTACCGGACGTCGGCGTGGCTCGCCAGCAAGGTCCCCCGTCTCGCCAACGCCGCGATGAACTTCGGGCCGGCGCGGTGGCTCATGGAGAAGACGATGGGCGTCACGAGCGAGCGGGAATTCCCCGCCTTCGCGACCGAGACGTTCCGGGAGTGGTGGGAGCGACAGGGCGCGGCCACCGGATCCCGCGAGCGCGCACGCGAGAACCGAAAGCGCCGCGGCGACCCCGTCGACGCCGACAAGAAGGTGGCGTACTTCCACGGCTGTTACTCGAACTACAACACCCCGGAAGTCGGGAAGGCGATGGTCCGGGTGTACGAGCACTTCGGCTACGAGGTCGTCGTCCCCGAACAGCGCTGCTCCGGGACGCCGATGTTCGCAAACGGGATGCTCGGGGACGCCCGTCGGCACGCCGAGGTCAACGTCTCCTCGATGGCCGACCTCGTCGAGGAAGGGTACGACGCCATCGCGTCGTGTACCTCCTGTTCGATGGCGCTGCGCCAGGAGTACCCGGAACTGTTCGACATCGAGGGGATCGACGAGGTGGCCGCCCACACCTTCGAGTCCGTCGAGTACCTCCGCATTCACGAGGACCTCCGGGGGGCCATCGGGGCGGCGGAACTCGACGACGGTCTCGAGGCGGAGTTCGCCTACCACGCCCCGTGTCACGCCCGCAACCAGGGGCTGGACCGCCAGGCCGTCGAACTGTTCGGCGAACTCGACGGCGTCGACGTCGAGGACGTCGGCGACTCCTGTTCTGGCATTTCGGGTACCTACGGCTGGAAGGCCGAAAAGTACGACAAGTCGATGGAGATCGGCGAGGAGATGTTCGAACACATGGACGAGGCCGACGGCGAGACCGGGATGACCGAGTGTCCCACCTGTGCGATGCAGATGGAACACGGCACGGGGTATGAGATCCGACATCCTCTCGAGTTGCTGTCGGCGGCACTCGTCGAGTGACACGGCGGGGAGTCGGACATCAAGACGGGATGAGGCGGCGGGGGATACACCACCAATTATAAACGACGGCGAACATCTGAGCCCATGAAGAACATCGACGGACTCATCGAGAGCGCGAGGGAACTGTCCGAACGTGGATTTTCCAGGGGGGAGATCGCGGACGAGTTGAACGTCTCCCGCGAGACGGCGACGTGGCTCGTCGAACGCAGCGGGGAGGCGGCGTCGACGACCACAGAACCCTCGGGCGGCCCCCACGACATCCACGTCGACTGGAGCGCGTTGGGGCGTGACTCGGCGCGGCTCAGCTACACGGGGATGGCGATGGCGGATCTGCTCTCAAAACAGGGCGAGTCGGTCGACTTGACGGTCGGCATCGAAAAGGCGGGCGCGCCGCTGGCGACCGTCGTCGCCCGCGAACTCGATACGGACATCGCCGCCTACGCGCCGCGGAAACACCAGTGGGAAGAGGGCGACATCGAGGAGCTTGAAGGGACCTTCTCGCAGAACTTCGCCGAGATCCGGGGGCGGGAGTGTTACGTCGTCGACGACACCATCACCAGCGGGACGACGATGCGGGAGACGATCGGCGGTATCAAGAACCGCGGTGGGGAGCCGGTCGCCTGCGTCGTCCTGGTGGACAAACAGGGCATCGAGTCGATCGACGGCGTCCCGGTGTACTCGCTGATCCAGGCCATCCGGGTCGGGAACGGCGACGACGAGTAGGCGTCGGCAGGACCGACGAGCGCCGGGAGATATATATCCGAGACCGGAACGATGTTCGTGCGCACGATAGTATGTTCGTGATCGTGGAGATCGTATAAGTCGTCAGCGAGCGTACGATCGATGCGGCCGAACGTTTTATTTTGATCTTATTGTTCTGAAACAATAAGCTATACTCGTGTCGGCGGTCGGGCGGACGGCCGAAGGGTTCGGATCAACCCGGAGGCGGTTGCTTGGGCGGCGGGCGTCCACAACGGACGCCGGGTCGGGCGTACGAGAGCGCGGCGTCGACCCCGCGGCGTGGCCGGGTTCTGGGTCGTCCCGACGAGGCCCTTTTGTGTCCGATGCTCGATAGTCCGAGCATGGATGGCAAGCGCGTCCTCGTCACCGGCGGGGCGGGGTTCGTCGGTTCGAACGTCGCCAACCACCTCGCCGCCGACAACGAGGTCCTCGTCGTCGACGACTGCTCGCTCGGGACGCCGGCGAACCTCGACAGCGCAGTGGAGTGTCGCGACCGCTCGGTGCTCGCCGAGGGGCTGCCGACGGACGTCGACGTCGTCTTCCACCTCGCGGCGCTGTCGTCGTACGCGATGCACGAGGGCGAGCCACAGCGCGGCGCCCGCGTGAACGTCGAGGGGTTCGTCAACGTCGTCGAGCAGGCCCGCAGGGACGGCTGTGAGACGATCGTCTACGCCTCGACGTCGTCGATCTACGGCACCCGGACCGAGCGCACGCCCGAGGACGTCCCGGTGTCGGTCGACACGGGCTATGAGGCCTCGAAGCTGGCACGGGAACGCTACGCGGAATACTTTTCGAATCACTACGGGCTGTCGCTGGCCGGGCTGCGCCTGTTCTCGGTGTATCAGGGCTACGGCGGTGCGGAGGCCCACAAGGGCGAGTACGCGAACGTGGTCGCGCAGTTCGCCGATGCCATCGCCAACGGCGACTCGCCTGTGTTATACGGCGACGGCACCCAGACGCGGGACTTCACGCACGTCTCCGATGTGGTCTCGGCGGTGGTCCGGGCGGCCGAACACGGCTTAGAGGGCGTCTACAACGTCGGGACCGGCCAGTCGTACTCGTTCAACACGGTCGTCGAGTTGCTCAACGACGAACTCGGCACGGACGTCGCCCCGGAGTACGTCGAGAATCCCATCCCGGAGTCGGTGTACGTCCACGACACCCGTGCGGATTTCTCGAAGCTGTGCGCGGCGACCGGGTGGGAGCCCGAGGTCGCCTTCGAGGACGGGATCGAACGAGTGTGTTCGGGGTACTGAAGCCGCCGAGCGCGGACGGTCGCCGCCCGCGACGGCCCGGGCTGGTCCCGATGCGAGCCGAAGGGCGGGACCACGAGACCGCCGCGTTCAAAGACGAGGCGTTCGGATGCCTCTATCGACGGGTTCGGTCCGTCCACGCCGGCGGTCGATGCCGTCGGCGCAGGCGATGTGGGTCGGCGGCGCGCTCGAAGCCGTCAGGGGCGGCCGCGTCCGGGGGTTCGGGTGTCTCTGTCGACGGGGGACGGGTGTGTGGCACGGTGTGGCTGCTCGTGTGTACGACGGCCCGACGGCGCGGTGCGCACCACGCGGACGGGACGACTACGTCCCACCCGGCAGCGCTCGAGAGCGCGGTGAGCGAACGCATCGCAGAGTGGTCGACGTCCACCGGACGCCATCGTGCCGTCGAGGAAGTCCCGTGGAGTGAGGGCGCTCCGATCGGCGCACGGCTGGTCTCGCTGTGGGTCGTCTGGAGGGCCATAGAGTGTTCCAATCCGTTCCACGATGCAAACTTATCAGCAATTTATTTATATATGGAAGACTGTATTTCGGCACCAGATAGTCCGCCCACCCGTCGCGATCGCCCAGCAGTAGCGACCGACGGGGCTACTACGGGTGCGTATATTGTCGTAGAAGCTCCGGAATCGCGTCATACTTTCTCGAACGAATCGAAAAAACTGGATACACCGACAGTAGCGTGCAGTGTTCGAGGAATCGTTCGTCGACGGGGACACGCGCGTTCCTCGTCGGCGAAATAAAAGCAAATAAATATGTAAACTCGATTGTCAAAGTAAATGGCGGTGTTCAGATAAGAATGAAAAGTGAGGCGGTACATTTTTTGAGTGCTCTATGCCCAAAAACGCCCGCCTCAACGGCCATTTGGACGAGATCGAGTTAGGTTTTGTGGAGCGAGAAGCGACACCGAAATTACTGATGAAGCTTGGTATTCAACTCCATTTAGCTGGCCTATCACTTTCGAATACCATTTCTATCCTTGAGATATTCGGTGTCAGTCGAGCTCGATCTACTGTTCACAACTGGGTTCACAGGGCAGATCTACAGCCCGAATCTGGTCGGGATCCGGATCACGTTGCGGTGGATGAGACCGTGATCCGACTCAATGATGAGCAGTACTGGCTGTATGCTGCTGTCGATCCTGAGACAAACAAATTACTGTATACAACGCTTGAACCGACGACAAACAAGGCAATCGCTCACGCATTCTTTGCCGAACTCCGCGAGAAACACGACGTTGACGACGCGGTGTTTCTCATAGATGGCTCGCACTCACTGAAAGACGCCTGTCGCCGCCATAGCCTCGATTTCAGATATGAACGCCATGGAAATCGGAATAGCGTCGAACGTGTCTTTCGAGAGGTAAAACGACGAACTATCAGTTTTTCAAACTGTTTTAGCAATGCCGAAGCAGACACCGCCGACGATTGGCTTCGATCCTTCGCCTTCGCATGGAATCAGCTTATGTGAACACTACCAAGTAAATAGAAATAAAATATATTGTATCTCGAGCTCACAGAACAGATACCCTCGACAGGCGGTTTCGAGCATCCGTTTCTCACGGTGGATGCGGCGTCGAATACCAAATCCGACCCGAGCGCGGAACGCGTCGTCGCCGGTTCGGGTCGGGGGCACAATTAGCTAACGACGTTAATGTTGTTATGTAATTGGGTCGGCGCACGGGACTGCCGGGCGGCGAGAAGGGCGGCTCGCGTTCGAGCATTTCAAACAGACTGGTTCGCCCGGGCGTCCATGGTGATGTTCACCTCGATGACGTTCGCCGACTGGGTGACGCGCTGTGGCATCTCCTCCTCGAACCGATCGCCCTGCATGACGCTGGCCGGGCCGGAGACACTCAATGATCCGAGGACGTCGCCGTCGGCGTCCCGGACGGGTGCGCCGACGGCCCGGAAGCCGTCGATCTCCTCGCCGTCGTTGTACGCGTACCCCCGCTCGCGGACCCGTTCGAGCTCCGCGAACAGCGACTCCGCGTCGGTGACCGTGTTCGCCGTCCGTGCGGGCAACCCCCGTTCGTCGAGGATCTCTTCGACGCGCTCGCGGGGGAGATACGCGAGGATCGCCTTCCCCGAGGCCGTGTAGTGGAGGTGATCGCGGCGCTGGATCTTGTCCGTCTGGTACTCCCCGTCGATGCCGGTGTCCCCTCTGACCTGATACAGGTTGATGCCGAAGCCGTCCTCCTCGGTCACGAGGTGCGTGTACTGGTTGGTCTCCTCGGCGAGGTCGTCGACCTCCGATTTCCCGTAGCGATACAGCGGGCTCCGGTTGCGGACGTACTCCCCCAACACGGTGAACTTGAACGCGAGCCGGTAGGTGTCCCCCCGCTGGACGAGAAAGCCGTTCTCCTCGAGCGTTCGGAGGTGGATGTACGCCGTACTCTTCGAAACGTCGAGGGCCGCGGCGAGGTCGGATGCGCCGACCTCGTCGTGCTCCCGAACCGCGTCGAGAACGCGCGAAGCCGTGCTGACGGTCTTCAGCGTCCGCGGCCCGCCGTCCCCGTGTTCCGAGGTCATGACCGCACCGAGGAACTCGACGGCTATTAACGTTCGGCGCCCTCGGCGTTCGTGTATTTCGAACGGTATACGAGGGGTACCCCACGTTGACGGGCCGGTGTGTGCGAAACGGTGGGACGTCACTCGAGTATCGACGACGGATCGGTCGAACCGCGCCGCAACTATCGAGTGGCCCCCACTCTGCGTTCGAAATAGACGAACGCCTCTGCGAGCGAAGACGGAGGTATATCGACTATAATAAAATGAACATCTGGAAATACTCGAAATGCTTTTACATCCGTGTGGAAAATACGTCCACGACTCACGATGGTATGCCACATTCGACCCCCGGGGCCGCCTCGCGGCCGGAAGCCCCCGGAACGGGTCGAACATCCGAGCACCGTTCGGAGCCGACCGGGTCGAACCCCCACCGGCGGGGGACGAACGCGACTCACGGGGCGCCCGCCGACCCCGCCTTCGCCGAGGGGCGCTCCGTGGTGACCGACCTCGCGGTCGACGGCGCGTCGCTTCGGGCGGACGTCGAACGGACGGCCGCGTTCGGAGCCGTCGACGCCCCGGAGGGTCGCGGGCGCACCGCCCTCCCCGGGAGCGAGGCCAACGGCGAGGCGCGGGAGTACCTCGTCGACCGGCTCCGGGAGACGGGGCTGGAGGTCCGCGTCGACGCGGTCGGAAACGTCGCGGGGCGGTGGACGCCGCCGGACGCGGACCCGGACGCCGCCCCCGTCGCCGCCGGCAGCCACCTGGACTCGGTCCCCAGGGGCGGCATCTTCGACGGCGTGCTCGGCGTCTACGCGGCGCTGGAGTCCGTCCGGGCGATCAAAGACAGCGAGGCGACGCCGACGCGCCCGCTGGAGGTAGTCTGTTTCACCGGCGAGGAGGGGACCCGGTTCGCCGACGGCGTGTTGGGGTCGTCTGTCGCGACCGGCAAGCGCGGCGTCGAGGCGACGCTGGCGCTGTCCGACGGCGACACCACGCTCGAAGCGGCGCTCGAACGGATCGGCTATCGCGGAACCGGCCGACTCGACGCGAGCGAGTGGGACGCGTGGCTCGAACTCCACATCGAGCAGACGACCCGCCTCGGCGACGCCGGCGTTCCGGTCGGGGTCGTCTCGGACATCGCCGGCACGACCCGGGCGCACGTGACCGTCGACGGGGAGGCCGACCACTCCGGCACGACCGGGATGGCCGAGCGAACGGACGCCCTCGCCGCCGCGAGCGAGTTCGTCCTCGAGGTCGAACGACGCGCCGGCGCGACCGCAACGACCGGGAGCGAAACGGCGGTCGGCACCGTCGGTCGCCTCGACGTCGAGCCGGGCGTCGTCAACGTCGTCCCCGGCTCGGCGACGCTGCAACTCGACGTCCGATCGACCGCGGCCGGCGAGATCCGACGGCAAATCGAAGCGGTACGACGGCTGCTCGACGCCCTCGAGATCGAACGCGGCGTCTCGACGTCGTTCGCCGCCGACTACACCGTCGATCCGACGCCGCTCTCGGAGCGCTGTCGACGGATCGCGGCCGAGGCCGCGGGTCGATCCGGGATCGAGACCCGGACGGTCCACTCCGGGGCCGGCCACGACACGATGCAGGTGGCGGACGTGACAGAGGCCGGCCTGTTGTTCGTCGCCTCCGAGAACGGCCGCTCGCACTCGCCGCGGGAGCGGGCGGACTGGAACGACTGCACCGCCGCGACGACCGTCCTCGCCGAGTCGCTGTGCCGACTCGCGACAGCCGACCATCCGACATAACAATGATCGAACTCGACATCGACGGGACGACCCTGACAGCCGAGCTGCACGAGGACCGAGCGCCGCGATCAGTCGCCGCGGTGCGTGAGTTTCTGCCGCTGGAGTCGGAGCTCATGCACGTCCGCTGGAGCGGCATCGCGACGTGGATCAACATCGACGAGATCGAGTTGCCCGAGATCCCGCGGGAGAACCACACGGTGTACCCCTCGCGGGGGGATTTGTTGCTCTATCCGGGCTATCGGAACGAACAGGAGATCCTCCTGGCCTGTGGTCCGACGTGTTTCAAGAGCCCGGCGGGCGAACTCGCGGGCAACCACGTCGCGAGCGTGGACGCGACCGCCGAGGAACTGAAAGCGATCGAGGAGACGACGCTCCGTGACGGCGTCCAGGACGTGACGATCCGGGAGGTGGAGTGATACCGCTGGGGTGCCACCGCGGACGGCGATAGAACGTGTTCCGGTGTCCGGACGCCCTGTCGACAAACGGCCGATCGACGCCGGGGGCGCTCGAACAAAACGAATTCAGTAATATTAGGTGAATAAGGGGTAATTTAAAAAGGGAAACGGATGAGAAGCAAACGCATGAGTAGTTCAGAAGCCACGGATTCGAGAACCGACTCCGTCGTACTGTACGGTATCGAAGACAGACCACCGTTGGGGGAGGCGATCCCGCTCGGCATCCAACACGTACTGGCGATGTTCCTCGGGAACGTCGCGCCGCCACTGATCCTCGCGGGCGCGGTCGGCTCCGTGACCGGGGAGACGACGTTTCTGGTCCAGATGGCGCTGATCGTCGCCGGCGTCGCGACGCTCGTTCAGGCCTTTCCCATCGGTCCGGTCGGTGCTCGACTCCCGATCGTCATGGGGACGAGCTTCGCCTTCCTGGGTCCGCTGATCGGGATCGGAAGCGAATTCGGGTTGGCGGCGGTGTTCGGGACAGCGTTGCTGGCCGCCCCCGTCGAGATGGTTATGGGAGTCACCCTCGATCGGTTCCGGCGGTACTTTCCGCCACTGGTCACGGGGATTGTCGTGATGCTGATCGGACTGACGCTCGTGCCGACTGGGATGGACTACGCCGCTGGCGCGTCCGCAGGGCCGGGGGCGGAGGGGTACGGTTCCGTCCTCAATCTCGGCCTCGCGGGACTGGTTCTCCTGACGACGCTCGTCCTCAACCAGTTCTTCGACGGGTTTCTCCGCGTCATCAGCGTCTTTGTCGGTATCGCTCTCGGCTACGTCGTGGCGATCGCGCTGGGTGTCGTCGACTTCTCGGGCGTCGCAGCGGCCGGGTGGATCACCGTTCCGGTCCCGCTGAAGTACGGGCTCTCGTTCCCGCCGAGTGCCGTCCTCACGATGGCGTTTCTCTACATCGTGACCGGTATGGAGACGATCGGCGACATATCCGGGACGGTCTCGGCGACCGGGCGGGATGCGACGAAGGAGGAACTCCGCGGGGGGTTGCTCGCCGACGGTGTGATGAGTATGTTCGGGGCCGTGTTCAACGCGATGCCGAACACCTCGTTCTCGCAGAACGTCGGCCTCGTGAACTTTACGGGCGTCGCGAGCCGCTACGTTGTCGGGATCGGCGGCGTCGCGCTGATCGTCCTCGGGTTCGTTCCGAAGATCGGTGCAGTCGTCTCCGCGATGCCGGATGCCGTCCTCGGAGGGGGCGCGTTGATCCTGTTCGCGATGATCTTCTCCTCGGGCGCGCGCATCATCGTCCAGAACGTGACGCTCGATCACCGAAACTCGACGATCCTCGCGCTGTCGATCGCGCTCGGACTCGGCGTTTCGCTTCGCCCCGAACTCCTGGCGAACGTCCCCGGGGAAGTCCAGACGCTGTTCGGCTCCGCACTCGTCACTGGCGGTATCTCCGCGCTCGTTCTCAACGTGGTCCTTCCCGGTGGTGGCGTCGGGCTCGGACCGACGGAGCACACCGACGGGCTTACACCGGAAATGCCGATGCAGATCGACGAGGAGATGGCCGACACCGCGTCGAACGACGACTGATGTGCAGCGCCGTACCCGCCCGAGACGAATATATCACCCGTCACACAGCAACAAACATCTAAACGCGTACGCTCGTACAGAAGCAGTATGATCGAAAACCAATCCTGGGGTATGTCTGACCGGGAGCTGTACGAACGGCTTCGAGCGCTCCGGACGGCGGACGTCGATGCCGCTGTCGCGTCCGTCGTCGACGTGGCGGGGTCGGCCTACCGCCGTCCCGGCGCGAAACTCGTGGCGCCGGCTGACGGGGATGCACTCGGCGCCATCGCGGCTGGCTGTCTCGACGGCCCCGTCGCGAAACTCGCGAGCGAGGCTCGCCGCTCCGGGGAGATGACGCTCGAAACGTTCGACCTGACGGGCACCCGGGGACTTGGCGTCGGCTGCAACGGCGTCATCGACGTGTTCGTCGAACCCCTCGACGACTCGATCGACCCGATGCTCCGGTCGCTCGAGAACGGCGACACCGCCACGACACTCACTGTCGTAGAGAGCAACGACAGTGCGGTCCCAGTCGGCGCCCGAACCGTCTGCACCGATTCGAGAGCCGAAACTGACACCACCCGCTCGGCCCTCCCGGATGACGCACTCGTAGAGCTACGGGACGCTGCCGAGGTGGCCCGGGAAGACGCCACGAGTACGCTCGTGTCCGTGAGTCGAGGGGCGGGTACCCTCCGCGTGTTCGTCGACGGGGTCGAACCCGCTCCTGAGCTCCTCCTGTTCGGCGCCGAGGAGGACACGGGCGCGATCGCCAGTTTCGGGTCCGAGGTCGGGTTTCGGGTGACCGTCGCGTCGCCGCGTGGGGGGCGGGCCGACCCGGAGCAGTTCCCGGGCGCGGACCGAGTTCGTGCGGTCCACCCGACGGACGTCGATTCGCTCGTGGAGACGGACAGACGAACGTACGCCGTACTCCTCTCACACAACCTCGTCGACGACCGGCTCGCTCTGTCGACGCTGCTCGAAGCGACCGAGGTTCCGTACGTCGGTGTGATGGGACCGCGCAAGCGGTTTGAGGCGCTCCGCGAGGCGGCTGCCGAGGACGGCCGGTCGTTCGCGCGGGCGGAACTCGACCGCGTCTCAGCGCCGGTCGGGCTCGACCTCGGCGACGGCACCCCGACGGGGATTGCCATGAGCGTCGTCTCGGAGGCGCTCGCAGCGGCAAACGGCGCCGGCGGTGGCCGCCTCAGCGAGCGGTCGGGACCGATCCATACCCGGCAAGCGCCGGGGGGATCCGCGGAGCCCCGGTGAGTCGTGAAGTGATTGGACGTCGTATGGATCGCACGAAGAACGTATATATTCGAAGTGTTAACGCCCAGTAGTACACGATGCACAAAAACGAGACGACGGACACGATCCGACTCCGGATCGACGGCGAGAACGAACAGCTCGGCATCGAGCCAGGCGAGACGCTCATGTCGGCGCTTCGCCGGGCGGGTCACTACAGCATCAAGAACGGCTGTGACGAAGGCGTCTGTGGGGCCTGCAACGTGATTTTGGGCGATGAGGGCCTCACTCGGTCCTGTCTCGTCCCCGCTGTGAGCTGTGACAGTGCCGAGGTGATGACTGTCGAAGGGTTGCTCGACGACGAGGGGGAACTCCACCCACTGCAGGAAGCGTTTCTCGACTATGGAGCCGCCCAGTGTGGGTACTGCATCCCCGGGGTGTTGCTCTCGGGGTACGATCTCCTCCAGCGGAATCGCGACCCGACCGAAGAGGAGATCGCGGACGCACTGAGCGGGAATATCTGCCGGTGTACCGGCTACGTCCAACAGATCGAAGCGATACAGGCTGCGGCCGAACGCCTCCGTGACGGAGAATCAGCGGTCGGGGGCGAGTCGTAGATGACGCCGCCGGAGCTCGCTGGCGACGACGGCGAGACCGAAGAACCCGAAACTGGGTCCGAGCGAGCGACTGCAGGAACCGACGGCACGGCCGTCGGTGAGAGCGTCGAGAAGGTCGACGGCTGGGGGCTCGTAACCGGCAAGGCCCGCTACACCGACGACGTCCCGACCGCGAACGCGCTCGAAGGACGCCTCCTCCGAAGCCCGCATGCCCACGCCCGCGTCCGGTCGGTCGACACCGAGGCCGCCGACGCACTCGATGGAGTCGAAGCGGTGCTCACACACGAAGACGTCCCGCAAGAGCGGTTCACACGAACCGGGTTTCCGTATCCAGCCCCGGCGCCCTTCGACGAACGCGTACTGAACGAGCGGGTGCGGTACGTCGGCGAGCCGGTCGCCGCGGTCGCGGCGCGTTCGGTCGACGCCGCCGAGCGGGCGCTCGAAGCGATCGACGTCGACTACGAGGTGATGGAATGCGTCGTCGATCCCGAGGAGGCGATGGCGCCGGACGCGCCGACGCTGCACCCCGAACCGTACGAAAACCCACAGGAGAACGCGGCGCCCCAGCGCAACGTCGTCTGTGAGACCCGCCACGAGGAAGGGGATATCGAAGCCGGATTCGAAGAGGCGGATACGGTTGTCGAGGGCGAATACGAGAGCCAGATCGTCCAGCAGCTGCCGATGGAGACGAACACGACGATCGCGTGGATCGACGACCGCGAGCGGTTGGTACTCCGGACGACGACGCAGGTTTCACACATCTGTCGGGACAAGATCGCCCGGGCGTTCGATCTCGACCGGACGGACGTGAAGGTGATCAAGCCCCGCGTCGGCGGCGGCTTCGGCGTCCGACAGGACACGGTTCCGAACCAGTTCATCTGTGCGGCTCTGGCGTTGGCGACCGGGCGAACGGTTCGATTGAAGAACACTCGCAAGGAAGACCTCCACGTTTCTCAGACCCGCCACGCCCAGACGGTCGAGATCAAAACCGGCGTCCGCGAGGACGGCACGATCACGGCGATGCACGTCGACATCACGTCGAACACGGGCGCGTACGGCTGTCACGCCCTCGCAGTGCTCTCGAACGCCGCTCACGAGCCGATGTCCGTCTATCCGACCGAGAACCGCCTCTTCACCGGGCGGGCGGTCTACACCAATATCACCCCCGGCGGAGCGATGCGCGGCTATGGCGCTGTACAGGGCACGTTCGGAGTCGAGAGCCACATCGATGCGGTCGCAGACGCGATCGGGATGGACCCCGTCGAACTCCGTCGTCACAACGTCATCACGGAGGGCGAAGAGAGCTTCGAACCCCCGGACAGCGAGAGCAAATCGAAGCTCGAATCCGTCGGAGTCTCGGAGTGTCTCGACCGCGCCTGTGGGGCCGTCGGCTGGTCCGACGGCCCGGAGCAGCCGGACGAGGACCGCTACGAGCGCGGCTACGGCGTCGCTCTGTCGATGGCCAAATCGGGTGTCCCGAACAGCGAGTACTCTCGGTGTTCTATCACCCTGGAGGACGACGGCACCCTCACCGTCCGGATCGGCGTCGGCGACACCGGGCAGGGATCGGAGACAGTGATGGGACAGATCGCGGCCAGCGTCTTCGGCCTCGATACCGAGTCGGTTCACGTCAAGGCCGACGACACCGACGCGACGCCGTGGGACAACGGGGCCTACGCGAGCAGCACCACGTATATAAGTGGGAACGCGACGGAGAAGGCGGCCCGCGACCTCGCAAAAAAGGTTCGAGAACTCGCGGCTGAGTGGCACAATACCGATCCGGACGCTATCGAGGTAGCCGGCGGGGACGTCGTGTTCGGAGACGGAACGTCTACATCGCTCGAATCGTTCGCTGCGGAGGCTTTCGAAGGCGTTCGGGGCCCGAAACGGCGGCTCATCGGTACCGGCGAACACGTTACTGCGCTGTCTCCGAAGCCGTTCGCAGCCCAACTCGCCGAAGTCGAAGTCGATACCGAAACGGGCGAGTTCGAGGTGCTGCGGCTGGTGAATTCGGTCGACTGCGGGCAGGCGCTCAACCCTGCGAACGTGCGTGGACAGGTCATCGGCGGTGCGGTCATGGGGCTCGGACAGACGCTCTCGGAGACGCTGTCCTTCGACGAGGACGGCACGCCGGAGCTCCGCGGGCTCCGGGATTACGAGGTGATACACGCGCCCGACCTGCCGGACATCGAGACCGAGATCGTCGAGACGTACGAGCCGACCGGTCCGTACGGTGCCAAGAGCGTCGGGGAAGTGTCGGTTCTCGGCCCGTCTCCGGCGGTCGCGAACGCCGTCGACGACGCGGTCGGAGTTCGAGTCACCGAGTTGCCGATCACTGCGGCGAAGGTCCGAGACGGACTCGAGGAGGGCGAGTAAATGTCGAGTCAGCTTCCTGTCGAGTACCACGAGGTCGAGAGCGTCGAACGGGCAGTCGAGATGCTCGGCGGCGAGCCGGAAACACGGATCGTGGCGAGCGGTTACTCGCTCGTTCCGCTCCTGAAGGACGGTCTCGAGACACCGGATCGGCTCGTCGACATCAGCGGGATCGACGCGCTCCGTGGGATCACGAGGGAGAACGGACGGACAGTTATCGGCGCGCTAACGACGCACGTCCGGATCGCGGCAGATACATCCGTCCGCGAACGAGCCCGCGCACTCGCCGAGGCGACCGACTCCGTGGGCGATTATCAGGCGAAGCATCAGGGGACGATCGGGGGAAACCTCGTGGTCGCTGATCCAAAATACGACGCGCCGGCTGCCGTGCTCGCTCTTGAGGGCACGGTCGTCGTCCGGGGGCCGGACGGTCAGCGGCGGATCGACGCCGACGAGTGGTTCCGCGGGCCGGGCGAAACCGCCCTCGAACCGGACGAGTTGGTCACCGAGCTCGTCGTCTCAGACGCGGCACAGAGTGGGTACACCCGGAAGTCTACGTACTCCGGGTACGCGGCCGTGAGCGTCGCCGCCGCCCTCGAGGCCGACGGCAACCGCGTCGAATCCGCACGGGTGGCAGTCAACGGCGCCAAGCCGTACCCGATCCGCCTCCCGGAGGTCGAGAAGACGCTCGCCGGTGAACTGCTCGACGATGGCTTGCGAACGCGGGCCGCCGAGGCCGCGCTATCCGACGTCGATCCCGAGTCGCTGCTGGCGGACGGCGAGACCACTGGAACACATCGACGCCGACTCGTCCGATCGTACTGCCGGGAGGCGCTCGAACGCGCGTCCGCGGCGCCCGCAGAACACTGATACCGGCGGTCGTTTTTACTCGAGGCCGACGCGCTCAACGACGGCTTCGGCGGCCTCGGTCGCGTCGGCCAACACGTCCTCGGTTGCCCCGAGCGTCCGGACCTCGCGGTCGGACATGACGACATCGCCCGCACACAGAACCGTGTCGACCTCGAAGCCCTGGGCGCCGGTCACGAGTGCGAACACCGGGTCCGGAGCCGGGGTGAGATGTGGGTGGTCCATGTCGACGACGGCGATGTCGGCCTGTTTGCCCACCTCGATCGAACCGAGGTCGTTCTCGCGACCGATCGCGTGTGCGCCATCAATAGTGACCATGTCGAACGCCGTCGCCGCGTCGAAGACGCCTGCGTCCCGATGGAACCCCTTGTGTGCCGCAAAGACCGCCCGGATGTCGTTCAGTGGGTTGACCGTGTCACTGAGGTTCGCGTTGTCCGTGCCGAGGCCGACGGTGGCGCCGCAATCGAGCAGGTCGACGACCGGTGCGAAGCCGGTGGCCAGTCGCATGTTGGCGAAGAAGTTGTGAGCGACTTTGGTGTCCGACTCGGCCAGGATCCGCGCGTCACCCCGATCGATCTGGACGCAGTGCCCGAGGAGGGTTCGCTCGCCCAGATACCCGATGTTTCGGAGGTACTCGATGCTGGACAGCGCGGGCCCACGTGTCTGTGCTTCGGCTTCCGCGACGTGGGCCGTCGTCATGACGTCGTACTCCTCGGCGAGTCGGATGGCTCCCTGAAATCCCTCCGTTGTCGTCGTTTCGACGACGATCGGCGCCGGCCAGACTGACTGGCGACCGCCGGCGCGGCCGTGGTGTGCGTCCATCAGCGATTCGACGTTTCCGAGAGCCGCCTCGGTTCCGACGGTCAGACAGTCCGCCGGAGGATGGTCCACGGACGGTTCGCGGGCCGTAATATCAGCCAGCAACGATTCGAACGCCTCGTCGGGTGGGTCGTCGGCGAAGCCGGCGCCGTAGACAGATCTGATCCCGGAGTCCGCGTACGTGTCGAGTTTGGCCTCGATACCCGATAGGTCGTCCCAGACGACTTCGGTATCGTTCTCGACGAACGTCGTCACGCCCGCCTGGATGGCCTCAGTGCAGTACAGCGCCGCAGCGGCGGCGTGTTCGTCGGGTTCCATCGCGACACAGGCCGGGCGTTTGACGTTGTACAACCAGTCGTACAGCCCGCGATCCGCGCTGTACGCCCCCCGGAGAATGATGTCAGAGACGTGCGTATGGGCGTTGATCAGTCCGGGAATCACTGCCCCGCCGTCGGCATCGATGCGTCGTTCGTAGTCGTATTCGGCCTCCAGCCGGGCTGTCGGCCCCACAGCGGCGATCGAATCGTCCCTGATGAGGACGGCCCCATCCGGGATCAGTTCCCGGTCGGCGTTCTGAGTAACGATCAGCCCATTCGAGACGAGCGTCTTAGTCATCGGAGCAGCCCCGCTGTGTCCCACCCGTGGTCGGTCCGTCGAGCGGGAACACGCGTCGCACGACTGTCTGGTTCACTATCGACCATATTGACTCTTCTCGGGCGAGGGAGTAAATATTTATGTGATTCGAACGCAGTTATTCTGCTATATCGAATGGTCTTATCCGTTTCGGCTCTCACAGACGGGGTCGCGTTCGTGGCTCCGAGCGTCGGTCCATGTCGGGTCTCGCTTGGGGACAACACACCCGCCTCAGCGACCGAGAATGAGCAATTCGGATAACGTCGTCGGGGCGGTCCTGCTCGCGGCGGGTCGAAGCGAACGGTTCGGCCCCGAGAACAAACTGCTGGCGGCCATCGACGGTCGGCCGGTCGTCCGGCGTGCGGCCCGAACGCTACTGGCTGCTTCTCTCGACGACCGGATCGCGGTTGTCGGCCACGACGCCGCCGCTGTCGGCAAGGCGCTTCCTGAGGGGTTTACTATCCGATACAACGATCGGTATCGAGAGGGCCAACACACCTCGGTTCGCGCGGGCACCGCGGTAGCCCGGAAAGCCGGGTGGGACGGGGCCCTCTTCGCGCTCGGCGATATGCCCGCAGTCGATCCGACGACCGTGGACGCGCTGTTGAAATCGTTCGCGGAGGGGACGGGGTCGGTCGTGGTTCCGACCGAAAGTGGAAGCCGTGGAAACCCCGTGCTCTTCGGTGCGTCACATTTCGACGCGCTCGCCGAGGTGACGGGCGATCGGGGCGGGCGGGCGCTCATCGCGGCCTGTCCCGGCGTGGTCCGTGTTCCAGTCGACGATACCGGTATTCACCGCGATGTCGACAGGCCGGAAGACCTCAACTCCGTTCGCGAGTGACTAACGGTTCGCGGAGAGAGGTTTATATCCCTCCGAACGGTGCCGGTACGTATGCCGATTGATACTGTCATTGCGGGCGGTACGGTCGTGTCCCCGTCGTCGACGTTCGACGCCGCGGTCGCCGTCGACGACGGGTCGATCGTCGCCGTCGGCGACGAGCGCGACCTCCCCGACGCGGAGACTCGGATCGACGCGACGGGGCAGTTGGTCATGCCCGGCGTCGTCGACCCCCACGTCCACATCGACGACCATGTCTCGATCGATAGCTACCGCACGGCGACGAGCGCGGCGGCGCTCGGTGGCGTCACCACGGTCATCGATTTCGCGTGGCAAGCGTACGAGGGGGAAGAAAGCCCCTGGGACGACCCGGCCCCGCTGGCCGAGGGAGTCGAGCGAAAGCGCGACAACCACCGGGAGGCGCTCGTCGACTTCGGCCTCCACGGCGGCATCCTCCGGGAGGGCGAGGACCTCTTCGCGGAGCTTTCCGACCTCGTCGCGGCCGGCGTGACGTCGTTCAAGATGTACACCGCCTACGAGTTCGGCGTTTCGAACGGGTACCTGCGGCGGGTCTGCGACGCGCTGGCGGAACAGGGGGCGGTCGGCGTCGTCCACACGGAGGACGACTCGGTGTGTCAGTCTCTGGTGGCGGAGCTGCGAGCGGCGGGCGAAGACGCCCCCGAGGCGTATCCCCGGTCCCGGCCGGACTACGCGGAAGCGATGGCCGCCGAGGACGCGGTTCGGATCGCCACCGAGGCGGGCGCGAAGTACTACGGTGTCCACACGAGTTCCGAAAAGGCGGCCGCTGCCATCGCAGAGTTTCGGAACGACGGGTCACAGGTCCGGGCGGAGACCTGTACGCACTACACGACTCTCGACGAGTCGATCCACCGCGAGTTCGGCAACCTTCCGAAGATCGCGCCGCCGATCCGGTCGCCGGACGACGTCGACGCTATGTTTGAGTACCTTCGCCGCGGCGTGTTGAGCGTCGTCTCGACGGATCACGTCGCACAGCGCCGCTCGAGCAAGGAGAACCGACCGTGGTGGGAGGGTCCCTACGGCGCGAACGGCCTGCAGGCGAGTCTCTCAGTGTTCCACGACGAGGCGGTCAACGAGCGGGGGCTGAGCTACCCCGCGCTCGTCCGCCTGATGAGTACGACCCCGGCGGAGACGTTCGGCCTCCCGGGGAAGGGGACGCTCGATCCCGGGACGGACGCCGACATCGTCCTGTTCGACCCCGAGGCGACCGACACGATCACCGCCGAGGACAACGTTTCCGAGGCGGATTACTCGATCTACGAGGGCCGGGAGGTGACGGGACAGGTCACGAAGACGCTCGTCCGCGGCGAGGTCGTCGCCGCCGACGGCGCGGTCGTGGGCGACCCCGGGCACGGGGAGTTCGTCGAACGGGAAATTCCGGACTGGAGCGCGTGAGGGCCGACCGGACCGGGCCCGAGGGGACCATTTAATTTGCCGGAGCGAACATCGAACGACGATGACAGACCTGACGATCGACGACCTCAATCGCCTCGACGAGGAGGTCTTCGTCGACGAACTGGACGACGTGTACGAACACTCCCCGTGGGTTCCCGAGCAGGTACTCCCCGAGCGGCCGTTCGACTCGCTCGTGGCGCTGCGAGAAGCGATGCGAAGCGCGGTCGATGAGGCGTCCCGAGAAACGAAACTGGAACTGCTCCGGTCGCACCCCGATCTCGGCGATCAAACCGGAATCACGGAGTCGTCCGAAAAAGAACAGGCCTCCGCGGGCCTCGATCGGCTCTCACCGGAGACGTACGAGGCGTTCCAGCGGCTGAACGACCGCTACCGGGGAGCGTTCGGGTTTCCGTTTATTATGGCCGTCAAGAACGAATCGCCAAAGGCGATCAAGGACGCGATGGAAACGCGGGTCGAGCAGACGGAATCCGAGGAGTTCCGGACGGCAATCGAGGAGGTGCACACGATCGCTCGGATCCGACTCGAAGAGCGAGTCTCCACGTGAGGACGCCACAGGGCGCTTCCTTTGGCGTCAGCGGTCGGCACGCTGGCGTTCGCGACGGCTACCGCGGTCGCCAGGACGGCGAACGGAACCCTCGTGTGGCATAACTCCCGTATTGTTTCTCGAAGAGCCACGTTATCTGACTAACGTTGTTCGAACACGAGGATTTTTGTATGGAGATGCAGATGATACGGACGACAGATGACGGCCAATCAGGAGCAACTGGCGAGCAGTGACGCGGAGGGCCCGGGGCGTCGAATGAACTACGGCAAGGAGAAAATCGTCGTGTATCGGACCTATGCGACGCCGTTGACCGGGATCGAGCCGATTCCCGAATCTGAGTTCGACGGGCGCGAGAACGTCCTCTTCGGGTTGGATGTCCGCGTCCAGGTCGAGGGCGAGGCGTTCCGGCCCTCGTTTACTGACGGGGACAACAGCATGGTGGTGGCGACCGACTCGATGAAGAACTTCGTCCACCACCACATGGGGGAGTATGACGGCGCCACAGTCGAGGGGTTCCTTGAGTACGTCGGGCGAGAATTTCTGGCCACGTACGAACAGATGGAGGCGATCACCGTCTCCGCGGACGAAGTCCCGTTCGACGAACGGCCAGTCCCCGTAGGCGACGACTTCGAGCCGAGCGAACTGGTCTATGGGGTGTCTGACGACGAGTCGGCGTACGGTGAGATACGGCTCGAACGGGGCGAGGACGGGACGGAGATAGTCGCACAGACGAGCGGCGTGACCGGGATCGAACTGGTGAAAGTGAAGGACAACTCCTTTACTGACTTCGTGCAGGACGAGTACACGACCCTTCCGGAACGAGAAAACCGAACGCTCTACATCGAACTCGACGTCTTCTGGACGTACGACGACGCCGAGGCGGCCCTCGGCGAAGAGCCTGCACGATATGTTCCGGCCGAACAGGTCCGGGACATCGCACAGGTCGTCTTCGATAAACACGACGTCAATTCGATTCAGGACTTGATCTACCGGATCGGGGTTCGCGTCCTCGAGCGGTTTCCGCAGCTCGAGTCGGTCACCTTCGAGTCGAAAAACAGGACGTGGATCGGGGTGCGGACGGACCTCGACGGCGATGCGAAGGTACTCCGCGAGCCGGATATCCCGACCGGGTTTCAGCAGTTTTCCGTCGACCGCAACGACGTGGAGGGCGACGTGTGAGCGCCGGGCTGACCACCCACGTTCTCGATACGAGCCGGGAAGGGCCCGCCGAAGGCGTTGATGTGACGCTACAGCGCGTCGGCGACGACGGCGACGTGGAACCGATCGCCGAGGGCACGACCAACGACGACGGGCGACTCGACGAGCCACTCTTGACCCCGAAGTCCATCGAGGAGGGGACGTACGAGTTGCTGTTCGACGTGGGTGAATACTACCGCTCTGGGCCCTCGGGATCGACGTTTCTGGAGACCGTTCCGGTTCGGTTCGTCGTCGACGATGCCGAGGAGCACTATCACGTCCCCCTTCTGTTGTCGCCGGGGGGGTATACGACCTACCGGGGAAGCTGAGAGTGGAGCCTCGCGGTTATCTGACACCTATACTAACGATCGCAAGTGATTACACGTCGATCGCACTGCCGTCGTGCGGTCGAGTGTGCAGCGTCTTCCGATCGTTACTATACGACGCCGTCGGGATTGTGCGGTTCCCCGAACGCCCCGTCGACTAAGAATCGAGCGCTATCGAGCGCTCAAGAGGGGACTTCGCCGTCGACCGATTCGACGTAACTGCTCATTTCTTGGAAGAGGAACTCGTCGCTTTCACCCTCGAACTCGGTTCCGGCCCAGATGTCGAGCGATCCCTCGACGATTTCGGCTCTGGTCGCGGCAACCTCGTCTCTAACGTTCTGTGAGACATCCGGTCCCCAGTCGTCGATGCTACAGATCCCCGACTCGAGCCCCTGCCAGTAGGCGTCGGCTTCCCACTCGTCGTCTCTGACGGCCTCGACAGTCGGCCCGTAGAACTCTTCCCAGTGCCAGATCGGCGAGGTGAGGTAGTGCTCTCCGGCCTGCTCGCCCATCGGCGCGTCGTACCCCGTCGCCCAGATTCCGGCGTCGGCCGCTTCGGTCAGCGCCGCCGGTGAGTCTTGATGTTGTGCCATCACGTCGACGTCCTCGTCCAACAGCGCGCTGGCAGCCTCGCTCTCGCTCGGTGGGTCGAACCAGGTGTTAGTCCATCGGACCTTCGTCGAGACGGCGTCGTTGACCGACGCGGCACCGAGCGTGTACGCGTTGATACCGCGGACGACCTCCGGGATTGGGAACGCGGCCACGTATCCGAGCGTATCCGTCTCCGAAACCAGCCCCGCGGCCTGACCGGCGAGATAGCGGGCTTCGTAGATCCGCCCCATGAATCGCCCCATGTTTTCGAGGGTCGTGTAGCCTGTGTTGTGCTCGAAGTAGACGTCGGGATACTCCTCGGCCACCGTCGCCATCGTATCTTGATACCCGAACGTACACCCGAAAATGATGTCCACGCCGCTGTCGGCGTACCGCCGGAACACCTGTTCCGATTCCTCCGGCGCGACGGCCTCAGTGAACTGAGTTTCCAGCCAGTCGTACTCCGATGCGACCGCCTTGCGCCCTTCGTTGTGCGCCCAGGACCAACCGAGGTCGCCGACTTCGGAATTGAACACCCACGCGGCGGTGACTTCGGTGTCGCCGGCGTCCGCTTCCCCACTGGTGTCGGTATCGGCGCCTTCTCCGGCGTTCGCACCGTTGCCGGCGTCCGTACTGTCGGTGCAGCCGGCGACGGTCAACGCGGTTGCCGCTCCGAGCCCCTTGAGCACGTTCCGCCGGGACGGACGATTCGTCATCGGCATGCATTCGCCTCCAGTAGTCTGTCGATCATAGTGTTTGTCACGTCTGTTCGTAGGGGTAATTCAATTGAATGGTTATAAATATGCTCATACAGACGTGTTTTGCGAAATATAGTGGACATATTTGATGTTGTCTGCCAATGGCTTCGATGGGCTTCCCGGAGGGTAGGCCACCGGGGAACCGAGAGAGCCACGATCGATGAAAAACAATCCATCACAACCCCGTCTACAGCGGTTTTATATCACATACGGGGAAGCCCGGTGGAAAAGTTTATATTCGTCTGCTCATGAGTCCACATCGTGAGAATGCGAGATGTCTGAATCGCCATTTTTGGAATTAGACGGTATTCTGAAGCAGTTTCCCGGTGTGGTCGCGAACGATCACGTGGACCTGCGCGTCGAACGCGGCGAAATTCATGGATTGCTCGGCGAGAACGGGGCTGGAAAGAGCACGCTGATGAAGGTTCTGTACGGGCTGTACACGCAGGACAGCGGTGCGATCTATCTCGATGGGGACCGTCTCGAACTGGCGTCGCCGCAGGACGCGATCGATGCCGGAATCGGGATGGTCCACCAGCACTTTCAGTTGATCCCGCGTTTGAGCGTGGCCGAGAACGTCGTGTTGGGAGAGCGCGAACCCGCGAGTGCGTTCCGGATAAACGAGACGTCGGGGGGGCTGGTGCCCGAGTCGGTCCGATCGAACGATATCGTCCGATCGCTCGCACAGCTGTTTTCGCTCGGGCTCGACGTCCCGAAGCGGCGGATTCAACAGTTAGCCGACCAGTACGGCTTCGACATCGATCCCGACGCGAAGGTGTGGGAGCTCGATGTCGGTCAACAACAGCGCGTCGAGATCCTCAAAGCGCTTTATCGGGACGTCGATCTCCTGATTCTCGACGAGCCAACGGCGGTCCTGACGCCGACCGAGGCCGACCAACTGTTCGATTCGTTGGAGCGCCTCGCCGAGGGAGGACTCTCTGTCATTTTTATCACGCACAAGCTCGCCGAGGTCGAGGCGGTCGTCGACAGGGTGACCATCCTCCAGGACGGGGAGAACGCCGGAACGGCCGTCGTTTCGGAGGTGAGCAAGGCGGACCTCGCAGAGATGATGGTCGGTCGTGAAGTCCTCTTTGACATCGAGCAAGACGAGACCGAACGCGGCGATCCGGTTCTCGAACTGCGGAACGTCAGCGCCGAGAGCGACCGGGGAATCGAAGCGCTCTCCGGGATCGACCTCACGGTACGGGAAGGCGAGGTAGTCGGCGTCGCTGGCGTCAGCGGAAACGGACAAAAAGAACTCGCCGAGGTCACGGCGGGAATACGGGGGGTCACTGGCGGTAGCATTCTGATCGGAGGCACCGACCTCGCCGGTTCGACGCCGAAGGAGTTCGTCGAGAATGACGTCTCGTTCGTCCCGGAGGATCGTCTCCGGTACGGCTGCGCGGCGGAGCTCCCGATACGACACAACGCGGCGATGAAGGAGTTCACCGATGCCCGGTTCGGCGGGAAGACGAGTCTGAGCTACGACGAACTGACCGCCTACGCCGAGACACTCGTCGAGGAGTTCGACGTTCGGGGCGTCGACAGCGTAGCCGAAACGAAGGCGGGGGACCTCTCGGGCGGGAACCTACAGAAGTTGATTCTCGCCCGGGAACTCAGTCGCGATCCGGACCTCCTGATCGCCAACCAGCCCACTCGAGGAGTCGACGTGGGAGCGATCGAATTCATACGCGAAGCGCTGCTCGAACAGCGACAGAACGGTACCGGGACCCTCCTTATTTCGGAGAACCTCGACGAAATCACGGACCTGAGCGACAGAATCCTCGTTATTTATGAGGGAGAGTTCGTCCACGAGACAACGCCCGAGGCGGCCGACCGCGACCGGATCGGGCTCGAAATGAACGGCGGCGGGACCGGAAACGACACCGATGGCCGGAGAAAGCGCGGTGGGAGTCGCTCGCCGACGGCGGTTGCGAACGAACACGGGGCCAAGCGCCGATGAACGCGACCGTGGACGTGAGCGCCCGCGAGGAAACGCCCCCGTGGGTTGCGTACTCGGCCCCGGTTTTTACCGTGTTGGCGGCGCTGGGAGTCGGGGCGTTGGTCCTTCTCGTGATCGATGTCGACCCGATCGAAGCGTACTCGCTCATGCTCGTCGAGACCCCGACGAGCAGCCAGGGGCAGACGGAGACGCTGATCGCCGCGGTGCCGTTAGTGCTCGCCGGTCTGGCGGTGTATCTACCGTTGAAGGCCGGGTTGTTCAACATTGGTGCCGAGGGGCAACTGGTGTTCGGCGCGCTCGCCGGTACGTGGGTCGGGTTGAACGTATCTCTGCCCGGGTACGCGCTCGTACCGTTGATGTTTCTCGCGGCAGCAGGCGCCGGGGGGGCACTGGCAGCCATTCCGGCGTGGCTGCGTGCCAAGTGGGACATCAACGAGATCATCACGTCGCTTTTGCTGTCCTTCATTGCGCTGGAGCTTCTCAGCTACGCGGTCCGCGGGCCGATGAAAGGCACCACCGGCAACTTCCCGCAGACGGCTCAACTCCCCGAGGCGGCGACGTTACCGACGCTGTATGGGCGCGTCCACGTCGGCCTCGCCGCTGCGCTGGTACTCGTGGGAGCGACATACGTCCTGATGACCCGGACGCGACTCGGGTTCGAGATCAACTTCGTGGGATCGAACGACGAAGCTGCGGTGCAGGCCGGGATGAGCAAATATAAAGTGTATCTGTTCGTGTTCGTCCTGGGCGGTGCCTTCGCCGGGATCGGTGGGATCGGAGAGGTAGCGGGCGTTCAAGGGCGTCTTCGTGCCGGCTTCGAGCCGGGGTACGGGTTCACTGCGATCCCGATTGCACTGCTCGGCCGTGGGAGCGCGATCAAAGTGTTGTTTGCGGGGCTGTTCTTCGCGCTGTTGTTCACTGGCGGGACGACCATGGAGGTCTTTCTCGGTATCCCGGCGGCACTCGTCGACGTCATTCAGGCGCTCATAATCCTGTTTTTGATCACCGGTGAGTTCTTCAAACAGTATCGCGTCAGCCTCGGTTTCGAGCGCGGGACACCGTCGACGACAACCGACGCTACGCGGGGGGACGACTGATGGCTGGATTCGTCGCCGGCCTGCTCGGTGCGACCGTTTCCGTGGCGACCGTATTCATTTTCGCCGGCCTAGGTGAACTAATAACCGAGCGCGCTGGCGTACTCAACCTCGGCGTCGAGGGAATGATGCTCGGTGGCGCACTCGGGGGGTTCGTCACCACCGTGTTGACCGGAAGTCCGTGGCTCGGGTTCTGTGTCGGTATCGGCGCCGGAATGCTTCTAGCCGGTATTCACGCCTTTCTCTGTGTCACACTGAAGGCGAATCAGGTTATAAGCGGCGTTATGTTGACCCTACTCGGAACGGGGCTGACGACGTTTTATGGCGCCGGGTGGGTAGACCGAAGCATCGACGGCTTTTCGGAAGTCACTGTACCGGTCGTCGGCCAGTATCTGATTCAGATCCCGGTGGTCGGCGAGGCGCTGTTCAGTAACACGCCGACGGACTACATCGCGCTCGCGCTCGTCCCGGCCGTGTGGTATCTTCTCAACCGGTCGAACCTCGGGATGGAACTCGTCTCGGTCGGCGAGGATCCTGAGATGGCGGACACCATGGGTGTTTCAGTGTTCAAGCTGCGCTATCTGGCCGTAGTGATCGGCGGTGGGTTTGCCGGTGCCGCCGGCGCACATCTCTCGCTCGCGTTCTCACAGCTTTGGGTGCCCGGCATGACCGCCGGCCGCGGCTGGATCGCCGTTGCGCTCGTTATTTTCGCCCAGTGGCGGCCCACACGGATGCTCGCCGGGGCGTATCTGTTCGGCATACTCGATGCCCTCCAGTTGCGATCGCAAGCGCTGTCGGTATCCGTCGGGGCCGACACGCCCGTCGCGGGTCCAATCAACGCTGCTCTCGAGTTCGCGATGAACGCACAGATCATGTCGACGTACCCCTACGTGGCGACCATCGTTGTCCTCTCGTATGCGGTCATCAGAACAGAGAGCAATCAGCTAGCGGTTCCGTCCGCGCTGTTGGAATCCTACAGCCGCGAGACGGACTGAGTGTGTTCGGACGGAGGGCAGTACGCCGAGCGCCTGCGTTTATTTTACCTTATTTTATATGCGGTGACGCTCGGCTATTCGAGTCTGTTTACTAGTCGTTTACATATATAATTTGATTACATATTTCCTAACAGGCGGGCACGAGATACCGTGTGTGGACGTTCGTCCTCCCGAGGGATAGTCGGGGGCGAGACACGGTCCGGAGCAGATGTCGTTCAAAAAGCTGTGGTTCGGTTCGACGATGACGGGGTAGTTATTACGGCATATCCCAGAACGATCGGATTACGATCGTACCGTTCGGTCCGGTATCGACGGCGTACGTGCCCGCTGTGCCTCCGACGGGAGAGCGGGAAACACGGCCCCCGGACGCGGTGTCTTCGCTCGAGCGTCCGCGCCGAGGAAGAGACGCCCACCGACGCCATCGCCCCGTCTCGGACGACGAACGTCGTGAGGATCGGAGCGGTTCTATGTATATATTTTTTAGTATTTGCACAAAAGATATTTTTTCCGACTGTTTCGGCAACGGGGGAGACGCGCCGGGAGCACAGTACGGAAAAACGGCGGGTGTCGGGTCGGTACGTCCTCGGCGAACCGTATGAAACGGACGCACGAGAGATCCGCCGGTCGCTCCGCCGAACGGCGCGACTTTTCTGCGTCACGCGTACATTCTTTTATTTATAAGTATCGGGAGGTAATCGATCGGCGGCCGGCTCCGCTCGATGGCGTCGCTCGCCGTCTCGACGTGCGATCCCGCGGCCGGCTCCGCGGCCGACCCGAGGTGGCCGGCGGCCACGCCGAGTGGACTCCGTAAGTCGTTGGAGACGGTGTCGATGAACGCCTCGAGCTGTTCGTTCCGGCGCTCGAGTGTCTGTCAGCGCCGTGGCTACGCGATGACGTTCTGGACCACCGCCATCGCGTAGGCGGTTGCCCCGTCGTCGATCCGGACGGGGACGATCTGGACACGGTATCGGGTCCCCTCGTGTCCCCGTTCGAACGTCGCCTCGGCCCCGTTCAGCGCGTCCTCCAGGTGACCGACGAGTTCGTCAGCGATTTCGGGGGGAAAGTGGTCACGCGGTGTCGTTCCCTCCGCGGTGTCGGGGACGACTCCGAGCGCCGACAGCTCCGATCCGCCGGCGCGGACGACCCGGCGGTCGGAATCGTACAAGAACACCGCGCCGTCGGGGAAGTTCTCGATCAGCGTCCGGTGTTGGGTCTCGATCTCCCGGGCGTCGCGTTCGCGTCCGACCCGATCGAGCGCCGCGACGAGGTCCCCGGCCAGCAGCTCCCCGAGCGTGACGTCCTGTCGGTCGAACGCCGCTTCGTCTTCGTCCCCGGCGATCAAGACGCCGTGGTCGCCGAGCGGGAGGTACAGATAGCTTCGCAGGTTCGTCTCCGGGTCGTGGACGTCAGGGTCGGCCCGTACGTCCCCGATCGCCTGTGGCTCCCCGCGTCGATACACTCGTCCGGCGATGCTGTCGGCCACCGGGAGGGCCGTCGTCCCCCCGGCGAGTGAGGTCACTGCATCGGTATGTGCCACGGGAACCAACCGCGTGTCGTCGGCCTCGGAGAAGTGGATCGCGTTCGCCCGGAGGTCGAGAACGCTGCTGGCGGCTTCGACGCCGACCTCGGCGATCTCCTGTCGGGTTTTTGCGGTCAGGAGCGTCTGGGCGGCCCGGTTCAGTTCGGTCAGCCGTCGTTCGTGGGTCTTTTGTTCCGTGACGTCTCGCTGCGTGCCGAGATACCGGACGAGCTCGCCGTCGTCGTAGATGGGGGTCACGGTCAGACGGTTCCAGAACTCGGTACCGTCCTTCCGGTAGTTGCGCAGCTCGACGGAGATCGACTCCTCGTCGTCGATGGCGTCCCGGATCGCAGCGACCGTCTCGGGGTCGGTGTCTTCGCCCTGGAGGAACCGGCAGTTGCGTCCGAGCGTTCGCTCGGGCGGATAGCCGGTCATCTCTTCGAACGCCTCGTTGACGTACACGAGCGGTCTGTCCGCCTCGGAGGGGTCGGCGAGCGTGATCGGGACGTCCGCGTCGTCGATGGCCTGCTGGAGGAGCCGGAGCTCCCGCCGGCGTTCCTCGCGATCGGTCACGTCGTGGATCGATCCCCGCAGTACGGTGGTGCCGTCCCTGGTCGTGTCCGGGGTCATGGTCACGTTCACGCGCCGCTCGGTGCCGTCCAGCGTCCGGAGCCGCCACGACCCGTGCGTCTGCTCGCCCGTTTCGACCGCCCGGCTGGCGGTTCGCCGGACGGACGCTCTGTCGTCCGGATGATACCGCTCTAATGCCGCCGCAACCGAGAGGGTCTCTTCGTCGGAGAGGCCGACGAGTCGGCAGGTGCCGTCGGTCAAAAGAACCTCGCGGGTGTCCATGTTCACCTCGAAGCCACCGGTGTCGCCGGCGAACTCGGTCAAGCGCATCAGGTGGCCCTGTCTGTTCGCCCGCTCGGTTTCGCGTCGCGCCCGGACGGCGTTTTCGATCCGGTTCGCGAGGAGTTCGTACTGTTCGGTGCCGCGCCGCTTTTGAAGATAGTCAGTGACGTCCGCGGCGATGGCGTCGCTGGCGACAGCCTCGCTGCCCTTGCCGGTGAAAAGAATGAACGGGAGATCGGGATACGACTCCCGGACGGTTTGTAAGAACTCGAGGCCATCCGTGCCGGGCATATTGTAGTCCGAGACGACACAGTCGGGCGGTCGCGTATGTATGATCTCGAGCCCGTCGGCTGCGGTATCCGTGGTCGTGATGTCGAATCGAGCGTTGTTTCGCTCGAGAAACGTCTTCGCGAGGTCCGCAACGTCCGGCTCGTCGTCGACGTGAAGTATCCTGATGCGTCCGCGACCCATCGATTATACCGTGTATGTGAACGCTGTTAAACACGCAGGTCCCGGAACTGACGGGCGAGCCGGAGGCGACCAGCGTCGAGCGAACGCGGCGGGGTGAGTCACCGTCGCTCCGGCGGCCGACCGCCGTCGGCGTGGGCTGGCGGCTCGGACGGTCCCGCTGGCGGTCGTTCGACGCCCCCGGAACCACCCCGCCCTGTCGCGGTGGTGTCGGCGCTTTGATCGGCCGTCGTGGTGAACGCGGCGACCTGCTCTGAGAGCTCGGTCGCCACGTCGGCGAGTTTCTCGACCTCGGCAGTGGTCTCCTCCAGCGATTCGACCTGGCTGGCGGTTTGCTCGGCGACGTCGGTCGACTCGCGCGCGGTGGATTGACTCGTCTCGGAGACGTCGTCGACCATCGATGCGATCTCCTCGGCGGAGGCGGCCTGATCGTCGGTCGCGTCGCTGATTTCGGCGATTCCGCCTTCGGCCTCCTCGATCGCGGTGGCGATGTCGTCGAACATCGAAATGGTCTCGTCGATCGTCTCTGCGCCCGTCCCGACGCGACCGCGCATCTCCTCTATGCTCACCACCGTCTCGTCGGTCACCGCCTGCGCCGTTTCGATGCGTCGTTCGATCTCGTCTGTGGCGTCGGCGGCTTCCTCGGCCAACCCCTTGACCTCGTTTGCGACGACCGCGAACCCGTCGCCGTTGGTGTCGGCTCTGGCGGCTTCGATCGAGGCGTTCAACGCGAGGATGTTCGTCTGTTCTGTGATCTCGCCGATCATGTCGGCGATCTCGCCGATCCGGTCCATCTGCTCGTTCAGCGCCGTGATCTCCTCGGCGACGTCGGTCGTCTGGGACTTGATGGCCGTGATCTCCGCCGTAGCGTCGTTGGCGTGGGTACGCCCCGTCTCCCCGAGATCGACGGCGGTTCCGGCCGTGGCCGCGACCTCCTCGGAGGACGAGGCGATCTCCTCGACTGTGGCCGACAGGTCGCCGATCTCGCCGGCGACGGTTTGGAGTTGCTCGTCCTGTTCTTCGGCGCGGGCTGCAACCTCGGAGACGGACTCCTCGACGGCAGCGCTCGTCCGTTTGATCTCGGTCGATCTGCCGGCGACGTCGGTGCTGGCGCTCGAGACGCGCTCCGCGAACGACTGGATGTCGAGGACCGTTCGTTCGACGTCGTCGATCATGTCGTTAAACGCCCGCGCGATGGAGGCCATCGCGTCGTTGTCGACGGAGTCGTCCAGCCGTTGCGTGAGGTCTCCGTCGGCACAGGCCCGCATCGTGGTCTGAAACTCGGTGGCCGTCGCCTCCAGCGCCTGGTTCAGCGCCGTCATCTCCTCTTTTTGTCGGGCGGCCTCCTGTTGTTTGTCCTCGGCGGCCCGTTTTGCTTCCTCGACCTCGTCGAGTTTCTCCTGGATCGCCTCTCGGGCCTGTTGGCGCTGGATGGCTAACGACTGCCAGAGAAACGTGATGGTGGTGGCGAGCATCAACACGCCGACGGCGTGGATGCCGCCCCACACGACCGGGTTGGCCATGGCCGCCGGGTGGTTGTAGACCGTGAACCACTCGATGAGCCCGAAGACGCTGTGTTGGGCCGCGACGTAGCCGATCGTGATACCGAACGGCACCCAGTCTTCGTACAGGGCAACCACCCCGACGCCGACGAAATACAGGAAGTGTGCCTCTATGAACCCGCCGGTGAAGTACGCGAGAACGGAACCGACCGTCATGAACGCGAGCGCGGCCAGCGCCGACCGGAGGCGACGCGGCAACAACGGCACCGCAGCCGCGAGCAACAGCGCCGCGACGAGACCGGTGCCGGCCAGCGAGTGCACGAGTGGAATCGGCGGAAGTTCGGCACCGGTGACCGATTGAACGCCGGTTAGCCGGCTAATGACGAATACGAACGGTACGAACGCCGCGGTGAAGAGCAAGATTCCGCGATGGCGCTTCCGGAAGGACTCCTCGGGGATTTCGGTGCCGTTCGGTGTGTTCTCGACGTACCGGGCGATCGGAGACTGCGACGTGTCTGTGGACATCTACACGTTGTCGCAGAGACGGCTATCAGAAAGGCGTAGCCGCGGTTACACCGAACGCTCCTCCGTGGCAAAACCGTACGAAGATTGAATAGTGATTCGTGCATGAGGTGTCCGCAGGTCGTCTCACGTCCCGTTGTGATAATACGATATATAAATCACATTCGGCACAATACAGCGGTAGTCTTCGTCGATCGTCGAATTATGGCGAACGTATTCGCTCGCACGCATTCGCGTATCGCATCCGAGTCGTATTGGATTGTTTATATATCTATATATAACACCGTACGTGAGGGCGGCCCGAAGGCGTGTCGCATCGGTTCGCGTCTCGTCGCCGCGCGTGTCCGTGGGCCGAGGGGGCGATCTTCGCGCAGGTACCGGCGATGTTTCCCGACAGTTCCGGGGCCGTCGCCGGCATCGTCGGTGGCGTCGGGACCGTCGGCGGCATCGTCTACCCGCTGGTCTACGCGGCGCCGTGGCTCAGTAACCTCCACCTGGGGTACTCGATCGTCGCGGCGTCGATGGTCCCGATCATCCTGCTTGCGGCGTGGGTGTTCCAGCCGAGCATCGCGCCCGTTGCCAACAGCGCCGGGGTCCTCGACGAGGCGGGCGAGAACCCGTCCGCCACGCCCGGCGATGACTGAGGCGGGCGAGGCGGGCGCCGTCGTTCCGAGTATCCCCGCGGAGGAACCATGTCGTCGGCACGCCACGGAACGGACGCGCCAGCGTTCGACGCGCCGCGTCAGCGCCCCTCCGGGAGGTCGGGGTACGACTGGGCGCCGCCGCCCGAGTTCCGGGCGAGAAGCGTCGCTACCGCGGCGGTGCCGCCGCTGACCTCGCGGCGGCGCTCCTCGTAGCCGAGGATCGTCAGGTCAAGACACGCCCGGAGCAGGTCGTTCGACCGATACCGGTGTCGGTCGCTCGAGGGACCGATCTCGATCGGATCGCTCGACCGGAGGTGGTGTTCGTACACCAACACGCCGCCGGGCGCGAGCGCCTCTTTGAGGTCGGGCAGGAGATCGAGCGCGGCGAAGAAGCTCACGGTGATCAGATCGTAGGCCCCCGTCTCGAGGTCGAAGCCGGGATCGGTGAGGTCGGCCCGGATCCACGTGACGTCGACGCCCCGCTCGTCGGCGCGGCGCCGGGCGCGCGCGAGCGCCTCGTCGGAGACGTCGACGGCCTCGACGTCGTAGCCGTGCTCAGCGAGATAGAGCGCGTTGCGTCCGGTACCGGTCGCGACGTCCAGCGCACGTCCCCCGGGCAGCGTGTCGATCCGCCGCGCGAGTTCGGGGATCGGGTCCTCGGGGAGTTCGAACTCGTCGTCGCCACGGTACGTCTCGTTCCAGCGTTCGCGGTCGTCGGCCACGTCGAGACGCTCGTGGGGAGCCGTCTTGAAATTGTGACATCCTCCTCGCGGTAAACGGAGAGGGACTGAAGATCCCTCAAGCAGCCGGGCGAAGCCCGGCGACGGCGAGGCTTCCCATGCATGGGGAATACCAGTCAGTCGTCGCTGGTAGAGGGTTTCGACTCTTCGTAGGCCGTGAGTGTCATCTGCGCTGGTGCGCTCGTCTCACGGTGAGTCGTGGCCGTGTCACTACGGCTCCCATCCCGAGGCGAGTCATCGCGTCCGGCCTTGTCAAGCGGGACGCTCTCTCCCCACGGGTCAACCCGTCGTGCGATATTCGCGGAAGCGTTGATGTCGGCCTGAAACGTCGAAACGTGGCAGTCGTCGTGCGGACACCGGAACTCGGCTTGGGAGTCCCGCCGACCGATGCGGTGGCACGAGTGGCACGTCTGCGAAGTGTACGCCGGATTCACGTACTCGACCGGGATACCTGCTTCCGTCGCCTTGTCCTCGATGCGCCCTTGCAGTCGAGCAAACGCCCACGAGTGAAGCCGACGGTTCATGTACTTCCCGTAGTCGAGACGCTCACGGATGTACGTCAAGTCCTCCATCACCAACACCGGATTCTCGAACTGTTGGGCGTACTCGATGGCTTCCCGAGACGCTTTCTCCACGATGTCGGTGAGCGCGTTCTGGTAGTGGGCAAACCGTTCGTCGGTACGCCACTCGGATGCGTCACGCTCTTGGAGTCGTTTCAGGGTCGTGTACATCTCTTTGCGGAGATGCTTCGCTCTGCTTCCGCTACGCACAAGCGGGTCAGTCGGAGAACCGTCCTTGAGGGCACAGCCCGTGATGAGGGCGGTCTCTCCGATGTCTAAGCCGATGTGCGTGATGTCACCGTCCGTCGCTGGTTCTTCGACCGGGTACTCGACGGTGACGTGCAGTACCCAGTTCGTTCGGTGCTGTTGAAGCCGTATCTCGCCCGCTTTCGCGTCCTCCGATACGAGGTCGTGCCAGAGCCCCTCCTGTTCGGGGTTGATGCGGAGCGGTATCCAGAAGTTCGTCCCGCGCCCCGGTCGGGGGACCCACCATGTGAACTCGTAGTCGCGCTCCTCCGAGTGGTCGAACGTCGCGGCTTGGTTGGTGAGCCGAACCGGGTGTTCGTCGTCCAACTCCTGCGCGTTGTACGTCTTGCGGAGTTTCGGGACGTAGTTGCAGAGTGCGGCTTTGGCCTGATACGGCAGGTCGTAGGGCGTCACGATGTCGCTCACCGACGACATGGTACTCGCCCCGGCGTCGAACGCTTCTTGCAGGCCGTCACGGTACGTGTCGAGTAGGTCGTTCAGTTTCTCCTGTTTGTGCGCGGTAGGTGGCGCGAACGTCGCCTGCAACGTCTTCGTGGCGGTCGTAGACACGCTACTACTCCTCCACGTACTCCATCAGCACGTCGATGCTCACCTGTCCGGTGGTGGCGAGGAAGTACCCCGGTTGCCAGAACGCGCTGTCGACCGCCTGCCGAACCTCGGGGTTCTCGTCACGGATTTTGCGGGACGTGACGCCCTTGAGGGAGTTGATGAACTTGGTGAGGTTGGTCGTAGGCTTCGCCGTGAACAGGATGTGAACGTGGTCGGAACCGCCGTTGACGTTCTGGATGCTCACGCCGAAATCCTCGGTGATGTCGCTGGCAATTTCACCGATGCGTTCGGCTATCTCGTCGGTGAGGATGTCCGCGCGGTACTTTGTGACGGTTACAAAGTGATATTGGAGCGCGTAGACTGTGTGCGACCCGGTTTCGAGGTTATACTTCATTTGGCCGTACTGATTTTTACATACCCAATTCTAATAACGTTTTGCCATCGTGGGGTATTCGGCCTGCAACCGACGGTGGAACGTGAGGCAGTTGTCGGCTTCACGCCCGCCCTGAAGGGCGGGATTCTCGCCTTGAAAAAAGATAGTAGAGATCGGAGGCGGCGTTCAAATACGGATGAAGAGTGAGGCGGTGCGCTTTTTCAGAACCCGGATCTCGTTGCGGTCGGTGAAACCGTGATCCGACGCAATAATGAGCAGTATTGGCTGTACGCTGCTGTCGATCCCAAAGCAAACGAATTGCGTTACACAACGCTTGAGCTAACCACCGACAGCGTAGTTGCTCACGCGTTCTTCACCGAGATCCATGAGAAACACGACGTAGAAGACGCCGTGTTTCTCATCGACGGCCCGCACTCGTTGAAAAACGCCTGTCAGCGACACGGTCTCGATTTCAAGTATAACAACCACGGAAATCGGAAATAGCGTCGAACGTGTCTGTGGATAAATAAAAACGAACTACCAGCTTCTCACACTGTTTTAATAACGCCGACGCAGACACCGACGACGAGTGGCTTTGATCGTTCGCCTTCGCATGGAATCAGCGTATCTGAACACTACCCCGCTGGGCGTCCGAAGAGGTCCGGCGTGGGTAAAATCGGCGCTCCGGCGCCTCCGGACGCCGGCCCGGCACCGGCAAGCACGCCGGCCGATTAGGCCGACGTCCCGGTGTCGTACTCCCACGAATCGGTGTACGCGTCGACAAGGCGCCCGAGCATCCCGCCGTCGGCGACGAGTCGGGCAGCGACCCGGGGGGAGTTCAACACCCGTCGGATCACCCGACGAGGGCGTCGGGTGATGTCGTCGATACTCAACCCGTCCAGCGCCTCGGCGACGGCCGCAAGCAGTTCCGGGTCCTCGTGTTCGACCCATGCGCCCCGCATCAGGTGTGCGAGTCGGTACTCGGCTTTCATCGACTCGTACAGCCGATCGGGGTAGGCTTCGGGACGACCGTCGGCGAGGGCGTCCGCGAGGAGGTACGACGACCGGATACCCTGACAGATCCCTTCGCCCTGATATCGGTTCGCGATTCCGGCCGCGTCGCCGACCAAGAAGACGCCGTCCGCCGGGACGTACGTCGCCCGCGGATCGAGGCTCGGACCCCGCGGGATCGTGTAGATGTTGACGTCCCCGCGATCGGGGACCGGGAACCCGTTCCGTTCGGCGGCCGCCGCCAGCGCCTGCATGTAGTCGTCGGGCCGGCGATCGCCCGCCCATCCAATTCCGACGTTTGCGCGCCGTTCGGACTTGGGGAACGACCACGCGTAGCCGACGTACCCCTCGAAGAAGATGCGCGGGCGGTCGACGTATCTCCCGAAGTCGCCCTCGACGGTGGCGTTCAACGCAACCATGTCTCCGGTGTACGACGGGACCGTGTCGCGGACCTTCTGCGTTAACGCTGGCTGTCCGGTCGCGTCGACCACGTAGTCGTACTCGTCGACGAGATCGCGATACATTCCAGGGGTAACCGACCGTCCGGTCTCGAAGACGACGCCCCGCTCCGAGAGGGTCTCGGCCCAGCGCCGCTCGACCGTGTCGCGTTCGCAGATGTACCCCGGCTCACATCCGAGCCTGGAGACGCCGATCGGGGCCGAGCGCGGGTGTCGATCGGTCCCGCCGTACACGCGGAGTTGAAACCCCTCGACGTCGTTCACGAACCCGTTCTCGGGTGTCTTCTCCAGCGGGACGAGAGTCGCGTCGTTGATCGCTTCCCCGCAATCGACCCGCCTGTCGTCGTACTGCTGGCGCTCGAAGACGCGGACCTCCCCGACGGAGTCCACCTCGTCGAGTGCGTCCGCCGCCGCCAGCCCCGAGACGGACCCGCCGAGAACGGCGACATCTTTCGCAGTTGATGGCATTCGTAGTTATAAGAGGGCCGGAGGCGTATATAAATGGCACGCGCCCTCGAGGCGGCGTCGGGTCGTCGGCGTCCGCGCGAGCGATCGAATCGATGAGGGAGCAGCACGCGAAAGGGATCCATACAATAAGGGAGCAGCACGCGAAAGGGATCCATACAATAAGGGAGCAGCACGCGAAAGGGATCCATATGAGCGGAAACGAACCCGGTGGTGGTCGCGAGGGCGAGCGAGGGGCGCCCTCGGAGACGCCGAGCGAGGAGCGCGGCGACCCCCGAGGTGAGGGAGGTCTCGACGGGCTGCCCCTGGAGGCGGCGGTCAGCGCCGTCGTCGAGGATCCGACGGATTCGGACGCTGTACGCGAGACGCTCGCTGTCGTCGCCGAGGACGGCGTCGTCAGACGATCGGCCGCCGCCGTCGGGCGCGCCTCGAAAGCGGCGGCGGCGGCGGAGAAGCGCACGGAGCTGGCCGCCACGAAACTGGCTGACGTCCGCACCATGGCCGCCCCCGTCTCGGAGTTGGACATCGTCGCGGCGCGGCTCGAGGGCTTCGACGCTCGGCTCGATCGTATGCGGGAACAGGTGGCCACCCTCGACGAGCGCGTAGAGCGAATCGTCGAGCACAGGGCGGATGCCAACCTCTACGCGCTCGGCCTGGAGATACAGCAGACCGTGGCCACGGCCGAGGAACTCGGGCGCGCTGCCGACGGGTTCCAGTTCGACCTCGACGACCTCGGCGCGTGGCTCGACGACCCGGGCCGCCGGGGCGAGGAACTCGTCGCCGACGCCGCCGCGCTCGCGGCGTCGCTGGACGAGCTCGAGGGGACCGTCGACGCGCTCGCGGCCGACGGGACGGGCACAGACGAGCCGGCGGTCGAGTGGGCGAGGGCGTCGATCCGACACCGCGTCACCGGTCCGTTGCTGTCGGACCTGCGGGCGGAACTGAGGACGCTGCGGGCGTGGGCCGACCGCGAGGACGCCGAGCGGCCGCCGGACATCGAGCCGCGGCTCGAGGGGCTGGCATCGCGTCACGACGCCGTCGGGGACCGACTCGCAGCCCTCGCCGACCCCGCCTGGCAGGACCGGTTCGGCGACCGCCTGCGGGCGCTCGAGCGGGCAGTCGAGACGATAGAGCCGCCGGTTGCCTGGGGGGAACTCGAGGCTCTGATGGAGCGGCATCGACCAGATACCGAATGACTGTCCGATCGGAACACCGGCCAGCGGCGGTGCCCGTGGACAGGTATTTATCTCCGAGCGCCCACCACCGGATCACAGCGTATGGCACGATTGGTTGCCCGCGTGCGATCAGCCCTCCACCCCGCGAGCCGATCGTACTCCGCCGTCGTCGCATCGCCTCCGGACACCTCCGCCGCGTCAGCGTCCGGAACGAGATTCCCGCAGTCCCAGGGGCCACACCGATGATCCGTCGACGCGGGCTTGTCCGCGGCATCTCGGCGCTCGTCGTCGGGAGCGCTCTCGGGGTGTCCGCCGCCACCGCGACAGCCGCGCCCCCGGAACCGACGCCGTTCCACGCGACTGGACGGACCGCCGGGGCGGGAACGACGCTGACCGCACGCGTCGACCCCTCGCTTCCGGAGACCATCGGACTGCCCGCCGGCGTCGGATCGATCCGGCCCGGCACCGGAGACCGGTATCCGTCCGTCGATCCGGACGCGTTCGGTCCGGTCTCGGCGAGCGTCGGGATCGAAGGGAGCCGGGTCGCTGGCGGCTGTGCGGTCGCCGAGGGGTCGATCGACGCCGAGGTCAGACGGGCGCTGTCGCCGGCCCGGGAAGCCTTCGACGGCGTCGAAGCGTGGGACGGCTTCGAGTGCGGTGCCGTCCCGGAACCGGGCTACGCGATCGGCGTGGCCGATTCGACGCTCGCGGTCGGTTATGGGCAGGACGACGCCGCGGCGGTCGATCACGCCGCCTCGGGCGCTCGACGCGCCGCCGGGAACGCCGAGGCGGATCGGGTCGCGCCGGCCGCGCTCTCGGGCGACGCCGTCGCTTACGCCACGCTCGGGGACGGGACACGCTCGCGGCTCCGGTCGCGGGCGGATAGCTCGGTCGACGGTCTCGATCTCCTCCTCGGTGCGGTCGAGGCGGTCGGCGTGGCCGTGGAAGTGGGACGAGCTAAGAGCCGACTCCGGTACGGCGCGGTCGTCGACCCGTCATCGCTGTCGGCCGGGGAGGCCTCAAAGCTCGCGCGGGGCGTCGCCGGCGACGGTCGACTCGACGTCGACGCCGTTTCGAGACACGGACGGCTGCTCGTCGTCGAGTCGACCGTCGCGACCGACGCTTTCTGGCGCGCCCACGGGGCTTCGATCGAGGCGCTCTCGGAGTGAGGCCGGCCGAGCGGCGCGTACGATCCCGTTACCGATCGGCACCCACGAACGTGGATACTCATCCGAACCCACAACCGTTTTGACGCACGAACACGCCCGCTTACGTATGACCGCCTACACCGCGACCGTCACCGTTCGGCTGAAGCGGGGCGTCCTCGATCCCGAGGCCGAGACGACCCAGCAGGCGCTCGAACGGCTCGGGTTCGAACTCGAGGATCTCCGGTCCGCCGACCGCTTCGAGGTCGACGTGGACGCTGCCGACGCCGATGACGCCGAGGCCCGCGCCACGGAAATGGCCGAGCGGCTGTTGGCGAACCCGACCATCCACGACTACGACGTCGAGGTCGCGGAGGCGTAGATGCGCGCGATCGACCGCACAACCGTCGCACCGCGCTCGTCCACGGAGGGATCGCTGTGAGCGTGGCATCCACGATGACTGCCACCCCCAACTCGTCCACGGAGGGATCGCTGTGAGCGTGGCAGTCATCCGCTTCGGCGGCTCGAACTGCGACCGCGACGCCGTCCGCGCGCTCGAACACCTCGGCATCGAGTGCGAGATCGTCTGGCACGCCGACGGCCTCCCGGCGGACCCCGACGGGATCGTCATCCCCGGCGGTTTCTCTTACGGCGACTACCTCCGTGCCGGCGCGATGGCGGCGCGCACTCCCGTCCTCGATGACGTCCGGGCGGCCGCCGACTCGGGGACGCCCGTCCTTGGCGTCTGCAACGGCGCACAGATCGGCTCTGAGAGCGGGCTCACTCCCGGCGCGTTCACCACGAACCGAAGCGCCCGGTTCCAGTGTGAGCCGGTGTACCTGCGCGTCGAGAACGCCGAGACGCCCTGGACCGCCGCCTACGACGAGGGCGACGTGATCGAGATCCCGATCGCCCACGGCGAGGGGCGCTTCGAGATAGACGACGATCGGCTCGCGACCCTCGAGGCCGACGACCGCGTGCTCTTTCGATACTGCGACGCCGACGGCGAGGTCACAGACGCGGCCAACCCGAACGGTTCGAAACACAACGTGGCAGGCGTCCTCGGCGAGAACGATCACGTCGCGGTGTTGATGCCCCACCCCGAGCGGGCCAGCCTCCCCGACATCGGTCCGACTGACGGACAGGAGATCCTCCGGGCGTTTGAGTAGCGGTACCGTTTCCGGTCGGAGCGAAGGGCAGCGAGGAGGGGGCGTTCAGGCCGGCGTCGTCTTGCGCCACAACCGCAACCACACGCGGAGACCGTCCCAGGGCCGCCAGGCCACGACGGGGCGGTTCCCAGACCGCGACGGGAACTCCGGTCTGACAGTGAGTTCCGCCCCGCAGCCGGGGCACAGATAACGGGTGTCGCGACACGACTTGACGACCCGCCAGTCGCCGTCGCTGCGGCTCCGGTGCCCACAGTCCGGGCAGAAAAGCGTCGGCTTCGACGGTACGTCGCGCTCGGATTCCCGTGAGTGTTCTTCCATTATGTTCGGTGAGGACGCGTCAGGGCCGCGATCAGGTGGTCGTCCGTTCTGTCACGTCCGCCCGGGCTTCCTCGCGAACCGGGATGCCGCGGGAACGGAGTTCGGCGGCCAACTCGACCGGCGGGACGTCGCTTTGCCTCGCCGCCTCTTCGAGGGTGAGTGTCCCGCCGCGATACAGAGTGAGCGTCGCCGTCAGTGATCGATATGACATTCGTTATTCAAATAACCGTAAGTAGTGCAGATACTTAAATATTTTGGAGATATTTGAGCGCGGATCTGACAGTATATCGCTGTAAAACTAAACATGCATTTCAAAAAGAGGTCCGAATCGGGACGGCGGCGTGAGGACGGCACTCGACACCGGATTGTAGTGCAAAAACGCGCGAAACGGGCAGGACGGAGCGGGACGAGACTAGACAACGAGTACCGCGGGGCAACTCAGGCCGATTCCGCGGCGTCGTCGTCGATCACGCGCCCGTCCCAACGCCCGCGCGAGAAGTAACCAGCAACGGCCAGCGCCATCAGGACGTTCGCCAGCGCCTCGCCGTACCAGACGCCGGTCGCGCCGAAGCCGCCGGGGACCGCGAGGGCGTAGGCGAAGGCGGATCGGAATACAATAAAGCCCAAGAACGCGAACACCATCGCGGTCCGCGTGTCGCCGCTGCCGCGGAACCCGCCCTGGACGACGTAGAACAGCCCCACGAATACGTACGTCGACCCGACGATCCGGAGGTACTCGCCGCCGGTGTCCGTGACGGCGACTGCACCGGTCCCGGAGATGAAGAGCCCGATGATCGGCTCGGCGAGCAGGTACGTGCCGGCGCTGAACGCCAGAAGCGACGCGACGACGATCCCCGAAGCGGCGATCACACCCCGTCTCGCTCGATCCGGCTGTTCGGCGCCGAGGTTCTGTCCGACGACGGTTTCGACCCCCCGAGCGAGCCCGAGCGCCGGCAGCACGACGATCGAGGTGACCCGCGATCCGATCCCGTAGGCCGCGACCGCGTCCGACCCGGCGACGGCGACGAGGGCGGTCAGGATCGTCACGCTCAGCGCGCTCGTCGAGATCTCGACGCTGGCCGGCGCGCCGATCCGGAGGAGATCGCGCACCGTATCGAATCGCGGACGGAAGTCCGAGGGGACGAGTTCGATGCCGACCGACCCCGACAACAGCAGATAGATGCCGACGACGGCGCCGATCCCCCGCGAGCAGATCGTCGCCAGCGCCGCGCCCCGGATGCCGAGCCCCGAGAACCCAGTCGCCGCGTACAGCGTCGTCTCCAGGGACTCCGCGCCGAGCCATGCGAACAGCGCGTTGTCCTGGAAGCCGAGGACGAAGAACGGGTCGATGAACACGTTCAGCCCGACGCCGAAGGCCATGAGATACAGCGGCGTCCGCGTGTCGCCCCACCCCTGCAGCAGCGACTGGAAGACGAAGAAGCCGAAAATAAACGGGATGCCGACGAACATCGTGCGAGTGTATGCGACGGCGAGGCGGTGCTCGGGCGAGCCGGAGACCGCCCCGAGGAGTTCCAGAAGCGTCGGCGCGAGCGCGTAGCCAGCGACCGAAAAGACGAGTGAGACACCCAACACGACCGTGATCGTCTGGCCGGCCACCCGGCCCACGCGCTCGACCCGTCCCGCGCCCTTGTTCTGGGCGACGAGAACAGTTCCGGCCACAGAGAAACCGAGCGAGAGAGCAATAACAAGGAAGACGATAGCCCACGAAAACGATAGCGCCGCGACGGCCGGTTGACCGAGGCGACCGACCCAGAACGTGTCGGCGAGGTTGTAGCCGACCTGAAGCACGTTCGTCAGGACGATCGGGATCGAGAGGACGACGAGCGGTTTGAGCAGGGCACCGTCCGTGACGTTGACTGCCCGATCTCGCGGTGACGAACGGCTCATCTAGCGACTCCCGCTCGCGCTCGCCGGGTGAAGCTGCGGGCTCGACGGTGGGCGGACGGTCGGGGTATCGGCTCAGGCGGGCGTGTATTCATCGTGATCGGCTCAGGCGGGCGTGTATTCATCGTGATCGGCTCATCGGGAGCGTCGAGGGGGACGGGAGACCGTCGGAGGCGTATGGGTGGCGTCGAGGATGGGTGTAAGTCGCCGCAGTCGCGGTGGATCCCCCGAATCCGACTGGCTGACTGGACCCATCGAGACAGCTCGGTAAAATCCGGTCGAGACGATGCAGGGAGAAGACGGGGTTGAGTGCGGATCGACCCGACGGGGACCGGACACGACAGAGGGTGCCAGTCGGCTACCGGACCAGCGGCTGGTTGTACGCCGTCTCCTCGCGCATGACGTACGCCCATGTCGACTCGCACGCACAGGAGACCTCCTCGAACACCGAGGGGTCCTGTCGGAGGTCGAAGTCCTTGATCGCCCGCTGGACGAGGTCGTCACACTCGCCACAGTTGTGCGAGCCGCGGTCGGAGCCGTGCCCGACGGGGTCGGAGACGACGATGACGTCCTCGTCGGCGGTCGCCTCGAGCACCTCGGCGACCGACCACAGCCACGGGGGTCGGTAGCCGCCGTCGTGGTACAACTCCTCGACCATCGTGTGGCGCTGGACGTTACAGGGGTTCATCGAGACGGTGTGACAGCCCTCGACGGAGCCACACCGCCGGACGGACCGTTTCATGTCCTCGACGGCGTCGGGTTCAGCGAGGAACGGGGGCTTCATCAACAGATACGCCTTGACGCCCGCGCCCGCCTCCCGGGCCTCGGCGCAGGCCGCCTCGAAATCCGCGAAGTCGAAGTACTTGTTGACGGCGTCGTGGCGGACGCGGTCGGTCGCGGTCTCGAGGCCGACCGCCACGTCGACCGCGAGGCCGCGATCGACGAACGCGGCCAGTTTCTCGCGGTCGACGAAATCTGGCAGGGATTCGACGACCATCCGCTCGCGGTCGGCGAACGTCTGGGCGATCGCTTCGCGGGTCCCGGCGGGCACTTCTCGTTCGTCGAGGAACGACCCGGAGGTGTAGATCTTGATCAACTCGGCGGGGGCGTCGGCGGTGTCGGCCTCGTGTTCTAGGCAGTGTTCGACCTGCGTCATCAAATCCTCGTGGGCGACGGTGCCGCCCTCGACGCTTTCGGCGACGTAGCCACACATCGTACAGCCGCCGGCCCGCGCCCACCGGCAACCACCGGTGTTCAGGATGATCGTAAGCGAGGTCCGCACCCCGTCGGGGGTGTTATCCTCGTCGAGCCACACCCGCGTCGGCTCCGTGGGGTCGTAGCTCTCGTCGTTGCGGGCGCGGATCTCCCGCATCACCTCGTTGTGGGCGTCCATCCCCCGCCCGGACTCGTAGACCTCCGGCGTCGGCTGACTCATTGGCCCGAATATGCCGTCGGCGCGTAAATCCGTGTCGGAGCGTCAGCCGTCATCGGTGTCGAAACGCGCGCCGAGACGCCGCCCGAGGAGCCGCCAGGCGCCCGTCCCGAGCGCCGCGCCGACGGCGTTTGTCGCCGCGTCCGCCCCCGACATCGTTCGGTAGGGAATCGGCCCTTGGACGGCCTCGATCCCTCCGCCGTACAGCGTCACGACGGCCGCGACGAGGAGGAGGGTTCGTCGGTCGGCCGACCGGGCGGCGTGGCCGAGCGCCGCGGCCAACCCGGCGTAGCCGACGAGGTGAAAATAAACGGTGGTTTCGATCCCCATCGTCCGGGGAACGCCGTCTCCGGGCGCAACGATCGAGGCGGCGAGGATCGCGGCCGCACAGCCAATTACGACGACGTACCGAAACGGCCCGAGAGGGGTGGGACGACTCACAGGCTGGGCACGATCGCTTTTCATAGATGGGTATATAAAATACTGCCGTCGCCCGTGTGAACGCCACCCTACTCCGCCGAGAGGCGACCGTTGTCCTCCAGTTCCTCGAACTCAACTTCCCGCCCGGAGCGATTTAAAATCTCCATCTCGACTTCGATCAGCTCAGCGCACTTAAGTAGGATCTCCCAATCGTTGCCGTGGATTGTCACTTCGCTGTCGTCCTCGCGAGCGTCGGCGAGCGTCCGAAGGAACGACGCGGTCTCCTCGCCGGAGAGATACACTTCCCACTCGAAGAACCCGTCGGTAATCGTCTCGACGTCACCCGGCCGAGACGCTCGGGACGCCGCCCGCCGCCCGAGACGCTCGAAAACATAATGATCTATAATTACAGCTTTTCGAACGGACTGGTAATATGAACAACTTTATATCCTATTCTGTTCTTCAGGTAGACAAGAACGACCGAGACCGGATTCTGTGTTCGTCTCGGACGCCGGGAACGGTCGTACGATCCATCGAACGATGTCAGGACACAACTCGAAGCCGACGGTCGGAGCGCTCCCGGACACGGCGGCCGAATCGCCGGTCGCACCCGCTGTATTAACATTGCTCGTGTGGTCGCTGTTCGTCGCGAGTATCGCCGTCCTCCTCGCCAGGATCCGGTCCGGTGCCGCGTGGGACGTTCCCGGGCTGGTCGCTGTCGACGGCCTGACAGTTCTACTGTGGGTCGTGGTCACGTTCTTCAGCGGCATCGTTCACAGCTACTCGCGTCGCTATATGGCCGGCAGCACCCACAAGACGAGGTTCTTTCTCGCCGTGTTCGGATTCACCGCCGTCGTGATGGCACTCGTCGCCGCCGACCACGTCGTACTGTTCGGGGTCCTCTGGGTGGCGATGGGGCTGTTGATGGCCGAACTCATCGGCATCAGCGAGGGGTGGACACAGGCACAGGCCGCCGCGGCCGTCGCCCGAAGGTACTTCATGACCAGCAGCGCCTTACTCGGACTCGCGCTGACGGCGCTGTGGTGGGCGACCGGCACGGCGACGGTCTCCGGAATCGGCGCGGCAGCCGACACGCTCGGTGGTCCGGTGTGGTTGCTCGCCGCCGGCGCTCTCGTGCTCGCGGGCATGATCCAGTCCGCTCTCGTCCCGTTCCACGGCTGGTTGCTCTCCTCGATGACAGCCCCGACGCCGGCGTCCGCGTTGATGCACGCCGGGTTCGTCAACGCGGGCGGCGTCCTGCTCGCTCGCTTTGCCCCAGTCATAACAGCCGACTCGACGCTCATGCTCGTAATCGTCGCCGTCGGTGCGGCGAGCGCCGTTGGTGGGAAGCTCCTGAAGTCGGTCCGGACCGACATCAAAGGCAAACTCGGCTGCTCGACGGTCGGTCAGATGGGCTTTATGATCATGCAGGCCGGCCTCGGCTTCTTCGGCGCCGCGATCACCCACCTCATCCTGCACGGATTTTATAAGGCGTATCAGTTCCTCAGTTCGGGCGAACAGGTCGAACACACGACCCCGAGCGAGACCACAACACACACCATCGGCCGCGCGACGAGCGCCGTCGGGTTCGTCGTGGCGGTGTCGACCGGCCTCGGCGGCGGCGTGGTGTTCGCGGTGCTGACCGGAAAGGGGGCAAACGTCGACAGCGGTCTCCTGTTGGTTTTCTTCGTCGTCTTCACCACGCTCCACGCGGCCCGCAGTGCAGTCCGGCATACCTCGCTTCCGGCGCTCGCCCGCCACGGAGCCGTCCCGCTGGTGTTCTTTCCGGCCATCGTCGTCTACGCGCTCGTCTACGATGGCGTCTCGAACCTCCTGGCAGTCAGTGCGGCGCCGACCGAACTGACTCTGCTCCACGGGGTCGTCGCTGTCGGCTTCGCCGGCATCTACGTCGCCATCGAGACCGGCGTTCACGAGCACAGCCAACGCCTCTACGTGGCGCTGTTGAACGCCGCCCGTCCGTCGCCGAACACCCTGTTGACGTCCACGGAGGAATACAATGAGTACTGACCCCGTTATCCGCGACAGCATCGACGAGGCAGCGGCCACCGTCGGTTCCCTCTGGCCCATCCACTCGTTCGTGACGGCCAACCCCCTCTCGGGGTTCGAGGACCGACCGTTCGGGGACGCTGTCGAGCAGGCCGCTGCCCTGTTAGGCGGCCGTGGCTACCCCCGTGCCCGGACGTTCCGGACGGCACTCGAACGCGGCCACATCGACCGGGCGATCCTCGACGAGGAACTCGCCGAGGCAGGCCACGACGACGACCCGGAGGCGCTCCTCGACCGCATGGCCGACACGGTCGATACGGAGGCCGGAGACGGCGACACGGATACCGCCACGGACCACGTCGACCGGGTGCTGACGAAGTGGCTGTCGGCTTTCCTCGACGAGGGAAGCGCCCACTGGCCGATGCCGAACCGCGAGGCGGGGTTCTATGCAGCCTTCCGGGACGTGGCGGAATACGACAGCGACGTCCCCGACGAGGGGATCGTCGCCGATCTGCCCGACGCGCCACTCGATGCCATCGAGGCGGTCGTGGCGTCGTCCCCGGAGGAAAAATGGGTGCCGATCCTCGAAGAACAGTTGGCCGCCCTCCCGGGCTGGACGGGGTTCATCAACCGTCGCACCGACGAGGGGGGGGTCTGGCAGTCGACGTATCCCATCTCGCTGGAAGGGTATCTCGCGGTGCGTCTGGCACTGTTGGATGCCCTCGACGCCCCTCTCGAACCGGACGGCGACGCCGAGGTGGATGCGACGAGCGATGTCGCGCTCGCGTTCCTGCGCGCGTGGGAAGCGACCTACCGCAACGACCTCGTCGGAGCCGTCGCGGCCGAGAGCCGCTCGATAGACGACGAGACGGCAGACCGTCCGGACGCCCAGTTGGTGTTCTGTATCGACACCCGCTCGGAGGTCATCCGCCGTCATATCGAGTCGACGGGCGAGTACGAGACCCACGGATACGCCGGCTTCTTCGGCGTACCGATGAAGTATCAGGGGTACGACGCCGACGTGGCGGTCGACGCCTGTCCACCGATCCTCGACCCACAACACCGCGTCACCGACGTCCCGACCGACGACGACACCCGGGCGCGCTACGATCGCTGGTCCGGCGTCCGTGAGGCCGCGGACGAACTTGTCGAGATACTGGAGGCTAACGCCACCACCGCCTACGGCTACGTCGAGACCGCCGGAAGCGGCTACGGGCTCTCACTCGTGGCCCGCACGCTCGCTCCCGGACGCGTTCACGACCTGATCGACGCCGCTGCCGGGCTGGTGCCCAGCAGACACGAGTTCTGTGAGCCGCTCGTCGACCACCGACACGCCAACGACAGCGACCTCCCGGCCGGACTGACCCACGAAAAAAAAGTCGAGTACGCCGCGACCGCGTTCGAGTTGATGGGGTTCGAGGAGTTCGGCCGCCTCGTCGTCTTCGCGGGTCACGCCAGCGAGACAGCGAACAACCCCTACGACTCGAGTCTGGACTGCGGTGCCTGCGCCGGCAACCCCGGCGGCCCCAGCGCCCGGGTCCTCGCAGCGATCTGTAACGACGGGGCGGTTACGACCGAACTCCGCGACCGTGGGTTCGATATTCCCGAGGATACGGTCTTCGTTGCCGGCCAACACAACACGACGACCGACGAGGTGGAACTGTTCGCCGGCGGCGTGCCCGAAAGCCACGCGGACGACCTCGAGCAGTTGCGCACGGACCTCGCGACGGCTCGTGAGGGTGCGAGCGCCGAACGCGCCGAATCGCTGGGTTCGGACGGCGCGACCGGTGTCAGAGAGACCGAACGCCGCGCCGCCGACTGGGCCGAGACGCGTCCCGAGTGGGGGCTGGCCGGCAACGCTGGCTTCGTCGTCGGTCCCCGCGAGTTGACGAGCGACTGCGACCTCGACGGGCGCGCGTTCCTCCACTCCTACGACTGGTCGAGCGATCCGGACGGAGACGCCCTCGAGGCCATTCTCGCCGGTCCCATGGTCGTCACCCAGTGGATCAACGCCCAGTACTACTTTTCGACGGTCGACAACGCCGCCTACGGCAGTGGCTCGAAGGTCACCCAGAACCCGGTCGGCAACGTCGGTGTCTACCAGGGCAACGGCGGTGACCTGATGACCGGGCTCCCGCTCCAGTCGCTGATGGCCGCGGACGACGAACCGTATCACCAGCCGCTCCGCCTCTCGACGGTCGTCCACGCACCGGTCGAGCGGGTCACCGACGTCTTGGCCGACCACGGAGAACTGACCGAACGGCTGGACAACGACTGGCTATCGCTGACAGTCGTCGACCCGACGCGGGACCACCGCGCCTTCCACTACGAGGCGTCTCTGGAGTGGACGCCACTCTCCGAACGGACCGAAGCGGCCCCGGAGACGCCAGCCCAAGCTGTCGCGGACGACTAGCCGAATACGACTGTTAGTTGAGACTACAGCGGGTTTAGCGGGGCTGTGATGTGCTTTTTCGGCTGATTCAGCAGTTTTGTCGGCGGAGCCCCCGCTCTACTCGCTCGGCTTCGTCTCGCTCCTTGAGGCCGGGGACGGAAATGAAATAATAATGATAACTACTTCTCCAAACCACTTGAAACAGCTATCGCGAATGCCATTTGCGTTGATGCGATCCGCGTTCGTGCTACGCATATTGTGTTCGAGCGGTCACTCGACATTCGACAGCGGATCTCGAAAAAAGAGTACCAACAATAGTCCTTCTGGCGCGTCGAAGACTACGTCGAGTACAAATTCGAACCGTACGATGTGGTCGTTGACGACGTGAGCGATGCATACACGAGCCAAGCGTGTAGTCGAACGGACTGTCCACACGCTGCTCGCTCGAATCGGTCTGATAACGTGTTTGAGTGTGGGCACGCGTTGGATGCGGATTTGAACGCGGCGAAGAACGTTGTGTATCCCTACTCCGTCTGCCCCGACCGCTTCTCCCACACTTAACAGCCTTCGAGCCCTCCCGACGAACGATGCGTGGACTCGACACCGTCGGTCGGCTGGGTATCGCTCTCGTCGTCGCCGCGGTCGTGGCCGCCGCCGCCTGGACGCTGTTCGTCGAACTGCCGGCGAGCGGGGCCGAACTGCTCGGCGTTTTGCTTGTCCTCGCCGCCGTCGTCGGGGCGCTCCGCGGCGGCGGCTCGATCGGGCGGAGCGTCTTCCCGACGTACAACGCCGCCGAGGTCGCCGTCGAGGGGCCGATCACCCGCGACGGCGGGGGCGGCGGCCCGATCCCCTCGCCCGGGTCGCCCGGCGCCGACGACGTCGTCGAACTGATCGAGCGTGCCGACGACGACGACGACGACGCCGAGGCGCTCGTGCTCAAGCTCAACACCCCCGGCGGCGCGGTCGTCCCCAGCGACGACATCCGGCTCGCGGCGAAGGCTTTCGACGGCCCGACGGTCGCGTATACGACGGACGTCTGTGCCAGCGGCGGCTACTGGATCGCAAGCGGCTGTGACGAACTCTGGGCGCGGGAGGGCAGCGTCGTCGGCTCCATCGGCGTCCGGGGGTCGCGGATCACCGCCGCCGAGTCCCTCGAGAAGGTCGGCCTCGAATACGAGCAACTGAGCGCCGGCGAATACAAGGAAGCAGGCGTCCCGTTCAGTGACCTCGAAGCGGACGAACGCGAGTACCTCCAGGGAATCGTCGACGACTACTACGACCAGTTCGTCGAGACCGTCGCCGAGGGACGCAACACTGACGCCGAGTCGCTCCGCGAGACGGAGGCCAAGGTCTTTCTCGGCCAGACGGCCGCCGAGATGGGGCTCGTCGACCACCTCGGGACGCGCGAGGACGTCGAGGCGCGCCTCGAGGAGCTGCTCGGTACGGAGGCCGAACTCGAGGAACTGGAACCCGCCCGGAGCGTCGCGGATCGGCTCCGGGGCGGCGCCGAGCGAATCGCCTACGCCTTCGGTGCCGGGATCGCGGCCCGATTTAGCGACCCCGGCAGCGAGTTCCGGTTCCGATTCTGAACGGCCGTCGGTCCTGTGCGCGCGAGGGGGCGAATCACTGCGGCCGTCCACGGACAGCGCCAGTTCACCCGCAAGCCCCCGAGACAGGGGTTTCCGAAAGGGACACACATATCTGTCTAAATCGTGTACATACGATAATGAGCTTAAATACGGTCGAATCGGTCAAATCCGTCGACGTCCAGACCCGGGTCCAGTACGGTATGATGATCATCTTCGGGGCGCTCTGTCTGATCGCCGCCGCTGCGCCGCTCGAGTTGATAATCAAAGCCACGGCCGTCTCGACACTGTTCGGGCTCACCGCTGGACTGTGGATATCCCACCTCGTCCAGATCACCCAGCGGGCGGCCATCCGAAACCGGGGTGGTGGCTGAGGATGAGCCAATCCGATGTCGACACCGAACAGGGCTCGACGTTCCTCGATAGCATCGAATTCCTCACGGGAAAAGACCCGAACGCGGGCGCGTTTCTCCTCGTCGTCGGGATCGTGACGGCCGTATTCAACGCCGGGTTCCAACTGTTGTTGCCAACTCCGATCTCGCATATACTGTCGGCGCTGGTGCTGTCCGTCGCCGTGATCAGTCTCATATTCGGCGCCATTTTGGATACGCTCGGCCACTTCGACGCCTGATACCGACAGACAAACGAATATACACACGACACACGAGGATCACGCCGTTCGGCAGAGCGGCCGGCGGATCACTCGTCTGTCGGTTCTATGTGAGTTCGTCCACCAGTACGAGGACCGGACGCTCTGCGGCGCGAAGCGTTCGACGACAGGGCACCGACGAGACTCACACAAATACACGTTGCGAACGACGGGTCGACAGCGATCACACAGCGCCGACGCTACACTGTATCAGAAGCTCTGTCTCAGTTTCTCGAAGAAGCCCTGCTCGACGTCGATGTCCTCGCCGCCGGCCTCGGCGAACGCCTCCAGGGCCTCGCGCTGTTCGTCGTTGAGGTCCTCGGGCGTGACGATTCGGACCTGGACGTACATATCGCCGTGACCGCGGCGCTGTAGCCGGGGCATCCCCTTGCCCCGCAGCCGGAACGTCTCGCCGCTTTGGGTGCCCGCCGGGACATCCATCTCGACGGAGCCGTCGAGCGTCGGCACCTCGACCGTGTCGCCGAACACCGCCTGTGTGAACGAGATCGGCTGGCGGGTCCGGAGGTCGTCGCCATCGCGCTCGAAGCGGTCGTGGTCGTCGATCCGGATCTCGACCAGCAGGTCGCCGTTGGGACCGCCGTTCTCGCCGGGTGCGCCCTCCCGTTCCATCCGGAGGGTCTGGCCGTCGCGGATGCCAGCCGGTATCTCGACCTGCAGGGTCGCCTCGTTTTTTACCTGCCCGTCGCCCCGACACGTCGAACACCTCTCGGAGTAGACCGTCCCCTCGCCCGCACACTCCGGGCAGGTCTCGGTCTGTTGGACGCGCCCGAGCGGTGTCTGCCGTACCGTCGTCCGCTGGCCTTGGCCGTTGCAGGCCGAACAGGTGCGCGCGTCCGCGTCGGGGGGGTGGCCCGCGCCGTCGCAGTCCGGACAGCGCTCGGGACGGGTGACACTCAACTGTTTCGTGACGCCCTCGTAGGCGTCCCCGAGATCGATCCGGAGCCGCGTCTTGAGGTCCGAGCCCTGCTGGGGGCCCGAGCGCGACCGGGACCGCCCCCCGCCGCCGAAGAACTGCTCGAAGATGTCGTTCATTCCGCCCATGCCGCCGGCACCCCCCATACCGCCGGCACCCATGCCGCCTGCGCCCGCCCCGCGGTCGCTGTCGGTCGCGCCGCGCTTTTCGGCCTCAGCGAAGCGCTCGTGGCCCATCTGGTCGTACATCCGGCGCTTCTCGTCGTCCAAGAGCACCTCCTTGGCCTTTTTGACCCTTTTGAACTTCTCTTCGGCGTCCGGCTCGTCGGAGACGTCCGGGTGATACTCGGCGGCTTTCTTCCGATACGCCTGCTTGATCTCCTCCTCGTCAGCGTCCCGGGAGACACCGAGCGCCGAGTAGAAGTCCTCGCTCATTCGTTATCGCGTCTAAACGGTTGAGCTACTTGAAAAGAACGGGTCGCGGACGGGACGTGGGTGTCCCTTTCGCCTTCGCCACCAGCGCCGGACCGCCCCGCATCGCCGGACCGTCCCGCATCGCCGGACCGTCCCGCATCGCCGGACCGTCCCGCATCGCCGAACCGTCCCGCATCGCCGGACCGTCCCGCATCGCCGGACCGTCCCGCATCGCCGAACCGTCCCGCATCGCCGAACCGATCCACGACGGTTCGGCCTCGGATCCGCAACGCTATTTATATACTCGGCGACGTACCCCAACGTATGCCCGACACCGTCACCCCGATCACCCCGAAGGACGTATCCACCGGCAACAAGATACTCGACCTCGCCGTCGGCATCGGCGCAATGGTGCTTCTGTTACCGGCGATCCCAATCTTGATTCTCGTCTGGCTGGTAGAGCGTCTCGCCGGCGACGAGACCGACGGGGCGGATTGAGACCGCGAGACAGCGGTTCGGTCGCGCAGCCATTTATAAACGGGTCCGCCGAAACAGTTCCGCCGATCGACACTCTCGGATATTTTCATACTCCGCTTGATACCGATCCCCCCGACGCCCCTCACGCCGGAGCGGGCCGTCCCGCTTGGCGGGACGGGGTATCGACTGGGGTTACTCCTCCTCGTCGTCGTCGACGTCCTCGAAGTCGGCGTCGACGAACTCCTCGCCGTCGGCGTCGGCGTCGGCACCGCCCGGGCCGGCACCGGCGCCGCCCATGCCACCCATGCCGCCGGCGCCGCCCATGCCGCCAGCGCCGCCCATGCCGCCAGCACCGGCACCTTCGGCCCCTGCGGCCTGCTGTTGGTACATCTGCTTGCCGATCTCCTGGAGTTCGTCGGCGAGCGCCTCGGTGGCCTCGGTGAGTTCCTCCGTCGTGGCCTCCTCATCGTCGACGACGGTCTCGAGGTCCTCGATGGAGTCCTCGATGTCGGCGCGAACTCCCTCGTCGATCTCCTCTTCGTTCTCCTCGAGCAGCGTCTCGGCGCGCTGGATCGTAGACTCGGCGTCGTTTCGGGCCTCGATGCGCTCGCGGCGCTTCTCGTCCTCCTCGGCGTGCTCTTCGGCCTCCTGTTGCATCTGTTCGATCTCCTCGTCGGAGAGGCCGGCCCCGCCCTCGATGGTGATGTCCTCGCTGTTGCCGGAGCCTTGGTCCTCGGCGGAGACGTTGACGATGCCGTTCTCGTCGATGTCGAACGACACCTCGATCTGCGGCGTTCCGGCCGGGGCCGGCGGGATGCCGGTCAGCTGGAACGCGCCGAGCAGTTCGTTCTCCTCGGCGATTTCGCGCTCGCCCTGGAAGACGCGGATGTTGACGGACGTCTGATTCGGTGCTGCCGTCGTGAACACCTTCGAGGCCTCCGTCGGAATCGTGGTGTTCTTGTCGATGAGCCGCTCGAAGAGGCCGCCTTTGACCTCGATCCCGAGCGACAGCGGCGTCACGTCGAGCAACACGATATCGTCAACATCGCCCGCGAGGACGCCGCCCTGGATCGCCGCGCCGAGGGCGACGACCTCGTCGGGGTTGACGTTCTTCTTGGGTTCCTGACCGGTGAGGTCCTCGACTTTCCCCTGGACCTGTGGCATCCGGGTCGACCCGCCGACGAGGATCACCTCGTCGATGTCACCCTTGCCGTAGCCGGCGTCCGAGAGCGCCTGCTCTGTCGGCCCGACGGTGCGTTCGAGCAGGTCCGAGGTGAGCGATTCGAACTTCGCCCGCGAGAGCTTCTCCTCGAGGTTGAGCGGTCCTTCGTCGGTCGCGGCGATGAACGGCAGGTTGATCGTCGTCTCCTTCCGGGAGGAGAGTTCGATCTTGGCCTCCTCGGCGGCCTCGGTCAGCCGCTGGAGGGCCTGGCGGTCCTCGCGCAGGTCGATCCCGTGTTCCTCGGCGAAGGAGTCGGCGAGGTAGTCGATGATCGCCTCGTCCCAGTCGTCGCCGCCGAGGTCGTTGTCCCCGTTCGTCGCGACGACCTCGTAGACGCCGCCGCCGAGGTCGAGAATGGAGACGTCGAAGGTGCCGCCGCCGAGGTCGTAGACGAGCACCGTCTGATCGGAGTCGTCGTCGAGCCCGTAGGCCATCGCCGCGGCCGTCGGCTCGTTGACGATGCGTTCGACCTCGAAGCCGGCGATCTCGCCGGCGTCCTTCGTCGCCTGGCGCTGGCGGTCATTGAAGTACGCCGGGACGGTGATGACCGCCCTCTCGATGTCGTCGCCGAGGTACTCCTCGGCGTCGCGTTTGATTTTCTGGAGGATCATCGCCGAGATCTGCTCGGGGGTGTACTCCTCGCCGTCGCCCTCGACGGTGTAGTCGTCCTCGCCCATGTGGCGCTTGACCGAGGCGATCGTGTCGTCGGGGTTCTGGACGGCCTGGTTCTTTGCCGGTTTCCCGACGAGTCGCTCGCCGTCGTCGCTGAACGCGACGATCGACGGCGTCGTCCGTTCGCCCTCGCCGTTGACGATGATCTCGGGGTCGCCGCCCTCCATCACCGCGAACGCGGAGTTGGTGGTACCGAGGTCGATACCGAGGATCTTGTTGCTCGCCATGTTGGACGTAACTACCGGTCTGAATCGGTTAAAAGTTGCTAGACGCGACGGATCGGCTCCTCATCCATCGCCGTCCCCTCGTGCGGTTTCCCGAATCCAGCGTTTCCACGACCGGGAAATATAAACAGAACCGCTATTCGCCTCGACCGTCGCTGCCGTCGGCACCGTCCATCCCGTCGCCGTCGCCTTCGCCACCGTCGCCCGCACCGCTCCCGTCCGACACCGTCACCTGCGCCGCCCGGAGCACCTTCTCGGCCATCTCGTAGCCGGGGCGGTGGAGGTCGGCGACGGTCCCCTCGGGCTCGTCGCTCTCGACGCGGAGCAACACCTCGTGGCGCTCGGGGTCCGTCTCGGTCCCCGAGCCGGGTTCGATCGGTTCGACGCCTTCGCCGGCGAGGACGTCCTCGAGGCTCCGGAGCGTCGCCTCGACGCCCTCGCGGATGTCCGCGTCGGCGTCCTGTTCGAGCGCCCGCGAGAGGTTATCGCGGACCTCGAGCAAGTCGGTGACGAGGTCCTCGGTCGCGCGGGCCTGTTCGCGCTCGCGGCGCTTTTTTTGTCGCTTCTTGTAGTTTTGGAACTCCGCCTGCTTGCGCTTGAGCCGCGATTCGAGGTCGTCCCGATCGCGCTCAAGGGCGGCGGCTTCCTCCCGGAGCGCCGCGATCTCCTCGGCGACTGCGTCGGGGTCCTCGTCCCCGACCCGCTCGGCGATCTCTTCGATCGGCGCCCCTCCGGTCTCGCTGGAGGCGTCGTTCGGTTCCCTCTCGGCGTCGTTCGGTTCCCCCTCGGCCGCGTCCGGGTCCGTCGATGGCTCCGCGCCGCCGTCGCCCCTGTCGACGGCGTTCGCCTGTTCGTCGCTCATGTCAGGACGTACCCGTCGGCGACAATAAGGGTTGAGAAACGCGTTCGAGACCGGGTCGACGACGCGGCTTCGGGCGGCGCGCACGCGACGATCCCACTGGCGTCCCGGCCGCCAGTGCCCGGTCCCGCCGGAGTTAAGCCGCCGCACCGCCGACGTCGAGGCGTGCTCACGCTCCGGTACGACGAGGGGACGATCCGGATCGAGGACGCACCCGACGACGTCGCCCGCCTGTCCTTCGTCGAGGCCGATCCCCGCTCGGAGACCCACCGCGCGCCCGCCTACCGGTACCCCTTCCTGCGTCGGACCTGCGCGGATCGGGGCCTCCGAGCGGACGATCGCGTCCTCGATCGCTTCGGTCTCGGGGGGCTCTCGACGACCTACGACCTCCGTGGGTACCAGACCGAGGCGCTCGACGCCTGGCGCGACGCCGGCGACCGCGGTGTCATCGAACTGCCGACCGGCAGCGGCAAGACCGTCGTCGCGATCGGCGCGATCGCGGCGCTCGACACCCCGACGCTCGTCGTGGTACCGACGATCGACCTCCTCGAGCAGTGGGCCGGCGAACTCGAGGCGGAGTTCGGCGAGACGACCGCGATCGGTCGCCTCGGCGGCGGCGACCAGCGGCTCGAACCGATCACCGTCGCCACCTACGACTCGGCGTACCTCCGGGCCGAGGCGGTCGGTGACCGGTTCGGTCTGCTCGTTTTCGACGAAGTCCACCACCTCGGCGGTGCGGGGTACCGCGACGTCGCACGGCTCTCGGCCGCCCCCGCCCGCCTCGGGCTCACCGCCACGTTCGAGCGCCCCGACGGGGCCCACGAGACCATCGAAGAACTCCTCGGCCCCGTCGTCTACCGGCGCTCGGCCGACGACCTCGCGGGCGAACACCTCGCCGACTACGACATCAAGCGGATCGAAGTCGAGTTGACGCCCGAGGAACGGGCGAGCTACGAGGCTCACCAGGGAACGTTCACCGACTACCTCGCGGCGTCGGGGCTGCAACTCCGATCGGGGAGCGACTACCAGGAACTCGTCAAACGCTCGGGATCGGACCCCAAGGCCCGCGAGGCGCTGCTCGCCAAACAGCGCGCCCGGGAGGTGATGCTGAACGCCGACCGGAAACGCGAGGTACTGGCCGACCTCCTCGATCGCCACCGCGGGGACCGGCTCATCGTCTTCACCGCTTACACCGACCTCGTCTACGAGCTCGCCTCGCGGTTTCTGATCCCGCCGATCACGAACGAAACGCCGGCGGACGAGCGCCGCGAGATCCTCGATCGGTTCCGCCGAGGGGCGTACTCCCGCGTCGTCGCCGCGAACGTCCTCGACGAAGGGGTAGACGTCCCCGACGCGAACGTCGCCGTCGTGCTCTCCGGGAGCGGTTCCGAGCGGGAGTTCACCCAGCGGCTCGGCCGGGTGCTGCGCCCGAAGGACGACGGCGGACGGGCGATCCTTTATGAGGTCGTCACGACGGAGACCGCAGAGATGCGGGTCTCGCGGCGGCGGCGGTAACTCTATGCCACGACCCGAATCAGTGCCCGCCGGCCTGCAGTTCCTCGGGGAGGTAATGCGGCAGCCTCGGATGAGGGAGGTGGACGCCGAGGGCCATCGCCCCGTGCGCGAAGAGGACGTACCCCAACGCGACGAACGCGACGCCCAAAAGGCGGTGCAGCGAGGACATACGGGCCGGGTCGAGCGATCCGAGCGTCGTCCCGTAGAAAAATACCGACGGGACGGTCCCGAGGCCGAACGCCGCGAGCGCCGCCGCGCCGTTCGCCGCTGACCCGACCGCGAAGACGTACAAAAACGCGGCGTACAGCATCGGACACGGGACCAACCCGTGAAGCAACCCCAGCCCGACGATGCCGCGGCCCGCCGCGGCGCGAGCGACCCGGTCGGACGCCCCGTTCAACAGCCGTCCAGTCGTGATCCCCGGGATCGGGAGCCGACGAAGGACGGTTCCGTGTCCACCCAGGGCGGTGTTGACGCCGTGATACACGATGAGCCCGCCGAGCGCGACGCCGACCGTCCCCCGGACCACGTTCGTGACCGCCAGCAGCGACGCCATCGTCAGATACACAACGCCGCCTAATGCGCCGAAGACCCCGCCCAAGAACGTGTAGCTCACGGTCCGGCCGAGGTTGAACAGCCCGTGGTGATACAGCCGTCCCGTCGGCACGCCGCCGTCGGCGCGCGTCCGCGTCCTCGCGTCGTCGTACATCGAGACGATCGGGCCACACATACCGATGCAGTGGAGGCCGCCGAGGAGGCCGATGCCGAAAAACAACGCGAGATCGACGCGGAGCAGGGCGGTCGGATCGATCATCGCCTCACCGTGCCTCCGGCGAGACGATCGAACACGGGCGTTCGCATGCTGTCTGGGCGTCCGGGTCGTCTATGGACATATGTTGGGTACTACCGCGCAGTTGTTGGCAGCCGTCCCGGAACCGTCTTAGAGCCGTCCCGGAACCGGAGCTGTCCCGGAACCGGAGCTGTCCCGGAACCGGAGCTGTCCCGGAACCAGAGCTGTCCCGGAACCGGAGTCGAAGCGGGTCCGCCGAGAGCCGCCCTCAGTCGTCGCCGGGGCTCGTGAGGTCGTGGTCGGTGTGACACGGCTCCGGCGGCAGCGAAATCGAGGGGTTGCTGTCGAGGAATCCCTCCGGTTTGAGGCTGAAGCTCGCGATCTCGACCGGAAGGACCGGCCAGTCCTCGGCCCTCGTGACGTGGTTGACGCCCTGGGTGTACCAGACGACGAGGTCCTCGTCGACGAGCGAGCGATCCTGTTCGGTCCACTCGCTGAGGCCGACGGTGTCGTCGTTGACCATCGGGTACTCCCCGGCGGCGAACCGTTCCTCGTCGTCGTGTGGTGTCACCCAAAAGTGGTTCTGAATGAAGCCGGCCCGCTCTAAGACGCTCGAGTTGGGCTTCATCGGCGCCGTCACGTTGTCGTGCGGCTCGAGTTTGTACCCGCAACTCCGCCCGTAGGAATTCTCCGTCTCGCTGCTCGCGATCCGCCAGTACCGACCGCGGTTCGGATCGATGTCCTGTCTGGCGTCGTTTTCGCGCTCGAGCAGTGTCTCTTTCGCCCGGAACCCGTTCTTGCGGTTTCGCTCGCTTCCCGTCGGCTCGTTGTGTACCTCGTACGCCCGCATGGGGCTGCCGTCGATGTCGAAGTCCAGCCGGAAGTTGAAGAAGTGCTGGTGAATCGGCGTCTTCACGCCGGGGGCGACGATGGCGTACTGGCCGTGCGTGTCCTCGGCCGTCTCCTCGACCGGCACGACGCCGTTCGAGTCGATGCCGGTCAGCCGAACCTCGGCCTCGATGCTTCCATCGGGGTAGAAGTACCAATAGAAGCCGTAATCGTAGTTGTACACCGTCGCGATAAACGAGATGACGAGTCGGCGGCGGCGACGGACCTCGGTGTGGGGCTTCCGCTCGTCGGTGTGTTTCCAGAGCACCCCGTCGTCCTCCTCGTGCATGCAGATGCCGCTCTCGAGGGTTTCGGACTCGCCGTCGATCGTGTTCATTTCGACGTCGAAGTACTTCATGACGCCGAGACAGTCACACCCCTCGGTGAGTTCGTTGGCCATCCGACCGACGTGGTACTCCCCGATGTCGAAGGCGTTCTTCCAGGAGTGGTTCGGATCGGGGTCGCCGTACGGGACCGCCATCTCCGAGGCCGACGCCCGATGGAGTACCGGCCGGGACTCCCCGTCGTCCTCGAAGGATACCTCGTGGAAGACGAGCCCCTCACGCGGGTTCCACCCGAGCCGCATCTCCCAGTCGAGCCACTCGACTTTGTTCCCGTCGACCTCCCAACTCGGGCCGTCCGGTTGCACGACGTCGAGGTGCTCGAAGTCCTCGCGCGTCTCGACGCGGTCGGCTCGGTAGTCGGCGTCCTCCGACGGGAGGGGGTTCTCGGGGTCCGGGATCCCGTTGTCCTCGATTTCGACGACCTCCATCGCGTCGACGTCGACGAACGCGAACAACCCCTCGATGGGGCGTGCACGACCGTTGTCGTTCGGACTCGACCGGATCCACGAGATCGCCCGACAGATCCGCTCGCCCTCGTACCCCTCGGGCTCGAACCCACTTGCGGCCCATGGATCGACCATGACGAGATCGAAGTCCTCGATGCCGCGCTTCTTCGCCGCTTCGCGCCACTCGGGATCGTTCTTGACCGTCTCCTGTGCACCCTCTATCTCCTCCGGCAACAACCCCGGCTCGACGCCGGGGATGTGTTCACACGATTTGAGCTCCGTCTCGGTCAACGAAACAGTCGCCTCGTACGTCTCGCGGTCCTCCCGCGCGACGATATCCACCTCACGGTCGAAGGGGTCCCCGGGCTCGAAGTCCTTGACGGCGGACTTCGGGGGCTCGTTGAGCATAACGTTGTGGTACTGTACGCCGTCGCCGAGTTCGGAGTTCGCTTCGAAGATCTCGACGGCCGTTTCGATCTCCTCGGCGGTGAGCTGTTCGAGCGGATGGTCGACTACCGGGTTCTGTTTCTGTTTGCTCATGTTTGCTGGCTCGACCGTCGTCCCGTCGCGGGTGAACGAGCCTGTATCCGTACGTTTCGCCGATTCGATATTGTCGGTTACTCACAACTGGACGGTAGTGAACTACGGCCGCCGGAGCGAACGCGAAAACGCCACCGACCTCGCGAGGAGGCAAAAACAGCGGGACGGCACCGTTTCCGGCGGCCACGACTCCGCTACGAAAACTAAGACGACTCCCGACGCGTCGCTACACCGCGTCGACGCCGCTCACGTCGGTCCGTATCTGGTGGGCCGACTCGACCGGGAGGACAAAGACCTTTCCGTCCCCCGGGTCGCCGGTGTGTGCGGCCTCGGCGATCGCGTCGACGACGTCCGAAGCCGGGATTTCCGCGACGACGCACTCCAGTTTGACCTTCTGGTGGAGGTCGACGCTATACTCCTCGCCGCGCCACTGGCTTTTTTTCGTCGGCTGTGATCCCCGCCCCGAGACGTTCGAGACAGTCAGCGACGGGGCGCCGGCCTCGGAGAGGCCCTTTTTGACCGCCGAGAGCTTGTCGGGGCGGATGTACGCGACGACCATTTCGATCTCAGTCATCGTCGGTCACCTCGCCACCGTCGGCCGTCGGCATCCCGCCCGGCGGGCCGCGCGGGCCGGACTCGTCGACGACGCTCCCGCCGAACTCGGGGTACGTCTCGATGCCGTGCTCGGAGGCGTCCAGCCCTTCGAGTTCTTCCTCGCGATCGACTCTCGCCCGTCCGAGCAGTTTCAATACGCCGTAGACCGCGAGCGTGGCCCCGGCCGCCCAGGCCGCGAGGACGACGACGCCGACGACCTGGATGCCGAGTTGCGTGACCGAAAACGCCGACGTCGTGTTGACGAAGGGGTACGCGAGGGCGCTCAGGAGTCCGGCTGATCCGTGGACCGGAAACACGGCACACACGTCGTCGATCCCGACCCGCTCGAGCAGGTCGAACACTAACACGACTTGGATCCCGGCGATGAGGCCGACGACGAGCGTACCGCGCCAACTCGCGACCGCGGCGATGCTGCAGACGCTCACGAGCCCGGCGAGCAGGCCGTTGGCGGTCATGAGCGGATCGACCTTCCCGCCGCGGACGTATCCGACCAGCGCGGCACCGATGCTTCCGGCACCCATGACCAACGCGGTGTTGATAGCGACCCGACCGGCGTACGCGTAATCGGCGAGCGCCAATTCCCCGGCCTCGTTGACCTGGAACACGCTGACGGCAGTCCCGACATTGAACCCGTACCAGCCGAACGCGAGGATGAGCGTCCCCAACACCGCGTACGGGAGCGAGTGTCCGGGGATGACGTTCGAGGAGCCGTCGTCGTCGAACCGGCCGATCCGGGGACCGACGACGTAGGCGGCGACGAGTCCACAGATCCCGCCGACCATATGGACGATCGCACCGCCGGCGAAGTCGGCGAACCCGAGCTGTGACAGGAACCCGCCGCCCCAGGTCAACCCCGTCGCGACGGGGTAGATGAGCGCGCCGACGAAGACGGTGAACACGAGGTAACCGCCGAGTTGTGCCCGTTCGGCGACGGCTCCCGAGACGATCGAGGCCGCGACCATCGAGAACGCCGCCCCGAACAGCAGGTTCGCCCATCCCGTCGATCCGGCATCGAGGTGCGCGAACACGCCCGAGAGCCCACTACCGGTGGTGAGCGCGGCGATGGCGACCGAGACGCCCGCCCCGACGACGAAGTACGCGACCACCCCGATCCCCCAGGTGAGCACGTTCTTCGTCAACTGGTTAGCGACGTTCTTCGAGCGGACCTGCCCCGACTCGAGCATCCCGAACCCGGCGTGCATGAAAAACACGAGGAACGTCGCGACGAACACCCACACGAGGTTTACGCCCTCGGCGATCACCTCGGGGTCGGCCTGCAACGGCAGCGTCACTGTTGGCCCTCCAGCGAGGACAGCCGACGACGGGATATGCGGCTCGGCCTCGGCTCTACGTGTTCTGCTCGCTCCCGGCCGTCTCCCGGCTCGGTTGCGGGGCTGTCCCCCTGTGGGTCGTACGAACCGCGCTCCACCCGATCGCGGCTACCACGACGATCGTCTTTTTCGTTCGGAGTTTCGCGAGACATTTTGGTTCTCTACAGGTGTATCAATAGACGAACGTTTGTTATTCGCTACTCACAACTGCGCAGTAGTAAGTGATCGTTCAGTGAGTGTTAGTTATAAATACCCGATGCATACACACGGTATTTGTATATACAATACAACGAATGAGTATTAATTCACCTTGTTTAACGAAAAGCACTTGACGACGCGCCGCACTATGTCACGGTATGACGAATGAGCCCCGGATGTACCTCCGGGAAATCGGTCTGTCGAAGTACGAGGCGTGTGCGTACACCTGCCTGCTTCGACGGGGGGTCTCGACCGCACAGGAAGTCTCCGACGGGGCCGACGTCCCGCAGCCGCGGGTGTACGACGCGCTCGATCAGCTATCGAACAAGGGGTTCGTCGACGTCCAGCCGGGGCGGCCAAAGAAGTTCGGGCCGGTCACCCCCGACGACGCGATCGAGCGGTTCACCGAGTTCAAACGGCGCCACTACGACGAGCAACTCGCCGAGATCGAACGACTCGGGCAGCAGTTCGTCGGCAGCGTCGAGGACACCCCCGAACCCGCCGGGCGCTCGGAGATCTGTTGGACGTACTCGAATCGCCACAACATCCTCGAGAAACTCGCCGAATTGACGGAATCGACCGATTCGGACATCCGGATGATCACGACGCCGTTGAGCTTCGAGCACATCCTCAACCACCACGTCGAGGCGCTGAGCCGGTGTGCGGAGGCCGGGACCACGATACAGGCGATCGTCTCTGAGGACGGCACCGTCCCGGCGGCGGTCTACGACCGCGCCAGCGAGATCATGGATATCCGCCGCGTCGAGAACGTCGAGGGGCGGATCTACCTCTACGACGACTCCCACGTACTCGTGGCCTTCGCCGACGACAACGACGACGGCTACGTCGGCATCTCGACCACGAGCGACACGCTGTACAAGACCAAATCACAGCTCTTCGAGTTGCTCTGGGCCGACAGCCACCCGCCCGACCGCGCCGCCGACAGGATCACGACGGTCGACGCAAACAAAAACGACGCGTGAGGCTCCACTCGACGGCTCCGCTCACTTGAACCGGAACGTCTCGAGGTTCTTCGGCGCGAACGTCCGCATATTGAAATCGTGATACAGCGCCGAGGAGAGGTCCTGTACGGAGGACTCGTCGCCGTGCACACAGAGGACCTTCTCTGGACGGGGGTTCATCGTCCGGACGAAGTTCATAAGCCCCTGGCGGTCGGCGTGCCCGGAGAAGCCATCGACCGTCTCGACGCCCATGTTCAGCGTCAGCGTTCCACGGCTGCTCGAGCGGTCGTTCATCGGGATCTCGTCCCAGCCGTTCTGGATGCGTCGGCCGAGCGTCCCCTGGGCCTGGTAGCCGACGAAGACGAGCGAGGACTCCGACTCGCCGCCGACGTGGGTGAGCCACGACATGATCGGGCCGCCTTCGACCATCCCCGACGTCGAGAGGACGATACAGGGGCCGCCGTCGGCGACCTCCTGGCGTTCGTCCTCGCCGCCGTCGATGTGGTTGAACTGGTCCGCCAAAAACGGGTTCTCGTCGTCGTGGAAGATCCGGTCCCGGAGGTCGTCCCGCAGGTACTCCGGGTAGGTGGTGTGAATCGCCGTCGCCTCCCAGATCATCCCGTCGAGGTGGACCGGCACCTCCGGGATCTCGCCCTTCCGCATCGCCTCCTCGAGGACGAGCATGATCTCCTGGGAGCGCCCGACGGCGAAGGCGGGAATCAACACCTTCCCGCCCTCCGTCGTCGTCTCGCGGATCACCTCCTTGAGTTTCTCCTCGGAGTCCTCTTGGTCGGTCTGGTAGTCGTTTCGGCCGCCGTAGGTCGACTCCATCACGAGCGTCTCGACGCGCGGGAAGTCGTTGACCGCGCCGTTGAAAAGCCGGGTGTCGTCGTAGTGGATGTCGCCGGAGAAGGCGACGTTGTAGAGGCCGTCGCCGACGTGAAAGTGCGTCACCGCCGAGCCGAGGATGTGGCCGGCGTTGTGGAAGGTGAGCTTCAGATCCGGCGCGATGTCGGTCACGTCGCCGTACTCGATCGGGATGCAGTGTTTGATCGCCTCCCGGACCTGCGCGGAGTCGTACGGCGGCGTTCGACCCTCCTTGGCGGCCACGTCGAGGTAATCCAGCGTCAAAAGCCCCATCAGGTCGCGGGTCGGCTCGGTGCAGTAGATCGGGCCGTCGTAGCCGTACTTGAACAAGAGCGGTACCAGCGCCGAGTGATCCAGGTGGGCGTGGGTCAACACGACCGCGTCGATCTTCGACGCGCCCGCGCCGAGCGCCTCCGGCACCTGGAGATACGGGACCTCACCCTCAGCGCCGGGCTTGTCGCCGCAGTCGATGAGCACGCGCGTCTCGGGCGTGTTGAGGATGAACGCGGCGCGTCCGACCTCCCGACAGCACCCGAGCGTCGTGATCCGGACCCACTCGTCGTCGGACATCTCCTCGCGGTGGATCTGGCGGCCGATCCGCTCTAGGATGTCCCGGCGCTCCTCGCGCTCCTGTTTCAGGAAGTTCCGGACGTTCGAGACCGTCGAGGACTCGATCGGCGGCGTCCGGACGACCTCCGGGGTCCACCCGACCTTCTGGGTGATCTCCCGGAGCGTCGAGCCGTGTCGGCCGATGACCATACCCGGTTTTTGAGCCTCGACGACGACCTCGCCGGTGTCGGCGTGGAAGTCGAGATCCGAGACGCCGGCCTCGTCGGGGACCACCTCGAGAATCCGCTCGCGGGCCTCGCCGGGCCGGGCGAGGACGTCCGGGTCGGGCCGAACCGTGATCCGCTTTCGGAGCTTCGAGGCGAGCCGTCGGATCAGATCGCCGTCGCTCGCGAACTCCTTGGGATCGCGGGTGTACACGACCAACTCGGGGCCCTCGTACGTCACGTCGGACACGGAGATGTCGTTCGGCACTTCGCTCACGATCGTCGCCTTGATATCGTCGAGTTTCCGCTCTACTGCACTCATGCGTTAGAAATTCCTCGAACCGGGCTCCGGGCGCTCGCCGCGTCTCGTCCGCCGGCCGCAGGCGGGGACGCCGCCTGCGTGCGCGTGGCGTCGCAGACGGGTTTGCCGACTGCGTACGTGTGGAGTATCATTCGAATATCGGTTGATTCGGATCGGCGGTGGCTGTCGTCGGACGACGGCCGCGGGAGATACCGGAAAACCCGCTCGTACTCCGTTCTAACCCACTACTAATATAAAACCCTTCGCAAAGGAGCGCATGGAGATCACGCCAGCGACCGTCGCCGAGGAGCACGAACGGCTCAGGGCCTGCGAATCGATCCCCGGGGTCATAAACGACACCCGCGATCGGCTGGGGCCGCTCTTCGGCGTCGAGGTCGACGCCGTCACGGCCGACCAGTACCGCACCGAGGTGGATGCGGTGTTTGCCGACGGCGACCGCGCCGTCAACGTCGCCGCACTGTGTCGGCTGCTCCGCGATCTCGATTGCCCGGGCGATTACCCCGGCTTCGTCGTCGACGAGTTTCTCGGCCGAAAGCTCGCGGCCACGATCGCTGGCGGGGAGCCCTTCGCCCTCCTCGCCGAGGCGACGTTTCACTTCGCCGACGTCCACACCCACGGCGACCCCGACGACCCGGCCGGGGCCGACGACCTCGAGGCCGCCCTCGCGGCGGGGTTTCAGACCCGCCTGCCCGGCTGGGGGTGGACCGAGAGAACAACCCCGTTCGGTACGGAACGATAGCGCAGAGTTTATAAATACCCCCACAACTATGGCGGGGAATCGAGAGGTGTTGACGCCGTATCCCGTCGTATGGCAACGGTCGAAACGCACCTCGGTCGCCTCCGGTCCGACCGGGAGCGCTGGCTGCTCTCGGCGTCCCGGGTCGCCCTCGTCGCAGTCGCCGGGTGGTTCCTGCTCGCGCGGCGGGCGAGCGTCTCCATCGACATGCGGACGCAGGCAGGGATCTACCTGTTCGGGATGGTCGCGTTGAACCTCCCCTACGGGGGATACGAGCACATGTCGAATCTCAAAAACCGGGGGGTACCCTTCGGCGCTCGCTACATCGGGGCGTACCTGGCGATGGTCGCCGGGTTCGTGGCGTTGTTTTTCACCGCGCCGGTCGCCGGCCTCACCGTCGCGATCGCCGTCGCCGTCGCGAAGGGTGGCCACGGCGGTCTCCGGGTGCTCGATACGCTCGTCGGGACCGATCACCTCCGGACGACGCCCCAGCGCGCGCTGGCGGCGTTCGTCCGCGGCGGGACGGTGATGATCGTTCCGATCTACGCGTGGCCCGGCGATTTCGCTGCGTTCAGCACGTTCATGATCGACATCTTCCAGCCCGGCGCCTTCGAGGCCGTCGCCCCGTACTACGGCGATTTCAGGGTCGCGTTAGGAGCCGTCTTCGCCGCCGCCGTCGCCGTCCACGTCGGCCTCGGCTTTCAGCGCCGGAAGGACCTCACGACGTGGGCCGTCGACGCCGGCGAGACGGCGCTGTTGATCGCGTACTTCGCCATCGTGCCCGTGGTCGCCGCCGTCGGCCTGTACTTTCCGCTCTGGTACTCGATGCGTCAGAGCGCCCGCGCCGAGGCGGTCCGCTCGGCGCTTCCCGATCCCGACCCCGAATCGATCCCCTCGCCTCACCGGGTGATCGTCGCCTTCATACTCGGCACCGCCGCCACGTTCTCGCTTGCGGCCCTGATCGCGACGCTCGCACCGAACCCGATGTCCGGCGGGACACTGCTCGTAAGCGGCGTCGCCTTCTTCAGCGTCTTCATCAGCATCATCGCCCTCCCCCACGTCGTCGTCGGGGGCTGGCTCGACACCGACCGCGGCATCTGGTACACTCCCTGAGATGATCGGCTCCACCGACGCCACGGCGGCACGACCGCACAACGAACAGCCACTCGGCGGCGACGACATCACGGTCGTCGGCGGCGGCTTCGGCGGCCTGTCTGCGGCCTGCTATCTCGCCGCCGACGGCGCGGACGTAACCCTGCTCGAACGGCACGACGAGGTGGGCGGCGTCGCCGGCCGAATCGAGACCGACGGCTTCCGGATCGACACCGGGCCGTCGTGGTATCTCATGCCCGATACGTTCGATCGGTTCTTCGGCCACTTCGACCGCGACCCCGAGGCGTACTACGACCTCACGCGACTCGACCCCCACTACCGCGTGTTCTGGAAGGACGGCGACTGCGTCGACGTACCCGACGACCCCAATGCGGTCGCCGACCTCTTCGAGTCCTACGAACCGGGGGGCGGCGAAGCGTTCCGCTCGTACCTCGACGGGGCCGAACACGCCTACGAGGTCGGCATCGCGGAGTTCGTCTACCGGGATCGCTCCCGGCTGCGGGACTGTCTCGATCCCCGGTTGCTCCGGGCCGCCCGCGGCGTGACGCTTCTGGACTCGATGGACGAATACGTCGCCGAGCGTTTCGAGCACCCGAAGCTCCGGCAACTCCTGCAGTACACGCTGGTCTTTCTCGGCGGCGCACCCCACAACACGCCCGCGATCTACACGCTCATGTCCCACGTCGACTTCAACCTCGGCGTCTACCACCCGACGGGCGGCATCGCGTCGGTCATCGACGGGATCGCCGAACTCGCGACCGAACTCGGCGTCGATATCCGAACCGACCGCGAGGTGACCGGCCTCGACCCCGGAGTCGGCGGACTCGGCGTCGAGACCGCGTCCGGGCGCGACCGGGCCGACGCGGTCGTCGCGAACGCGAACCCCTACCACGTCGAACGCGAGCTCCTCCCCGCGGATCGGACGGAGTACGGCACCGACTACTGGGCCGACCGGACGTACGCCCCCTCGGCGTTCCTGTTGTACCTCGGCGTCGAGGGCGACGCCGAACCGCTCGCCCACCACACGCTCGTGTTGCCGACCGATTGGGACGCCCACTTCGAGGCGATCTTCGAGGATCCAGCCTGGCCCGACGATCCCGCCTACTACGTCAACGTCCCCTCCCGGACCGATCCGACGATGGCCCCCGACGGCCACGAGGCGGTCGTCGTACTCGTCCCGATCGCCGCCGGCCTCGAGGACGACGACCGGGCGCGCGAGCGGTTCCGCGAGGGGGTCATCGACGACCTCGAGACCCACACCGGCGCCGACCTCCGCGACCGGATCGTCCTCGAGCGGACCGCCTGCGTCTCGGAGTTCGGCGAACGCTTCGGCGCACCGCGAGGCACGGCGCTCGGGCTCGCTCACACCCTCCGACAGACCGGACCGTTCCGCCCGTCGATCCGGTCTTCGGCGGCCGATTCGCTGTACTACACTGGTTCGTACACCTCGCCGGGGATCGGTGTCCCGATGTGTCTGGTCAGCGGCGAACACACCGCCGCCGCGGTTCGGGACGGTGAGACGCCGGGCGCCGTGTCGTCGCTCTTCGACCGCCGATGACGGCGCTCACTCGAGTTGCTCGCCGACGATCGCGTCGGCGCGCTCGATGAACTCGGCTTCTGTCCCGGCCGGGATCGTCGCGCCCGCGGCGACGTCGTGGCCGCCGCCGTCGCCGCCGACCGCGCGGGCGGCCTCGCCTATCGCGGCCGAGAGATCCAGACCGTCCCCGACGAGCGGTCCCGTCCCGCGGCCGGAGACCTTCGTCTCTCCGTCGCCCTTCTCGGCGAAGGCGACGATCGGCACGTCGCGAGAGACGCCGTCGGCACCCATCGACATCCCCGCGATGATCCCGACGATCGTCTCGCGGATCTCGCTTCCGGCGTCGAACCACTGGAGGCTGTCCTCGCGGGTGACGCCGTGCTCTTCGACCCACTCGATCCCCGCCGAGAGGTTCCGCCGGTGGTTCGCGAGCAGTTCTCTCGCCCGCTCGAGAGCCCTCTCGCGGTCGCCGAGACAGACCGCGAGGCCGACGTCGGCGCGCTCGTATCTCGCCGTCGCGTTCAAAAGCGTCGAGAACTCGCTGGCGTCGCGGAGTTCGGTGCCGACTGGCTCCTCCGTGAGGACGTAGCTCGTCCCGACCAGCCGATCGATCTTGAACGCCGGGACGCCGCGGGAGACGGCGCGTCTGACCAGCGCGCTCGCGAGCGTCCGTTTTTCGCCCTCGGAGAGGTCGACCCAGCGACGCCACTCGCCGTCGGCCCGACAGGACACGTCGAGCCCATCCAGAAAGGAGACGGTCCCACGCTCGTCGTTGGTGATCCCCGGGATCCGGACGTCAGAGGCGTATTCGAGCAGCTTCGGCAGCGGTCGGGTCTGTTTGCCGTAGACCGCGAGGTCCTTTCGCTCCTCTACGACGCCTGCCTCGACGCCCTCCCCGACGATCGCGGCGTTCGCGCCACGGAGATCGCCCTCGGAGGCCTGCATGTCGCCGACCGCGCCGACGACCGCGAGTCCCGCCAGATCGCGGTTGTCGAGCCGTTCGTCGGCCGACGAGCGCGCGGCGAGCGCCCGCGCGAGGACGTAACTCGCCCCCGCACCCGACAGCTCCGAGGCCCCGTCGATCCCCTTGAGCAGCGGGTTGAGGTGGTGCTCCGTGTCGGCGTCGGCCGGCTGGTGGTGGTCGGCGACGACGGGGACGAACGCGCCCGCGCGTTCGTGTTCGGCGATGAGATCGAGTTGGCCGCTGCCGAAGTCGGTGAAAAGCACCGTCCCGTACGCCCGGTCGGCGATGGCCGCGATCGAGTCGGCGTCGAGTTGCTTCTCGAAGACCGCTTCGAACGGTATCCCCGCCCGTTCGAGCGCGGTCGCCGCGACCGCGGCGCTGGTCAGCCCGTCGGCGTCGATGTGGGAGGCGAGCAACACGCGATCCGCGGCGCACAACTGCGCCGCACACGCGTCGGCGCGGGCCTGCAACTCCGGGACGGGGGCGTCGGCGGCGGCCATACGGGCACGTTGCCCGTTCTCCGATTTAAACCCCGGGACGGGTGTCCCCCGTTTTTTTGCGTCCCGGCGTCGACCCGCCCGTATGAACGTCGAGTTCGGCACCGACGGCTGGCGGACGACGGTCGAGGAGTTCACCGAACCGCGGATCCGGGCCGTCGGCCAGGCCGTCGCCGACTACCTGCGCTCGACGGGCGAGGACGCGCCGGTCGCGGTCGGCTACGACCCGCGGGCGGGCTCTCGCGCCGCCGCGGAGGAACTCGCCGGCGTCGTCTGTGCCAACGGCTTCGACGCCCTCCTCGCCGACCGCGACACCCCCACGCCGGTCGTCGCGTGGACGGTCCTCGGTCGAGGGCTCTCGGGGGCGTTGCAGGTGACCGCGAGCCACAACCCGCCGACGTACAACGGCATCAAGTTCGTCCCCTCCGACGGCGCGCCCGCTCCCCCGGCAGTGACGGATCGGCTGGCCGCGGCGCTGGCCCCGCCCGACCCGCTCGCCGAGGACCGGTGGGGTTCCGTCCGGGAGACCGACTTCGTCGAACCCTACCTCGGGGACGCGCTGTCGGTCGTCGATTCGGACCTCGACGGGCTGGCGCTCGCCCACGATGCAATGCACGGCAGCGGCCGCGGCGTCACCGACGAACTCCTCTCGCGGGCGGGCGCGTCCGTCACGCGACTGCGGGGCGAGCGCGACCCCGAGTTCGGTGGTTCGCCACCCGAGCCGACCGCCGAACACCTCGGGGCGCTCGAAGCCGCGGTCGTCGACGGCGACGCCGCACTCGGCGTCGCGAACGACGGCGACGCCGACCGCCTCGCCGTCGTCACGCCCACCCGTGGCGTCGTCGACCCGAACTGGGTGCTCGCGGCGCTGTACGACTACCTGCTGGAGACGGGTGCGGGCGACGTCGTCCGGACCGTTTCGACGACCGCGCTCGTCGACCGGATCGCCGAGGCGAACGGCCACGCCGCCCACGAGACGGCGGTCGGGTTCAAGTGGGTCGCCGAGGCGATGGCCGACTCCGGGGCGCTCGTCGGCGGCGAGGAGTCGGGCGGGTTCGGGGTCGGCGGGCACCTCCACAACAAGGACGGCGTCCTCGTTGCGCTCCTCGTCGCCGACGCCCACGCCGCGGAGCCGTTCGACGACCGCCTCGACCGCCTCCGCGCCGAGTTCGGCGACATCGTCCAGGACCGCCGGAGCGTCGACTGTCCCGACGACCGGAAGGCGGCCGTCATCGAGGCGCTCGACGCGGGCCTCCCGGAGTCGGTCGCCGGCAGCGGCGTCGAGCGCGTCGGCCGCACCGACGGCTTCAAGCTCTTCTTGACGGACGGCTCGTGGCTTTTACTCCGGCCGAGCGGGACCGAGCCGAAACTCCGGGTGTACGTCGAAGCGGACAGCGAGGCCAGAGTCGACGACCTGTTGTCGGCCGGCGCTTCGCTGCTCGAGCCACTCGTTTGATCGTCGGCCGTTGCGTTCCGCCACGCGGGTTCCGAACGCTACCGATTCCCATTTAACAGCGGCGGCTGATTATTCCGACATGAGCAGGTTCGCCGAGGTCGACGACCAGTACGAACCCGGCGCGGTCGAGGATCGCGTCTTCGAGTACTGGGACGAGGTCGACGCCTACGAGCAAGCGAAACGCCACCGATCCGACGGCGAGGACTTCTTTTTCGTCGACGGCCCGCCGTACACCTCCGGGGCCGCCCACATGGGCACGACGTGGAACAAGACGCTGAAGGACGCCTACATCCGCTACAAGCGGATGTGCGGCTACGACGTGACCGACCGCCCCGGCTACGACATGCACGGGCTGCCGATCGAGACGAAAGTCGAGGAGAACCTCGGCTTCGAGAACAAAAAGGACATCGAGGCCTTCGGCGAGGAGAACTTCATCGACGAGTGCAAGTCCTTCGCCGAGGCGCAACTCGAGGGGCTCCAGAGCGACTTCAAGTCCTTCGGCGTCTGGATGGACTGGGAGGACCCATACAAGACGGTCGACCCCGAGTACATGGAGGCCGCGTGGTGGGGCTTCTCGAAGGCCCACGACCGCGGGTTGGTCGAGCAGGGCAAACGCTCGATCAGCCAGTGCCCGCGCTGTGAGACCGCAATCGCGAACAACGAAGTCGAGTACGAACACGTCGAGGACCCCTCGATCTACGTGAAATTCGAACTCGAGGACCGAGAGGGCTCGCTCGTCATCTGGACGACGACGCCGTGGACGATCCCCGCCAACACGTTCGTCGCCGCCGACGCCGACGCGACATACCGAGCGGTCGAGGCCGAACGGAACGGCGAGCAGGAGGTCCTCTATCTCGAGGCGTCCTGCGTCGAGGACGTCCTCGAACACGGCGACTACGACGGCTACGAGGTCCGCGAGGAACTCCCCGGCGCGGAGATGGTCGGCTGGACCTACGAGCATCCCCTCCGCGACCGGGTGCCCGACGCCCCCGACTTCGAAGGCGCACTGGCAGTCTATGACGCCGACTACGTCGAGGCCGACCGGACCGGACTCGTCCACTCCGCGCCCGGCCACGGCGAGGTCGACTTCGAGCGCGGGCAGGAACTCGGCCTCGAAATATTCTGTCCGGTCGGTCCCGACGGCGTCTTCCGGGAGGCCGCGGGCGAGTACGCCGGGCAGTTCGTCAAGGACGCCGACGACGGGATCATCGCCGACCTCGACGCCGAGGGGCACCTCCTCGCGAGCGAGCGCCACCACCACGACTACGGCCACTGTTGGCGCTGTGACACGCCCATCATCCAGATGGTCACGGACCAGTGGTTCATCACCGTCACCGACATCAAAGACGAGTTGCTCGCGAACATGGCGGACAGCGAGTGGTATCCCCGGGAGGCGCGGGACAACCGATTCCGGGACTTCATCGAGGACTCGCCCGACTGGAACGTCTCCAGACAGCGCTACTGGGGCATTCCCATCCCGATATGGGTCCCCGACGCCGAGGCCAGCAACGGCGACGTCGAGGGCTGGGACGGCGACGTCGAGGACGCCATCGTGATCTCCACCCGCGAGGAACTCACGGAGCGCGTCGATCAGTCGATCGACCCCGAGTCGGTCGACATCCACAAAGACACCGTCGACGACCTCACCATCACCGAGGGGGATGTCACCTACACGCGCGTCCCCGACGTCTTCGACGTCTGGCTCGACTCCTCGGTCGCCTCTTGGGGAACCATCGGCTACCCCGGCAACGAGGAAGCCTTCGAGGAGCTGTGGCCCGCGGACCTCATCATGGAGGCCCACGATCAGACCCGTGGGTGGTTTTGGTCCCAACTCGGGATGGGCAGCGCCGCCCTCGACGAGGTTCCATATAAAAACGTCCTCATGCACGGCTGGGCGCTCGCCGAGGACGGCCGCAAGATGTCCAAATCGATCGGCAACATCGTCGCCCCCCAGGAGGCGATCGAGCGCCACGGCGCGGACCCGATGCGGCTGTTCTTGCTCGGCCAGAACCCACAGGGCGACGACATGCGCTTTTCGTGGGACGAAATGGAGAACCGCGAGCGCGACCTCAACATCCTCTGGAACGTCTTTCGGTTCCCGCTGCCGTACATGCGGCTCGACGAGTTCGATCCCGACGACGTCTCGATCGCCGACGCCGAGCTCGAAACCGTCGACGAGTGGGTCCTCTCGCGGCTGCAGTCGGTCACCGCGGAGATGACGGAGGCGTGGGAGGCCTACCGCCAGGACGAGGCGCTCGATGCGCTCCTCGAGTTCGTCGTCGAGGACGTCTCGCGGTTTTACATCCAGGTCGTCCGCGAGCGGATGTGGGAGGAGGCCGACTCGGAAAGCAAGCGCGCTGCCTACGCGACGCTGTATCACGTCCTCGTCGAGACGACGAAACTGCTCGCGCCCTACGCGCCGTTCGTCGCCGAGGAGATCTACGGCACCCTGACGGGCGAGGGCGGCCACGACACCGTCCACATGTGCGAGTGGCCGGCGGTCGAGGCGTCGCTTCGTGACCCCGACCTCGAGACCGACGTCGCGGTCGTCGCCGCCGTCGAGGAGGCCGGCTCGAACGCCCGCCAGCAGGCCGAACGGAAGCTCAGATGGCCCGTCACGCGGGTCGTCGTCGCGGCCGACGAGGAACGCGCCGCCGAGGCGGTCGACCGCCACCGCGGTCTCCTTCGGGACCGGCTCAACGCCCGCGAGATCGAGTTGATCGACCCCGACGCCGACTGGGAGGAACTCGCCTACACCGCCCGGGCCGACATGTCGGTGCTCGGCCCGACGTTCGGCGACGCGGCCGGCGAGATCATGAACGCCATCAACGCCGTCTCGGTCCCCGAGCCGACGCTCGAGACGCTCTCGGCGGCCGTCGTCGAGGAACTCGGCCGCGAGGTCGAGTTGACCGAGGAGACGGTCTCGTTCACCACCGAAACCCCCGAGGAGATCGAGGGGACCGCCTTCTCGGTCGACGGCGACGACCGCGGTGTCGTCTACGTCGACACGGCCCTCACCGAGGACATCGAAAGCGAGGGGTACGCCCGCGAGGTCGTCCGCCGGATCCAGGAGATGCGCAAGGAACTCGACCTCGACATCGAACGCGAAATCCGCGTCGACCTCGACGTCCGCAACGATCGGGTGGCCGGCCTCGTCGAGCGCCACCGCGACCTCGTCGCCGGGGAGGTCAGAGCCGCCGCGTTCGGGACCGTCGAGGACGGCTACGAACGCGTCTGGGACGTCGAGGGCGTCGAAATGTACATTTCTATCGAACCCGTCACCGACCGGTAATGGGCGCCCGGCCGGTCGTCGTCTTCGCGCTCGTCGTCGGCTGTCTCCTCGGTGCGGTCGTCGCCGCCCCGGGAGCGGCGGCGGAGCCGATCGACCTCGAGAACGGGCTCTCGGAGTCGGATACGGACGACCGCATCGACGTCGAAACCCGTCTGTCGATCCCCGATTCGACCGTCGAACTGGAGATTACGATCCCCGCCGGCACCGACGTCACCGACGCGACCGGCTTCGAACGGGTCGACGACCGGACCTACGCGTGGACCGAATCGACCGCCACCCCGAGCCTCGAGTACGAGTACGACGCCACCGTCAGCGGGAGCCACCGCGGCCGCGAGGGCCTCACGTTCGTCGCGAACGACGAGTGGGCGCTCGTCCGGACGCCCTCGGTCGGCGTCTCCTGGCGGAGCACCGACACCGACTCCGAACTCGTCCGGACCAACACGGTCGACGGCGAGGGGGTCGCGAGCACGCACATGGCGTATCTCGGCGCCTACACCGAACACACGGGCTCGGCGGCGGGCCAGACGTTCCGGCTCGTCGTCCCCGAGGCCGCAGCCCTCCGGGGGGACCCCGAAGCGATACTCGCGGCGCTCGAGGCCGCCGCCGAGCGCCTCTCGGTCGGTCCCCGCCCCGACGTCTTCGCCGTCGCCGCCCCGACAGCCGGCCAGTCGTGGGGACCCGCCGGCGTCCAGCGCGGCCCCGGCGGCGACTTCTGGGTACGCGACACCGAAGCGCTCGGAACGGTAGAAAACACCTGGATCCACGAGTACGTCCACACCCGACAGCGCTACGCGACGACCGACGCGACGCGCTGGACGACGGAGGGGATGGCCGAGTACTACGCCGCCCTCCTGGCGTACGAGGCCGGCGACGTGCGCTACGCGACGTTCCGGGACCGCCTCGAACGCGGGACCGACCCCGGCTACGACGGCGTTCGCCTCGCCGATCCGGGGACCTGGGCCGAGACGACCGCCGACTACGAGCGCGGGGCACAGCTATTTGCCCACCTCGACCGGCGGCTCCGCGCCGACGCCGACACGTCGCTGGACGCCGTCGTCGCCGGGGTGAACCGCCGGGGGGCCGAACTGACACAGCGGCGGTTCCTCGACGCGATCGGCTCCGCCGGCGACGCCGAGGTCCGAAGCGACGCCGAGCGCTACACCGAGACGACCGCGGCGCCGCCGATCGCCTCCCGGAGCGAGCACGTCGCGGCGTTCGGCGGGCCGGACGTCCGGTACTCGATCGCCGGGACGACGGTGTCGGGTTCCTACCGGACGGGGACGCTCGATTCCCCAGCACTCGTCGTCGGCGAGACGCTCGAACTCGACGTCGTCGCCGAGAACGTCGGCACCGAAACGGGCGAGTTCGAGGCCGAACTCCGGGTCGATGGCGAAGCCGTCGCGGTCCGGGAGGGCCGCCTCGATCCCGGCGCGTCGGCGACGCTTCGGTTCGCCCGCGAGTTCGACGCCGCGGGGGAGTTCGACCTCTCGGTCGGCCCCGAACGGACGACCGTCACGGTCGAGGAGCCGGCCGGCATCGAGGTGGTCGGTCTCGAGACGATGCCGGCGGCACCAATGGCAGGCGAGGCGGTCACGCTTCGCGCGACGGTCGCCTCGGCGGCCGATCGCCCCGCGGCGGGCGAGGTGACGTTCGTCGTCGACGCCGAGGCGGTCGCGATCGAACCCGTCCGGGTCGGCGAGGGGACGGCGACCGTCGAGACGACCGTCCCCTTCGAGGAGTCGGGCGAGTACGCCGTCTCCGCCGGTGGGCAGCGGGCAACGGTGACGGTCGGCGGGGACGCCGCGTCGCCCGGGACCGACCCGACCGGTATCGGCAGCCACCCCGGATTCGGGCCGGGGGTCGCTCTCGTCGCGGTACTGCTCGCGCTCGCGGCGGCGGGACGGAACGAGTTATAACGATTCGGCGATCGCCGGGGCGGCGCTCACCGCCGAGACCGCCCGCTCGATCGTGTCGGTACCGTACACCGCCTCGACGCCGGCGGTCGCGAGCTTCGTCCGGGCGTTGGCGGCGAGCATCGGGTGAACGCAGGTGACGAAGACGCGTTCCGGGGCCGAAAGCTGGCCGATCGCGGTGCTCATCGTCGATCCGGTCGCGACGATGTCGTCGACCAACACCACGTCGCGTCCGGCGGTACTCGCGTCGCTGGGGCGGATCTCGACGTCGGTGTCGGAGTGTCGTACCTTCTCGAAGTAGTCGACCGTCCCGGTCCCGTAGGCGTCACGGACAGTCTCGGCGAGGTCGACCGCGCCGGCGTCGGGCGACAGAAACAGCGGATCGGAGAGACCGGGCAGCGGGTCGGCGAGGTGACTAGCCGCGTCGACGGTCGCACACGGCACCTCGAAGAAGTCGGCGATCGACGCCTCGTGGGGGTTGACCGTCATCACCCGGTCGGTTCCGGTCGAGATCGCCCGCGCCATCGCCCGCGCTGACACCGGCTCACCCGGCTCGAACGCCTCGTCCTGTCTCCCGTAGCCCATGTACGGCAGGACGGTGACGACCTCCTCGGCCCGTTGCCGGGCGGCGTCCTGTAGCTGCAGCAACTCGACCTGTGCGGAATCTGACACCGTCGAGGCGACGACGATCGCCCTGTCGCCGGCGTCCGGAACGCGGACGAGCGTCTCGCCGTCGGCGAACCAGTCGTACTCGACGGCGGCGAGCGGCTCGTCGAGTTCGCTCGCGAGCGCCGCCGCGACCTCTTGTGATGCGGATCCCGGAACTATCATTAGCGGCTCTGTGTCCCCCGGGGGTAAACGCGTTTTCGTTCGCTGGCGCTCGCCTCGCTGCTCGCGGGTCGTTACGGAAGTTCGAGGAGAGAGCCTCGCCGTTCACGGCGGGGATGAATCCGACACCAGGGCGACAACCGCCAGAATTATTCCCCCAGACAGCGTGTCCGTGGGTACGCACAACGGGCAAAAACTGGCGGTTGGATTGGGGTCCGCCCGGACGACGAAGGCCACCACACCGTTCCCGCAAGGGCGTCTCCGAAGCCGTTGGGAGACGGCAGACAAAAAGCGACCCTCGCCCGAGTGTGCCTGCCCACCGTGGCATGAAAGGCAGGCAGGCCGATGGCACGGCCCGTGCCCGGACGCGCCGAAAAGGGCGACCGGGGGCATCCCCGCTGTCTCTTCGAGATAAACGGGATGCCCGGTGCAAGCGGATACCGCGTCCGAACGGACGCGCAACACGCCACACCCCTCGCGGGGCCGACGTATCGCGCACGAACCCGGTATCGCCTCGCCGGACCCCATCCGGCAGGTGAGAAGTTGCCAGCGGGGACGTGGGACCGGCTCGCCGTCCCGCGCTGGAATCCTCGCGCTTCAGCGCGGGGAGGATGTCAATCTCCGCGCTCGCTTCTTCGAGGCTCGCTGGCGCTCGCCTCGCTGCTCGCCTCACCGCCCTCGAACCACGACGAACTCGGCGAGATCCTCCAGGTAGCCGACCGCCGGCGAGTCGCCGGGATCGGCCGCCGCCAGCGCAGACAGCGCCGCCTCGGACTCCTCACGTGCGCGGCCGTTGACCTCCTCGGGCGTCAAATCGGTGATCCGGACCAGCGAGGGGCGCTCCATGGCCTCGTCGCGGCCGGCCGGCTTGCCGAGCGCGTCGGCCTCCGCGGTCGCATCGAGGACGTCGTCGCGGATCTGAAACGCGATCCCGACGCGCTCTGCGTACCCGCCGAACGACTCGATCGTGTAGGTGTCGGCGGCGGCGGCGATGGCCCCCAACTCGGCAGCAGCCCGAAACAGCGCGCCGGTCTTCCGGCGGGCCAACTCCATGTACTCCGCTTCGGTCGTCGGCTGGGCGACGAGTTCGGTCGCCTCGCCCTCGCCCAACTCGACCATCGCCTCTGCGACGGTGCGCATCGCCCGATCGTCGCTGCCGAACAGCGAGAACGCCTCCCCGAGCAGCCCGTCGCTCGTCGCCATCGCGGGGCCGTAACCGAACGCTGTCCACGCGCTCTCGACGCCGCGCCGAAGCTCCGACTCGTCGATGATGTCGTCGACGACCAGGGAGGCGTTGTGAACCAGCTCGATCCCCACGGCGAAATCGATCGCCTCCGCGGAGGCCGCCGACCCCCGGCCGTCCTCGCCGACTAGCTCCCCGCCCGCCGCCTCGAAGGCGAGAAGCGCCACCATCGGCCGGACGCGCTTGCCGCCCGAGAGCGAGACGTGCTCCAGTCGCTCCGTCATCGCCCCCGGTTCGGCCGCCTCGAGCACGGTCGCGAGCCGCGACTCGACAAGCGCCCGACGGCGCTCGAGATACTCCATAACCGACGTAGGGACGGTGTTCGGAAGTACGTGACGGATGCGATCGATCGTGTCGCGGCGGCGAGCGCGACCGACACCACCGACACCACCGACACCACCGACACCACCGACACCACCGACCGACGCGCTGACGGCGAAGCCCCTTTGCCCGCGGCCCCCCTCCGTCCCGTATGGACGAACCGAAACCCGCCGATGGCTGGCCCGACGGACCCCTCTCGGAGTCGGAAGCGAAAGCCCGGCTCGGCCCCGACGGTCTCGCGGTCTGGGTCATGGACGCCGACAGCGACGTCCGATCCGCGACGGTGCCGGCAGACGCGCCCGACGACCCCGTCGTCGACGTCGTGATCGAGACCGACGAGGCCTTCGAGATGTACAGCTACTCTCGAGGGCAGTGGATGGACTACGGAGTCCAACGGAAGGACGACGACGACGCGCCGCCGATGGCCGGCACGCTCGAGAGCTACCGCGTCCTCGCCGGCGAGAGCACCCTCGAAACCGAGTAGCCGCCCGCCCGAAGCGATCGAGACCGCGCTGTCGGCTCCGGGAGGCGCGCCGTTCGCTCAGTCTCCCGTCCGCGCGAGGATCGATCGGCGCCCCCGCTCGAGGCCGACCCCGGCGACGATGAGAATCGTTCCGGCGACGACGAGCGCGATCGCCCCCGACAGCGCGTCGACGACAGTCGTCGCGACGAACGACAGCGTCTGTGCGAGCGCCGCAATCGCGGCCAAATCGACGAACCGGCGCGCGCCCCTCGCGTAGCCGTAGTAACCCGTCGCCGCGATCGTCGCCACCGCACAGAGGTGTGCAATGCCGACGGCGGCCGCGTTCGGGACTGTTTCTGGGGCGGCGAGTGCGGTGCCCGTCCCGGCGACGATCGCCGCAAGCGCTGTGGCCGCCCACCGCCCCCCGGCGCGATCTCGGCCGAGCCCGAGCCACCCGACCGCCGCGAACGCGCCGACGGCAAGCACACCGAGCGTCGCCGACGCCCCGGGGTCGAACCCGCCGAACCGGCCCTCGCGCGTCGTCAACGCGAGCAGGCCCACGAGGGCGAACGTCGCGCCGACGGCCCGGTAGGCCCACCCGACGCGGTCGCGCTGGAACCCCGCGGACCCGAACAGGCCGACGCCGAGCAGCGACAGGGGAGCGGTCGGATCGCCGGGGTCCGTGAGTTCGAGCACGAGACCGGCCAGGACGGCGAGTCCGATCCCGGTCCCCGCGCGGGAGCCGAGTGCGTGTCCCGTCGGGAGCGCGACCGCCGTCCACCCCAAGAGGAGCCACACGGTGGCGACATCGACCGCGGCGAGGTCGGCGAGCAAAAACAGCGAGGGGCCGGTCAACACCGCGCCGAGCAGCGACAGCGCCAGCCCCGCCCGTGGGAGCGACCGCCGGGCGGCGACCGCTCCGCCGAGGTAGGCGAGCCCCGGCGCCGCGAGCAGGACGACGACCTGTGCGGCCGTCGGGAGGTCCGCCCAGCTGGTCGCCAGAAACCACACGAGACCGACGAAGACGAGGGCCGAACCGACGGCCGAGAGCGCGATCACCACGCGGGATCGCCCCGGCCTCTCCGTCTCGTAGCGCTCGAGGATCGTCTCCGCCTGCTGTTCGGTGATAATGCCGTCTCGAACCCACTTTTCGACTTCGGCCTGGAGGGCGTCGGGGTCCATGATCGGCGGTCAGCCGCCGGCCACTTATACGTCCGGCCGGCGACCGTCGCCCGCGCCGCCTGTTTGGATCACACGGGAGGCGTCGCCGCGAGCGGGCCACCGCCCGGTCGTATCGTACACGCCGGACCACCGGCGTCCCGCGTCCACTCTGGCGGCCGTCAGCCATATCTGTCAGTCCGCCCTACCGCGAATATGACCGATTGGACGGCGGTGTTGGTCGGCTTCCTCGTCGGGGTCGTCGCAAGCGTCTTCGCCTTCGTGATCCCCGTTGTCGGCCACGTCGGGGCCGGCTTGCTCGCCGGGGGCGTCGCCGGGTTCATCGCGGGTGGCGGCCTCGGACGCGGCGCGTGGCACGGTCTCCTCGCGGGAGCCGTCGGCGGGCTGGGCATCGCCCTCGGGCTCGCCGTCGTCGTCTCGCTCGTCGGGATCACCGTCGGCGGCCCCTTCGGGCTGCTCGGCGGGGTCGGCGTCCTCGCCGTCGGCGCGCTCGTGGCGTTCGTCTTCGCCGTCGACAGCGCCATCGGTGGCGCCGTCGGCGGTTTCCTCAACCGGTAGCTTGGCTCTTAAGACGGAGCCGGCCTAATGGTGGATATGGCTGAAATAGACCCCGACGCGTTACTCCCGAACGACCACGTCAAAGATGCGGTCCTTGACGGCGAAATAACCCAACTGAGCCGCGGTGCCGCCAACCGCTACGCCGCGGCGGGCGACACGTTCGATCTCGACGGGGCGACCGTCGAGGTGACGGACGTCGAGGAACGGACACTCGGCGACCTGACCGACGCCGACGCGAAACGGGAGGGTTCGCCCTCCCTCGAGGCGTACAAACGGCGGATGGAACAGGTCCACCCAGGCGACTTCGAGTGGGACGGCACGAGCGAGATCATCACGTATCGCTTCGAGACGCTCGAGTGACACGGGGGCAGTCCGATGCGCCGACCAGCCAACCGCCCCGACGCGCCGAACCGTTAAGACCACCCCGGACGAACGGTCGGATATGCAGGCGAAGCGGGAGTATCGTGACCGCGACGGCACGGAGGTCGCGGTGCTCGACGCCCTCGTCAACCGGACCGAGGAAGGCGCGACGGTGTTCGAACTCCGGAGCAACGTCGAAGCCGACATCGACGAACTCGAGGTGGCGCTCGCCGCACTCAAAGACGCCGGGTTGATCACCGTCGAGAACGGCGACGGGCCGATGCGGATCTACCCCGACGACCGGGTCGTCCCCGAGTTCGACCCCGACGAACACGAAGGGGAATCGTCGCTCCTGGAGGGGCTTCGCAAGCGACTCGGGCTGTAGGTGCCGCGAGGCGCGGTTCGGGTCCGACGCTCCACGAGACGCGGTTCGGGTCTGAATCTTCCGCGCCCCGCGAGACGCGGTCGTTTTACCCCTTCGGCCCGTTCGCTCCGGTGATGACTGTCGTCGCGAAACTCCACGAATCCCACGGCGCGACGTTCACCGAACGCGGCGGTCGCCGGGTGGTCGACCACTACGGCCGCCCCGAGCGCGTCCACCGGGCCGTCCGGAACGTCGTCGGGACGATCGAGATGGGCTACGGCGTCCTCGAAGTCACCGGCGACGACCGGGTCGACTTCGTCGACAACGCCGTCTCGAACCGCGTCCCCGAGACGGACGGCCAGGGGGTCTACGCGCTGTTGCTCGACGCACAGGGTGGCATCGAGACGGAGTTGTACGTGTACAACGCCGACGAGAAACTGCTCTGTTTCGTCCCGCCGGGGACGGCGACCGACCTCGCCGCGAAGTGGTCCGAGAAGACGTTCATCCAGGACGTCGAGGTCCGGGCCGCCAGCGACGACTTCGGCGTCTTCGGCGTCCACGGACCGAAGGCGACCGAAAAGATCGCGTCGGTGCTAACGGGGCCGAGTTCGCCCGACCGGCCGCTGTCGTTCGTCCGTGGCACCCTCGGCGACTGGGGAGTGACGGTCCTTCGGACCGACGATCTGACAGGCGAGGAGGGCTACGAGGTCATCTGTGCGGCCGAGGACGCCCCGGACGTCTTCGACGCGCTGGTCAATCACGGCCTCAACGCCGCGCCGTTCGGCTATCGGACGCTCGAATACTTGTTGCTCGAAGCCGGGACGCCGCTGTTCTCGACGGAACTGGAGGGGACGGTCCCGAACGTTCTCGGCCTCCGGAACGCGCTGGACTTCGAGAAGGGCTGTTATGTCGGCCAGGAAGTCGTCTCGAAGATCGAAAACCGGGGCCAGCCCTCCCGGCAGTTGGCTGGTCTCCGCCCCGACGCCGTTCCCGACCCCGGTGCGGCGGTGTTCGCCGGCGACGAACACGTCGGCGAGGTGACCCGCGGCGATCACAGCCCCTCGCTCGAAGCCCCCATCGCGCTCGCGTTCGTGGAGTACGGCCTCGACGCCGGGGACATGTCCGTCCGAATCGACGGCGAGGACGTCGACGCCTCCCTCGTCGAGCTCCCGTTCGTCGAGGGGTCCTCGCGGTCGCGGCGACTCCCGGAGTACTGAAAACACCGGTCTCGTCGGTTCACTTACTCGTCTCCCGCGCGTCCACTACGGCCGGTCGCTCCTCAGTTCGACGTCGAGGTCCGCCAGCACCGCTTTGGCTTCTTCGCGTTTCTCTTGATGTTCTTCGAGGAACTCGGCCATGAGTTCTGCGGCCTGTTCTTTGCAGCCGCCACAGAGGCGCTCGCCGCCGACGCACTCCTCGTAGACGCGGGCCGCGAACTCGTCGTCGTCGCCCGACAGCAAGTATGCGTACAGCTCGTACACCGGGCACTCGTCGGCCTCCCCGCCCAGTTCGCGCTGTTTTTCGGCCGTCTCGCGGCCGCCCGTGGTCGCGGATTTGACCTTCTCGTAGCCCTCCTCGGGGTCGTCGAGCAGGCTGATGTGGCTCGCCGGGATCGACGAGGACATCTTGCCGCCGGTCAGGCCGGTCATGAAGCGATGATAGATCGACGACGGCGGGAGGAAGCCGTAGCCGCCGTGGTCGGTCTCGACCTCGCGGGCCAGCGTCTCGGCCTCGGCTCGCGAGAGATCGAAGCTGTCGATGTGGCTCTCGTAGACCCGCTTTTCGCCCTCGACGGCCTCGATGAGCGCCTCGAAGGCCTCGTCGGTCGCGTTGCGGTCCAGAAATCGGACGCGGGGCCGGAGAGGCTCCTTGCCGCCCGACTCCAGCGTCTCGACCGCGCTCTCGAGTGCGCCCGCCGGCGGGCGCTCCGTCCGGAGCCACTCGGCGGCGTCGACACACCGGATGTCGGCGTCGGGGTCGTCGGCCGCCGTCGAGAGCGCGTCGTAGGCCTCGGCGACGAGTTCGCGCTCCCCGCCGTCGAGTTCGAAGCTCGCGTACGCCTCGGTGACGCCGAAGTACCGCATCCGGCCGGCAAGGTCCCGCGCCAGCCGCATATGTGGATCCTGATCGGGGCCGACCGGGATGACGGTTGGCTTCGGCTCCTCCAGTTGCGGATAGAGGATGTCGGCCATCTGGGTGACTACCGACTCCATGTATGAGACCTCGGTCTCGCCGTCGAAGTCGTAGATCGCCCCGAGCTCCGAGACGTTCGCCTTCGTCCCGAGCTCGAAGGCGAGATCTTGGACCTCGCGGTTTGTCGATTGGCGGTACAGCGTTCCGTCGTCGGGGTCGAAGCCGAGCGCGATGAGCGAGAGGAGATAGCTCTCGGCGTGCTCGTCGATTTCGTCCCACGACAGCCCGCGGGCGGCGTGGGCTTCCAGGTCGGCGATGAGGCCGTAGGCGTCGGCCCCCTGTCGTTGATGCCAGATCAACTCGTCGAAGACCAGTTTGTGGCCGATGTGGGGATCGCCGGTCGGCATGAATCCGGACAGCGTAGCGAAGGGCTCGTCGTTCGCCATCGCGTCGGCGACCGGCCGGTAGTCGCGGTGGCCGAAGATGACGCCGCGGCGCATCAGGTAGTGTGGCGATGGCACCCGGGGTAACACCTCTTCGAAGGCTTCGATGCCGAACTCCTCGAAGAGCTTCCGGTAGTCGTCGACGGTCGAGGAGCCCCACGGATCCAGCGCCACCTCGTCGACGGCTCCGCCGTCCGCGCGAAGCGCCGCCGGCGATCCGGCGTCGGCACCATTCGTTCCGCCGTCGCTCCGAACGGCCGACTCGCTCTCGCCGTCGTGAGTTCCGTCGTCTGCCATGGAGTGTCGTCCGGGTGGTCCGCTCAAAAGCCGTTCGCTTGCTCACCGGGGCCGACGCGGCGGATGTGGGACAGCGGCACTTCAGGGCGTCAACCGGCCGACCGACAGCCACCGGACCGAACCGGACCCGACGAGCGCGAAGAGCATCCGCTTTCGGACGCCGTGTGCGAGGCGAACGTCGAGGGCGATCTCCCGGGGCGAACGCTCGACGCCGGCCGGGAGCACCCGGACGAGCAACTCCGAGTGACCGAGGTCGTCGATATGCTCGACCCCGTCGTACGTCCGGAAGTCGGCCCCGAATTTGAACCCCGTCTTCGGGACGACTCCCTGCTCGCGGAGCGCCCGGTAGACGGTGTATCGTCGGTCGAATCGATCCCCTTCGGCCGACCGCCCCCGAGCCATGATGGCGTCTGTCCCCCCGTCGACGGACAGCGCGCCGCGCTCCGTGAGAGACGCCGCCTCGAGCAACGACAACTGGACGGCGCCCCCCTCGTGGTCGAGCGGCTGTCCGTAGAACCCCCGCTCGTAGAGCGCCGCCGGCGGGTCCCAACAGAGCACGCGGTCGCCGAGCAGGTCCCCGTCGACGGTCGGGAACTCGCTGGCGACGTTCGAGCCCTCGACGTCGGGGCGGTCGGTCTCGAGGTACGTCAACTCGCTCTCCTCGTCGACGACCGCGAGGACCACGTCGCCGAGTGACCCGAGCGCGACCGACGCGCGCTCGCCGACCACCCGGACCCGGTGTTCGACGGTCCCGTCCCACGGGCCGTCTCCGCGTGGGTGGACGACGAAGTCCGCACCGTCGGCGTCCTCGACCCACCCCTCCCGGGCGGGCGAGACGTAGAAGCCCCGCTCGCGGAGGTCCTTGTAGACGAGAAACGGAACGACGACACCGTCGTTGTCGGCGAGAAAGCCGCCGAGGCCGGTCCCGTCGACCGCGTCGAGGTCGCCGCGGTACAGGAGGTGGGCGGCCTCGACGGGGGCGAGGTCGACGCCCTCGCCGCGAGGCCGACCGTAGCCCCGCGAGTCGTAGTACCGCTCGCGGCCGTTCGCGCCGACTTCGACGACCCCGTCGGTCAGGTGGCCTTCCATGCGCGGACTCATCGGTGCCGCGCGTAAATCGGCTGCGGTCCGCCGTTCGCCCCGTTTCGGTTCCGCTCCCGTCTCCACCTCCGGTCTCGGATCCGGCGGGCGGGCAAGACGCCGAAGCAGTCGGCTCACCCATCCGTCCTCGCTTTTGTGTCCGCCGCTGTGTCCTCGGTCCCGTCGGCCGAACAGCCGGCGTCGAGACACTGCAACCCACCCGGGCGTTCGAACAGCGGAAGCCCACAGTCACAGGATCCGACCACGTGCCCGTCCGGGATCGCAAACCCCGTCTCGCAGTCGGGGTAGTCCTCACAGCCGGCGATGAGGCCGCCGCGCCGGAGGATCCGGAGGTCGCCGCCGCAGTTCGGGCAGTCCCACTCGCGGTCGAACCGCCCTTCGACGGCCTCGAGCAACGACCCGCACTCGTAGTCCAGACACAACTCGAAGCGCTCGCCGCGCTCGACCCGGAACTGCGGGAGACCACAGTCACACGCCGACTCGGTCACCGACGCGCCGTCCGGGAGGCCGAACCGCTCGGCACAGCCGAGACAGGCGACGTCAGATCCGGATCGGACCAACTGCCCGCCGCAGCGACACGTCCCGACGGGAGTTCCGGCGTCCGTGGCGTCGTGCTCGGCGACGACGACGTCCCCGACGGCCTCGACCCGCAGCGTCTCCTCGCCGTCGCTGGCGAGCAGCCACAGCGGATCGCGCCTCACGGACAGCGACTCCGGGCGGGTGAGCCACGCGGCCGGCTGGTAGCCGTCGACGTCGTGGACCAACACGGTGTCGTCGGGCTTTATGAGCACTACGACTCGGCCTCGAACGGTTCGCTCCCGGCGCCCCTCGAAACGGACGAGACAGTCGCCGGCGATGGTTCGGATCGACATGGGCCGTCTGCCCCCGTTTCGGTATTTAAATTCACGGGAGTGCTACCGGGGACGGACCGTCTCCGACGGCCGCCGGAGCGGGGCCCCGACCCCCTGGCCGGACACGATCATCAACATTTATTAAGGATAGGCTCGAACGGTGGTGTAATGACAGCGCTGGTACGACTCGGGTGACAGCCGCCGGCCGGGTACCGCCTTCCGACCATCCAACACAACCCACAATGTCCACCCGAAACACGTCACTCGACGCAGCACCGACCGAAACCGAATCCACCGACGCCGACGACACGCGGTTCATCCCGCTGCAACCGCGCCACGGCCCGCAACCGAAACGTCGGTAATGCTCCCGCGCTGACGACCGGATCTCGTCTCTTTTCGACCGCTTGACCCCGAGGCCGCCCTCCGGGCGCACTGGCGACTCTCCACCACCACAACGGCCTTTCGAAACGCCGCCGGCTGGAACGTCACCGTCGGCAGCGCCGCCGACGGAATCGCTCCCGGTCCGCGTCAGTACCGTCTGTAAATCGGTATCAACGCGCCCAGGTACACCCCGTAGAGGAGATGCCCAACCAGACTCCAGGGCCGTACGTCGGGCACCGGCGGCGACGAGGCGGTTACCGCCCCGACCCAGACCGGCATCACAAACGTCGCGAGCACGAGCCACAGCGCCGCGCCGTAGGCGAGGCCGGCGACGGCCCACCGCCGAGTGTCGTCTCCGAGCGGGACCGCGACGCTGAACGCGCCGCCGAAGACCAAGCCGAGTACCGTCCCGTGTGAAACGTGGATCGCCCACCCCAACAGCGTTCCCGTCGTCGGATCGACCCCGCCGAGTCCGTACATCGCCGGGATGGCGGCGAAGAGGACGTCGCCCATCGTCAGGCTCATCACGATACCGAACGCGAAACTTCCGAGCACCGACGCGACGACGACGCTCGTCGCGTCGACGCGGGAGAGCCGTTCGGATTCCGAACCGAATTCGAGGGCGCTCATGAGTTCGGGGTAGACACCTCCCGGTCGATAGAGCCTGCGGGGCTCGACGCGTCGACGTCGTCCGTCGTCCCGAGGGAGAACGTCTCGAGAGAGTCCCGCAACTGTCTGGCACTCCCCAACAGCGCGTGGGTGTTCTCCGCGGCTCCGGTGAGGGTGACGACCTGTTCGTCCGCGGTCGAACTCAACGCTTCGGCCTTCTCGGTTGTCGCCCGGCTGAACTCCGTCAGGTCGTCGACCGTGGCAGTCACGTCGGCGAGCGACCTGGCCTGCTCGTCCATCGCGAGGGTTATTTGTTTGACCCCCTCGTCGACCTCCGTGACCAGGACGTCGATGTCGGCCAGCGCCGAGTCGACGCGTTCGACGGTTTCGACGCCGGCTTCGACGTCGGATTGAATCTCCCGGATGTCCGATGCTCCCTGCTCGGTCAACGCGCGCAGCCCTTCGATTATCGTCTCGATCTCCTCGAGGGACGCCGCCGTCTCCTCGGCGAGCGATTTGACTTCTTCAGCGACGACCGCGAACCCGTCGCCCACGCCATCGGCGCGGGCGGCCTCGATCGAGGCGTTCAGCGCCAGGATGTTGGTCTGATCGGCGATCCCCGCTACCGTCGTCACGATCCGTTCCATCTCGTCCATCTGCGCCTCCAGTTCGGACATCGTTTCGACGGTCGACTCCGAGCGCGACTCGATCCGGTGGAGCTGTTCGACCGCCTCGCTGGCCGCTCCCCGCCCGTCGTCGGTCAACGCGGCCGCTCGCTCCGAGGTATCGGCGAGTTCGCCCGTCGAGGCCGCTACCTCCTCGACGGTGGCCGACATATCCTCCAGTTCCGCCGTCGTCTCGACGAGTTCGTCGCTCTGTCGTCCGGCGTCGGCCGCGATGTCGCCCATCGCGTCGCTTGCGTCCCGCCCGTTCCCGACGGCCGTGTCGATCCGATCCGTCGAGGCCTCCCCGGCCGTGACGACCTCCTCGGTGAACCGATCGACGCCGTCGACGACCGCCTGGAGTTCGTTCATGGCCCCGTTGAACCCCGTCGCGACGCGTTCGAGCGACTCCGGGTCGTCGGGGTCGGCTTCGACTCGCGCGGTCAGATCGCCGTCGGCAGTCCGGGCCATCGTCGCCGCGAACGCCTCCGTCCGCTCTTCGAGCGTCCCGGCGAGCGCCTCGCTCTCCGCTTTGGCGGTCTCAGCGCGCTCCCGCTGGGTTTCGGCTTCCTCGATCCGGACCCGGATCGTCTCTCGCATGGCGTTCATCGAGTCGTACAGCGCCCCCAGCTCGTCGTCGGTCGCCGCCGATACCTCGCCGTCGAGCGATCCGGACTCGATCTCGCGGGCGTGGCTCGCGAGTTCTTCGATCCCCTTCACCGTCGGACGGGCCAACAGTACGCTCACCGTCCCGATCCCGAGTACGGCCGTCGCGACGACGAGCGCGAGGGTCCGGGCGACGACGACCCGTGTCTCGGGGGGAACGCGGGTTGCCGCATCGAGATACGCGACCGCTCCGATCGCGACCATCGCGATCAGGACCGCGCCAAAGGCGGCCGCGAACTTCGCCAACCGCCGTCGCCGGAACCATCGGATCACCCGCACCGGCGCCCTCCCGACCCCGCCTCGATAGTAATGTGCATTCGATATGTCTCCTCCTACGCTGAGACCGCGTGGGGATAATAAAAAGGTACAGCCCGTCTCAGCCCTCGAAACCGGCATCCGCAAATATAGGCAAAAATGAAATATAAGTTATATTTTAGCCGGAACAGCGGCTCGACGCCCCGCGTCGCACGTCCGACGGTCGACACGCCCGGAGGCGCGTGGAAGACGGGTGCGGCGTGGGGACACGCTCGGCCGCCGCGGACACCCCCGGGGGTATCCGTACCCCGTTCCCGAACAAGAAGCCACAGCGGGTGTGTGGTCGAACCGAACACCGGCGGGGGACGAGACGCGCCATCGACCGACAGACGAGGCGGACAATATAAGGCTGAATCCGACGAACACAGACCATGGAGACGCTACTGTTGAACCCGACCGACGTCGACGAGAACGCCGACATGGCCGAAGTCATCGTCGCCGTCGAGGAGGCCTTCGCCGCCTACGAGGCCGGCCGGGTCCGGATGCCCGCCAAGTCCTACATCGACCTCCCGGAGTACGACGGCGACTTCCGGTCGATGCCGGCGTACATGGACTCGGGCGAGTGGGACGCCGCGGGGATCAAGTGGGTCAACTCCCACACGAACAACGCCGACGCCCACGGCCTGCCGACCGTCATGGGGACGATGATCTACTCCGATCCCGAGACCGCGTTCCCGCTGGCGGTGATGGACGGCACGACGCTGACCAGAAAGCGGACCGGCGCGGCCGCCGCCGTCGCCACCGATCGTCTCGCCGTCCCCGACGCGGGGTCGCTCGGTATCGTCGGATTGGGCGTCCAGTCGTACACCCAACTGGAGGCGATCGCGACCGTCCGCGACATCCAGACCGTAGTGGTCACCGACAAGCGGGAGGCGGCGGTCGAGGCGTTCCTCGAGCGCTTCGGCGACGCCTTCGACGTCCGCCCCGGATCGGTCTCGGAAGCCGCCTCGTGTGACGTCCTCTCGACAGTGACGCCGGTCGAGTCCCCGATCGTCGACGCTGCCGACCTCGGCGAACACACCCACGTCAACGCGATGGGGGCCGACGCGCCCGGCAAGAACGAACTCGCGGCCGACGTCCTCGCGTCCGCGAAACTCGTCATCGACGACTACGAGCAGTGTACCCACTCCGGCGAGATCAACGTTCCCTGGGACGACGGCACCCTCACCGACGGCGACCTCCACGCCGAGCTGGGCGAGATCGTCGCCGGGAAGCGCTCCGGACGGACCCCCGAGGACGGCCTCACCGTCTTCGATTCGACGGGGCTTGCCATCCAGGACGTCGCCGCCGCCCGCGTCGTCTACGAGCGGGCCGACGCCGGGGGCGAGGGGACGGGGTTCACGCTCGTCGACACGGAACTCCGGTAGCCGACCCCGCTCACCGGTATCCCCGGAGCCACAACAGCCCGAGCGACGCCCCCGAGATGACGAGCACCGCGGCCACGTGGGCGGCGAGCGCGGCGAACAGCACGGGGTGGTCGGTGAGAAACGGCAACAGCGGGAGCTGCAGGAGGCCGAACAGCACGGACTCCCGGTCGGCCCGCCGGAGCACCCCTGCGGTCCGGTCGTCGAAGCGATACCGGACCGACCGCCACAGCCCGACGATCGCGACCCACCACCCCGTGGCGATCCGATAACAGAGGTCCCACAGGACGAGCAGCGTGAGATACACCACGAGCGTCGGCGGGTCGGTCCCGAACAGCGTCTCGACGAGCGGATCGGGGCTCCGGGTGTCGAAGACGAACAGGTGAGTGACCAAGGCGATAAACGCCAGCACCGAGAGGACGACCTCGATGCTGGAGCCGAACAGCAGCCGTCGGTAGGACTCGGGGGTCTCCGGACGGCGCGCGGCGGCGCTGATCCGGAGCATCTCGGCGCTTCCCAGCGCGGCGACGACGACCGCGGCCGTCCCGGCCAGCGCCGCGGCCCGGAGGTCGTAGTACCACGCCAACGCGAGCACCGAGACCTCGAAGACGGCCAACTGTATCGCGATGGCCTCGCCCGCCGAGAGATCGATCCCCGGCAGCGCGCCGATGATGCTCTCGTAGGCCCACGTCTCGCCGTACTCGGGATCCATCACCGTCCCCCCCGGTCGCCGGTACCGGCGGCTCTCGTCTGCCGTCGGCGGGGCGTCGGAGCGGCCGGCCGCCGTCCCGGGATCGCTTCCCGTTCGCCGGCTCGTCCCGACCCGGTCGCGAACGCGCGCATGCCGGGTGGACGGCTCGCCCCGTCTTAAATTCCGGCCGCTCGGTCCGGTGCCGCCGACCGCGCCGATAACTTACGGAAATACAATTGGTTGGATCGGTCGTAACTTCGGGAAAAATTTTAGTCGGTGTGGGTACTACTCACACTTGAAGGTGTATCGCTATGTCCGAGCGCCAACCCAGCAGAGACGTCCCCGAGATCGCCCGTCCGGCCCCGGACGAACCGTCCCTTCTCGACCCCGCCGATATCACCCGCTACGACGCCCTGTTGGCGGCGATCCCGCTCGCGTTGCTCGCGGCGTGGACCGCGGGACAACTCGCCTCGATTCCCGAGTGGGCCGCTCTCGGAACCGGCGCGCTCGTCGCTGTCGCCGCGCTGATCGACGGGCTGGTGTTGCACCCGCCCGAGTGAGGCGTCACCCGCCTCCCGGCGACCCGGTCCGCACTCGTTTCGGTTTCCGTTCTCGCTTTCCGCCCCGCCTCCGTCTCGACAGTCCCCCGACGGACGGTTTTTGTTTCCGCGCCCCGAACCGGGCGCATGGCCACCGACCCCTGTGACGCCTGCGGCGAGGACGTCGCGATCGGCGGCGGCATCGCCGGCCTCTGGTCGTCAGATCCGTCCGGAACCGGCGGCATGACGCTGGCGTTCGAGGACGGGAGCGAACACTTCCTCTGTTTTTCCTGTCTCGACGCTCTCCCCGAGGAGCCGACCGAGGCGGACGTCCTCGCCCTCCGCGAGGAGTAGCCACCGCCGACGTGTCCGTCGGGCCGCGGCGTCTCCCCGGCTTCCGACACTCGAAAACCCTTTAGCCGGTCACGGGCCAAACGGGGTGTAATGAGCGAACTCGCCGAGGAATATCAACTCGAGTACTTCCACGAGGAGGGCTTCGAGCGAACGGAGTGTCCCTCCTGTGGGGCGCACTTCTGGACGCGGGACCCCGACCGTGAGCTGTGCGGGGAACCGCCGTGTGCCGACTACGAGTTCATCGACGATCCGGGGTTCGACGAGGCCTACAGCCTCTCGGAGATGCGGGAGGCGTTTCTCTCCTTTTTCGAGGCGCACGACCACGAGCGGATCGACCCCTACCCCGTCGCGGCGAACCGCTGGCGCGACGACGTCCTCTTGACGCAGGCGTCGATCTACGACTTCCAGCCGCTCGTCACCTCCGGCGAGACGCCGCCGCCCGCGAACCCGCTGTGTGTCTCCCAGCCCTGCATCCGGATGCAGGACATCGACAACGTCGGCAAGACCGGCCGACACACGATGGCCTTCGAGATGATGGCTCACCACGCGTTCAACGCCCGCGAGGACATCGAGACTCCCAGTCAGTACGCCTACGAGGGCGAGGTGTACTGGAAGAGCGAGACCGTCGCCTACTGCGACGAGTTGCTCGAGTCGCTCGGGGCGGACATCTCCGAGGTCACCTATATCGAGGACCCCTGGGTCGGCGGCGGCAACGCCGGCCCCGCCATCGAGGTAATCTACCGGGGACTCGAACTCGCCACTCTCGTGTTTATGTGCATGGAACGAGACCCCGACGGCGAGTACGAACTCAAGGACGGGAACAGCTACTCCTTTATGGACACCTACATCGTCGACACGGGCTACGGGCTCGAACGCTGGACGTGGATGTCACAGGGCACGCCGACGGTGTACGAGGCGGTCTACCCCGAGATGATCGACTTCCTGAAGGACAACGCCGGGATCGACCACACCGACGAGGAGGCCGAACTGATCGGCCGGGCCGCACGCCTCTCCGGGCAACTCGACATCGACGATGTCGACGACGTCGAGGCCGCCCGCGGCGACGTCGCCGAGACGCTCGGCGTCGGCGTCGACGAACTGCGCGACCTCGTCGAACCGCTCGAGAACGTCTACGCCATCGCCGACCACTCCCGGACGCTCGCGTACATGTTCGGCGACGGCATCGTCCCCTCGAACGTCGGTACCGGCTACCTGGCGCGGATGGTGTTGCGGCGGACGAAACGGCTCGCCGACACCGTCGGCGTCGACGCACCCCTGGACGAGCTCGTCGATATGCAGGCCGAGCGGCTCGGCTACTCGAACCGCGATACGGTCCGCGACATCGTCCGCACGGAGGTCGAAAAGTACCGCGACACCCTCGAACGCGGCGGCAGGCAGGTCGAACGGCTCGCCGAGGAGTACGCCGGCCGCGACGAGCCCATCCCCTTAGCGGAGGTCGTCGAACTCTACGACAGCCGCGGCATCCAGCCCGACATGGTCGATGAGATCGCCGCCGAACACGGTGCCGACGTCGAGATCCCGGACGACTTCTACTCGCTCGTGGCCGCCCGTCACAGCGAGGCGGACGACGGTGGCGACGGCGAGACGGGCACCGACGCCGACGAGCGCGTCGGAGACCTCCCGGAGACGGAGAAACTCTACTACGACGAGCCCGAACGAACCGACTTCGAGGCGGTCGTTCTCGACGTTTTCGAGCGCGAGGACGGCTACGACGTCGTGTTGGATCAGACGATGTTCTACCCCGAGGGCGGCGGCCAGCCCGCCGACACGGGGACGCTCTCGACCGACGACGTGACTGCCGAGGTCTCTCACGCCCGGGAGGTCGACGGCGTCGTCCTCCACCGGACCGACGAGAACCCCGGCAAGGGCGAGTTCGTCCGCGGAGCGATCGACGGAACCCGACGCGAGCGGCTGATGGCCCACCACACCGCGACCCACATCGTCGGCTACGCCGCCCGGCAGGTGCTCGGCGACCACGTCAGACAGGCCGGCGCACAGAAGGGGACCGACTCCTCGCGGTTCGACATCCGCCACTACGAGCGCATCTCCCGCGAGGAGGTCAAACGGATCGAACGCGTCGCCAACGACGTCGTGACCGACAACGCCGCGGTCACCCAGGAGTGGCCGGACCGACAGGACGCCGAGGACGAACACGGGTTCGACCTCTACCAGGGCGGGATCCCCCCGGGCGAGAAGCTCCGATTGGTACACGTCGCCGACGACGTCCAGGCCTGCGCCGGGACTCACGTCCTCCGGACGGGCGACATCGGGACGATCAAAATCCTCTCGACGGAACGCGTTCAAGACGGCGTCGAACGGCTCGTCTTCGCGGCCGGCGACGCCGCGGTCGAAGCCACCCAGCGGACGGAGGACGCCCTCTACTCCGCGGCGGAGACGTTCGACGTCTCCCCACAGGCGGTCCCCGATACCGCGACGCGGTTCTTCGAGGAGTGGAAGGCACGCGGCAAGCGGATCGGGGAGCTCAAAGAGCAACTCGCGGCGGTTCGGGCTCAGGGCGGCGACGCCGGCGAGGAGGTCGACCTCGGGGACGCAACTGCCGTCGTCCAGCGCGTCGACGCCGACATGGACGAACTCAGAGCGACCGCGAACGCCCTCGTCGAGGAAGGCTCCGTGGCGGTGCTCGGTAGCGGCCTCGACGGCGCGACGTTCGTCGTTGCGGTCCCCGACGACGTCGACATCGACGCCGGGGCGGTCGTGGGGGAACTCGCCGACCGGGTCGGCGGGGGCGGCGGTGGGCCGCCGGACTTCGCGCAGGGCGGCGGTCCCGACACCGACGCGCTCGCCGACGCGCTCGCCGACGCCGGCGACGTGTTGCGGCGGCTTTCGGAGGCCTGACTCCGCTCGCCTCGTCGGCTCGGCCGCCGCCGGGGAGCGACGCTTGTGTCCTGTGGAACCCGTGGTATTTTTATACGCCGGTACGGAACCGGGCAATATGATCCCCTTGCAGGCGCTTTCGAACCCGGCGGTCGCCGTCTCGGTGTTGGTAATCGTCATGACGTTCGTCATCATGGCCGCGTTCATCTGGGCGTTCGGAAAGATCAGCGAGGCACCGGAGACCGACGACCACGACGGCAACGGCCACGGCGTTTGACGAGCACACACGACCGTCGCGCCCGGCGGGGCGGCGCCGGCCGCTCACTTCGAGGTCGCCTCGGCCGCGTCGTCGACCTCGTGTCCCCCCTGTAGCCGTCGTTCGGCTTCCTCGCGGTCCTCAGGATATCCGACGTCGATACGCCACCCCTCCAGGCCGATCGCGTCGATCGTCCGCCCGGACTGGATCAACAGGTCGACCGCATCGCTCAGTTCGTACTCGCCGCGGTCGGAGGGCTGGACGAGATGACAGGCGTGAAAGATCGCCGGCGTGAACGTATAAAACCCCGTCATCACCAGGTTCGACGGCGGGTCCTCGGGCTTTTCGACGACGTCGGTGATTTCGCCGTAGTCGTTGGTGTCGCAGACGCCGTAGCGGGAGGCCTCCTCCCAGGGGACTTCCTCGACGAGGAAGGCGGCGTCGGCGCGGTCCTCACGCTGGCGGCGAACGACGTCTGTGAGGTTCGCCTCGAAGACGTTGTCGCCGAGCAACAGCATGAAGTCGTCGTCGACGTGGTCTTCCACCGTCAACAGCGCGTGTGCGAGCCCTTTTTGCTCTCGCTGGTGGGTGTACGTGATCGGGACCCCCTCGTATTCGTCGCCGTAGTGGTCGATGATGACTTCCTTCATGTACCCGACCACCACCACGAGTTCGTCCGCCCCCAACTCGATCAGCTGGTCGAAACAGTGGGTGAGAAGCGGCGTGTCGTCGATTTCGACCATCCCTTTGGGTTTGTCCTCGGTGAGCGGGCGGAGGCGCGTCCCCTCGCCGGCTGCGAGTACGACTGCGTTCATACCTCCACGCTGTGGCCCCCGGGGCAAATCCTTTCGGTCTGCTCTCAGGGTGCCCGCTCTCTGGGCGCACTCATAACCCGTGTCCCTCGCCCTCCTGGGCGAGCATCACGACCATCGAGAGCCCCGAAATGAGGATCAAGATCAGCGCGGGCACGGCGGCGTACTGGTACAGCGCGGATTCTTGGGCCCGCCAGACCTGGGTGACGATCGTCTCGAAGCCCGAGGGCCGGAGGATGAGCGTCACCGGCAGTTCCTTCATCGTCGTCAAGAAGACGAGGGCAGCACCCGCGACGAGCCCCGACCGGATGTGCGGGAGCGTGATCCGTCGGAACGCGCCTATCGGGGACTCTCCGAGCGTACGCCCCGCCTCGACGAGCTTCGAGTCGACCTGGAGGATCGATGTTCGGGTCGTCCCGACGGCCTGGGGCACGAAGCGGACGACGTAGGCGAAGATCAAAAGCGGCAGCGTCTGGTAGAGCCACGGGACGTAGCCGGCGCCGAAAAAGACCAGCGCGAGCCCTAACACGACGCCCGGAACGGCAAAGCCGACGTACGTGGCCCGCTCGAAGAGCGTCCCGAGCCGGGAGTCGCGGGTCGCAGCGAAGTACGCCACTGGGAGGGCAGCCAGCGTCGCAACGGCGGCGGCGGTGGCGGCGACGGACACGGAGTTGACCGCCTGTGTCCACTCGAACGCCATCGAGGGCCGCCTCGCGACGTCCGTTCGGAACAGCCACAACAGCAGGATCCAGACCGGAACGGCGAGCGCCATCGCGGTGACGCCTGCGGGAAGCAACGCCGCAGGCCAGCGCAAGCGGCCCAGCCGGATCCGGCTCCCGGCGCGGTCGGCGTCGTCACCGCGAACGTTCTGGTCCGGGCGGATCGCCCACTCGAGCGCGAGCACGGCGAGCACGAGAACGAGCAGCTGGATCGAGAGCAACGCGGCGTACTCCTGGCCGAAGGTGTTGTACTCGACGTAGATCTCCCGGGTGAACACGGACAGCCGCATGATCGCCGGCGTGCCGAAGTCCGAGACAGCGTACAGCGCGGTCAAAAGCCCACCGGCCGCGATGGCCGGGCGTATCTGTGGGAGCGTCACCCGACGGAACCCACTCCACGTACCGTAGTTGAGCGTCCGTGCGGCGTCGATCAGCCGCGTGTCGAACGAAACGAGCGCGGCCCGGGTGGTCAAATAAACATAGGGGTAGGTGTAGAGGGTGATCACGAGCACCGATCCCGGCAGACCGTAGACCTCCGGCAGCCGCTCGACCCCGAAGGGGGCCAAGAAATCGCGGAACTCGCCTTGGGGACCGAACGCGGAGACGAACGCGAACGCACCGACGTAACTCGGCACGACGAGCGGGAGCGCGACCGCGATCGACCAAAAGCGCCGGAAGGGAAGGTCCGTTCGGACGGTCAGGTACGCCAGCGGCACCCCGAGGAGGATCGAGCAGGCGGTCACGCCGATCATCAACAGCAGGCTGTTGAGGAGAACGTCGGCGGTGCCGGCACTGAACGTGAGTTCGCGCGCGCGTCCCGGGTCGACGGTCACTACCTCGAGGAACAGCCACGCCAGCGGGAACACGAGCGCAACGGCGATCGCGCCACAGAGCGCTGTCAGCCCCGGCGAAAACGGAAGGTTCACGCGCCCGTCGGCGGAGTCGTTCTCTGGTTCCATGGCGGTTGATACTGTCGGGGGAGACGTCGCTCCCGCCCTTATGTGGATCGGATCGGACCAACGGATATAAGTTTTAGGTTTACCTAAAAAGGTGTATGGAACTGACGCGGCGGGACGCGGCCGCAGCCCTGGTAGCGCTCGGCGCCGGCGGGGCGGTCGCGTTCGGGACCGACCGGAGTCGACCGGACGGTCCCGACCGGGACCCGGGGCCGGAGCCCCCGGGCGATCGGATTCGAGCGACGTTCGTGGCGGCCGCGGAGGTCGTCTACCCGGGCGACGTCTCGGGGACCGAGGGCTTCGTCGAGGGGTTCCTCGCGGGACGGCTCGACGACTCCGAGCACGCGGCGGGGATCCGGGACGCGGTCGAGGAACTGGACGACTGGGCCGGCTCGTGGTACGGGGGCCGCTTCGCGTCGCTGTCGGCCGCCGAGCGCGACCGGCTCCTCCGGGAGGTCGGTGCCGACACCGCCGAGGAGGTTCCCGACGGGACGACCGCAGAACGGATCCGGTATTACGTCGTCAACGAACTCCTGCTCGCGCTGTACGCCTCCCCGACCGGGGGCGAACTCGTCGGCATAGAGAACCCCCAGGGCCACCCCGGCGGCACCGAGAGCTACCAGCGGGGACCGCGATGAACGGCGGCGGGGCGACGGATCGGTCGCCCGTCCCCGACGCCGACGTCTGTATCGTCGGCGCGGGGCCGGCGGGCGCGCTCGTCGCCGACCGGCTGGCGGCCGACCACGAGGTCGTCGTCCTCGACGCCGGCCCGCGGTTCGACCCCGCCGACCGGCTCGAACGTCAAGAACGGGCGATCCGGCCCGCCTACGACCGCCCGGACGTGTGGGACGGCGACCCCGAACGCGACGCGCACTCGGCCTCCGGGGAGTGGTTCTACCCCCTGAACCACGCCCGCATCAAGGGGATCGGCGGCTCGACGCTGCACTGGCAGGGGATGGTGATGCGGCTCCACGAGGACGATTTCGACTCCGGGACCGAACGCGGAGTCGGCCCGGACTGGCCGATCGACTACGCCGACCTCCGGCCGCACTACGCCGCCGCCGAGCGCGAACTCGGGGTCGCCGGGGCGGACGACAACCCCGACGCCCCGCCACGCGAGGAGCCGTTCCCGATGCCGGCGTTTCCCCCCTCCTACAGCGACGGCCTCTTCGCCGAGGCCTGCGAGGCGCTCGGGATCGACATGCACTCGGTGCCGAACGCCCGCAACTCCGAGACCTACGACGGCCGGTCGGCCTGCGTCGGCTACGGCACCTGCCAGCCGGTCTGTCCCTCGGGCGCGAAGTACGACGCCACGGTCCACGTCGAGCGGGCCGAATCGAAGGGCGCGACGGTGATCGACCGCGCCCCGGTCCAGCGGCTCGAGCACGACGCCGACCGGGTTCGGGCGGCCGTCTACGCCACCCCCGACGGAACCGAGCACAGACAGGCGGCCGACGCCGTCGTCGTCGCCTGTGGCGGGGTCGAGACGCCACGGTTGCTGTTGCTCTCGGAGTCGGAACAGTACCCCGACGGTCTCGCGAACTCCAGTGGCCTCGTCGGCCGGTACTTCATGGATCACCTGTTTGCGGGCACCGGCGGGGTCCTCGAGGAGCCGACCCGCCAGAACCACGTCGGCTTTCTGACAAGCGAGAGCCACGCGTTCTACGACGACGCCGACGAGGACATCGCGCCGTTCAAACTCGAGTTCTTCAATTACGACGGTCCCTCGCCCGCCGAGGCGGCGCTGTCGGCCGACACCTGGGGCGACGAGTTGCTAGAGCAGCTTCGCGAGGACTACGGCACCCACATCGGGATGGGCGCGCTCGTCGAGCAACTGCCCCGCGAGGACAGCTACGTCGGCCTCGATCCGGACCGGACCGACGACCACGGCAACCCCGTGCCGGACGTCCACTGGAACGTCGGCGACCGCGCGCTGCGGAGCATAGAGCGCGCCAACGAGATCCAGGCGTCGATCCTCTCGGAACTCGGTGCGGAGATCACCTGGCAGGTCGGTCCCGACGACACCGGCCCGGCGTATCACCACATGGGCACCACACGGATGGGCACCGACCCCGACGCGAGCGTCGTCGACCCCCACCTCCGGACCCACGACCTGGGGAACTGCTGGCTCGTCACCAGCGGCGCGTTCCCGACCGGCGGCGCGGTGAACCCGACGCTCACCATCGCCGCGCTCGCGTTGCGCGCGGCCGAGGACGTCCGAGACGCCCTCTGAAAATTTTTAGGTAGACCTAAAAAGTTAAGCGTCCCCGGGAGAGAGACGTAGTAATGAGTTCGATGCAACGGCGGGCGAACGGACGCGAGGACAGACGCGACGAGGCCGACACGGCCGCCGCGGGCACGGCCATCGACGCCGGAGACACGACGGGCGACGACCCCGAGGAGTACACCTTCGAGGACGTCAGCGTCGTGATGGGCACCTACAACGAGGAGGCGGCGATCGGGACGGTGCTAGACGACATCGAGACCGTCACCGACGGCCACGCGGAGGTCGTCTGCGTCGACGGCTCCTCGGATCGAACGCCCGAGATCGCCCGCGAGCACGGCGCGCGCGTGATCGAACAGGCACCGCAGGGCTACGGGGTCGCGGTCCGGGAGGCCATCCTCGCGCCGAATCGGCCGATCGTCGTCACCACCGACTGCGACGACACCTATCCGATGGAGCAACTGCCGGCGTTCCTCGCGGCGATCAACGAGGGGTGTGACGTGGTCAGCGGCGACCGCCTCTACCACGGGGCCGAGGCGATGCCCGCGTTCAACCGCTTCGGCAACCGCGCCTTCGCCACCCTCGCGAGCGCCCTGATGGGCGAGGTCGTCCACGACACCACGACCGGGATGCGCGCCTACCGCCGGGAGGTCGTCGAGTCGATCGAGTGGACCGAGAACACCGGTCTCTCGGCGGAGCTTCTGATCCGGCCGCTGATGCGGGGCTACGACGTCCGCGAGCACCCGATCGCCTACCGCGAGCGCGCCGGCGAGACGAAACTCGACCCGATCGAGGGCGGCCTCGCGATCGCGAAGTCTATTCTGAAGGTCTCACTGGAAGAACGGTTCCGGTAGGCCGGGTGTGGGTTCGGCCGGACGACTGATTCTCTTCCCGCGGCAAAACACGCGACGTTCCCCTTGAACTTTGACACCCGATCGCAACTAGACGCTGGGACTCCCTCTGCTCGAGTGCCTCCGGTCACTCGGTGAGGGGCAGAAGGACACCGAATACGATCGGTGACAGCAGGAAGATGCCGATTCCGAGCACCTCCAGATCGAACAGGAGGGTCAACTCCCACGCCGGGAGCTGCACTCCCAGCGTCTGGACGAGGCCTCGCCCGAGCCCGCCAAATAAAAAGAGGGCCAAGCCGAGCGCGACGCTTCGTTTGGTCACTTTGGGGTAGTCGATCTCCCTGGTACGGCCGGTCATGTCTCGGATTCCAGCTGGGGTTTATATAACCGTTACGTCTCGCTCACGCCTGCGGTCCCAGACGCGTCTCGAAGGAGACGCCATCGCGGTGGGCGTCCGGTCTGTCGGGGAGGTACGTCCCCTCGTTGCCGCAGGCGGTGACGAGCGGGCAGACGGAGCGCTCCGGCGGCCACACCGCCTCGACACCCTCGAGGTCGGTCCGGACGGTCGTCTCCTGGCGGTAGGTGAGCGTCCCGCCGTCGGGCTGGACGAGCGTCACGGTCAGGACGACGGTGTCGGTGCCGCCGACCCGGACGGCGTCGTCGGCCGCGGTCAGGCGCGCCGCATCGCGGTCGATCGACCAGGGTACGGCGATCGACCCGCCGGGGTCGGACACCGCGTACTCCGAACTCGCCCCCGTCTCGCTCTCGAGGCGAACGGTCGCGCGCGCGACCCGCGGCGGGACGCCGACGACTGTCTCGCCCGCCAGCGCCGTGCCGCGCCGGAGCTCGAGCGTCTCGAGTGTCGGCGTGACGTGTCGGTCCGGATTCGGCGTCCACTCGCCCCGGTAGGCAAAGCGATAGTGCGTCCGGTCGGGATAGGCATCGAGGACGGCGAAGTCGCCGCCGGGGTCGCGATCGAGCGCGTACACGACGGAGCCGTCCAGGCCGCCGTCGTTGCGGAGGTACTGGAAGGGGTGGTTCTGCCAGTCGCCGTACGGCGTCGGGACGAAGACCACTGCGTCCTCGAGGTCGGCCGCCTCGACCGGTTCGTAGGCGGTCGCGTACTTGTCGGTATGGGCCGCGTTCCGGTCCAGCGGGGCCGAAATGGCCGCGGCCGCGGCGACCGAGGCGCCGACGAGCGCCGAGAGGACGAGGAGCGCAACCGCAGCACGGGCCACCCGCCGTGAGCCGCGGCGCTCGATCGACGATCGGACGGCCGGAACCCCCCGATCCCACCCGGCGACGACGGCGACGGCGGCGAACACCGAGAGGGGGACGAGCAGGTCGAAGTGATAGAACGGGCCGAACTGCGAGACGAGGCCGTCGGTGGGGTCCGACATCGTCGCGAGGACGTTGTAGTTGCCCCAGAAGGCGACGTTGCCGGCGGTGACGCTGACGAGAAGGCCGGCGAGGGCCAGCCCCGCACGGCGCTCGAAGGCGTCGCCGTCGTCCCGTCCGTCGATCCAGCGGCGGGCGACCAGCGCGAGGCCGGCGAGCGCGGCCGTCGTCCCGATCGGTCCCGCGACGAACCACCGCGTCGCGAGATAGCGGAGGGCGTAGCCGGTGGCCGTCAGCGCCAACTCGGGGGTGTAGACGACCGAGTGGCCGAGTATCTCCCGGGGACCGAACCCGGGACCGTCCGCGGGGGCGAACGCCTCGTAGGGGAACAGGACCGCCGACCCGGTCATCCGGACGTTGTACGCGAGCGTCACGCCGACGAACCCGAGGCCGACGAGCGCCGTGAGGCCCTGTCTCCGGACCGGTCCCGCGAGCGCGATCCCGTCGGCCGACACCGACCGGGCGACCGAGTAGAGCGCGTGGGCGACGAACGGGGCCGCGAACAGCACCGCGGTGTAGGGGCGGGCAAAAAAGGCGGTTCCGATCGCGAGGCCGGCGACCCCCGCGGCCGCGGCCGAGCCGTCGCGGACGCCCCGCAGGTACGCGACGGCGAACAGCAGGTTCAGCGCCGTCGTCGGCGCGTAGGGGAGAAACGCCGACGTCGTCACGAGCGCCAGCGGCGAGGCCGAAAAGAGCGCCGCGGCCACGGCACCGACCCGGCGGTCGAACACCGTCGCCGCCAGCAGGTACGTGAGACCGGCGTTCGCCGCGGCGACGGCGGCGAGGGTCACCCGCGGCTCGCCGAACAGCGCCATCGAAACCGCGAACAGCGCCGCCGGGACCGGGGTGTACTTGGGGTAGAGCCGGCCGCCGTCCTCGGCGAAGAACCACGGCCGGAACGCGCCGGCCAACTCCCCCGCCCGGAGTTCGAGTTGCCCCTCGAGCAGCAGCGCCGCCTGCAGCAGGTAGACGCCCTCGTCGTGGTTGCTCGAGTGGTACGCGAAGACCGTACTCGAGACGACGAAGACGGCGACTGCGGCGGCGACGACGACCACGGCGGCCACGAGTCGTGGGACACCGACGCGACGGGTCGCCTCGCGGACGGCCCTCGATATCCGTCGCCGGAGCCGGTCTCGGGGGGGCGTCACGCTGTCCCGATCAGAGTGCGCCGACGTCGCGCATGAGATCGACTGTCTGTTCGAGTTCCGAGAGCTGCGAGAGGTCGATATCGGGGACGTCGAGTTCGTCGATCGTGGGGAGGTCGCCGACTGGCTCGACGCCGGGGACGAGCGGGTACTCGAACGTCGACGTGGCGAAGTACTCCTGGGCTTCCGAGGACAGCAGGTGCCGAACGAAGCCGTTGGCGAGGCTCTCGTCGTCGGTCGTGTCGACGACGGCCGCGCCCGCGACGTTGAACGCGGCACCGGCGTCGCCGGAGGTGAAAGCGGTCGCGAGCGAGGCCTCCGGATTGCCGTCGAGGACGCGCTGGATGTAGTAGTGGTTCGCGAACGCGGCGTCGATCTCGCCGTCGGCGATCGCCTGGCAGGCGGCGAACTCGTCGGGGTAGCCGGTGATCCCAGCATCGAGGACGGCCTCGAGCCACTCGCGGGTCGCCTCCTCGCCCTCGATGAGCCGCATGGCGGTGACGAACGCCTGACAGGAGCCGTAGGCTGGGGCCCACCCGAGGTCCCCGTCGAACGCCTCGGGGTAGGCCATGACGTCATCGGGCATGTCGGCGGCGGCGAAGGAGTCGGTGTTGTACGGCACCGTCCGGGCGCGTCCGGACGTCCCGATCCACTCGTCCGTGCGGAACTCCTCGCGGACCAGCCCGGCGACGCCGTCGTCGAGAGTCCCGGCCCGACCCTCGTCTGCGAGCGCGCCGAGCGAACCGGCGTTCACCGAGTAGAACACGTCGGCGGGCGAGCCGTCGCCCTCGTTGACGATCTGGTTGACGAGGTCGGTCGAACTGCCGTAGCGGACGGTCAACTCGAGGTCGTCGTAGCGGTCGTCGATGAAGCTGATGAGGTCGCCGACGAGGAACTCGCCGCGCCCGGAGTAGACGGTGAGTTCGCCCGACAGCTCCGGCATCTCGCTCATCGGCGTCCCGCCGGGGGCGTCGCGGCCCTCGCGGCCGGATCCGATCTGGCCGACGGGCGAGTCGGTGGTGTCGCCGTTGCCCGAGCCGTTGCCGCCGAGCGAGTCCGAACAGCCGGCGAGACCGGCCACGCCGAGTGCGCCAGCCGTCGCGAGAAACCGCCGCCGCTCTGTCGTCCGTTCGTGTGATCGTTTCTCGGTCATGTTTTTTAGGTCCACCTAAAAGTACTTATATTCGTCGCTTCAGTCGCCGGCCGCGGCGGGCGCTCTCGACGTCTCGAGGGCGTCGAGACAGTCGAGCCACTCGAGCATGTACTCGCCGACGTGGACGAAGAACTCGCCGTTTCGGTACGCCTCGAACTCGCCCTCGGCGAGTCGCTGTGCCATCGCCTCGAAGACCGCCGCGTAGCGGTCGGCCGCGTCCTCGGACTCGTCGACGTCCGGTTCGACGCCGTCGACGAGTTCCCAGAGGTGTTCGTTGAGCTCGAGGCCGGCGACCTCGTTGTGGAGGTCGTCGAACGTCGACCGCGGGGCCTTGTTGTGCTCACAGAGCGGCCGGCCGTTGTAGAGCCGCGTGCCGAGGAGGTCGCAGGCTCGCTTGAGAAAGACGCCGCTCCAGATGTCGTCGAAGCGGCCGACGTCCCACTCGTTGTCGTCCATCGGGAGCTGATAGAACGCGGGGATCACCTCCCGGCGGAACGCGAGGTTCATCGAACACACCGTGAGATAGTTCCCGCGGGCGGCGACGAAGTCCCGTTCGAAGTCGGCCGCGGTCGTCCGCGTCTGGGCCTGCCCCTCCAGGTCGCCGTCCATCAGGATCCGAACCGCATCGAGGTCGGGGACGTTCGTCCACAGCCCCTGGGAAGCGACGACCTCCCCGGAGTCGAGTGCGACGGTGTCGGTTTCGACGGTCTCGTTCATCGCCGAGTAGGGATACCCCCGGGGGTACAGACCGTGCTCGTCGGCGTTCTGGTAGAGGACGTTCACCCACTGTTCGTCGGATCGGACGCGCTCGACCTCGCCGCCGAAGGCGAGATTCGCCATGTGGCGGCCGAAGTAGTCCGTGTCGTCGTGGGGAAGCGTGTCGTCGTCGATGAAGACGCCGTACTCGAAAGCCGTCTCGACCCACATGTACAGCAGTCCGAAGCTCGTCTCGGCGTGGCTCGCGGCCGGGACGACGTGGGCGTACTCTTCGACTCCGTGGGTCTCGTACCACTCCTCGCGGCGCGTGCCGTCGAAGACGGCTCCCGCCACGTCGAGGTCCTCGAGCATCGCCCGCATCGCTTCGGTGTCGCAGAAGTCCTCGGTGACGAGGACGAAGAACAGCCGGTCGGTGTCGAAGCCGTGCTCGCGTGCGTTCTCGACGTACGCTCGAACGCAGTCGTACTCCCGTATCGTCGGGACGATGACGCAGACGTCTCGCTCCGCTCGGTTCGGACGCGATTGCATTACGCCCCTCTTTTTAGGACAACCTAAAAAACGTGCCGATCAGTCCTCGCCTGCCCCTCCCGGTGAATCGCCCGCCCCGACGGTCCCACTCGCCCACGCCGGGGCACCGCCGCGGACGCGGCGCTATTTATATCCCCCCACGGAATCATTTATATACCCTTTCGGCCGCCCGACCGGCCGCTGTATGGGGGTGTGTCCCACACTCTCGGGTCCCCGGAATCGCCGCGTGGGGGTCGCTCTCGGCGGATTCCCCGGCGTTCGGCGGGGCGCGGTCGTGTCGCGAAAAAACACAAAACATATACCCGATTCGTTAGATGGATGGGACGTACCCCTACCCATGACCTCTGGGAGACTCAGTACGTCTGCGGGTGAGTGCGTCGGTGCGGCGCGGTGCGTCGACCGGTCGATTGGTGTGTCCCCTCGCGGGACGATCCAGGACGGAAACGGGTCGGAGGTCGATGTGGTTGCAGTGCGATGCGATGCAGTACGACACAACACATGACACGAAACTATAACAACAAGAAACTGCGCGCCGTCTTCCTGGCAGCGCTCATGTTCCTGTGGGTCTTCGCAGGGACAGTAGCGTTTGCTGGTGGAGCCGCTGCGCAGGCTACTACAAATGCGGACGCTTCACTGCAGGTTACTACTGCAGGTGAAACGACGCAGTATGACGTATCGTTTACCACAGACAGTGACTTTGACCAAGTCGACATCACATTCCCTGATGCGACACCACAAAACCTAGCTGCTATAGCCAGTGCCAATGAAGTAAGTACTGGCAGCGGGTTTTCTGGAACGGTCTCCGGAGTTACCACGATCACCAACGGTCTATCCGTCAGCTTGTCTGCTACGGAAACTGTTTCGACCGCAAGTTCGTTCACCCTTAATGTTGGGGACGGAACGACTGGCGTCCAGAATGCCGGGTCTGCAAGTACTGGAAATAGCTTGACGGTTGAGACTGTCGATGGAGGCACAACTCGGGACTCCAACACGAACTCCGACGCTTACGATATTACGCCGGTCCAACTCGACGTGTCCCCGGCCGAGTCGACCGTCGGTGAAGGTGAAGAGTCCACGTTCACCGTCACGGCGACCGACAGCCAGGACGCAGGAATCAGCGGCATCACGGTCACGCTGAATACTGATGGTGCTGACGACGGCACGGATACCGATGGAGATACGAAAAACACGGATGCCGTTGGTGAAACAACGTTCTCAGTCGCCGACTCTAACGCCGGCGATAGTCCGTTCGTGCTCACGCTTACAGAGGGGCGAACCTCTCAGACTGTCAACCCGGTTCTCCGAGTTCAGGCGGCTCAGTCAACAGCTGACCTGACCTACGCGACCGACGGCTCGCTGGCCTACCAGGGTCAGGATGTCTACGTCTTCGGTCCGGATATCCAGGACACCGGCGGCTACGAACTCCGTGGTGTCGAGGCCTTCGATGCAGGCAGCGTCGATGACAGCCGCTTCGAAAAGGAACTCGACACGACTGCGTTCGACCCGACGACCAACGTCCAGAACTTCATCGACGAGTACTCCGTCGGTACGCTGAAGTTCGCACTCAGTAACGGCTACCTCGACAGCAATGTCGCTGGTGAGGATGTCGGCGACATCACCGTTACAACCGGATCCGGAACGCCTGATGCGACTACGGTCCGTTCCGACCAAAGCTTCAACAACGGTATTGATGGCGTCTCCGGTCTGACGTCCTCTGATACTGATGAGACAGCCATTCTCGAGTCTGAAACGTCCGACCTCGACGCTGACAACTACTACGTCGCGGGGAACGGCCTCCCGACCGACGGACAACTCGAACGTAGCGGCACTTTCGAGATTACCGTCCAAGACCTCGAGACCACCTTCGACCCCGAAGAGGAAGACCTGCCGGCGATCAGCGATGACTACGAGGACAGCCTCGTCGAATTCGAGGTCGACTCCAGCCGTGGCACCTACACGACCAACGTGACCGCCAACGGCGACCTCGACAACGACGAACTGTTCAACCTCTTCGTCAGCAACGCACTCGTTCAGAACGGCGACGCGAATATCCAGAACAACGGTTCGGTGACCATCACCCACGGTGGCACGGGCGACGGGAACACCTACGACAGCGCATTCGAAGCGCTCCAGGATGGTGCCCTCGCAGACAGTTCCACTACTGATGCCGATAGTGCCGATCAGCTGAGCGTCAACCTCGCTGGTGGTGGCGACGCCAACTACGACATCGAAAACGTCGCTGGCCCCAGCCTCAGCGACTCGGCTGCCGGCCCTCTCAATGTCCTCTTCTACCAAGACGATGAGGACGACTCCGACGAGAAGGTCCTGTTCTACCAGAACCAAGATGTCGATGACACGGACGTCTCGTTCATCGGTCAAGACGCAGCTGAATACGAGTTCAGCTTCGATGTCCACGACACCGAGGCGACTAGCTCCTCGACGGCTACCGTGGCCGACGAGGATGTCACCATCGACTTCAGCGAAAGCGTCTACACGCAATCTGCCGGTGACATCGTCACCGTGACCGCCGACATGGAGGATACTGACGAAGCACTCCTCCAGTTCGGTGACGAAGAATCCGACTTCGTCGACGTCATCTACATCGAAGACGATGACGACGACGACGAAGTCACCTTCCAGATCAACACGCGCCTGATCGGCACGGGCACCAGCGAGAACGTTCTCAACTCCGAGGACGATATCGCCGAGAGCCTGATCGCTCAGACGCTCAGCGAAGATCCGACTGACACGACTACCAACAACAACGGGCTCGATGTCTACGGTGATGCAGTGAGTAACTGGGAGATCCAGCCTGAGTTCTACGACGACGCTGATCTGGGTGGTAACAACCAGATTTCCTTCACGCAGTACCTCGAAGAACTCGACACGCTGGATAACAACAACGACCATCCGACCACACAGCTGATCCGACCGATCCAGCCGACGGACTACAGTCTGGCCGCGACTGGCTCGACTGAGTTCGTCGCCGAAGACGGCGAGTCCAGCCTCGACGAAGAGGATGGCTTCGCAACGATCGATCTCCAGAACCCCAGCCTCGGCGAGACGAACGTCTGGGTTGGACCTGAAGAAAACGCTGACGAGTACGACACGATCTCCGCACTCGTCGAAGACAGCCCGCTCACGCAGAGCGAGGACGTCGCCCTTGACGACAAGGTCGTCATCCAGATCGAAGCCTCCGGTCTCTACGGCCACATGGTCGCGGTCGAAGGTAACTTCGATCCGGTCATCCCTGACGAAGAGGAGAGCTTCAGCCCGAGCACGCTTGACGCACTCGCGCTGAACCCCAGCAGCGGAACGGTCGACAACGTTGACCGTGACGGTGAAGGTATCTCCCTGACGTTCGAGAGTTCCGACGATATCGGCAACCAAGGCGAGAACGAGATTGATCTCGCGAACGCGGCGAGCAACGAGATTGATATTCTCGTCGACAACGAGAACGGCGAACTGTACATCGTCGTTGACTCCGACGCCGAACCGTTCACGCGTGAACTCAACGCAGACACGGACTTCGATGTCGCACTCGAATACGAGACCGACAGCGATGATCGGTTCGAGTTCTTCAACGAAGGTGCCACATCCGGTATTAACACCGGCACGGCACAGGATACCGCGCCTGGCAGCATCACCGACCCCGGTATCGGTAGTGTCGATGATCTTGGTCCGCACGGCGAGGCCGGTGGCGACTCCGGCGACGTCGACGATCAAGACGACGCCTATCCGTACTTCGCAGCTGGAGAAGGCGCTGTGACCAGTGCCTCCTTCACCTTCGAGGAGCGGTCGGCCGAGTTCGACAATATGCAGAACGAGACGGTTATGATCTCGGCGGGTAACGAGACGACCGTGTCGGGCACGACGAACGTCGCGCCTGGTTCGGACGCAACGGTGCGTGTGAGCCAGCGCGGTGAGACGGAGAGCTTCCTGGAGAGCCAGGATGTGAACATCTCCGACGACGGCAGCTTCGAGGCCACCTTCGACTTCGGTGACCGCGAGGCTGGCGACCAAGCGACGGTCGAGTTCCGCGTTGCGGGCGAGACTGTCCAGTCCGACGACGGTCTCTTCGGCGAGATGGCCGCCGAGACGCCGGAACCGACGCCGGAACCGACGGCAACGCCGGAACCGACGCCGGAACCGACGCCGGAACCGACGGCCGAACCGACCGAAGAGCCGACGGACACGCCCGAACCCGAGGGTCAGCCCGGCTTCGGTGCGGTCCTCGCGCTCGTGGCACTCCTCGGCGCTGCACTGCTGGCAGCCCGACGGAACGCCAACTAACGCCGACAAGTAACTGACTCCCGGATCGGCCGGGATTCAGTCTCCCCTTTGCGGTGCGGTGCTGTGCTGTGCCGTGCGGTTTCGCGGTGCGGCTTCATTTTTTCGCGCGACGCTTCGACCGAGAGCGACGGTACCGACGTCGGCGGACGGTCGTACACCTCCGCGCTCCCGACCGGACCGGTGACGGCGCTCGCCTCGTACTCGAAGGTCGCCCCCAACGCATCGCGGGGCCGCCGCCTGTCCGCGCGGCGGGCCTCGTCGGGGACCGTCGCCACGCCGTCGTCTGAAGGGGCATACCCGAACCGGGACCCACGGCATCGAGCGCTGTCTCCCGCGTGCCGGACGAAGGTGGTGGCGTCGCCGGCGTCGTTCCACGACGGCCCGCTGGGGGCTGCCACGTGCGGAACTGTTAATACTGTCAGTCCGATACGCACGTATATATGTCGGCGGACAAACGAATCCCGGTGACCGAGGAGACGCGAAAGGAGCTCCACGAGTTGAAAGAGCCCGGCCAGACGTACGACGACCTTCTGCAGGAACTCGCCCGACAGCGACGACGGCAGGATCTGGAGCAACGCTTCCGAACGCTGGAGGAGACGCCCCGCGACGAGTTGACCTCCCTCTCGGATGGGTGAGTACGATGTCCTGCTCGGCGACGACGCCCGCGAGTTCCTCGACGTCGCCGACGGGAAGACCGAGCGAATCTGCAGGGAGACCCTCGGCTATCTCGCCGAGAACCCCTATCCGGGACGCGGCCGTGGCGACACAGAGCGGCTCCCCATCGACGGCCGCCGCGACCGCTACCGAATGCACATCTCCCGAACCTACACGGCCATCTACACCGTCCTGGAGGACGAAGCGGAGGTGCGCGTGCTGGAGATCGTCCCCATCGACGAGGCACACAAGCGGTACGGCTTTTGAATGCAGCGACGCCGGAGCCGACGCCGGAACCGACAGCGGAGCCCGAATCGACCGCGACGTCCGAACCCGAGGGTCAGCCCGGCTTCGGTGCGGTCATCGCGCTCGTGGCACTCCTCGGCGCTGCACTGCTGGCAGCCCGACGGAACGCCAACTAACGCGAGTAACTAACTGACTCCCGGATCGGCCGGGATTCAGTCCCCCCTCTGCTGTGCGGTGCGGTGCAGTGCCGTGCGGTTTCGCGGTGCGGGTTCATTTTTTCGCGCGACGCTCCGACGGACAGCGACAGCGCCGGACGACGGCTGTACACGCTCTGCGCCCCCGATGGATCGGCGGCTCCGATTCCCCGTTCGTACTGCGGACAAACTGACAGCGTCTCTCGGACGTTTCCAGCTTCAGCGACGAATCCCCCGCAAACCGGGTCGAGAAGCACTACTCGCAAACCCAATACGAAGAGTACGTGTCTCCAAACTCGGACGTGGAGACGCTGCGTGGTTGTCAATAGTGGCGGGCGTATTCGTGGGGATACCACTGGTGGAGCGAGACGACTTCGACGAGGCAGCGCCCGGTGAGATCGTTCCCACGACGACATCGAAGGGGACGTATTCGGCGTTCCGACCCGACCCGCTTCCGTCCACGGTCAATACTGAACAGCTCGTTACGAAGCTCCGTCGCGGAACCGCTCTATCGGTACCTCGGAGACGCCGTCGTAGTCGTCGTCGCCGCCGACTAGAAGCGTCGCCTCGACGTACTCGGCGGTCGCCAGCGCGAACGAATCACCGAGCGCTGGGTTGTACTCGAGACCGAACTCCGAGGCCGCCATCCAGGCATCGCTAACGTCCACGGGTTCGACGCCGAGGTCGGTGAGCCAGTCGAGATACTCGTCGGCGGTGGCCCGGTCGTACTTCCGGGCGATGACGTAGCGGATCTCGGCGAGGGTCACGCAACTGGCGTACCCGGTCGCGTCCCCGACGGCGACTGCGTCGAGGTACGCCTTGACGACGTCGCTGCCGGGTTCGGCGTCCGCATGAGCGATCAGCGGCTCGGCGTCGAAGACGATGCGGTCGGGCGCCGCCATCACGTCTCCGAGGGGAACTGTGCCTCGCGCTTTCGTCGGTCCCGCTCGCGCTTCTCGCGGAGTAGCTCGGATGCGGGCGTGTCGGTCGATGCCTCGCTGCGAGCGGCGAACCCGCGCATCTCGCTCGGGGAGCGAACCCGCTCGACGAGTATCTCGTCGTCCTCGGTCTCCCGGAACAGCACCTTCCCGGGAGCCTCGATCCCGAGCTTCTCGCGGAACCGCTTCGGAATGGTCGCCTGCCCGTGCTTGGTGACGGCGACGATCTCTTTCTCAGAGTCACTCAACTGTTCTGTCTCACTCATTATTCATACTCAACATACGTTCATACATAACGCTTTCTCGCGCCGGCAAACGGTCAGTCCCGTCGTTCCGTCGAAGAACGTCGGCCAGCCACGCCCCCCCGGACCGCCGATCGCGCCGGGACGACCGACGCCGACTCCCCACTGCGGGCGGGCCGAACCCACCTCTCCCCGATCCGTACGATTCAGTTCAGAATCCTTATTCGCGACGGCGCTGAATCACACGATGAATGGACGTCTCCGTCGTCGTCTGCACTTACGCGATGGATCGCCTCGAACCCTTCGTCGAGGCGGTCGAGAGCGTCCTCGCACAGACCCACGACGCCCTCGAGGTCGTCCTCGTCGTCGACGGCGACGACGCGGTGTACGAGCGCGTCCGCGAGCGCTTCGGTCCCGACAGCGACGCCGCGGCGGGCTTTGCGGGTGACATCGTCGTCCACTGCAACGACGCGAACCGCGGCATCTCCTACAGCCGGACCAAAGGCGCCGAGCTGGCTTCGGGGGAGGTCGTCGCGTTCATCGACGACGACGCCGTCGCCGACCCGGACTGGATCGAGCGGCTGGTCGACGTCTACGAGACGACCGACACGCTCGCCGTCGGCGGCTACGTCGCCCCCGACTGGCAGACGGCCAAACCCGAGTTCTTCCCCGAGGAGTTCTACTGGCTCGTCGGCTGCACGGAGCGGGGCTTCGCCACCGAGGGCGAGGAAGTGCGCAACACGTACGGCTCGAACGTCTCCTACAGACGCTCGGCGTTTCTCTCCGTCGGCGGCTACGATCCCAACACCGGCCGGAAGGGGGACAGGCACGTCCAGGCGCACGAGGCCCCGGTCGGCATCCGGCTCCAGGAGCGCTACGGCCACGGCGTCGTCTACACCGACGATGCGGTCGTCCACCACAAGCTGTTTGCGTACCGCGGCGACGTCCGGTGGCTGCTGTTCCGGTCGTTCTGGCAGGGCTTCTCCAAGCGCGTGCTGGCGATTCTGTACCCCCGAAGCCAGGGCAACGAGGGGGCGTACCTCCGGGACCTCTTCGTCAAATACCTCCCCGAACGGGCGAAGAAGGCGCTTCTGGGCCCGTCGCTCGCGCAGGCGAAACAGATCGCCGCGATTCTCGCCTTCACCGCCGCCGTCGGCCTGGGCTATCTCTACGGGCTGACGAAGCCCCGGCGGGAGCTGCTCCGCGAGGCGCCCGAGTGAGGCGACGGGCGGCCCGACTCATCGCCGCGCCGTGATGCGCCCCGCCACCACTCCGACGGCCACGAGCGCCAGCCCGATCACGGCGTTGAGCCCGGCCCCGATCAGTTCGCCGCCCGCGGCGTTCACGCTCGCGACGTACAGAAAGAACAGGCCCACGAGGGCGTGCAGCGCCACCACGCCCGAGGGGACGTTCGCGCCGAGGTCGAAGCCGATATTCATGTTATCGTCTCCGCGCCCCGGGCACAAAAGCCTGCGACTCGCGGAACGGTGCGCAGTCGACCGATCGTCGACCGCCCACCGACCGGGCGCGTCGTGACCTCACGTCGACAGAAAGGGCAGCGCCACCGGGAGGTTCCGGTCGACGGTCTCGCGGAAGCGCGGCGAGATCGCGAGCAACGCGAGGAAGTACACGCCCGCGCCGAGGCCGACGAGGACGAACACGGTGGCGAGGTTGTGCTCCAAGAGGCGGTAGGCGTTCTCGACTCGACGGCCCGCGAGGACGACTCCACCCATCGCGAGCGCGGCGAGGCACTGACGGCCGATCTCGCGGTAGGGGATCGCGACGTCGACGATCGCACCGAGCGAGCGGTGGGCGGCGGCGAGGCTGACGGCGACCGAGAGCGCGGTCGCGACCGCCGCGCCGAGCCACCCGTACAGGTAGATCAAGACGACGTTCGACGACACGTTCGAGACGACGAAGAGGGCGTTGACGCGGAAGGCGCGGTCGGGCCGGTCGATCGCGTTGAGGGTGTTCAAGAGCTGGTTCTGGTAGCTCATAAACAGGTTCGCGACGATCAACACCGCGAGCACCGTCGCGCCCTGCCGGAACGCCTCGCCGTAGATCGCCAACAGCCGGTCGCCGACGATCACCCCGCCGACGAGCCCTGGGATCAACAACAAGCCGGCGTAGGCGAGGGCGTCCTCTGTGAGCGAACGCACCGCCTCGGGGCTCTCGTCGGCCGAGAGACGGCTCATCTCCGGGAACAGCGTCGAACTGATCGCCCCGGCGAAGAGGATGAGAAACTGCGCGATACCCCAGGCGGCGGCGTAGATGCCCACGAGCGACGAGGGGACGAAGAGCCCCAACACGAGGACGTCGGTGTAGTTGAACAGCCGCGATTGGAGCCGCCCGAGCCAGGCGAACTTGGCGTACTCGAGGAGGCTCCGGAAGTGGCGCCGCCGGGGCCGCGCGATCCCCGAGAGCTCGCGGGCGACGACGGCCGCGCCGACGGCGGTCGCGACGAGAAAGCCGCCGACGTAGCCGAAGAACACGCCGGCGAGTTCGAACCCGGCAAAGAGTGCGCCGATCTGGAGGAGCCCCCGTCCCCCCGTCTTTACCGTCTGGAGGGCGCCCTGCGTGCCGACGCGGTGGAGGCCGCTCAGAAGCGACGCGACGGTCGACCACGCGAGCGTGGCGAACAGCACGGCGGCGACGTAGCCCGTCGCCGGGTAGCCGACGTAGGCGTCGACGTACGGCCGGGCCAACGCGAGCGCGACGGCGAGGACCGCGAACAGCCCGCCGATCGACACGGCCGCCGCCGCGGCGTATCGCTTTCGCTCCGTGCCCTCGCTGACGCGCTTCGAGACCGCCCCCGAGAGGCCGACCTGCCCGAGGATCGCGAGCCAGGAGACCAAGGCGACCACCTGGTAGTAGATCCCCAGGGCGTCGGCGCCGAGCAATCGAGCGAAATACACCGTCGCCACGAACCCCAGGGCGGACGCTGCCAATCGCGAGAGAAAGTACACCACCGACGTCTGTCCCAAATTCATGACGGGCGCGCGCTCGGACACGAATCCGCGAGCGGCGCCCAATAACGCTTCGGTCCCGCGATCGACAGCCGTTGTGGGCGTCGCCCCCGTCGTCGCCCCCGGCGACCGACCGCAGCGCTATTGTGTTCGTCCGGGCAACCCTCACGCATGCGACACCACCTCCGGCGGGCGAAACACGTCTACGAGACGCGGGGGCTGGTGGAAACGGTCAGAGCCGCGCTCGGCTACGCCCCCATCGAACTCAACAACCTCGCCTTCCGGTCGCGATACGGGTCCGGAACGCGCGTGATGGACGAGAAGTGGGACACGCTCGTCGTCCTCGACGCCTGCCGGTACGACATGTTCGCCGACCGCGCCGAGGCGTTCGCCGGGCGACTCGACGCCGACTGTCGGTTGGAGTCGCGGATCTCGCTCGGGTCGACGAGCGAGGAGTTCCTCGAGTGCAACTTCGCGAACGGGACGTTCCACGACACGGTGTACGTCAACACGAACCCCTATCTGCCGAGACTCGGCCTCGACGACGGCACGTTCCACGCCGTCGTCGACCTGCTCTCGGCGTGGGACGACGACCGCCAGACCGTCCACCCCGAAACCGTCGTCGAGGCGGCGCTGGACGCCCGCGATCGGTTCCCGAACAAGCGCCTGATCGTCCACTTCATGCAGCCGCACTACCCCTTCATCGGCGAGGTCGGGCGGCGGATCGACGCCCGGGGGTGGTGGGCCGACGCGTCCGCCGCCGACCCCGGCTCCGACGGCGGGGCCGTCGACGGCGACTCCGTCTGGCAACGCCTGCGAAACGGCGACGACCTCGATATTGAGTTGGTCTGGCGGGCCTACCGCGAGAACCTCGACGTCGCCCTCGACCACGCCGAGACCCTCCTCGCCGACCTCCCCGGGCGGACGGTGCTGTCGGCGGATCATGGCAACCTCGTCGGCGAGCGCTTCCGGCCGATCCCCTCCCGCCGCAAGTACGGCCACCCCTACGGCGTCTACCTCCCCGAGTTGGTCCGGGTGCCGTGGTTCGTCGTCGAGTCGACCGACCGGCCGGCGATCCGCGCCGACCCGCCGATCGAGCAGCGATCGCCCTCCGAGACGGACGTCACGGACCGACTCGAGGCGCTCGGATACCGGTGAGCCGCGGGCGACCGAAAGACCCGTACCCCGAGCGATCCCTGAAGCACGTATCCGATGACCGTCAGCTTCTCGCAGTGGCTCGAAGAAAGCCGCGAGCACCTCCAGGCGGAGAACCGCTCGCTCCCGAGCCGGCTCGCGCGGCCGCTGTACTACGTCTACGTCGGCGCGCTGTTGAGCGCGACCAAACACTACCGCTGGGGGACGAACGTCTTCGACCGCGAGTGGGACCTGCTCGTCGTCCTCGACGCCTGCCGGGTCGACGCGCTCCGCGAGGTCGCCGACGAGTACGACTTCCTCGGCGACGTCGAGCCGATGCCCTCCGTCGGCAGTACTTCCTTCGAGTGGCTGAACCACACGTTCGGTCGGGGGCACGCGGACGCGATTGCCCGGACGGCGTACGTCACGGGCAACAGCTACACGCAGCGGGTCCTAACCCAGCGCGGCGATACGGGCCACGCCGCGATGCCGTTCGGACCGACCGACTACGACGTCGTCCCGCCCGAGGCGTTCGGCTACATAGAGGAGTTGTGGCGGGCGGACCTCGAGGGCGACCCCGAGTGGACCGTCGGCAGCGGCGATCGGACGCGGCGCTCGCCACGCTACGCGACCGACCGGACGATCGCCGCCGCCCGGGAGCGGGACGCCGACCGGCTGATCGTCCACTACATGTACCCCCACGACCCGTACCCGCTGGCCGAACCGGCGCTGTTCGAGCCGTTCGACCCGCTTCGGGCCGGCGACGTCTCCCGACAGCGGGTGTGGGATGCGTATCTGGACAACCTCCGGTTCGTCCTCGACGAGGTCGAGCTACTGCTCGAAAACGTCGACGCCGAGACGGTCGCCATCACCGCCGACCACGGGGAGGCCTTCGGCGAGTACGGCTTCTACCGACACGTCATCGGCTGCCCGCTGTCCTGTATGCGTCGGGTGCCGTGGGTGGAGACGACGGCGACCGACACCGGCGAGCACGACCCGGCGGCCCCCGATCCGACCGAAACGGGGACCGTCCCCGCGAGGGACCGCCTCGAACAGCTCGGATACCTGTAGCCCCCCTGGCTCGGCGGATCACTCCTCGAGGATTCGTGCGATCGTCCGGTCGAGTGCGTCGGTGTCGACCCGGATGTCGACGCCGACCCCCTCGCCCTCGAGGTAGGCGTACGTGTGGCCGAGCGCCGCCGCGAGTCGGTCGAACGTCGCGATCTGTTTGCCGCCGAACAGCTCGATCACGGCGAGATCCTCGCCGAAGACGATGTTCGTCAGCCCCGCCCCGTGGGGACCGACGACGAGGTCGGCCCGCGAGAACAGCGCGACCTGCTCGCGGACGCTCAACTCGCCGGGGAGGTACGTGTCAATGTCGTACCGATCCAACACGCCCTGAAGTTCGTCCCGGTTCGCGACGCGTCTGACGGTCGCGTCCCCGCGGGCGACGTAGACGCGTTCGCCGCCGTCGGTGTCGATCGCGTTCGCACGCGCACTACCCGCTTTTTGCCCCACCCTGGCCGGCTTCGACGGCCGCATTCGGTCTCTGAGCCACTCGCACTCGGCCGGCGTCGGATCCGGAAACGTGGGCACGACGAGCGTCTCGACGGCGGCGACCCCGTCCCCGAAGCGGGCGACGTCGCCGCCGTAGTCGACCATCGAGAGCGATTCGGCGACCCACCCCGGCGGGTCCGGCGGGACCAACAGCGTGGGATAGCGTCCCGTTTCGGCCCCGTAGCGTTCGAGCAGCCGGATCCGGGGGAGACACTCCATCGTCCAGTGGTAATAGTTGAGCCACGGCGGGACCGCAAGTGTCGCGAGCTCGAAGCGTCGGTCCGGCGTCGTCCCGCCCCCCGAGAGCACCCCGAGCGTCCGTCCGAGTCCGTTCGCACGCATCGACTTCGCGAGCGTGACGCCGGTCCGTCGCGGGCCCAGCGGCGGGGTGGCGACGGTGTCGACGACGACGCGCCCCTCGGTGGTCACGCCGGGGCCGGTCGGTCCCAACAGCGTCGCATCGGGCACCTCACAGACGAATCGGCCACCGGGATCGTAACGCTCGGGCGTCGGCCGCCCGCGAAACCCGCCGGCCGCCTTGATCCGCATCGACCCCTCGTGGGGCTCTGAGACGACGCAGTCCCCCTCCGCTCGGAGCTCCGATCGACTGATGGCGTCGATCCGCCCCTCGAGATACCGACGGTAGCCGAGCCGATACAACAGGACGTCCTCCAACAGGAGGGTCCTCGCTTCCCGGAGCAGCTCGCGCCCCCCGTCCGTCCGATACTTGCGGAGCGCCCGCCCGGGAAGGTTACCCAACTCCATGCTGTCCGGACGTTTTTGAGTAGAGGGTATAACGCTACCGGGAGCGAACGGAGCCGTCGACACGCGGACGCGAAACCCGAACGGATAAACCGATCCGAACCGTCGATCCGGGCGGATGAGTCGCCCGAACGTCCTGCTCGTCGTCCTCGACAGCGTCCGAGCGAAGAACGTGGGACTGTACGGGCACCACCGCGAGACGACCCCGTTTCTCTCCTCGTACGCCGACGGCGCGACCACCTATCGGCAGGCGAGAGCGCCCGGCATCCACAGTGTCGCGAGCCACGCCAGCGTCTGGACCGGCGCGGCGGTCGAAGAACACGGGGTGACGCGCCACGAGGACCGGCTCCGACCCGACACGACGATCTGGGAGGAACTCTCGGCTGTGGGCTACCGGACGGGGATCTTCACGGTCAACTCCGTGCTCGCTCACGCCTCGAACCTGACCGAGCCCTTCGATCACGCGCGGACGCAGACGTTCTCGGGGTCGTCGAACAAGCCCTTCCCCGACGCCCACGGCCCGACGGATTCGGCCACGCACGACGGACTCTCGGGCAACCTGCGGCGCTCGCTTCGCGACGACCGGCCCGTCAAGTCGCTGTTCAACTGCGCCCACCACGCCTACGAGAAGCGCCGCGGCTCCCTCGAGGAGACGCTCGACTCCGGGCAGTTGATCGAGGCGTTCTTGGGGTGGGCGGCCGACGACGGCGCAAGCGCCGGAGGCGCCGAAAACGACCGTCCCTGGGCGGCGTGTCTCAACCTGATGGACGCCCACTTCCCTTACGAACCGGCCGCGAAACACGATCTGTGGGGCGGCGAAACGCTTCGTGCGCTCCACGCCGAGTTCGAGAAACCGCCGGCCAACGAGTTCGTCCAGGGGCGGCCCTGGTGGCAACTCGAGGCGTTCGAGCACCTCTACGACGGGGCGATCCGGCAGGCCGACGCCCACCTCGAGCGCCTCCTCGGCGGGCTCGAACGCGCGGACGTCCACGAGGAGACGCTCGTCGTGATCACGAGCGACCACGGCGAGGGGTTCGGCGAGATCAGCCGACTCACCGGCCGGACGCGACTGGTCGATCACAGTTGGGGAATCGACGAGGTGTTGACGCACATCCCGTTGGTCGTCAAGTACCCGGGCCAGACCGACCCGGTCACCGTCGACGCGCCCGCGACCCTCTCGGCGTTCCCCGACACGGTTCGGGCGGCGCTCGAGGGGTCGGCATCGCGCGATTCGTTCGTCCCCGACGGCCCCGTCGTCGCCTCGACGGAACGGCTCCTCGCCGAACATGATGGCGTCTTCGAGGGCAGCGACGAGGCGGCGAGAGATTACTACGGCCCCTGGCGGGCGACGTACGAACGCGCGGGCGACGACACGATGAAGTCCGCAACTCGCGGCGAGGACGCGCTCACGATGCGAATCCGCGACGCTCAAGAGGCGATGACAGTCGATCGAACCGGCTCGGAGCGGGTCGAAGAAGCCTTCGAGACGCTCGGACCGATGGAGCTGAAAGGCGACGCGGGGACGGTCGAGTCGGACGTCGAGGATCGCCTCGCCGATCTCGGCTACCTTCGCTGACCGACCGGGGACCCGGAATCGGCTACATAGGCTGTCACGTCGAGGTCACCCTCCCCGAGAGCCCACATCATCCGGCTCGCGACGATCATCACACGGGCTTTCCGTCGAACGGTATCTCGAATCCCCCACCTCGCCCCCACGCGCTGTCTGTTCGTCCGACTGGACCGACGATGGCGAGGAGCCGAGACCATCGACCCGGCAAAGGCCTTTATATCGACTCCGCGAATCGGTGCCTATGGGAACGATCGACCTTCCGACGGGCGTCTACGAGGCGCTGAACGTCCCCGAAGACGAACGAGAGGACGTGGTGCGTCGCGAGTTGGCCGTGGCGCTGTATCGCGAGGGGATCCTCTCGGTCGGCAAAGCACGGGAACTCTCGGGGCTGTCGCGCCGCGAGTTCCATCGCCTGCTCGGAGAACGCGAGGTCGATCGCCACTACACCGCGGCGGAACTCGACGAAGACTTCGAGTATGCCCGACGGTGAACTCGTCGTCGGTGACACGTCGCCGCTTCTCAACGTGGCGTTGATCGGCCGGCTCGATCTCCTTCGAGAGCAGTTCGACGGCGTCACCGCCCCCGAACAGGTCTGGGACGAGCTCGCGGCCGGTGACGACGGACTCGACGACCTACGCGCGCTACGGGACGGGGGATTCCTCGAACTCGTCCCCGTCGAGGAGTCGAGCCTGTTCGTCGAACTGCGGCGCGAACTCGACCGGCTTCGAGCCGAAGGGTTCTGGATCAGCGACGAACTGTATCACGACGTGCTAGACGCCGCCGTCGCCACCTGACCCGTCGAATCAAATATATCAACGGATTTATCAATCCAACTTGCGTCGTCCCAGTGATGGTTCACTCGGCGGTCTCGACCGTCGTCCCCGTCTACAACGACCCCGACGGTATCCGAGCCACCCTCAACTCACTCGTCGCTCAGTCGACCGAATCTCCCCACGAAATAGTCGTCGTCGACAACGACTCTACCGACCACACCCCGGAAATCGTCCGATCCTACGAGAACGATCACGACCACCTCACCCTCGTCCACGAAACCGAGATCCAATCCTCCTACGCCGCCCGCAACACCGGCATCCGCAACACCGACAGCGAAATCATCGCGTTCGTCGACGCCGACATGACCGTCCCCGAGGACTGGCTCGACTCGGCGCTCGCGGCGTTCGAGTCCACCAACGCCGATTACATGGGCTGTCACGTCGAACTCACGCTCCCTGACGATCCCTCTCTCGCCGCCCGCTACGATCGCCACACCGGATTCCCGGTCGAGCAGTACCTTGAGTCCCAGCAGTTCGCCCCGACCTGCTGTCTGTTCGTCCGCCGCGACGTCTTCGCCGACGTGGGCCTGTTCGACCACCGACTCGTCTCCGGCGGCGACAAGGAGTTCGGCAACCGCGTTTCAGAGGCGGGCTACGACCGCCACTTCGCCGGAGACGTCACGATGTATCACCCGACCAGGAACGGGCTCCGCGAGCTCGTCTCGAAGGACCGCCGGGTCGGCCGCGGCCTCTGTCAGCTCCAGCGGTACCACCCCGACCGCTACGGCACGCCCGGCGTTCCGCCCCGCCCCAGCGGCATCAAACGCCCCGATCGCGACCTCCCGCTACGCGATCGGCTCGCCTTCGGCGCGCTCTCGACGCTTCTGACGGGGGTTCGAGGGCTGGGGTACTACGAGGCGTATCTCGCCGGGGAGCGCCGAAGCGACCTCGGGGACGTCCCGCGCCTTGAGGACTGATAGAGAACAGCGCACAAACCCGAGTGCCGTCCACCGTGACGGGAACGTCGCGTTCGGAGAGTCATAGACCGGCTGAGGCTCACACAGGGAAACCGCGCCGTATTAGATGGTTGGAGAGAGCGGAGCTCTCTCGTCATCACGAACGGCGCGAGCGCCTTCCGAACGACTACGCCTGACTGCCTGCTGGATCTTCGATCCCGCTCCGTTCACGCCGCGGCGGACGTCATGCGTCCGCCGGTGTCCCATCGCCACCGACATCGACGTCGTCGACGAGCGGGTAGTCGATGTGCATCTCGATCCGGTCGAACGGGACGACGGGTTGCATCGCGCCGCCGGGACCGCCTTCCCGGAGTTCGATGGCCCCGAGTGTCTCCAGTGTCTTCAGGTCCGAGTGGACGTCGGACACGTCACGATCGACGAGACGGGCACTCGCGCGCATGCTGTCGGGTGCGTGCTCGGCGATCGCCCGGATGAGTTCCAAGCGGAGCGGGGTGAGGCTGTCGACGAGGTCGTCGTAGGTTCCAAACTGGAGTATCGTCTTGCTGTCTCGAGTCTCAAGGTCGTCGGCTTCGGTGGTTCGGACGAACTGGAGTGCGTCCTCCCGGAGCTGGTCTCGATCGCCAACGGTGATGTGGAGCGTGGTCATGTTTGAGCCGTATCGACGGTTGCGTCGGTCAGTGTCCGATCAGTAGGGTCTCGGCGGATCGCCGCCCGCGACGTCCCAGTACTCGTCCGCGCTCGCCCAGAACTCGACGAGCCGTTCCACCATCCCGGGGAACGCGACGTCGCCGGCGTCCCCGGCGGCAGTGTGATGCTCGTGGCCTTTGATCCCCTCGTGGGCGTTGTCGTACCGGACGAGCGTTAGGTCCTCAAGGGTACCCAGATGGAGCGTGTACTTCCAGCCCGAGGGGTAGGTCTCGGTGGCCTCGGTCGGCCGGAGCACGACGTTCTCGACGAGGCCGGCCTCGACGTGAGTGTACTGGAAGAGGGGCTCTTGAGCCATTCGCCGTGTGTTGGGTGGGTGCCCAACAACATAAAATCGGGGGTTATACTTCCTCGGTCACATGGATCGGCCCGACCGTCGCGTTCGCGCGCTTGCCGGCCGCGTCGACGACCGTCACCGAGGGGTCGGTCTCGCCGAGTGCGGGCGCATAGCGCGTCGTCGGCGCGTCGGTCACCCGGTCGATCGACCCGTCGCCGTCGAGGTCCCAGCGGTACTCGGCGGGACCGGCGGGCACCTCGCTCGCGCTCGCGTCGAGCGTCGTCGGCGTCCCCTCGAGCATCCACGTCCGGCTCGTCGACAGCGCCGCAGTCGGCGGCTCGGTCTCGAGGACGAACCGCTCGGTGGCGCGCTCGACGGTGCCGTCGAGGGCCACCGTCCGCTGCAGCGTCGACGCGACGAACGGCGACTCCTCGGGCGCCTCGACGGTGACGTTGACCGGCCCCGCCAGATGCAGGCCCGGCGTCCCGCCGAGGGCGACCGTCCCGTCTTTGTCCGTCGTGAGTTCGACGACGCTCGTGGCGTTGCCCGCCCGGTGGGCGATCCGGACGGTGGCGTTCTCGGCGGCCACGCCGCGCTCGTCGCGGACGCGGACGTCGAACCGCGTCGGCGCCGGCAGCGTCCGATTGAGTTCGGTGTCCTCGGTGGCCTCGACCCGCCCGAGCGAGTAGAAGTCGGGGCGCTTCGGGGCGCTGGACTCGTCGGACCCCCCGTCGAAGAGGTCCCCGCGGCGGTACTGCAGTTCGTAGGACTCGTCTTTCGGCACTTCGAGGCTGAACCGGCCGTTCGATCCCGTCGACGCGACGACGGGGTCGCCCTCGGCCGGCGCTGCGATCACGGTGTCGTTGTCGGCGGCGCCGCCGTCGGCCGTCCGGAGCCGCCCCTCGACGAACCGCGTCGAGGTGTTCGGCGCCCGCCCGACGTGGAAGGCGTCGGCCGTCATCGTCCGGACCGTACTCCCCGACTCGGCGTCGACCTCGACTGCGAGACTCACCGTCTCGGCCGACTCGGGGGCCTCGACCGTCGCGCGAAGCCCCCGGTAGCCGAACCCCGCGGGCGTCCGCTCCCAGCCCGAGGCGTCGACCCACGGCGGCGTCTCGGCGCTCCCGGTCGTATGCCAGACGGTTGCGTCCGCGACCGCCTCCCGCGCCGCGGTGCGGATGCGGATCGGCACCGCCCCCGGCCCGGCGGCGTTCGTCGGCGTGGCGTCCTCGAGGCGGACGTCCCGGAGCAGCGGCACCGACGCGCCGGCGGTGTCGTTGCCGCGCAGCGTCACCTCGGTCCGCGTCCGCGTCGAGAGCCGGCCTTCGGGGTTCTCGCCGTCGATCCGCACCGACACCGACTCGGCGTCGCCGACCGGGACGCCCCCGACGTCGATGGTGGGATCGTCGCTGCGGCGCTCGGCTCGGATCTCGCCGTCGACGGCGACCGAGACGGCGTGTTCGCCGCGCGCGTACAGCCGGGTGCCCGCGCCGTCGTCGAGCGGCCGCGCCCCGACCGAGGCGGTCCCGTCGTCGATGTCGACGTCCGCCGTCGCGACGAAGGGGTGCGACAGCGCGGCGTTCGGCGGCCACCCCGGGACCTCCCGCTCGCTCGGCGTCGACAGCGCCGCTCGCCACCCCTCGAGTCTGAGGTGTCGGTCGTGGTCGATCTCGGGGGTGCGGTGGACGCGCTGGAGCGAGCGATCGCCGAGCGGGAACCACGAGAGCCCGCGGCCGCTCTCCGTGCGCCGCACCGAGGTTCGCTCCTGGACCTCGGGGGTCCGATCGAGCGTCGTCCGCCCGATCCGGTAGGTGGTCGTCTCGAGGTCGTCGGGACGGACCGTCCGGGGCGCCGCCCACTTGGTCCAGCGGACGTGGTGGCTCAGATGGAAGACCTCGGCGGCGTCGAGCGCCGCCCCGTCCGTCTCGGTCGTGAGCAGGTACCTCGCGGTGAAGGCGGTCTCGCGATCCCGCGAGACCCGGACCGTCCGGGTGTCGGCATCGAGGACGCGCCGGGAGAGCCGCTCGGTCCCACCGGCCGTCTCCGTGACCATCGACGCCGCGATCGAGCGGTTCTCGAGGGGGCCGTATCTCGATTCGAGTGCGGTCGCGTCGACCCCCGCCCGGACGGTCTCGGCCTCGTCGAGGACGACCCGGGTGTCGCCGTCGACCCGGAGGCGCTCGGAGAGAAACACCACGGATCCGCTCGCGTCGTCGACGCCCGCCGACCAGACGACGTAGGTGCCGCCGCCGGCTAGGAAGCTCGCAGTCCCGTCCTCGACGGCCAACACCTCGCTGTGGGTGTCCTCCTCGGTGAAGACGAGCAACTCGTCGCCGTCGACGCGGTCGCCGGCCGACAGCGGCCGCTTCTCGACGGTGACGCGGCCGCCGCGGACGAACCCGACCGCGATCGACCGGGGCTGGCCGTCGACGGCGTAGCGGATCGCCCCGGCGTAGACGCCCGAGGAGACGTTCCCGTCGACCCGGACCCCGATCGTCGCCCGCTCGCCCGGTGCGAGCGAGCGATCGCTTCGGTGCAGCGATATCGCCCCGTCGGCCCGCTCGCCCGTTTCGGCGTTTCGGAGGGTCGCCTCGAAGGTGAGGTCGTGGCGGCGGTCGTCGCGGTTCTCGACGGTCACGGTCCGGGTCACCGCCTCGTCGTCGTCGACGACGCCCAGATCGAGGACGCCGTCGGCGACGACACCCGGCGCGAGCGCGGCGTCGGCGTCGACGACGCCCGATCCGGCCGCTGCCGTCCCGTTTTCGTTCCCGGCGACTGGCCGAGCGGTGCCCGTCAGGCGGCGCTCCAGCGCTGCCGGCCCGAGGTCGGGGTCGGACTCGGCGAGCAGCGCGGCCACGCCCGCCGCCTTCGCGGCCGCGATGCTCGTCCCCGTCCGGCGGGCGTAGGGGTCGGCGTGTTCGTCGCCGCTCTCTCCGCCGCCCTCGCCGTAGCCGGCCCGCGGGCCGACGATCCCGACGCCGGGCGCGAGCAACTCGGGCTTGAACGCCCCGGCCCGCGTCGGGCCGTAGGCGGAGCGCTCCCAGACGGTCCCCGCGCCGTCGGCTGCCCCGACCGTGAGCGCCGCCCGCGCGGTGCCCGGCGTGGTGACCGAGCGCGGGCCGGCCCGGTTGCCCGCCGAGGCGACCACTAGCGCCCCCCGGTCGTTCGCCCACTCGACGCGCTCTTCGATCACCGCCGGCTCGGAGCCGACGCTCTGGAGGCTCAAGAGTACGATATCGGCGTCGGCCTCCGAGACGGCGTACTCGATGCCCTCGGCGACGGTCGCCTCGTCGGCGTCGCCGTCCTCGGCCATGATCCGGACGTCGACCAGCGCGGCGCCCGGCGCGACCCCGGCGTGGTCGCCGTTGCTCGCCGCGCCGCTGCCCCCGAGGACGCCCGCGACGAACGTGCCGTGGCCGCTTTCGTCCGTTCCGTTCTCTGGGTGGGTCGGCTCCGCGCCGGTGAGGTCGACCCGCTCCGTGACGCGGCCAGCGAGGTCGGGGTGGCCGTCGTCGATGCCACTGTCGAGGACCGCGACGGTGACGCCCTCGCCGGTCGCCTTTGCATTCGCGTTTGTATTCGCGTTTGCATTCGCGTTCGCGTCTGCATTCGCGTCCGCGCCCACGCCCTGTCCCCCGCCCGTTGGCTCAGCAACCGCGAGCGCGCCGGACGTGGCTGCGAGCACCGCAAGCGACCAGAGGACGGCGAGGACGGCGAGGACGGCGAGGCGTCGGGTCCGCCCGGAGGGGGCGCGGGGAACGGATACCATCGATCGACGCTTTGGGGGCTCGGGATTTATATTGCCGGCCGCGGGACGGCGCCTCCGGATGCAGTCGCCGGGCCGGGAGCGGATTACCAACAGCGTGTGGCCGTTCCCGTCGGTGTAGAGGATCGTGTACGTGTCTCCCGCCTCGCAGATCGGATCGAGCGTGCCGTCGCTGTCGAACTCGCCGAGGTGGACGTACTCCCCGGCCTTCACCGTCTCGCCGCCTGTCCACGCGTCGCTCCAGGCGATCGTGTTCCCCGCCTCTCGTCTCTCATACGGATGTCGTCCGCGTCGGCCGTCTCTCCCAACGTGTTCGTCACTTCGACGCAGGGCCGGTGGTCGGCGTTCCCCTCGCCGCTGGCGGCGTACTCCGCCTCGAAGTAGCCCGTCGGTGCCGGTTCGATCAGGTCGTCGCCGACGTCGAGCGCCAGCGCGCCGAACAGCGCTGCGACAGTCGGAGACGACGCTCACCGCGTTCGAAGAGTCGAAACCCTCTACCAGCGTTCACGGGACTGATACTGACGGCCAAACGAACGGACACACGACGCAAAGCACGCCGTTCGACGGCGCGGCCGGCGGCTCACTCGTGCGTCGGTGCCATGTGAGTCCGTCCATCAGTATGAAGCTCTCGTGCAGCCCGCCAGAACCGAAGGTTCTGGAGACGACGACTGACTGGTATTCCCCATGCGTCGGAAGCCTTGCCGTCGCCGGGCTTCGCCCGGCTGCTTGAGGGATCTTCGATCCCTCTCCGTTTACGGCGCGGAGGATGTCACTTCGCTCTCCGAAGTTCAACAGCAAAGACGGCCCCCTTGGGGTCGTTGTCTTCGACCCAGACGTCGCCCCCGAATTGGTCTACCAGCGTGTCGACGAGATACAGGCCGATGCCGGTTCCGGAACTATCGAGACCCTTCTGTCCTTTCCCGAATATTTTCTCTTTTCGTGTATCCGGAATCCCGGGCCCGTTATCGGCGACCCGGACGCGAACGGTTTCACCCGTATCGACGAATCCGACCGTGATCTCGGGTGTCGCCTCGTCGTTGTGCTGTACCGCATTCTCGAAGAAATTCCTGAAGACCGACGAAAGCATCTCGTTTGCGTGGACGGATACGTCGGGTATGGCACCCGAGACGCGGACCCGCGCGTCCGGATAGGATTCACGGATCGTCGCGAGCTCCGCGCGTACACACTCCTCGAGGTCGACAGGTGTCACCTCGGTCTCGTCGTCTCCCACCAGCGATCTGACGAAGTCCCGGGCGATCTCCGTGAGTTCGATAACGTGGTGGGACTTCTGTAGAACGTGGTCGAGAGCGTCCTGTAACTCCCCGTCAACGTTGCCCTGGAGCGTTTCACCCCAGCCGACGATGACCGACATGTCGTTTCGGATGTCGTGGCGAACCACGCGATTCAACGCTTCTAGTTGCTCGGTCGTCTTTTGTAGCTGTTCTTCGTAGTGCTTGCGCTCGGTGATCTCGCGCGTGTTGATGACGAACCCCCCGATGTCGGAGTCGGTCCTGTTTGTCGTGACGGACTCCGCCCAGACCCACGACCCGTCGGCGTGTCGAAGCCGATGTTCGTGTCTTTCGGTCGATCGACCGGGCGTTCCGGCGATCCGATCGAACGCATCGGCGGCTTGCGCTCTGTCGTCGGGGTGAAGCAGATCAAACGCCTGTTGTCCGACGAGCTCATCGGGGTCGTATCCGAGCATCGCTTCGACAGCCGGATTGGCGAACTGGATGATCCCGGTCTCGTCGAGCAAAGCGACGACGTCCGTCGAGTGATCGATAAGTGTCTTGTACTGTTCGACGGTCTGAAGTTCCATGATTGATCTCCCCGACGTTACTGTCTGTTTGAGTGAGTTTCGAGTGACGTCCTCCCGCGCCCACGGGTGCCGGCCTCCCACCCGGTGTCGGCAGGCGGGTCCCCCCCGAAGGTCGGGAGGCGACGGTTCGCCGAACAGTGAGCCAGTGGCGTTGCCACGAAGCCGCTCCTCCTCCCCTCGAAAGGGCTTCGGGGTACCCGATTGCCTTGCGGTCGTCGGCGTGGCCGGCTTGCTCTTTGTTTCCGGCTCTGAGCCGTGTCGAACGCCAGCTCCCCACACACGACGCACGATACACCGGTTTGTGACTTAAATTGTCGGATCCATCCGGTCAGTAAAATCGCCAGCGTTCTTTTCGAACCTGTATGTCCCTGACGACGGGTTTTATATTGCGAGTTCGTTGTCCGGGCGCTGTTCGCCGCGTGCACACGAACCGAAGATGCCCAACTCGCCGATCGAGTACTCCCGCTCGACGCGGCTCGAGTTCGGCGAGTCGTGCGGAGACGTCCTCGGCCGGGGGCATACGCCGACGTTCGACCGCGCTGGTCAATTGCAATTCGGGCGTCCCGGCTACCGGCTTTTATGTACTGGTCGCCCCAATCGGACGGTATGGATCGCCGGACCTGGCTCGCGACGACGGCGGCGCTGGCCGGCCTCTCGGGCTGTCTCGACGCCGCGAACGACGCCGACGCGGTGCCCGGGGACGGAACGCCCGCGCCGGACGATGGAACGCCCGCGCCGGACGATGGGACGCCCGCGCCGGACGATGGGACGCCCGCGCCGGACGATGGAACGCCCGCGCCCGAGGCGACGCCGACCCCCGAGCCGGTCCACGAAAGCTACGAGACGACCGAGATCGGCGTCGTTTCCGAGGACGGCTCCGAACTCGGATCGGTGACGGCGGCCATCGCCGACACGGGTGACCTCCGTTATACGGGCCTGAGCGACACCGACTCGCTGCCCGAGGACCGCGGGATGGTGTTCGTCTACGGGTCGGTCGCCGACCGGACGTTCGTGATGCGGCGGATGGACTTCGGGATCGACATCGTCTACGCGGACTCGGCGGGCACGATCACTAAAATCCATCACGCGCCCGCCCCCGGTCCCGACGAGGTCGGCAACGACCAGGCGTATCCCGGTCGGGGACAGTACGTCCTCGAGGTGAACTACGAGTGGACGACGCGACACGGCGTCGAGGCGGGCGATCGACTCGAGTTCGACCTCGGGTGAGGATCAGGGCAGACGGGTTTGTCGATTGTCCTTCTGACCAATAGACTCATTATATTGGTCCACGCACCAATAAGTGAGGATAGCCTCGCTGACTGACGACGACCTCGATGGCGTGAGCGAGGGACGGACGTACCCCGACGGGACCGTCATCCGCGTGTTCACCATGCGTACCGATCACGACGCGTACCCGTCTGGGTGGGCCTACAAATTCCACTACGGTGCGACGGAGCCGGACCCGCCCCGCACGCTCGAGGACGGGACGATTCGTCGCTACGATAACTCTCATGAAGATACCAAAGGACACGAACGGCACGTCGCACCGGGCTCCGGCCCCGACATCATCGAATTCCCCGGGATGGTCGAACTCTGGGCACGGTTCTGGAGCGAGGCCCCAAAGTCCGAACTCGAGGTCGAGTGAGGCCGTCACACCACGGTGATACTCATGAACGATACCACGCCGCCGCTGCACCCGATGGAGCGCGAACAGCTTCGGGCCGAATCGACCCTCGTCGTGACCGTGAAGTCCTCCGACGAGTTTCACGACGACGTCACCGACGGGATCGAAGCGCTCGAACGGGGCGACGCGGTGGATTCCACGCCGACACTCTCGTTCCCTAGCTATGACGACCTAATGGCGACGTTGACGCCGCGCGTCCTCGATCTCATCGAAGCCATCCGTCAAGAAGGTCCAGCCAGCATCAACGAGACTGCGCGGGTCGTCGACCGGGACGTAAAGAACGTCCACGAGGAACTCAGCCGGCTCGCCCAGTTGGGCATCATTTTCTTCGAGGAAGACGGCCAGTGTAAGCGTCCAGTCGTCTGGTTCGACGAACTCGTTATCAACCTCACGTTCGACCCGAACGCCGACGACACGGCCGCCGCCGCGCCGTGAACACGGCGCTCGTTGCGTTCGATCGGCCGTTCGTCCCTCCGAGGGTGACTGGGGCTTCTTATTCGCCTGCTCCGTCCTCGACGGCCCCGGTGTCCGTCGCGTTGGCGTCCCCGCCCTCGGGTGTCTCGGAAAATTCGTCGTAATCGCTCGCTTCCGAAATCGCCGAAATATAGTCCTCTGTAAGTACGCTAACGAGCGTCGCCGGGTTGCCAGTAGCCCGCATGACAAGCGCCTCTTCATCGACGTCTTCGATCTCGGCACCGCCGGATTCGAGACTCTCTTGAGCGTTAGTTGCTGTCTCGGCTAACAGCTCTGACCTCTCCTCAGAGAACTGTTCGGCAGCCTCACTCTGTGTCACGTTGCCCGCCTCCACTTCCTCTACGAGCTCCTGTCGGCGCATTTGAAGAGCATCCCTGTCGGGATTAAGCACGACAGTGACCGTCACCTGATCCTCCGTGCTCGATTGGGCGGGGGCGTCCTCGGCGGAGCCACACCCGGCGATCGCTGCTGTCATCCCGACGCTCGCGGTCTTGAGGAATCGGCGGCGGCCGTGTTCGTCCATACGGACGGTGGGGGACAGCGCCGGATACGTTTTGTGAAGGCCGACAGCGCCCCGTCGCTCGCTACGCCCAGTAGCCGAGCACGTGCGCCGCGCCGACGACCGCCGCGCCGCCGACAGCGTGTTCGGTGCCGACCGCGCCGGCGAACGCCCCGAGCAGGCCGACGACCTCGCTCGGGAACCCCGGATCGTCGCCGCCGTCGTCCCCGTCGCTTTCGTCCGTGCTCTCGGCGCCACTGCCGTCGTCGCTGTCGTTCGTCTCCCCGCCTCCGCCGTCCTCGCTCCCCTCGTCTCTCCCGCTTCCCCCGCCGTCGCTCTCGTTGCCTTCCTCGCTCTCGCTTGCGCCCCCGTCCGTCTCGTTTCCGACGACCAGCCGGCCGACCGCCTCGTCGTCGGGCGTCGAGAGGACGTAGGGGTACGTCCCCGCCTCGAGCGTCCCGGCCTCGAGTCCGACCGAGCGGTTCGCCCCGCCCGCGAGCGTCCGCTGGATCGAGTCGACGTCGGCATCGCCGACACGGAGGTCGATCGGTTTCGATTCCGTCGCTGCCCCGGTGTTCTCGATCACCGCCTCGACCGTCGCCCGCTCGCCGGGGTCGAGTTCGACCCGCTCGGGCGCCTCGCGTATCACGAAGCGACTCGGCGTCCCGCGGTCGCCGCTCACGACGCCCGCGCGCTTGTCGACGATGCGGTCCTCGGCGTAGAACTCCACCTCGACGCCCTCGCCCACCCGGAGCGCAGAGAGGTCCCGCGTGGCCTCGAAGGCACCGGACTCGGTGACGTTGACGTCGTCGATGGTGATCCGCGTCGGGTTCGAGCGGTCGTCGGCGACGATCTGGATGTAGAACTCCGAGGCGGGCGCGACGTTCGTCTCGCCGGTCAGCGTGACGTTCGTCCCGTTCGACAGCGCGACCGCGCCCTCCGTGGTCGTCTGATCGTACTCGGCGTACGACTCCGCGACGGTGAACGGGACCGTCTCCGTCGTGCCGGTCTCGGCCCGGTTCAGGTACGGGTAGTGTTCGGTGCCGTCCTCTGTCGGCTCTGACTCCGGGTCGAACGCCGGGGGGCGGGTCGCCGAGAGGGCGTCGTTGCCGAAGCGATAGCGCTCCTCGGGCGGGGACTCGTAGCCGTACTCGAACTCGAAGTCGTCGCTCTCGCCGTCGCTGAACGTCCCATCGAAGGCGCCCGCATCGCGCGTGTCGACGACGAGATAGAACCGGCCGTCGACCACGCGCTCGTTGTTCTCGTCGATATCGGGCAACAGGTACGCCTCGCCGTCGGTCGCCCTCCCGAGGTCGAGTTCGGTCCGAGGCTCGTTCTCGTCCATGTCGGTCTGGAGCGCCTCGAGGATCACCCCCTCGTGTTTGTCCAGCAGTTTCTGTGCGTCCTCGGGGTGGACGCCCCCGCCGAACCCGGCGACGCCCCCGTCGGCGAGGTAGTGTAAGGCCCCGTAGATCCCGGTCGCGTTCACTTCGACGACGAGGCGGTCCTCCTTGGCGACCGTCTCCCGCTGGGTCGTGCGTTCGAGGAGTCCTTCCAGCGAGTCGGGACCACTCGGACTGTTGGGCTCGTTGGCCGCCCCCCGCGGCGCGACGTACGTCTCGATCGACTCGACGCCCGGATCGGTCAACTGGAGGTTCGAGCGGGCGATCGGGTGCGCGAAGTCGGCGATGCCGTCCTCGCGCAACTCGACAGTGCCGTCGGCCCCGAGGACGAACCGGTAGCGCTCGGGCTGGATCGGCCACGGCTGTGCGGACATCCCCATCTCCGCGCGGAAGGCCGTCAGGCTCTCCCAGTTTCGGCGGCCGTCCTCGCCCCTGAAGCGGACTTCCGAGAGCCGGGTGTTCCCGTCGGCATCGCCGTTGAGATAGCTCTCGACGGTGCCGTCGGCCTGATAGATCTCGTCGGTGCCGGCGTCGGTCCCGAGCAACCGCGTGTTGATCGTCACGTTGTCCGCCCCCTCCACGTAGAGGATGTCGAAATAGTTCGTCGGCCGCCCCTCCCGCTGTTTGTGGTCGGCACCCACGAGCAGATAGGCGCCCTCGGCGTTCTCGAGTTCGACGTCGACAGTGACCATGTCCCCGGCCGCCACCTCGTGGCGGTCGGTCCCGAAGGAGCCGTCGATTTCGGGGTCGACGACCTCGAGTTCCAGCCGCGTCTCGACCTCGGACCCGACCGGCGAGAGGTCGAAGCGATACGTCGCCGCGTCGAAGTCCCGAGCTGACAGCTCGATACCCGGACCCTGCCCCGGGGGTGCGACCCTGATCTCGTCGCCTCTGCGCTCGACGGAGCTCTGTTCGTCGCCATCGAGCATCTCGAACAGTTCGTCGTCGGTCAGATCAGGCGACGAGATCGTCACGTTTCTGCCGGGCGCAGCGGACCCGAGCCCCGACAGCCCGGTCGTGTGGTCGTCCTCGGCGCCGTAGGCGTCGATCTCGCTGCTGCCGAGCGACGGATCGAAGCCGATCGACTGGACGTCGACCGTCGCCGTCTCCGAGGCGATGCGTTCGCCCGACTTTTTTATCAACGCCGCTTCGATCGGCACCTCGCCCGCCGCCGTCGGGTGCGCGACCCTGACGTCGACGACGACCGTCTCGCTTTTCGGTTTCACCCGGACGCTGTCGTTCGTCGGCCCCGCCGTCGCCACTCCGGTCGCGACGTCGACTGACTTCGTTTGCTCGGCGGACCACCCCGTGAGGTCGAGTTCGACCCTCGCGTTCGCTTGAGACGCGTTCGCCGTCTCGACGGTCACGGTGTGAGTATCGCTGACGCCCGCGAGACTCTCGTCGGGGGCGACCGTCACGTCCTCTATCGTCGCCTCGCTTTGCGCCGCGGCGGTCCCGCCGGCCAGCCCGACGCCGACCAGTACCGCGAGGGCGACGCACAGACAGACCGCCCCGAACCGGCGCGCGCGGAGCGGAGAGCGGGCGGGAGACGCTGCCATTACCGATGAATCACGCGCTCCGATTATCAAGTCGCGACCTGTTTCGGCGGCCGAAACGGGCCTCGCGCCGGACCACACCGTCCGCCTTTTATACCGACGCGCGCCCTACACCGTCCGCCTTTTATTCGACCGGCCGAACACCCCACATGACCGACGACGCAGACGCCGCCGACGCCATCGATCGCTTCCTGCGGAAGGCCGACGACGCCTACGGCGAGTACGAGGCGGGCTACGCGGACGCCGACGCGACGCTTCGCAGGCTCGAACGCCACATCGAGGAGCTCCGCGAGGCCCGAGAAAGCGAGTGAGCCTTATATATCGGGCGCGGCCCGCTCCCCGCGGATGAGCCCCAGCACGCGCTCGTAGTAGCGCCCGAACGCGGCGTCCGAGCGCGCCCGCGGCCGGGGGAGGTCCACGTCGATCGTTTCCCGGACTCGCCCAGGCTCTTTGGCCATCACGACGATCCGGTCGGCGAGTTTCACGGCCTCCTCGACGTCGTGGGTGACGAACAGGACGGTCTTGCCCGTCTCACGCCAGATGTCGAGCAGTTCCGACTGGAGCATCTCCCGCGTCTGGGCGTCGACGGCGCCGAAGGGCTCGTCCATGAGCAGCAGGTCGGGGTCGACCGCCAGCGCCCGCGCGATGGCGACGCGCTGTTTCATCCCGCCGGAGAGCTCCTTTGGGTAGCTGTCGCCGAACCCCTCGAGGCCGACCAACTCGACGAGGCGGTCGACGCGCTGTCGGCGCTCCTCGTCGCCGAGGCTGCCCTCCCCGTCGAGGCCGCCCTTCTCGAGACCGAATCCGACGTTGCCGCGGACGGTCCGCCACGGGAAGAGGTGGTACTCCTGGAAGACGACACCCATGTCCGGCGTGGGACCCTCGACCCGCTCGTCGTTCAAAAAGACCTCCCCCGCCGTCGCGGATTCGAGGCCGGCGATGATCCGAAACAGCGTCGTCTTCCCGCAGCCGGAGGGACCGACGAGACAGACGAACTCGCCGTCGGAGGCGTCGAAGGAGACGCCCTCGAGCGCCCGGATCGGGCCGTCGGTGCCCTCGTAGTGCTTGGCGACGTCGGCGACCCGGACGCGGGCGGCGCCCCCGACGGGTCGGCCCTCGCCCCCGCGCTCGTCGTTCATCGCCACGCGAGCACCCTCCGTTGGGCCGCTCTGAACGCTACGTCGACGAGCAAGAACATGAGGCTCAACACGAGGATGTACGCGATCACGAGATCGACCTGGAGGTTGTTCGACGCCCGCAGAATGCGCCGCCCGATGCCGGGCACGCCGAATATCTCCGAGGCGACGACGAGCATCCAACACCGCCCGATCCCCGTCCGGACCCCCGTCAGGATCTCGGGGGAGGCCGCGGGGACGACGACCGACCGCAACAACTCGAGGTCGCCCTCGACGCCGAGGCTGCGGGCGACGTCGAGTAAGTCCTCCGAGACGCCCTCGACGCCGCCGTAGGCGGCGTAGAAGTTGATCCAGAAGGCCCCGACGGCGATGATGAACGCGGCCCCGGCGTGGTTGATGCCGAACCACGCGATCGCGAAGCCGATGAGCGCGAGCGGCGGCACCGGCCGCAGCGTTCGGACGACCGGCGCGGAGACGTCGTCGGCGAGCGAACTCCACGCCAGGCCGACGCCGGCCGCGACGCCGAGGACGGTGCCGACCACCGCGCCCGGAATCCAGTGGCGGACGCTGTGGCCGATCGCGGTCGCCATCTCGCCGCTGGCGGCCTCGGCGTAAAACGTCTCGCCGACGGCGGCCGGCGAGGGCAACACGTACGAGGGTTGGACCAGCGAGGCCGCCCACCACAGCGCGAGAAAGCCGGCGATGCCGGCGAAGCCGAGGACGGCCCGGCGTGGATCGATCGCCGCGATCGAGCCGTCGACGTACCCGCCGACTCCGTCGTCGACGTCGGTTTTGGTCGCCATCGTGCTCACACTCCCCCGCGCCCTGACGCCGGGCGGGATCGGTTACAGGTTGTCGTAGACATCGTAATCGAAGACCTCCTCGGTCGTCAGCTCCTGTTCGATCTGGCCGTTGTCGTTGGCGAACTCGGCGAACACCTCGGTCCCACTCTCGATGGCCCGCGGGTCGGTGACGAAGTTCGACAGCGGGGACTCCAGTGCGCGCCGGGCGCGATCGGCGGGCATTCCGATGCCCGACTCGACGTGTGCGGCCGTCTCCTCGGCGTTATCGGCGATGAACGCCGTCGCCCGGACGTGCTGCTCGAGGAACTGCGCCGCCAGCGGCGACTCCCGGACCGCGTCGCTCATGAGTGTCACCGCGGCCGGTTGCCCCGGCATGATCTCACCGGCGGTGCGGAACATCGACACGTTCGAGCCCTCCTCGGCGGCGATCGTCGGCACCGGCTCCATGATCGAGGTGCCGTCGATCTCGCCGCTCGCGATCGCCTGCCAGACGGCGTTCGCGCCGTTGATCTCGACGATCTCGACTGCCGACTCGGGGTCGACCCCTTCGTTCTGTAGCCAGTAGCGGAGCAACACGTCCGGGACCGACCCCTGCGGGAACGTCCCGAACCGGAAGCGCCGGCCGCGTTCCTCGGCCCAGACGTCGAAGGCGTCGGCCCCGTGGTCAGCCCACAGCGCCTGCAGTTCCTCGTCGGCCATGATCCCCATCGGCTCGACGATGTTCGCCGCCGTCACCTGCGCCGGGAGGCCGCGGTCGATGACGATCATCGCGGGCACGATGCCGAACATCGCGACGTCGACGTCGCCGCCGCCGTAGGCCTGGACGATTGCCGGCCCGTCGGTGAACTCCCGCGCGTCGACTTCCGCGTCGATCTCCGAGAGGTAGCCCTCGCCCTCCATCACGAAGTACTGTAGGTCGGGGTAGATCGGCATATACGCGACGGTGAGTTCCTCCAGGGAGCCGCCACCGCCGAGACAGCCGGCGCCGCCGACCGCCACCGCCGACCCGACCGCACCGAGATATCCGCGCCGAGAACAACTGAACCCTGTCATTATACGCTGTAGGCGTTCCCGACGTATCCCCGGAGAGGTAGCGGTAGCGCTGGATCCGATATCTGACGGTAACATATCTTCGATTCGACCGTTTCCAGCGGTTTCGAGCGGCCGAAACGCTCTCGTACGCCCTGGCTATTCGTCCGGCTTAAAAGAAAATACTGCCGCTATATCGGATTCGGATGGCCCACCGGACGGCGCCTTCCGGATCGTGGAGATGGATTGTCGTCTTGGATCGTGGAGATGGATTGTCGTCTTGGATCGTGGAGATGGATCGCCGTCCGGGACACGGCAGAACTATGGCCGTCCCGAACGCTACCACGGGTATGAGTCGGTTTGCATCCCGCGTCGAGCGGATCTCGATTAGCGGCATCCGGGAGGTGTTCGAGGCGGCCGGCGAGGACGCGATCAACCTCGGGTTGGGCCAACCCGACTTCCCCACGCCCGAACACGCCCGCGAGGCGGCCACCGAGGCCATCGAGTCCGGGCGGACGGACGCCTATACCTCGAACAAGGGCACCGAATCGTTGCGCGAGGCCATCGCCGCGAAACACGACCGCGACAACAGGTTTTCGGTCGATCCCGGCGACGTCATCGCGACGGCGGGCGGCAGCGAGGCGCTCCACATCGCCATCGAGGCCCACGTCGATTCGGGCCAGGAGGTCATCTATCCCGACCCCGGCTTCGTCTCCTACGAGGCGCTGACGCATCTGGCCGGCGGCGAGCCGACGCCGGTCGAGTTGCGCGAGGACCTCACGATGGCCCCCGAGGCCGTCGAGGACGCGATCACCGACGACACGGCGCTGTTCGTCGTCAACAGCCCCGCCAACCCCACGGGTGCGGTCCAAAGCGAGGCCGACATGCGCGAGTTCGCCCGGATCGCCGACCGACACGACGTGCTGTGTCTCTCCGACGAGGTGTACGAGCCGTTCGTCTTCGACGGCGAGCACCACTCGCCCGCCGACTTCACCGATTCGGGCAACGTCGCCGTCGTCAACGCCTGCTCGAAGGCTTACTCGATGACCGGCTGGCGGCTCGGGTGGGTGACCGCGACCGAGGAGCGCATCGAACGGATGCTCCGGGTCCACCAGTACGTCCAGGCCTGTGCGTCCGCGCCCGCCCAGTACGCCGCCGAGGCGGCGCTGTCGGGGCCGCAGGGCCGCGTCGACGAGATGCGGGCGGCCTTCGAGGCGCGCCGCGACGTCGTTGTGGACGGCCTCGAGGGGATGGGCCTCGAGGTGCCGACGCCGAAGGGGGCCTTCTACGCGATGCCGCGCGTCCCCGAGGGCTGGGTCGACGAGGCGATCGACCGCGGCGTCGTCGTCGTCCCCGGCGCGGCCTTCGGCGAGGGCGGGGCGGGCCACGCCCGCATCTCCTATGCGACCGACGTGGAGACGCTGAAGGAGGCCCTCGAGATCATGCGCGAGGCGACGGCTGCCGTGCGGTGAGCCCCCGACGACCGTCCCGGTAGCCGACCGGATACGTATCCGTCGCGTCGCGATATCGTCAGCATCGCCACCGCCGTCGCCGCGGTGCACGTCGTGTTGTTCGCACGCTCGCGTTCTACCTCTGAGTGGCCACTACGGGACAGTATAAAAAGTCGCTCGATCGGACGGTTCGGGTGGGCCGTGGGTGCGTGCCGAACAGGGCTTACATCATCCCGCCCATGCCGCCGCCCATGCCGCCCATGCCGCCGCCCATGCCGCCGGGGCCGCCGGGGCCGCCGGGCGCGTCGTCGTCGTCGTCATCGCTGGAGCCGCCCTTGAGGTCGCCCGCGGCGATGACATCGTCGATGCGGAGGATCATCACGGCCGCCTCGGTGGCGGACTCGATGGCCTGAGTCTTCACGCGGAGCGGCTCGACGACGCCCTCCTCCTCCATGTCGATGACGTCGCCGGTGTAGGCGTCGAGACCGGCGGTGCTGTCGTCGGATTGCCGGCTGCGGAGTTCGACCAGCGAGTCGATGGGGTCGAGACCGGCGTTCTCGGCGAGCGTCCGCGGGATCACGTCGACCGCGTCCGCGAAGGCCTCGATGGCGAGCTGTTCGCGGCCCTCGACGGAGTCCGCGAAGTCACGCAGGCCGAGCGCCAGGGCGATCTCGGGGGCGCCGCCACCGGGGAGGACCTGGCCCTCATCTAGGGTCGTGCGCACGACGCCGAGGCTGTCCTCGACGGCGCGTTCGATCTCGTCGACGACGTGTTCGGTGCCGCCGCGGAGGATGAGCGTGACTGCTTTGGCCTCCTCGACGTCCTCGACGAAGATCTTCTCGTCGCCCGCGATGGGTTTTTGCGTGACGGAGCCGGCGAAGCCGAGGTCCTCGGCGGTGATGTCGTCGATGTTGGAGACGACGCGGCCGCCGGTCGAGCGCGCCAGCGCCTTCATATCGGACTTCTTGGCGCGCCGGACGGCGAGGATGCCCTCCTGGGCGAGGTAGTGTTGGGCCATGTCGTCGATGCCCTTCTGACAGAAGACGACGTCCGCGCCGACCGCTTCGAGCTGGTCGACCATCTCGCGGAGCTGTTTTTCTTCCTGCTCGAGGAACTGCTCGAGTTGGTCGGGGTCGGTGACGTTGACCTCGGCGTCGATCTCGGTCTCTTTGACCTCGATGGCCGTGTCGAGCAACGCGATGTCGGCGTCCTCGACGAGGGCGGGCATGTTGTCGTGGACGCGCTCCTTGCCGACGAGGACGCCCTCGACGAGTTCGGACTCGTCGACGGCCCCGCCGACGACCTTCTCGACTTTGATGTTGTCCGTATCGACGCCGTCGTCGTCGGCGACCGCGAGCACCGAATCGACGACGAGCCGGGACAACAGGTCCTTGGAGTTCTCCGCACCCTTGCCGGTCATCGCCGTCGAGGCGATGGACTCGAGGATCTCGGTGTCCTCCGAATCGACGTCGACGGCGATGTCGTCCAGGATCTCCTTGGCCTCGGCGGCGGCCTGACGGTACCCCTGTGCGAGCACCGTCGCGTGGATGTCCTGTTCGAGGAGGTCCTCGGCCTGCGAGAGGAGTTCGCCGGCCACGACGACGCTCGAGGTCGTCCCGTCGCCGACCTCTTCTTCTTGGGTCTCGGCGACCTCGACGATCATGTTCGCCGCGGGGTGTTCGATGTCCATCTCGCCGAGGATGGTGACGCCGTCGTTCGTGACGACGACGTTGCCCGTCGAGTCGACGAGCATCTTGTCCATCCCCTTCGGGCCGAGCGTCGTGCGTACGGACTCGGCGACCGCTTTCCCGGCCGTGATGTTCATCGACTGGGCGTCCTGCCCGGAGGTGCGCTGGCTCTCCTCGGAGAGGACGATCATCGGCTGGTTGCCCATCTGTTGGCTCATAGTCGTCCGAATGATTGTCTACGGTTCTATATAAATCTTTCTGAACTGGGGGAGAAAAACCGCCGGACGGGCCGACGATGGCCGTGTGAACTCTCCGCACGAAGGATTTATATATAGCCTTTCTGCGGTTCGGGGGTTCGGCGCGCCCTCCGACGGTTTCGGTCGGCCGTCGCTACACCGACCGCGAGCCGTCGGCGAACTCGTGGTACTCGATGTCGTTCGAGCGCATCTCGTTGTGGCGGCGCTCGAGGAAGGCGTACACCGCGCCGTGGGGCGCGCCGTCGAGGATCATCTCGGCGGCGCTGCGGACCGCGTCGACCTGCTCGGGCGAGCCGATGATCCCGAGGGTCGTCCCGTAAACGACGACGTCCGCGCCGCTGAGTTCGGCCATCAACTCGCGGGTCCGGCCGTCCTCGCCGATGAGCCGGCCCTTCTTGCGGCGGAGGTCCTTTTTGTTCCGCGTGGCGGCCTCGATGTCGACCAGCTCGAACATCTGCATGTCGTCCTCGAGCAGCCGGAAGGCGTCCTCGGGGGCGAACCCGCGACCGATCGCCTTCACGATGTCGGGACCGTTCAGCCCGACGATCGGGTCGCCCACGGACTCGACGCGGACCGACCCCGTCTCGGAGTCGATATCGAGGCGGACCTCCGCGCGCGCTTCGATGTCGCGCATCGTCTCACCCCCCTCTCCGATCAGGACGCCGATCCGGTCGTTCGGAACCGTGACGTGTTTCATACGCCCGTTTCGTGATCCGCACTTTTAAGCATACGCTTCGACGCCGCTACCACTCGAGCGTCCCCTCGTAGCGATGTGTGCCGTCGACGGTCGCCGCGTGCCGATAGGTCTCGGGCGTCTGGATCCCCCACGCCGCCAGTCGGTCGTCGATCCCGTCGACGATCGTCCGGACGAACGACCCGCGTTCCCGGAGCGTTTCCGGCGCCCGTGCGTGCTCGGTCTCGAACCGACACGGCGCGCTCCGGCCGCCGTCGGGGGCCGCAATCCGGAGCCGGAGGTCCGACCGGAGGCGCTCGCTGACCGGCGGCGGCGCCCCGTAGAGGATTCCCTCGCCGAAGGCGTCGATCGCGTCGACGGCGTCGTCCGGTACGTGGTTCACCGCTTTCCGAGCGCACGCTCGAAGACCCGCTGTGCCCGCTCGTACCCCTCGTTGCGGTCGACGATCGGGTGGGCGTACTCGGGGGCCAACGAGGCCCGTTCCTCCCGGGAAAGCGTCGGCCACTCGATCACCGTCTCCGTCGGCACGCCCTCGAGTTCCGGCACGTACTCGCGGATGTACGTCGCCCCCTCGTCGTACTTGCTCGCCTGACTCACGGGGTCGAAGATCCGCACGTCGACGGAGTCGGTGCCGGTGGAGGCGATCCACTGCCACCCGCCGTGGTTCGAGGCGTAGTCGTGATCGAGCAGCTGTTTCGTGAAGTACCGCGCGCCGCGGCGCCAGTCGATCAGGAGGTGTTTCGTCAGAAAGCTCGCCACGACCTGCCGCGGGCGGTTGTGGACGTACCCCTCCCGGTTCAGTTGCCGCATGCCGGCGTCGACGAGCGGGTAGCCGGTCTCGCCGCGGGTCCACGCCTCGAAGGCCGCGTCGTCGTCGCGCCACTCGATCTCGTTCGGGAACGACGTGTAGTTCGACACCGCGAGGTCCGGGTTGTAGTACAGCAGGTGATACATCTGCTCGCGCCAGGACAGCTCGTATCTGTACTTGTCGACGTTCCGGCGCTCCCCGCCGTGGACGGCGTCGTAGACGTCGCTGGCGGTCGCCCACACCTCGCGGATCCCGATCGCCCCGGTCGCGAGGTACGGCGACAGCCGCGAGACGGCGTGGGTCGGCTCCTCGACAGCCGCCCGCAGGTCGTCCCGGGTGTCGTTGTACGAGGTGATCCCGTGATCGACGAACGTATCGAGGCGATCGCGGGCGCCGCGGTAGCCGACCGCGGGCAACTCGACGTCGACCTCGGGCTCCGGAACGGTCGTCCCGTCGCTGACCGCCGCGAGGGCGTCGGCGTCGGGTTCGGCGTACGGTCCCCGCTTGGGCATCGCCTCCCAGTCGTCGTGGAACTGGCTGTGGTTCGGGTAGGACCGCTCTAATTTCTCGGGGCCGACCAACACGAGGTCCGTCCGCGCGTCGGTCCCGACGCCGGCGGCCGCGAGCGCGTCCTCGACGGCCCGCTGTCGGTTCCGCCGCGCCGCGCGGTAGTGCGTATTATAAAAAACGGTGTCGGCGTCGTACTCCGTCGCGAGGTCGACGAGGACCTCCTCGGGGTCGCCCGCCCGGACGATGAGGTCGCTGTCGAGTTCGCGGTAGCGACCTTCGAGCGCCTTGACGTGCCGGAGGTACAGCGCCCGCTGTCTGGCCCCCATCGTCTTCAGGAGGCCGCTGTCGTACACGAACACCGGAACGACCGTCCCCGACCGCGCGGCGGCCGCGAGCCCGGCGTTGTCGCGTGTTCTCGGATCTCGGCGGTGCCAGAATAGCTGCATACGATACGTTCGTCCGGCGGCGGCTAATGCCTTCGGCAGACGGCAGCCTACGCCTCCGCCTCCGCCCGCAGATTGTACTCGTACTCGTACTCCTCGTACGTCGTCCCGACGATCTCGGCCTCGGTCGCCCGCCCCCGCTCGAAGCCGACCGCCTCGAGGAAGCCGATCCCGACGGCGTTGCCGGCGAGGACGCCGCAGGCGACCCGGTCGACGCCCTCCCCTCTGGCCCACGTCTCGGCCCGATCGAGGAGCGCCGAACCGATCCCCTCGCCCCACCGGTCGGGATGGACGTAGATCGTGTGGAGTTCGACTTCGTCGGCCCACGTCCGCTCGGCGCTCGTGAAGCCGCAGACCGCGCCGTCGACCGACGCGACGTAGAAGGCGATGGCGTCGCTTTCGATCCCCGCGGTCACGACCTCGGGGTCGTAGTACGTCTCGAGCGCGCCCGCGATCTCGGCGGGGTCGAGCGCGCCGCCCAACGCGGCGTACCACGCGTCCTCCGCGACCGCGCGGATCGCCTCGACGTCCGCCGCCGTCGCCTCGCGAACGGATACCGTCATGGCCGCGGGTACGCGACTCGCCCGAAAGAAGCCTCGGGTTCGGCCGCGCCGGGACGCCGTCTCACAGGGTGGATCCGGCGTTCGGGTCGTCGTCCGCCCCCGCGTCGCTGCTCGAATCCAGCTCCGTGTCCGAACCCCCCTCCGCGTCGGCGCCCGCGTCGGTCTCCCTCTCCGCGCCCCCGTCCGCAGTCACGGCTTCGTCGATCCCCGTGATTTCGAAGCGCGCCCCGCCGGTCTCGGACACGCCGACGCTGACCGCCCAGCCGTGGGCGGCGACGATCCTCTCGACGATCGCCAGCCCGAACCCGGTCCCGTCGGCGTCGGAGTAGCCCGCCTCGAAGACGCGCTTGCGGTCGGCCTCGGGGACACCGGGACCGTCGTCGGCGACGAAGAACCCCCCGTCGAGGTCGCCGATCCGGACCGTCACCTCGGGGCCACCGTGCTCGACCGCGTTCCGAAAGAGGTTCTCGAAGAGCTGTGCCAGTCGGCTCGGGTCGGCCCCGACCCGACGGTCGACGTCGACGACCAGTCTCGCGTCCGCCGTCTCGACGCGCTTCCAGTGTCGCCTCGCGGCTGCCGCGAGGTCGACGGGCTCGCGCTCGGAGACCGCCTCGCCCTCCCGAGCGAGCGCGAGCAGGTTCTCGATCAGCGTCTCCATGCGGTCGATCGCGTCGCCGACCGCGTCGAGGCGGTCGCTGTTGCACTCCTCGCGAGCCAACTCGAGGTTGCCCGCGGCCACGCCCAGGGGGTTCCGGAGGTCGTGGCTGACGACGCTCGCGAACTCCTCGAGGCGTTCGTTCTGTCGGCGGAGGCGGGTCTCGGTGCGCCGGCGGCGGAGTTCGTACCCGATCCACTTGCCCATCAGGTCGACGACCGCGACCTCCCACTCCGAGAACGGCTCCTCGCGCCGCTCGGTGTCGTAAAAACAGAACGTGCCGTACACCGAGTCCTCGACGATGACCGGCGTCCCGATATAACAGGAGACGCCCCACTCCGTGTAGCCGGCCCGGTCGGTGAGTTCGGGCGCGTCCGCGGCGATGTCGGCCAACACGACCGAGCGTCGGTTCCGAACCGTCCGCTCGCAGTTCGTCGCGCCGAGGTCGACGACCCCGCCGGGTTCTATGCCCCCGTCCCCGTCCTCGTTCCCGTCCTCGTCTTCGTGTCCGTCTCCGTTCCCGTCCTCGTCTTCGTGTCCGTCCTCGTTCCCGTCCTCGTCTTCGTGTCCGTCCTCGTTCCCGTCCTCGTCTTCGTGTCCGTCCTCGTTCCCGTCCTCGTCTTCGTGTCCGTCCTCGTTCCCACCCCTGACGACCTCGAAAATGTACTCCTCGCCCTCGACCCGCGAGAGCGAGCCGTACTCCGTGCCGACGACGCGGCGGCCGATGTCGATCAGATGCTCGACCGTCCGTTCGAACGGTGTGTCGGCGTCGGAGATCGCCTCGTAAATCTCCCGGATGGTCCGCTGGCGCTCGACGATCTGCTCTTCGCGTCGGCGCTCGGTCGTCTCGTCTCGGATGTACACCGATACGCCCGTCTCGGAGGGGTACGCCCGGACGTCGAGCCAGCGCTCCCTGGGCGGGTAGTACCCCCGAAACGAGGCCGGGCGCTGTTCGGACATGGCGTCGAGACACGCCGCCCGAAAGCCCGTTCCGGCGGCTTCCGGCAGCGCCTCCCAGAGACAGACGCCACGAACCTCGTCGCCGGTCCCGTTGCCGTGCTCCGCCCCGCCGCCGGCCTCCTCGCCCGCGTCGCCGGCCCCCCGGAGGAACGCCCAGCCGCGCTCGTTGGCGTACTGAACGTACCACCCGTCGTCGACCGCCACCACCGCGTCGGTCACCCGATCGAGGATCGCGTCCCGCTCCCGGCGGTCGGCCGCGCGCTCGATGACGTGGCTCACACACTGGGCGAGGAGCTCGACGAGCGCCCGTTCGTCCTCCGTCAGCGACCGCTCGTGGGGGTCGCGGTCGACGAAACACACCGTCCCGAAGAGTTCGCCGTCGACGACGAGTTTCGCGCCGACGTAGTAGCCGATCCCCCACTGCTCGAGACCACTCCTGTGGTCGCTGTCGTCCGGTAGTTCCGTCGCTGAGACATCGAGTACGCCCTCGGTCTCGACTGTCGCCGCACAGAACGTCTCCGAGAGCGCGCGCTCGGCTCCGGCCTCGGCAAGCCCCGACCCCGACGCCACCGTGACCTCGTGGCGGTTCGCGTCGCAGTCGACCTCCGCGACGTGGGCGTTCGCCACGCCGAGGGTGTCACGGCCGACGTCGAGTAGCCGCTCGATCCTCGCGTCGGCGTCGACGTCGGCCGACGCCGTGATGCGGTGTATCTCCCGGCGACTCGTCTCGACCCGTTCGCGCTCGGCCTCGCGCTGCCGGCGCTCGGTGATGTCGCGGCTGATCGCGACGAAGCGCTCCTCGCCGTCGATGCTGAGCCGTCTGACGTGCACTTCGACCGGGAACGTCGTTCCGTCGGCCCGGCGGTATCGCGTCTCGGTCTCGTGGCGGTCGCCGACTGACATCCCCGCCCAGACCCCGGTGGCCCCCTCGGGGTCGGCCCTCGCGTCGACGTCCCAGACCTTCATGCCGACCAGCTCCGACTCGCCGTAGCCCGTCTGCTCGCACAGCTGTGGGTTCACGTCGACGATCGTCCCCTCGGCGTCGTGGACGTTGATCCCGTCCGGGGAGTTCTCGAACAGCGCCTCGAGGCGGGCGGTCGTCCGCCGGAGCCGTTCCTCGCGGTTCCGGCGGTCGGTGACGTCCTGAAACTGCGAGAAGACCGCGACGACCTCGCCGTCGTCGTCGGTGACGACGCGGTTGTGCCACTCACACACGATCGTTTCGCCGTCCTTGCGGACGTTCTCGTCGACGCTGTGATACCCCCCTTCGGCGTTGGCGAGCTCGTCGGCGATCGCCGCGACGTCCTCGTGGCTGTCCTCGGTGACGAGCTTTTGCCACGTGTGCCCCTGGAGTTCCGCCTCAGCGTAGCCGAGGATCTCCTCGCCGCGCTCGTTCAGGCGGACGATCTCGAAGTCCTCGTTGTACTCCAACACCCCGAGCGGCGACTGCTCGATGAAAAGCGAGAGCCGTTTTTGACTGGCCTCGATCTCGTGTTTCGTTCGGTACTGCTCGACGGCGTTTTCGATCCGGTTCGCGAGGACGGCGTACTGGCCGGTTCCGGTCTCCTTCTGGAGGTACTCGGTCACCCCGGCCGAGATGGCGTCGCTGGCGATCTCCTCGCTGCCCTTGCCGGTAAAGAGAACGAACGGGAGATCGGGATCGACCCCCCGGACTCGCTCGAGGAACTCGATGCCGTCCTCGCCGGGCATGTCGTAATCCGAGACGATGCAGTCGACCCGGTGATCGCGCAGGTGCGTGATTCCCTCGTCGGTCCCCTCTGCGGTCTCGACGGCCAGCCGCCCGGACTCGCGCTGGAGGCAATCGGCGGCGACGGCGGCGAACCCCGGCTCGTCGTCGACGTGGAGCACCCGTATCGACTCGCTGGCGTCGGTCATCGGATCACTGGCTATCGGCCACTATGGGCGCATGGGATGATAAGTATGTCTGGACGCCGGCGGCCGGGGATCCCCGGCGTTCCGGCCGTTCCGTCGGTCCACCTCCAGGACCTCCGACCGCCACCGGCACGCCGGCTTCGAGCGAGCCTACGGCGGCCCGTCATCCGTCGACCGCGAGCGACCGATCGCGCGGGCGATCGCGAGGACGTAGCCGAGGCCGTACTGGACCTCCGGGTCCCGCGCGGCCCGAACCACCCCGACCGGGCCGACCCGCTCGGGCGGCTCCGACTCGGCCGCGGCGAGGCCCTCCAGCGTCGTCTCGATCCCGTCGCGGGCGTCCGCCTCGGCCGCGGTGTCGGCGATCTCGCCCAGCGACGACCCCGTCGACGCCAGCGAGGCGACCATCTCGTCGTCGAGCGCCGAACTCAGAAGCGACGCGACGCCGCCGAGTTCGACGAGTTCGTCGAGGACGCCGGTCCGCTGAAGCTCGAGTACCGACTCGAGGGCGGCCTCGAGTTCCGCGCCGTTCTCGCCGACGGTTTCGGCCAGCCCGACCGTCCCCTCTGTCGCGAGCCCGTCGGCGGATTCGGCGAGCGTCGCGGTCGTCCCGGCGACCTCCCGGATCATCTCGTCTGTCAGCGCGTCCTCGCCGAGGGAGAGCACGTCGAGCAACTCGTTGACCGCGTCCAGCCGGCGGACGAACTCGGCGACGGCCTCGGGGTTTTCCTCGATCGCCGCCTCGAGGGCCGCCGTCGCGTCCGTTTCCCGATCCGCCGTCGCGTCGGTAGCCTCGACGTCGGCGGGGTCGCCCGCCGTCTCGTTCTCGGCCATCTCAGAGCAGCCCCCGTGCGGTCAGCCAGTAGGACTCGTTGTACGCCAGCTTCGACCAGTGGAGCTTCTCCGAGGGCGGCGCGGGCGACGGCGGGGTCTCGTAGTCGAACTCGACGAACGACGCCGCGTCCATCCCGGTCTCGATGAAACACAGCGTCTTGCCGTCGTACGTCGCCGTCGCGGGGCGCCCCCGGATCCGGCTGGCGAGCCGCTGTGCGAGGACGCCCGCCTGGTAGTGGGCGACGCTGCCGGCCTTCGGCACGCCGGTCGTGGCCGCGTCGCCGAGGGCGTAGACGTCCTCGGCCGCCTCGGCTTCGAGGGTGTGTTTGTCGACGTCGACCCAGCCTCGCTCGCCGAGGTCGGTCTCGGCGACGACGTCGACGCCGCGGTGCGGCGGGATCGACACGAGGAGGTCGTACTCCAACTCGGTCCCCTCCATCGAGGTGATCGTCCCCGCTTCCGGGTCCACCGACTCGGCGTTGAACGACGTCTCGACGCCGATTCCGCGCTCCTCGAACAGCGGTGTGGCCCACTCGGCGATGTGTGGGTTGCCGTGGGTGCGCCCGACCGGATAGGTGTAGGTGATGTCGACGTCCTCCCGAAGCCCGCGTGTCCGGAACCAATCGTCGGCCATGAACGCGAACTCCAGCGGCGCGGCCGGGCACATGTGCGGCGATCCCACGACCGAGAGAACCAGATGCCCCGACTCGAATGACAAAAGCGCATCGCGGAGCGCTTCCGCGCCCGATTCGCTGTAGTAGTTGTGCCCGCCCGCCTCGAGGCCGGGGACCTCCCCGGGCGCGAGCGTCGACCCCGTCGCGATCACGAGGTGGTCGTACTCGACCGGGCGGTGGCTGTCCCGACACCTCAACGCCTCCGCGTCGGTGTCGATTTCGGTCACGCGCGCCTCCCGGACGTCGACCCGGTCGTCGACGAGGTCGGCGAGCGGCCGGCGGCCGTCTTCGGGTTCGCGCAACCCGAAGGGGACGTAGAGCCACACTGGCTTGTAGACGTGATCGGGCCCGTCGTTGAGCATCGTCACCCGGACCTCGTCGGCCTCCAGTTCCGGTTCGAGCCGCTCCGCGAGGTCGTTGGCCAGCACCGAACCGCCGGTGCCGCCGCCGAGAATGACGACGTGTTCGCTCATACTTTCTCCAAATAAAATCCGTGGTGTTTTTTCCCATCAACGACGCCGGCGAGGTCGTTGCCGGCCTCCTCGGCCCACCCGGGGACGTCGCCGAGCGATCGCTCGTTGTCGCTCAACAACCGCACGACGGCCCCCTGTTCTGCGTTGTGGACCTCCCCGACGAGACCCATCAACGGGCCGGGACAGCCAGCCCCCCGCGAGTCGACTGTCACGTCGGCTCCGAGTTCTGTCTGTGGTGTCATCGTCCACAATCGTTCGTATCCGACCGACTTAATATTGTGTGTTCGTTTCAATACACTACGTCACGAGGTCGGCACTCGGACCCCAGACCACGCCGTTCCCGCCCGCGACGTCCCTCGGGGCGGCCTTTTTGTTCCTTCGACGCCTTCGACTCGTATGCCCGATACCAACGTCCTCGGCGACCCCCTCGAACCCTGTAGCACCGACCCGACTACCGGGTTCGAGCGCGACGGCTGCTGTGGCACCCACCCCGGCGACCGCGGCCGCCACGAGCTCTGTGCGGTGATGACCGAGGACTTCCTGGCGTTCAGCAAGGCGCGCGGCAACGACCTGACGACCCCGCGGCCGGAGCTGCAGTTCCCCGGGCTCGAACCGGGCGATCGGTGGTGTCTCTGTTTGGGCCGCTGGATCGAAGCCCTCGACGCGACGCGCGAACAGCGGCTCCCGGAGACGACCGTTCCGTCCGTCGTCCTCGAGGCGACGAACGAGGCCGTCCTCGACACCGTCGAGTTGACGACGCTCGAGGCCCACGCCTACGACGCGTAGGCGCTCGCGGAACCGGCCGCGTTTTGCCGGCTCGGCGCTTTTATATATGGAAGCTCGCGGCCCCGCCGACATTTATTATCGTCCGTGACATACGCCGACACATGCCATGCAAGATCGAGTGCAACGACTGCGGCCTCGAGCGACGGCTCGACGACTGCGTGACCGCCCACGAGCGCGCGAAAGAACACGAGGCTCGATACAGCGACCACTACGTCACGCTCTACGATCGCCAGCGCGGGTGAGTCGTGGCTCGGTCGGGTATAGTAGCGATCGGAAGACACTGCACACTCGATCGCACGATGGCAGTGCGATCGATGTGTAATCGCTTGCGATGGTTACTATAGCGCGTCGTCTCGGGTGGACGGTCCGTCCCGCGGTTCGCCGCCGAGGGTCGTCTTCGTGGGTTCGCCCCTCTTTTGATCGATCGGGTATATAAACACCCGTACATAGTATATAAAAACAGAGTTGGGTTATAAAAACGGAGCTGAGATATAAAAACGGAGTTGAGGTATAAACTCGGATCTGGTTCATATATCCACGGAACCTGTTTTATAATTACTCGAAATCGAATTTATAAACCCCCGACCGCGCTCGTGCGTCCCTCGGTCGAATCGTGGGTCCTCCGGCCGTCTCCGACAGCCACACGCCTCCCCAACCGACTCCCGGCGACCCTTCGACTCACTCCGTTCGTCTCGGGGCCCGCCGGTCGTCCGCCGATAGAGCGAGCTCTATCGAGCCGTCGCTCACTCCGTTCGCGAAGCCCTCGCACGTGGGTTCGCGCCGGCCCTCGGGCGGGGCGGCTCGCGTCGCTCGCCGCCCGCCGCTCGGCCACGGCTCCGAGCGCGCGCCACCGCACCGTGGGAGGGGATGCGATCAGCGACGCCATTCATTTATAAATATCTCAGTCGCGGCCGCTCCGGTGCATATATATACCGCGTCGAATCGGTCCCGGACGCTCCGGCTGATCTGACTGGACGCTCCGGCGAACCCGACCGGACGCTCCGGCTGATCTGACTGGACGCTCCGACGACCCCGACCGGACCCGATCGGGCCGTTTATTTCCCGCGGGCGGCCACCTCCGGGCGTGTACCTGCTGGAGTTGGCCGGCGAGGACGACGCCTTCGCGGTCCGGGAGGCCGAGAGCCGCTGTTCGGCCGTCGACCTCGTCGCGCCGGGGATCGCCACCGCTCGCGGGGTCGAGGCCCCCGAGGCCCTCGCCTACACCCGCCGGATCTGCCGGCTGGTCGGGACCTGCGCTCCCGACGTCGAGGCGGCGAGCGCGCTCGCCCGAACCGCCGGCCGCGACCGGGCCGGTTCGATCGCCGTCAGGGCGCGCGACGTCCGGGGGCTCGCGGGGATTGACACCCAGGCCGTAGAGCGCCGCCTCGGGAGTCGTCTCGTCGACCGGGGCTTCGACGTCGACCTCGAGACCCCCGATCACACCCTTCTGGCGCTGTTCTCGTCGGGGCTGGCGGCGCTCGGGTGGCTCGAAACCGAACCCGAACGGGAGTTTGCCGCCCGGAAGCCGACGAAAAAGCCCTTCTTCCAGCCGGGGAGCATGGCGCCGATGGACGCCCGCGCGCTCGCGAACATCGCCGGTGCCGCGCCCGGAGCCCGGATCCTCGACCCGATGTGCGGCACCGGCGGCATCCTCGTCGAGGCCGGCCTCGCGGGCGCGAGCGTCGTCGGCGTCGACGCCCAGGCGAAGATGGTCCGGGGGACCGAACGCAACCTCGCGGCCTACCTCGGGGAGGGATCGGTCCTCCGCGGCGACGCCACCCGGTTGCCCCTCGCCGACGACAGCGTCGACGGCGCGGTGCTGGACGCCCCCTACGGCCGCCAATCGAAGGTCGCGGGCGGCTCCCTTTCGGCGCTCGTCGGCGGGACGCTCTCGGAGCTCCGCCGGGTCGCCCCGCGGGCGGTGCTGGTTGGCGATCGGGTCTGGAGCGACGCCGCCGAGGCGGCCGGCTGGAGTGTCGCGGATCGGTTCGACCGTCGGGTCCACGCCTCCCTGACCCGCTACGTCCACGTCCTGACGTAGTCGCTATCGCCGCTGCGGCGGCCCCTCCTCTACGCGGCCCAGCTCCGCGAGCAGCCGCGACAGGTGGACGCGATCGGACGTCCCGTCGGCCATCCCGAACTCGACCTCGCCCGCGAGCGCGTGGATCGACGCCAGTTCGTCGCCGCTGTACCGGCTCCGGGCGGCCTCGAGCAGCGCCTCGAGTATCTCCCCGCCCTCGTAGCCCGCCTCGTACAACAGGTCGTCGAGGTCGCCTCTGGCGTCCTCGAAGGCCCCCCCGTCGGCGGCCGCGAGGATCGACTCGAGTTCTTCGCGGAGCCCGACGTCGCCCAGCGCCTCGTAGGCGGCTTCCATCGTCACCGCGCCCTCCTCCTCGGCGGCGGTCTGCGCGCCCAGGATCGCCGTCCGGAGGTTCCCGTCGCCGTAGCCCGCGACGTACTCGAGGCCGTCGGCGTCGTACTCGACGCCCTCGCGGGTGACGATCCGTTCGAGCACCTCGACGGTCTCGGCGTGGGTCGGCGCCCGAACCGGAATCGGGAAACACCGCGACTCGATCGGCGGGATGAGCTTCGAGGGCTGGCGGGTAGCGATGACGAACTGTGTCGCCTCGTAGTGCTTTTCCATCACCCGCCGCAGCGCCTGTTGGAAGTCCTCGCGGATCGCCTCGGCGTTGTCGAGGAGAATCGTCCGGAACTCCCCCGACACCGGCTGGTAGGCGGCCTGCTCTTTCAGCACGTGGCCGATCATATCCCGCTTCGAGAGGCTCGAACGCCCCTCTAGGAAGCCCTCGAAGCGCTCGTCGTTCCGGATCTCCTTTTTTGTCCGGTCGAAGAAGTCCGCGACGTTGATGACGACGAAGTCGTTGTCCGGGTCCGTGTGGGTCTCGCGAGCGAGCGCCCGGACCGCAGCCGTCTTGCCGGCGCCGCGGGGACCGAACACGACGAGGTTCATCGGCTCGGCGGCCACGCGCTGTAGGTGCTCCCGAACCGTCGATTGGGGAAGTTCCGAGCGCTCCGGGGCGTGTTCGTCCGTCCAAAGCGGCGCGTCCATACACGCGGGTCGGTCCGCGCCGGGGAAAAGCCCTCCTGTCCGCGTTGCCGCCCCCCGTTTCGCCCTTCTCTGTTGTGCCCGCTACAGCCGCTCCGTGACGGCCTCGGCCAGCGCCTCGAACGTCGCCGTCTCGGGGACGACGTCGACGGCGACGCCGGCCGACTCGGCGGTCGCCTCGGTCGGTTCGCCGATGGCGCCCACTATCGCGTCGTTCAGCCCCTCGATCGCCGCGCCCCGGACACCACGCTCCGCGGCGGCCGCCAGGAAGTGCTCGAGTGTCAACGAGGAGGTAAAACACGCACCCGCCAACTCGCCGCGCGCGGCGGCTTCGGCCGACCGCCCGGCCCCCTCCGGGCGCACCAGCCGGTACAGCACCGTCTCGTGGACGTACGCGCCGGCGTCGTTCAATCCCTCGAGGAGGACCGCCGAGCCGTGATCCGAGCGGGCGACCTCGACAGTCGCTCCCGGGGCATCGGGGGCGAGTTCGTCGACGAGCCCAGAAGAAGAAAACTCCCCGGGGAGTCGATCGACCGCGTACCCGGTCGCCTCGAGCGCCCCCGCGGTCGGCGTCCCGATGGCGACGACTGCCCCGCCCGCCCGCCAGCCGGCGTCGGCGACGAGTTCCGCACCGGTCTTGCTCGTGAAGACCGTGTAGTCGGCGTCCGACCGCGGCGTCTCCCCGGTCGGTTCGACCGCCAGCATCGGGTCCGAGAGCGGCTCGTACCCGAGTTCGCGCACGAACGACGCGGCCGAGGCGGCGCGCTCGTCGTCGGGCCGAAAGAAGGCGATGCGGCTCATCGCTGAGCCCCGATCGCTTCGATCCCCGTCGCCGAACCGATTTGATATCGCGACATGCGGTTCATTCGTCCGCTCCCTCCGGCTCGGCCCTTCCCCGCAAAAACGCCGCGACGTCGCCTCTCGTGGCCGCGACGTCGCCGATCACGGTGATCGCGGGTGGTTCGATCCCCCGTTCGTCGCGCACTCCGACGATCGTCTTAAGGGTCCCCGTGGCGACGCGCTGGCCGGGCCACGTCGCCCGCTCGACGAGCGCGACCGGCGTTTCGGGGTCCATCCCGGCCGAGCGCAGGGTTTCGGCATACATCGGCAACTTCCCGACCCCCATCAACACGACGATGGTACCGCCGGCCGCCGCCAACGCCTCCCAGTCGATCGCGGATTCGTCTTTCGTCGGGTCCTCGTGACCCGTGACGAACGACACCGAGGAGGCGTAATCGCGATGGGTGACCGGGATTCCGGCGACGCCGGGACCGGCGATCGCGCTCGTCACGCCGGGGACGTACTCGAAGTCGATGCCGTTTTCGGCGAGGTGTTGGGCCTCCTCGCCGCCCCGCCCGAAGACGAAGGGGTCACCGCCCTTGAGACGGACCACGTCGTTGTCGTCCTCGGCGAGTTCGACGAGCCGCCGGTTCGTGTACTCCTGTGGCGTCCACTCCCCGCCGGCGCGCTTGCCGACGTCCTCGCGTTTCGATTCCGGGATCGACTCGAGGATCTCCGGGCCGGGAAGCTTGTCGTGGAGGACGACGTCGGCCGCCTCGATGAGCCGCCTCGCCTTCACCGTCAACAGCTCCGGATCGCCCGGCCCGCTGCCGACGAGGTACACCGTCCCGGTCATACCCCACCCTCGCTGCGCGCGCGGGCGATGAGGTCCTTCGCGCCCTGTTCGGCCAACTCCTCGGCGAACTCGCGGGCCGCTTCCGGGTGGTGTTCGGCGGGTAGGTCCCGGCTCGCATCGATCTCCTCGGTGCCGTCCTGTGCGAGCACTCGGACCCGCGTCTGGACGTGCTCGCCTTGCACGACCGCGTAGATCCCGATCGGGGCGACACAACCGCCGCCGAGCGTCCCGAGTATCGTCCGCTCGACGGTGGTTTCGACCCGGGTTCGCGGGTGATCGAGTTCCGCCCGGATCGTCGACGCCACGCCGCCGTTGCGCGCCGTCACGGCCAGCGCACCCTGGCCCGGCGCGGAGACGAACGGGGCCGACAGCCGACTGTACTCGACCGTATCGAGCAGCCCGATCCGCTCTAACCCGGCCTCGGCGAGGACGATGGCGTCGAACTCGGTTTCGACCGATCGCTCTATCGCGCGTCTTTCGACGTCCGCGAGCGCCTCGCGCCACGCCTCGGGCGGGCGTTCGTACGAGAGGCCCTCCTCGTCGTCGTCGCGCTCGTCGGCCTCGAGCCGCCGGTCCCACTCGGCTTGAACCCCCGGCGCGAGGAGCTTCTCGACCCGCGTGTCGACGTTGCCGCGGAGCGGCTGGACGTCCAGATCGGGGCGTCCGGCGAGCAATTGGGCCTTCCGCCGGAGGCTGGACGTTCCGACCGTCGCACCGTCCGGGAGGCCGGAGAGATCGACTCCTCCGGGCGTCACGAGGACGTCGCCCGGGGCGGCGCGCTCGGGGACGCCCGCGACGACGAGTTCGGAGGGAAACTCGGTCGGCATGTCCTTCATCGAGTGGACGGCGGCGTCGACGCCGCCGTCGAGGACCTTCTCGTCGAGGCTCCTGACGAAGGCGCCCGTCTTTCCGAGGCGATGGATCAACTCGTCGCGGACGGCGTCGCCGGTCGTCTCGACTTCGACCAACTCCACGTCCCGGCGGCGGCTTCCGAGGGTCTCGGCGACCCGCCGGGCCTGCCGCAGGGCGAGATCGGACCCTCGGGTCGCCAGCCGAATCGTCTCTGTCATAGTGGTGTGTGGGTCACCGCGGTTGAAACGCCCTTCGGCTTCCCCGAACCGATCGGAACCGCCCCGGTGCACCCGAAATGTATCGTATGCCGCTATACGAAACTTCGACTGTTGTCCTTCGGCGGGCCACTAACCGTCGAGACAAAGCCGCAGACGCGACCGCTACAGATCGATCTCGTTTCGGTTACCGTAGCACGAAGCCCCCGCGAACCGAGCAACGGCGCTCGAGCGACCGGCAACCGTTAGCAACGACGACACTCGCCGATTCAGGGGCCAGTCGGGAAGACCGCGCCGCTCGACGCGGTTTTCCCCGGACGCACCTAGTCGTCCCGATCCGATCCCAAGTAGTTCCAGCGCGTCTTTGTGCTCCCTTCGGGGTGGCGTTCGAGCGTGACGTGGTAGTGACTCGTCCCGTCCGCCTCCTCCGTGATCAGGTGGACGCCGGGGTCGTCCGTGTGCGTGATTTCGTAGTCCGCGATATCCTCTCGGTCGTCGAGTTCCACCCGGAGGAGTCGCTTCAACTCCTGGGATCGCTCGTCGGGATCTGTCTCGTCCATAGGATTCGTTGCGACAGTGACACACATCAACGTTCGTATAGCATCCCCTCGCGCGCTACGGACTCAGACGTTGGCAGTCTCGCGGGAACGCCGTCAGAGCAAGCTCTGACGAGCCCCCGCTCGCCAGACAGCGATTTCGCCTACGGCTCAGACGTTGGCAGTCTCGCGGGAACACCGTCAGAGCAAGCTCTGACGAGCCCCCGCTCGCCAGACAGCGATTTCCCCTACGGGCTCAATCGCTGTCTGTCTCGCGGGAACAACACCGCCTCCCGGATGTTGTCCAGATCGAGCATCGTCATGACGAGTCGTTCGCCACCGAGCCCCCAGCCGGCATGGGGCGGCATCCCGTATTTGAACACCTTCGTGTAGTACTCGAAGGCCTCCGGGTCGAGTCCCTGGGCCTCGAAGCCCTCGATGAGCTGCTCGCGGCGGTGCTCGCGCTGGCCGCCCGAGACGAGCTCCATCCGGGGGTGCATCATGTCGAAGCCCGTCGAGAGCGTCTCGTCGTCGTCGTGGTCCATAATATAAAAGGGCTTGATTTCGGCGGGCCAGTCAGTAATGAAGTAGTGGCCGCCGACGTCGTCACCGAGTGCCCGCTCGCCCTCTGTCGGCAGGTCGTCGCCCCACACGAGCTGTTCGTCGAGTTCGCCGGTCGCGTTGATCCGCTCTATGGCCTCCTCGTAGCTGAGCCGCGGGAACGGGGTCTCGGGGACGGTGAACTCCTCGGCGATCCCGAGCGCTTCGAGTTGGGCCTCGCAGTTCTCCGCGACGGCTTCGTAGGCTGCGGCGACGACGTCCTCGCAGACGTCCATCGCGTCGTGGTGGTCACAGAACGCGCCCTCGAAGTCGATCGAGGTCGCCTCGTTGAGATGTCGCGGCGTGTTGTGTTCTTCGGCCCGGAAGATCGGGCCGATCTCGAAGACACGCTCGACGTTCGAGCCCGCGACGAGCTGTTTGAACAGCTGTGGGCTCTGGTTCATGAACGCCTCCTGCCCGAAGTAGGTGATCGGGAACAGCTCGGTGCCGCCCTCCGTCCCGGTCGCCACGATCTTCGGGGTGTTGATTTCCGTGGCGTCGGCCGCGCGGAACGCCTCGCGGGCGGCCCGCAGCACTTCGCTTCTGATCTCGAAGACGGCCTGTCCCGCCTCGCGGCGGAGATCGAGCGTCCGGTTGTCGAGCCGCGTCGACAGCTCCGCGTCGACCTTCTCGGTCGGGTCCAGCGGGAGTTCGGTGTCGGCTGCGGACAGCACCTCGATCGACTCGGGGACGACCTCGACGTCTGTCGGCGCGCGCGGCTCCTCCTTCACGTCGCCGGTCACCGTGACGACGGATTCCCGCGAGAGGTCGAGTCCCGTCTCGACCAGCTCGTCGTCCATCTCGTCCTTCTCGAGTTTGATCTGGATCCGACCGCTCGTGTCGCGCAGAATGAGGAAGGCGATCCCGCCCAGGTCGCGTATCTCGTGGACCCACCCGGCGACGGTCGCCGTCTGGCCCGGTTCGGCGTCGGCTGTATACGTTCTCTCGTCCATACCCACGGTTCTTGGCGACCGGACTTAAATACGGGGAAAGCAGGCGACCGGGCCGGCTACGCGAACTCGACCGCCGAGCGCGGGTGGACCTCGCCGAAGAGCCACTCGGCGTGTTCGAGAGCGTACTCGCGGTGGTCGTCCTCGATTGCTCCGATGGCGTCCTCGAGGAGGATCGGACGGTAATCTCGCAGCCCCGCCGATCCGGCGGTGTGGAGCACACAGACGTTCGCGAGCGTTCCACAGAACACGAGGTCGTCGATGCCGTGACTCCGGAGATACCCCTCCAGTTCCGTTTGGTGAAAGGCGTCGTAGGTGTGTTTGACCACGACCAGATCCCCGTCTTCGGGGGAGAGCTCCGAAACGAGTTCGGCCTCCCACGAGCCTTCGAGGACGTGTTCGCCCCACCGGTCGAACTCGTCGTAGTAGTGGTTGCCCTCGAACTGCTCGGGCGGGTGGACGTCGCGGGTGAAGACGACCGCGGCGCCGGCCTTGCGGGCCTCGGCGACCACCTCGGCGCAGGGGTCGATCGCCGCCTCGCTCCCCGGCGCGTACAGCGAGCCCTCGGGATGACAAAAGCCGTTTTGCATATCGACGACGACGACCGCGGTCGACTCCGGATCGAGTTCGAGCGTCATGTCGGTCCCTCGGGCGGGGGAGAAAAAACCGTTTTCGCGGCTTCGTCAGTAGAACTCGCGGACGAGGTCCATCGCGTCCTCGGGGGCGCCGTCGGGGATGTCAGTCATGGGTTCTTCGACGCCCTCGCGTGTCTCGTAGCCGACCGAACTCTCGTTTTGGTAGATGACGCCCTGGTACTCCTTGTCGCGGTCGAGAATGAGATCCTTGGCGTCGTCGTAGTCGGTGCGGTCGTGATCGAAGTCGTCGTCGCCGACGTCGACGATCGCATCCCGGAAGTAATCGTAGGTGTCGACGTCGTTGAACGTCACGCACGGCGAGTAGACGTTCACGAAGCCGAAGCCGTCGTGTTCGATGGCCTCCTGGACGATCTCGGCGTGGCGCTGGGAGTCCGACGAAAACGACTGGGCGATGAAGGTGCCGCCCGATGCGAGCGCGAGTGCGAGGGGGTTGACCGGCTGTTGGTTCGTCCCGTCCGGGGAGGTCGAGGTCTCGAAATCCTCCCGAGAGGTCGGGGAGAACTGCCCTTTGGTCAGCCCGTAGATGCGGTTGTCCATGACGACGTATGTCATGTCGACGTTGCGCCGGACCGCGTGGACGAAGTGGCCGGCGCCGATGGAGTAGCCGTCGCCGTCGCCGCCGGCGACCATCACCTCGAGGTCGGGGTTGGCGATTTTCACGCCGGTCCCGACGGGCAGGGCGCGACCGTGAACACCGTGCAGCGCGTAGCTGTGCATGTAGGTGCCGATCTTCCCCGAGCAGCCGATGCCGGCGACCACGAACGTGTTGTCGGGATCGTTGCCGGTCTCGGCCAGCGCTTTCATCATGCCGTTCATCGTCCCGAAATCACCGCAGCCGGGACACCACGTCGGTTGCTTGTCGGATTTGAACTCGGTGAATCGAACGTTGGAACTCATTGTCAGGCCTCCACCTCCGTCGGTTCGCCGAGGGCGGCTTTGACCTCCTCGGCGAGCTCGTCCGCCTTGAAACGGACGCCGTTGTACTTGTTGATACGCTGTACCCTCGAAAGCGTGTCGTGCTCGACGAGGTCGGCGAACTGCCCGGTCGCGTTACACTCGACGACGACCGTCTTCTCCGCCGTCTCGACCGCCTCCGTGAGGTCGGGTCGCGGGAAGACGTACGGCACCGAAATGAACCGCACGTCGATGTCGTCCTCGGCGAGGATCGTCATCGCCTCCCGTATTGCGCCCTCGTTCGAGCCCCACGAGACCACGAGCGTGTCGGCGTCGGCGTCGCCGAACTCCCGGGGGCTCCAGTCCTCCTCTTTTTGTGCGGTTTCGACCTTCCGCTCGCGCTTGTCGACCTGCTCGATCCGCATCTCGGTGTCCTCTGTCCGTCGGCCCAACTCGTCGTGTTCGAGGCCGGTCGACATGTGCGCGCCGCCGTCCGTGCCGGGGAACGAGCGGGGGCTGACCCCGTCGTCGGTGACCGCGTGGGGTTTGAACTGTCCTTTTTCGTTTTGCCACTCCTCTATCGTTCCCTCGTCGACGACTTTGCCGCGGTCGACCTCGACGGCGTCCATGTCGAACTCCTCGGGCTCGAACGTCTGTTCGGTGACCGCAAGCGAGAGGTCGCCGGTCAGATACACCGGCGTCTGGTACTTTTCTGCGAGGTTGAACGCCTCGATCGCCTTGTGGAAACACTCGGCGATGTTCGTCGGCGCGAGGACGAACCGCGGGATCTCGCCGTGGCCGCCGTAGAGCATCCCGTTGAGATCGCCTTGCTCCTGTTTGGTCGGCATCCCCGTCGAGGGACCCGAGCGCATGACGTTACAGATGACGAGCGGCGTCTCGGAGGTCGCGACGAGCCCGAACGTCTCCGTCATCAGGTCGATGCCCGGTCCCGACGTCGCGGTCATCGACCGCGCGCCGGCACGGGCTCCGCCCAACGCCATGTTGATAGCGGAGAGTTCGTCTTCCGCCTGGACGACGATTCCGCCGTAGTCCTCGATGCGGCCCTTCAGGTACTCCATCACGTCCGTCGCGGGCGTGATCGGGTAGCCGGCATAGAACCGACAGCCGGCGACCAACGCGCCCATCCCGATCGCCTCGTCGCCGTTCAGGAGGACGTAGTCGTTGTCGGTCGTCTCGAGGTCGTACGGCGTCGAGATGTCGTACTCCTCATCGACGTACTCCGCGCCGACGCGGGCCGCCTTCTTGTTGTTTTCGACGATCGCTTCGCCCTTGCCGCCGAAGCGCTTCTCGAGGGACTCATCGAGATACTCGATGTCGAACCCCGAGACGGCGCAGGCGGCACCCAATGCGACGATGTTGCGCATGATCGCCCCGCCGGCGTCCTCCGCGAGCCGCTTCAGCGGGACGTCGAGTCCCGTCGTCTCTCCCGGGGCCTCGAAGTCGGACATCATCGAGCGCTCGCCGTCGTAGATGACGATCGAGTCGCCGTGTAACTCGTCGAGGTTCTCCTCGACGGTCCGCTCGGTGAGCGCGATCAGGATGTCGAGCCTGTCGACGACGCTCTCGACGCGGTCGACCGACGTCCGTACTTTGTACGCGGTGTATCCGCCGCGGATTCGCGATGCGAAATCCTTGGAAGTAAAGACGTGACGCCCTGCCCGCGAGAGCGCCTGGGCGAAGATCTTCCCAGTCGAGTCGATCCCGTCGCCGGCTTCCCCGCCGACAGCCCAGTTCAGGTCCGTTGGCATACTACGTCGGGCTTCAACACCGTGCACGTTAAGCCTTCTGAATACCGCCGTCCCGGGCGTGATTCGGCCACGAGACGACGGAAAAAGACTGCTCGTGGGCGTATCGGTCCCGGAGCCGCCGGCTGGCTCCGAAAGCGCCTTGCGGCCGGCTGGGTATATTTACGGTATGGACCCAACCGAGACGACCGTCGTCGCCGTTCGCGATGTCGGCCCCGACGCCGTCGCCATCGAAGCAACGACGCCCGAGGGGTTCGAGACCCGCCCCGGGCAGTTCATCAAACTCGAAACGGAGATCGACGGCGAGTCGGTCGGCCGGTTTTACACCGTCTCCTCCCCGGACACGGACGAGACGTTCGAACTCACGATCGGATACGATCCCGAGGAGGGTGGCGCCTTCAGCGAGTACCTCGTCTCGGTCGTGCCGGGCGATTCGATCACCGTCACCGGCCCCTTCGGCGACAACTACTACGAGGACGAGCCGCGGGTCGTCGTCCTCGCTGGCGGTCCCGGCGTCGGCCCCGCCGTCGCCATCGCCGAACGCGCGCTCGCAGACGGCGGCGAAGCGGCCGTCGTCTACCGGGACGAACACCCCCTCCACGAGGATCGCCTCGCCGCGCTCGCGACGTCCGGCGCGGACGTGTTCGTCCTTGCCGACGGGACGGCTCTCACCGACGCCGTCGGCGACGTCCTCTCCGGGGTGGATGGCGAGGCGGTGTTCGTGTACGGCTTCGGCGACTTCCTTGCCGACGCCGAGGCGGCCATCGCCGCGGCTGGGGGCGACCCCGACGGAGCGAAGTCCGAGAATTTCGGGTGAGCTCGATACGACCCCGCCGACGCCACAGACCGTCCCGAGAGCCCGGCGTCGCTTACTCGCGTAGATCCTGGTAGGTGTTCCGGACGGTCACCGCCGACACGCCGGCGACGTCGCTGGCCTCGCGCTGGGTGAGGTCGTGGCCGTCCCGTCGAGCGGCGGTGTACAGACACGCCGCCGCGACGCCGCTCGGGTTTCGCCCCGTCGCGAGTCCGGATTCGTGGGCCTCCCTCGCCAACCGCCGGGCCGCCCGCTCGACGTCGGTCGGGACGTCGAGTTTCGACGCGAACCGGGCGAGGTACTCGGCGGGGTCGATCGGACCCGTCGGGAGATCGAGCGCTCGGTTCAACGCCCCGTAGGCGACCTTGAGTTCGTCCGCGTCGGCGCTCGCGACGGCGACGATCTCCTCGAGCGTCCGCGAGACCGACGCCGTCCGACAGGTCGCATACACCGACGCGGCGGCGAACCCCTCGATGCAGCGCCCCTGGAGGAGATCGGCCTTCTGCGCCGACTCGAAGCGGACACACGAGCGATCGCGCAGGTCCTCCGGCAGCTCCAACTGCCCGACCAGCCGCCGGATCTCGGTGAACCCGTGGATCCGGTTTCTGGCACGCTTCGAGGGGATCCGGGCCCGCTTGTGATGCTTCCGCATCCGGGCCACCTGCCGCCGTTTGCGGCCTTTGAGCCGGGTCGAGCGCCCGATCTCGGTCGAGAGCCCACGGTCGTGACGCGAGCGCGTCAGCGGCGCCCCACAGCGCTCGGGGTTCGTCTCGTCGTCGTCGAACGAGCGCCACTCGGGGCCGCGATCCAGTTCGTCCTCGGCGACGACGAGGCCACACTCCGTACAGATAGTCTCCGTCCCTGTGCTCCGGAGCGGGCCGTCGCATTCGGGGCACGCCTGTCGTGTCGTCGTGCTCATCACATGTGGACCTTCGTCCGGATCGGGTTTTAAAAATGGCCGCGAGCGGCCCCGGTCCGGGGCGGACGCGGAACGCGACATACCGGTTACCGGTATGTACCACTGACGCCCCCGATCGAGGACACCCAGCCGGCGGACACCCCGGACGCGGGAGCAACCGCGTACATAAACTGATTAGTCCGGGGGCGGCGGTACCGGAACCAATGAACGACCGGGAGCCGGACGAGGACACCTCCGTGCGGGATGCGGTCGAACGATCCAGAAGCGGCGCGCCCGCCGTCGGGGAGGTCATCCGCGATCGCTTCGGGACCGACGAGGTGTTCCAGCGCATCATCGCCGCCGCCGACGAGGAGGTCACCACGGAGACCCGTGAGCTGTTTTTCAGCGCGCTGGCGGGCGGCTTCGCGATCACGCTCACCTTCTTGATCTACTCGTCGATGACCGCCAAGACCGACGGCGCGCCCCTGTCGAGCGCGCTCCTGTACCCGATCGGGTTCATATACATCATCCTTGGCGGCTATCAACTCTACACCGAGAACACGGTTCCGCCAGTCGCGCTCGTCTTGGAGCGGCTGGCGAGTCTCCCCGCCATGATGCGGCAGTGGGGGATCGTCCTCGCCGGGAACTTCGCCGGGGGGCTCTTCGGGGCGTTGATCCTGGCGCGGACGGGCGTGTTTTCGCCTGAGACGGCCGCTGTTGCCGTCGACATCTCGCGGAAGGGCGTCGAGACGGGCTTTTTTGATCTGTTTTTCAAGGCCGGGTTCGCGGGGTTGATTGTCGCCGGCGTCGTCTGGCTCGACTTCGCCGCCCGCGATACGGTCTCGCGGTTCTTCTTAGTCTACATCGCCTTTCTGTTGATCCCGCTTGCGGACCTGTTTCACGTCGTCGTCTCCTTTACCGAACTCATGTATCTCGTCTTCCTCGGCGAGGCAGCCCTTTTGTCCGGCCTCGTCGGCTTCGTCTTCCCCGTCCTCCTCGGCAACACCGTCGGCGGTGTCGTCCTCGTCACCCTCGTCAACTACTTCCAGACCACCGAAGAGCGTCTCGAGGAGGCGCGCTTCGGCGGGATCGAGCGCCGGCTATCGCTCCAGGAGTCGGCGTTCGGCGGCCTGGCCGGGCGCTCATACGTCCCACTTTTGGACACGGGGGAGCGTCCCGACGACGCGGCGGCGGACGCCTACCGGGTGATGGTCCCGATCGCGAACCCCCGGACGGAGGCTCCTCTCGTCGAGTTGGCCTGTGCGCTCGCCGAACAGCGGGCGGACGCGAACGTCCACGTCGTCCACTTGATCGAGACGTCCGACCGGATGCTCCGACGGTACGACCCCGGACAGGTCGACCGGATCACGGGCGAGTCGAAGGCGCTCCTGCGTGACATCGAGGCGACGGCGGACGACTACGACGTGCGATACAGCTCCTCGACGGTCGTCTCCCACCGGTCGTTCACCGAGATGTTCGACGAGGCGCGGTCGATGGCGGCCGACCTCGTGGTGCTCGGGTGGGACGACGGCCGGCCGTGGGCGCGCGATAAACCACAGCGTTCGATCGACCAGCTCAAGCGCGAACCGCCGTGTGACTTCCTCGTGCTCAAGGACCGCGGGCTGGATCTGTCGCGCGTCCTCGTCGCGACGGACGGCCGAACGAACGCCACGCTGAGCGCCGAGGTCGCGAACGCCCTGCGGGCCGGCGTCGGGGCCGAGGTGTCGTTGCTGCATGTCGTCGACTCGCCGGCCGAGCGGGCGGCCGGGACGGCGTTTCTCCGCTCGTGGGCCGAGGAGAACGACCTCGAGGGGGCCGAGTTGCTCGTCGACGACGCCGGCGACATCGAGGGCGCGATCGCCCGGGCCTCCGCCGACCACTCGCTCGCGTTGATCGGCGCGACCGAGCGGGGCGTGCTCTCGCGGCTCGTCACCGACTCCTTGCACCTCGACGTCGTCGATGAACTCGACTGTTCGGTCGCAATAACCGAGCGGCCTGCCGGATGGGGACTCCTCCGGCGGCTGTTCAGCCGGTAGCGATCCGGCGGCACGTCGACTCGTCTCGGATCCCCCGACCCTGTCACGACCGCCAGAAGTCGACGGTAAAGAGCACCAACACGAGGATGATCTCGATCCGGCCGATCCACATCAGTCTCCATCGGCTGTGCGCCACCGACACCGGGCTCCGAGAGGATCGCCGTCGCGAGGACGAGGATGCCGAGCCTGCCCAGCTACTGGATGAGCCATCACCACATCACGATCGCGCGGCCGCGGGCAGAGAACGACCGTAGCGTCGTCGCCAGCCCGCTCATCGACTCGGACATCGCGTTGACGCGGTGAGAGAACACCCCCGCGCCGCTGACCGCGAAGGGCACCGCCCCGACGGCGGCGACGAGAAACCAGATCGCCGCCACCGCGAGAAACGCCTCACGCGGGCCGAGGGTGCCCGGATCGCCCGGAAGCCGCCGGAGCGCGCCCCCGACCGCCAGCGTGAGGAGGATGGCCGCAAGAAACGGGACGACCGACTCGCCGTACCACACCGCGAGCGAAAGCGCGAACGCGAGCGGGACGGCCAGATACCAAAACACCCGCCCGGTCAGGTCGAAACTCGCCCGCCAGTCGACCCGGACCCGGACCCGGAGCATCTACGCCATCGCCGTCAGTTTCTCGACGAAGGCGGTCTCGACGAAGACGACGATGTGGTCGCCGGCACACAGCTCTGTGTCGCCGCGGGGAGTGATCAGCGTCCCGCCTCTGGTGATCGCGCCGAAGACGACGTCGGCCTCTAGGCCGGATGCGACCTCGCTGATCGGGCGGTCGACGAGTTCGCTCGCGTCGGTCAGTTTGAGCTCCAGCACTTCGGCCTGATCGCCCTCGAGTACCGCGATGTTCTCCGCGATCCCGCTGTGGGTGAAGCGGGTGATCTCCTCGGCGGTCACCTGCCGGGGGTTGATCGCCACGTCGATGCCGATCTCCTCGAACAGCGTCACGTACTCGCCGTTGTCGACGATCGCGACGACGCGGTCGGTCCCGAGGCGCTTGGCGAGTACCGACACCAGGAGGTTCCGTTCGTCGCTGTCCAGCGCCGCCACGACGATGTCGGCCTCGTCGACGTGCTCGCGGGCCAGAAACTCCGTGTCGGTCGCGTCGTGTTCCATCACGACCGTGTTCGGCAGCATCTCCGCGAGTTCTCTGGCCCGGTCGTGGTCCTGCTCTATGAGCCGCGGCGACAGCGAGCGTTCCTCGAGCAGGCGGGCGGTCTGGTAGCCGATCTGGCTGCCGCCGATGATGACGATCTCGTCGGCGTCGCCCGGGGTCGACTCCGGGGCGACGTCGCTCGCGAACGCCTGGACGCTCCCGGGGCTGCCGATGACGACTGCCCGGTCGCCGGCCTCGATGGTGGTATCCCCCCGCGGGAGAAAGAGTTCGTCGCCACGAAAGAGCCCCGCGAACGTCAGCGACTCGAAGCGGTCGGCCTCGGCGACGGTCTGTCCGGCGACGGGGCTGTGGGCGTCGATCTCGAACTCCGCCATCTGGACGAGCCCCTCGGCGAAGGGGTCGACGTCGACCGCCGAGGGGAGTCCGACCACGCGGACGACGTTCTCGGCGCTCAACAGGTCCGAACACACCATGAAGTCGACGCCGAAGGCCGCCCGCGTCAGCTCCCAGGTGCGGAGGTACTCGACGCTTTTCGTGCGGGCGATGGTGAACGGATCCGCGAGCGTCTTGGCGGTCTCGGCGGCCACGAGGTTCGTCCGGTCGTCGTCGGTGCTGGCGATGAACAGGTCCGTCGAGGCGACGTCGGCCGCCCGCAGCACCGACAGCGACGTGCCGTCGCCCGAAAGCGTCATGACGTCGAGTTCGTATTTCAACTGTTCGGCCCGGTCGGCATCGACGTCGATGACGACGACGTCGTGGGCCGGCGCGAGGCTCCTCGCGATCGAGGTGCCGACCTCCCCGGCCCCGACGATGACGGTTCGCATACCTCCATGACTCGACGGAGGTTGAAGTGAATTACTATCAACCGAGGTGTGCGGTCCCGGCGCAGGACGGGACCGAGAGGGGAACCCCCCGCCGCTTCGGGTCCGACAGCGACGGAGTCAGCGTGACGCTCGAGGGTCTGTTTCCGTCGGCCGATAGCGGTAGCGAGGCGAAAGCCAACCCGTTTAGGGGTAAGTTGAAGCCGACCGACGAGTCGGACCGTTCGGTCGGCTTGCTGTTGTGGACGTGTCGCACGCCGAACGCCGCGTGACTGCCGGAGGGTACGGCACGGTCGTTCGAAATCGTTTTGTTCGACGCTCGCGCACCGTCAGTATGCCGACGGAGCTTACTGATTACGACCCCACACTGGGAAACAAATTCGTATTCGTCACCGGCGGCGTGATGTCCGGCCTCGGCAAGGGCATCACGGCGGCGAGTACCGGCCGGCTGCTCGAGAACGCCGGGTTCGACGTGACGGCGGTGAAGATCGACCCGTATCTCAACGTCGACGCCGGGACGATGAACCCCTACCAGCACGGCGAGGTGTACGTGCTGAAAGACGGCGGCGAGGTCGACCTCGACCTCGGTAACTACGAGCGTTTTCTCGATATCGACATGACGTTCGACCACAACGTCACGACGGGCAAGACCTACCGCCACGTCATCGAAAAGGAGCGCGCGGGCGATTACCTCGGCGACACCGTCCAGATCATCCCGCACATCACCGACGACATCAAACGCCGGATCAGGGAGGCCGCGGAGGGCCACGACGTCTGTCTCATCGAGGTCGGCGGCACGGTGGGCGACATCGAGGGGATGCCCTACCTCGAGGCGCTGCGGCAGTTCGCCCACGAGGAGGACGACGGCGACATCCTCTTTACGCACGTCACGCTGGTTCCCTACTCGAAGAACGGCGAGCAGAAGACGAAACCGACCCAACACTCTGTCAAGGAACTCCGCTCGATCGGCCTCCAGCCGGACGTCCTCGTCGGGCGCTGTGACGATCGGCTCGACCCCGAGACGAAGGAGAAGATCGCGCTTTTTTGTGACGTCCCCGTCGACGCGGTCTTTTCGAACCCCGACGTCGAGGACATCTATCACGTCCCGCTGATGATCCAAGACGAAGGTCTCGACGAGTATATCATGTCCGAACTCGGCCTCGAGTCGGAGGCGGTCCCCGAGCCCGAACGCCACAACGAGTGGCGCGACATCGTCACGCGGGAGGCGACCGACGAGGCCGAGATCGCCCTGGTCGGCAAGTACGCCCTTGAGGACGCCTACCTCTCGATCCACGAATCGCTGAAGCACGCCGGCTTCGAGACCGAAACCGACATCGACGTCCTCTGGGTCGACGCCGACGAGATGGACGACGCCCACGCGGACCGCCTCGCCGGGGCCGACGGGATTATCGTCCCCGGCGGGTTCGGCGCCCGCGGGATGGGCGGCAAGATCGAGGCCGCCCGCTACGCCCGCGAGAACGACGTTCCCTTCCTCGGGCTCTGTCTCGGCTTTCAGATGGCCGTCGTCGAGTTCGCCCGCAACGTCTGTGGCTTCGAAGACGCCCACTCGGCGGAGATGGTCGAGTCGACGCCGCATCCGGTCATCGACATCCTGCCCGAACAGTACGAGATCGAGGACATGGGCGGGACGATGCGGCTAGGTGCTCACGAGACCGAGATCGAGCCCGGTACGCTCGCGTACGACGTCTACGACGACACTGCCTGTACGGAGCGCCACCGCCACCGCTATGAGGTCAACCCCGAGTACATCGAGGACCTCGAGGCCGCGGGACTGGCCTTTTCCGGGCGGGCGGGCAACCGAATGGAGATCCTCGAACTCCCCGAGCATCCGTTCTTTTTCGGGACGCAGTTCCACCCCGAGTTCCGATCGCGACCCGGGCGGGCCTCGCCGCCGTTCGTTCGCCTCGTCGAGACGATCGTCGAAACGGACGAGACGGACCCCGAGGAGGTGACGGCCTGATGGTCGACCCCGAGTCGTTCATCGACGAGAAGGTCGCGGAGATCGGCGACGCGATCGGCGACGACAACGCCGTGATCGCGCTGTCGGGCGGCGTCGACTCCTCGACGGCCGCGGCGTTGGCCTACGAGGCCGTCGGCGACCAGCTCACGCCCGTCTACGTCGACACCGGGCTGATGCGGAAAGGCGAGACCGAGGAGATCGAAGAGACGTTCTCGTACATGGAGAGCCTCCGGATCGTCGACGCCCGCGAGCGCTTTCTCGAGGCGCTGTCGGGGATCACCGATCCCGAGGCGAAACGCCACGCCATCGGGGAGGGGTTCATCCGGGAGTTCGAGACGGTGGCTCGCGAGGTCGACGCCCGATTCCTCGTCCAGGGGACGATCTACCCCGACCGGATCGAGAGCGAGGGGACGATCAAGTCCCACCACAACGTCGGCGGGCTCCCCGAGGTCGTCGACTTCGAGGGGATCGTCGAGCCGATGCGGGATCTCTACAAGGACGAGGTCCGCGAGGTCGCCCGCGAACTCGGCCTCGAGGCGGTCGTCTCCGAGCGGATGCCGTTTCCCGGGCCGGGCCTCGCCGTCCGGGTCCTCGGCGAGGTGACCGAAGAGAAACTCGCGGTCGCCCGCGAGGCCAACCACGTCGTCGAGGAGGAACTAGAGGACCACGATCCCTGGCAGGCGCTCGCGGCGGTGCTCGGGAAGGCAACCGGCGTCAAGGGCGACAACCGCGTCCACGGGTGGGTCGTCGCCGTACGCTCCGTCGAGTCCCGCGACGGGATGACCGCCCGCGCCCAAGAGGTCGATTGGGCGACGCTACAGCGCATCCAATCGCGCATCACGGGCGAGAACGAGACCGTCTCCCGTGTCGTCTACGATGTGACGCACAAGCCCCCGGCGACGATCGAATATGAGTGAGGTGATCGTCGCCGGCGGCGATCCCGAGGAGATCGGCGCCGCCCTCGAAGCCCAGGGCGGGACGGTACGGTACGCCGAGGGAACCGCGAACCGGTCGGCCCTGGAGGCCGCCGGCATAGAGCGCGCGGACGCGCTCGTCGTGACCGACGCGGGGTTGGCGACGTCTGTGACGGTCGCGCTGGAGCGCAACCCGGACCTCCGGACAGTCATCTACGCCCGCGAGTCTGCCCCGGAGTTCGTCCGGGGGCAGGCCGACCACATCGTCGATCCGGAACTGCTCGGCCCCGACACGCTCGCCGAGGAGTTGCTCCGGTAGACCGGACGGTCGCTACGGCTTCGGGGCGGCGTTTTGCAGGGCCGTCTCGGCGACGTTGCCGCCGTAGTCGGCGCTTCTGGACAGCGAGTCGACGACCAACCCGAGTAGCTGTGCTTGCTGTGGCTCCAGCTCGCGGATCGTGTCGTCGGCCGCCCGCGCGAGTTCGTCGATCCGGACGACTCGCTGGCGGGCGTCGTTGGCGAGTTCGGTCGCGCGCTCGGGGTCGTCTTCTAAGAGTGCGTCCATCCCCATCTCGACGATGTCGGTCGCCTCCGCCAGGAGGGCCTCGAGCGCCTCGGCGGCGTCCGCGGGCGGTTCCCCGAGGGTCCGTGCGTGGGTTGCGATCTTCGCCGCGTGGTCGGCAACGCGTTCGAGTTGACGGGCGCTGGAGTGATAATCGAAGGCCGTCTCCCGATCGAGGCCGATCGCCGCGGCCGCGGAGGGATCCCTGAGCACGGATCGGAAGACCCGCGAAACCATCGACCACAGCCGGTCAACGTCGTCGTCGCGCTGGACGACGTCGGCCGCCAGCTCGTCGTCGTCCTCGACGAGCGCCGCCACGGCGTCGGCGAGCATCGTTGTCGAGACGAGCCGCATCCGCGTGATCGCGTTGTGCATCGACAGCTCCGAGGAGTCGAGGAGGTCCTGCAGCCGGACCCGCTCGGACGTCTCGCCGATCACCTCGAGGCCGACGAGTCCCTGAGTCGCGTCCCGGATCGTCCGGCGCTGGGCGGCCGTCACCTGTGCGGTCTCCAGCGTGACGATGTCGAACCCGCTGACGTACATCGTCACGACCGCGCGCATCAGCTCTTCGCCCTCCAGCCCGGTGATGTCGAGCGTCCCCTCGACCTTCTCCTCGTCGCGCTGTGGGGTCAAAAGCAGCGTGTCCCCCTCGGGGTGGAACTCGACGACGCTCCCGCCGCCGATTCCGTTCTCAGTCGCCCACTCCTTGGGGAGCGAGACGGTGTACGTCGAACCGCCCGTTACCTGAACCTTGCGCGTCTCCATACGTACACTATCGGACAGTATCATAAATGGCTGTCGAGATATATAGATAGGCCCAAGGAGCGGGACACACGCGCGTCGGGGGCGCATCAGCCGACAGCGAGGGTCGGAGCGCGTTCGATCGGTGTCCGGACGCGCCGCCGTGACCGCCGTAGAACGTATATCTATATAATTCTATATAAGACTATCAGTCGGGTACTTACGTCTACGGAAGTGGGTTGGAGACGACATCGCGGACTCGGGGCGTCTCCCCGAACGGTCCGGGGACGAACTCCCGGGTCCGTCGTAGCGCCCCCGGGACCGCGTGCAAACGACCGGGCGGCGCTCGAACACGCCCGACGACGCATCCAACCAATGAGCTTCGAAGACCCCGCCGACCCGACGGCCGACGCCGAATCGCTCACCGACGCCCCCGCGGTCGGACGCGAGACCACGACGACGCGCAGCGGGACGGGGCGGACGGTCATCGATACCCGAAACGTAAGCGTCCACTACGGCGAGACGCAGGCGCTCTCGGACATCACGATGGAGATTCCGGAGGGGATGGTGACCGCACTGATCGGGCCCTCCGGGTGTGGCAAGTCGACGTTCCTGCGGTGTATCAACCGCATGAACGACCTCATCGACACCTGTCGGGTCGAGGGCGAACTCCGACTGTACGGCAAGAACGTTTACGACGACGACGTGGACCCGGTGGCGTTGCGCCGGAAGGTCGGGATGGTGTTTCAGAAGCCGAACCCGTTCCCGAAGTCGATCCGCGAGAACGTCGCCTACGGGCTCGAGATCCAGGGCTTCGACGGCGACGTCGACGCCCGCGTCGAAGAGTCATTAAAAAGCGCCGCGCTGTGGGACGAAGTCAAAGACCAACTCGACGAGTCCGGACTCGACCTCTCCGGCGGCCAACAACAGCGGCTCTGTATCGCCCGCGCCATCGCTCCCGACCCCGAGGTCATCCTGATGGACGAACCCGCCTCGGCGCTCGATCCCATCGCCACCTCGAAGATCGAGGACCTCATCGACGACCTCGCCGAGGAGTACACCGTCGTGATCGTCACCCACAACATGCAACAGGCGGCCCGCATCTCCGACCGGACCGCCGTCTTCCTCACCGGCGGCGAACTCGTCGAGCTCGACGACACCGACTCGATCTTCGAGAACCCCGACAGCGAACGGGTCGAGAACTATATTACTGGGAAATTCGGATAGCGAGGGTGAGCGTAGCGAACCCTCGAAGACAGCGAGCGGGAGGAGCGAAGCGACGACACGCGAGCAGCGAGGACGACCGAAGGGAGTCCTCGGAAAGACCGAACGGCGAGCATGGTGAGCCGTGAGGTAGCGAGGGTGAGCGTAGCAAACCCTCGAAGACGACGAGCAGGCGTATACACGGGAGAACCGCGGACGACGCGCGTCGGACGCCCCGGAAAAAACATACCGGAGAGGGCACAACCGGAGCCAATGGCACGGAAGGGATTCCAACAGCAGTTGACGGAGCTCCGCGATAACGTCCTCTACATGAGCGAGATCGTTCTCGACCGGGTGCGAACGGGACTTCGGGCCTTAGAGACCAAAGAAGAGGCGCTGGCCCGGGAGGTCATCGAGGGCGACCACGAGATCAACGGCTTGTATCTCGAGTTGGAGCAGGAGTGTATCGACCTGTTCGCGCTCCAACAGCCCGTCGCGGGCGATCTCCGTTTCATCGCCGCCTCGTTCAAGATCATCACCGACTTGGAGCGCGTCGCGGACCTCGCGACCAATCTCGGCGACTACACGCTGCAGGCCTCCCGTGATATGTACCCCGACGTCGACGTCCAGGGGATCGGGCGCGAGGTCGTCGAGATGGTCGAGGACGCGATGGCGGCCTACGCCGAGGAGGACGTCGAAGCCTGCTTCGACATCGACGGGCGCGACGACGGGGTCGACGAGCGCTGCGAACGGGCCTCGGGCACCGTCGTGCGGGACCTCATCGAGACCGAGATCGACGACGACTCCTCCGACGCGGAGATCGAGGCGCTCATGACGGAGGTCTCGCGGCTGTTGCTCACGGTCCGAGATCTCGAGCGGGTCGGCGACCACGCCGTCAACATCGCGGCCCGGACGCTGTACATGGTCGACAACAGCGACGAGTTGATCTACTGACCGAGGAGAGCAACGGCAGGTCGACCTACCGGGGCTGGGCGTCGGCTTCCTGGGGGCGCTCGCGGGCGAACGCCCGGACCGGCGAGCCGTCCCCCTCGGCGATCGGAAGCGGGACGGCGAACAGCCGACAGCGCCCGAGACCTCCGAGGTTTCGTAGGTTTTCGACGACGAACCGGCCGTTCCCGAGGAGCCGACGGTGGGCCGGGACGCCCTCGGGCTCCCCGGGGGCGGCGTTCTCGCTCGGCGTCGGGTCGGGGCTCAGCGTATCGAGACCGACCGACCACCCGGCGGCGACACAGCGGTCGGCCGCCCCGGCGGTCAAGTAGGGGTGATCGAGATAGCGCGGGCTCCCCCAGTGGTCGTCCCACCCCGTCCGAACGAGGACCATCTCGCCGCCGTCGTCGTCGGGGAGCGCCGACGGTTCGATCGGCTCGCGGGGGTCGAGCCCGGTGCAGTCGACGACCCGCGCGTTGACGACGAACCGCCCGACGTCGAAGCCGTCGATCGCTCCCTCGAGACCGACGTGGCTCGGCGCGTCGACGTGGGTGCCGGTGTGGGTCCCACAGTCGATCGCCGAGACGCGGTAGCCCTCCGAGTCGGCGGTGGCGACCGGCTCGACCGACACCTCGGGGTCGCCGGGGAACCGTTGCATCCCGGTCTCGATGGGCTGTGAGAGGTCGCGGTACATCAGGTCGATCCTCCGGCGTTCGCGGTGGGACTGTCGGCGCGTTTGCCCGATTCGGGTGGATATCGCGGGGGCATACGTCCGGGGTACTCGCCGGTGGGTTTAGTGTTTGAGCGTCCTGGTGTCCGCGTCGGTTCCGGGGACCCTACCCGCTGCGTGCGACCGAGACGACGAGCCCTCTGTGATCGATGTAGTAGCCGGGGGGGTTGCCCGCGTAGTATCGCTCGACGTCGGCCGTCACCGTCTCGAAGGCCTCGGCTTCGCTCGGCGACAGCGGGGCGTACGTAGTTTCGAGGGTGTCGGCCGTCTCCGCCAGCAGATCGACGAGCGACTCGATCCGGGCGATCGCGTCGTCGGCGCTCGAGAGGACCGGCTCGCGGTCGGGGGCGCCGACGGGCGATGCCCGGAGGTGATAGCCCGAGGCGTCGTCGGTGTCGCGTCCGCGCCCCGTCTCGGGGGTGACGTCCTCCGGCTCGGCGTCGTCGTCCGGCTCGGCGTCGTCGTCCGGCTCGGTGTCATCGTCCGGTTCGGCGTCCCGACCCGACCTGCCGGGATCGGCGCACCCGGCGACCGCGACCGCGACGCCGGCGAGAAACGCTCGTCTGGGATGCATCCGGCGCGCCGGGGCTTAGAAGTAGCCCTCTTCGAGCAGCAACTCGCCGTTCAGAATGCTCGCGCCGGCCGCCCCGCGCATCGTGTTGTGGGCCAGGCAGTTGAACTGGACGCCGCGGTTCGTCGTCTCGATCCCGCCCGCGGCGACGGCCATCCCGCCACCGAGGTTTCGGTCGAGGCGGGGCTGGGGGCGATCGGGCTCCTCGAAGACCTCGATGAGCTGTTCCGGCGAGGAGTGCAGGTCGATTCCGGGGAACGACTCGAAGGCCTCGGCGACGGCCTCGGGTGCGGGATCCTCATCGAGGTCGGCCCAGACGTTCTCGAGGTGGCCATCGAGTGTCGGGACGCGGTTACACGACGCGGAGACGTCGGCCTCGTGGAGGCTGACCTCGGCCCCGTCGAAGGAGCCGAGGAGCTTGCGCGATTCGGTCTCCATCTTGTCGGCCTCGCCGCCGATGTGGGGGATGACGTTGTCGATGATCTCCATCGAAGTGACTCCGGAGTAGCCGGCCCCGGAGACGGCCTGCAGCGTCGAGACGTGGACCCGATCGAGCCCAAACCGATCGAGCGCCGCCAGCGTCGGCACCATGGTGATCGTCGAGCAGTTGGGGTTCTTGATCAACGCGCCGTCCCAGCCGCGCTCGTCGCGTTGGACCTCGATCAATCCGAGGTGATCGGCGTTGATCTCGGGGATTGTCAATGGGACGTCGTCGTCCATCCGGCCGTTCGAGGAGTTCGAGGAGACGACGTAGCCCGCCTCGACGAACTCGGGTTCGACCGCCGCGCCGACGCCCGAAGGCAGCGACGAGAAGAGCAACCCGACGTCGTCGGGGACCGCCTCGGGGTCGGTCTCGACGACTGTCGCGTCGGCGACGCCCTCGGGGATCGGCGAGTCGACGCGCCACTTGGCGGCGTCGCGGTACGTTCGGCCAGCGCTCGCCCCGGAGGCGGTGAGCGCGGCGATCTCGAAGTCCGGGTGCGGTGCAAGCAGTTGGATAAGTCGCTGTCCGACGGCGCCGGTCGCGCCGAGGACACCTACGCGGGTGGACATTGGCGGTCGTACGGCGAGCCGCAGGAAAACGGTTGTGGAAGCCGGCTGTCTCCCGCGGATGGAAAACGAACGATCGTCGGAAAAGCCGGCCGCCTACGCGCTCTGGGGGACGCCCATCTTGCGGGTGACGTAGCCGGCGATCCGGTTGCGGACGCCCTTGGACTCGACGTTCGTCAACTCGGTGACGAGCTCTTTGTTGTGCTCGAAGTCGTCGCCGAAGGCCTTCGGGTACCGTTCCATGAGCAGCGTCGCGGTCTTTTTGACGTAGGCGGGTTTGATAGCCATTAGTACCGCTCTCTACCGTTGTGGCACCTAAAAAAGGTTCGAAAGGGCTTCCGGCCCGCCTCAGACCACGAGGTACTCCTCGAGTTGCCCGCGGTCGCTGACCGCGTCGCCGGTGATCTCGTCGACGATCGTCCCGCGGTCGATCGCGTAGCACCGCTCGGCGAGGCCTTGGATAACCGAGAGATTCTGCTCGACGAAGAGGATCGTCGTGCCGAACGAGTCGTTGATCGCCTCGAGGTCCTCGGTGATCGACTGGACGATCGAGGGCTGGACACCCTCCGAGGGCTCGTCGACCAACAGGAGGTCGGGGTCGCCGACTAGCGCGCGCGCGATCGCGAGCATCTGTTGTTGGCCGCCGCTCATCGTGCCGGCGTCCTGGTCGGCGCGCTCCTCTAGGATCGGGAAGTAGTCGTACACCTGCTCGTAGCGCGTCGCCCCGCCGTCGCCGATCCCCTCGCCGATCGTGAGGTTCTGCTCGACGGTCAGCCCGGGGAAAACGTCCCGGCCCTGGGGGACGTAGCCGATGCCGCGTCGGGCGCGGACGTCGGCCGGTTCGTCGGTCAGGTCCTCCCCGCCGAACCGCACGACGCCGCTTTCGGGCTCGAGCAGCCCCATGATCGACTTCAACAGCGTCGTCTTCCCGACACCGTTGCGGCCGACGATCCCGACGATCTCGCCATCCCCGACAGTGAAATCGACATCTCTGAGTATCGGCGTCCCGTCGTAACCGGCGTTGAGCCCCTCAATCTCGAGGCTCACGCGTTCTCACCCAGGTAGATCCGGCGGACGTCCTCGTCGGTCTCGATCTCCTCGATCGGGCCCTGTCTGAAGATCGACCCCTGATTCAATACGGTGACCCGCTCGGAGATCCGGCGGACGAACTCCATGTCGTGCTCGACGACCAGAAACGTCATGCCGTCGTCGTGGAGCGATCCGATCAGCTCGGCGACGTCGGCCGTCTCGTCGACGGACATGCCGGCGACCGGCTCGTCGAGCAACATGAGCGTCGGATCGAGCGTCACTGCCATGCCGATCTCGAGACGCTGTTTCTCGCCGTGCGAGAGCTCGCTGGCCCCCGTGGTGGCCTTCTCCGCCAGCGAAATCCGATCCAGCGTCTCGGCCATGACGCCGTCGGCGTCTCGGTCGGTCCGCTGCAGCGGTACCTGGAGGTTCTGCTCGACTGTGAGGTTTTCGTAGACGTGCGGCGACTGGAACTTGACGCTGATCCCGGTGTCGATCCGCTCGTGGGGCGGCAGGCCAGTGAGCTCGTGGCCGTCGAAGTAGATCGACCCCTCGCTCGGCGAGAGCTGGCCGGTGATCAACTCGAGCAGCGTGCTCTTGCCCGCGCCGTTGGGACCGATGAGACACCGGATCTCCCCCTCGTCGATCGAGAAGTCGACGCTGTCGACCGCGGTGAGCCCGCCGAAGTTCTTCGTGAGCTGTTCGGTCGCGAGTAGCGTGTCGGTGCCCCCGCCGGTCGCGGCGACGGCGGGCTGTTGTTTGACGTTGATGTCCTGTGGCGTGCTCATTCTACGGGTTCCTCCGTCGTGGTCGTCGAGCCGGACTGCTTGCGCCCCCGGGCGAGCGCCCGGTCTTTGAGTTTCTCGAGCGTCGGGACGACGCCGGCGGGCATGAACAGGATCACGCCCAACAGGAGTCCGCCGACGATCACGAGCGCCCACTCGGAGCCGACGGGGCCGATCCCGCTAGAGAGCCCCGTCCGCATGCGCTCGATGGCGAACGTCGCGCCGATCGCGCCGAGAAGCGACTCGCGGCCGCCGACGCTGACCCACACGACCGGCAGGGCGGCGAAGGCGATCCCGAAGACGCTCGGGTCGATGTAGTTGCCCCAACTGGCGTAGAAGACGCCGCCGACCGCGGCCAACGCGCCGCCGATCGTGAACACGACCAGCTTCACGAACGGGACGTCGTAGCCGAAGGTCGCAGTCCGGGCCTCGTCCTCGCGGACGGCGACCATCGTCATGCCGAACTCGCTGTTGACGAGCGCCCGGAGCCCCAGATAGGTCACGACGAGCGTACCGAGCAGGGCATAATAGAAGGCCACCCGTTCGAGCACAAGGCCGCTCTGTCCGATCCCGAACGTGAGGCTCGGGATGTCCATGCCGTTGAAGCCGCCGAGTTGGGCCTCGCCGACGGCCCACTCGCTGCCGGCCGTCTGGGCCATGAAGGTGTTCAACACCAACGCGATGACCAGCGTCATGATCGTGACGTAGGTGTCGCGAACCCCGCCGTAGAACATGAAGTAGCCGACGACGGCCGCTGCGGCGGTGCCGACGAGGACGGCGCCGACGAGCCCGGCCATGACGCCGGTCGCCGAGCCGAAGTTGAGGCCGATGATCCCGAAGGCGTAGGCCGCGATCCCGAAGAACGCGACCTGCCCGAAGCTCAACACGCCCGCGTAGCCCCAGATGAAACAGAGGCTCAACGCGAGAAAGGCGAGCGCGAAGTAGCGCGAACTCTGGATCACGGTGTAGACGCCGACGAACTGCGGGTACGCGGCCAGCGCCCCGACGGCGACGAGGAGGCCGACCCAGAACGGGATCGAGTTGCCGACGGTGTTCGGCCCCTCGAAGACGCTCCGGATCCGGTCGAGCAGCGACCCCGAGTCGGCGTCGATGCGCTCGCTCATTCGCCCGCCCTCCGGCGTTGCCGCCAGCTTTCGACGTAGCCCGTGATCCCGTCGGGGAGGACGCGCAACGCGACGATGGCGACGAGCAACAGCAGCATCTGGCCGATGAACGTCCCGAAGAGGAAACTCCCCGTCGCATTGAACACGCTGAGGATGCCGGCGGCCGACAGCGTGCCGACGATGACAGAGGGCCCGCCGACGACGACGGCGACGAACGCCTCGACGAGGAACGTCCCGCCGCGGTTCGGGGTGATCGACCCGAGCGCCGGCGCGTACAGCGCGCCCGTCAGTCCCGCGAGCGCGGAGCCGATGGCGAACGTGGCCACGTACATCCGGTCGGTGTCGATGCCCATCGCGCGGGCGGTCTCGGGGTCCTCGATGGTGGCCCGCGCCTTGATCCCGAACTCGGTCCGGGTGAACAGCGCGTAGAGGCCGGCGAGGACCAAAAGCGCCACCGCCGGCAGGAAGACGCTCCGGTAGATCGACGACGAAAAGGGCCCGTACGAGACGGCCCCCATCGGCGTGGAGATGCTGTCGAGGCTGGATCCGAAGACGATCAACAGCAGTTGTGCGATGACCAACGCTAGCCCCCACGTCGCCACCATCGAGTCGAGCAGTCGATCGTAGAGGTGTCTGACGACCGTCCGCTCGATCAGGACGCCGAACACCGTAGTGACGAGGACGCCGGCGACCATCGCGGCCGGCAGCGGGACGCCGGCGTGGTACGGCAGCGCGGTCCCGTAGACGCCGATCAGGATGAACTCGCCGTGGGCGAGGTTGATCACGCCCATCATCCCGAAAATGATGGCGAGGCCCACCGTCGCGAGGACGATGAAGCCGAAGCTGTTCAGGAACTGGAAGAACAGCGCAACGGCGCTCGAGGCGGTCAGCGGGGCGACGCTGTGGGCCGACGACACCACGGCGGCGGTCGCGTCGATCACGGCGCGTCGTCACCCCCGTCCGGTCGTGGCAGCCGCGTGTGTCGTGTCATCGTTGCTCCTACAAGTCGTAGACGTCGCCCGGGACGTACTGGGTTGTCTTGTCCTCCTCGCGGAGGTCGCAGCCGTCGCCGCCCTCGACCTCGCTGCGGAGGAAGCTCGGGCCGATTCGCTCGTTGTTGGTGAAGGAGATCTCGTGGTTCTCGTCGCAGACCCCGACGCGCATCTCGTGTTCCATGTGGTGGGTCGCCCCGTCGAGGGTGAGTTCGCCCGAGGGCGCGCTGATATCGCGGCCCTCCTCGAGGACGCTGATGACCTCCTGTTGGTCGAACGTGCCGGCCTCCTCGACGGCCTCGGCCCACAGGTACACCGAGAAGTAGTTGTTCTGGGCCTCCTGGTTGAGGTAGTTCGCGTCGGGCCATCGGTCGTAGAAGTCCTCGACGAAGTTCTCGCCCTCCCGGAGGTCGCCGAGCTCCTCCATGTAGCTGACGCCGGCGTAGACGTTCGTGAGCGCGGGGGGATCGTAGCGGATGTGCTCGTGGCCCTGCGCCAGGGTCGTCGACGTCCCGATCGGGATGTCCTCCATGTTGTTCGTCGCCCGCTGGTCGTAGAAGTTCTCGTGGTTCGCGCCCACGAGCATCGACATGATGAAGTCCGGGTCCTCGTTTTGAATCCGGTTGATGACCGACGAGAAGTCGGTCTCGTCGAGCGGAATGTACTCCTCGCCGACGATGTTGTAGCCGTTCTCCTGTGCGAGGACGTTGACCCAATCGCCCGAAAGCTGGCCGAAGTTGTAGTCGGCGGCGATGATGTAGATGTCGTCGCCGAACTCCTCGGCCAGGTACGGCGTCACGATCCCGAGTTGCTGGCGGGCAGTCGCCCCGACCGGGAAGATCGTGTTGTCGCAGACGCCGCCCTCGTACTGGGTGGTGTAGAAGTACAGCTGTTCGTTCTCGTTGATGATCGGTCGGATCGCCTCCCGGGTCGCCGAGGAGTAACCGGCCCACAGCGCGTCCACCTGGTCCTGCAGGATCAGCCGCTCCGTGAGCTCCTGGTAGCGGGAGTTGTCGGACTGTGGGTCGGGATCGACGATCTCGATCTCCTCGCCGAGCAGGCCGCCGTCCTCGTTGATCTCCTCTATGGCGAGTCGCGTCGCCTGCCACTTCGAAGTCCCGTTGAGCTGGAAGTTCCCCGAGCGGTCCTCGAGGATGCCGACCGTGGGACCGCCACTCCCGCCGTTACCGTTGCCGTTGCCGCCCCCGTTGCCCGAACAGCCCGCGAGGGCGGCCCCGATGCCGGCCGCCCCCGAGGCGAGCAGGCTCCGACGGGAGACGCGCTCACGCATGACGAACGCCTCCGGCGCCGACTCGGCGAGCGTCTACGTCTATATTCTGGCACTGGTCCTCCGTAAATATGTCCGTACATCCAGACATTTTCACGTTAAGTGGTCAAACGCCACCAGTATATAAATATTGTCGGCAAACACTACCCAATATGGTTGGAGAAATCATACGACCACATACACTTGGGTGTCAATGAATGTCCTTATATTTCGTACGCTCGTTTGATAGTTCGTAGTCAGTGGCGCGTCCTGTCGTACGCATACGCACTGGCTGGTCGCCGGAGTCCGGCAGGTCTCCGTCGCCGCGGCGTCTGTAGTTCGCAAACGCCGGGTGACCCGTCGTCGAACGGTCGAAACGCCGCCGCCGGTGAGAAACCGGAGGAGAACGTTCCGGCCCACCTCCGACGCGAGCCGGCGTGTTTTTTACGTGCGTCCACTCGGACCGTGCTATCGACCGGTATCTAGGAAAGATTCGCGCGAAGGGACAACTTATGTAACCCCCCGCTCGTTGGACATGATATGCTGGAATTACCGCTGCACACCGGCGCGGAGCACCCCAACCTCACGCTCGTCGTTCTCTCGAGCCTCCTCACCTTCCTCGCAGGGCTCGGGCTCGCCACGTACGGCGATCGCGTTCGCGCGTTCGTCCGCACCCTCACGACCGACTCGGCGGAGTGAGACGACACGGTATGCACGTAAATACTGCCGAAGACGGCGGGCGGGCCGGACCCCCCGGAGGTGACTCGCTGTGAGCGACCGTGTCCCCGGCGAGTTGCTCCCCGCCGACGATCCGATCGAGATCAACGCCGGACGGGAGACGGCGACGGTGACCATCGAGAACACCGGCGACCGGCCCGTCCAGGTCGGCTCGCACTTTCACTTCTTCGAGACCAACCCCGAACTCGAGTTCGACCGGGAGGCGGCCTACGGGATGCGGCTGAACGTCCCCGCGGGGACCGCGATCCGGTTCGAACCGGGCAGCGAGCGCGACGTCGAGTTGGTCGCGATCGGCGGCGACCGGATCGTCCACGGGATGGGCGGGCTCGTCGGGGGCGACCTCGACGACGAGGACGTCCGCGAGCGCGCGCTCGAACGCGCCGCCGAGGCCGGCTACCGGGGGGTCGAGCGATGACGCGGGAGCTCCCCCGCAGCGAGTACACGGACCTCTTCGGTGCGACCGAGGGCGACCGCCTCCGGCTCGGCGACACCGAGCTGTTGGCGGAGATCGAACGCGACCACACCACCTACGGCGACGAGGCGGTCTTCGGCGGCGGCAAGACGATGCGCGACGGCATGGGGATGCAGTCGGGCGTCACGCAGGCCGAAGGCGCGCTCGATTGGGTGTTCTCGAACGCCGTCGTGATCGACCCGATCCTCGGGATCGAAAAGGGCGACATCGGCGTCCGGAACGGCCGGATCGCCGGCGTCGGCAAGGCCGGCAACCCCGACACGATGGACGGCGTCGACGACGACCTCGTCGTCGGGGCGAGCACCGACGCCGTGCCCGCCGACGGCCTCATCGCCACACCGGGCGGGCTCGACATCCACGTCCACTTCAACAGCACGGGGCTGTTCGAGCACGCCCTCGCGAGCGGCATCACGACCATGTTCGGTGGCGGCTACGGCGGCGGCGCGACGACCTGTACGCCCGGTCCCGAGAACGTCAAGCGGTTCCTGCAGGCCGCCGAGGAGTGGCCGATGAACGTCGGCTTCTACGGGAAGGGCAACTCGAGCCAGCCCGACCCCCTCTACGAGCAGATCGAGGCGGGCGCGTGCGGGCTCAAACTCCACGAGGACTGGGGGTCGACGCCCGCGGTGATCGACACTGCCCTCGACGTCGCCGAGGAGACGGACGTCCAGGTGTGTATCCACACCGACACGCTCAACGAGTCCGGCTTCGTCGAGAAGACTTTCGACGCCATCGACGGGCGGGCGATCCACACCTTCCACATCGAGGGTGCGGGCGGCGGGCACGCCCCCGACGTCCTCGAGTTGGTCGGCCACGAGCACATGCTGCCGTCGTCGACGAACCCTTCGATGCCCTACACGGAGAACACCTTCGACGAACACCTCGACATGGTGATGGTCTGTCACCACCTCAACCCCGACGTCCCCGAAGACGTCGCTTTCGCCGAGTCGAGGATCCGCGCGGAGACCCTCGCCGCCGAGGACGTCCTCCACGACCGGGGCGCGATCAGCATGATGACCTCCGATTCGCAGGCGATGGGCCGGATGGCGGAGGTCATCGCGAGGACCTGGCAGACCGCCGATAAGATGAAGAAACAGCGCGGCCCCCTGCCCGAAGACGAAGGGACCGACGCGGACAACCACCGGATCGAGCGCTACGTTGCCAAGTACACCATCAACCCCGCGACGGTCGCGGGGATCGACGAGTACGTCGGCTCGCTCGAGCCCGGTAAGATGGCCGACATCGTGCTGTGGGAACCGGAGTTCTTCGGCATCAAGCCGAAGTACGTCATCAAGGGCGGCTTCCCGGTGTACAGCCAGATGGGCGAGGCCAACGGCTCGCTCATGACGTGCGAGCCCGTCGAGATGCGCCCCCGGGCCGGAGCCGCGGGGAAAGCCAAGAACGCGTTGTCGGTGTCGTTCGTCAGCGAGGCCGCCTACGAGCGCGGCGTCGGCGACGAGTACGGCCTCGACGCGCCGGTTCGGCCAGTCCGGGGGACGCGGTCGGTGCGGAAAGCCGACATGGTCCACAACGATTACTGCCCCGACGACATCGACATCGACGCCCAGACATTCGAGGTATCGATCGACGGCGAGCACGTGACCTGTGAGCCGGCCGAGGAGATAGCACTTGCACAGCGATATCATTTATAAACACACACGGAATCAATACATATGAACCTCTCACCCAAAGAAAAAGAGCGGCTGACGGTGTTCATGGCGGCCGAACTCGCCCGCCGCCGCAAGGAACGCGGCGTGCAACTCAACCACCCCGAAACGGTGGCGTACATCTCCGATTGGGCCTGCGAGCGCGCCCGCGAGGGGATGTCCGTCGCCGAGATTCGCAGGGAGGCGACGACGCTTCTGACACGCGAAGACGTGATGGACGGCGTTCCCGAGATGGTCGGGATGGTACAGGTCGAGCCGATGTTCCCCGACGGGACGAAGCTCGTGACGATCCACGACCCGATCCGGGCCGACTCGCCCGAACAACTGGAGGAATAGATGAGCCACAGAGACGTCGCGACGGTCGGGCTGGGCGGTCCCGTCGGCTCGGGCAAGACCGCACTCGTCAAGCGACTCGTCCCGCGGCTCGAGGAGGCGGGCTACGACGTGGGCGTCATCGCCAACGACATCATGACACAGGAGGACGCCGACCGGCTCAGAGAGTCCTTCGAGGGGCTCATCCCGCCAGATCTGGTGGCGGGCGTCGAAACCGGGGCCTGTCCCCATACCGGCATCCGGGAAGATCCCTCGATGAACCTCGCGGCGGTCGACGAGTTCACCGAGTCGTACCCCGAACTCGACGTGGTGTTACTCGAGAGCGGCGGCGACAATCTCGCGGCGACGTTCAACCCCGAACTCGCCGACTACTTCCTGTTCGTGATCAGCGTCGCGGAGGGCGACGACATCCCCCGAAAGCGCGGTCCCGGAGTGACCCAGGCCGACCTCCTCGTGATCAACAAGACCGACCTCGCGCCGCACGTCGACGCCGACCTCGAGGTGATGGCTCGCGACGCCGAGGCCGTCCGCGGCGAGGGGCCGACGCAGTTCACCGACTGCAAGGCCGAGGAGGGGATCGACGGCGTCGTCGAACACATCGAGGACGGCGTGCTGTTCGCATGAGCGTCGTTCCCGACGCCTTCGAGCGCTACGGCGAGGAGCGACTCCCGCAGGCGCCCGCCTTCGGTCCCGGCAAGGACGGCGTCTTCGAGGCAACGCTCGCGCGGGAACCGGGCGGTGAGACCAGGCTGTTGCGCGATTACGCGAAGGTGCCGTATCACTTGAGCGGCACCCTCGATAGCGACCCCGCGCCGGGGCTGACGACGCTGTGTCTCCAGGAGCCGACCGGCGGCGTCGCACAGGGGGATCGACACAGCCTCGACGTCACCGCGAAAGACCGAGCTCGCGCGCGCGTGACGACGCAGAGCGCGACGAAGGTCCACAGCATGCACTCGAACTACGCCCACCTCGATTGTGCCCTCCGGGCCGGTCCCGAGGCCCACCTCGAGTACCTGCCGGGGCCGACGATCGTCAACGAGGACGCGCGCTGTCTGCAGACGCTGTCGGTCGATCTCGATCCGACCGCGTCGGTCGTCGTTGCCGACGTGCTCGTCCCCGACGGTCTAACCGGTCAGGAGCCGTTCGGCTTCGATCACTACCACAGCCGCCTCGACGCGCGGTGTGATGACCGACTCGTCTGCTCGGACGCCGTCGACCTGCGGCCCGCCAAACGGGACCCCCGCGACCCGGCGACCGTCGGCGAGTTCGGCGTCGTCGGCACGCTATACGTTCTCGCGCCCGCGGCGTCGGTCGGGGCGATGGCCGATTCGATCCACGGCCGACTCGAACCGATGGCCGACACGCAGGCGGGCGTCTCGGCGCTGGCTTACGGCGCGGGCGTCTCGGTGCGCATTCTCGGGGACCGAAGCGCGGACGTCGTCGACGCGCTGTGGGCCGCCTGGGACGAGACCAGACAGGCACTTCTCGGCGTCGGCGCGCCCGCCGACAGGAGGTACTGATGCGGCGGATCGACGGCGTCGTCGGGAACCGCCACGACGACCCCGACCTCGAGGCGCGGATCGCGGCTCACGAGGACGCCGACACCCTCGAGTACGTCCGGATCGACTCGGGCGAGCGCAAGAAGTCCCGCCTCCGGGTCGAAACCGACGCCGGGACCGACCTCGGGATCGTCGTCCACGGTGGGGAACTCCGCTCGGGCGACGTGCTGTTCGTCGACGACGACGCGGCGGCCGTCGTCGCCTTCGAGACGCGGGAGGCGTTCGTCGTCGAGTTGCCGGCCCCGACGGCGGCGACGCTCGCGGCGGCGGCCGAGTTCGGCCACCGGGTCGGCAACCAACACTGGGACGTCGCGGTCGAGGACGGGGCGGTCTACGTCCCCGTCGACGCCGAGCGGCGGATCCTCGAGGACGTGCTCGGGCCGTACGTTCCCGAGGGGGCGCGGACGCGCTACGAGGAGGTCGAGGCCGAACTGTTCGTCGACGACGGGGGCGAGTCGGCCGGCGGGGAACACGAGCACGCCCACGGAGGCGAGACAGATCACAGCCACGGAGGCGAGACGGATCACAGCCACGGAGGCGAGACGGATCACAGCCACGGAGGCGAGACGGATCACAGCCACGGAGGCGAGACGGATCACAACCACGACCACGGCGACGGATCGGACCACGACCACGACTACGCCACCCAGCACGGCGACGAGGACCACGACGCCGATGAGTGACGCCTCTTTCCTCACCGCGATGCGGCTGGCGGACTCGTTTCTGCCGGTCGGGACCTACACCGCCTCTTACGGGATCGAGCAGTACGTCAACGAGGGGCACGTCGAGGCGGCCGCCGAACTCGGCGACCTGATCGAGGGGTATCTCCGGCGGATCGTCGGCCCGGCCGACACGGTCGCGCTGGCGAACGCCCACGCCGCCGCGGCGACGGACTCGCTGGCGGGGGTCCTCGAGGCCGACGAGCGCCTCCACGCCGCGACGCTGCCGGCCGAGTTCCGAACGAGCGCAACCAAGGGCGGACACAAGCTGCTCGAGTTGCTCGGCGAGACGGATCCGGCGCTGTTCGATCCTGACGGCTGCGTCCTCGCGGCCTACGCCGACGCGGTCGACTCCGGCGAGACTCCCGGTAGCTACCCGGTCGCTCTGGGCGTCGTCGCGGAGTCGGCGGGGATCGACCGACGGACGGCGTGTCTCGTCGGCGCGTACTCGTTCGTGACGGAGCTGCTCGGGGCGGCCCAGCGGCTCGGACGCTTCGGCCACACCGACGTTCAAGCGCAGTTGCGTCGGCTGCTCGCCGTCGTCGAGTCGGTCTGCGAGCGCTACGCCGACGCCGACATCGAGTCGCTCGCCTCCTTCGCGCCGCTGGCGGAGACGATGGGGATGGCCCACGAGCGCGCCGATCGGCGGCTGTTCATGAGCTGACGCCGGGGTCTTTGAGAACGGTCACTCGACCGACCCCTCTTCGGGGGTCGATCCGGTCTCGACGGCGCGGTCCGCGCCGAGTTTGCCGGCGAGGACGGCGGCGATATAAATCCCGACGGCGACGAGGACGATGGTCCCGCCCGCGGTCGTCCCGTAATAAAACGAGAGCGTGATGCCGACCAGTACCGCGAGTTCGGCCAGGACGACCGACGCGAGCAGCGCCTCCCGGAAGCTCCGGGCGAGTTGCGCCGCGCCGGCCACCGGAACGACCAGCATCGCGGCGACGAGGATCACGCCCATGATCTGCATCGCGCCGACGACGACCATCGCCGTGAGCATCGCGACGACCCGGTTGTACCAGCGGACGTCGATCCCGGCGACCCGGGCGGCCGTCTCGTCGAAGGTGACGTAGAGCAGCTGTTTGTACGTCGCGCCGACGACGAGGGTGATGACCGAGAACAGCCCAACGAGGAGGACCGTGTTCTCGTTCGTGACCGTCGAGAGGTTCCCGAAGAGGTACTGGTTGACGCCGACGGCGAGGCCGCCGGAGTTGAGGCTGATGAGTACCGCCCCCAACGCGAAGCCCGTCGAGAGCACGATCGCCATCGAGACGTCGTTGTAGGCGTCGGTCACCTCCGAAATCAACTCGATCGCGAGCGCGGCGATCATGGCGACGACGACGGCCGTGAGGTACGGCGAGATTCCCGTCCCGAGGGTCGCGTTGACGAACAGTCCGACGGCGACGCCGGCGAAGGCGGTGTGGGCCAGCGCGTCCCCGATCAACGCGAGTTGTCGGTGGACGAGGAAGGTGCCGATCAGCGGGGCCATCACCGCGATGAGCATCCCCACGAGGAACGCCCGGTGCATGAAGCCGTACTCGAGCATCACGAGGCCGGTCCGGTCGGCGACGGCCAACAGGAGGTCGCTCCAGCGATCGAGCAGCCACACCGACGCGTCGTAGGGAAGCCCGACGACGGCGGGCGCGAGGCGAGTCCCGATCATGCGACGGTCACGTCCCCGTCGCGTCGGACGGTGGTTCCGTAGGCCCGCTCCAGGGCGTCGCTGTCGGCGAACTCGGCGGGCGGGCCGTCGAAGTACACCTCGCGGTTCAGACAGACCACGCGCCCGGCGTGGTCGAGTACCGCCCCGATGTCGTGTTCGACGAGCAGGACCGTCATCCCCTCGCGGTTGAACCCGTCGAGCAACTCGAAGAAGGCGTCGACCGATTCGGCGTCGACGCCGACGGTCGGCTCGTCGAGAACGAGCAGGTCGGCCTCCCCGGCGAGCGCGCGGGCGATGTAGGCGCGCTGGCGCTGCCCGCCGGAGAGCTTCGAGATCCGTCTGTCGGCGAGGTGGTCGATCCCGACAGTCTCGAGCGCGTCCCGGGCTTTCGCCCGGTCCTCGGGGCCGATACGGCCGAACCCGGCGTGTGGGAACCGCCCCATGAGGACGACCTCGGCGACGGTGATCGGCATCTTCGTCGCGTTCTCCGTGACGTCCTGGGCGACGTAGCCGACGCGGTCGCGCTCGGCGAAGGCGCCGGCGGGGCTGTCGAAGAGCCGTGCCGATCCCGAATCCGGCTCGTGCAGCCCCAGAACCAGCCGGAGCAGCGTGCTCTTGCCGGAGCCGTTCGGGCCGACGACGCCGACGTACTCGCCCGATTCGACCGCCAGTGAGACGTCCCGGACGACGGGACTCGCGGTGTAGCCGAAGGAGACGCCGTCGAGTTCCACGAGGCTCATAGAAGCCTCGCGTCGGTAGCTGCGTGGCTCACAGTACGATCACTCGAAGTTCCGCCACTCGGCGTCGAAGTCGGCGTCCGGTTCCCTGGCGTCGAGGACGGCCTCGAACGTCGGCATATTGATGTTGCGCGCGATGTCGACGTACCCCCACCCGCGGTCGGCCCACTGTGCGGTGATCCCGGCGTACGGCGTGACGGGGTAGTACGCCTCGACGCCCGTCGCCTCGCGGAGTTGTCGGGCGGGTCGGCGGGGCTCGAACACCGCCGCGCCGATGTATCGGATGTCGTGTTCGGCGATGGTGTCCTGGGCGCGCTGGACGTCCGCCGGCCGGACGTCGCCCTCCGCGGCGAGATTCGTCACGAGCGGCTGAATCGTCGCTCCGTACCGCCGGCCGACGTACTCGAAGGCGTTGTGCGCCGCGAGGAAGACGACGTCGCGTTCGGCGCTCTCGAAGAGGGCCGCCCACTCGGCGTCGACGTCGTCCAGCTCCGAGGCGACCCTCTCGGCGTTGTCCTCGAGTGCGTCCCGGTGGTCGGGCGCGAGCTCGGCGAGCCCCTCGGCGACGTTGTCGACCGACTGTTTGGCCAGCTCCGGATCGAGCCAGAAGTGCGGATCCTTCCCTCCCTCGGTCGCCTCCTCGTCGCCGACGGTGTCGGCGAGGTCGAGTAGGTCGATCCCCTCGCGGACGTCGATCGAGACCGTCCCCGCGCCGTCGTCGCGGGCGGTTCGGAGGGCGCGGTCCGCCCACGGCTGAAACCCCGGCCCGACGTTGACGAAGGCGTCCGCGTCGACGATCCGTCGGGTGATCGAGGGATCCGGGTCCCAGCCGTGGCCGTGGAGGCCGGTCGGCACGAGGTTCTCGACCCGTATCGGCGTCTCCTCGGCGACCCGCCGCGCGAAATCGTAGAACGTAAAAAACGATGCGACTGCGACGGGACCGCCATCGGGGGCCGCGACTCCGCCGGCGCCGCCGAGACAGCCGGCGGAACCGACCGCCGCGCCCGCGCCCGCCGCGAGGAACCCCCGGCGCGAGACGCGGGGTGAGCGCCCGTTTCGGTGTAACATACCCCTTTTTAGACATTACTGTACATTAAGTTTGTGCTATAAAACTAAAATATTAGAGTCATCTAATCCGGGCGTGGATTCGGTCCACCCGGTCTCGGGGTCACGATCGAAGGCGGGTCGGCCGCTACGGTCGAAGGCGGGTCGGCCGCTACGGTCGAAGGCGGGTCGGCCGCTACGGTCGGTCGACGTCGAGTCCCGTGTGTTCGAGAAACCGCTCGAAGGCGTCGCGCTCGCGGGGGCCGCCGCAGCGCTCGACGACGTCGCCGAAGTACTCGATCCGGGCGCGGAGGGCATCGGAGTCGTAACCGGGGACCTCGAGCCGCGAGGCGGCGACGGTCGCCTCGACGACGGCGTAGTAGCCGCGGTTCGTGGTCGGGACGGTCTCGCGTTCGAGCGCCGACTCGACCGGCGTCAGCTCCCAGTCGACCCACTGGGTGCCGCCCTCGCTCCCCCGGTCGATCGACTCGACTCCGATCCTCGCCCACGCGTCGGCGCTTTCGAGTACCGGTTCGTCTTCCTCACGGATCGAACACGCCGCGTCGACGAAGTCGACCGGGTCGGCGGAGAACTGGACGTAGCCACCGCCGCGCTCGGTGAAGTTGCGCCACGTCCGCGTCCGGCCCCAGGTCCGAGCCGTCACGGGGTCGCCGGCGAAGAGCCCCAACGCGGCGACGTTCCAGCGGTCGTTCGGCCCGAGTGTTGTCACGATCGACTCGGTGACGCCGCGGAGGTCGGCGGGCCACGCCGCGTCCGACGAGTTGCCGTCCGCGTCGTTTGCTCTCATCTTACACCTCCAGTCCGCGTTCGAGGGCGACGAACAGCGCCCCGGCGGTGATGTCGGCCGTCGTGCCGGGGTTGATGTCGCGTGCGACGAACTCCTCGGCGAGCGCGTCGGCGTCGGCCTCGCCGTCGAGGACCGCCCGCGCGCGCCGCGTCGCCTCCTCGGCGGCCGTCTCGCCGTTCCGCGTGATGACGAAGGTGTCTGGCTCCGCCGCCAACAGCCGGAGAAACGCCCGCGAGGCGCGGCGGTGGATCGGCCCCTCGTCGTCGAGGAGCCATCCTGCGGCCTCGAAGCTCCGCTCGAAGCCCGAACACCACTCGGCGGCGACGCCGTCGCGGTCCGCCGAGAGCGCCATCACGTCGTACAGCGTCGCCCCACGCTCCCGGAGCGCGTCGGTCGCCGCCGCCCCACGCCGGACGTCGAGCGAGTCGAGTCCCTCGGGGGGGTCGTCGACCGCGACGCCGACGTGCTCGAACGCCTCGTAGAAGGCACAGGCGTCCTCGACGGTCGTCGCCTCGACGGTCTCCGTCACGCCGTCCGGCGTGAGCCGCCCGTCGGCGGCGGCCCGGACCAGCGGCACCGTCACGAGCAGCGCGCCGAACTGGGTGTTGCCGCCCGACTGGCCGCTCATCCCCTCGATCGACGACTCGAAGGCCGTGCCGATCGAGGCGCCGTCGGCCGCCGCCCGCAGGCCGGTGCGCGCGCCGACCGCGCCGGCGAGGAAGTGCTCGAACCGGAGGTCCCCGTAGTCGCGCTCGCGGTCGACGTTGCCCGGCTTCGGCGTGCCGGCCACCTCCAACAGGAGCGCGAGTTGGCCGTTCTCGGCGGGGTCACGCATCCGGCGTCACCTCCCCACCCCGCCCGGCCCCGCCGGACCGCTCGAAGTACCCCTCGACGGCGCGGCGGACCCGCCGGAGGACCGCCGGCTCGTCCGAGGGGCGACCGACCGAGACGGCGTCGGCGCCGTACTCGAGGTATTCCACGGCGGTCTCGCCGTCGCGGACTCCGTTGTTGGCGATCACGAACGCCCCGGACGTGCCGTCGACGACGTCGGCAACGACGGATTCCGTGTCCATCGCGTCGACGTGGAGGACGTCCGCGCCGGCGTCGACGAGCGTCGACGAGAGCGCCGGCAGGTCGACGCCGGCGACTTCCGTCCGGAGTTTGACGCTCACTGTCGCGCCCGCCGACGCCGCGGCCGCGACCTGCTCGCGGAGGCGCTCGCCGTCCCGGAGCAGCGACTCGCCCGCGCCCGCGGCGCACATCTCGGCCTGTCGGCAGTGGGCGTTCACCTCGAGGATCGCGCCGCGGTCGGCACAGACCGCGGCGGCCTCGCGTACCGGCCCGGGGGCAGCGCTCCGGACGTTGAACGCCGGCCGAAGGCCGACGTCGGAAAGCGCTGCGAGTTGGTCGTCGACGAACTCGGTCGGCGAGTCGGGGAGGAACTCGCTGCGGTCGCGGTCGCGGAGCCGCCGGGCAGCCTCCCGGGTCGGACCGTCGAGTGCCACCCCGCCCAGAAACGCACAGCCCACCCACGGTTCGGCGGTCCGCGCCCACGCGGCGTCCGCCTGCCCGGACAGCGAGGCGGCGGCGACCCGCGGTTCGAACATCACGCACCCCCCGCGCCGGCGCGGTCGAGCGCCTCGCGGACCGCCCGACAGACGCGCTCGCCGTCCGCCGGCGTCCCGAGTTCGGTGTCGGTCCTGACGACCGGGCGATCGAGCGCCGTCCCGTCGTCGGTGTCGAGGACGAACGCGTCGGCGAAGGGATACGCTGCCGCGACGCCCGCGGTCGAGGGCTCGTACCCCGAGGCCGCCATCAGCGTCCCGGCCGGCCCGGAGAAGACCTCGCTCTCGACGAACGGCGAGACCGCAACGACGGGCGTCGACGCCAGGGCCGCCTCGAAGGCGTCCATCGCGAGCATCGGCCCGAGGCTCGTGATCGGGTTCGACGGACCGACGACGACCGGCGAGTCGAGCGCGTCGAGGACGGCGTCGGTCGGTTCGGCGTCGACCGCACCCCTGAACTCGACGCGGTCGACGTCGGGGGCGGCCCGGCGGTGGACCCAAAACTCCTGGAAGTGCATCGCGCCCTCGGGGGTGTGGACGATTGTCGCGACGGGGTCGTCGCTCATCGGCAACACGGGGCGTTCGACGTCTAGCGCGTCGCCGAGGGTAGCTGTCACCGATGTGAGACCGTACCCCTCGTCCAGCAGGCCGGTTCGGGTGACGTGGACCGCCCGGTCGTAGTCGCCCAACTGCATGAACTCCGCGACCCCCGAAAAGCGCCGAAACCGCGAGATGTCGCGCCCCCCGGTCTGGGCGGCCTCGGGGAGATACCGCGGCCCGGACTCGAGGCCGGCGCCCTCGGCCACCTCGTGGATCGCCTCGTGGGTCTCGGTGCTGTCGCCGTCGATGCCCCACCACGTCTCGCGGTCGAGCAGTCCGCCCTCTGAGAAGAGCACCGTATCGACGTCCGGACAGACCACCACGCCGCCGAGCTCGACGTCGTCACCGGTGTTGCAGACGACCGGCGTGTCGGCGGGGTCGAACACCGCCTCCGACCCGGAGAGCAGCTTCGGCGTTCCCGTGCCGCCGGCGAGGAACGTAACCATACTACGGGTTTCGGGCCGACGGGTTTGTATCTGACCGTCCGGCGCGTCGGTCGCCGCATCGAGGCTCAGGCGACGGGAAACGCGCCGGGGGCGTCGGCGGCAGCCCGGAGGGGTGTGCGGCGGCTCATCGGGCAACAGTGAGGCGACGGGAAACACGCCGGGGGCGTCGGCGGGGCCGCCCCGACGGGCGCGACGGTTTTATCCGATCGCGCCGAAGGACCGGACGGATGGTCACGATCAAGGACAGCGTCCACGACCACATCGGCGTCGAGGGGGTGGCGGCCGACCTCTTGGACACGCCCGCCCTCCAGCGGCTCCGGCGGATCAGACAGCTCGGAACCGTCGGATTGGTCTACCCGAGCGCGAACCACACGCGCTTCGAGCACTCGCTTGGGGTGTATCACCTCGCCGACGCGGCGCTCTCGGAGCTCGGGATCGCCGGCGCGCGCGCCGAGCGCCTCCGGGCGGCGGCGATCCTCCACGACGTCGGCCACACCCCATTCAGCCACAACGTCGAGTCACTCGTCGCCCGCCGGACGGGACGGATGCACGACGAGGTCGAGGACCTCCTCGAGGAGGGGGACGTGGCCCGCGCGCTGACGCTGCACGACATCGCTCCCGACGCAGTCGCGGAGTTGATCGCCGGCGGGGGCGAGTTCGGACAGCTGATCTCGGGGGAGCTCGACGTCGACCGGATGGACTATCTCGTCCGGGACGCCCACCACACCGGCGTCCCCTACGGGACGATCGACGCCGGCCGGCTGGTCCGGGAGCTGCGCTTTCTCGACGGGCGGCTTGTGCTCGCGGCGGGCAACGTCCAGACGGCCGAGTCGTTGCTCGTTGCGCGCTCGCTCATGAATCCCGTCGTCTACAACCACCACGTCGCGCGCATCTCGAAGGCGATGCTGCGGCGCGCGAGCGAGCGCCTGCTCGAAGTCGGGGCGACGACCGCGGCCGAGCTCAGACGGATGGACGACGCCGGGCTGCTCGTTGCGCTCCGGGAGTGCTCTGAGACGGCGGTGTTCGCCCGCCGACTCGACACCCGCTCGTTGTACAAGCGGGCAATCTGGGCGGAGCTTCGGGACGTCCCGGACGACGTCCTCGACGCCGACCACGGCGTGCTCCGGGAGCACGAACGCGAGATCGCGAGCCGGGCGGGCGTCGATCCCGACGCAGTCATCTTAGACGTCCCCGATCGCCCCCGGATGAGCGAGTCCACGAGCCGGGTCGTCGTCAACGGCGAGGTCCGGGCCCTAGAGAGCCAATCGACGCTCGTGACCGCGCTCCGCCGGGCGAGCCACGAGCAGTGGCGGCTCGGCGTCTACGCGCCCGAAGAGGAGACGGAGGCGGTCGGGCGGGCTGCCGAAGCGACGATCGGACTCGATCTCGACGCGCTCGTCGTCGACGTACACAAGGGAGTCAACACCACGCTGGACGAGTTCTGAGCCCGAACGCGAAGCTGCAACCGCGTGGACTACGCCACTCTACCGCGTTCGGGGCTGCTCGCCTTTCGTTCCGCTCGCTCGCCTTTCGTCCGACCGACGTGTTCGATGGCTTTCTCGCGGCCGAGTTCGCCGTCGAGCTACTGTGCGAGTACGGGGTCTTCGAGCCCACGTTCGAGTGCCCGTTCGAACACTTCAGGCTCCGGAAGGCCGCGAGCCTCGGCGATTTCTCGAACTCGGCCGGACATTTCGGCGGCCACACGATGTGATCTCTCGGCAACGTTCGTGACATCCTCCCGCGCCTAAAGTCGCGGGCCTCCCACCCGGTGTTGACCGAGCAGGTCAATCCTGAACGTTGGGAGTCTCAGGTTTGCTGGACAGTCAGCCAGTGGCTCTGCCACGAAGCCGTTACTCGTACCCGCTGAAGGGCTTCGAGATAGCTGATTGTTTTACGACTGTCGGCGTGGTCGGCTTACTGTTTGATTCCGGTTAGAAACCGTGGCAAACACCGAGTCAACTGCCAGTTCCCCACGCACAATTATACGTACTGTGTCTATACGTAAACTTTTGTCGGATTCACCTGGTGGCTAAAGCCACCAGTATTCTCCTTGTATCTCTATAAATCCGTGTCTGCCCGTCCGCCGACAATCTGACCGGGCCTATCTTTTTTCGAGGAGAGGATCCCGTCGTTTACGGCGTTGACGAGAGCGAAGCTCTCGTTCGCACACCAGAACGCTTCGCGTTCTGGGGACGGGGAGTGACTCCGACAGTTCGGATACATCCGTAATCGACAGCAATACGGATATTTACGTGGTATCGTGGCGTAGTATAACGTACTCCGAGGCGGTTACATCGCCCCCTCAAATGCACAGTATCGGGAGTCCGAGATCCAGAACGTTCGAGACACCCATCTCGAACCGCTGTGGTGTCTCGATCGCAAGATAACTCCGAATCCCTTGCCGGGATAAGAGTAACGGCGGTGTGGTCCCGCCATCGGCCCGTCATACCGACAGGCCCTAAATCAGCAAATATCCCACCCCAGCGGTGCGGTACCGTGGGTAGCCTCGCCGTTTGCGGCGAGGAGGAGGTCACGTCTACTGTGACCACAACCAGATGCCCTTAGAGGCGCCGTCTACCGTCAAAAATGGCGGCCTCGGTACTCATAGGGCTCGTCATCGCCGGCTGCCTACACCGGCTCGGATAGAGTACTCGTCATCGGCCACTTGCGTTTCCACTCGGGGAGTTTGTTGTTTTGATCGTACTCACTCGGCTTGTCGTCCTCTGGACTGTTTCCGTGGTCCAAATAGACGTGGCTGTGGAATCGGCGATGAAGCTCGAGTTGATCTTCCAGTCCAGCCGCTCCCTTACCTGTCGGGCAGGCGTAATAGCGGTGACTGTACTCCATCGCTGTCCGTTGGTTCGACGTGTTTTTATTTAATAATTTATTCCACTGAGCGTCGGCTTCATCCCCGAGGCCAAGCCTCGGAGTATTCGCCTCGCCAGTGGATAACACAGTTCGACGTTCGGCAGTCGGATCGTGACGCCGCCGTCGGGGAGCCGTCCTGTCCCTGTGACGGCGCGAGCGACTCGTGGCGCCGTCCCGACCCGGCCGCTCGTAACGGGAGCAAACCGAGGGCACCCCCGGTGTCGGCAGAATTTATAGAGATTCGAGGAGAATACTGGTGGCTTTAGCCACCAGATGAATCCGACAATTTACGTCACAAACCATCGTGCCGTACGTCGTGCGTGGAGAACTGGCGGTTGACTCGGTGCTCGCCACGGTTCATAGCCGGAAACAAACAGTAAGCCGACCACGCCGACAGTCATTAAACAATCAGGTAACTCGAAGCCCTTCAGCGGGTACGAGTAACGGCTTCGTGGCAACGCCACTGGCTGACTGTCCAGCAAACCGTAGACTCCCAACCGTCAGGATTGACCTGCCCGGCCAACACCGGGGGGGAGGCCCGCGCCTTTATCCGCGGGAGGATGTCACATACTAACGTAGTTTATAATTATATATGTCGGTCGACACACGACACCGCTGTCTGCAGTGCGGGTTCGAAGCGTCGCCGGACGACGACGCGTGGGGGACGATTCAACACCCGCCGCTGGGTGCGTTGACGCAGTGTCCCGAATGCGGGAGTACCGACACAATGACGCGCTGATCGGCCCGTCCGAAACCGACGACCGGCGGGTCGTCGCGGACTCACTCAATAGAATCGAGCGCGCCCGCGACGACCAACGGGAGAGTGATCGTCGCGTCGGCGTACACGGAAATGTTTCTGGCGTCCTTTTTTAATTTCCCCCACGAGCGGGCCTCGTCCAGCGTCGCCCCCGAGAGCCCGCCGGTCTGGGGCGGGTCCATGGTCAACTGGACGGCGTAGTCGTAGGCTCCCGGCGTCACGAGCATCGTCTGGAGGACGTAGTTCTTCGGGACGCCGCCGCCGACGAGCATTGCCGCGGTCGAGTCGGCCTCGTAGGCCAGGTCGTTCAGCGGCGACATATCGGCCAACGCGTCGAGCGAGAAGCCGCTGACTTGCGAGCGCAGCCACGCCTGCAACCCGAGCACGGAGTCTTGAATCGCGGGAGCGTGAACCGGGACGTCGTGTTCGTAGGCCGCGGCGGCGATGCCGGCGTCTTCGTCGACCCCCTCGCGCTCGTTGACCTCGGCGTTCGCCCGGCCGAGCTCGGCGGTGAACTCCGCGATCGAAACGACCGACTCGCCGATCGCGTCGAACACTTCGGCCCGGAGGTGCTCCTCGAACAGCGCAAAGTGCTCCTGTGGGAGATAGACGTTGTAGATCCGATCGACGCCCTCGTCGCGGAGCCGTTCGTCGAACGCCGTCTCCTCGTAGTCTGGGTGGTCGTGGCTGCCGTGGTGGTGTTTCCCGCCGATCGCCTCGATCGAGTCGTGGGTGAGGTTCGCGCCGGTGGTGACCAGGGCGTCGATGTGGCCCGCCCGGATGAGATCGGCGACGATGGCCCGCATTCCGGCGGGAACCATCGCGCCAGCCAACCCGAAAAAGACGGCCGTCTCCTCGTTGTCGAAGGCCGCCGCCGTGACGTCGATCGCCTCGGCGACGTCGGCCGCGCCGATCCCGGCGTTGCCGTACTGGGCGGCCAGTTCGGCGACGCTCATTCCGGCGCCGATCCGTGCGTGTTCGATCGGGTCGTGGTCGAACGCCTCCCGTTCGGGGGCGTCGTCCTCGTCAGTCATCGTCGCATGTGGGGGTGGCGACCGCTTAAATTCGCTGTTCCGTACTCGTCTTCGGCCGACGGAATCGGTGGCCAAGTAAATATGACCTACGGCATAATAAGCCTGCCGAAGCCGAAAACGACGGAATCCGGCCCCCTACCGGCGGGAATGGGGAGTCTTTATTACCGTTCGGTCAAAGGCTCATCGTGATGGCAGTGCCCGGTGCCGACAGGCAAAAATCCGCTGACGGGTGCCGGACGGGACGGGCCGGCCGAAGCGCCCACGACCGTCTGGAACGCAGTGGTGTATCGGCGCCTCCCGACCCGACGGGCCGACGACCGGTCGGTGGGGTCGGAACGTCCGGTGTGGGACCGGCCGTCGGCAACGCGGGCAGACGCAATCTTCGGACACTGGACCAGACCGCTGCAGCGGGCGACCGGTTCGTCCCCGAACCTCCAGCCATCGAGGGTGTTAGGGGACGAGCTGTCGTCGCGGGGCGATCGAATGCGGGGGGCGAACGGATCCCGGGCGTCGGATTGCGTTCTCGGCGCACGCGCCATCTGTTCGCGCCGTCCGGAACCACGTCCGGGCGCTCGTCGCCCCTCGGCCGCCGAACGACGGGCTCGCAGCGTCCGAGGAAGACGGCGACCGTGGCGAGCCCACGGGTTCGGATTCGGATACCAACGGTGATTATGAAATGAGTAGAGACGACGATTCCTGCAGCAACGGCAGTTGTGGCTGTGGGGACAACGACAACACAGAGGACGAATCGTTCCACCCGATGGGGGCCGATCACGAGTCCGAGATGCGGGAGATGCTCGACGAGACCGAGTACGACACCGATCTCGGGATGGACATGGCCGAGGACGCCATGAAACTCATTCAGGGTGAACTCTCCGAAGCGGAGTTCCACGAAAAGTACAACGAGGCCGTCGTAGAGGAGTTCGACGTCGACGACCGGCCGACGGTCGACGCCTTCGAGGAGATGCAGGCCACGGAGAGCGACGACGAACACGACGGAATCTTCCAGCGCCTCACGGGCGAGGAGGGCCTCGTCGAACAGCTGAAAAACGTCGACGCGGACACGAGCCAGAGTCGCCGGGACACGATGAAAAAGATGGGTGCCGGGGCTGCGGCACTCGGCCTCGGCGGCGTCGCCTCCGCACAGAGTTCGAGCGACCCCAAAGACGACGAGTTCGGCGCCGAACCGGTCGGTGACACCTCGGCGAGCGGAACGCAACTCGGAATGGTCATCGACCTCAACCGGTGTGACGGCTGTCTCGAGTGCGTCACCGGGTGCATTCAGGAGAACCAGACGTCGACCGGCGCGAACTGGATGTACGTCCTGACCTACGAGGACGAGAAGTCCGACCAGGAGAACTTCCTCGTCCGACCGTGTCAACACTGCACCAACGCGCCCTGCGAGAAGGTCTGTCCGGTGCGTGCGCGACACACACGCGACAAGGACGGCATCGTCCTCACCAACTACGAGATCTGTATCGGTTGTCGGTACTGTCAGGTCGCCTGCCCGTACGGCGTCAACTACTTCCAGTGGGGCGAACCCGACGTGCCGTACGAGGATCTCCCGGGCTCGGAGAACGACTACGAGGAGCTGAAAGGGATGCCCGACGAGGAGCGCCACCAGCAACTCGTCGACAGCAACGACCACATCCACGACGACCGCGGCCAGTGGGCCGATATGCGCCCACCGCAGGGCGTCATGGGCAAGTGTACGTACTGTCCCTCCCGCCAGGACGGCCACCAGGGCGAGGAGAAACAGGGTACGGTCGCCTGCATGGAAGCGTGTGACGCCGCGGGCATGAGCGCAATCCACTTCGGCGACATCAACGACCCTGAGAGCCGACCCCGACAGTACCTCCGCCAGCGCGCCGAACAGGAGTTCGAACGCGACACCGAACTCGACAACGGCGAGCAGTGGGGCGATACGGTCACGCCGTGGGCGAAGCTCTCGGCGTTCAAGTTGCTCGAGGACCTCGGCACACAGCCGAACGTCACCTACCTCGGCAACGAACCCGGACCCGAAGCCGAGCAGGTCGACGGCCCGGTCACCTACGAACAGATCGGCGTCGAGGACAACCGCAAAGAGCACCTCGATCAGTTCACCTTCGGGGCGGGTGACGACTAATGAGTTCGAGAACACCCAACACCGACGACATCGTCCGCCCGATGCAGAGCACCGCCAAATGGTATTACGTCGTCTTCGGGGCCGCCAGCGTCCTCGCGCTGGTCTGGTTCGGCCTCTGGACGATCCAGCTCAGCCGCGGGCTGGCTGTCACGAACCTCGCTGACTGGGGTTCGGCCGGCGGCGTCACCTGGGGACTCTACATCGGCGCGTTCATCTGGTGGGTCGGCATCGCACACGGCGGGATCATCCTCTCGGCCGCGGTCCGGCTGTTCGGGATGAAGCGATACCTCCCCGTCGCCCGTCTCGCCGAGTTGCTCACCATCGGCGCGTTGAGTATGGCCGGCTTCTACATCGTTATCCACGTCGGCCGCCCCGACCGCATCGTCACGAGCGTCGTTCAGGCGTACCCGGTGACGGTACACCAGTCGCCGCTGGTATGGGACGTGACGGTCATCACGATGTACATGGTGATGACGCTCACGTACCTCGGGTTGACAATCCGGTACGACCTCGCTCGAATCCGTGACGACCTGCCGAACATCCTCGAGCCGGTGTACAAGATCGCGACGATCGGCTACTCCGAGTCCGAGGACGAGGTCATAGAGCGGATCGTCTGGTGGCTCGCGCTCGGCGTCATCGTGATGGCCCCGCTGTTGTTGCACGGCGGCGTCATCCCGTGGCTCTTCGCGCTGTTGCCGTCGATGCCCGGCTGGCAGGGCGCCATCCAGGGCCCGCAGTTCCTGACTATCGCGCTCACCTCCGCCATCGCAGGCGTGATCATCCTCGCGCTCGCGCTCCGGCGCGCCTACGACTGGCATCACATCCTCACGGACGACGTGATCCGCGGACTGACGCTCTGGCTCGGGCTGTTCAGCCTGCTGTTCCTCTGGCTGCAGCTCCAGCAGGTCATCACGGGCGTCTACGCGGCGCCGCTGGATCAGCGGAGCTTCGCGGCGGCGAAAGTCACGAACCCCTACTACCAGTTCGCGATCGGCGTCGTCCTGCTGTCGCTGGCGTACATCTTCGCACAGGCTGTCAAGGCGCATCTGTTCAGCCCGATGCGCTCGCTTGCGGCGTCGCTTCTGGTGCTCGCGGGCACGCTGACCGAGAAGATCCTGTTCGTCTTCGAGGGCCTCGAGTACCCGACATTCGATATGTACTACAACACCCCCGGGCACTACTTCCCGAGTCCGATCGAGATCGGCTCGCTCGTCGGGACGATCGCGCTGTGTACGCTGTTTTTCCTCGTGATCGTAAAGGTCGTCCCGGTGATCGAACTGCACGCCATCGAGGAGCTCCGTGGCGAGGGCCACTCCCACGTGGAGGCTGATGACTGATGGTGGAGTTCGACGCCTGGAACTTCCTGTACCCCGGAACGTGGGTCATCTTCGTCGTCATCGGGACGCCGGTGTACGCCGCGATCCTCGGGTGGTTCCTCGGGAAGCCGCGTGACATGGAGAAGGCGCTGATGGCGCTGACGTATCTCATCGGCTTCATTATCTCGATGTGGGTCGGACTCTACGTTCTGACCCAGATCATCGGGTTAGTCTTCCCGCCCGCAATGTAGGCGGACGGCGGTCGCGTCTCTTTTCGATCGCGCGGTGTCCCTGGCGACGGGGTGTAAAAAAATAAAGCCTCATACGTCCGCCCGCCGTAGTGAAATCGATCAGATGACCGAAATCGAAGCGGAACTCGAAACGCGGCTGCGGGAGATCGAGGACCCACTCGTCGGCGAGGACATCGTGACGATGGGGCTGATAAACGACGTGTCGATCGACGACGGGACGGCGTCGATCTCACTCGCGTTCAACACCCCCTTCGCCCCCGCGGAACTCGAGTTGGGCAACGCCATCCGCGAGGCGGTACAGGACGTCGACCTCGACCCGGACCTCTACGCCGAGGCGGGCGAGGCACAGGGCTTCGACGAGGAGGTCATGCCGAACGTCCGCAACGTCGTCGCCGTCGCCTCCGGCAAGGGCGGCGTCGGGAAGACGACGGTCGCGGCCAACCTCGCGGCCGGCCTCGAACAGATGGGCGCACGTGTCGGCCTGCTCGACGCCGACATCCACGGTCCCAACGTCCCGCGTGTCCTCCCGGTCGAGGAGGAACCGGGCGTGACGCCACAGGAGAAGATCGTCCCGCCGACGTCCGACGGCGTCAAGATTATGAGCATGGACTTTCTCGTCGGCGAGAAGGACGATCCGGCCATCCTCCGCGGCCCGATGGTCAACAACGTGATGACGCACTTCTTCGAGAACGTCGAGTGGGGATCACTCGACTACTTAGTCGTCGACCTGCCGCCGGGCACCGGGGACGCCTCCCTGGATCTCGTCCAGACGCTGCCCGTCGCCGGCGTCGCCATCGTCACGACCCCCCAGCAGATGGCGGTCGACGACGCCCGCAAGGGGCTTCGGCTCTTCGAGAAGCACGAAACGCCCGTGTTGGGCATCGTCGAGAACATGAGCCTGTATCACTGCCCGAGCTGTGAGGAGACCCACGACCCCTTCGGACGCGGGGGCGCCCGGGAAATCTCCGACTCCTACGACGTCGAGTTGCTCGGGCAGATCCCGATCCACGAGGACTTCGGGGCCGACGGCACCACTGACCCGGTCGTCAAACTCGGGGACAGCCCCGTCCGGGAGCCGATGGTCGAACTGGCCGATTCGATCGCCGACCGCATCGGCGAGGTCAACCGCCGGAAGGTAGCCGACATGCTCGATCTCGGCGGGCGCGAGGAGGACAAAAGCCCCGTCGAGGAGTCGACGGGAAGCGAGACCGGGCCAAAACTGTAGGGACGGCGGACCGTCGCCCGTTTTCGGTCCCACATTTGTTTTGTTCCCCCGCGGATCACGGCGCTTTATTATCCCCGAATACCACCTCATGGTATGAGCTTGACCGACCGGCAGTTCGAGCAGTACCAGACGGACGGGTACGTCGTCGTCGAGGACGTCCTCTCGGGGGCAGAGGTGTCGGGGCTGAAGACGCGCCTCCAAGAGTACGTCCGCGGCGACCGCGAGGAGGAGGACTTCGAGCGGATGCTCGAACCCTCCGTCGACCCCGCGGAGTTCGAACGTGAGGGTGATCCCGTACGGAAATTCGAGGGCGTCGGAATGGCCCGCGAGGACGACGCCTTCGCCGACCTCGCGACCCACGAGGAAATTCTCGAGGTGGTCACGCAGTTGCAGGGACCGAACCTGAAACTGCTGCGGTGTGCCGGGATGCTCAAACCGCCCGGCGTCGGCAGCGCAAAGACGTTTCACCAGGACGCGGCCTACTACCCCATTCACCCGATGGACCACGTGACGGTGTGGGTCGCACTCGACGAGGCGACGACCGAGAACGGCTGTATGCAGGTCGTGCCCGGGGCGCACACCGACGGCCTGCTGGAACACGAGACCCAGGAGTACGACACTGACATCACGGTTTCCGAACGCGACTACGACGAGAGCGACACCGAGACGCTGCCGATGGACCCCGGCGACGCGCTGTTTCAACACTGTCTGTTGCCCCACTACACCGCCTCCAACGGGAGCGATCGGTGGCGGCGGGCGATGATCGTCGCCTACATGCGCTCGCGCTCGCGGTTCAGCACCGACGATCGCCCCGAGTGGGTCGACAGCTTGACAGTTGCCGGCGAGGCGTTCCCGGGGTGCGTATAATGGCCTCGATCGCGCGCCTCCGTGGCTACGCGGGCGAGATGGGTCCCTCGTGGGTCGCGGGCGCCATCGCGGCCGGTCCAGCGACGATGGCGAGTCTCATCACCGGCGGCGCGGCCTACGGCTACGACCTCCTGTGGGTCGTGGTGCTGTCGGCCTTCGCCGGCGCGCTCGCGCAGTACCTCGCGATGCGTCTGGGGTTGCTCACCGAGTCCGGCATCGTCAGTGTGGTCGAGTCCCACCTCGGCGAATGGTGGGCGTGGCTTTTGGTCGCGGACGTCGTCGTTGCCGCCGGCGTCGCCCAGCTCGTGATCATGAACACGCTCGCGAGCGTCTCGGCGACGATCACGGGAACCGACGCCTGGATCTGGGGGCTCGTCTGGGCTATCGTGCTCGCGCTTGGCCTCGCGGGCCAGGGCTACGGGCTCCTCGAGAGCGCGGCGAAGCTCATCGTCGCCACGGTGGTCGTCGCCTTCGTTGTCTCGCTGTTCGTCGTGCCGGTGGACCCGGGGGCGGCCGTCGGCGGACTCGTCCCGTCGCTCCCCGGCGGCGGTGCGCTCGTTGCCGCGGGCATCCTCGGCGGCGCGGTCCACATCTCGCTCATCACGATGCACTCCTACACGATGCGGGCGAAAGGCTGGACCGACCGCGAGTACGGGCTGGCGACGTTCGACATCGGCGCCTCGATGCTCGTCGCCTTCGGGATCTACAGCGTCGCGATCTTCCTCGTCGCGGCGAGCGTTCTCTCGGACCCCGATCTCACCACCGTCGGCGCCGCACAGGCGCTCGGCCCGCTGGTCGGCGAGAACGCCAGGTGGCTCTTTTTGCTCGGTCTCGGCGGCGCGGCGGTGTCGACGCTCGGCGGCAACACCATCGTCCCGCCGTTCGTCCTCGCCGACAAACTCGGCTGGGGGACGACCGTAGAGGACCCGCGCTATCGGGGCCTCCTGGCCGCCGTTGCGCTCCTCTCTGCCCCCGGCGCGGCGATCGGCGGGCAGGTGATCGGCCAACTCGTCCTCGTCCTCGCGCTCGGGACGGTCGGGACGCCCTTCGCCATCGCGTTGGTGATCTACCTGTTGAATTCCCCGGCGGTGTCGCGGCCGACCGCCACGGCGACGAACGTCGGCGGTCTGGCGTTGCTCTCGGTGTCGGGTGCCCTCGCCGCGAACTTCCTCCGCGAGCAGATTGCGGCGGGACTCGGCCCGCTTTCGGGGGCCGTGTTGGCCTTCGGGATCGTTCTCGCGCTCGCGATGGTCGTGCTGTTGGCGAAGTACGCGCGCGAACAGTTCCGAACGGAGGACGCCACCGTCGAACCGGCCGATTGACCGACGACACGGCTTCGGGCCGGTCACTGACGCGATACCGCCCCGAACCCGCGCTTCGGCCCTCGGCCGCCGACAACCGTGGCGTTCAGCTGTATCCACGCCAGCGGTGGCCGCACTCGGTGCATTTAAAAAAGCGCGTCGGCGGCTCGTCGGCGCTTCCGGTCTGTTTGATCGTGTACCACGCCTTGTCGTGGCCGCACTCGTCGCAAATCACGTCCGTCGCGGTCGGTTTCCCCTCGAAGTCCGCGTCGGGGGAGGACTCGATCACGTCGTCGTCGGTCTGCGTCTCGGTGCTGACGAACGACTCGGCGCGCTCTCGGTCCTTCCGTTGGCTCGCGCCACAGGACGAACAGACCATCTCGTCGCCGTCGACGTGCATCAGGGAGCCGCACTCCTCGCAGAACTGCATGGGATACCCGAAGGCCTTCGGCGACAAAAGCGTGCGGACTCGGGGCGGCCCGCGCCGGCGTCTCACCCCTCGTCCGGAAATACCGTATCCGCGCGCCGCCGGTCGGCGACCACGGGGCAGTTCCGAACCCGGAACTCGTCGACCCCGACCACCTCGACGATCTCGGTGTCGGGGTTGTTGCAGGCCAGTTCCGGCGGTTCCGAGAAGTGCTTGCACTTCTTGCAGTACTGTTCCTTTCGAACGACGGCGTCCGCGCCTTCTTCGGTCTCCGCCTCGGGACCGGTGTCGCCCCCGGATTCCTCGAAGACCGCCTCCCAGACCGCCTCCTCGTCGAGGTCGGCGGTCTCCATCTCTTCGAAGACGTCCGCATCGAAGACGTCCTCCTCAAAAACATCTTCTTCGAAGACGTCCGCATCGAAGACGTCCTCTTCGGGGGGCGCGTCCGGGACGTCCAACTCGGCGAGGGGATCTTCCCCAGCGGGAGCGGCTGACGCACCCTCACCGGAGCGGTCCCTGTCCGGATCGGGGGGATCGACGTCGGCCCGGTCTGCGGCACCGCCGGCGCCCGGGGCCTCTAATTCCTCGAAGGGATCTTCGATTCCGACGTCCGATTCGGCGTCGGCCAGTTCGGCAAACGGGTCCTCGAGGTCGTCGTGGTCGTCCGAGTCGGAGGCCGGTTCCCGATCGGTCGAGTCGTCCGGAGGCTCTTCACTCATCCGAGCCTCCGGCCGGCCTCGTCTGGCCGACGCCGGCAGCGGAGTCCGCTTCGACGTTCCCGCCGTCGCCGTCGCCGGCCTCGGCCTCGGCCTCGGGAGCCCCCTCGCCGTCGTCCACAACAGTGAGCGTCGGCCGCTTAAACCACCGCAGCACTGAAGAGGGCGTCTCGAGACCATCGAACCCGCGTTCGCAGTGCGGACAGGCCGCCTCCGAAAGCAGGCCGATCCGGATCGGCTCCCCACAGGACGCACAGTTCGCCTCGAAGGCCCCCGTTCTGTTTGCATCCCGTCGAATCCCGTGCAATCGCTCTTCGGAGTCGGCCTCGGCCGCCTCCCGGCGGTTGCGGGCGACGACGGCGCGGGCGATCCGGTCCAGTTTGCTCTCGGCGGTGTCGATGCGATCGGCGTTCGATTCGACCGCGTCGCCGAACCGATCGACCGACTCTTCGAGCCCCTCGAGGGCTTGCACCTCGGATTCGACCGCCTCCAGTGCCGTCGAGAGCTCATCGATCCGGTCGGCGAGCGACCGAAACTCCCCGTGGGAGTGCTCCGCCGGTGCCCGTTCCTCGACGGCGTCGCGCAACTGGAGTACGCGTTCGCGGACGTCCTCGACGTTGGTGGCGAGTTTCGTCTCGACGTCGTCGACTCGGCTGTCGGTTCGCTCCACTCTGGCGTCGACGTCCTCGAGTCGATCCTCGAGTGTTTCGATCCAGTTCTCGTCGAGGTCGGCCGCGGACCGGTGGGTTTCGAGTAGCTGTACGAGCAACGCTTCGGGCTCCATCCCGAGCGTCGCTGCCCGCTCGTCTAGCCACTCCGAGAGCGACGGCGGCAGCGTCACCGATAGTTTTGGGTCCCCGGCCGACTCGGTAGCCATCACGAAAGTGTATGCCCGAGGGAGTGTTAAGCGTTCTGTCGGTTATCAGCCCTGAGGGCCGCCTCAGCGGATCTTCCGAACGTCGCTGATGTCGAAGCCGGACTCACCGATCTCGGTCTCGAACTGGACGATGTCCTCGGCCTCGATCCGCGAAAGCACCCCGCGAAACTGTTTGACGACCATCGTCCGGTCCCGCATCGACCCGCCGCTTTCCCACCGGAACAGCAGGGTGCCGTCGGCGGCGTCGACCAGCTGGCCGTGTCGGCGATCGTCGAGCGATTCGCGGCTGACGTGGAGGAGGACCATCCCACCCCATTTAAAAGCTATCCGCGAGATCCCCTTCAGGATGACGGGAACGTCGTCCCACCCGAGGTCGTCCGTCGGCGCGTCGACGAGATCGGAGATCGAGTCGATGATGACGAGGTTCCCGGACGCGTGTTCGGTCAGGGTGTCCCCGAGCGCCTCGGGGACGCTCCTGCGGTCCTGTTCGCTGCCGAGTTGGGTGATCACGTCCGTCCGATCGGAGTACCACTCCCGCGGGACGGGGCTGAGCTGGAAGTACTCGCCCGAGAGGTCGTGAAACGTGACCGACTCGGCGGCCGTCGAGACGATCTCGTCGTCCATCGCGAGCGACATCTCCCGCCGGAGCTGTTTTTTTTCGGCAGTAAAGGAGATGTAGTGGACCTCCGGCGGGGTTGCCGTTCCCGGCGGAAGGTCGCCGTAGTACAACTCGAAGAGGTCCGGGTCGTTCTCGGCGAGCGCGTTCATCAACGCAGCGGTATAAATGAACTCCCGGGCGCCCGCCCCGGCCTCCCCCGAGAGCAACACGACGCTCCCCGGCGGCGCCCCCCCACCGATGGTCGTGTCCAGCCGCCTGATCCCGAACGGGATGCGGTCCATACATTTGTTCCGAACGCGGTAGGAACAAAAACGTTACCGGAGGTGCCGGAGCCGCGCCCCTTCGTTTTGGGGGCGTGCGACGTGGACTTGCCCCCCGACGCCGACCGAGGCGAGCGCCCTCTCGGCGTCCGACCGGGCTTTCTTCGCCCCTGCAGCGTCGGTGACACCGTACACGGCCGGTCCCCACGAGGACTGGCCGACGCCGCGAACCGCCGGCGACGCCGCCAACTCGTCGATGAGCCGACCCGCCGGGGGGCGGTAGACGCCGCCCTGCTCGTCGGCGTACCACGCGCCGTTGAGACGGCCGAAATCGCCGACCGCGTCGCCGAAGGCATCGAGACGCCCCTCGGCGGCGGCGGGCAGGAGCCGACGGGTCAAAAGCGACGCGAGCGAGTCCGCAACGGCGGGATCGGCGCGTTCGATGACGCTTTGCATGCTCTCGTCCTCGCCGTCGCCGCTCCGTCCGGCCTCGGCCTCGGGCAGCACGATCAGGAACCGCCAGTCCCCGGGGAGGTCCTGACGCGCGGTGACCGCTGGAACGCTCCACTCCCCGGCTTCGGGCGGGCTCGTGGTGAAGCGCTCGGTCGGGTGCCCCGAATCGACGACGAACCCGCCCGACTCGAACGCCGCGACGCCGACGCCGCTTCGGCCTCCCCGGTTGAGCGAGGGCGCCAACCCGCGGACGTCCGGCTCGCGGCCGTGGGCCCGGCCGACGGCCGCAAGCGTCGCGAGCGCGGTCTGGGTGCCGCTTCCCAGGCCGACGTGACGCGGCAGTGTCTCGACGACGTCGATGTCGACGCCGTCGACGCCGAACACCGAGCAACTCCGCTCGGCGTACTCCGCGACGAGGTCGTCCTCACAGACGACCCGGTCGGCCGGCTCCGCCTCCAGGACAACCCGGGGCGCGTCGAGTGCGATGCCGACGCCGCCGTAGAGCCGTTTGTGCGCCAACGAGAGGTTCTGAAACCCGACGTGGAGTCTCCCGCCGACGTCGACCCGAACGCGCATTACCCGCGATACGGCGGGCGCGCTGTTGTGGCTTTCGACAGCGGCGGGCCGCTCAGACGGCGAGGCCGTCGACGACGATTGCGACTAGCACCAATCCGAGGTAGGCGTTGGAGGCGTGGAACGCCCTGAAAGCGGCCCCCTCGGAGCGCTCGTAATGAAGCCGGATGACCATCCACAGGAACACCGCCCCGAGCGAGACGGTGGTTGCGCCGTAGAGCCAGCCGAGGTCCGACACCGCGGCGAGCGCTCCCGCCCCGAGCAGCGTCGCGCCGAGATACAGCAGGATGTGTTTCCGTGTCTCGGTGTCGCCGCGGACGACCGGCATCATCGGGAAGCCACCGCGCTCGTAGTCGTCGCGGTAGGCCAACGCGAGATTATAAAAGTGTGCCGGCGTCCACAGGAAAATAACCCCCGCCAAGACGAGGCCGACGGTCCCCACCGTTCCGGTCACGGCGGCGTATCCAATGAGTGCGGGAAGTGCTCCTGCAGCCCCGCCGAGCACCGTGTTCTGTACCGTATTGGGCTTTAACACGAGCGTATACACGATGCTGTAGAAGCCGATCGCAGCCAGCCCGAGCGCGGCGGTGAGGAGGTTCACCGACAGGAACGCCCAGAGCGAGGCGACGGTCAACAGGCCGCCGAAAGCCAGCGCGTTCGCTACGGGGACCTCGTGGGTCGCAAGGGGCCGATCGGCGGTTCGGTCCATTCGCTTGTCGACGTCCCGCTCGAGGACGTGGTTGAACGTGCCCGACGCGCCGATAGCGAGGACGCCGCCGCCGAGTGTCGCGACGACCGTCCGGATCGGCGGCGTCCCCGCCAGCACCATCCCGGCGCCAGCGACGAGACAGAGCAGCCACATCAGCCGTGGTTTCATCAGCCGGACGTACGCACCGAGTGTGGCCTTGATACGTTCGGTCCCGGAGAGAGTCGGGGCCGATCCGGTGGCGTCGCCCTCGGTTGCTGGCGGCGCGGGATCGGGGACCGTCTCGGGGGCGTCGTCGCTTCCAGTTTCGGTCTCCAACTGCCACGCCAGCGCCAACACCAGCGCAGCGAAGATGACCATCGCGGCGAGGAGATGGAGCCGATCGACGGCCGTGCCGGTCGCGACGACCGCGCCCACCGCGGCCTGGATCGGGTACAGACACAGTGCTACGAGGAGCGCGCTCCGGACACGCTGGCTCCCGCGGCGCCAGCCGACCGCGGCGGTCGCCGCCACGAGCACCCCGACGACCGCGGCCACGAGGCGATGGAAAATCGCCACCAGCACGGACGGATTCGAGAGGTCGCCCTGGCAGAGCGGCCAGCCGCCGCACGCGGCCGCAGCGTCCGACAGCGCAGCGGTCGAGCCGACCACGACGAGCATGTACACGCCGACGACCGACGCCGCGAGCAGCGGCACGAACCCCACTGGCCGAAGTGTCGACGATCGCATTATCTGACTTCTTTGCGTGCGTGCACTTAGCCTTCTTGCTTCCAGCCGACCCGGGGGAAGTCGGCACATATTTGAGGAATACTCCCCATGTGATTGCTAATGAGGGGTACACGAATACTTCCGGTGGCGCTCGTCGGGGTCCTCGCGCTGCTCGTGGCCGATCCAGTGGCCGCACAGACGTCAATCCACGACGAACTCATCACGGATCTCAATACGACGCTGTTGTACGCGGCCATCCCGATCGCGATCCTCGTCGAAGCAATTCTCATCTACGCCATCGTCAAGTTCAAAAACAGCGACGACCCGAAGCCGACCGAAGAGAACCGACGCCTCGAGATCACCTGGACGATCGCGACGGCCGTCGTGTTGCTGTTCGTCGGGGTCGCCTCCTATCAGGTGCTCGCCGTCGAGGAGATCGGCAACCCGATCGACGACGAGGAGCGCCTCGAACCGTCGGTCTCACAGGACATCGAGGGCGCCGTCGGTCCCTACGCCGACGAGAGCGACGCCGTCGAGATCGAAATCGAGGCCTTCCGGTACGGCTGGCGGGCGAGCTACGACAACGGCTCGGCGGCGACGTTCAACGAGATACGCATCCCGACCGATAGGCCGGTGTACCTCCACGTCTACGCGACAGACTGGCTACATATGCTCCACGTCCCCGAGGTCGGCCTCAAACAGGAAGCCCAGATAGGGACGTACAATACGGTCAAAACGGAAGCGTACGAGCCCGGGAGCCACCAGTTCTACTGCACGCAGTACTGCGGCGTCGGCCACTCCCAGATGAACGGCGAGTTCATCATCATGGAGGGCGGCGAGTTCGACAGCTGGGTCGACGAACAGTCCGAGTGACGCCACGTCCGGAACCGGAGTGGATCTGACCCCGTTGTTTCGGCCAGTGAGGATCGCAGTCCCGACCGACGGCGAGTGTATCGCTGCCTTGAGTGGACCCGTGGCGGGGGTCCGACCGTTTTGAGTGGGTTTTTTATTTCTCGACGCGAATCGAAGGGTATGAGCGTCGAAACTGACGACGGCCACGGGCACGGTGACGGCCATCACCTCCCTGCCGTCGAGGACTGGCCGAAAGGATTCGGGGAGGCCTCGTGGTGGCCATTCATCGCCGCCCTCGGTGGCTCGGGATTCTACGTCGGCGTTGCACTGTTCGTGCTCGGCCGCGGATCGGAGCCGATTATCAACCCCGTCATCGGTCCCGCCGTCTTCGTATTGAGCACCGTCGCGTTCCTCACCGGACTGTACGGGTGGCTCTATCACGCGTTCATCGTCGACTTCTGGGGCGGCGAGACGACTGATTATGGGTTCCCGTTGAAACTGACGATGCTTCTGTTCCTCGCGACCGAGGTCGCGACGTTCGGCGGCGGCTTCGTGTACTACTTTTTCATCCGCGCGGGCGCCTGGGAGAACCTCCCGGCGATCGTCGCGGAGGGCGACGTGTTGAGCACGCTCGTGATCGCCAACACTCTCGTGTTGATCGCGAGTTCGATAACCATGCACTACGCCCACCATGCGTTACTGTCCGGCGATCGAACCCGGTTTGTCCGTCTGTTGGGTGCCACACTCGGGCTCGGGATCGTCTTCCTCGGCGGGCAGGTCTATGAGTACTACGAGTTCATCGTCCACTACGGCTTCGGGCTTACCGACGGCGCGTACGGATCGGCGTTCTACGGGCTGACCGGACTCCACGGCCTCCACGTCGCCTTGGGGGCCGTGCTGTTGTCGATCGTCTTCGTCCGGGCGCTGTACGGCCACTACTCGGCCGAGAGACACGTCTCGATCAGCACTGTCTCGATGTACTGGCACTTCGTCGACGTGGTGTGGGTCTTCCTCGTTGTCGTACTCTACGGCGGCGCGATACTCTAGTCGCCAACCGACGCGTCTTTTAGCCGCCGTCTCCACGTACAGTCATGGCAACGGAGTCCGAGCGGTACGACAAGACGAGCCCGTGGCCCATCGTCGTCGTCCTCGGCGTGGTGTTCAGCGAACTCGGGATCTTGTTCAACGTCTTGCCCGTCGCGGTCGCGGGGCTCGTCGTCTTCGTCGGCAGCGTCTCCGGAATCGTCCACGAAGCCGGCTACGTCGTCTCGCCGTGGCGGCTCCTCGTCGGCCTCGGCGCGGCGTTGGCCGTCCTGGGTGGGGTCGTCGTCTCGGTTCGCTTCGACGGAGGGCTTTCGGCGTCCGTGTTTTCGGCTGCCGCTGCCGACGGAGTCCTCCAGCGGGGGCTCACGGTTGCTGTGACAGGGGTGGTGGTGTCCGTCGCCGGGACCGTTCTCCCGCGTGTGTGGAACCAGTAACCTATTTAACCGTCTCGACAAACCACTCAGGTATGAGCGATCGTATATTCGACCGCGAAACGCTGTTGGACCTCTCGGTCAACGTCATTCCGCTCGCGATATTACTCTGCTTCGTGCTCTTATTTATATTCGTATCACCGTTTCCCGCCGACTCGCTCGTCCTCGTGGTCCAGATGGCCATCGTCGGCGTCATCGGCGTTGCGCTCTTCGTGTTGACGTACTACTCGGGGAAAGTCATCTCGCGGGACGAAAAAGCGACGAACAACTACATCCCGGCGGGCTACTCCGAAGCCGACGCGGAAGTCTCGGGCGTTCCGGGCGAAGAAAGCGAGTAAAGCGAGTAACGCGGGCAGGTTGTCGGTCGGAGTTCACACTTGAACGGGGTTCACAATCATAACCTTTCTTTAGGAGCGGTCCTATCGATCACACAGATACACATGGATGCAGAACAGCTCGCGCTGACAGTTCTCATGGGGGCAGTCGTCCTCGCGGCGTTCGGGTTCGTCGCTCGCGTGCGGAACTGGCGCGCACGGCTGCCGCTCGTCGGGGGCAAGCGGGTCGCGACCGACGGCGGCCATGCGCACGAATCGTCAGAGACACACGCTCACAAGCCGTCCGGCGTCATCCGCTGGTTGACGACGGTCGATCACAAGGACATCGGGATCCTCTATGGGACCTACGGCGTCATTGCGTTCCTGTGGGGCGGCGTCGCCGTTCTGATCATGCGGATCGAACTGTTCACCGCGGCGTCGACGTACATCAGCCCGAACATGTACAACGCGCTGTTGACGAGCCACGGGATCACGATGTTGTTTCTCTTCGGGACCCCGATCATCGCGGCGTTCTCGAATTACTTCATTCCGCTCTTGATCGGCGCGGACGACATGGCGTTCCCGCGGATCAACGCCATCGCTTTCTGGCTCCTGCCACCGGGAGCGCTGTTGATTTGGGCCGGCTTTTTCACCATCCCGTTGGACATCGGCGTCGGTCCGGCCGCGACGTCTTGGACGATGTACACGCCACTATCGGTCGAGCAGGCCAACCCCGGCGTGGACCTCATGTTGCTCGGACTTCACCTGACAGGCGTCTCCGCGACGATGGGTGCGATCAACTTCATCGCGACCATCTTCACCGAGCGTGGCGACGACGTCTCCTGGGCGAACCTCGACATCTTCAGCTGGACGATCCTCACCCAGTCGGGAATCATCCTGTTCGCGTTCCCGCTGCTCGGTAGCGCGCTTATCATGTTGCTCTTGGACCGCAACTTCGGTACCACCTTCTTCGCAGTCGAGGGCGGCGGGCCGATACTGTGGCAACACCTGTTTTGGTTCTTCGGTCACCCGGAGGTGTACATACTCGTGTTGCCGATGATGGGAATCGTCTCGTGGATCCTCCCGAAGTTCGCAGGCCGGAAGCTCTTCGGATTCAAGTTCGTCGTCTACTCGACGCTCGCCATCGGGGTGCTCTCCTTCGGCGTGTGGGCGCACCACATGTTCGGCAGCGGCATCGACCCCCGCATCCGGGCGTCGTTCATGGCGACGTCGCTGGCCATCGCCATCCCGTCGGCGGTGAAGACGTTCAACTGGATCACGACGCTGTGGAACGGGAACATCCGACTGACGACACCGATGCTGTTCTGCATCGGGTTCGTCTCGAACTTCGTGATCGGCGGGATCACCGGGGTCTTCCTGGCGTCCGTCCCGGTCAATCTCATTCTGCATGAGACGTACTACGTCGTCGGGCACTTCCACTACGTGGTGATGGGGATGATCGCCTTCGCCGGCTTCGGGGCGATCTACTACTGGTTCCCGATCGTCACCGGCCGGATGTACAACCGGACGGCCGCGAAGGCGCACTTTTGGCTCACGATGATCGGCACCAACATCACGTTCTTCGCGATGCTGCTCGCCGGCTACTTCGAGATGCCGCGGCGCTATGCGACCTACGAGTTCAACCCGAGCCTCGCGCCGCTGGCGGAGATCACGCTGCTCCACCGGGCGATGACGGTCGGTGCGCTCCTCATCACCGTCGGCACGGCGCTCTGGCTTCTCAACGTCGTTTGGTCCTGGAAGAAAGGCGGCGAGGTCACGGACCCCGATCCCTGGGACACCAAGGAGTACGGCCTCCACGGCCGCGAGTTCGCGTGGTTCGAACAGCAACTCGCGGCGACGGACGGCGGTGACGAGGTCGTAGCCGACGGCGGCAGCGACGTCGCGACGGACGGCGGCACCGTCGAAGACGGCCAGCCGGAGTAACTCGACCCTTTTGTTTTTCACTCGGTCCCGACGGACTCGCGTTTCGTCTTTCGTGGCGCTGGATCTCCGACGCGTAACGTCCCGCGCGATGGACCCCGATCCGATCGATCCGCCTCGCCGACGGCTCTACAGAGCGTGGGGACTCGAACGAGCCGAGCGAAGCGACGCGTCTTCGATCGCGTCGGCCGCCGTGACACCGTTCGAACGGTCACGACGACCCTCCGTATCTGTGGGTTCGATCCCACAGTCCACGGTCGTTGCCGCGGAGAACCTCAGCGGCTGAGATAACCGCCCTCGACGTCGAGGGACTCGCCGGTCACGAAGGACGCCTCGTCGCTACACAACCAGAGAACGGCCCCCGAGACCTCCTCGGGCGTTCCGAGGCGGTTCATCGCGTGCCGGCCCTCGATGGCCGCCCGCACCTCCGGGTCAGTCGTGATTCCGCCCGCCTCGAGCAGCGGTGTTTCGATGAACCCCGGACACACGGCGTTGACGCGCACGCCGGCCTCCGCGTTCTCGAGGGCGGCCGTCTTCGTCAACCCGAGTACGCCGTGCTTCGCGGCGACGTACCCCGACGACGTCTCGAAGCCGACCTTGCCGAGGACCGACGCGTTGTTCACGACGGCACCGCCCGCGTCCTGTCGCTTCATCCGGCGTAGCTCCGCCCGCATGCAGTTGAACACGCCGACGAGGTTGACGTCGATGACGGCCCGCCACTGTTCGGGCGGGTACTCCGCGACGTCGGCCTGTTCGCCGCCGATGCCCGCGTTGTTGAACGCGTAGTCGAGGCGACCGTACTCCTCGACGGCGGTGTCGACCATCGCCTCGGCCTCGTCGGGGTCGGTCACGTCCGTTTCGACGAAGACGGCGTCCCCACCTGCGTCTTCGATCCGCGAGGCGGTCCCCTCACCGCCCTCGACGTCGACGTCCGCGACGACGACGTCGGCGCCGCGGTCGGCGAACTCGAGGGCCGTCGTGCGCCCGATTCCCGATCCGGCGCCGGTGATCACCGCTGTCGTGTCCTCGAAAGAAGCCATAGCGCCCCGTCGACACGCGCCGCAAAAAAGATACCGCGGCGACTCAGGCCGAACTGACGACCAAAAGCAGCGCAACGCCAGCCATGAGCACGGCGACGACGACCAACACGACGAGGAGATACTCCTTTTCAGTGAACTGACGGCGTGGTTCGGCCATGCCGTTGCTTGGACGCCCGCTCGCAAAAACGTTTCAACACGCCCCCGCGACGGGGCGAGCGAAACACAAGGCTCATTCGACGTACGACCCTATCGATCGACGTGACGGAGACAGGCGGCGGTATCGAGGGCGAACGCATTATTGCGGTCCTATACGTGGTCGTCGTCGCGATCGCGGGTGTGCTCGGTGCTGCCATCGGAAGCATCGGACTCCGGGATCTCGAGGCGGTATCGCTGCTCGGGGTAGTGACGTTCCAGCCGACGCCGGCCGGGCTCGCGGCCTTCGGCATGACGACCGTCGGCACGGCACTCGGCGTCGCGTTGTTGTTGGTGGTGTACGTCTCGCGGAACTACGTCGACGCGTAGCGGTCGAGGGCCCACCTCAAGAATCCTGTAGCCGCTCTGTCGTCTCGACGAGGGGATGGTGGCCGTAGTCGACCTCCTCGATGTCGTCGATCGATTCGAGGTCGCTTTTTTTTGCGGTCTCGGCCATCCCCAACTCGACGCGTCTGTCGAGGTTGATCACGTAGGCGTCCATCTCCCCGATGTCGAGGCGGTCGGCCGCCTTGACTCGGTGGTGGCCGTCGGCCAACAGCTGCCTCCCCGCGTTGTCGATGACGACAAGCGGTTCCGCGAGCCCGTTTTCGAGTTCGTAGCTTCGGCCTTCGAGCTCGTCGGTGTACACCTTCGTCTGCGTGGGCGTCAGTTCCGCGAGCGAGACAGTGCGTCGCTCCTCCGTCGCCTCGATGCCGTGGATCGACTCGAGGGTCCGCTTGAGCTTGCCGACCTTCTCGGGGGTCGCGCGCTCGATCTGCGAGCGGATGACGTCGGCGTTCGAGATGATTCCGGCGAGGTTCCCGGCGTCGTCGACCACGGGGAGGCGTTCGATTCCGGATCGGAGGATGACGCGCGCCGCGTCCGTGATCCGCATCTCCGGGTGGGCGACGATGATGTCCGACGTCATTACCTTGAATATCAGGTCGTGTTCGTCGGCGAGCAGCAGGTCCCTGGCGCTGACGAACCCCTCGACCTGTCGGCCGTCACACACCGGAAACCCGCTGTGGTCTTCGCTCCCGGCGATCCGTTCGGCGACCGCTGCGACGGAGTCGTCCGGCGAGACGGTCGCGACGTCGCGGGTCATATAATCCTTCACTCTCGGCTTCCCGCCGTTGGCACCACTCGAACGGTCGTCCATTGGTGGATAGATAACGCCGAATGATAAAAAGCCCACTTGCCGGCGCCGCGCGTCCGGACAGCCGCCGGCCGGATCGACACACCGCTCTCTCGCCGATGACAGACGTGCGAGTGGACGTCCCCCGGGATGCAGCGCGGGATCGGAGCGTCAATCGGGGAACCCGTGGGCGCCGTCGGCGTAGATGAAGGGGCCGTAGTCGGGCGTCACCCCGAGCGCCTCGAAGAACCGGTCGGTGATCACGTCGTCGATCACCTCTCGACAGTCCGTATCGGTCGCCCCCTCGGTGAGAATACCGACCGGGATCTGTGCCCCGGCCATGTCGGCGTGTCCGCCGGCATCGCCGATCTGGGCGAACGCCTCCCGGAGGATCTCTCCCAGATCGCGTTCGATCCCCCTAGAGCGTGCGGAGACGAACACCGTTCCGTCGGTGTATCCGAAGACGAGCGTAGTCGTGATGCCGTCCATGCTGAGGAGCCTGTCGGCGGCCTGCGCGAGCGTGTCCCGGTCGGCGATCGGACCCACACAGCTCGTCAGAACGTCTCCGGTCACCTCTCGGGCGGAGATGGCGGTGCCGACCGTCTCCAGGGTATCCACCGAGACGCTCGGCGATTCGACCTGCCTGAGCCGATCCGAGTCGGCCGCCTCGACGAGCCCGGCGGCGGCCTCGAAATCGACGGCGGAGACGCCCCGAGAGAAGTCCCGGGTGTCCGTCCGGATGCCGTATAACAGTCCACTCGCGATCGACTCGGTCGGCTCGATGCCGAAGCGATCGAAGTACTCCGTGAGGATCGTACACGTCGCGCCGACGTCGCTCCGGAGGTCGACGAATCCGGCCCGAACCGGCGTCCTCGGCGGGTGGTGATCGACGACGATGTCGATCGAGGTCTCCGGCGGTAGCCCGTCGTTGACCCCCGGTCGGGAGTGATCGACCAGGGCGACGGCGTCGAACGACGAGAGGTCCGCGCCGTCCTCGAGGTTCCGGAGGTCGAACCCGAAGAGGTTCACGAGGGCGCGGTTTTCCTGATGGCCGATATCGCCGTAGTAACACGCTTCCGCCTCGACGTCGAACGCCGAAGCGAGACGGCGAAGCCCCACGGCGGAGGCGATGGCGTCCGGGTCGGGGTTGTCGTGGGCGAGGACGGCAAGCCGCCCGTCGACGCCCCGCAGAGCTGTTCGAAACTCCCGGGTGCGCAACGCGTCGCCCCCGGCACACTCGAGAAAGCCGCCCCCGGCGCCGCGTGAAACGTCGAGCACCCGGTCGGCCGCAGCGGCGGCCGCCCTGTCGGCTCCGTCGGCGAGACAGACCATGAGAAACGCGTCGGGGTACGCCGCTCGCGCCGTCCGGACGACCCGCCCGACCGCGTCGGCAGCGGGGGCGACGACGACCGAGTCGACGTCGCCGGCAACGGTCCGGACGTCGTCGACGTCGCCGGTATCGACCCGGCGGGCGTCGATACCGGCCTCCCGGAGGGATTCGGCCCGATCGTCGTCGTCGACGAGCACGACAAGTGACCCCGGACGGCGGGCCAACCGCTCGACGAACGACGTCCCGACCGCGTCGTAGCCCAACACCAGCCGATCCATACCGTCGATCCGGCCCGAACGGTCTAAAACGTGCTGGAGCGTCGCCCGGGCCTCAAAACAGCGCCGCCGCCGCGTCGAAGGCCGCACCGTCGAAGACGGCCAGACCGGGCAACAGGAAAACGGTCGCGACCGCCGCTGTGAGCACCGCGACGTACAACGCGGTCGGGTACCGATCGATAGAGCGCTCCGAAACCGGCTCTTCGATCCACAACGACTTGACGACGCGGCTGTAATAATAGAGGCTGAGCGCGCTGTTTATCGCGCCGACGGCGGCGAGCCACGGCACGCCGGCCCCGACGGCCCCCGCGAAGAGGTAGTACTTCGAGACGAAGCCGCCGCCGACGGGCAGGCCGGCCAGCGAGAACATGAACACGGTCATCGCCACGCAGGCCAGCGGCGCCTGCCGGGCGAGGCCGTTGTAGTCCTCGAACGTCCGGCCGATCCCCCAGTATTCGGCCAGCGCAACGAAGAGGAACGCGCCGGTGTTCATAAATCCGTAGACGACGAGGTGAAGCATACTCGCCCCGAGAACCGTCGATCCCGCGCTCGCGCCGCCGACGCCGGTCAGCGCGGCCAATCCGATCAACACGTAGCCGGCGTGCCCGACCGAGGAGTACGCGAGCATCCGCTTGACACGCTCTTGGGTCGCCGCCGCGAAGTTCCCGACGGTCATCGTCAACACCGCAAGCACCTGAAACAACAACACCCAGTCGATCGATCCGACGACCGTCTCGATCGGGAACCCGACGAGCAGGATCCGGAACGCGAGGACGAAGCCGGCCGCCTTCGAGGCCGACGAGAGGAACGCCGAAACCGGAGCGGGCGCGCCCTCGTAGGCGTCCGGGGCCCAGAAATGAAACGGCACCGAGGCCGTTTTGAACGCGAGCCCGCCGACGATCATGAGCACGCCGACGCCGAGCACGCCCGTGTAGCCGGCGGCTGCGCCGCCGACCGCCCCGGCGACGTCGGAAAGCAGGAGGCTGCCGGTCGAAGCGTACACGAGCGAGATCCCGTAGACGAAGATCGCCGAGGAGAGCGCCCCGATCAGGAAGTACTTGAGCGCACCCTCGACGGAGCCGCGGTTGTCCTTCAGGTACGCGACGAGCGCGTAGGAGGGCAGACTCGCGAGCTCGAGGGCGACGAACGCCACCGCGAGGCTGTTGGCCGAAGCCATCAGCGACATCCCCGTCGCCGCGAGCATGACGAGCATGTAGTACTCGGCGCGGTGGGGTAACTCGCGGACGTAATCGAGAGAGGCGATCGAAACGAGCGCGGTCACGCTGCCGAAAATAAAGGTGAAAAGCAGGCTCATCCCGTCGACGACCAACTGCCCGCCGAACAGCTCGACGCCGTCGGCCGCCCCCGACAGAAGGAGCACGCCGGACGCGGCGAGCGCGCCGAACGCGCCGAACGCGGAGACGCCGGCGAGGAGCCCACCGTTCGTCCGCCCCGGCGAGAACGCATCGAGTACGAACAGCGCGAGCGCCGCGAGGACGAACGCCCCGGCCGGCGCGAGCGCGACGCCGCCGATCATTGGACGTCACCCCCGAACGGGAAGTCGATGACGTCGAGCGTCGCATCCCGGATCATCTCGAAGATGAGGTCCGGGGCGACGCCCAACGCAACGATGAGCACTACGAGCACCACGAGCGGCGCGATGTCGTGCAGCGGCGCGCGCCCGAGTTCGTAGTCGGTCTCGAGCCGAAACGGGCCGAACAGCGACCGCTGCATCGCCCACAGCAGGTAGCCGGCGACGATCACGATGCCGAACATCGCAGCGGCGGTAAACAGCGGCGCGGCCGGCAGGACCGTCGACTCGAACGCGCCGAGGAAGACGAACAGCTCGCCCATAAAGCCGGCCATCAGCGGCAGCCCCATATAGGCGAACGCCCCCGCGAGAAACACCGCGGCAGTGACCGGCATCCGGGTCGCAAGCCCCGACATGTCGCCGATCATCCGGGTGTGGGTCGCGTTGTAGAAGACGCCGACCGTCATGAACAGCAGCCCGGAGATGAGGCCGTGGGCGACCATCTGGAACGTCGCGCCGCCGACGCCGTAGACGGTGTAGGCGACCAGCCCCAAGATGACGTAGCCCATCGAGGAGACCGACGAGTACGCGACGACGCGTTTGAGGTCCTGTTGGGCCAACGCGAGCAACGCGCCGTAGATGATCGAGATCACGGCAACGGCCGCGATCGGGGCCGCGAGGGCCGCGGCCTGCTCGGGGAGGATCGTGAAGTTGAACCGCAACAGGGCGTAGGTCCCCATCTTCAGGAGGACGCCGGCCAAAAGCACCGACACCGGGGTCGGGGCCTCGACGTGGGCGTCCGGCAGCCACGTGTGGAAGGGGACGATCGGGACCTTGACCGCGAAGCCGACGAACATCGCGAGGAAGGCGGCCATCGCGAGGACGTCGGGACCGACCCCGAACGCCGGCGTGCCGAGGTAGCCGAGTTGCCCCGCCCGCAGCGCCTCCGCGATCGCGGGCATGCTCGTCGCCGAGACCGCGCCGCCGAGACCGAACAGCAACGCAATGTAACCGATGAACATCACGAGCGAGGCGATGTTCGTGTAGACGAAGAACTTGATCGCAGCGTACTTGCGACGGGGGCCACCCCAGACACCGATGAGCAGGTACATGGGGATCAACACGGCCTCCCAGAAGACGAACCAGAGGACGAAATCTAACGCGGCGAAGACGCCGACGAGGCTGCCCTCGAGCAACAACACGAGCCCATAAAACTCGCTTTGGCGGGCGTCGATCGGCGTCCACGCGCTCAGGATGGCGAGCGACGTCAGAGCCGTCGAGAGGACGACGAGCGGCAGGGAAATACCGTCGAGACCGACGTGGTAGTTGACCGCGTAGGGGCCGAACTGGAGCCACTCCGCGAAGCGCTCGTAGGCGATCTCGCCGCCCAAGAGTGCGTTGCCGCTCCCCTCGAAGGCTAAATACATGTACAGCGAGACGAGAAGCGGCGCGAGCGAGATCCCGAACGCGAGTTGGCCGGCGTGTCGGTCGGGGGCCACGAAGACTGCGGCGGCGCCGAGGAGACACAACGCCAGAAGTATCTCGACGAACATTCAGAGCCACCCCCCGAGGATCGCGAAGACGACGAGCAACGCGAGCAGCCCCAACAGCAACAGCGCCGCGTAGTTCGTCACGATGCCCGTCTGGATCCGTCGCAGGCGGTTCCCGGCGAAGAGGCTCACACTCGAAACCGCGTTGACCGCGCCGTCGATGACGCCCTGATCGAACGTGTCGGCGGCGGCCGAGAGCCGCACCGTCGCGCCTTCGGCGAGCCACACCTGGTACTCGTCTTGGTAGTAGTTGTCCATGAGAAGCGTCCGTATGCCGCCGAGTTTCTCCGTGTGTCGCGCCGGCGACGCGCCGCGATAGAGACCGTAGGCCGTCCCGGCACCGAGCAACGCCAGCCCGAGGCTGAGCCCGGCTCCGAGCAACAGCGTCGTCACCTCGCTGCCGACGTAGGCGGACTGATAGCCCGCGTAGTCGTGTAACAGTTCGCTGTAGTGTTCGCCGTGGGTCAACAGGCCGAGGTCGCGCTCGAGGTACCCCTCGAGGAACGCGACGTGGGCGCCAGTGAGTTTCTCGACCGGCACGAGGTTGATCCCGCCGGCGACGACGGCGAGGACGCCGAGGATCGCAAGCGGGAGTTTGACGTTCCAGCGGACGTCGTGGGGGTCCTCGGCGGTGTCGCTTCGGGGGTCGCCGTGGAATGTCAAAAGCACCATCCGGACGGTATAAAAGCCGGTGAGGAACACGGCGGCAAGCCCCATCGCGTAGGCGCCGAACAGAAGCGGGCTCCCCCCGAGGGCGTGGATGAGCGTCTCGAAGAGCACCTCATCCTTCGACCAAAAGCCCGCAAAAGGGAAGATACCCGCCAGCGCGAGCGACCCCGCGAGGAACGTGAGGTAGGTGACGCGCATCTCGTCTTTCAGCCCGCCCATCGCCCACATGTCCTCGTTGTGGTGCATCGCGATGATGACCGACCCGGCACCGAGAAAGAGAAGCGCCTTGAACACCGCGTGCGTGGTGAGATGGAAGAAGGCGGCGACGTAGCTGCCCGCGCCTAGGGCGAGCATCATGTACCCGTACTGGCTGATCGTCGAGTACGCGAGCACCTGTTTGATCTCGTCTTTGACGATGGCCATCGTCGCGGCGAACAGCGCGGTGAAGCCGCCGACGAACGCGATGATTCCGAGTACCGTCGGTAACAGCGCATAGAAGCCGTACATTCGCGCGACGAGATACACCCCGGCGGCGACCATCGTCGCCGCGTGGATCAGCGCCGAGACGGGCGTCGGACCCTCCATCGCGTCGGGCAACCACGTGTGGAAGGGAAACTGCGCGGACTTGCCGAGCGCGCCGCCCAACACGAGCAATCCGAGCACCGAAAACCACGTCTCCGCCCCGAAGCCGAAGAACGTCTCGCCCGCCGCGAGCGCCTCCTCGGCGAGGACGGGAAAGCCCCCGCTGCCGGCGAAGTTCGCGGTCCCGAACGTGACGAGGACGCCGACGACGCCGACGAGGAAGAAGTAATCGCCGAAGCGGGTGACGAGGAAGGCCTTTTTTGCGGCCGAGGGCGGGGCCTCGTCGGTGAACCAGTGGCCGATGAGCAGGTACGAACAGAGCCCGACCAACTCGAAGAAGACGAACGCCATGAGCAGGTTGTCGGCGATCACGAACGCGAGCATACTCGCCGTGAACAGCCCCAACCCGGCGTAGTACCGCGGCAGCCCCGGTTCGCCCTCGTCGTTCATGTAGCCAAGCGAAAACACGTGAACGAGGAATGCGACGAGCGAAACGATGACGAGCATCGCTGCCGAGAGCTGGTCGATCAGGATGCCGAAGGTGAGATCGAACGTCGCCTCGGCGTCGACGAGCGCGTACCACGTCTGGTTGTGCGGTTCGCCCGTCGTCAGGAGCCACCCGAGGGTGGCGACGGAGAGTCCGAGCGTCCCTGCGGTGGCGAGACTCCCCACGACGGCCCCGCGCTTGGGCAGCCACTGCCCGAAGAATAACGCGAGCGCGAACGACGCGAGCGGGAGCAACACGATCGCCGGAGTGAGTTCGTATATCAGCGCCATCTTACCACTTCAGTGTCGTTGCGTCGGTCACGTCGACGTCGCCGAAGTTCCGGTGCAACACGAGGATGATGCCGATTCCGACCGCGACCTCCGCGGCGGCGAGCGCGACGACGAACAGCGCGAACGTCTGGCCCGTGATCTCGCCCCAATAAAACGAAAAGACCACGAGGTTGATGTTCGCCGCGTTGAGCAATAGCTCGACGCTCATCAAAAACAGGAGCGCGTTCCGCCGGGTGAGCACGCCGAAGAGCCCGGCACAGAACACCGCCGCCGAGAGCACGAGGTAGTACTCCGCCGGGACAGTCTCCAATACCATCAGGGTTCGTCCTCCGTTTTCGCCAGCAATAGCGCGCCGTCGAGGGCAGCGTCAAGTACGACCGCGATGGCGATAAAGGAGACGAGAAAGCCCTCACCGCCGATGTCGCCGCCCGGTAGATTCAACAGCGCGTAGCCGATCGAGGCGGTGACCGACCCCTCCGGGAACGCGCCGGCGGTGCCGAACCCCGAACCCAGAAACACCGCCGCGAAGAAGCCGAACAGCCCCACGGCGAGGACGCCGATGACCACGTCGCCCCGGTAGAGCCGCGGCCTCGTCGTCATCCGACCACCTCCATCTCGATCTCCGAATCGCGCCGAACGAGCATCACGGCGAACGTTATCAGGATCAGTACGCCACCGACGTACACGAGTACCTGTATCACCGCGAGGAACTCGGCCCGTAACATCACGTAGTGGACCGCGACGGACAGCAACGCGGCGCCCAAAAGCAACGCCGAGTGCCACACGTCCCGGGCCACTACGACCCCCACGCTCGCCCCGACAGTGAGCAGGGCAAACAGGAGGAATGCCAGCGTCTCAAGCGGTACTACAGCCATTACTTGTCCGTGCACCCGCACGCCTTTTGAAGATTTCCGTTCCAACTTCCACTTTTTACACGAGAACACGGGTCGCGCGCCGAACGGCGCGCGACACCGGTTCTCGGCAAAAACGTGGGGAAAATATGCGCGCCTTCCTCCAGCCGCCGCGCTCGCTACGGTCGCGCGGCGTTAGTCGGTCGGCGCTACGGCGACTCGCTCACTCCGTTCGCTCGTCGCCGGGAACCGCCTCGGGGGCGACCGCCGGACGCCCCCTCGGCGGACAGCGTTCTCGGAATGTATTTTATAAACGTTTTATAAATAATTTATAAATGGGCTGAACGATATCTATAATACGCTTCCGTCTGATCGTCCCATATTTCGACCACGTATCACCGGTTCGATCGGACCACCGCTATCCCCGAGGTTGGTTAAAAAGGGGGCCAGCTACTGATAGTCGACTTCGCCGTCGCCTTCGCCGACCCATCCCTCGCGGTCCGGCTCCCGGGAGGCCAGCGGGTCGATGTCCTCGCGACCCCACCGTTTTTCGCTCGGGATTCCTCGCTCCGCGAGGAACCGCTCCCGAAAAACCGTGGATGAAAAAGCCGACTCCGTCGCATCGGGGGACCTCACTCCGTTCGGCCCCCGTCGCTCGGAGTCGGTGAAACGGCTCGCGTTCGCTCGCCGTACGCGTCTACTGGTAGTCGACTTCGCCGTCGCCTTCGCCGACCCACCCCTCGCGGTCCGGCTCCCGGGAGGCCAGCGGGTCGATGTCCTTGTACCACGGGACGTTCTTTAGCTGTTCTTTGTTGTACGCCAGGTCGTCCTTCGTGTCCCCGGTGAACTCGAAGTTCTGGGTCAGGAGGATCGCGTCGACGGGACAGACCTCCTCGCACAGTCGGCAGTAGATGCACTGCCCGATGTGGAGGTTGTACTGCTCGCCGTTGCGCATGTCGTCGGTGACGATCTGGATCGTGTCGTTCGGACAGACCTTCTCGCACTGACGACACCAGATACAGCGCTCCTGTGAGAACTTGTGGACGCCCCGAAAGCGCGGGGAGACCTCCGGGGTCTCCTCGGGGTATTGGACGGTGAACTTCTCGCCGTCCAGGGCGTGTTTCATCGTCGTTGCCATCGATTTGAGCATTCCGATCATCAGGCGATCACTCCTACGATTACGGCAGTCAACACGAGGTTCACGAGCGATAGCACGAGCATCCCCTTCCAGCCGACCTCGATCAGCTGGTCGATGCGCAGCCGCGGCAGCGCCGACCGCGCCCACTGGGTGAACAGGTAGACGGCCCAGATCTTCGCGATGAACCAGACGATCCCGATGCTCGCAGGACCGGGACCGGCGGGGCCACCGAGAAACAGCGTCGCGATGACCGCGCCGCCGAGGAAGATGTGCAGGAACTCCCCGAGGTAGATCAACACGAAGTAGACGCTCGAGTACTCTGTCTGATAGCCCGCGACGATCTCCGTCGGCGCTTCGGGGATGTCGAAGGGGTTGCGGCCGACCTCCATCAGGTTCGCGATGATGAACAGCACGAACGCGAAGGGGTTGACGAACGCGTACCACGCCGGAATCGCGACCACGCCGAGGTCGACGAGCGGTTCGGCCTGGGCGGCCACGATCTCGCTCATCTGCAACGAGCCGGCGAACAACACGACCGAGACCGCGATCAGGATGAGCGGGATCTCGTAGGCGAGGTTCTGGGCGACCGCCCGGAGCCCGCCGAGCATCGAGAACTTGTTGTTCGAGGCGTAACCGGCCATCACGAGCCCCAGCGAGGCGATCGACGCGATGGCGAACACGTACACCAGTCCGACCTCTGGATCGGCGAGGTGGATTCCGCTGCCCATCGGGATGACGGCGAAGCCCAGGAGCGCCGAAAACGCGAGAACGACCGGCGCGAGGTCCCACGCCGGGCGGTCCGCGCCCTCGGGGACGATGAGCTCCTTCGAGAGCAGCCGAACCGCGTCGGCGACGATGATCACGAGCCCGAACGGACCGAGCCGGTTGACGGCGTAGCGGTCGGTGAAAGCCGCCGTGACCTTTCGTTTGGCCCACGGCCCGGCGACTGCGGTCATCGTCATCATCAACGAGCCGACGATCGCCGCGCCGACGACGGCGGCGATTGCGGTGCCGAGCGGTCCCGAGCCGAACGGCAACAGCTCGACGATCCGGTCGGGCAGCGGCGCACCCTGCAGCGCGGCGAGCGCCGGCGCCATCACCGATCGACCTCCCCGAGAACGATGTCGAGGCTGCCGAGCGAGGCGATCAGGTCCGGAATGTACTCGCCCTCGGTCATCTCCCGCAGGGTGTGGAGGTTACAGAAACACGGACTGCGGATCTTGAATCGGGCGGGCTTGTCGGTGCCGTCCGAGCGCATGTAGATCCCCAGCTCGCCCTTTGCGGCCTCGACGCCGCGGTAGATCTCGGTGTCGGGGTCGGGCTTCAGCGTCCGGGGGACGTTCGATTGGATCTCGCGGTCGTCTTCGGGCCAGTCCTCGAGGAGATCGACGCACTGTTCGATGATCTTCGCGGACTCCTCGACCTCCTGCATCCGGACGAGGACGCGGCTGTAGTTGTCACAGCCGTCCTCGGTGACGACGTCCCAGTCGAGTTCCTCGTAGTAGCCGTAGGGATCGTCCCGGCGGAGGTCGAAGTCGACCCCCGACCCGCGGGCGACGGGGCCGGTCGCGCCGTACTGCTTTGCGACCGCCGGCGGAAGTTCGCCCGTGTCGACACACCGCACCTGGAAGATCTCGTTGGCGGTAATGAGGTTGTGGTACTCGGTCGTCTTCTCGGGCAACCCGTCGAGGAAATCGCGAATCTTCTCGAAGAACTCCGCGCGGGGTTCCGGCAGGTCCCAGGCGACCCCGCCCAGCCGGAGGTAGTTGAACATGAGCCGCTGGCCCGTCAGGTCCTCTAAGATGTTCTGGACGACCTCCCGATCGCGGAAGGCGTACTGGAACACCGCGGTGAAGTCGCCGAAGACGTCCAAAGCGAACGTACCGAGGGCGAGCATGTGGCTCGCGATCCGACACAGCTCCGCGGACATCGTCCGGATGACCTGGGCGTACTCCGGGACGTCGATGTCGGCGAGGTCCTCGGCCGCGCGGGCGTAGGCCCACTCGTTGAGGATGCCGGCGGAGACGTAGTCCCACCGGTCGGGGTAGGGCATGATCTGGTGGCGGTACGTCGACTGCTGGCACATCTGTTCCTCACAGCGGTGCAGGTAGCCGATGTCGGGTTCGACGTCGGCGATCTGCTCGCCGTCGAGGACGGTCTTGACGTGGAGGACGCCGTGGGTCGCCGGGTGGTGTGGGCCGATGTTGATGAACATCGTGTCGGAGTCGGCCCCCTCGCCGCGGGCGTCCGGCTGCAGCGGGTTGGCGTGTTCGCGGAACGGGACGACCTGTGGCTTCTCGGGGTTGTAATCCAGCCCGAGCGGGTGGCCCTGCCACGTCTCGGGCAGCAGGATCCGGCGCATGTCGGGGTGGCCGTCGTACTCGATGCCGACCAGGTCGTAGGCCTCCCGTTCGTGCCACTCGGCGGTCCGGTAGACGGGTTCGGCAGTCTCGCTTTTCGGCTCGTCGGTCGGCGTCGGGACGACGACGCCGACCTCCTGTGTCGGGTCGTCGTACTTCTTCAAGTGATAGATCGACTCGAAGCGGTCCTCGTACTGCTGGGCGGTGACGCTCGAGCAGTAATCGAAGCCGGCGTCCTCCCGGAGCGCCGACAGCGCCTCTTGGACCTCGTCGGGGCGGACGACGAACGCCTCGGCGTTGACGTGGGACTCGCGACCGAGTGTCGTCTCGCCGAGCAGCGCCTCGAGTTCGTCGTAGTCGACGCTGCCGTCGGCCGTCTCGCCGACGTCGGTGGGGCGGGGTTGCTCCAGACTCATGGCGAATCAGCCCAGTTGTACCGCATGACGAGGTCCTCCTCGTCGATCTCGTCGGCCAGATGCTGGACCAACTCGTCGCGTTCCAGATCGCCGAACTCCTCTAGCTCGTAGGGTTTGACCGTCACCGGCGAGGTCTCGCCGTTTCGGATGCGCTCTTGCAGTTTCGCGATGCCGTAGATGAGCGCCTCGGGGCGGGGTGGACAGCCCGGGACGTGGATGTCGACCGGAATGACCTCCTCGGCGCCCTTGATGACGTTGTACCCCTCCTGGAAGGGGCCGCCGGAGATGGTACACGAACCCATCCCGACGACGAACTTCGGTTCGGGCATCTGGTCGTAGACGCGTTTCATCCGGGGGGCGAACTTCGAGACGATGGTCCCGGGGACGATGATCACGTCAGCCTGCCGCGGCGAGGCGCGCGGGACGCCCGCCCCGAAGCGATCGAGGTCGTGTTTGATCGCGTAGCTGTGGATCATCTCGATGCTGCAGCAGGCGATCCCGAACTGCAGCATGAACATCGAGTTGCCCCGCACCCAGTTCATGAACTGGTCGAACTTGGTGAGAATGAACGGCGTCGAGCCGAACGCCTCCCGGAGCTTCGAGTTGAATCGGCTGTCGACGCCGTCGCCCATCCGGGCGTCCTGCGTCGAGACTGTGTCGTGGAGTTGGTCGCTGTCGCTGCTCATAGTTGGGTTTTGATCTCCGCGCGTTCGCTCTTGACCCAGCGAACGGCACCGGTACGCCACGCCCACCCGAGTCCGATGACGAGGACCGCAAGGAAGACGAGCATCGGTCCCAACACCGGCCCGAGTCCGAACTCGGCGACGGCGTCGCTGTATATCAGCGCCCACGGGAAGATGAGCACCGTCTCGACGTCGAAGACGACGAACAGCAACGCGACTGTGTAGTACTGGATGTTGAAGCGGATGCGCGTATCCCCGGTCGGCACCTCACCGGACTCGTAGATGGCGCGTTTTCCTTGTTCGGGCACGCTGGGGCGAAGCAGACTGGAGACGACGATCATCGACAGCGGGATCGCAAGCCCCACAAGCGCCAGCGCACCGACGGCGATCCATGGATCACTCATGCGGTTTGTATCGTTATATGGTTTGGAAGACAGCGTATTAAGGGTTGTTGAGTCGGATCACCTACACCTGCCCTCGACGGCGAGGACTGCCGGTAGATTACCAGTTTATTTATTATGATGCAAAGCGAGAAATCGCCGTTCCGACCTTGTCGGACGGGTGAGAAGCAGGGATACGCCCGGAACCCAACCACGCGAGTTTAATTTTATTCTCCAAAAGAGGATAGGGGGACTCGAACAGATGGGGTGTAGCCCGGCGGTGCCCGTTGTAACGGATCGTCCGAAGATCACCCTGACTCCGGCTCAGACTCCGTCCCTGACCCCGACTCAGACTCCGTCCCGAACTCCGGCTCAGACTCCGTCCCTGACTCCGACGTTGACGCTTCGGGCGTTCGGACGAAGTGCGCCGCCGGGAGCGTGACTTCGATACGGGTTCCGGAACTGTCGGCGTCGATGTCGACCGAGCCACCGAGGCGGTCGATCCCCCATTTGATGAGCCACAGGCCGAGCCCCTGGCCGTGTTTCGTCGGCGTCTCCGTCTCCGTCCGGAGAACCTCGATCTCGATATCCGGTATCCCGGGACCGGTATCGGTGACGACGAGCGCGTGATCAGGCTCTCGAAACTGGATCTCGATTTCGGGATCCGCGGCGTGCTGGATCGCGTTTTCGAGCAGTTCCACGAGCACCATCTGGAGGATCGCGGGATTAACACGGGTCAAAGAGACGCCCGGGATCGACGCCGTCACCTGCTCCGGGTCGATCGTCCGGTCGGTCCCCGTGTTTACGGCCGAGATGGCATCTCCGACGACCTCGGAGACGGGCGTCGATCCGGTCGCGTCGCGGTCGAGTTCGAGCATCCGTTCGATCCGCTGGGCTTTATCGCCCATCGACGTGAGCCGGTCGTGATGTTCTGTGATCTGCTCTGCGAGCTCCGCGGCGTTCTCGGGTTCGGTAACGAGCAACTGGGCGTACCCCCGCGCGCCGGTGAGCTCGTTGCGCAGGTTGTGTCGCAACACGCGGTTCAACACCTGGATCCGCTCCTGGCGGCGTTTCTGCTCGGTGATGTCGTAGAACGCGACCGCGGCGCCGAGTGGGCGGTCGTATCTGTCGGCCATTGTGGTGGTATCGGCTTCGAGCACGCGACCGGTCTCGGGGATCTTGATCGTACGCGCCCGTTCGGCCGTCAGATCGGTATTCGCAAGCGACGGGTGGAGGTTCCGATAGTCGGTTCCGACCACCGTCCCGTCGCGCCTGCCGAACATGGCCCTCGCGGACTCGTTTATATCCGCGATCCGGTCGTGCTCGTCGAGCACCACGATACCCAACTCGATGGACTCAATCGCGGTGTCGCGGCCGATCTCGGTCGCCGCCGGCAGTTGCTCGAAGATATCGTACCGCTGGATTGCCGCTACGAAGCCGACGATCCCGAACCCGTGCAGCGAGAAGTACACGGCGTAGAGCCCGAGAAACTCCCCGTAGAGACCGAAGTTGTTCGCAGCGTTGTTGAACAACAACAACAGCGGGGCGGCGACGGCGAGCACCTCCGCGGGTTCGGACGGGGCGTACCGCTGTGAGGATTTATACAGTTGCGCGACCCCGGCGCCGGCGACGCCGATCTGGCTCCCGATAACGACGAGGCCGGTGAGAAACAGGAAGCTATTGGCGAGGGGAGCCCGTATTCCGAGGACTTCGAGGAGGCTCGGCGCGGTGAAAAAGACCACGAACAGCGTCACTACCGCGACGGAACCGGCGTACAGCCGGCGGTGTCGCGGGCGGAGCTGGGTCGTGTAGTTGAGCACGAACGCGGTCCAGACGAACGGCGCGACCGTGCTCGAAAGGATGCTCAAAAACGTCCCGGCGGCGAGGGACACCTCGAACCAACGTGGCAACACAGCGGTCGAAAACTGCGCCTGTGTCACGATCCCGAGCGACGCGCTCAGGTACAGATCCATCGCGTTCGTGAGTCCGTTGCCGATGCCCCACAGTATCGCGAACCAGCCGAGCGTTTTGACGCCGCGCCCGGCACGTGCCCGGAGCGTACGGGCACCGAACGCGACGTAGCCGGCCGAGACGACGAGCGTTGCGAGGATGAGAAGCGAGACTACGGGCGTCTGGACAGACATGCCAATCCTGTGTCGCTGTCGGAACCTGCGGCAGGGATGCGTATATACTTACTCCCCGGAAGGGTGAGAGCGGCGGTCGTCCGATTGGCCGCGTCGACGGGACGGTGGCCGAACTCCCGCTCCGGATTGACGGGGGCGCTCGGGCGAAATAAAGAGAGCCGCAGTTGGGGTCAGCCGTCCGTCCGCCGGCGCGCAGCCAACAGCGCGGCGGCGAGCAACGCCACGACGGCGACAGCGGCGCCGAAGCCGGGCAGCGATTCGGGTTCGGGCGTCTCGGTCGCCTCGGTGTCGGGCGTCTCGGTCGCCTCGGTGTCGGGCGTCTCGGTCGCCTCGGTGTCGGGCGTCTCGGTCGCATCGTCGTCCGCGGGCGCGCCGTCGCCGGGGACGGGCGTCCCGCCGTCGTCCGGCACCGGCGTGTCGGCGTCGGTGTCGAAGACTATGTCACCTTCGTCGGTGGTGACGATGAACGTCGAGAAACCAGGCGTCCGGGCCTCGAGAGTCACGTCCCCGTTCTCGCCGGCGACAGACGTATCAAGCGTCTGATATCGGGTATCAGTTTCTCTCAGGATCGCGAGCTCGTCGGCGTCGACGCCGGTTCGGAGCAGTTCGGTCTGATCGACTGTCATCCGGATGGTCGCCGGTGAGTCCGATACCGAGTCGGGCGCGGTGATGTCGGCGCTGGCAAGCACCGGGCGGTCGCCGGTCTCGGCGCTGCCCGGCGGGACAGAGGTCCCGTAATCGTCGATTTCGAGAGTTCCTTGGGTGGCTTCCTCGAACCTGATCGACTCGACCGTGCCACGGCCCAGTTCGACCGTTCCGCCCGATGCGACGTCGACGCCGGTCGAGACGGAGACCGACGGCGAGAGACCACCGCCGCCGAAACTACCGCCCCCGCTGCCACCGCCACCGCCTCCGCCGCCGGAGGGTTCGGTAGTCGTGCCGCCGAGGACGAACGTCGAGAAGCCGGGCGTCTCGAACTTGACGACGTATTTGTCGTCGACCGGGTCTCCGACATAGGGATCCAGCCTCTGGGAGCCACCGTCGTCGGGGAGTCGGATCACGACGATGTCGCCTCGATTGACTTCGTCGGTCGGCACTCTGGCTGTGAGATTCGCGCTTTCGTCTTCGTTCTCGTCGTCAACGGTGACGCTAGTACCGTCGGTGATTGTTACGCTTGTTGCCGGATCGATATTGTCCGGGAGGTCCTCTTCGTCGGGTGGCTGGTCGGACTCCTCAATCTCGACCGTTTCGCTGCCCTGCAGGTCAACGCCCTCGAAAGTAATAGAATCGATCCTCTCCGTGCCGTCGAAGCTCGCGGTGCCCTCATCGGCGTCGACGGTTGCCCGCGAGCGCCGGACCGCCGTGACGTCGACTGCGTCACTTTCGCCCTGCAGTTCCGCTTGGATCGTCGCCGTGCCGGTGGCGTCCTCGGTCGGCGCGATGGTCAGGTCGTTCACGTCGACGAGTTCCGCGTCGCCGTCGGCGGGCGCCACGGTGAGATCGGTGTCGTTCGTGACGTCAGTCGTGGTGCCGTCCGCGAGCGTGGCAGTGACGCTGTCGACGGCCGTCGTCTCGGTCTGGCTGACCCCGCTGCCGAACCGGACGCGGTCGTCCGCGAGTTCGACGTCGAGGTCCGTTATCAGGCCGACGTTGATTTCCGCCTCGGCAGTGACACCCTCGTCGCCGACGACGTCCTCGGCGTCCAGCTCAGCGGTGATCGTCGCAGTACCCGCCTCGCCCGCGGTGATCGTGCCGTCGTCGTCGACCTCGACGACGTCGGTGTCGTTGCTGGAGAACTCGGCGTCGGCGGTCCGATCTTCGGTGACGCCGTCCTCGAACAGCGTGGTCGCCGTCGCCTGGGTCTGGCCGTCGCCCGCGGCGATGACGTTGTTGTCGAAGGTCACCGCGAGGTCGCCGGCGTCGAGTTCGACGTCGGCGGTGATCTCCTCGATCGTGACGTCGCCACCCGAGGTGCCGTCGAGTTCGACGCCGACGAGGACCGACTCGCCCGATTCGAGTTCGACCCGCGAGTCGTCGATGTCAGCGCCCGACTGCACGCCCGCCGCGTTGGAGGCGTCCGTGACGACGAAATCGACGTTGTCGTTCGATTCGCTTTCATTGATCAGTACCTTCGCGGTGGGACTGGTCGGGGAGTCGAAGGAGACATTGAATACGTCGTCGACGTCCGTCTGGGCGTTCTGCGGGAGTCCATCGATCGTGACGGACAGCTCGCCGGCGTCGGTCGTTGAGGCGTACGCGTCGCCCTCGGGCGTGTCCGCGGGGCTGAGCGTGACGCTCTCCTCGACTTCGTCTTGGCCGCTGAAGATGTCGCCCGCGCCGGTACCGACGACGGCGCTTCCGATCAGGGCGACAACAAAGAACCCGGCGAGCAGCGTACGTGTGTTCATCTTGCCTCCACCGACTGGTCGGCTTCGATCGTGATATCGGCCTCAATCGTTTCGGCACCTGCCGAATTGATGAGGATACCCCCGAGGACCTGGTCGCCGACTGAGACACTTCTGACCATGGCTGACCCGCTGGATCCTGCTCCTTTACCTGTCGCTGTAGCTACAGTAACGCTCTCGCTATCGACGTTCCCCTGGTTATTTTCCGGCGCGATAGCGACATTGAGCGTCGCGTCGTCGTCGTCACTGGTGATCTCGACGTTCACGGTGATAGCGACCGATTCACCAGTGTCGTTCTCGTTGGTGATCGCGAAAACCTCCTCTTTCAGGGAGTTCGCATCGCTGAGATCACCAAACCGGCCGAGGGTGGTTATCGCCTGTGGCGGAAGCTTACTGGCGTCGATCACCAGCACGCCGGACTCGGTTTGATATACGGAATCCGAGCTAACCCCCTGTGGTTCGATCTGGAGCTGTGCGCTATCGCTGCCGTCGTTCGCCACCGAAATCGAGAAATCGCGGGTGGCGGTCGCCTCGGTGAACGCGCCCGATCCGAACACGAGCCCCACCGACCCGATTGACGCGGCCGACAGTCCCTTGAGTACGCTTCGTCGGTTCATGTGTTGTCGACACCCCCGAGAGTCTCCTGTTTCCCGTTACCGCAGTCAGTGAGTCGTCGAACCATGGTCAGGCACCTCCGGACGAGGGATGGCTCGCATCGATCTGTATCGTCCCGTCGAAATTCGATCCAGCGCTCTGGGTGTCGATCTTGATTGCGATGTTCAGCGTCGTATCTGTATCTGAACCCAAAGTTGAATCCGTACTTCCGTTTGCGTCAAGTGTATCTGGGAAGCTTGAGGTTTGATCAAAATACAGCGTAAAATCATTGCTTGAGTCGATGTCCTGCAAATTCAGCGTGAGATCGATATCGACGTCGAAGTTGTTCGTCACGCTGAAGGCTGGAGTCGTACCTGGATTATCTGGATCACCTATCTCCACCGTCGCGTTCTCGTTGAACGCCCCACCGAAGTTCTCCGTACTGATCTCGAGTTCGCCGCTGCCGTTCTCCTGAACCGGCGTTGGATCACCGGCTTCGAGTTGTACCAACGCCTCGCTATCTTTGTCCACCGCGATCGTGACACTCCTCGCGGTGCTGACCTGCGCGAACGCGCCGGAGCCCAACACCACGCTGCTGCCGGTCGCGGCCGCTCCGAGCCCGACCAGTACGTTGCGCCGATTCATGGCCGACGAACCCACCTCGTCATTGTCCACGCACAGAACGCCCACCTATATGTTAATGAGTTCCCTGACGGTCCTCAGGCACACGCGTGATCCGTTTCAGGCATCGTCTGATCCATGCCGGAGGCGTTCAGCGCCCCCGTGAGCGTCCACCGGAGCGCTCAAACCGGCCCTGAGGAACGTCGTATTGCGGCAGGAGGGCGTCTCAGATCGTCGAATCGTCACGGGCGGTCGGGAGTCCGTCGACGTCGACGGCGGTGTCGTCGGCCCGATCGGTTCTCCGGGGTTCGAATCGGTCCCGGGCGGGTCGCGTCGCGTGCGGGTCGTGTCGTACGGGCGACCGTCGTCGCTCAGACTGGGTCTGAACACGCTCAGCCGACTCATTAATAACACCCTTGGGGGCATGGGTACGGATGCGGTGAACACGTACTCATGAACAGACGGAATGTCCTCCTTGGATTGGGCACAGCGGCGGCGGGGAGTGGAATCGTATTCGGATCGGGGGCGTTTACGCAGCTGCAGGCATCGCGCGACGTGACGATCGGTGTCGACCCCGATAGCGAAGCGTTGATTGCGCTTGTTCCAAACGATAGTGTTGCCTCGGTGATCGAGGATAGTGATGGCGAGCTTGTCATCGATACCGACCGGCTGGGTGCCGACAACGAAGGATTCAATGTCGGCTCAACGGTCGAAATCGGACAAATTAAAAATGGTGATGTAGCCGACGGTAGCGGAGCATTCAAACTCGTCAGCAATTTCGACAATGAACTCGACAGCGACGGCGATAACTTCGACGGTAAGGTCGATATCGAAATCGATCTGACGGACTTCGAAGCACTGGACAACAGCGCGACGTTTGAACTCGTGGCGACTCCTAGAGACGGAGGTAGTCCAGATGGTAGTACTCAAACGATCGCCGACGGATCGAGTGAGGTGTTCAGCGGCGTAGATCCCGATGATGAAATTGACGTCGCAATTCGGGTCGAGACGTTCAATTCCAGCGATCCCGAAGACATCACCGGAGACGTGGTCTTCCGCGCTGGATCGGACCTCGCCAACCAGAACTTCGTTCAGCAGCGAGAGAGAGACACGCTTACGCTTGAGCCGGATGACGCTCTCACGATCTCGCAGGCCACTTTAGAAGACAATAGTGCTTTCAGCGGAAACGGTAATCAGCTTAGTAAAGCGTTCGGAGAAAATAAAGGGGAATTCAGAGTTGGCGGTTACGAACCTGAACCCGGTTATTTAGTGATAAATGCTGAGTTCAGCGGTGGGAGAATCGACGCTAGCGACCTGAGCAAGTCCAGCGGTGGAACGATTACCTCGACTGGATCGTCGGGACTGACCGCTATTGAGGGAATTCAAATCCCTGTTGTATCTGGCATCAACGGGACTGACCAGGATTACACGTCCGGTGATGTTGACGCTCTCGGCTTCCTTGTCGGACCAACCGCAGACGGTGGAACTGGGACTGCATATTTCAGCAACGCAGTTAACGTAAACGGAAATGTTCAGAGTAGTAGACTGATTCCCGCTGTGATCGATGGAGCTGATGCGGATCCTGATAAGACAGAGAGTGGTGGCGGAGTAAAACAAGTCATTAGCGAGTTGAACAATGAAAACCTTAGCAGAGGGGAAGTCAGTCTAGATGAAGTGAGCGTTTATATTGGCAACAGTAGCAGCAGTGAAAAGAGCGTTAGTAGCGTCACCGTCAACGGTCAATCGATTTCCCTCTCTGATCTCGACGTTACGGCTGCCGATAACAGTTCGTAGATAACCACGCCTCCCAAGTCGCTCGTCAGTCAACCGCGATTTTTCATGACACAAAAACCACACCGCAAGGCTCAGTCAAGCATCGTGAGGCCCGCGTCGTCGTATATCTCCTTCAACCGCTCCAGCGAATAGTCGAGAGAATGCTTCTCCAAGACGCTCGACTTCGTTCTCCCACAGAACGCGCCGATATGTCCGTGTCAACACCACATCGACTCATCTCGATCACGAACCATCGACGAAGCATCTGAATCGTCACCTCCGCGCCCGTCTCCTTGGATATCTGCCGGAACTTCCGACTCGCTGGTTGCTTCACCGTTTGGAACACACTCTCGTTTCCGGGTCGCGTTCGGATTTGGCCGCCTCAGCGACGTGGTGGGGTGTATCTCAGTCAACCGTGGGCACACGGGGCTGATTTCGTCGTCCCCAGTCAGAAATTCGATCCTCGACACCCACACCGTCGTGTCCGTTGTTTTGTGGTGGTGTCGGTGAGCTGTGAAGATCGATAGAGCAGTTGTCGCGACTCACCCACCGCACACCCACACCATCGTGTCCGGAGTTCGATGAGCGAGCGAGGGCCTATACGACAACAAGCGCCTTTCATCAAGAGGTATCGGCTAGAACACACCACTATGTCCGCTGTTTTCCCTTCCTACAAAGTTCAATGAAGGTGTCGAAAACGACTGCATCGATCCGGCTGTGTTAGTGACTCAGAACAGCGCCGCCCCGCAGTCCCTACAGGACACGTCGGGAACGGATACCTCCGCCGCCGCGGCGTCACTCGGATCCTCCCCCTCTTTGAGTTCGCCGCCACAGCTCGGACAGGCCTCCAGAAACACCCGCAGTCGCGCGACCAGCTCGTCGCGCTCGACGCCGTCCAACGCCTCGAACTCGGGGAGCCACTCCCCCAGCGAGACGAACGCGGCGACGTCGGCGAGAAGCGCCGCCTCGGAGGGCCACTCCCCGACCGTCCGGGTGATCGATCCCGATTCGTCCCGGACCGCGATGCCGTCCTCGTCGTCGTCGACGACGAGCGATTCCGGGTCGGCCTCGACGACGAGGCCGAGGTACGTCGTCGGGTCCTCGGCCACCTGGTCGATGCGACGCCGCCAGTCGGTGCGGAACGAGTCGGTGAGAGTGAGGTCGTCATTAGAGTCAAGCAGTATACCTTCGCTATTGAGTACGGTGATGATATCACCGTACGTAAGGTTGGCATCGTCTGATGATCGCCCACTCATTAAGCAGACTGGTCTTCGATAGTTATTGATCGTGTGAAGCTGAGTGTCGTATTCGGGAACTCCGCTGTGACGGTTATTTCAACGTCGAGAGCGTCTCGGACATCGGTAGTGCCCCCATTACTTGACTCGGTTGTGTCGTTTATTCCGAGTTGAAAACTTCCACTATCGGAGGAACCTAAACTAGAATTTATTATTAATGTTGCGTCGCCGGTATCTGTTACAGGAAAGTCAGAAGAATCAAACCCTGAAGTACTCTCAATAGTTACTTCTCCAGAGCCGTTGGGATTAGAACCCGACAACGTGACCGTCAGGTCATCGGCAGAACTGGAGAGCGATTCACCAGACTGGTTGGTGATCGTAAAAGTTTCAGTGTCACTGTCGGGAAGTGTATAGATTTCTCCGCCTATGCTTCCATTACTGTCGACTAGTTCCAGTGCAACAGCATCTGCACTGTCGTTCGCAACTATGATGTTCGTCCCACGTCCTGCTGTTAGGTTGGTGACACCAAACGTCTCCGTCGCCGCGAACACCCCACCCGCTCCCATCAACCCCAACGCGCCGCGGCGCGTGTACGTCCGCAGGTCGCGATCCTCACGCATCCGCATCCCCCCCGAGTCCCGCGTCCAGTTTGTGCCGCTTCGTCTGGACGTAGTGCATCCCCGCCGACACCGCGAACACCCCGACGAAGAGCGCGAGCAACGCGACGGCGGGCACCGCATCCGGGTAGATGCCCACCCACGCGCCGGCGGTCACGACCGCCGCGACCCCCGAGAGCCCCAGATAGTACTCCGCCCACGGGATCTCGTCGCCCGGGACGACCTCGAGGTAGAACTCCAGCTCCTCCAGGCGGTCGGTGGGTTCGATCGTCTTGCGGTCGCACTCGATCACCCCCGCCTCCTCGAGTTTGTCGATGTGGACCTGCTGGAGGGAGGTGTACACCCGCCGGCGCTCTTCGCTGGTGATCTCCGAGATCGACTTGCCGCACTCCTCGGCGGCGACGTACTCGGCGAGCTCGCCGAGTTCGATCGGCGTGTCGAGGTGTTGACACGCCTGGACGGCGTAACGCCGTCGCTGGTTGCTGAGCAAACTGAACACGTCTGATCCCGTCGAAGCTTGTGTCGTGTGCAACGTAGTCCCACCCAATTGCTACATTGAGTAATAACATAGGGCAAGAATATAAATATACGGGTCGGCGTGAACGGCGGTTTGACGCGGTAAGATCGACCGTCTTCCAGCCCGCTGTGTGCCGATTTCCTTCGTTACGTCCGTCTCGCGGGGTCCGACACGCGTCTGTCTCGCGTCCGTCCCGCGTCTGTCGGAATCGAGACGGCTAACCGGTCAATACCACCAATTCGGTCCTATCGATATATAAATGAAATACGACTGCGGGAGCGACAGGCGGCGCGTGCCCACCGGAAGGGAAAGACCCTTTAGCGTGCCGTCCGGCCCGGCGGGTATGGGGGGTCGACGTGAACGCTGGCTCACAGGTTGTATCGTTCGCTCCGGGACGTCGTCGCGGCGGCCGTCGGGGGCGAGGCCGGAATGAGCGGTGGGGATGGGGGCGAGAGCGAGATCACCGACAGGCTTCACCGCCGGCTCTCGCCGTCGACGCGCTCGCTCGCCGGCCGCTACGCCGTCGTCGCGATCCTCGTCTTCCTGGTCGTCGCCGCCGGGGGCGGCTATCTCACGTACGACGTGCAGACGGCCCCCGAGACGCGGTTCGAGACCCAGACCGTCGGGACCTGGGAGCCGGACGCAGGGTTCTCCCACAGCGCCGTGGTCTCGAACACCAGCATCGTCTTCGACCGCGGGCAGCGCCTCTCCGAGCGCGAACTCTACTTCACCCGGATATCGCCGGTACTCGACGGGCAGTATCGCCTCAGCCACTCCGGCGACGCCGACACCGCGACCGGGCGGGTCGACCTCCGGCTCGTGCTGCAGGCCACCGAGGAGGTCGACACCGATGACGGTGAGACGGAGACCGTCACGTACTGGCGACAGATCGACCCGCTCGCGAGCGAGGAGATCGATCGGCTCCCGCCCGGGGAGACCCACATCGTCCAGTTCGAGACCAACGCGACCGAACTGACGAACCGCCTCGACCGGATCGAGGAGGACCTCGGTGCCTCCCCCGGCACGCGCGAGATCGTCGTCGTCGCCGATACGACCTTCGAGGCCGAGGTCGAGGGCGAGCGCTTCACCGAGGAACGCACCGACCGACTCAGGCTCGAGCCCGACGGCGGCACCTACAGCGTCGACAGCGAGGTCGATTCGAGCGAGCCCTACGAGGCGACCGCCACCGTCGAGGTCCCCGTCGAGCACTCCCCGGCGGAGCTGTACGGCGGCCCCGCGCTGGTCGTCCTCGGGTTGCTCGGCGCGCTCGGCGTCGGGGGGCTCACGCACCGCGGCGCCTTCGCGGTCTCGCCGGCCGAGCGCCGCCGGCTCACCTTCCAGCGCGCCCGCGAAGACTACGACGAGTGGATCTCCCGCGGGACGTTGCCCGACGAGAGCGCCGACCGCGTGATCGAGTTGGACAGCCTCGAGGACGCCGTCGACACCGCCATCGACAGCGACCGCCGGGTCGTCGAGCGCGTCGAGCCGACGCCGCGGTACGCCACCGTCGTCGACGACATCGAGTACCGCTTCGATCCCCCCGACGTCGTCGCCGAGGCCGTCTCGCCCGCCGTCGACGGCGGGATCGACGTGGCAGTCGGCGGCGGGGACGGGAGCGCGACCGGAGACCCCCCCGGAGCCGGCTCCGACGCCGACGACGGGGACGAGTCGGCTGGCGAGGGCTCGCCGGTCCGCGACGGTGACAGCGACCCCCGGAACCCGTAACTCGCCGGGAGCGACGCGCTGCACCTGCTCGGTCCCCGGCGGATCGCTTCGCTCGACCCGAGAGACGACCGTGCGTCCACCGCTCGCCGCCGCTGGACTCACCGCCGGAGCTGTCGTTTCACCCGCATCAAAAGCGGGACACCGCGGTCGGTCTCCCTGAACCGCGAGGGTCCGAAGCCGAACAGCCCGCCGACGAACCCGAAGACGCTCGCGCCGATGAAGAGATTCAGCGCGCCGATGGCGGCCAGCGGCCGCACGTCGTGCAGCCAGGTGATCGCCGACTCGGGACCCAGGAGGAAGTAGCGCCGCTCCTCGATCGTGATCGTCCGCTCGGTCCCCGGCTCCGGCGCCGGCACCGACGCGGTCACCGTCGTCTCCCCCCCGGGCGGTATCGACAGCGCCTCCCGGTCGATCGCCACGTCCTCGCTCGCCGACTCGAAGGTGAACACCATCGTCAGGAACGCGTCGTTGCGGATCGTGAGTTCGGCGTCGACCGCGTCGCCGGCGCTGACGCCCTCGGCCTCGGCCACGTCGTCGCCGTCGACGGTGATCTCCGTCGGCCCGGCGGGGAGGATCATCGCGGCGTTGGCCGGCACGAGCACGACGAGCATCATTACGAGCGCGATCACCCGGGTGTCGAGCTGCCCGGTGCGCCGCCGAGAGCGCCGCCTGTCGCGCTCCGGAGACCCGCGTCGCTCGCCGACGAGGGAGGCGACGAACAGCACGAGTCCGAAGCCGAACAGCCCGAATCCGACCGTCTCGGCGGTGAGGTTGGCACCCAGGCCGAACGCCCCGGCGATGGCGGTCGTCACCGCCAACAGCACGCCCTGGACCGCCTCGATCCCGGTGCCGAGGCGGGGGATCGTTACGGTGTAGCCGCCGATCTGCAGCGCCTTCGCGACGATATCGCCCTCGGTGACCGGGGGCTCGCCGCCGTCCTGGTCGGTGAAGGGGTTGGCGTCACCTCTGGTGACGTATCCCTCCGGTGTCTCGTCGACGATCCGATGGGTCGTGAGCCCGCCCCCCTCGATCTCCTCGGCGCGGAAGGTGACGACATCGCCCTCCTGTGGTGTCGTGGCGACGACCGAAGGGATCGCAACGAACCCATCGCCCTCGTCGATCGTTGGCTCCATACTCCCCGATTCGACGTAGGCGAGCAACACCGGCTGGCCGAGCGCCTGCCCGACCACGAGCGAGACGAGCACGGCGACGAGCACGACAGTCCCCACCTGTCCGGCAATCTTCCGGAGCATTCGTTTGTATCCTCGTTCGGCCGGCCGAGTGAATCAACCTTTCCGTCGTGGGCGGGGCGCCGCGCGTACTGCTTGAAGCAGACGACGAACGAGGGGTCGCCGACACGACGGGGGACAACCTCGGGTGCCGGGTGTTCCTGCGGACTAGCGCATCGATACCGGTGGCTGCGGATGCCCACGCGGGAGCGACGGACCCACCCAGTCCGACCGTGTGCCGACGCGGACCTCGCCGGTCGCTCTGCACCGAAACTGACAGTACCCGGGCAGACGATGTATGAGGTATGACAGCACGCGACCCGCCGGAGTGGGAATTCAAAGAGCGCGACGTCTTGGTGTTGCGCGAACTGTCGCGGGATCCACAGCTCTCCTCGCGGGAACTCGCCGACATCTTGGCAGCGAAACACGACATCGACGTCTCCCACGTCACCGTCTCCGAGTCGATCCGATCGATGCGCGAGGAGGGCGTCTTCCGGGAGGCGATCATCCCAAACGAGGCGTACTTTTACTTCGCGCTCTTCGAGTTCAAGTTCGATCCCGAGCACTTCGAGGCGGGGTGGCGCGAGGCGATGGAGTACATCAGGGATTCACACAACACGCTCTTGTATTTCCTCTCGGACGGCGAGTACCAGTGGAAATCGGTGATGATGTTCACCGACCGGGAGTCCCAATCGCGGTGGATCCACGAGTTCTACACGCGCCACGGCCCGGTCGTCGACAACATCCGGAACTCGCTCATGACGAACGTCTTGAAGTTCCGGACCGACCCGGAGATCCTCGAGAATCTCCACGGGTGCGGGCGGGTGTGAGCAAGGGAGAGCCAGAGAGGACCGCAGCGAGTGCCCGCGGCGCGCTGCCCGGCCGCCTGCATCCGGGATCGGCGCGTTCATACACCGCCGGCGCCATCGAACGGTATGACCCTCAGCGGGCTCTCGTCGGTCTCCGTGGCGGCTCGCTTCCCGATCGGCCTCCTCGCCGCCGTCGCTGCACTCCTCGCGATGGACCGGGCGATGGCGCGGCTTCCGGAGGGGACGACCCCGCCGCGGGTCGCCGCCGGCGTGTTGACGAGGACCCACCCAGACGACGCGCCCGCCCGCCTCGCCGCCGTCGCCCACTACGGCGCCGGAATCGGCACCGGTCTCCTGTTCGTCTACGGGTCGTTGCTGGCCGAAACGCTGCTCGGCGGCGCCTCGGCGCTGTCGGTCGCGGCGACGACGCTCGTGTTGTACGTTCTGATGGTCGCGTTCTTTCTCGTCGTCCCGCTGCCGCGTGCCCCGGGACTCGACCGAGCGCGTCGGCGGGCGACCGCGCGGGGATGGGCCGTCTCCGCGGCCGTCTACCTCGCGGTCCTCGTCCCCGTCGCCGTCGGCCTCACGTTCGCGGCGGCGTAGACGGCCCCCGGCCTCATATTGGTGGACGAAATCGAATAACACCGACTCACGAGTGATCCGCCGGTCGCTCCGTCGAACGGCGTGATCCTCGTGCGTCGTGTGTATATTCGTTTGTCTGTCAGTATCAGTCCTCGAACGCCGCGGGATCGAAGCCACTCGCCGTTTCCCAGTAACGCTCGAACGTCTCTATCGCCCACGCCCGGACGTCACCGTCGTCGGTGTGCAGTGAGGCCTGCAAAAGCCCCGCGTCGTCGCGGACGAGCAGGTAGACCGTCCCGTCGGCGACGGTCACCGCCAGCGGGATCTCCGCCTCCCGCACCCGGACCTCGGCATCTGCGGCGGCGGCGAGCGCCCGCAGTTGCGACCACAGCCGCTCATCCACAGCGAGCGCGCGGATGGCGCTCTCCGAGAGGACCGCCTCGAACGTCCCATCGCCCGCCCGCACCCGGTCGTGGACCGCGGCGAGGCTCTGTTCGTTGAGCGTGTGCGAGAACGCCCGCAGGTCGTCGGCGTCGGCCATCGCCTCGAGGACGCGCTGCAACGGCGCGCTCGGGCGCGTCCGAGTCGGGACCGTGACCGTCGCGTCGGCGAGGCGGCGCAGGTCGAACCCCATCGCCCCGGTGGGCAGATACCCGACGACGTCGCGCAGTTTGGCCTCGGTCTCGAGGATCGCGAGCAGTTCGGCGACGCCGTCGGCCACCAACGCCCCGGTAGCCGTGGCGACGTACGCGCCCCCGTCGCGTTCGACCCACGACCGGTCGGCGAAGTCCTCGAGGATCCGCCCGAGCGTCGCTTGGGAGGCCCCGGTGGCTTCGGCGAGGCGCCGCCGACTGTGCGGTTCGGTCGCCACCAGCCGCAACACTTCGACCCGGTTGTCCGAGCGAGCCAAGAACTCCATCTCCTCGAGCGGGACCGCCATACCGGAGCCACCGGGCGCGAAAGTAAACAGTCTTCGCCCCGCGAAAGGATTTCACGCCGTGTGCCGCTCTCGTTGCGGGTATCCGTTTCCCTTCGTGGAACTTTTTAGGAATTCCGTTATACGTCTCGGGGCCTTTTTGAACAGTGTGTCCGATACCTCCACGAACATCGATCGATCGTCCGGAGCCGTAGCCGGGGTGTTCCGATAGCGTGTTCTCGCGGCGAAGCGGCGCGCTGTTTGTCGTCTCCGCCGTCCTCTTCGGTGGGACCTTCGTCGCGGCCAAGGCCGGGCTGGCGCACTTCCCACCGCTGTTTTTCGTCGCGCTCCGTTTCGACATCGGCGCGGTCGTCCTCGCGGCGTACGCGGCGAGTCGCCTCCCGCGTGCGGAACTGCGGCCCCGGACCGTCGGCGACGTCGTCGGCATCCTCGCGACGGGGCTGCTCGTCATCGGGCTGACGAACGCGCTGTTGTTCGTCGGCCAGCAGTACACCACGAGCGGCGTCGCCGCGGTCGTGTTCAGCCTGAACCCGATCCTGACGCCGGTGTTCGCCGCCCTCCTGCTCTCGGAGGATCGCCTCTCGGTGCGGGGGTCGGCCGGGATGGCCCTCGGCCTCCTCGGCGTCGGATTGGTCGCCGATCCCGACCCGTCGGCGCTGCTCGGCGACGGGGTCGCCGTCCCGATTTTGTTCTGCGGTGCCGTGACGAGCGCGCTCGGTGCCGTGGTGATCCGCCGCGCCGAGGCGACGCTGTCGAGCACCGCCCGCACGGTCTGGGGCGTGCCGCTGGCGGCCGTCCTCTCGCACGCGCTCAGCCTCTCGGCCGGCGAACCCGTTCCCGGGTTCTCCGTGCCGCCGGTCGCGCTCGCGGCGCTTCTGTACGTCGGCGTGTTCTCGGGGGCGATCGCCTACCTCGCGTACTTCGCGCTCGTCGACGAGGCGGGCGCGACCCGGGCGAACCTGCTGTTTTATTTCGTCCCCGTGGTGTCGGCGGTCGGCGGATGGGGCCTGCTCGGCGAGACGCTGCCGGTCGCCTCGCTGGTCGGCTTCGGCGTCATCTTCAGCGGATTTCTCCTCGTCGCCGGCCCGCCGGTGACCCTTCCGGTATCGCTTCGACGGAGCCTCCGCGAGCGGCTCGTCTGATCGCCGCGCGCGATGCTGGTCGCGCGCGCCGTCACCGCCTCCCGGTCGGCGTCTATTTGTGACATCCTCCCGCGGCTAAAGGCGCGGGCCTCCCACCCGGTGTTGACCGAGCAGGTCAATCCTGAACGTTGGGAGTCTCAGGTTTGCTGGACAGTCAGCCAGTGGCTCTGCCACGAAGCCGTTACTCGTACCCGCTGAAGGGCTTCGAGATAGCTGATTGTTTTACGACTGTCGGCGTGGTCGGCTTACTTTTTGATTCCGGTTAGAAACCGTGGCAAACACCGAGTCAACTGCCAGTTCCCCACGCACAATTATACGTACTGTGTCTATACATAAACTTTTGTCGGATTCACCTGGTGGCTAAAGCCACCAGTATTCTCCTTGTATCTCTATAAGATCATAGAGGCGTGCACCGTTCCCGTCCCGGGAGCGTTTTATAAATAGTCCGGGTGGGACCCCGTTCCCGCCCCGTGTTCCATTTATATACTCGTGCCGCGTTTCCGCCCGATCCGGTCCGTCCGTTCGACGCGGCCCACTTATATACTGCCGACGCGGCGACGCGCTGTCGGGACGCTTTTACCCGCGAGTGACGACGGGCCGGTATGAGCCGAATCAAGCGCCGTGCCGCGTATTACGTGGGCGTGATCGTCGTCCTCGTTGCGGTCTCGGCACTCGTCTACGATTTCGGCATGCGGACGTTCGAACCCGGGCCGTACCCGCCCCCGGGAACCGAGGTGTCGCTGCTCCACTCGACGCAGGTGGTCGTCGAGACGTTCACCGCGACCGGCTACGGCTCCGATTCCCCGTGGTCGAGCGCCGAAATGAACCTGCTCGTGATGCTGCTCGATCTCACCGGCGTCGGACTGTTCTTCCTGGCGCTGCCGGCGATCCTCCTGCCGCTGTTCCGGGACGCGCTGTCGCCCTCGCCGCCGACGGAGCTCACGGACGACCTCGCCGAACACGTCGTCGTCTGCTCGGATACCTCCCGCGCGGAGGCGCTGATCGACGAACTCGACTCCAACGGAATCGAGTACGTCTTCGTCGAGTCGGACCGCGATCGGGCGGTCTCGCTCGACGAGGACGACCACCGGGTGATCCACGGCGACCCCGAGTCGACAGCTGAACTGAAAGCCGCTGCGGTGGGGGAGGCGCGGGCGCTCGTCGCCGACGTCTCCGATCGGGTCGACGCCAGCATCGTCCTCGCCGCCCGCGAGGCGACCGACGAGACGACGATCATCAGCGTCGTCGAGGACACCGACACCGCGACGTACCACCGCCTCGCGGGGGCGGATCACGTCCTGACGCCGAGGCAGGCGCTCGGCGAGAGCCTCGCGGGCAAACTCACCACGGGGATCGACGCGGACTCGGCCGACACCGTGAGCCTGGGTGAGGACGTCGAGATCGCGGAGCTACCGGTCCACCGCAACAGCCGCATCACCGGTCGGACGATCGCCGAGAGCGACCTGCGGGCGGAGTACGGAGTGAACGTCCTCGGGGCGTGGATCCGCGGCAGGTTCGAGACCCCGGCCCCGATCGACGAACCGCTCAGAGACGGTACGGTGCTCTTGCTCGCCGGCGGGCGCGATGGGATCGACCGGCTCAAATCGGCCGAACTGTCGAGCGCTATCCGGTCCGACGAGGGCGCCGTGATCGTCGCCGGGTACGGGGAAGTCGGCCGAACCGTCTCCAAGGCGCTCGAAGAACACGACGTCCCCCACACGACGGTCGACCTCCGGGACCACGACGGGGTGGACGTCGTCGGCGACGTGACCGACCCGGACGTGCTTCGGGCGGCCGGTATCGAGACGGCGTCCGCGATCGTGCTCGCGCTCCCGGACGACACCCTCACCGAGTTCGCGACGCTCGTCGTCCGCGACATCGACCCGAGGACCGAAATCGTCGCGCGGGCGGAGCGAACCGGCGGCGTCCGGAAGGCCTACCGCGCCGGGGCCGACTACGTCCTCGCGCTGGCGACGGTCAGCGGCCGATCGATCGCCTCGCGGGTCCTCACCGACGAGCGGATTCTCTCGGTGGACACGAGCGTCGAGTTGGTCTCGACGACGGCGCCGGCGCTCGAAGGCAAGCGCCTCCGGGACGCGAAGGTGCGGGAACGAACCGGCTGTACCGTCGTCGCGGTCAGGCGCGACGGCACCGTGTTTACGGACCTCGACGCCGACTTCCGGATCGAAGCGGACGACGAGTTAGTCGTCGCCGGGACCGACGAGGGGACCAACGAGTTCGTCGAACGCCACCGCTGAGTCGGGTCAGACGGGTCCGACCCGGAGTTCGTATCCCTCCGGGCGGCCGTACACCTCGCGGAACAGCGCCTCGAGGAAGTCGGCGGCGTGTTTCGCGTCCGTCACCGCCGAGAGGTAACACACGCCCTCCGCCGCCTTTCGCGTCTCGGGCTGTTTGATTTTGAAGACGTGGTACGCCGACAACAGCGCGTCGAGTCGGTCCCGCTCGTCCGGGTCGACGTCGAGACGCAGACGCCGGTCGTCGTACTCGACCGACGCGTCCCCGGCGCGAAAGACGGTCGCTTCGCTGCGCCGCCGCGACTCGACGATCCGCTGCACGAGCACCTGTCGCCGCTCACCGGGGCTGTCGGCCGCCATGACGGCTTTCGGTCGTCCGGCCACATCAACCCCGCGTTCGTGGGCGCCGTCTCACTCTCCTGACGGCCCGGCCACCCGCGCCCGGACGACCCGCCCGCGTTCAGTCAAGACTTTTAGGGACCGTTCTGAATAGTCGATCATGAACCGACCGAAGATCCTGCTGCTCGGCGCACCGGGGGCCGGCAAGGGAACCCAATCGAGCAACATCCTCGAGCACTACGATGTCGAGCACGTGACGACCGGCGACGCGCTGCGCGCCAACAAGGACATGGAGACCGAACACGGGACGCCCCGCGAGTACATGGAGGCGGGCGAGTTGGTCCCCGACCCTCTCGTCAACGAGATCGTCAAGGCCGCCCTCGAGGACGCCGGCGGGTTCGTCCTCGATGGCTACCCGCGAAACCTCTCGCAGGCGGAGTACCTCTCGGAGATCACCGATCTCGACCTCGTTGCGCTGCTCGACGTGAGCAAAGAGGAACTCGTCGACCGGCTCACCGGCCGGCGGATGGACCCCGAGACGGGCGATATCTACCACACGGAGTTCAACATGCCCGACGACGAGGAGATCCGCGGGCGCCTCGTCCAGCGCGACGACGACACCGAGGAGACGGTCCGCGAGCGCCTCCGCGTCTTCGACGAGAACACCCAGCCCGTAATCGACCACTACGAGGAATCGGGCGAACTCGTCCGGATCGACGGCGAGCAGACCCCCGAAGAGGTCTGGAGCGACCTCGACGCCGCGATCGAGGACGTGGCCTGAGCGTCTGGAGCATCCGTATCGGTCGCTGGGACAACACCGATATAGATTCTGAACTTCGTGCGGTTTCCACCGATACTCGTATAATGCTCTGAAACCATGTATTGCGCGTGGTCTCGCTTATATATGGGCTCTTGGCTATCGGACTCTCCGCTGGGGGATGGCTGTGTTGGATCAGTTACTCGCTACTACGGAGGGATCCACAGCTCGGTCGTCGCGCACTGGCGATAGCTGTCGGCATCCTGGGTACTGGAAGCGTTCTCACCGCCGTGGTCGGTGTTGTGCCGTGGCTCCCAGGCCCAGAGACGGGAGAGCAGATATGGTTGCTGTTGCCACTTGTGACTTGGAACCTGATGACTGCGCCGTGGCTCGTATTCGCGCTCCAATACACCGGGACGCGTCCAGCTATCAGCCGTCGGCTGATCGTGGCACTGACCGTACCGGTGTTGCTAGTCCCGCTCCGCGTTGGTGTTCAAGCAAGCCGGGTCGAGTTACCGCCAGCGATTGTAGGCTTTACTGCCACCGTCGTTTTTGCGTACGTCCTGTCGCTGGTTGCGTCCGGCTGTTACTTGTTGATTCGGCAGAACAAAACCGATGCCCGCTTTTCATTGCGGCAGGCCCTGTCGCTCTCGGCCATCCCGATCGGGTCGTTTTTATTCTGGAACCTCTCGACTCTGGAGATAACCGCGACCGCGATGGCGGTTACGTTCGACGCTGGAGCGATCACCGCCTGTGTGGGCTTGGCCGCTGCTCGCTACCGGTATGGTCTCTTCGGCCCGATTCCGGCCGTCGGAGCGCTCGGTGAAAACGCGCTGATCGAACAGACAGACGACCTGATGTTCGTCGTGGATGCGAACGAGCGGGTCGTACAGAGCAACCGGACCGCCGTCGAGACGCTCGACACGGCGCGGAGCGAGCTTTTAAAAAGCAAAGTTGGCGACGTCTTGGGGTACGAGGTCGACGAAATCGTGGCTAGCGAGACTATCTCTCTCGAAACGTCTGCTGGAGTTCGACAGTACGATTCACAGCTATCAGCCGTTACCGATCCACACGGCAACAGGCTTGGAAGTGTACTCAGCTTTCGTGACGTGAGCGACCGTGAGGTCAGCCAACAACGGTTATCGGTTCTGAACCGAGTGTTGAGACATAACCTTCGAAACCGGATGGACGTAATAAAGAGCCACGCCGAGACCCTGCCGGGTACCGTGGATGAGCACCGTTCATCGATCATCGCGGCTGCTGATGACGCTGTTGCTCTCGGCCGGCAGGCACAGCGGATCGATCAGTTCGTTTCGGCGCAAGAATCCAGCAGCCAGGTCGACCTCACACGGATCGTACGGAGAGTACTAGACCGTGTTTCGACAGTGGGCGTGACTGTCACTACTGATATGCCGGGAACGGCCATAGTGACCACGAATCGACGGGCTGCCGAGAACGCCATCGAAAGTCCACTGAAAAATGCGGTTACTTACGCGGCCTCGTCGGTAGCAGTGACGATCACAACCACGGACGGGGGCTACTGCGTGACCATCAGCGACGACGGCCCAGGTATCCCTGCAGCGGAACTCGACGCCCTGAACAGAGGCACAGAAGACCCACTGACACACACGACCGGACTCGGGCTGTGGCAACTCAAGTGGGCGGCAATGACACTCAACGGAGACGTTTCGTTCGAAATAAACGACGGGACGACAGTAAGGATCGATATTCCCGACAACGAGGCATCCGGCGTGACATCTTCCGCGGCGTAAGCGGAGCGGGATCGAAGATCCCGCAGGCAGTCGGGCGACGCCCGACGACGGCGCGGGGTCCCTCGACAGAGGGATCTCGGCCTGTTATTAGTTGGGTTTCGGACGGACTCCCGCGGTCGCCAGCCATCGGGGGTCGGACGGACTCCCGCGGTCGCCAGCCATCGGGCGTCAGCGGACCCCGTGTGTGAACGAACGCCACGAGCGATGCTACAGTAGCGATCGGAAGACACTGCACACTCGATCGCACGGCGGCAGTGCGATCGATGTGTAATCGCTTGTGATGGTTACTATAACTGGTGGCGTTCCAGACCGGCCATCTCCAGTGGTCTGTGCCACGGGGCGTACGCGAGTCACACCCGGCGTGAACGCCGAGATTCGACCGCTGAATCACGATAGAGTGACGTGACGGCTGCAAATGGGCAGCAAGAAATCCAGAGGGAATCGAACATACACACCCGAGCCGCAACTGGACCGGGTTCGCGCTGTCTCTCGTATGCGGGTCTTGACAAGACTCTTATAAACGGAGCGTGTGACGTTTTTATGCGATACCGAGTCCCCGTGGTGGCGTGTTGTCTGCTCGTCGTGTTATCCGGGTGTGCGGGACTCGGGGTCGGCCCCGACGGGACGGCAACCGACGGGACGGCAACCGACGGGACGGCAACCGACGGGACACCGACGCCTGCGGGGACGACGGGGACCGCCCCGCCGCCGAACGGCACGCTCGTGGTGTACGTCATCGACGTCGGCCAGGCCGACGCGACGCTGCTCCGGACCGACGAAGAGACGATGCTGATCGATTCGGGCGGTTGGCGCGACGACGGCGAGACGGTCCTCGAGTACCTGGATGCCCGGGGTGTCGAGCGGATCGACCACCTCGTCTCGACGCACGCCCACGCGGACCACATCGGCGGCCACGAAGCGATCATCGACCGCTACGAGACCGAGCGCGGAGGGATCGGAGCGGTGTACGATTCGGGCGTCACGCACACCTCCCGGACGTACGAGCGCTATCTGGACGCGGTCGAGCGCCACGACGTTCGGCTCTTCGAGGTCCGATCCGGCGACGAGATCCCACTCGAGGGGGCGGCGGCGACGGTGCTTTCGCCCTCGCCGCCCGTCGGCGACGACCTCCACGACAACGGCGTCTCCGTGTCGGTCGCCGCCGGGGAGACGTCGTTTCTGTTCACTGGCGACGCCGAGCGCGCGGCCGAATCGCGGCTACTCGGAACCCACGGCAAGCGCCTCGATGTCGACGTGTATCAGGCCGGCCACCACGGGTCCGACACCTCCTCAGCCCCGGCCTTTCTCGACGTGGTCGATCCCGCGGTCGCGGTCGTCTCCTCGGGTTATGATTCCCAGTTCGGCCACCCCCACGACGAGCCCCTACGGCGGTTCGCCGAGCGGGGGATCCGGACGCTCTGGACCGGGGCCCACGGCTCGATCGTCTTCGAGAGCGACGGCGAACGGATCGTCGTCCGGACGCAGGCGGCGGCGACGACCGACCCGCTGGAACTGAAAGCCGCGCCCGAAGCGGGCGCCGACCCGACCGATCCGACCGCGGAGCGCTTCGTGGTGGGGGTGGCCGCGTGACCCTCGAAGGGACCTACACCGGAACGGTGGATCGGATCACCGGGGGAACGGCGGTCTGTCTGGTCGAGGACGACGGCGAGACGGTCGCCGAGCGCCGCGTTCCGGTCGAGGACCTCCCGGCCGGGACGGCGGCCGGCGACGTCTGTTCGTTCACCTTCGATGGCGGGACGCTAGTCGGCATCAAGGCGTCGCCGGAGCGGACGGCGGAGCGACGACGGCGGCTCCGGGAGCGCTTCGAAGCGCTCTCAGAACCGCTCGACGGGACGCAAGAGGAGAACGGCTAGCGCCCGTTTCCCCGAATCCGTCGGTCGCATCGAAGGTAAAAGCTTGATTACCCGCCAGTCGCTACACGGGGTAATGGCACGCACAGCCTCGAAGGTACAGGAACTCGTCTCGGAGGACGCGGAGATGGAGGACGCCCTCGAATACCTCCTCGACCGCGCCGACGAGGGGACCGTCTCGTGGGGCGACGTCTCCGATGAACTCACGAGCGGCCAGTGGGGACGGCTCATCGAGATCGGCCTGCTCGTCGACTCGGACGGCGAGGGGTTCGACGTCGCCGACCCCGGCGGCGTCAGGGACGCGCTCGAGGACGACGACCTCGAGTTGCCCGACGCGCCCGACGGCGACTCCTCGTGGTCGAAGTGGGACAAGATGGCCGCTGTTGGGTCGGTCGCGATGTTCGCCGGTTACACGTTCCGGTCGGTCCGGGAGCCGCTCGCGGATACGCTGAACATCGCGCTCGGTCCGCTGTTGGATCTGCTTCCGTTCTTTGCCGTGATAATGGTGCTCGCGCTGTTCACCGGGCTCTACTCGACGCTGTTGCAGTCGAACCTGATGGATATGGAGGTCATGGGGGCCTATCAGGGCCGGATGAAAGAGATCCAAGAGCGCCGCAAGGAGGCCAAAGAGCGCGGCGACGACGAGGCGCTCGAACGCATCCAGGACGAGCAGATGGACGCGATGGCGGACAACCTCGGGATGTTCAAAGAGCAGTTCCGACCGATGGTGTGGATCATGCTGTTGACCATTCCCGTCTTCCTGTGGATGTACGCCGTCGTCGGCTTCCGCGGTGCGCCGTTGTACCCCGGAATCGATCTCGGGCCGATGGTGATGCCGATCGTCGGCGAGGTCGGCTGGAACGAGGGGCTCGTGGGGCCGCTCCAGGCGTGGATCGGCTGGTACTTCGTCTGCTCGATGTGTTTCACACAGGTCATCCGCAAGTCGCTGAACATCCAGACGACGCCGACGTGATCCGCCGATCGGCCGCCTGTGGCGCTTCGGTTTCACCGGCGTCCGTCGGCCGCGAACGGTAACGCCTTTGACCCACAGCGGCGCAGTACTGATATGTTGATAACCATCTCCGGCCCGGCCGGCAGCGGCAAGAGCACGGTCGCCGCCGGGCTGGCCGAACGGCTGGGATCCGAACACGTGAGCGGTGGTGACATTTTCCGCGACCTCGCCGCCGAGCGCGACCTCACGCCGCTGGAGTTGAACAAACTCGCCGAGGAGGACGACTCGATAGACCGGGACCTCGATCGACGGCAGCGCGACCTCGCCGCCGAGCGCGAGGACCTCGTGCTCGAATCGCGGCTCGCGGGCTGGATGGCCGGCACCCACGCCGACTTTCGGATCTGGCTCGACGCCCCGCTCGACATCCGCGCCGAGCGGATCGCCGACCGCGAGGACAAGGCCGTCCAGACGGCCCGCGAGGAGACCGTCGAACGGGCCGACAGCGAGGCGTTGCGCTACCGGGAGTACTACGGCGTCGACATCGACGACCTCGGCATCTACGACCTCTCGCTCAACACCGCCCGGTTTTCCCCCGGAGCGGTCCTCGACGTCGTCATCGCCGCCGTCGAGGCATACGACACCGTCGACGACGAGGGCAAGACCCCAATCGACGGCGTCGAGTACGACTTCTGACCATGCGCGAGCGTGGTCCCCCCGCGGAGCGCGACCCGGCGACGCTTCTGGAGTTCGGCGTCGTCAACCTCGACAAGCCACCGGGACCGTCGGCCCACCAGGTCGCCGCCTGGGTCCGGGACATGGCCGGCGTCGACCGCGCCGCCCACGCCGGAACGCTCGACCCGAAGGTCACCGGCTGTCTGCCGATCCTGACGGGGACGGCCACCCGCGCGGCGCAGGTGTTCGACGACAGCCGGAAGGGGTACGTCGCCGTCCTCGAGGCCCACGGGCGGCTCCCCGCCGACTTCGAATCGACGCTCTCGGCGTTCGAGACCGCCCTCTACCAGAAGCCTCCTCGGAAGTCCGCGGTCGTCCGTCGCCTCCGGACACGGGAGATACACCGCCTCGAAGCCCTCGAACGCGAGGAGCGCCGAGCGCTGCTCGACATCGAGTGTGCGAGCGGCACCTATATCCGGAAGCTCTGTCACGACCTCGGGTTGGCGCTCGGGACCGGCGCGCACATGGGCGACCTCCGGCGGACAAAGACTGCTGGCTTCACCGACGCGACGCTTTCGACGATGGAGGACCTCGCCGACGGTCTCGCCTTCTGGCGGGAGTCGGACGACGCCGACCTGCTCTGTGAGGTCGTCTCGCCGGCCGAACGCGCCCTCGAGGGGCTGCCGACGGTGACCGTCGCGCCCTCGGCCGCCCGCGAGGTCGCCGAGGGTGCGCCGGTGTACGCCCCCGGCGTCATCGACGCCGGGTTGGCCGGCGCCGACCCGGGCGATCTCGTGGCCTGTTATACCCCCGACGGCGCTGCGGTCTGTCTCGGCCACTTGGTCGGCGACCCCGACGCGGAGTCGGGGACGGTCGTCGAATTAGAGCGCGTGTTGGTGTGAACGCCGACGCGAAACGAAGAGGTTAAACGTTCCTCAACCGTCCCTCGAAACGCGAGGGACCGTGGGGTAGTGGTATCCTCTGCGCATGGGGTGCGTTGGACCCGTGTTCGAATCACGGCGGTCCCATTCACAGAAGCGCTTCTGAAAATTCTACAGACCCGTTAGCCGACCCCCCGTCCGACTCCGTCGAAGCCGATGAATGTCAAAACCGGATGTCCTTGTTATAGGCCGAGCCATCCCGTCGTCCCGCAGTTTCCGCATTCGATCTTTACGGTACCCCGTTCGGTCCGTGGTCCTCTGATTATCTTCCGGGAGTCACACTCCGGACAACACAACCAGTCGTATATCGAGATGGTGTCTGAGGATTCGACGGAAGGCATAGTGTTTATTTAAATAGCGAAGCAGAAAATGTCTGTCGTTACCGGTACGACGCGACCTCGATCCCCGCGAGTCGATGCTCACGACGACGCCCGAGACCGGACGTAAGCCCTCCGAGAGCGAAGTGTGGCTCCCGTGGCAGTGTCGCTCGTGCTGACGAGAGACGGAGTCTCTCGAACCGCCTGCCCCCGAGGTGTCTCACCGACGGTCCGTCGGCTTGGTCCGACCCGCTTTTAGTGGTCGATGCCCAACCGCCGTCCATGGACGCCGAGACCTTCGACGAGCAGAAGTACGTCGACCTCTTTCCACAGCTCCAGCAGGCGTACAAGAACGTGTTCAACCGGATGAACGACGAGTACGACTCGACGCTGATCCACGGCATCGACCAGAACGTGCTCAACGAGTCCGAGCCGTTCTACGACGAGACGGAGGGGTTCTACCTCGAAGTCCCCGAGGAGCCCTACGAGCGGCTCTCGGGGACGGGTGTCGTCGTCTCCGAGGAGCGCTTCGAGACGGTACTCGACGACTACGTCGCGGAGATCGAGGCCGAACTCGATCGGACGTTCGCCTAGACGCTCTCGAGGTCGGATTCGTCGGCGTCTGCACCGCAGTTCGCGCCGGTCCAGACGCCGAGGGTCCCGTCGTTGCCGATCCGGATCAACACGCGCGCACAGCCGACGCCGGATCCGACGCTGTCGACCACGTCGGCGGTCCGGACCCCGCCGTCGTCGAGGGCGACGTGGATCCGGTGTCGGCCCGGCGTCTCCGTCCACTCGCCCTCGATCGTCCGGCTGTCCCCGTCGGCGCCGAGTTCGTAGGTGCCGAGATGGAGCATCTCCTCGCCCGCCTCGACCGCTATCTGGATCCGATGGGCACTCCCGTGGGTGTTCTGTATCGACAGCTCCGCGAGCCTGACGCCCCCGGAATCCCCGGGAGCCGTCCCCTCCTGTTCTCCGAGCGCCTCCACGCAGCCGGCGGTCGCGGCGGCGGCAATCGTGGCGGTGGCGGCTCCGAGCAACGTGCGGCGCGTGGCCATACGTGCGCTGGGGCGCTCGACCGCTTAAACACCCGTCAGACGGTCGGCATCGATCCGAGCTAGCGCTCCATCTCGCGTTCGAGGTCGCGGAGCTTCTCGATGCGGCGCTCCGTCGGCGGGTGCGTCGAGGCGATCCGGCCGATGAACCCCTTGCGGATCGGGATAATAAAGAAGGCGTTCATATCGGCCTGCTCGCGGAGGTCCTCCTCGGGCACCTGGTCCATCCGCCCGGAGATCTTCGAGAGCGCCGTCGCGAGCGCCGAGGGGTTGCCCGTGATCATCGCCGCGCCGCGGTCGGCGCTGTACTCGCGATAGCGGCTGAGCGCGCGGATGAGCAGAAACGAGACCACCCACACGAGCAAGGAGACGACGATGGCGACGATCAGCGGGGCGCCGTTGCGGTCCCGGCCGCCGAAGAGCCATCCCCACCGCACGATGAAGAAGGCGATCGTCGAGAGAAAGGAGGCGATCGTCATCACGGCCACGTCGCGGTTCTTCACGTGGGCGAGTTCGTGGGCCAACACGCCCTCCAGTTCGTCGTCGTCGAGCGTCCGCAGGATTCCCGTTGTGACACAGACCGAGGCGTTGGAGGGCGACCGCCCGGTCGCGAAGGCGTTCGGCGTCCGGTCGTCGGCGACCGCGACCGTCGGCTTCGGCAGGTCCGCCTGCTGGGCGAGCCGGCCGATCCGGGCGTGTAGCTCCGGGTACTCCGACTCGCTGACCGTCTTGGCCCCCATCGCGCGCAACGCGAGTTTGTCGCTGAAGAAGTACTGGACGACCGAAAAGCCCCCGAGCAACACCACACCGAACAGCACGTTCCCGAAGTACGCCGCCAGTACGCCGACGAAGACGAGATAGAGGGCGAACAACAAGAACATGGTCAGCCCCATCCGAAACCGGAGCCCCCAGTCGGTTTGCCAGTTCATATCCGACCGTTGGTGTCGGACGAATAAAAACTGTCGCGGTCGGCCGCCACCCGCCGCGACCCGATCGCACACACATATATACTCACATCGCTGCTGTGCGGTGGCGCGCGCTGCGCCGTGCCCGAGGCGGGCGGCGAACGCGAGCGAGCCGCCCCGTCCGAGGGCCGGCGCGAAACATACGTGCGAGGGCTTCGCGAACGGAGTGAGCGACGGCTCGATAGAGCTCGCTCTATCGGCGGATGAGTGAGGCGCGAAGCGCCGAACGAATCGGCTGCGGGGCGGTGTGCGGTTGCGGGGCGGTGTGCGGTTGCGGGGCGGTGTGCGGTTGCGGGGCGGTGTGCGGTTGCGGGGCGGTGTGCGGTTGCGGGGCGGTGTGCGGTTGCGGGGCGGTGTGCGGTTGCGGGGCGGTGTGTGGTTGCGGGGCGGTGTGCGGTTGCGGGGCGGTGTGCGGTTGCGGGGCGGTGTGCGGTTGCGGGGCGGTGTGCGGTTGCGGGGCGGTGTGCGGTGACTCGGTAGTCTAGTTCACCGAGGTCGGGACGGAACCGGACCTCACTGAAAAACACTATTTAAATACACCGCCGAAACCAGCCGTCACGAAGCCAGACATCACAAAACCGGAGTTCACCGGAAAGCACCATTTAAATACACCATCTAAACCAGCCCATCACGAAGCCAGACTCCGCCAGAAAAACACCATTTAAATACACTATTTAAATTAGCCCGACTTCCGAACGCCGACTACTCCTCTGACGCCCCCTCGGCGCCTCCGGGCGGCGAGACCGTCCCCACGATCCGGCCGTAGATCCCGAAGATGTCGTCGTAGCCGCGCTCGCTCGCGAGCACCGGGACGATCCCCGGTTCGTCGACGCGGTGGGTGTAGACGTCGTCGCTGGCGAACACCTCGCCTGCCGGGATCTCCTCGAAGTTGCGGTAGTTGACGGTCGGCTCGCCGCCGCCCTTCGGGACCTCCTCGCCGCCCTCGACGATGGTCGTCTCGGAGAACGTCGGCTGGCCAGCGAGCGCGCCGTGGGCTCGCAGGAACCCGCGCGCCGCCTCGTAACCGAACTCGACGGCGTCCTCGCTGCCCTGGCGGCCGGCCTCCAGCGAAACGGCGTCGTCGACGACCGAGTCCAGGGTCGTCCCCCGCAAGCCGCTCGAGTCGAGGACGTACTCGACGGGCATCCCGGTCACCGTCCGCCGGACCGAGTCGGTGAGGTGGCTGTAGATGGCGAATGGCGGCGGCGCGCTGTGGGAGGTGTGGATCGCGAGCACCGCGTCGGCGCCCTCGAGAGCGTCGGTCAGCCGGACGGCGAGGGCGCGCTCGTACGCGTCGCTGTCGGCGTCGCCCGGGAACGCCCGGTTCAGGTCGGTGTCGGTGTAACGCGTCCCGGCTTCGAGGGCCGGTTCGTTGGCCACGATCAGCCGGATCGCCCCCTCGCCCCCACCCGCTCCGGGGGCGGGAAGTTCCTCGGCGAGTCGCTCGACGATGCGTTCGCCCGCGGGTTCGTCGCCGTGGATGCCGCCGACGACCGCGACGGTGGCGGGCCCCGCGGACCCGCGCTCGGATATTTCCATGCGCGGGGCTACGGGCGGGGGCGCAAATAACCGTGTGGCTGCTCGCCCGCGCGTTGCGCCCCGGCATCGGCGCTGGTGACCCGCTCCGTTCGCCACGACGGTCGGGGCGCACCGGCAGAGGTGGCCACAAAAGCGGGCCGAGAGGGAGTTGAACCGGAGGCAGACGGTCGCTCACCCCGTTCGCGCTGCGTCTTCCAGGGTGAAACTCCCCGGCCGCATCGTTTCTCACGTCGTGGCGAGCAGGCCTCGCTGACGCTCGGCACTGCTCGGTGGTGTTCGAAACGGAATACGGGCCGAGAGGGAGTTGAACCGGAGGCCGACGTGCTCGCTTCGCTGCGCGCGACGCCCAGGGATCAACTCCCCAGCCGCATCGTTTCTCACGTCGTGGCGAGCAGGCCTCGCTGACGCTCGGCACTGCTCGGTGGTGTTCGAAACGGAATACGGGCCGAGAGGGAGTTGAACCGGAGGCCGACGTGCTCGCTTCGCTGCGCGCGACGCCCAGGGATCAACTCCCCAGCCGCATCGTTTCTCACGTCGTGGCGAGCAGGCCTCGCTGACGCTCGGCACTGCTCGGTGGTGTTCGAAACGGAATACGGGCCGAGAGGGAGTTGAACCGGAGGTAGACGTGCTCGCTTCGCTGCGCGCGACGCCCAGGGATCAACTCCCCGGCCGCACCGTTTCTCACGTCGTGGCGAGCAGGCCTCGCTGACGCTCGGCACTGCTCGGTGGTGTTCGAAACGGAATACGGGCCGAGAGGGAGTTGAACCCCCGACCGTCTGGTTAAAAGCCAGACGCTCTGCCGGACTGAGCTATCGGCCCTCAAACTCTTCTTATTGCGGCTACTGATAAACCCTTTCGATTGCGGGAGTCGCTCTGAGCCGACGACGGACGAACGGCGGCGTTTGGACCGGCGGTCGGTCGGGCCGTCGCTCGAAACCAGCGATGTCTGTGGATTCGCGAACAGGAATTGTGACGTGCTCTCGGGGGTAACGTCGCGGGTTTCCCACTCGGTGTTGGCCGGGCAGATCAGTCCTGACGGTTGGGAATCTGCGCGCTGTGACCGACGACACTGACTCCGCCACGACGTCGTTACTCTGCCGTGTCGACGGCCTGGCGGGAGTTTGCTTTCCGTCGGTCGGTGCGGTCGGCTTGCGTCTTTGAGTCCGGCTCTCGCCGTCGCAAACACCGGGCCAACTGCCAGTTCTCCGCACACAAAAATTGATGCGGACAGACGGACGATCGAGCGTACCGCCCGTATCCCACGACTGAACTCGTGGGGTTCGCGCCTGCGTCACGATATAAAAAGCGACGAGACGCAGGCAATAAAACCAACCGTGGTCAGTCACTTCCCGCCGGCGGAGCGTCCGTCCCGCACCTCGGGAGGAACTTCTCGGCGGGACAGACGTCGGTGAAGCTGCTCTGGATCAGATTGAGACCGACGAACCCGACGATCAACAGGAACCACCGCGAGACGACGACTCCGAGCACGAGGCCGAGTAACACTATCACGCCGGCGAGGCGACGCACCTGTAACTGACACGTTTTTCCCATTCTATAGTGGTAATATTGTGCAAAATACTAAAATCTATCGGCGCCGTCGTCTGCGGCGGGACCGTCTCTTGGCGCTCGTCTTTCGGTGCCCACCCCCCGGTGCCCGCCCCGGCGGTCAACGCAGACGGGAACCGCGTACTGATCCGACGACGACGCGTCCGTAGCCGTTCGTACCAACCCCGGAGGGCGCTCGGGTGTGTTCGAGTCGAACGGGTCAGCGCTCTTGCGCGTATGATCGACGCGTGCATCCGGCACGTAGTATTTATAAATATTTGCTATATTACCCGGGTATAAAACGGGCGAGCGCACGTAGTATGTGACATCCTCCCGCGGGTAAAGGCGCGGGCCTCCCACCCGGTGTTGGCCGGGCAGGTCAATCCCGACGGTTGGAAGTCTACGGTTTGCTGGACAGTCAGCCAGTGGCTTTGCCACGAAGCCGTTACTCGTACCCCGGAGAGGGCTTCGAGGTACCTGGTTGTTTAACGACTGTCGGCGTGGTCGGCTTACTGTTTGTTTCCGGCTATGAACCGTGGCGACCACCGAGTCAACCGCCAGTTCTCCACGCACGACGTACGACACGATGGTTTGTAACGTAAATTGTCGGATTCATCTGGTGGCTAAACCCACCAGTATTCTCCTCGAATCTCTATAAACCGTCGACCTATCCGTTTCTCAGCAACTAGTTCAGTGAGCCGAACCAGCGCTGTCTAGCGATTCATCGGAGTCCTCGCCGACTATTTCGACGGCATCGAACTCGAACCGAGCGCCACCGTCTCGGCCGTCGATAATACGTACCCCCCAGCCGTGTGCCTCCGCGATCCGCTTGACAATCGTGAGCCCGAAGCCCGTTCCATCGGCTGCCGACGTGTGGCCTGCTTCGAAGACCCTCTCGCGGTCATCTGCGTGTATCCCCGGGCCGTCGTCTTCGACGCAGAAACAGTCCTCGCCCGTGCGTTCAACGCGGACTGTGACGTCGGCGCCGCCGTGTTCGACGGCATTGCGGAACAGGTTCTCGAAGATGTGCCGAAGTCGCCCGCGGTCACCACGGACCGTGAACTCGTCCGCGATTTCGAGCGTCACCCCGGCCGTCTCGACCCCCTCCCAGCACTGCTCAATCAAGCCTGTGAGCTGAATGGGGGTCGCCTCGGCGACAGTGTGGCCCTGCCGAGCGAGTGCGAGCGTGTCCTCGGTGATGCTCTCCATGCGCTCTAGGGCAGTCATGATCGCCTCGAGGTGCTCTTGGGCCTCGTCGTCACACTGGTCTTGTAGCATCGTTGCCCACGCTTGGGCGACGTTCAGCGGGTTTCGGAGATCGTGTGAGACGACACTCGTGAACTCCTCGAGCCGCTCGTTCGCACGCTTGACCGACTCGCGTTCGGTGATATCGATGTACATCGCGACCGTTCCGATGATCTCGCCGTCGGCTGTCCGGCGCGGAACCGCACGCAGGATCGCCTCGGTGACTTCACCGTCAACAGCCATTAGATCGCGTTTCTCTGTGGTGAACTCTCCGTCGAGCGCCTGGCTGTACCCCTGCGATTGTAGCCTCTCCGCCGATTCGGCTGTGTAGAACTCCGGGAGTTCGCTGTCGATTATCGCGTCCGCATCGTATCCGAGGCTCTCCACGAACTGACTGTTGCAGTCTTCAATGATCGGTCGGCCGTCCTCGGAGCGAGTGAGAACCGTCATCACTGGGGCCTCCTCGAACAGCGTTCGGTACTGGCTTTCGTACTTCGTCGCCAACTGCTCCAGTTGTTCGGTTTTTTCTTCCAGTTGCCGTTCGTGTCGTATCCGTTCCGTAATGTCGGTCGTAACTCCGGTGAGCCGCGACGGGTCACCGTTTTCGTCGGCGATCACGTCGAGGCGGGCCTGCACCCACCGCGTCCCACGGTCGGGGTGTTCGATACGGAACTCCTGTTCGAGTGGCCAGTCGGTCGCTTCCTTCTGTTGGGTTTCGATCTGTGTGAGTAACTCGTCCGTGTCGTCGGGATGGACGTGTCGGAGCCACGCCATCGGGTCGTCGTATGCCTCCTCGCGCGTGATCCCGTAGACCGCTTCCACTGCTGGGTTCGCATACTCGGTTTCGGAGTAGTCGGTCGGCAACAAAAAAAACGCGTCCTGGACGTTAGCCGCGAACCGCTCGAACCGCTCGCGGACCATCCGAAGTTCCCGCTCGCGTTCTTTGCGCTCGGTGATGTCCTGAAACGTCCCTTGAGCGGCGACGATTTCGCCGTCCTCGTACACTGGTTCTCCGATCGTGTTCACCCAGCGCACGTCGTCGTCCGCTGTGACGATCCGTAACTCCAGGTCATACGGTGTACCCTCGGCTGTAAGGCGGTCGAAAGCCTCCCGAATCGTGTCTCTATCCTCCGGATGATAGAACCCGAAGGCGTCTTCAATCGTCACGTCGGCATCCAGTGTCGATCCGTGGATACGATACATTTCGTCCGACCACCGCAGCGACTCTGAGTGTATATCGAGTTCCCACCCGCCGATGTGTGCGACTTGTTGTACATCCTGTAGGAACTGGCGGCTCCGGTCGAGTTCGCGCTGTTGTTGCTTGCGTTCTGTTACGTCACGATATAGCCACAGGTGTGCGTCACCCTCGGGCAGGGTGTAGGGCACGTAGTCACGTTCGATCACACGACCGTCTTTGAGGGTGAGTTCCTCGTTTTGAAGCGACTCTCGCCGTTCGATCCGTTCTGTGATCCCGTCGATAAACTCCGCGGGATCGGCGAACAGGTCTTTGAGTTCTTCGGCCGTCGCGGCGCAGTCACGCCCGGCGAGTTCATCGCCGTCGATGGGCATACCGAGGGTCTCTCCCAACAGGTCGTTTGCCACGAGTACGTCGCGTTCGGCGTCTTCGACGAGCACGCCCATCGGCAGGGTCTCGACGATGGTGCGGAGAACGGTATTCGTCCGTCTGAGCTCCTGTTCGCGTTCTTTGCGCTCGGTGACGTCCCGATTCGTACAGATCAGTTTGCCGTCGTCGAGCAGCGAGAGGGTGATCTCCTGGTAGACGGGACTCCCGTCGCGGCACTTGCCCACAGTCTCGCCGCGCCACTCCCCTGTATCATCGAGCTCCGAGAACACCTCCTGTTCGATCCGTACACTCTCGTCGTCACCATACAGTCGTCGCCAGGTGCTGCCGAGGAGTTCGTCGGCGTCGTACCCGAAGACGTCGGCGTGGGCCTGGTTCATATAAATATACTCGCCGCGCTCGTTCAGAATCGAGATACCGTCCATCGCCGCCTCCATCGCGGTGGATTGCATCTCCAGTTCGGCTTCTCGTCTCTTCCGTTCGGTAATATCAAAAAACGACGAGACCACGCCGATTGGGTTACCGTCGATGTCCGTCAGGTGGCTGTTCACCCCTCTGGCGTAGAACGTTGACCCGTCCGCCCGGACGGCTTCGAGTTCGCCTTCCCAACGTCCCCGTTCGTCGACGGTCTCCAGCACAGAACTCGCCTGCTCGTGATCCTTCCACAGGTCCGTCGCTAAACGTCCGATCACGTCGTCTTCGTCATCGTACCCCCACATATCGAGGAACGTAGGGTTCACGTCGATCAATTCGCCGTCGTGATCTACGATTGCGATTCCGCTGAGGGCTGATTCGTACACGTACTGATACTGCTGGAGCATATGTTCGCGCTCTTTACGCTCGGTGATGTCCCGTGAGACACCGAGTACGGCGTTTCCGTCCGTCTCGACCGGGTCGTAGGGGATTTTTGTCGTCTCCAGAAGCCGCGTTTCATCGTCTGCGGTCGTCAGCAACTCCTCGGGGATGTGTTTCGGCTCGCCGGATTCGATGACGGCCCGATCGTCGGCGCGGAACTGCTCGAGTTCTGCCTCGGAGTCGATGACGTCGGCGTCCGTGGCTCCTTTGAGATCGCTGACGGTGGTCCCGTACGCCTCGGCAGCGGCCTCGTTCGCCAGCAGGAACTCGCCGGCTTCGTCTTTGACGGAGACGAGTTGTGGAAGCATATCGATTATCTGGCGCAACCGGTCACGAGTCGCTCGAGCACGCTCCTGTTGGCGGCGCGTCTCGACAGCGTTGCGAATTTTGTTGGCAAGGACGGTATACTGGCTCGTGCCGGATTCTTTTTGTAAGTAGTCTGTCACGCCGGCAGCGATCGCATCGCTCGCGACTGCTTCGCTCCCTTTGCCAGTATAAAGGATAAACGGCATATCTGGGGCGTCCGCACGGACGGTTTCGAGAAAGTCGATACCGTTGCAACCGGGCATATCGTAGTCGGAGACGAGACAGTCAAACGCACCAGCGGAGAGTTTGTCTAACCCCTCGCTGGCGCTCGTCGCCGTCTCAACGGTGAATTGGGCGTCTTGTCGCGAGAGCATAGCAGCCGTCAGAGCCGCGAAGGAGGAGTCGTCATCGACGTGAAGAACCGAAATCCCTGTTGCCCTCGTCATATATACGTCAGCTAGCGACCGTGTGTCATATAGTATTGAGGGACTAGTTCTCGATCGAAATAGTAGGCCGATTAGCGCCCGCCAGAGCCGGTATTCGTCCCGAATAGCCGCTGAAGGCGGAGCGCCAGATCGAATCCGAAGTCCGAAGCGAAGGATTCCCACCGGGAGACGGGGTCACCGCTCCGGTGTACTCATTTTTTATCGGCTGTCAACCCAGCCCCTGTACCGCGGGGAGCCGCCAGTCTCGCGCCACCGCGACGGCGACCTGACTCATACTGACGGACAAACGAACGGACACACGGCGCACGGGTGAGCCGCCGGTCGCGCCGTCGAACGGCGTGCGCCTCGTGCGTCGGTGTCATGTGAGTTCGTCCATCAGTATCACGGTCTCGCGTCGTTCGACGCGCGTATCGAGGTGTCAATGTCAGTCGGATCGACAGGTTACGGTCCACGACGACTCGGACCGTCGGGTCAGCCGATTGTAGAACGCCCGAAGCCCCGGTGGATCGGTGTCCGGGAGGACGTACAGCTTGATCGTCCCGTCGCGGATGGCGACCCGAAACGTGTCTCCGGTTCCGTCGTCATGGGCGAGATACACCGGCATTGGCAGGTCGAACCAATCGCCGTACCGATACGGTCCCCGTTCGAGCACCGACTCGGCGAGCGCGGTGAGCGATCGCTCTCCGGAGTCGCGCTCCGGCCGAAGCGTAAATACGGTTTCGCCCTCGTATTCGACGCCGCCGTGTCTCCGGTAGCGACGGATCGGCCGTTGCGGGATCGAGAACGTCGGGTCGTCGTCCGACACATCGGTTCTACGCCGCGATATCGTTTAAATTCGAGGGCGTTTGGGTGGCCGCTCACGATCGACACCGCGACGAACGTTTATATACTGAGACGGGCGCACTCATCGCGTGAGGTAGTCGACAGCCGACGGCCGGTTTGGGCGCGAGCGCGGAGTGCCGCCGTCGGACGCCATCGGGGCCGACCGCTCCGCCTGTTCGCCACCTATATCGAATTCGGGGCCATACTGCCGTGTATGTGTGGCCGCTACAGTCTCTTCGCCCCGCAAACGGATCTCGAGTCGCGCTTCGGCGCGTCGTTCGGGGACGGCTTCGAGCCGCGGTACAACGCCACGCCGGGACAGACGCTTCCGGTGATTACCGACGAAGAGCCCGACAAGGTTCGTCACCTCGAGTGGGGGCTCGTTCCGCGGTGGGCCGACGACGCGACGGAGAGCTACATCAACGCTCGGTCCGAGACCGTCAGCGAGAAGCCAGCCTTCGCCGAGGCGTACGGGAAACGGCGCTGTCTCGTCCCGGCCGACGGCTTCTACGAGTGGGCCGACACCGGTGACGGCAAGCGGCCGTACCGCGTCGCCTTCGAGGACGATCGACCGTTCGCGATGGCGGGACTCTACGAACGCTGGACGCCCGAGACGACACAGACGGGGCTCGGCGCGTTCTCGGGCGGGGGTGCCGAACCGGAGGGCGTCGAACCGCTGGAGACGTTCACCGTGTTGACCACCGATCCCAACGCGGTCGTCGAACCGCTTCACCACCGGATGGCGGTGATTCTCACCCCCGACTCGGAGGCGGCGTGGCTGGAGGGCGAGAGCGTCTCGTTCGAACCCGCGCCCGCCGACGAGTTTCGCGCCTACCCGGTGTCGCCGGCTGTCAACGATCCCTCGAACGATCGCCCGGAACTCGTCCGTCCCGTCGAGTAGCGCCCTGACCGAACGATCTAAACCGGCGGCAGCCGTCGGGGCGACCGATGGACACCCCCGATTGGATTCCGTTCGTCGGCGGGCCGAGTCGGCCGGCGGAGCCGTTTCTCGAGCGCGCTGCAGGCTGGGCGGCAGCACTGTCCTACAGCGACATCCCTCACCCAGTCCGACGCGCCGGGAGAGCGCAGTTGACGAGCGGTGTCGGCGCCGCGCTCCGGACCGGAACGCACCCGATCGGCGACCGGATCCGGGGGTCGATGGAATCGTCGGGAGCGGAGACGACGGTTCTCGGCGGCGGGCGAACCGCCCCGGCGACCGCCGCCGTGAACAACGGCGTTCTCGCGTCGGCACTCGAGTTCGACGGGTCGGTCCTCGGCGGCCGAACGGACGCCAGTTGTGTGTTCGTCCCGCTGGCGTACGCCGAAGCCACGGGGGCCGACGGCGAGGAACTCCTCGTCGCGCAGGTCGCTGCGAACGAGATCGCAGCGCGGCTCGGCGCGGCGGTGACGACCGGATCGTTCGCCGGCCCCGATGCGGCCTGGATACACGCCGCCGGTGCGGCGACCGGACGTGCAGTGATCGAAGACGACAGTCCTGACACGCTCGCGGACGCACTCGCGACAGCGCTGTCCGAACCGCCACGACCGATCGAGCGGTCGGCGCTCGGAGCCGACGCCGGCGTCTGGCGGCCGGCGGCGCCGATCCGGACCGGGCTCGCCGCGGTCGAGAGCGCCCGGTCGGGAATCGAGGGACGGACAGATCTGATCGAGGGCGACGAGGGGTTGCTGTCCGGGCTCTGTCGTCGACCGGCGTGGGGGTATCTCTCTGGGTTCGGCGAGCGTTGGCACACCGCCGCACTGAGCGTCGGGCTCGTTCCAGGGAGCGCCTACGTGGCGGCAGCGACGGAGGCAGCTCTCGAGGCGAGGGGGCGTTTCGACCGCGGACGGACGACGGTCCGAGCGGTCGAAGTGTACGGTCCCCACGCGCTGTGCTCGATGGACGCGGTCGCGAATCGATACATCGAGGACAGTCGCACCCCAATCGCTGCGGCGGTTCGCTCGGTCCGTCGAGCGACGGCGGAGGCGCTCGTCCACGGGGAGAACACGCCACAGCGGGTCGGAGCCCGTGGCGGACGGGGCGCGATACCGCGGATCGCCGAGCGCGTCGAGCTTACCCACGAGCCCGCGCTGACGATCGCCGCGCTCCGATCGTCGGTTCCCGAGGGGATCGAGTTCGACGGGATGGGGCGAGCGGTCGCTCCGAAGACCGCCCGAATCGTCGGGGCGCGCGCGACGCTCAGACACCCATCGGCAGTGCTCGGAGCAGGACGACGGCTGGCCGACGTTCCGGACCCCTCGAAGGTCGAGCGGCGGATCGGCGCCCGTGTCGTCGTCCGGACGGCCGATGAGCGGGCCGTCGAGGGGCGCCTCGAGCGCCCGTCGGGCGTCGCCGGCGCACCGCCAGCCGAGCTCAGAGCGGTCGCCAGACGGAAGTGCCGTGAATCCCTCGAAGCGCTCGGAGTATCCGAGTCGGTGGCCCGGAGCCGGACCGATCGGCTGTCCCGGATCGACGAGGCGCCCGAGGTCCGCCTCGGGTGGCTGTTCGAGGGGAGTGCGAGCCGGCGCGCCGGCGGCGATGGCAACACGTAAGAAACCGGCGACCGCCAAGGCCCGTATGAAGCACGCGCGGATCGAAACCCAAGATGGCGTTCTCGAGGGGGAGTACGACGACGGGACCGTCCGAACGGACGAGGGGACCTACGAGCCGACCGAGTACGAACTACTCGCGCCGTGTGAGCCGTCCGCCTTCTACTGTGTCGGCCGAAACTTCGGCGAGAAGGTCGAACAGATGGACTACGAGGTCCCGGAGAAACCGGACTTCTTCATCAAGCCGCCGGTCTCGCTGCACGCCCCCGAAACGCCGATTCCGTATCCGAGTTTCACCTCGGAGTTGACATACGCAGGGGAGCTCGCAGCGGTGATCGGGACCGAGTGTAAGAACGTCTCGGAGGAGGACGTCGACGACGTCGTCCGGGGCTATACGATCCTCAACGACCTCGACTGCCTCGACCAGGAGCGGCGGACGGCCCGCAAGGCGTTCGACTCGTCGGGACCGCTCGGTCCGGTCATCGCGGACATCGAGCCGGTCGGGGTGGAGATGACGACGCATATAAACGGCGAACGCCGCCAGGAGGACAACACCGAGAACATGTTCAACAAGCCACGCGAGACGATTTCGTTTCTCTCCGAACGGTTCACCTTCGAGCCGGGCGACGTGATCAGCTTCGGCAGCCCGGCGAACCCCGGCCTCCTCGAGCGTGGCGACGAGATCGAGATCCACTACGAGGGGATCGGGACGCTCAGAAACACCGTCGAGTAGCTCAGCTGATATCGACGACGAGCACCGGTCGGTCGGCCGCTTTGACGACGCGCTCGGTCGTGCTCCCGAGGTTGAGCCGTTTCTCCCGGCCGGTTCGGCCGTGGGTGCCGAGCGTGAGGAGGTCGATATCGGACCCATCGGCGTACGAGAGGATCTCCCGATAGGGGACGCCGTCCGGCGTCGCAGTGGTGACGGCGACGTCGTCGTCCTCGGCTCGGGCGGCCAGGTCCGCGACGGCTTCGGTGGCTTCCTCGGCCAGTTCGGAGCGGACGTCCGATTTGTCTTCGGCGTCGGCGGCGAGAACGACCCGCTGGTCGACGACCGAGATGACGTGCAAGGAAGCGTCGTAGGCGTTTACGGCACCGAGCGCGTGCTTCAGGGCGGCGGCGGCGCGTTCGCTACCGTCCGTCGGCAAAAGGATCGAATCGTACATGCGATGGGGTCCGCGGGCCACCTACTTGAAACGAACCGTCTCGTGGCGGTGGGGGCGTTTCGCCGGGGGCGGTGTGGCTCACCGCTCGAAACCGGGTCGGCATTGAAGCCCGCTCGTCGGGTATCACAGACATGGCTACAGACAACGCGAACGCGGCCGAGGCGCCGACCCGGGAAGCGTACATTACTCCCACTGTCGACTTCGTGATTCTGTTGGCGCTCGCGTGTCTCGTTTCGGTCACCGGCGTTGCAGTTATGACGCTCTGAGCCCAGCATCCAACCGTGAGCGATACGACGGTCGCCGTGATCGGCGGTCGGGATCTTCAGATTTGGGTTTGGGTCGCCGCGATCCTGTTGTACGGAATCGGTGACACCGCAACGACGCTTTGGGGACTCTCCGTGGGCGGGGTTGCGGAGGCAGGGCCGGTCGCTGGGCCCCTCATCGAGGTGTACGGCCCACGTGCTCTGCTTCTCGTTAAAGCGACCGTCTTCGGATCGTTCTATGCGGTTTGGGTGATGCTCCGGACGCCGGGCCGGATCGCAGTTCCGTTGGCGCTCGCTCTCGTTGGCGGCGGCGTCACCGCCTGGAACCTCCTCGTCGTCGCGAGCGTTACCTGACTGCCGCTCGCGCCCCGGGTGGGAACACTGCGTGTGTTTTTTATCGGCCAACGTGTACCCCATCGTATGAACCGGTACGAGCGTTCCGTCGTGGGGCTTCTGCGTCGGGTGTTCAGGAGTTCGATCCCCGGATATCTGACCCTGCTGTTGGGACTCGCGTCGGTCGGGTCGGTGTTCGGGTACGCCTCGGAGTCGATGTACGGCGTCGCCCACGGCATCAATCGCATCGCGTACTGGCACGTCCCGATAGCGGTCGTCGGCGGGATTGCGCTCACAGTTACGTTCCTCGGGTGCGTCCTCTATCTCGTGACCGCGACGCGGTTTTGGGAACAGCTCGCACACGCCTCGGGCGAGATCGGTTTCGTGTTCGTGACGCTGACGCTCGTGACGGGCAGCGTCTGGGGTCGCGTCATCTGGAACACCTGGTGGGACTGGTCCGATATCCGGCTCGTGACGTTCCTGTTCATCTGGTTCATCTATGCCGGCTACTTGATCATCTACTCCGGCGCTGGCGGGTCCGGATCGGTATCGCGGCTCGCGTCGGTGTACGGCGTCGTCGGGTTTATCACGGTCCCGATCTCGTACGCTTCGACGCGGCTGTGGACCGCTAGGCTTCACTCGCCGTCAGTCGGGAACCCCGAAACCGAGGCCACGATCACGGCTTCGGTACTGCTCGTCTCGGTGATTGCGGTGTTGTCGCTGTACGTCTACCTGCTGGGGAGCCGGGTCCGGGTCAGAGAGCTCTCCGCGAGAGTAGACTCGTTGAAACACCGGACAACGACGGAAACACAAAAACCGATGGGGGACGACTGACCCCTCATGGAACCGTTACTCGTCTTCGGCTACGGAACCATCTTCGCGGCGCTCGTCGTATACGTGCTGCACCTCCGCAGCCGGCTCTCGGAGGCCGAACGGCGCCTAGAGGATATCGCCGCCTCAGATCGCGACTCCTAGCCTGTGATCCGGCGAGAAGCGTTCTCCGTCACTCCGCGCGCAGCGTTCGGCTAACCCACCCGGTGGCACCGTTCGGGTACGGCTCGGTCCGCTCTTCGGGTTGCACCGACCCCTCGCCGTCGATCGTCCGCGCGTACACCTCGTGGCTGTCGCGGTCCGGTTCGAACTCGTAGACCCACTGCCGTTCGGTGTCCGGGTCCGGAAGCGGCTGGCTCAACGTCGCTTCGTTCCAGGTCTCGCCGCCGTCGACCGAGACCTCGACGGCCTCGACGCCGCGTGCGCCGGCGTAGGCGTGCCCGCAGATCTGTATCCGCCCGGACGGGCGGTTGATGCGGTCGATCTTCGTGACCGCGTTGACCGGACCCATCCCGTGCCAGCCTTTCTCCTCCCAGTAGCCGCTCTCGTCTTCGGAGATGATCTCGATGTCGGTCAGCCACTTGACGTGGAGCTTCCCCCACCGGTCCGGAACGAGCAGCCGAACCGGGTAGCCGTGGGCCTGCGGCAACTCGAGGCCGTTCATCCCGTAGGCCAACACGGCGTCCTCGAGGTCGGATAGCGGCAGGGAGTACCAGTAGTCGTCGGCGCCGTTCAACATCGCGTACTCGCCGTTGGTGCCGGCCGCCTCGAGGATGTCCTCGACCCGACAACCGGTCCAGACAGCCGTATCCATCGTGTCGCCGTCGATGCCGTCGCTCAGACAGCGAATCGTCTTGTACCGGTGGACGACGTCGTAGCCGAGAACGTCCTCGTAGGAGAGTTCGAGTTCCTCGTCGACGAGTCCGGTGATCGAAAGGCTCCAGGCGTCGGCGTCGACCGAGGGCGGACTCGGGTTGATGTCGACTTTGTAGAACTCGCCGATCTCCGCGATCAGCGGCTTGATGCCCTCGGCGTCGAGTCCGGCCGCCGCCGCCTCCGAGAGCATGTGTTCGGACTGCACCCGGGAGGCGCGCTGTTGGAGCTCCCGTTCGGCGCGCTGGGTCTGATCGCGACGGAGGAGCCCGGCGGCGTGTGCGACGACGTTGAACATCGCGACGCCGCCGACGGCGCGGACGATCGATCGGCGCTCGACATCGACGTCCCCGGAACCGGGCGTCCGACGCAAAAAGTACGCCGCGACGACCCCGCCGACGACGGCGGGAGCGACGACCGCGGCGGCGGAACCGACGATCACGAACGCCCCGAAAAAGACGAGGGCAGCGGCGACGAAAACGCCGACAGGGCGGTTATAAGACGGCAGAGCACGGGATCCGAGGGCGTATCCGCCGACGGCAGCCGCCCCGAGGACGACCGAAAGCAACACGCCCGAAAAGAGCATACTCATCTCGAGAGCAACCGATCCGAACCGCTGGAGTACCCCCGAAACGAACCATCCAGGCAGGTACCCGAGAACGATCCGGTTGAACGAGGAGACGACGAACGATCCACCGGTAGCGTACATCGCAAACGAGGTCGCAACGGCCGAAACCCCGCTGGCGAACAGTGCAACAGCCCTCAGGGACAGTTTGTCGTTCATGATCTGAGTGCGCATCGTCGGTTCCGCTCCGTTTTGTCGGCGGCGGGTCGAGCACTGTCGTCCATCAACAGCGTATCCCGGAAGCGAGCCACCGGCCGATCACGACGGTGCCGACGGGACATCGGTTCCCTCGTAGTCGTTGCCCGTTCCGTTGTAGCTGTGATCGTGCCCCTCGGGAGCGGCGTCCTCACCCTCGTGCGCCCGGACCGTGAGCGAGTCGGCGTGAACGGTCTCGCCGTCGAAGTGGCCCTCCGCGACCACGAGTCGCCCCTTCGACATGGTCTCGGGCATCTGGCCGTCGTAGACGACTGCCTTCGTGTGGTTCGCGTCAGCGACGTCGAACGTGATCCGATCGCCGTCCTGGAGATTGACCACCCGGCCCTCGAGTTTCACCAGGTCGCCTTCGTGGGCGTCGGTCTCCTCGAGGTCCGTCGGGGAGACGAACTCCGCCGTCGCACCCATCGTCGTCGACGCCAGAATCGCCAGGAGGACGACGATTCCGACGCCGCCGCCGATCGCCTTCGCCTTCCGGTTCATACGCCGCATATTATCCATCGGACCACATCAAGCCTTCGTCCAGTACCCGATACCGGGACAGCACCGGGCATCGGGGCTCGCGCACGGTGAATTACAACGCTTAACTTGCGCGTCCGGCTACGTTCGGTATGTCGATCGTCTCGGTTGCCGGTGTCTCGAAGCGCTTCGGCGCACACGTCGGCGTCTCGGACGTCTCCTTCCGGCTCGCCGACGGGGAGCGGGCCGTCGTCGTCGGAGCCAACGGTGCCGGAAAGACGACGCTCATCAGGATGCTCGCGTCGCTATCGCGCCCGACGTCCGGGGAGATCGAGATCGGATCCGAATCGCTCGTCGACGGACGCGCCGGCGTTCGTTCGCGGATCGGCGTGCTCACCCACGAGACGATGCTGTACGAGGACCTCACCGCGCGGGAGAATCTCCGACTCCACGCACGGCTGCACGGCGTCGAGGAGTCGGTCTGTGGGGAACTACTCGAAACGGTCGGTCTCGCCGAACGGGGCAGCGAGCGGGTCGCCGGGTTCTCCCACGGAATGGGAAAGCGCGTCGCCCTCGCCCGCGCGCTGGTTCACGATCCCGACGTGTTGCTTCTCGACGAGCCTTACACCGGTCTCGACCGGGCCTCGCTCGACCGCATCGAGGCGGTTCTGGAGGACCTCGACGACCGGACGGTACTGGCTGCGACCCACGACCTCGAACGCGGCGTCCGGCTGGCCGATCGGGTGTTGTTCATGAACGACGGCCGACTGATCGAAGATGCGAGCGCCGATCGGTTCGCGTCCGTCGAGGCGGCCCTCGAGCGGTACGAACAGCTCTGTCGAGGGCCGGCCGGGAGTGAACGCGGAGCAAGCGACCGGAGCGGGAACGAGAACCGGAGCCGGAACCAGAACCAGAACCGGAACGAGAACGGGTCCGAGGAATGAGCGCCCTCGGCCGGTACGTTCGGGTCGTCTACGAGGTGGCCCGCAAGGACCTGCTGGTCGAAGCTCGAAGCAAGCGGACGATCAACGCCGCGTTCGTCTTCGCGTTGCTCATCGTCGTCGTGTTTTCGTTCGTCTTCGGCGAACAGGTCGACAGCCGCGACATCCTCGCCAGAGGGGCCCTCTGGATCGCCGTTGTCTTCGGTGGCGTCGTCGGGATGAGCCACGCGGTCGCCCGCGAGGGACACAACGGGGCGCTCGACGGGCTCCTCCTCGCCCCGGTGGATCGATCCGCCGTCTACCTCGGAAAGGTCGTGAGTTCGACCGCCTTCGTGGCCGTCGTGGGGGTGTTGAGCACCGGGTTCGTCGTCGTCTTCCTCGATTACGCGTTCCCGCCGGGGACCCTTTCGACGCTCGTCGTCGTCGTGTTCCTGGCTGCGGTGGGATTCAGTTCGGTCGGGGTGTTGGTATCGGTGTTGATGTTGCATACCGGGCTTCGAGAGTCGCTGTTGCCCGTCCTGTTGATCCCGCTCGTCGTCCCCATACTGCTTTCGGGAACCGAACTGACCCGGGTGGCGCTGTCGGCCCCGATGACCTCGGCGTGGTTTCGGATCCTCGTGACATACGACGGGGTGATGTTGCTGGCGGGATGGATGACCTTCGAGTACGTCGTCGAGGGATGAGTGCGCCGAGCACCGACGAGGCGTTGGCGATCGCTCAGCGCGTTCGGAACCAGCCGTCGGCGACGGTGAGTGTCACCATCCCGAACAACATCAACAGGACGCCGAGCCAGATCTGGTTCGCGAGCGGATAGGTGTCGACCGTGATCGTCGCGCCGGGGCCGTTCATCGACCCGACGACGTACGTATCGCCTGTTATGCTGCGCTCTATGATCGGGTCGTTGGTGTTCATTTCGGCGCGGAGATACTCCTGCTCGGCGACGGTCCCCGAGGCCACTCGTCTGTCCCCCTCGTACACCGTCACGTCGAGTTCGTGCGAGGTCACCCGAGGCGTGTGGACCTCCCGTGGTGGGTCCGAGAGCGGTCCCATGTTCGGGCCGTCCGTGTAGACGTAGACTGTTCCGCCGGGGCCGCCGCTGTCGACCTCGAAGACGGTCCCACGAGCGATGACCTCGGTGCCGGCCTCGAACGTGGCGGTGCCGTCGGCGTTCGCCAGCCACACGTCCGACCCGTCGAGACGCGCGACTGCGGTGCCCTCGATGTCGTCCGTCTCGGTTATCTCGCCCCTGACGATCGAGACGTCCTCGTCGACTCGGAGCACCTCCGAGGGCGAACGGGCGGCTTCCTCGATCGTCGGCTCGCCGACAGCCTCGTAGTCGGTTATCTCGACGGTGTACTCCGAGTCGGGGACGTCTTCGACGATCGGCTCGGGGTCGTTTCCGACCTCGTCGACGCCGATGACGGCGACCGACGCCGAGGTCGAAAACAGGTAGACGAACGAGACGGCGACCACGAGCACCGCCGCGCCGATGTGAATCGACACGATCCCGGTCTCGCGGAGTTTGAACGACGTCGAGGGGACGCCGCGGACCCGGGAGACGTACCGGGTGATCCACCCTCCCGCAAAGAACGCTGCCGGCGGAACGATCGAGAGGACGCTCGCGTTCCCGACGACCCGGTAGACCAGCGGATCGAGCGAACTCGGGTCGCTGAGATACCAACTCGGCGTCGGCGCGACGAACGCCCCGACGGCCGTCAGGAGGGCCGCACCGCCCGCCGCGCCGAGTGCGAGTCGGCGTCGTCCGGTATCGAGGAGCGCGTAGAGTCCCCCGGCCAACAGCGTGAGGACGACGACCGGGTAGCTCCAGAGGTTGTAGTGATCTTGGCTGACGCTCACCTCGACGCCGGTCGCCGCGTTTCGGATGACCGGGAACGCGAGCCCCCACATGGATATGAACGCCAACACCGCGAAGGCGAGGACGGCGACGTGGTAGACGGTCCGTCTGCTCAGCCACGACTCGTCCGCCGGTCGGTCCGGTTCATCCGCCGCAAGGAGCCAGTACGCAAGCGGAAGCGCAAGCGCGACAGAACCGGTGACGCCCAGCAAAAAGAGGATGCCGGTCCCGATCCCGCCCGAGGCAAAGGAATGGACGCTCCGGAAGACGCCGCTGCGGACGACGGTCGTCGCGAACACGACGATCGGGAAGGCGAGCGCCGCCGACGCCGGGGCGAACACCGCGTACTCGCCGCTCGTCCGATAGCGGTTGATCGCGTGCAGCGACGCCGTGAGCGCGAGCCACGGGACGAGCACCGCGGTCTCGACGGGGTCCCACGACCAGAAGCCACCCCAGCCGAGCACGCTGTAGGCCCAGATACCGCCGAAGACGATCGCGGCGGTGAGCAGGAGCCACGAGACCCGAAGCCACGTCACCGTGCTCGGCAGCCACGCCTCGAAGACGCTCTCCTCGCCCCGGAACAGCGAGACGAAATGCGCCACGCCAAGGGCGAAGGGGACGATTAAAAGCGAGTACGCCGAGAACGTGATCGGCGGATGGATCGCCATCCACGGATTGACCAACAGCGGGTTCAACCCGTCGCCGTCGGGGGGAACGAAGCCCGACGGCGTGTCGGGAAAGGCAGTCTCGATCGGGGTGAAGGGACTCTGTGCGACCAACATCGTCGCGAAGACGGCGACGATCGACAGCGAGATCCCCTGGACGAGCCGCGAACCGCGCCCTTCGAAGCTGTCGGAGAAGACGGTCCACGCCGCGACCACGGCGGCCAGCGTCGCCCACAGGAGGATCGATCCCTCGTGGCTGGCGTACGCGCCGGTGAACCGGTATAAAATCGGGAGGTAGTCGGCCGTGTTCCGCCAGACGTAGGCGTTCGTGTAGTCGCCGGTGACGAACTGGTAGGTGAGGTAGCTGTGGGCGGCGACCAGCGCCCCGGCGGAGACGCCCGCAGCACCGAGGGTCACGCGGTGGAGGTCGTCGGTTCGGTCGATGTAGCTGTACAACAGAAGTATCGCTGCGAGACTGCTTGCGAACGCCGCGAGAGCTATGAGCGCAGTCCCCGGGGTGGGTATCGTTTGAAGCGAGAGCATCGTATCTTAGGTCGCCGTCGAATCGAGCCCACGGCGGAGTTCGCCGAGGAAGCGATCGCGTTCTACGTAGCCGCCCAGCTCCGAGACGTCCTCGCGGTTGTGGGTGATGATGACGTGTTGTGGCGGGTAGTTCGCGCCGTGTTCGGCCGCCATGTTCGCGCCCGCCCCGGGCTCGTCGAGGTTTATAGCGAGCAGGACGTACTCCTCGAGGACGTCCCGGATGTCCTCGTCTTGATAGTGTTCCTCATCGTAGGTCTGACAATACGTACACCACGTCGTCCAGTAATAGACGAGGACCGGCTTGTCCTGTCGCTCCGCGGCCGAAAGCGCCTCCTCGGGGTCCTCGTTCCACTCGAGGCCGCCCTGATACGTGTACTCGTGATTGCTGAGGACCGGCGCGGCGTTCATCGAGTAGTAGCCGAACCCCAGCACCGCAACGAGCACGACGATCGTCAGTAGCTTTCGTGGCGTCATCGGTCGATCTGGTGTATCGGTGCCTGTCGGTCGGTCGCGTCGATGTCCGTCGTTTCGGTTCGTCGCTCAAATCCTCGTCGGTTCCCGAAGTCGAACAGAAACACAGGACGCGGTCGGCAGCGAGACCGCATGGCCGGATTCGCGTTACTCGAAGCGGCGCGTACGGGCGATGAGCGCGGTCGCGAGCGCCACTGCCAGCGCGACCACGGTCAGTCCCATCGTGAATCCGGGGGTGTCCTCGATGATGCCACCGGAGCCGTCGTCTTGCATCTCGGTGTCCTGCATCTCCGTCGATTCCGCTTCCTGCATCTCCGTCGCCTGGCCGCCCGTCTCGCTCGGATTGACGCCGGAGTCGGCCGGAATCACCGATTCACCGCTCGGTCCCGGGAGCATCGGCATCTCCTGTTCGGGGTGCTCCCCGGAGAGACTCGTCAGGAACGCCCTGATATCCTGGACCTCCTCGTCGGAGAGATCCTCGTTGAGCTGGCAGGCGCCCATCAGTCGGATCATCTCCTCGAGGGTGCGGACGTTCCCCGTGTGGGTGTACGGCGCGGTGTATTCGACGTTTCGCAGCGTCGGCACTTTATAAAGGTACTGGTCGGCGGAGTCGTCGGTGACGCCCATCCGACCGGGGTTCTCCATCAGGCCGTACTCGTCGACGTACTCGGAGCACTGTTCGTTGTTCGGGTACGTCGGATTCGGCTGGTAGACGCCGTTGCCGGATTCGGGCTCGTCCCACTGGCCGCTGAACATCGGCCCGGAGTGACAACTCGTACAACCGAGTTCCTCGAACGTCTCCATGCCGTCGAGTTGCTGCTCGGAGAGCGCGTCGGCGTCACCTTGGACGTACTGATCGTAGGGGCTGTTCGGCGTCACGAGCGTCCGCTCGTAGGCGGCGATGGCGTCGACGGTCCGCTCGAGGGTGATGATGTCCTCGGGGTTCTCGACGTCGGCCTGGTCCCCGTAGACCTCCTGGTAGGCTTCGACGTAGCCGTCCATCGATCGGAGGCGCTCAAGCACCGCGCCGGTGTCGGGCATCCCCATCTCGACGTCGGCGACGAGCGGGCCCTGGGCCTGCTCGGCGAGCGTGTCGGCGCGGCCGTCCCAGAACTGCGTGTGGTGGAACCCGGAGTTCCAGACCGTCGGGGAGTTGACCGGGCCGGTCTGGCCGTGGACGCCCATCGCGGTCGGCCGGCCGTCGTGGCCACCCGGATCCATCACGTTGTGACAGGTGTTACACGAGATGGTCCCGGTCTGGGAGATCCGCGGGTCGAGGTACAACTGTTTGCCGAGTTCGATCTTCGCCTCGGTGTCGTTCTCCCGCTCGATATACTCATAGCCCGGGTGGGCCCGGGTCGGTGGCTCGACCGGCAGTCCGTCCGTCCCGTTGTCCGCCTCGTCCGTCTGTTGGACCTGCGGGGCGGCGTTCGTTTCCGTGTCGTCGGCTGTCGTCGGAGCTCCTGCTGCGGATGCGGCACCCGCCCCTACTCCGGAGAGCAGGAGGAGGCACGCACACAGCACGGCCAGCAGCCGTTGGCGTCTGTTCCGCATATTCAGCCAGTTTATATTCATATGACATAAACGTACGGGTCCTGCACTATCTCAACTCCCGAGACAGTCCCAGTAGATGGGATCGGTGGGCGGAACACCGCTGCGGTCAAAATATAAAGTATCTTTCATCAGCCGCCGGGAGTGCGAGGGGAAACTTTAGGACCGCCCATTCGAATCGCTACTACTGTGTTCCGATCGAACCGGACGTCGACCATCGCAGCGGTACTGCTTTGTCTCGCAGTCGCGGGATGCAGCGGAGCGTTACCCGGCGAGTCGGGGCAGGCCGACGCCGCGGCGCCCGAGGTGGACGTGGCCGACATTGAGGCAAACGCCGACGAACTCGAACGGTACCGCGTCGAACGGACACGGACGCTCCGATCGCCGCGGGTGAACGAAACCATCGAGATCGGTGGGACAGTCGACACCGAATCGCGACGCGCTAGGCTGTCGATGCGGACCGAAACGAACGTCGGCGCCGGAGTCAGAACCAGCGAGACCGAACAGTACGTAGCGGGCGATACGCAGTACACGCGCGACGGCGACGGTGGCGAGTGGGAACGCTCGGAGGGGTCGTGGACCGACACCGAAACGTTCGGCGACGCGGTCGAAACCCTCGAGGGCGCGACGTTCGAACCGATCCGAACCGAGACGATAGACGGCACCGAGACGACCATGTTCCGCGTCAACGTGACGGCGAACCGGCGGGACAAGCTGCTCGGCACCGGAGACGACCAGCACGCGACCTATCGGGTCGAGGATTTCCTCTATTACGTGTTCATCGACACCGAGACGGACACGCTCTACGGGACCGATCTCCGCATGGAGATCAGCCAGGGCGGCGGGGGCGCGGTGTTGACGATCGAGACGGTCTTCACCGGTCACAACGGCGGCTTCGAGGTGTCACCGCCCGACTCGATCGAGCTGTCGGACGACGGGTGACAGCGCGGTCCGACGACCGGTCGTAGCCGGGAGCTGGTTATCGAGCAGTGGCCGGCGCGTCCACCCGCGCGATTGCCTCGGCGACGTCCGGAAGGATGGCTTCGCCGACCTCGTCGACGAACCCGACCGCCCGCACCGCCGACCACCACGACATCGACACGCCACCCCCGCCGTGGCCGTAGTTGTGAACGATGTCGCCGTCCCGCTCGATCCGCATTCCGTCGGCCCGGTAGGGCCGATACCCGTATTTCACGTCGACGGCGTCCCGTTCGATCGGGACGTGCTCGCTCATGATCGCCTCGGTCACCGTGTACAGTCGTTCGGGGATCGTGACCCCGTCGATGGTGATCGGCTTTTCAGGGCGCTCGCCGCGCCACTCGCCGTCGACGATGTCGCCCTCCAGATAGGACCCACCGAAGAGCACCGTCTCCGTTCGCGGATACATATAGGCGTAGTGGTCGTAGTCTGCGGGTGTGTAGGTGTAGGAAAACGGCAGCGGCTCAGGTCCGTCGTACGGCACCTGGAGGATGTGGCCCTTGATCGCCCGCATCGAGTCGTCGCCGAACAACTCGCGGCTCCCGTAGCCGGAGCAATTGAAGACGGTGCCGTCGAGGTCGGCCACCGCCCCGGACGTTACGGTTCGGGTCTCCGTCTCCCCGCCCAACTCGCGGTAGGTGGCGTGTAGCTGTGGGACGTACTCCGGCATCTCGACGAAGTACTCCTCGCAGACGTAGCCGTCGCGGATCTCCGCGCCGGGGCGGGTCGGTACCGCCCCGTCGTGTTCGGAGACATCCGTGACGGCCATCCGGGCCGGGATCGGTTCGTCGTGAGGCTCCTCGTAGAGGTAGTAGTGGGTATGTTTCCGAACCGGAACGCCGTCGGCCTCGTAGAACGGTTCGAACGTCGACTCCGCCCGGGCGATCAGTTCGTCCTCCGAGCACTCGGCCTCGATAGCGACAGGGTATACCGAGGCGGCCGCGTAGTCCGTGGAAACCGTGGGCGTGTCGGCACCGCCGACGTAGGAAAACGAGTCGCTGATCATCCGCGTGTCGTGTCCGAGATACTGGAGAAGGATGCCCGTCGACAGCGCCTGGATCCCGCCGCCGATGATCGTACACTCCATATGTCGGGTCTGTGATCCGGAGTAGTAAGTACCCTATGGTGGGTTCCGGAACTCGGTGTCCGGCCGTGAGGTAGTGCCGTCGAGAAACGGTATTCAACACTTCGAGGCGAAAACTCACGAGTTTAGTCGTTCTCAAAGCGGTACGCGTTCTGATGGGCTAATAAGAACCTCGGTCCTGTGAGCCTGAGCCCACGCTGTGACATCCTCCTCGCTGTCGGGGGAACGTCGCCCTCCGGGAACGTCGCTCAGCGCCGAAATCGCCGGCCGTTTGGTGCAGTACAGCCCACAGGATCTCCGCGCGCACGCGCGCGACGGGTTGAAAGGCATTGAACCCGTACGCAAGTTATGGACAGAGACGAAGCCGCAAGCGATCTGCAAGCGCCGGAGTACGAACGCGTCGACGTGTCGGTGCTGGTCGTCGGGGCCGGCGCAGCCGGCGCCCGGGCGGCGATCGAACTCACACAGCGGGGCGTCGACGACGTGTTGGTGCTCGGCAAGCGCGGCCACGGCGACGCTCACACGACGTGGGCCCGCGGCGGCATCAACGGCGCGCTCGGGACACACGACCCCGAGGACAGCCTGGCGATCCACGCCGCCGACACGCTCAACGAGGGGCACTTCCTCAACGACCCGGAGAAGGTCGAGACCGTGACCGAACAGATGCCCGACCGACTCCGGGAACTCGACGAGTGGGGTATGGCGTTCTCCCGGACCGAGGACGGCGAGATCGACCAGCGGTTCTTCGGCGCCCAGTCGTTCCGCCGGACCGCCTTCGCCGGCGACCACACCGGCGAGTCGATGCTGGACACCCTCGTCGAGAAGGCCCAGTCCCTCGAGATCCCGTACCGCGAGAACGTGATGATCACGAAACTGCTCTCCGACGGCGAGGCGTGTTACGGCGCCGTCGGGTTCGACATGGACACCGGCGAGTTCCTCGTGTTCAACGCCGGAGCCGTCGTCCTCGCGGCGGGCGGACACGCGGCGATCTACAACCGACACACCTCCCGCGACGACGAGAACAACGGCGACGGCGCGGCGCTGGCCTACGATGCGGGCGCGACGCTCATGGACATGGAGTTCGTCCAGTTTCATCCAACCGGGATGGCGGTCGACGAGGACGACCCCGAGTGGGAGCCCTGGAGCGGCCGGCTTGTCACCGAGGCCGTCCGCGGCGAGGGGGGACGGCTCTACAACGCCGACGGCGAGCGCTTCATGGAGCGGTACTCGCCGGACCAGATGGAACTCGACGCCCGCGACGTCGTGGCCCGGGCGATCGCACAGGAGATCGCAGAGGGGCGCGGCACCGAGAACGGCGGCGTCTATCTCGATCTCTCCCACCGCGAGGCCGAGTTCATCGAAACGCGGCTCCCGCGGATGTACGGGCGCTTTGCCGACCTCGGCGTCGACATGGCGGAGGAACCGGTCGAGGTCGCTCCGACGGCCCACTACGGGATGGGCGGCGTCCGCGTCGACGAACACGGCGAGACCGGCGTCGACGGGCTGTTCGCGATCGGCGAGACGATGGCCGGTGTCCACGGGGCGAACCGCCTCGGCGGGAACTCGCTCGCGGAGACAGTCGCATACGGCGTCGTCGCGGGCGAACGCGTCGCCGAACGGGTCGACGGACCCGGAGTGATTCCCGGGGAGGTACACGAGGGGACCGTCCGACCACACCTCGGCGGGCTCGCCGCGATAGCCGACACGGACGGCGCCCACGAAGTCGAGTCGCTCCTCGCCGAGTTGCGGGACCTGCTGTGGGAACACGCCGGCATCCTCCGAGACGAGGCGTCGCTGCGGGCGGGACTCGACGGGCTCGGCGACATCGGACGGCGGGCGGGCGACATAGACGTCGGGGGCGTGACGAGTCGCTCCTTCGAGTTCGCCGTCGACCTCGGATTTATGTTGACAGCCGCCGAGGCCGTCCTTCGGGGCGCGCTCGAACGCACGGAGTCCCGCGGCGCACACTACCGGACGGACCACCCCGACATCGACCCCGAGTTGCAGTGCAGCATCTGTCTCGACGGCGCCGATATCGGCGGGATGCTCTCGCGTACGGAGCCCGTCGGCGCCCCCAGCGAGGCCGTACAGGCGGCTCTCGACGAGGGGCACGAACTAGACTACCACCAACTCGAGTAGCGCCCGCCCGGGCGGCGACGCCGGCACTCCATCGCGGCTCGGCCGGCGAGTCAAAAGGGGAACAGCGACTCGGCGTCCACGTCGCGTTCTAAGAGTTCAATCTCGTGGCCCTCGAAGTCCTCGGCGAACGCGTACATGTCCTCGCAGTCCGCGGGGTCGCGGGCTTCCGGGACCTCCCGACGCGTCAGTCGCTCCCAGTCGTCGTGGAGGTCGTCGACACGGACACAGAGATGGCCCCACCCGTCACCGTGGGTGTAGCTCCGGCCGTCGTAGTTGTAGGTCAACTCGAGGCTCATCGCGTCCTCGGGGGCGTCCTCGGGTTCGACGAAGAAGTTCGCGAACGTGTCGGCCTCCCAGCGGCTGACCACCTCGTACTCGAACTTCCGGACCCAGTAGCCGAGCGCCGCGTCGGCGTCCTCGACTCTGATCATCGTGTGATCGAGGCTCCACGGCGACCCCTGTGGGCGCTCGACGAGTTCGATTTCGTGGCCGTCCGGGTCCGTCACGAACGCGTACCGGCCGCCACAGGACTCGGGATCGCGGTAATCCTCGACGCCGCCGTCCATCAGCCCCTCGTAAGCGGCCTCGAGATCCCGGACGCGGACCGCGATGTGGCCCCACGCGTCACCAATTTCGACCTCGTCTTGGCCCTCGTTGCTCGTCAATTCCAACATCGCCTCGTCGTCGCCCATAGCCTCCGGGCCGAGGTAGACGATGCTGAACCCATCGCCGTCGTGGCGGTCCTTGCGTTCGTAGTCTAAGTGCGTCTCGTACCAGTCGATCGACGCCTCGAGGTCGCCGACGCGCATCATCGTGTGATCGAGTAGCCCCGTCATGGTCGGTAGGTCGACGCTCGAATATAAAAAACGTGCGTCGATCGGGTGCCGTCGGGGGCATCTCCGGCGGCCGGCGAAGCGGCGTTCACCGGCGGGCGACGCCAGTATTTGAATCGTGTGCAAGACGCTTCGGGCGGCCGATCACCACAGCGGCCACGACTATCTTTTTTCGAGGAGAGGATCCCGTCGTTTACGGCGTTGACGAGAGCGAAGCTCTCGTTCGCACACCAGAACGCGAACCGTTCTGGGGACGGGGAGTGAATCCGACAATTCGGATACATCCGTAATCGACAGCAACACGGATATTTAGGTGGTATCGTGGCGTCGTATGAACTACTCCGAGGCGCGTACATCGCCCTCTCAAATGCACAGTATCGGGAGTCCGAGATCCAGAACGTTCGAGACACCCATCTCGAACCGCTGTGGTGTCTCGATCACAAGATAACTCCGAATCCCTTGCCGGGATAAGAGTAACGGCGGTGTGGTCCCGCCATCGACCCGTCATACCGACAGGCCCTAAACCAGCAAATATCCCACCTCAGCGGTGCGGTACCGTGGGAAGCCTCGCCGTTTGCGGCGAGGAGGAGGTCACGCGGAGCCGTTTTTATTCATCGTCGTCATCGTCGTCATCGTCGTCATCGTCGTCATCGTCGTCATCGTCGTCATCGTCGTCATCGTCGTCATCGTCGTCATCGTCGTCATCGTCGTCATCGTCGTCATCGCCGTCATCGTCGTCACCGTCACCGTCGTCATCGTCGTCACCGTCACCGTCGTCAGGCCTGACCGTCTCTCGACAGACGACCGAATCGGGCGTGACGAGGACGACGTCGGTTTCGTTCGACACGGAGCCGCTGTGTATGGTCTCTCCCGGCTCGAAGCGACCGTCCGCGTCCCCCTGGACTCGGGCCACGTCCTGCCGTTCCGAGGACTCGTTCCGATGTATCGTCTCGAGACCGTCCACGTCGAGGGATTCCCCGCCGGCGTGCGTGACAATAACGTCACCGTCCTCGGTTCCGATGTCGCAGTCGACGAGCGGCGTCTCGTCGGCCATCCGATCGGTGACGTTCAGGATCGCGAGACCGCCAACGGTCGAGAGCGTGACAATCAACAGCCCGGCTAACAGAAGGCTGCCGACGACTTCCGACTGTCCGCGCTGTCGAGTGTGATCGGTCACGTCGCTCGTAGCCGAGTTATCGCCTTCTCGGGTAAAATACTGTCTCGGTTTCACAGGCGGATGTCACTCCGAGGCGCACTCGACGCCGGTGATCTCGAAGCGCGCCCCGCCGTCGTCGCTCTCGGTGACACGGATGTCCCACCCGTGGCCCTCGACGATCCCCTGGACGATACTGAGACCGAACCCGGTGCCGTCCTCGTTCGTCGAGTGGCCCGCGTCGAACACCGTCTCGCGGTCGGCCTCGGGGATGCCGGGGCCGTCGTCGGCGACGTAGAAGCCGTCCGCCCCCGGGAGGTCGCCGATCCGAACGGTCACGTCGGGACCACCGTGCTCTATCGAGTTCCGAACAAGGTTCTCGAAAACCCGCTTGAGCCGGCTCTCGTCGGCCAGTATCGACCGGTCGGTATCGACGTCCAGAGTCGCCTCGGCAGTGTCGACGTTCGACCAACACTCTTGTGCGAGCGCCGCGAGGTCGACGACGCCGGGATCGGTCACCGCCGCGCCCTCCCGGGCGAGCGTGAGCAGGTCCTCGATCAGTGCCGCCATCCGATCGTGGGCGTTTCGAACGTGGGCTATGTGCTCGCTGTCGCAGGTCTCGGCGACGAGCTCCAGCCGGCCCTGGGCGACGTTCAGCGGGTTCCGGAGATCGTGTGAGAGGACGGTGGCGAACTCCTCGAGGCGCTCGTTTTGCCGCTCGAGCTTTCGGATCTGTGCTTCGTCGGTGATATCTAAAAACAACGCGTGCGTGCCGACGACGTTGCCGTCTCGATCGCGTCTGGGAGCCGCCTGGAGCACCGTGAGCGTCTCCGTCCCGTCGCGGGCCACGAGCGTCCGCTGCTCGCGGACGAACTCGCCCGCCAACGCGCGGTCGTAACCGCCTTCGAGGAGCTGTTCGGCGGAACGGTCGGTGTAGTGCTCGGCCAGCAGCGTCCCGCGCAGCTCCTCGCGGGTGTACCCGAGGTGCTCGGCGAACGCCCCGTTGCAGTCTTCGATGATCGGCTCGTCTTCGGTCGCCTCGGTGAACACGATCATCACAGGGGCCTCCTCGAAGAGGGTCCGATACTGGTCGGTGTACTGTCGCTGGAGTTCGATCCGGCGATAAGCGTGGGCGATGGTCTTGCCGGTGCTCGCGAGCAGCCGCTGCTCCCGGTCGTCGAAGGCGTCGGGGCGGTCCGCGTAAACGTTTAACACGCCGTAGAGCGTCCCATCGTAGACCAGTGGGACGGCCGCACTAGAGCGGTAGCCGCGGTCGAGGGCCTGCTCGCGCCAAGGCTCGTAGGCCGGATCCTCACAGACGTTCTGTACCACCGCGACCTCGCGGCTCCGGACGGCCCGTCCGGTCGGGCCGAGCCCGGTCGGACGCTCGTCGGTCCGTATCTCGATCGTGTCGAGGTACGCCTCGGCGACGCCGGCCGAACTCCGGGGCTCGACCGTCCGCGAGTCGCGGTCGTGCTCGCCGATCCAGGCGAAGCGGTACGGCTCCGCGTCGCTGAGGATGGCACAGACGCGCTCGTCGATCTCCGCTCGCGTCGTCGCACGGGCGAGCGCCTCGTCGAGGGCCTTGACGACGCGGCCGACCCGCCGGGCTTTTGCTGACTGCCGGGTGGCTCGGGCCCGAGCGACCGCGTTTTGGATTCGGGCCGAGAGCACGGCGTGTCGATCGAGCACCTCCTCGTTCGAGACACAGTCCGTCGCGCCGGCCTGCAACGCCCGTTCGGCGACCGCTTCGGATCGACGGTCGGCGTGGAGGACAAACGGTAGATCGGGAGCGGATTCGCGGACAGCCTCGAGAAACGAGAGCCCATCGCCATCGGGGAGGTCGTGGCCGGCGACGACGCAGTCCACGTCGCCGTCGACCATCGATTCTAGCCCCTCCTCGGGGGTGTTCGCGGTGTCGACGGCGAACTGATCGCCCTCGCGTTCGAGGGCCGAGGCGACGACGTCCGTGACCGACGGATCGCCGACGTGGAGGACGTGGATCGTGTCCGTGGACGGGGCCATGGTCGAGTCGTTGGTGGCCGTCAGGGCTACTACGGATTAAAACCTGTATATTTGTCCGAACCGGTGGTTGAATGTGTGGTTGGGGAATCGGTGGGCTGTTCTGCGTGGATTATATCATGGTTGTGTTGGTTTCTTCCCCGCCCGACTGCGTCCTCAGAAATCTCCGATTTCTGATGTGCGAACGAGAGCTTGCTCTCGTTAACGCTACTCGCCTCGCGGCTGCGTTGCCCGTTGAACACGGGGCATCCACCTCGCAATCAGGTGAACGGCTGCCGATAATGTACCGCCTCGATTCCGTATCCCGACTCCCGCCGGATCGGCAGCAGTGACACACATCGGCGGACGCGTTTTGTATGGGCGCGATATATAAAAAGCTACGATGACAAAAGCAGCAATCGTGATCCTCGCCGGCAACGAATCGCACTCTGATTACGGCCGCCTCGCGAACGGGCTGGAGGCCGCAAAGGAGTTCGTCGAAGCCGACGGCGACGAGGTCGAGGTGATTTTCGATGGCGCGGGCACCCAGTGGATCCCGGAACTCGAAGCGGAGGACAGCGACTACCACGAACTGTACCTGTCGGTCCGCGACGACGCTGCGGTCTGTGACTACTGTTCGGAGGCGTTCGGTGTCTCCGAGACCGTCGAGGACGCGGGCATCACCGTGCTCGGCGAGTACGACGGCCACCCCAGCATCCGGTCGCTCGTCGACGACGACTACGAGATCATCACGTTCTAGCGCCGTTCGGCCGCGGGATGTGAGTGTGTCGACCGTTCCGTACGATCTCGTCCGCACCCGACGGCGGTTCCGCCTGCTCCGGAGGTCACGCGGGGGCCGCTACCGAGGTCGGCTGCGTGGCGAATACATTTGAGACAACCTTTTTTGACGCCTTGCCACAGTTTCACCCGCATGAATATGGGTGAACATAAAATCCCGGCGTTCGACGCGAACCGAACACCGCCCGGGACCCGTCCGTCCCGGTCCATCGACTGTGACCACCGCACCGAGGAGTCGGCGTGACCGCGACCGATTTCGACGTGGAGCGGGCGTACGACGACGACCGGTTCTCGGCCGTCGGCGTGTTCGGCAGCGATCGGATGAAGGTCGTCTGTGGCTACTTCGAGCCGGGGCAGTTCATCCCGGTTCACGCCCCCTCGAGCGACGTCGCGATCCACGTCCAATCCGGGCGCGGGATCGTTCGCGACGGTGCCGAAGAACACAGCGTCGAAGCGGGCGACGTGGTCGTCGTCGAAGCGGACGTCGACCGAGCCATCAAGGCCGACGCCGACTCGCGCCTAGAGGCGTTTCTCGTCACCGCGCCGCCGCCCACGGACGCCGAACACGAACCGGTCCGCCGGGGGCTTCGAACGGACGACGTCGATCCGGGGGGCGAGTGACCGGGACGGACACACCGGGGAACCGGCCGCGGCGATGCGGCCCCCGCCCCGATCAGTCGTGGCGGATTTCGACGTGCCAGCGCTCCGGCTCGGGGTTCGTCGTCTCGTAGGTGAACCCCCGCTTCTCGAGAACGCCGTAGAGTGGCTGCGGTTCGAAGCTGTTTATCAACAGGAGGCTCTCGTCCGTGGGGAGATCCGCCACGGCGTCCATGATCTCGCCGAACGGTTCGCCGTCGATGTCCCGGACGTCCAGTTCCCGGTCCGTCCCGGGTCGATCATTGCTCATACCGAGAGGCGGGCTCGGTGCCGGGTATACGTTGTCCCGAAACCGTTCGGGACGGCCGATCCCACCGTGCGGTCGCCGGGCGAGGGTCCTCCGCTGGCGCGTCTCAGAACGGCGCGTCGGGGGGGTCGGGATCCGGGCCGGGGTCGGGATCCGGGCCGGCGCCGGCGCCCTCGGGGCGCGGCTCGGATCCCTCCAACGCGCGCTCTATCCGTTCGGCGTCGGAGGGTCCCGCTTCCGGGTCGACCGAAGCGTCGCCGGCGCGATACGCCGCCTCGATCGCCTCGAGTTCCTCGTTGATCGATTCGCTCCGGTGGTGCATCGGGGCTGCCCGGACGCGGACGAGGTCGTACTCGTGTCGCTCCGAGAGGCCGTTCCAGGCCCGGAAGGACCCGATCGTCAGCGTGTGCGTCTGGGGACAAAAGGGGGTCGTCGGCGTGAACTCCGCGCGCAGCACCGACGGGTCGTCGCGCTGTCTCGCGTACCGATAGCCGGCGCTCGCGTGGCGGGTATCCAGGTTCAGCCGCGCCAAGTTGTAATCGAACGTCATGTCGTAGACCGTCCGCTCCTCGAAGAGGTCGCGGGTCGCTCTGTGAAACGCGGCGTGTGCCTCGTCGGTCAGGACGTCGTGTCCCTCGAGGAACCGACCCGGTTCCGGAAGGTGCTCGGGGACGAACCCGTCGTAGTCGTCGAACAGCGATTCGTCGGTTCCGAACGGGGATGGGAAGCCTCGCATACGTCGACCTGCTCGGCGAACCCACCTACGCTTGCTCCCGGAGATGTTCGCCCCCGGACGGATGCTCGCCCCCGGGACGAACGCACGCGCCGTCCGGCGCCGCCGCCGGGGAACATCTTCGGGCGAACCGACTCACCGTTCCCGTCCAAACGATCCGATATGGCCGACGCCGACACGTACCTCGCTCGGACCGACGCGCCGATCGGACACGCACGCGACACACTCGACGCGCGCGAGCTGCCGCCGCCGCAGCCGCTGAAAAACACTCTCGAACGGCTGGAGGCGATCCCCGAGTCGACCGCGCTCGTGCAGTTGAACGACCGGCGCCCCCAACACCTCTATCCGCGCCTCGAGGAGCGGGGCTACCGATACGAGACGTTCGAGGACGACGGCGTCTCGGTGACGGTCATCTGGAGCGAATGAGCGCCGTTCCGGGCAGCGTCGACACGGACCGACAGCCGCCGATGACCGTTCCGCTGCGGCACTTCGCGGTCGGCCTCGGGTTCCTCCTCGCCGGCGCGGTGCTCGGCGCTGGAGCGGGGATCGGCGTCCTTCCGGGTCGGGGCGGCCTCGTCCACGTCCATTTCCTGTTGGTCGGATGGGTCTGCATCACGATCATGGGGACGATGACGCAGTTCGTCCCGGTCTGGTCGAACGTCGCGCTGCACTCGCGGCGGCTCGCCAACGCGGGACTCGGCTCGGTCGCGGCCGGCCTGCTCGGCTTCGGCACCGCCCTATCGTTCCTTCCGGTCGCGTGGCTCGTCCCGTTCGCCGCGCTCATGCTCGCCGGCTTCTGGACGTTCGTCTACAACATCGCGAGGACGCTGGCCGGCGTCTTCGCCCGCGGCGGGGCCGCTGCACTCGGCGTGTTCGGCGCGTTCGCCGTCATCTCCGTGCTCGCCGTCGTCGCCAGCGACCTGATCGAACACGTACTCCCGGCCGTCGAGTTGTCCGTCGGGGCGTTGTTGGTCGGCCTCGGGATCGCGGTGCTGGCGGGCCACACCGGGTCGCTGCACGTCCCGCTCCCGAAACGCCGGGCGAGCGTCCTCGGGTTCGCGCTGTTCGGAGCGCTGTACGCCCTCGCCGCGATGGCTTGTGTCCTGCCGCTGTTCTTGGCGGTGACGCTACAGTCCGTGACGTTCCCGGCGTTGGGAACCGCGGTCGTATTGGGGGCCTACGCCGGCGGCTTCGGCGTTCTGATGGTCGGTGCGACAATTGCGACCGCCGTCGGCCACGACGCGCTCGTCGGGCGGGCGGGCGAGCACGTCGGAACGCTGACGCGGCTCGCCGGGGGCGTCCTCGTCGCGGCGGGGGGCGGACAGATGTATCTCGCCGTGGCGGGTTGAGGAGTGGCGACGCTCCGATCGCTCGACCAAAGAAGAGCTTACACCCCGGAGGATCTGCGGGGGGACTCTTGCCTCAGAGTCAGGGCCGGCCCGAAGCACCCACCGAGGAATCCCCCGGCCTCAGCCGTGGGAGGGTGTCGATCAGGATCCTCCGCGTTCAGGTGGAGGCGGATATTAATTATATCACCGCACGGCCGCGGCGTGTGCGCTCTCACACCGATGGCCCGAGTGCGTCGAGGAGCATCGCCTCGAGCGGTTCCTTGGCCGACTCCGACTGGAGGTTCAGCGCCGAGCAATCGGCGAGTTCCTCGACCAGATCGACGCCGGCGGTCGTGTTCGTCGCGATCCCCGCGACGACGTCCGGCGAGCATCCGAACGCCGATTCGATGCCGACGACCGCGTAGGGGTCGGAGGCACAGAGCGCGGTGAACGCGACCTCGGAGTCGAGCATATCGACCACGGCCGCCCCGTTGTACGGCTCGAGCGGGCTGGCACCGACCTCCGCGACGATCACGTCCGCGCTCTGCATCCGGTCGAGGACGGGGCCGATGGCCTCCCGGAACGTCGGCTCGGGGACGACCGTCGTCGGGAGGCCGGCGTCGACGAAGTCGTAGATCGGCTCCGCCCCCGCCACCTCCATCGACAGCACGTCGCCGTAGGTCCCCGCGCCGGTCAGTTTACACGCCCCGACGTCGTAGCCGTTCTCGACGAGTACGCGAGTGATGACGCGCCCGCTCATCGTCTTTCCGGCCGACATGCTCGTCCCGAGGACGAGCACGACGGGCGTGTCGTGGGCGACGTCGGCGGCGGCCAGCCCGTGTTCCGACATCCGGACGGCGTCGCCGTCGCGGACGACGTGTCCCTCGTACTCGATCTCGACCGGGGCCGGGCCGAACGGCGAGGCCGAGGTGACCCGCCCGAGGACGCCGCCCCCGGTCATGACGTGGAGGCGGCCATCCTCGCCGGCGTCGCGCCACCCGCCGACGAACCCGCGGGTCGCCCGGCGGGTGCCGAGCGCGCCGACGAGCGTCTCGCCCTCCATCAACTCGACGCGCCGCCCGGTTGGGGTCTCGACGCGGACGTCGGGGCCGGGACGGCGGGTCACCCGGGCGAGCACGTACTCGCCCGTCGCCCACTCGTCTGTCGGCCGGGGGTCGACCGCGTAGTCGCTCCCGGCGAGGTCGGCGATACGCGTCACCGAGGCGTGGACGTCGGCGCTCACGCGCCATCACCCGCTTCGAGCGGCCCGGTACACAGACAGGCCGCGAGCAGGGCGACTCGATCGACCAGCGCGTCCAGGCGGACGTACTCGAAGGCCTGGTGGGCGCCGTCGCCGACCGCGCCGAACCCGTCGATCGTCGGGGCGTGCTGGCTGGCGTCGTTGCCGTCGCTGGCCCCGCCCGAGCGGGTCCCCTCGAGGTCGAGGTCGAGACGGCGGCCGATGGCTTGGACGCGCTCCCAGAGTAGCCGGTTGCCCGGCGTCCGCTCCATCGGCGGTCGGCCGAACCCGCCGTCGATCCGCAGTTCCGTGCCCGGCGTCGTCGCCTCGAGCGAGCGGATCTGCTCGGAGACGGCGTCGGCGGCCGTCTCCGTCGGCGCGCGGACGTCGACCTCGGCGCGGGCCTCGGGCGCGACGACGTTCGAGCGGAGCCCCGCCTCGACCTCGCCGACGTTGACGGTGACCCCCGAGTCGACGTCGGTGAGACCGTGGAGCCGGTGGATGACGGTGCCGAGTTCCTCGGTCGCGCTGGCCCCCGCCTCCGGTTCGAGGCCCGCGTGGGCGGCCTTTCCCTCGATGGTGACAGTGAAGTGGCCGACCGCCTTGCGGGCGGTCTTGATCTTCCCCTCGGGGCCGCTTGCGGGTTCGAGGACGAACACCCGGGCGGCCCGCTTTGCGAGCTCGACGATGCGCGGTTTGGACTCGGGGCTGCCGATCTCCTCGTCGCTGGAGACGAGGACGTGGACGGGTAGCCCCGGATCGAGCGAGAGGGCATCGAGGGCCCGGAGCGCGAAGACGGCCTGGGTCAGCCCGCCCTTCATATCGAGGGAGCCCGGCCCCTCGAGGACGTCCGCGCGCACTTCCGGAGGGTGCTCCGCGACGGTTCCGAGCGGCCAGACGGTGTCGGCGTGTCCGAGCACGAGCTGGATCGGCCCGTCCTTGCTCCCCGGCGAGTACGCCTCGAGTCGGCCCCCCGTCTCCTTGCCGGGAACCCGTTCGGTTTCGAGCCCGACCGCTTCGAAGTCCCCGGCCAGCCGCTCGAAGAGTGGGTCGAACGTCTCGGGGTTCTCCGTGGGTGTCTCGGCCTCGACCAACTCGAGTAGGTACGCCTCGACGCGGTCGCGGTTGTCCCCGGCCCACTCGCGGATCCGGCGCTCCGGGGCGGCGTCGGGCCCGCCCGGGGTTCTCGCGTCCCCGTCCGCGTCGGTTCCGCCGCCGTCGCCCGTCCCGGTCCCGGTCCCGTCGGCGGTCTCGTCCCGATTCGTCTCGTCCGCGTCGGTTCCGTCGGCGGGCGTCACCGCTCGAACCCCTCCGGAAACGGGAACTGTCGGGACTCCGAGATCTCGGCGAACCGGTCGGGGTACAGATGCGCCAGAACGGGCGCCCGCCCCAACAGGGCCTCCGGTTCGGCGTCGTCGCTGCGGTAGGCGTCGCTGTGGACGTGTTTGGCGACGACGTCGCCGACGACGAGCCCGGCCTCGCCGAACCCCTCGACGGTCCGGTCGCGTTCGCACTCCAACACGCCGTAGGCCCCGGAGACGGCCGGTGCGTCGACCGCCCCGGCCTCGACCGTCTCGATCGCCGCGAGCGTGGGCTTGTCGCCCTCCCCGTCGCGGGGGGCCGCGGCGAGGCTGGTCTCGAGGACGTGTTCCGGACGCGGATAGCTGACGGTGAACGCTCCCGTCCGCTCGACGTTCCGGTAGGTGCCGTGTTCGGGCGTACAGACGAACCCGAAGTGGCCCGACCACCCGAGCGGCATCGCCATGTGCTTCGGGGCCAGGTTCGACGAGCCGTCGGGGCCGCGGGTTCCGACGAGCACCAGCGGGGCCGCCGTGTACAGCGTCTCGAAGAACGACTGATCGGGCTGAAGCGTGACGAACCCGTCGGGAAGCGTCATCGCGGCCCCCGTTCCCCGGCGCCCCGACCGTCCGGGGCGGCGGGCGACCCCCGTCCCCCGCGGTCACCGATGCGGCTCCCGCTCCGCCGGGCGGCGTTCCCCCGTCGCCATACGTCCCCCGTCTGCGCGCTCGGTCGTGTACGTCGCATCGTGGTAGCCACTGTCGTCCGGGGGTGTAAATGTGTCGCCGAGGGGGATCGGTTCCCGTCAGGCCGGCGCGGTTCGCTCGGCGACGAGGACGCCGACCTGCTCGCCGATCATCTCGACGGCCCTCAGAACGTACCCCGAATCGGTGAACGCGTCGGCGAGGACGCCGACGGTCGCGGGGTCGTCCACCTCCGGGCTGTAGAAGGGATCCTCGGGGTCCGGATCGCCGAAGAACATCACGTCGCCGAGGACGATCCGCCGCGGGCCGAGTTCCGCAAGCGTTTCGATCGCCTCGCGCTTCTCGGCGTCGCTCAGGTGGTGCATTGCGAAGTTCGACGTCACGACGTCGACGTCGACGCCCTCGGGGACGTTCGGATCGCGAAACCGGCCGGGACCGAAGGCGACGCCCGGTACTCCGGCGTCGTCGGCCTTCGCCGCGGCGCGTTCGAGCATCCCGTCGCTGATGTCGCGACCGATCACCCGCCCGGCGTCGTCAGCGAGCGCGAGCGCGATCGCGCCGGTTCCGGTCCCGAGGTCGACGACGACGTCGTCGGGGCCGGGGGCGGCGTGTTCGACGACGAGATCGACCGCGGCCCGGTACTCCGGGGCGTCCTGGGTGTCGTCGTACTCGTCGGCGTACTCGGAAAATCGTTCGGCGTGCTCGTCGATGGATTTCTTCATGCCCGCTGTTCGAAGCGTGAGGCAAAATGGTTCCCGGCTCGGCCGGGATCCTCACGCTGCGAGCAGGGTGGCCGACAACGCCGACATTGGGGAGCGTCGCCCCCGCCCGCGACCGACGCCAAGCGTTCGCCGACCGAGACCACCGTCTTTCCAGCCGAAAGCGGCGGGATCGTCGTGGCATCGCCACCGCTCCAGGCGGCTGTTCCGCGTTCCGCACGCCGGAATGCGCCCGGGGCACGGCTGCCGCGTTAAATTTCGTCGGTGTTGCCGTTGAAATCGAAACGGGTATACGTCCGTCGTAACCGACGGGGCGTTTATAACCGATTGCGATAGCTACTGACGTACACATGCCCGCGAGTGAGCCTCGGTCCGCGATCGCCCGGTACGTCGAAAACACCCCGAACGGAACCGAGATACCCGACGAGTCCTTCCGGAATCGCCACCGCGGCATCCTCCTTTTTACCGCGGCGATCCTCCCGTTGGTGTTCGCCATTAGCCGGCTGACGGGGGTAGAATCGGTCACTGGCGCCGAACTCCCCGCGATCCCGATGGCGCACTCGCTGGCCGGCACCGGTCTCGTCGCGGCGCTGTTGCTCGTGGCTGCGGTGCCGTTGTTGCCGCGTCGCCTCCGGTCGGCGCTGGCGGCGTTCGCGTTCATGACCGTCGCCGCCGTGTTAGCGTACTTCACCGGCGGGTTCATAGAGGCACACTTCCTGTATTTTGTCGGCGTCGGGGTGGTTGCCCTGTACGAAGACTGGGTGCCGTTCGGCATCACGATCGGCTACGTCGCCACCCAACACAGCGTCTTCGGGCTCATCGAGTGGTTCACGGTCTACAACCACCCGGCGGCCATGGCCAACCCGGTCGTGTGGGGCGGCATCCACGCTGTCGGCGTGTTGATGCTCGCCACCGCGATCACGTTTCTCTGGCAGTCGTTAGCCATCCAGCGCCAACAGGCCCGAGAGGCGATCCAGGAGAAACTCGACGAGGTCGAGGAAGCAAAACGGGTCGCCGAGGACAAACAACAGGAGGCCGCCCGACAAAAAGAGGAGATGACGGCGCTGAACCAGGCGCTGGAGGCGACGGCCACCGAGTTTCAGACCACGATGCGGGCCTGTGCCGACGGAGACCTCACGCAACGGCTGGACGACTCCGTCGACAACGACGCGATGGCCTCTATCGCGCGGGCGTTCAACGACATGATCGACGACGTCGAACGAACGGTCCTCGACATCCAGTCGTTCGCGGAGCGCGTCTCGAGCGCCAGCACCGACGTCGCCGACAGATCGACCGAAATCAAACGGACGAGCATCGACGTCGAGGAGTCCGTCTCCGAGGTTGCGGCCCGCGCCGAAGAACAGGACGAGCAACTCCAAACCGTCGCCGGCGAGATCGGCGACCTGTCGGCCACAGTCGAGGAGATCGCCTCGTCCTCCGAGGAGGTCGCGGCCACGGCCGGAACCGCCGTCGACCGCGGCAACGAGGGCCGCGAGCACGCAGGCGATGCCACTGACGAGATCGCGGCCATCGAATCGCGGGCCGACGCGGTCGCCGAGGAGATCACGGCGCTGAACGAGCAGATGGACGAGATCGTCGAGATCGCCGACGTGATCAGGGGCATCACCGAACAGACGAACATCCTCGCGTTGAACGCCTCGATCGAAGCGGCTAACGCCGATGCCAGCGGCGACGGGTTCGCGGTCGTCGCAAACGAGGTCAAATCGCTCGCGGAGGAGGCTTCCGTCGCAACCGACGACATCGAGCGACGGATCGAGAACGCACGGGAGGTGACCGACGGGGCCGTCACCAGCATCGAGGCGATGACCGACCGCGTCGAAACCGGTGCGGACACGATCGACGAGACCATTTCGATGTTCGACGACATCGCCGCGGCGATCGAGGAGGCCGAGGGCGGGATCGCCGAGATCAGCAGCGCGACCGACGATCAGGCCGCCTCCGCCGAGGAGATCGCATCGATGGTCGACGACGTCTCCGAGACGAGTCAATCCACCGCGCGCGAGTCGACCGACGTCGCCGAGCAAACCGCCAGCCAGGTCGAATCGCTGGAGGAGACCCTCGAGGACGCACAGGAGCTCGCGACCATGGCGAGCGATCTCACGGAGCGTGTCGAGTCCTTCGACACGACCGAGCGCGATCCCGACGACCGTACCGGGTCCGCGACGGGCGTTTCGGGCGGTTCCGGGAACGCGTCTCCGACGCCATCGTCCGCCGCGCCGGCACGCCCCGATGGCGGACGGGACTGACGGGCAGCCTGAAAGCTCCGATTTTTCCCAGCGGCGTCTCCGTCACCGGTTTGACGTGTCGGGAGTTCGGCATCATCGGTCCCGAGGCGCGCGACGAGAGCGTCTCCGTCGCCGTCGTGGGGTGCCGAGGGTGTGACATCCTCCCGCGGGTAAAGGCGCGGGCCTCCCACCCGGTGTTGGCCGGGCAGGTCAATCCCGACGGTTGGGAGTCTACGGTTTGCTGGACAGTCAGCCAGTGGCTTTGCCACGAAGCCGTTACTCGTACCCCGGAGAGGGCTTCGAGGTACCTGATTGTTTAACGACTGTCGGCGTGGTCGGCTTACTGTTTGTTTCCGGCTATGAACCGTGGCGACCACCGAGCCAACCGCCAGTTCTCCACGCACGACGTACGACACGATGGCTTGTAACGTAAATTGTCGGATTCATCTGGTGGCTAAAGCCACCAGTATTCTCCTCGAATCTCTATAATTAAATAGTCGGCTCAGCCGGAACGACTGGTTCCGGTGCTCGAAACTGTATAATACCGTCGCTTGGTCGAAAGTAACGCCCCGAGAGCAGCGAACATCGCAGCCTCGTAGAGTGCACCTTCGCCTCCAAGGGGGCTCAGACCCGCCCGAAGTAGCTGTACGCCGGCGAAGGCGAGGCCGAAAGACCACGCCCACTCCGCTAGGCTCCACAGTCCGTAGGCGAGAACGAACGTCGCAACCGCCGTACCGATCGGGACGAGACTGAACGCCGTTGCGCGTGTTCCCGCGCCGCCGTCGTCCGCGATCCCGATATTGACGGCGAGCAGTAGCACGAACACCCCGGTAAACAGACGGACGATCCCATACAGGTTCAGGACGACGGCCAGTAGTTTGATGCTCGTCGGAGGGCCGTTCGGATCTCGATCCGTCGTGTTTTCCGTGGGCATCATTTCCGACGAGGGTCCGGAGCGAATCGCATTAGGACTGTAGTTCCTGCTCAAGCACCGGATACATTCAGGAAGCGGCCCGATACTGGGAGCCGCCAAACCCGAGAACCGGATAGCAGACGAACGGCAACAACGCCAATCCGAGGCCGAACAGGACGCCTTTCTCGAACGCGGCGGCCACGTCGATACTGATCTTCCCTAACGCGAGAATATTGATCACCGGGACGAACAGCAAGAGCACCCACCACCACGCGTTGTCACCGATCTTTACGAGCAAATAGGTGTTGTATATCGGAATGATCGCGGCCCATCCCGGCTCCCCGGCCTTCTCGAACGTCACCCACATCCCTGCGACGACGCTTCCGGCCAAGAGCAGTTGAATACCTATCTGTAGGCCGACGTCAGTGGCCTGCAATACGACTGGACCCACTCCTGTCGGAGCCATAGCACACGTCTGGTCGTCCGGATAAAAAACCTCGACGCAGGCTCAAACACGAATTATACTGTTCGACACTGCCGCACCCGCTGTTGCCAACAGCACTCCGCCATCGCTACGGCACGGCCCCGGATACCGGTGATGTATCCGTCTTCGGCACGAAGCAGGGGTACCTCCTACGATGGATGCTGTAGACTTCGGCGACCCGCCAGCGGCCCCGGCGGACGGCCCCCAGTCGGTTCGCTGTACGGCGTGTGATGCAGCGCTTCGATCGCCGGGGCGAGACACTGTCTCGTTCCTGTTGATCGATCACCTCACGATTCCGCTCGTCGGGTGCCCCGATCACATAGAGCAGTTCGGCACCGTCTGTGGATTGACTACCGAGGAGAGTACAACGATATTAAAACACCGCCCGGCCGGTGGAATCCAGTGTCCGGGCTGTCGGCGTGCTTCCCACCGGCATCGACACCCCGTCGTCGCGGTCGGTGCTGGTGCTATCGGGGTACTCGCGTGTCCGGCCCATCAGGACGACGTCGTCGGCCGGTACCGGGCCGGGCTGCGGACACGACACCACCTCACCGAATCGATCGCGTCACACCGTCCCTGAAACACGCTGAAACGCTACCCGGAGGGGCATCAACCGCCGGTTTCTGGAGCGGTCATCTCGGCGAGCCAGCCGCCGAAGGAGCCACCAAATACGCCGATCAGCGTCGCGATCGTGGCGACGGCGAGGACGAGGAAGGTGAAAAATACGACCGCGAGGACCGGCCCACCTTCCGAAGCCGACGTGCGGACCCACCCCGGTAAGAAGTCGGACAACCACACAAAGGCGGGCACTACCCCAAGGAGGCCGGCACCTATGCCGGCCCTCTTGGCCCGCCTCGACCCGTTCGCGGCGAGAAATCCGGCGAGACAACTGCCGACAAACACCCCCCAGAGGCTATACTGCGACTCCGCGCCGGCGACCAGGTTATGTGCCGTCACCGCAACCATTCCAACCACACCTCCGAAAAGCGCATACACGTACGTCGGTGTCTCCTGTCCGAGCGACCAATTTGCTTCCATACTGACGAACGCGGCGACGAAGCGTTTAGTAGCCCCGTTGGCTCAAACCGCCCTCGAAGCCATCCGTTTGGAGCCGGAATCGGACGGAGCTACGCCTGTCGCGTCAGCTGCTAACAGTTTAATCCATCGGCCAGTCAGTGGACTCCCGACCGCGCCTCGACGTATCCCCGCCGACACTCCGGGCACAGATCACCTTCGCGAAGCGACGTCGTCGCTCCGTCCCACGTTCCGCCACAGGCCTGACAACGGAGTCCGGTACCGTCCCCGTCGTCGTGTTCGTCCGTCGAGGGCGTCGTATCGTCTGCCTCGGAGATGATGACCGCATCGTCCGTGGGTTCGTCACTCGCAGTGTCCGCCGTCACGTCCTCGTTCGGGGGAGAACGTGTATTCTCGGTCCGGCCCGCTGTGTTCGCCCGCGACTCCGGGTCGAACCGGTGGTCGGTCGCTTTCGTCGGCTCGTTCTCCGGCGCTTCTAACCGATTGGCCCGTTCCGCCTCGTCGGCATCGTCCACATCGGGTTCTGTAGCGACCGCCCCACCGGGGAGCGAATCGAGCCCAGACGACCCCTCGGCCGTCGTCTCCAGTCTGTCCGTGTCGTCTCGTTCGTCCGTCGTTGAACTGCTGTGACCGTTCGTAGCGACCGAGGACCCGGATGTCTCGCCGCCCAGGTTGTCCTCCGGCCGGGACACCTCCTCGAGTGTCCAGTCGGGGTCGGTCGAGTCGGCGTGCTCGGAGGGGCCTTCCGTCGGCTCGCGACTGTCTTTGTCGCTGTTATGCCCATCTTGTTCGCCCTCGGGGGCGTCTACGTCTTCGGGAGCGCTCTCCTCGCCCATATGTTCCCGTGGTGTCAGCAACTGCTCGTTCCGATACATCTCTTCGCGGCTCCCGCAACGACTGCAGACCTGATACTCCCGACAGACCAGAACCACTCCCTCCGGACGCTCCCTGCGATGTTCCTCGAACTCCGTCGTCTCGTACAGATGCCCCGAAAGGGCGCATCGAACTCCCATTGGGTACGCGTTATATGACGAGGGAAATAAACGTACACGTCACGTCATACGCAAGTCTGACGCGCTGATACGCCCGGCACGGCGTCGGGGACACCCGGAACCGATTTATTATTTGCTCCGATACCCTACGTATGGAGTGTCCGCGATGTGGTGGGCCACTCAGCCGGTACCAACTCGGCGAAAAGGTCTCATACGCCTGTGACGAGTGCGTATACGTCGGCGTCGAGGTCAACCACAGGGCTACCCCTCGCCCGCTGGAGTCGTGGGAGGAAGCGCTCAGCCGCTTCTATCATCGCCGGACGACCGAACAGTCGCCGCCCGATAGCTCCAACAGCGATACGCTCGCCGAACGGGCGGAGAGAGCCGAGGCGACGCGCGACGCCGACGGTGACGGAGCTGTATCCGACGCCGCCGACGGTGACGACTCCAGCGGCACTGGCGCTTTTGAGACCCAGGCCGGAGCGCCGGCGGACGAGGAGCGGTGAATCGGAGACCACACGGCTCCGCGGTCCGTACGTACCGGAGCGAACAACCCCGGATCGGCTGGATGGAACGGGGTGGGGGCCCGTGTGATAACACGTATTTTATGCGATGACACGTAGGTACACGTATGCCGGAGATACAACTTTCCGAGGCCCAGCACGAACGTTTCAACGCGGTTCGAGAGCGACTGGCGGCGGAGTACGCGGGACGATACGCCTCCGTTCGTCCAGCCGATGTCGTGGACTACCTCCTCGATACGGCCGAGACGGACGCCGCCGCTGCCCCGTCGGCGAACGACGACTCGGTACCGACGGGTCCTTCCGAATCGACTCCGGAATCGACGAGCCTGTCGACCGAGACGGCCACCACTGAGTCCGTCTCAGGCTCCACGTCAGACACGTCGGGCGTGTTTGATCTGCTCGACGAACACGCCGACAAGTGGCGCGAATCGGACGGTGAGGTGCCCTACGAGGTCGATCTCCCCGACGGTAGTACCGAAACCGCACGAACCAGAGACGACATCAAGGCGACCCTGTTCAAACATTACCGATGAGTTTCATCGATCGGCTGCGATCGTGGTTGTTCGGGTCCGACCGGACGGGAACTGCCGACGCGACGGAGGACGCCAACGCGACAGAGAGGACTGCCGACGCGACGGAGGACGCCAACGCGACGAAACAAAACACCTCCGCCGACGAGTCCGACCCGCAACTCGATCCGGACAAGACGACAGAAGTTCGAACCGAACGTTCATTGAGTGGCGTCGACACGCTGAATCAGATGCGGGACGCGGACGACGCCTCCGAGCGAAACGAATGAGGTACGTTCGAACGGGGAGCGTCGGAAACGCCGATACGCTTCTGTGAGGCTCGAATATTTATATTCGTCGGTGCAGAACTCAGGTGTAATGAGCGAAACGGCCCCTCCGGACAACGTTCTGTTCAGCCTGTACGAACAATACGTCGGCGAACCCGAAACGGAGACCGAAGTGTATTCCGGGTTCGGTCTGTTCTTCGCCGGTGTGGCCTTCGCCGTTATCGGGTTTTTGCTCTTTATTATCGGTGCCGGCACGTACGGATTGCGCGAACCGGGGTACTTTTCGCTCGCCCAACCCGGCTATCTGTTCGGTCTGCTCTCGGTTCCGTTGGCACTTATCGGGGTCGTCGTGTTACTCCCGACGAGTCGCCGGATCGTCACAGTCGCGTTCGCCGGGCTCGGGCTCACAGTCGTCGCCGCCGGGGCGTTTCTGCGGGCCTACCCGACAGTGTGGTTCGAGTTCGGCCCGTGGAACACGCTTTTCGTCGTCGGGACGTACGCCGCCGGACTCGCTGTCATCATCGCAACGACGGGGAGCGCGCTCGTCGCCCATCGCCTCGCTCGGGGCGAAGAAGCAAACGCCGGAACGACGACCGCCGATTCCGGCGGGGACGGACGCAGTACGGAGTCGATCTCCGAGGAGGAGATCGAGTCGGATATCGATGCGGCCATGTCGGACGTCGAGATCAGTTGGGGCGGCGTTGAAAAGACCGAGACCCGCCGGCTCGACTTCACCGCCGATTACGCCGACGAGGCGTCCGGAAGCCTCGACGTCGAGGCCGAAGAAACCGTCAGTACCGGGGTCGACGCGGAGGTCGAAGGCCTCAAGCAGCTCAAAGGCGGCGAGACGGACGTCGAGACCGCTGACGGGACCGTCGACGACGAGACCGCGGCCCTCCGGGAACTCAAAGATCGAAAACAGAGCGGCGATCTCTCCGAGGACGCCGACGAGGACGGGGCCTTCTCGCGACTTCGATCACTGTTTTGAGCTCGACGCCGCTCCGCGCGGTGGCTGTCGCGTCATATAATTTTATCTTGCTGGGCCTTCCGTATCGACTATGGCAAAAGGCCTAGACGTTGGTACAATGAACATCCTCTCCGCGCGACAGGAGGGCACAGAGACCGTATTCGTTCAACAGCGAAACTCCTTCGTCGAGATCGAGTACTCGGATATGGCGGAGCAGATGCTCTCCCGCAGCGACGTGCTACACATCCGCAAGGACGACAAGGTGTACGTCGTCGGGGACGACGCGCTCAACTTCGCAAACATATTCAACAAGGAAACCCGGCGACCGATGCAAGCCGGTATCCTCTCGAGCGACGAACAGTCGGCGATCCCGATGATGAAGCTCATCATCGAGCAGGTCGTCGGCGAACCGCAGTATCCCGGAGAGCGGCTGTATTTTTCCTCGCCGGCCGACCCGATCGATACCGACCTATCGACGCTGTATCACCAGAAGACGATCGAATCCTTCCTCAACGACGTCGGGTACGACGCCGAGCCGATCAACGAAGGTATGTCCGTCATCTACTCCGAACTCGCGGACAACTCCTTTACTGGGCTCGGGATCTCGTTCGGGGCCGGAATGACGAACGTCTGTTTGGCCTACTATGCGGTTCCAGTGATGAAATTCTCCGTCGCTCGCGGCGGCGACTGGGTCGACGAGCAGGCCGCACAGGCGACGGGAACGCCCGTCGACAAGGTCACGTCGATCAAGGAAGACGGCTTCGAGTTGGACTTCCAGACCGACGTCGGCGGCGTCGAAGGAGCGCTCTCGATCTACTACGAGAACCTGCTCGAGTACGTTATCAAGCGGATAGTCAACGAGGTCGACGAAGAGGACATAGAGGAAGGACTCGACGTGCCGGTCGTCGTCACGGGCGGCACAGCGAGTCCGAACGGATTCGAGAAACTGTTCGAAGACCACCTAACGGACTCCTCGCTTCCGTTCTCTGTCAGCGGCGTTTCGCACGCCGAGGAACCGCTTTACAGCGTCGCGCGTGGCGCTTTGGTTGCGGCCCGGTCGGACGAGGAAGAACCCACGGAGGAGCAAACCGCTTCGGAAGCCGAACCGGAACGGTAGCTATTTATATTCTCCCACTCTTCGGAGGTGGGATCCCGCTCGCTACGTGTCACCACCGGCAAGACGGCACTGGACGACGAGCCCTACGACGACGTGCGCGAGCAAACGGACGGGTTCAACGACGGACTCGTCCAGACAGCGAGGAACAAGACAGCCGAGGCGTACAAAAACGTCGTCGCACGCTGGACGCAAGGAACGAAAGCGTCGAAACCCACGTTCACCAGTTCAGACGTCGTCTGCGACCACCGCACCGCGATCTTACAGGACGACTACATCTCTCTCGCCACGACACCCGAGCGCATCGAAGCCGACTACGTGCTACCCGGCGAGGGCAGCGACACACCACACTCGGAATACCTGTTCTCCGACGAGTACGAAACGACGGGGGTCGGAACTCCACTTCCGCGACGGCGAGTGAGTGCTTCACCTCCACTGCGAGATGGAGCTGGAGCCAGACACGTCGAACAAGGCAGCCGCTGAGAACGGAACGGTTCTCGGGGTTGACCTCGGCGTGAACACCCTCCTTGTCGCCAGCACGAACACGCTCCGGACGGGCAACGAGTTCGACCACCGGCAAGGTGAATAGGAGAACCGGCGCGGGGCGCTCTAACGCTGCGGGACGCGGTGGGCACCCCAGAGCATCCAGTCCGTTGGGCGCAAAGAGGATGGACGGTTGGGGACCACGTGAACGGGCGCTGTGCGCCCGTGAGCGGACAGCGGGACGTTGATGATAAACGGAGTAACGTCCTGGCTCAGCCGAGGCCAAAGCGGGAGTCCACGCCGAATCCCGCGACGTTACTCGTAGGTAGCTCAGACCGACGTGTCGATCCCGTTGATTTTGACGAACCCGTAGTCGCAGTCGGTGCAGTGCCACTTCTGTTTCGTGCCAAGGTGGATCCGCGTGCTCGCGGCTTTGTAGAACTCCGTCGAATCACAGTCCGGGCAGTCGGTTTCGAGCGAGAGGCTCATATCACGGGATAGAACCGGGGGTACATTGTAGTTTCCCGTTCCGGACGGCGGGGCGCGTCGTCGCCGCAATGGGCCTCGTCTCAGATCGTCCGGCTGCCACGGGTCACCGGAACCGATCGAGTCTCGTCTGGCTTTCGGGGGGACCGTCCGGCTCCGGGTCGGCACCGAGAAGCCGGGGCAGGGCGGTGTCGGCGAAGGTCAACGCCAACACGAGGACGATCGGCGCGAAGAACAGCCCGTAGAACCCGAACACGATGGGGCCGAAAATGTACGCGAGCATCAACAGCCCGACATGGGTTCGTTCCCCGCTAAAGTACGGCCGAAGCACGAGATCCGGAATCGTATCGACGATCACGACCGCCAACAGCAAGAACCCGACGACGTACGACAGTGAGGCGGGATCCCCTCTGAGCGCGATCCTGACACCGGTGATCGCCGCGAGCGGCAGGTAGACGATCTTCATCCCGACGACGGGAATCAGGCTCGCGATGCCGGTCAACGCGCCGGCGAGTGCAGGGTAGGGCACCTCCGCCACCGGCGGGGCGACCGCGTTGTACCCGCTGAATACGACGATGGAGATGAGCGAGATAACGATGACGTTCAGGAGGTTGCCGAACAGCACCGCCTCGAGTTCGTCGTCGGCGGCCTCGAGGTACTCGCGCACGATGTCGTCGTCGTCGAACCGCAGCAACCAGCCTCGAAACGTCTCCCCGTCGATGAGCAAGTAGTACGTCACGACGGAGACGATGAGGAGGTTCAAAAGCAGCCCCGTCACAATACTCGTCACGAAAGCCGCCTGTTCGACCGCGAAATCGATGAACGCGTCGAGTTGGCCGGCCTGGTACGCCTCGATGATTCCGGCGATCGTCGGTTCGGGCAAATCCTCAAGGCCCTCGAACCACGCGATGCCGTCCGGCGCGGCCTCGAAGACCGGATACGTCTCGATGAACGCTCTGGCTTCGACGGCCACCAACACGAGCGTATAGCTCAATAAAAGGAGAAGCGGAACCGCGAGCATCGATATCGTGAGCACGGCACGCACCCGCTTCGGCAGCCGGAACCGTCCGAGCGAGGTGTAAAACCGGCGCGTCGAATAGTACAGAAACACCGCGACAGTGAACGCCGCAATAAAACGGTACGCGATGTATCCCGTGATGGCGGCGACGAGGGCTCCAAACCCGGCGACGACCAGACGCCGTTCGTTCATATCATCACCACTATTGGGGTCAACTAAAACCCCCGGCCGCGGGGGTCCGAGCGCTCGTCTCGATCGGATCTCAGACTCTGCTCTTGTCGGTGTTCGCGCTGTCAAAAAAACGGACCACGCGAGGCGGGTGCGCTACTCGAGTTCGAAGGCCACCTCGAGTTCGGCCTGGTACTCGCGGCCGTCGGCCAACTCGACGCCGAACTCCTCGACTTCGGCCCAGTAGATGTTGTCGAGCGTGTTCTCCGCCCGGTCGAGGGCGTCGTCGGCGGCGGCGTCGAAGCTCTCGTCGCTCGTCCCGATGAGCGTGATTTTCTTGAACACCATATCGAGTTCGAATTCGACGCGGCGTGTTGTAAATGTATCCTGATGTGTCAAGAACGGATTATGTACCCCCTGCGGCGTTGATCGACACCGGCCGAGCCGATAGGGCCGTCTTTGGCTCTCGGTTACGGTGCTGGCAACACGTCCGCGCTCGGGTGTAACACTCGATACTCCCCCTCTTCGTCGATGCTGATGACCGCCCAGTCGTAGCCGGGCTCCATCGCGAGCAATCGGTCCTGGATCTCCGGGGCGCGCTCGGCGCGGGCGACGAAACACCGGAGACGCCCGTGGGTGTTGGCTTCCGCCGGATCCACGGTCGTCACGTAGACCGTCCGCCATTTTCGCTCGGCCCGGAGTTCCTCGCCCTCCGCGGTGAGTTCGTAGCCGAGTTCGTGGAAGACGGACCGTGCTTCCTCGACGAGAGGTTTGCTAACAGCTCCCATTCACAAAAGAGTTTGATCCGCTGGAAAATAAAGATTGCCACGGTTCCCGGCTGATGGACACTCCCGGTCACCGGCAAATAACCGCTCGTCGGCCCCCCGCTATTCCCGGCGGAGAACTCAGCGTCCGTCGGTGGTCGGGGGCCTCACATATACGCGGCGTCCCATCGTGTCGGCTTCAACTGGTTGCCACACTCCTCACAGGAGAGCCGTCCCATCGTGTCCATCGACGTGATGAGCGTATCGCAGTTGCCGCAGTAGTAGCTGTATCGGTTCTCGCGGTTCTCGTCGGTGTAGACGGTGTAGAACGGTCCCTCCGAGCCCCGGTCGATGTCGCCGTGATCGATGTAGAGCTCTCGGTCGTCGACCACGACCGGCTTGAGTTCGACGCTGTCCTCGTCGACGTAGATGTTTTCGACGAACGCAGTTCCGTCGACCTCGACGGTGCCTTCGCCCACCTTCTCGAGGCCGCGTTGCTCCCAAAAGCGGTTGCCCCCGGAGTTCATAGCGAGTACGAGACCGCGTATCGTTTCGGCACCCGCGTCATTCAGGCGTTCGCGCGTCGCTTCGTAGAGCGCCTGTCCGATCCCTTCGCCGCGGTGCATCGCGGCGACGTGTATCCAGCGGATGTCGCCTCGGTCCTCAATGAGCGCGCTCTCGGAAAAAGCGACCGGTTTCCCGTCCCGCTCGGCGACGAGCAACAGCACTTCGTCGTCGCCGAGGAGGTCAGCGAAGCGGTCGACGCCGTACCACTGCATAATCGCGCTCTCGATGGTGCTCGGGCTCAGCGAGTACGATGCCTCCATCGATCGCAGGGCGATCGACCGAACCGCAGGGCCGTCCTCCGTCGTGGCTTCGCGTATCTCCATACGCCGCGTTCTGCGCCGTCGAACATAAATCCGGATGATCCTTCAAAAAACGAACGCTCGGCCCCGGCGAGCGACCGACCGATCGCCCGTCGTCCGTGTCCCGGCCGTTTGCCCGCCGTCGATCCGCCCGCCCTACTTCTCGGAGTATCGCTCCGGGACGTGTCGGTCGAACGGCTCGGGAACCGCCCCGAACACGGTCGGCGCGAGCGAGGCGAGGCGACGCCGGAGGAGGACGTAGGCGGCTCCGACCGCCAACGCGACCGCGACGAGCGCGAGAAGCGGCCACTCGACGAGTGCGATCAAGGGCAGGGCGACGGCAGTCGAAATCGCCAGGTCGCCCTTCGACCCGTCGTATCGTACGACCCGGCGTGGCCGCCGCCACTCCCCGGCGACGTGGTCGTACACCGCCCGCTCGGAGGTGCCCTCCCAAGGCCGGAGTTCGAGACCCCCGCCGTAGATGTCCATCCGACAGTGGGCGGCGGCCCCGATGACGACGAAGGCGGCAGCGAGGGTCGCCGGCCCCGGCCGGACGAACGTGAGTAACGAAACCGGGACGGCCGCAAGCGGGTACAACGTCGGGAAGTGCAGCGTCCGTCGGTGGCCGACATAGAGGTCCAGATCGGGGAGAATCCCGCCGACGAACCCACCGAGAATCGCTGCCGGCGCGAGTTCGGGGACAGTGACCGCAACGGGTATCGAAAGCGCCATTCCCACGAGCGCGTGCGTCGGCAGCATCATACGTCCACACGAACGCGCTCCAGACGCATAACGCCGCCGTTGCGGCCCCGACCGCCGGTCGTAAACCTAAAGAGTCGAACTACCGTTTTGCGTATCAAGATGGCTTACACGTTCGTTTTCCGTTCCACGGAGGTGGATACATGGGTGTCGAGATAACGGAATCGCCGGTCACGGCCGAGGAGTTCGAGGCGATGAAGCGGTTCGTCTACGACTATCTCGCCGCCAGCATCGAGGGCGAAGAGGAGGGCGGCCGGATGCGGTGGTACCCCTGGCACTCCGCTGAGTACCGCTACAACCACATCCTCAACGTCGCCGAACTGGCCGCCGAGATCGCCGAAAAGGAGGGTGCGAACGTCGACGTCACCCGCGTCGCCGCGTTGTTTCACGATATCGCCAAACTCGAGGCCGACCAAGACGTCCACGCCGAGGCCGGCGCCCGAGTCGCGGGCGAGTACCTCCGCTCGCGCACCGACTACCCGGAGTCGTTCGTCTCGCAGGTGTGTGATGCGGTCGCGGAACACTCCTACGAGGGCGACCTGGCGAACGTCCCTCTCGAGACGCGGTGTCTGATGGAGGCCGACCTCCTTGATAAGGTCGGTGCCAATGGGACGACGCTCATGGTCCTCCGGATGGGCTACGAATCACGGACCCACATGGACGCCAACGAGATGGTTGGCCGCGTCCTCGAACGCGGCGAGGACGCCGTCTCGCGGGTCCGATCGGACACCGCCGAGAGCATCGCCTACCAGCGAATCAAACGCGTCCGGTGGTTCAAAGAGTGGCTCGAGGGTGAGGTTGCCGGAATGGAGCCCGAAGAGTCGCCAGACGCCGACCTACGGTAGTACGACCTCCGCGAGGAAGTAGATCCCGAACCCACCGAGGACGACCGCGCTACCGTAGGCGACGACCGGCGCGAACGACTCCGTCCGGGACTCCGCGGCAGATAGCGCCGCGGGGAAACAGACGATCCATCCGGCGACCCCGCAGAACAGCCCGACGATCAGGGCGACACTCCCGGTTTCGACGACGACGAGTCCCGACAGCGACGCGCTAGCGTACGAGAGTACGTCGACTGTCCCAGGGGTCAACAGCCCGACCCCGGCCGTGAGCCAAAACAGTATCTGGTAGGGGTTGCTCACGGAGAGGACGAACGCCTTTCGAAACCCACGGCTCTCGGGGGTTGCCTCCGTCCGGAACGACCCCCTCGCCCCCCGGATCGCGCCGTAGGCGAAATACAGCATCAACGCGCCGCCGCCGAGAAACATCGCGTCCTGTACGGCCGGGGTCCCCCGAATGAACGTGGCGACGCCGGCGAGTGCGAGCAAAAAGAACAGGACGTCGGCCGTCATCGCCCCGAGGCCGGTCTTGAATCCGGCCCGCCATCCCCGCAGGACGGACTCCTCGGCGATGACGGCGTTCATCGGTCCCGGCGGGGCCGCGAGCGCGAGTCCGAACGCGACGCCGGCCAACGCCGTCTCGAAAAGCGTCATCGGCGCGTCGTTTCGCGCCACAATATAAAAGCCTGCGGGGGCGACGCGGTCCGTATGCGTGAAGCATATTTCCACAGCGTCTCTACCGATGTGGTCGATTCGGGTGTTGCACGGAGGAGTCGATTCGGGCGTTGCACGTCGACGACGAACCCCCGTTCGCCGAGAGGGTGTCGGCGTTTCTCGAGCGCGGGGACGATCTCACGGAGTTTCGAAGCGAAAGCCCACCAGTTTAGTCGCGAGGATGGCGCCGACAGCCAACGAGACGTTTATATCGCCGACACTCACCGGTTGTGATTCCGAGTCCGGGGTACGAATACGCACTCCGGGTGGGGTAAATGAAGCCCGCTATCCCGGTCGAGGACCGTACTGGCGCGGCCCACACCCCACCGCGTACGAGTGGGGAACCCCTCCATCGTGGGGCGCGACCCGTGACCGTGGAACCCTACCACCTCATACTGACGGACAAACGAACGGACACACGACCCACGAGGAGCACGCCGTTCGACGGCGCGACCGGCGGCTCACTCGTGCGTCGGTGTCATGTGATTTCGTCCATCAGTATCACTCACTGGAGGATATCGGGGGATGCAAGCAGAACGCTCCGGGGCTTGACCCCGAAGCGACGTACACCTCGCCGAGCGACGTCAGTAGCTTTATTCGGTCTCCGGGGGAACCCGAGTCTATGGCATGGGACACTGTCGACCTCGAGTGGAGCGGCGACGTCGCAACCGTAACTGTCGACCGGCCGAACGCCCTCAACGCGTTGAACGTCGAGACGCTCGAAGCGCTCGGCGAGGCCGTCGAGGAGGCCAGAGCCGAGGAGGCCCGCGTGCTCGTCGTCCGCGGGGCCGGCGACGACGCGTTCATCGCCGGGGCGGACATCGCCTACATGAAAGACCTCTCGACCGCCGAGGCACAGGCGTGGGGCGAGTTGGGCCACGATGTCGCCGACTCGATCGAGCGCTTCCCCGCGCCGACGGTCGCCGTCGTCGACGGCTACGCATTCGGTGGGGGCTGTGAGATGGCGATGGCGTGTGACCTCCGGGTCGGAAGCGAGTCGGCGCTCATCGGCAACACCGAGATCGACCTCGGCATCATCCCCGGCTGGGGCGGAACCCAGCGGCTGCCGAGGCTGGTCGGCGAGGAGACCGCAAAACGGATGATCTACCTCGGCCAGCGTCTCGACGCCGAAACCGCAGAGAAAGAGGGTCTGCTCGGCGAGGTCGTCCCCGACGACGAGATCGACGACCGCGTCGCCGAACTCGCGGCCGAACTGGAGTCCAAGCCAGCCTTCGCGCTCGAAGCGGCCAAGGACGCTATCTCGCAGGGCTACAGCGACATCGGCGGTCTCGACTACGAGAAGCGGACCTTCGGCTCGCTGTTCGGGACGCCCGACCAGCGCGAAGGGATGGCGGCGTTCGTCGAGGACCGCGAACCGGACTTCCAGTAGTTGCCACCGGGCCGAACGACCCCGCGAAGGGAACCGTGCGTCGAGAACGCCGGTCTCCCCGTCCGGACGGCGGCTCCCGGACCCCCGTCGGCGAACGTCTCCGCCGCCAGGTGCCTCGAGATCTTGAGGTCAACGTCGATCTCGTACTCCACGTTCGAGTAGTACGCGAGCGGTTCCCGGCCGAAACGTCGCCGCTCGGCGTCGAAGGCAGACAGACAATCCAGCGAGCGAAGCAGGGTCTCCGTTCGAATCCGTTTCGGCGTTCGTCTCCGATCTCGGTCGTTCGTGTGACCGCCGCGTTTTGTGACTCCGTGGTGAATATCACCTATTGATCCCGGATTCTCAGTATGTACCAGATCGGACCGGAGCGTTCACGGTATTGTGGAATTGTAAATCGCTTCGGGGTCAAGTGGTTTGAGGCGCCGAGCGTCTCGTCATCACGGAACTCTCCGATTTCCGCACGACCCCGGGGCTTTCGCGTGGACCCCGGTTTCATACCTCGGATGAGGCGGAAAGGCTGTACTCTCCACTCGCGTTCAGCGTTCCGCGGTTCAAGCGCACATCTCCGGGTGCGCGTCCGTCGTCTGCTTCGACCATCCGCATCGAGGCGTGGAGATACCAGTCACCGTCGTGGTACTGGAGGTGGGCCATCCGAAACTCGAAGCCCTCGCCGGAGACGTACTTCCCCTGGCGGTGTCTTCGAGTCGCCGGAGAGGATGTAGTTGCACTCGACGCGCCCACCCACGGTCGAAAAGAAAACGTAGCCGCGGTGGAACGTCGCACTCCGTTCGTCATAGACTGCGCTGTCGGCAGAAATGCGGTTGCGACGTGTTCTCACCACGTTTGAGGCGTTCGACGCCGCTTTTGACGGCTTCGACTGCGCGTCGGATCCCCTTCTGGACGAGATTCGCAGTCAGATCAGTTTCGTCGCGGAGCTGGTCGTACAGAGTACGTTCGGCTTTAGCTTTCGAGGTGACGTGGTAGTCGTCGTCAACAAGAACGCGTGGCGTTTCTGATTGACAGCCGGCTTCCTCTGGAATCTGGCGACGCCCGTGCCGACACCATTCGCTCGCGGTGTTGGCGCAGTGTTTGAACTGCTCGGCCGTCTCTCGAAGGGAATCGTCTGCTCCGTCGGGAGTGTCGAGCTTGATGACGGCGGTACGACGATATCCCACTGTAGTTTCACAGGTAAAGATCGTAGCGCGGTTTGCGTCATCGGTTGTCGGCTCCCTCTCCGAGCGCAAGGGTTGGGGTATCCGCCTCGTGCCGCCTGTGAATTCGGATTCGCCGAGAGCGCGTGGCCGTGAAGAGGAGATGCGACACCCCTCAGCGATGGACGATCGCCGGGAGCGCCCTGAAATAGTCGACGTGAAGCGTGAGATGAACGACGACGAATGCAGCCATCACTGCGCCGGAGACGAGGTGGACGTCGGTCCAGGGACCCCGTCGGATGCCGAGAAACGTCGCGCCGTGAAGCCCCCCGGCGGGCAACACGACCCAGATGACGACCGACGACGCCACCACGGCGAGAAACGAAATCAAAAGCACGATATTGACGTACGCACACATCCTCGACCGATCGATGCTTCCACTCACACGCTGGCCGAATCCCCCGATCATGTTCTCTCTCGTAGTCGAATTTCGGCCGTAGAATAAAAAAATACGCTGACACGTCCCAGTCCCCGGGAACGGACGATCCGTGAACATAAGTGGTACGGTCGGCGATCCCCCAGAGAGGCGATTTCGTCGTTTCGGAGGTATCAGCCCTGCCCGACCATCGAGTCCTCGTCCTCCCACTCGCGCTCGCGGAGTTCGTATTTTTGCACCTTGCCGGTCGCGGTCGTCGGCAACTCGGCGACGAACTCCACGCGGCGGACCATCTTGTAACTCGCCAGGTTCTCGCGGGTGAACTTCGTCAACTCGTCCTCGCTCACGCCGGGGGCGTCGGGGTCGCCGCTGGCCGGGACGACGAACGCCTTCGGCGTCTCGCCCCACTCGTCGCTGGGGGCCGGGATGATCGCCACGTCGGAGACCTCGGGGTGTTCGAACAGCGTGTCCTCGAGTTCGATCGAGGAGATGTTCTCGCCCCCGGAGATGATGATGTCCTTTTTGCGGTCCTGGATCTGGACCATCCCGTTCTCGTCGACGGTCGCGAGATCGCCCATGTGGTAGTACCCCTCGACGCGGTCGTTGAACGCCTCTTCGGTCGCCTCGGGCTTACCGAGGTATCGGTCCATGACCTGGTTGCCGCGGACGACGATCTCGCCGATCGATTGGCCGTCCTCGGCGACGTCGTTGCCGTCCTCGTCGACGACGCGGACCTCGGTGCCGAGATAGCCGATCCCCTGGGTCTTCTTGACCGCGAAGCGGTCCTCGGAGTCGTCCTCGAAGTAGCGGCGAGCGTCGGAGCTCGTGATGAGCGGGCCGGTCTCGGTCGCGCCGTAGACGTGTTTGAGATACCAGCCGAACTCGTCCTCGACGGTGCGGATGGTCGCCTCCGGCGGGGCGCTCCCCGCGGTCGCGACGCGGACGTCGGCGTCCCCGCTCGTCGAGACGTCGTGGTTCTCGTAGTAATCGAGCAACATATTGAGGACGGTCGGAGCGGCACAGAGGTAGGAGACGTCCTCCTCGTTGATCGTCTCGAGGATCCACTCGGCGTCGATCCCGCGGGTACAGACCTGCTTCGCGCCCATGCCGGTGACGGCGTAGATGTGGCCCCAGCCGTTGACGTGGAACATCGGCAGCGTCCACAGGTACGTGTCGTCGTCGGTGATGTCCTGGTGGATCGAGATGAGGTACGCGTGGATCGTTTCGGTCCGGTGGGTCCGCATGACGCCTTTGGGGTCGCCGGTCGTCCCCGACGTGTAGTTGATGGTGATGACGTCGGCCTCGTCCATCTCGGGTTCGTCGTAGACGGGGTCGACCCCGTCGATGACGGCTTCGAAGTCCTCCCACTCGCCGTCGGTCGCGTCGGCGTCGTTCGAGATGAACACTTCCGTCGGGACGTCGTCGCGGACGGCCTCGACCTTCTCGGCCAGTTCGTAGTCGGCGATCACGGCCCGCACCTCGGCGTCGTTCAGGATGTACTCGAGGTCCTCGGGCAGCAGCCGGTAGTTCAGCGGCGTGTGGATCGCGCCCAACTGCATGATGCCGTAGGCTGCCTCAAGTTGGTAGTGGGTGTTTGGGTCGAGTACGGCGACGGAATCGCCCTTCTCGATGCCCCGATCCTGGAGCGCGGCCGAGAGCCGGTCGGCGCGCTCGCCGACCTCCTCGTAGGTGAACCGTTCGCCTGTCGTCGCGACGACGGCTTCGTGGGATCCGTAATCGCGTCTGGCCCGATCGAGGAACTGCGTCGTCAATAGCGGCTTGTGCATACAGGCTCCCCGTCGATGTCCGTCCTAATAATTTGTGCAGATCCGTCTCGCCCGACGGGAGCCGCCGCCCCCCGGCTGCGGACGGGGCCCTCACACCCCGGCCGGTATTGCGGTACAAGGCCTCGCGAGCGGTGTTCGTAGCCGTCGGGGGTCTCCCGTCGATCGGGTCGATCCGGCTGTTCTGTCGGGCGACGGTCTTAACACGTCGCCGACGAAAACACAGTTATGTCGAAGGTCACGCTCATCGGCGAGCGCCTCGCCGAGACGGGCGCCGAGTTCGTCTACGGGGGCGAATCCGAGGCGTGTGCGGGCTGTCCCTACCGGGGGCAGTGTCTGAACCTGACCGAGGGCCGCCGGTACCGGGTGACTGGAATCCGCGACTCCGGGACGCTCGAGTGCGCCGTTCACGCATCGGGCGTGACCGCCGTCGAGGTCGAACCGGCGCCCGTGCTCGCGAACGTCTCCTCGAACGCCGCGTACGCCGGGAGCAAAGTAACCTTGGAAGGGCCGTGTCCCTACACCGAGTGCCCGAGCCACGAGTTCTGCGAGCCGGCCGGGGCGGAGTTCGACGACGAACACCGGATCGCGGAGGTCGTCGGCGACCCACCGCACGAACACTGTATGCTGGATCGGGACCTGACGCTCGTCGAGTTCGCGCCGGACGCCGACTGACCCGAGCGCCCGTCCTCAGCGGGGGCCGCTCTCGGCCCGCGCCGACTCCTCGCCCGTCGGGGTCACGGTGGACTCGCCGTCGAGCCGTCCCACGAGCGACCCGACGTAGCCGAAGACGTTCCGATAGCCGTACGCCGACAGCAACACCGGATAAAAAGGAGCCTCCGAGTGGAGCGTCTCGCCGTCGGCCTCGGCGAACGCCTCGCCCTCGGCGACTCGCTCGAAGTTGTCGACGAGAACCTCGTACTCGTCTGCCGACGGCTTCGGGATCTGTTTTTCGAGCCGGAAGACAGAAAGTGGGTGGTGTCTGGGGGGATCGATCGCCCCGGAGAGCGCCCCGACGGCGACCAGGAACTCCCTGGAGAGCCGTTCGGCGTTCCGTGCGGCCGCGGCCGACCGTTGAAGCCCACACTCGAGTTCGATCACGTCCGGGTAGGCGATGAGCCGACCGCCGCTGTATCCGGCCGTCTCGACGACCGCCTCGACGGAGAGGTACGGACAGATCGACCGGGCGTAGCCGTCGAGTTCGGAGACGAGCGCGAAGGGGGCGGCGTACGACTGCGTCGAGTGTAACGAGAGAATCTCACAGCCACGGATCTCGGCGAGCAACTCGTGAGCCAGCCGCCCCTCGTGCGTGTCGGCGTCGGGATCGCCCGGGAACGCGCGGTTCAGATCCTCGTCGACGTACCTGACGCCGCGAGAGAGCGCGCGCTCGTTCGCGAGGATGAGCTTTACCGGACGCTCCACGTCGAGATCGGCGGACAAAAGGGCTTCGAGGGCGGCCGGGCCGCAGGGCTCGTCGCCGTGAATACCGCCGACGATAGCCACCTCCGGTTCCCCGTCGCCCAGCGTCTCGACGCGCATCTACGCCGTGTTTGCAGCCCCGCCGGTATGAACTTCGCGTTTTCGCTGTCAGGAACGCAAAAATCGATCCGTCTCGGCTGTCGGGCTTGGGTCGGTACGTCGGCTACAGCTTGCCGGCTTTCTGCAGCTTCATCAGGTCCTCGGTGTCGAGGGTCTCGCCTTCCTTGAATTTCTGGTAGATCTCCTCGGCCTCTTCCTTTGCGGCCTCGCGCTTCTCGGAGCGTGCGTCCTCGCGCTCGGCTTCTTCTTCCTTGTCGAGTTCCCGGAGCCGTTTCTGGACGCGGACGAAGTCCTCGTGGTGGCGGTCGGCGGCCTCTTGAGCCTCGACGAACTTGTCGTGCCACTCGTCGGCCTCGTCGCGGATGTCGTCGGCCTCCCGATAGGCCTCTATCATCTTGTTGTGGTGCTCTTGGGCCTTGTCGGCCAGCTCGGTCACTTTCTGGTGGTGTTTGGAAGCCTCGGCGCGGACTTCCTGGGCCTCGGCTTTGATCTCCTCCAAGTCGCCGCCCTGGTCGAGTTTCTCCTTGCGGTCGGAGAGCTTCTCGCGTTTCTCTTCGATCTTCTCGATCAGTTCGCGCTCGTCCTCGCTGGAGAGGACCTCCGTCTGTTGTTTGAACTCCAGATCCTCGATTTCCTCTTTGAGCTTGTCGACGCTTTTGCCCTCGTTCAACTCGAGGTCGTCCTTGAGCTCGTCGACCTCGTCGAACAGCTCGTTGGCCTTCGCGTTGAGCTCGTTTCGGCTCTCTTTGTGCTCTTGGACTTGCTCGTTGAGCTCGTCGCGCTTCTCGCGGTGTTCTTGAGCTTCATCGACCTTCTCGCGCGTCTTGGCGTTGAACTCGTCGCGTTTTGAGGCCCGGTCGGAGGCCATCTGGTTCAGCTCGTTGCGCCGGTCGCGGAGTTGCCCGGCCTTCTTGATGAGCTGGCCTTTGGATTTGTTTTCGAGGTCGTCGTCTGTCAGTTCTACGTTGTCGGATTCGCTAATTGACTCTGCCATGGTTGATCACGTTACTCCATTACCGCCCCGGCCGCGGACAGCAACCGCTGCTGAACTATCGGTCGCCGTGTAAGGAAGGTTCCCTGTCATTCTGGTCGGCTGACGATGCTGCCGAACGCCGGATGCGTTCTGGTGGATAATCATATACCGTATCTATATTTAAATTTTGTGGAGGCCCGATACCATGGAATCAGCTATCACGGCTCGTCAACCGCCACGGGAGGCGTTCACACGCCTATCGGACAGGTATATAAACCGACGGACGGTGTGGAGTGGACGAGTATATAAATCGGCGGGCGATACGGCCCCTATGAAACAGCGCGTCCGGGCACGCGGACACGAACACGTCACCGCCGAGCACGCGAGCACCCTCGAGTTGACCAGCGACGACTGGCTGACGCCCGCCGGGGACTGCATCCTCGCAGTCGAGGCGACCGCGGTCCCCTCGGAGTTCGACGCGGCGTTCGTCGAGGCCTGCCGATCCACGGACGCGGCGATCACCGCGACGCTGCGCGTCGGCGACCACGAACAGGCTGTCGAGGGAACGGGCCACCCTGCGTTGACGTTCGAAAGCGATCGGAGCATGGTCGTCCGGACCAGCGACTACGTCGACGACCGGACGGTGATGGTCGGGGCCGACACCGCCGCGGCCGACGTCGACCGAGAGATCGTATCGGCCCTCGCGGCGGGCGAGGACCTCGAGTGCGTCCTCGCGGTCGACACCTGATACTGACGGCCAAACGAACGGACACACGACGCACGAAGCGCACGCCGTTCGACGGCGCGACCGGCGGATCACTCGTGGGTCGGTGTCATGTGAGTTCGTCCATCAGTATGAGCGGAACGGCTCACAACGCGTCGCGACCCCGGACGGATATCGCCGCCGAACGCAGCGTTTTCACGCCGGCGGCCGAAGGCTCGCGCATGGACGACGAACCGGTCGAGAACATCTCCGGCGGCGATTCCGGGGGCAGCGTCGAGGCCGACTTCGATCCCGCGCGTTCGGGGACCCGCGCCGAGGCCGTCGTCGACCGACTCGGCGGGATGTACTGGCAGAAGCGCTACGGCGGCCGCGACGGCTTCGTGTGTCTCGTCCGGACGATCCTCAGCCAGAACACCACCGACGTGGCGAGCCAACCGGCCCACGACGCGTTGATGGAGCGCTACGGCGGCGGGGATCTCGCTGCGAATCTGGCCGACGCCGCCCGCCCCGAGTTGGCCGAGACTATCTCCTCGGCGGGGCTATACAACCAGAAATCGAAGCGCATCATCGACATCGCCGAACGGGTTCTGGCGGAGTACGGCGACACGGCGGGCTTCGATCGCTTCGTCAGGGAGGAGCCGCCCTCAGAGGTCAGAGAAACCCTCCTCGAGATGAACGGCGTCGGGCCGAAGACCGCCGACTGCGTCCTGCTGTTCGCCGGGGGGCGCGGCGGCGTCTTTCCCGTCGACACGCACGTCCACCGCATCGCCCGGCGGTTGGGGATCGCGCCCGCCGACGCCGATCACGAGGCCGTCCGGGACGCCCTCGAAACCGCCGTCCCCGAAGAGAAGTGCGGCTTCGGCCACACCGCGATGATCCAGTTCGGCCGGGAGTACTGCACGGCCCGAACGCCGGCGTGTCTGGAGGATCCCGACGCCTGCCCGATGGCGGACGTCTGCGAGCAGGTCGGCGTCTACCCCGAGACGGGGGAGACCGTCGACCCCGCGGACGCGCCCGAAGCCGAGGGGGCGGAGTGAGGCCGCTTCCTCCGACCGGGTACGTTTATAAATCGTCGAACAGACAGTCTCGTCCCGCTCCGGGGCGTTTTTGTCCACCCCACCCCCACCACCGGTATGCTCACGAAGGACCTGCTCCGCGTCTCGCGGGCCGGCGGCGGCTACCGGCCGCGATTCACCGCCCCGGCGGACGAGGCCCTCGCGGCGCGGGTCCTCGGCGTGTATCAGGGCCACGTCGGCGAGCGACGCCGCGACCTCGATTCGGCGCTCGCGGAACTCGAGCGAGCGGCCGACGACTTCAAACTCGTCCGTGGGTTCGCGAAGCTGCTGGAGCGAGAAGCGACCTTCGAGGTCCGTTCGCCACTCGACCCGCGCCGGGCGCGGACGGCCGCCTTCGAGGCCGCCGAGTCGGTCGGCGTGGTGAGCGAGGCCGAGCGCGAGGCCGCGCTCGCGGCGGCCGCCGAGCGGACGGGCGCGACCCCAGACTCGGTCGAGGCGTCGCTGTTCGCCGACCGCGACGTCGAGGCGGTCCTCGCGGCGGTCGAAACCGATTACGGCCCCGGCTCGCTGTGCGAGCAGTACGACCTCTCGCTCGCTCAGACGGCGCTGTTCGACGCCACGGCGGTTCGGATCCGGACCTCGGATCCGAAGGCGCTCGTCTCGGCGCTCAAGCGGCTCCGGCTGTTGTACGAGATCCGACGGACCGATTCGGGCCGAGTCGTGATCGTCACCGGGCCGGACGCGCTGTTCACGCGCTCGCGGCGCTACGGGACGCGCTTTGCGCGGCTCTTGCGGACGGTGACGAAGGCCGCCGAGTGGGATCTGAAGGCGACGATCGACGACCGCGGGACCGAACGCTCCCTCGAACTCGACGGGACGGATCTCCGACCCCCCGACACCGACCCCGTCGCCGAGCCGACCTTCGACAGCGGCGTCGAGTCGGACTTCTACGCCCGCTTCGACGCGCTGGACCTCGACTGGCGGCTCCTGCGCGAGCCCGAGCCGCTGGCGTCGGGCGAGCACGTCGTCATCCCGGATTTCGCCTTCGAGTGGCGCTACGGCGGCTTCCGGGTCTTCTTCGAGATTATGGGGTTTTGGACGCCGGAGTACGTCGAAAAGAAGCTCTCGCGGTTCGCCGACCTGGAGGACGTCGCCTTCCTCGTCGCCTACGACGAGTCACTCGGCGTCGGCGAGGCGATCGAGGCGACGGGCCAGCGAGCGATCTCCTACTCGGGGACCGTCCGCCTCGCCGACGTCCGCGACGCCCTCCGGCCTTACGAGGCCGATCTCCGGGCCGAGAGCGCCGCGTCGCTGCCCGACTCGCTGACCCCGGCGGCCGACGTGACGACGATCGGCGCGCTCGCCGAGGCCCACGGCGTTCCCGAACGCGCGATCGAGGACGCCTCGTTCCCCGGACACGAGCGCGTGGGGCGAACGCTGGTGCGGCCCGGGGTCCTCGAGGCGGTGGCGGACGACGTCGAGGCCGGGATGACCCTCGACGCCGTCGAGAGTGTCCTCGACGGGTACGGGATCGAGGCGACGGGGGCGGTCCTCTCGCGGCTCGGCTACCGGATCGAGTGGGAGGGCCTCGGCGGCGGCACCGTCCGTCAGAAGGCGTGACGTGGAACAGGGGGTATGGAATCGGCCACCGCCCCGTGTCGGCCGTCGGTTTATAAATCCTGCCGGCGATGGTTTATATACGGATCTTCCGCTCGTCGCCCGCCTCAAGCGTGCGACCGTCTCACACCGCAGGCGTTCGTCCGGTCGCGGGCCGAGTTATAAAAGCGGCGTGCCGTCCGCCCGCGGCCCGAGGGTCGGCCCGAGCGTCCCCGCGTCGGGGTCGATCCGCCGACGCTTCTCGTAGTCGGTCGAGCGCTCGACTGGTATCCGGCCGATCGAGGCGATCATGTCGGCGTACTCCCGAACCGATCGGAACTCGCCGTAGTCGCCGCCGGCCCGTTTTGTGATCTCCTCGGAGAGGATCGTCCCCATGAAGTCGTCCGCGCCGCAGGTGAGCATCTTCAGCCCCTGAGCGTCGCCGTACTTCACCCACGACGACTGGATATGCTCGACGTTGTCGAGATACAGCCGCGAGACGGCGATCATCAACTCGTCCTCGTGGGCCGTCGCGCCCGCTTCGACTAACCCCCGCTCGTGTAGTGGCGTCTCGTGGTGGACAAACGAGAGCGGAACGAACTCGGTGATCGCGCCGGTTCGGTCCTGGAGGTCGCGGATCCGATCGAGGTGACGCGCCCGGTGGGCCTCGTTCTCGACGTGGCCGTACATGATCGTCGCCGTGGTGTCGAGGCCGACCGAAGCGGCGGCGGTCATCGCCTCGACCCACTCTTCTGTGTCGATCTTGCCGGGACAGATCACTTCCCTGACCTCGTCGACGAGGATCTCGGCAGCGGTGCCGGGCACCGAATCGAGGCCGGCTGCCCGGAGCCGTCCGAACACGTCCTCGTAGCTCCAGTCGGTCCCCCGGCGGGCGTGATACGCCTCCTCCGGTGTCGTCGAGTGGACGTGGACGCCGTCGACGTTCATCGCCTCGATCTGGTCGACGTACGTCCCGGGATCGGTGTCGTAGACTGCTGGCGGCTTGTAGCTGTGCTCGCCGTCGCGCCCGGCGAGTATCTCGTGGTGCTCGTCGTCGAGCGCGAGCGCCGGGTGCAGCCCCGAGACCGAACACACCTCGTAGATACCCCGATCGAGGGCGTCCTCGACGATCGTCCGCGACTCCGCTGGCGTCTTGGTGAACCCGTCGGTGTCGCCGTCGTGGTCGGCCTCGAAGCGCGCCGCAGCGTCCTTGAAATTACAGAACAGACAACCCACGTCGCAGGCGGTCGTGACGTTGTTATTGAGGTTGGCGACGAAGGTAACCTCCTCGCCGATGACCTCCGCCCGACGCCTGTCGGCGGCCTCAAGGACTCGATCCTTCCGGCGAGGATCGATTCCGGCGGCGTCCGTCCCCGTCGTCAACAACTCGATCGCGTCGTCGACGTCGAGTCGCGCCCCCGATCGGGCCTTCTCGAGGGCGTTCTCGAACGACTGTTCGGTTTCGGGCCGACAGTCGAACTCGAAGTCCCCGCGGGGGACGTTCGCCGACGCCTCGAACGCGTCCATGCCGTTTCTCTCGACCGGAGCGTAATAGGGGTGTCGTCCCCGCTAGAAGTCCCCGAGACCGGACTGTTCCGTCGCCGCCCGGATCGTCTCGCACGTCGACCACGAGCGCCGGGTCGGCGGCGGGAACGCCCCGTGTTCCTCGACGTACCGGCGGAGAAACGATCGGGTCGTGGGATCGCTGGGGTAGCCGCTGCCGACTTCACCGAAGCGGTCGGCGAGCGAGGCGACGTGTCGCTCTCGGGCACTCTTGGCAAGGACGCTTGCGGCCCCGACGAGGGAGTCCGACGCGTCCGCGCCGTGGGCGGCGTCGATCGTCGCGTCGGCGCCGAGGCCGTCCTCGACGCGCGCGGCGAACCGTCCGGCGTCGACGTCGCCGGCGTCACAGAGTCCCGCATCACCGGCCTCCACGACGGCGTCGGCCGCCTCGACGTGCGCCGCTACCGTGAGGGTGTTCATATTGCCCGCATCGATACGCTCCGGTGTGATCTCCGCGAGTCCGATACCGACGCGGTCGTCCCCTCGAAGCCGGTTAGCGAGCGCCTCACGACGGGATGCCGAGAGCCGCTTCGAGTCGTCGATACCGTCTGGTAACGCGTCCCTAGGAGCCCGAACCGCCGCCGCGAACATCGAGCCCAGCACGGGGCCTTTTCCAGCCTCGTCGACGCCGAACTGCATGGACTAGATACCGACACGAAGAATAAAACGGTTACCCGTCGTCGGGGTCGTACCCAGCGTGGGTCACCGCCGCCGGCGTGGGACAACGACCCACCCGACGACGGCGACGACGGCCAGCAGGGCGAGAAGCGCCGCTGTCGGCCGCCCGATGCCGACCCGTTCGAGGACGTAGGAGCCGGAGAGCCACCGCGACAGGCCATCGCCGTCCGTCGCTTCGGTCGAACCGGGCGTCGGTCCCGGTGTGGACCCGGAGCCGAACAGATCGGGTCTCACTGGACCGGCGACGACGAACTGCGAGAACCCCGGTGTCTCTGCCTCGACGAGCAGACCGCTATCGACGGCGAACGCGTCCGTGGGCAGCGTTTCCCACTCGTCGCCACCTGTTGGAAACCGATACACCGAGAGCTCGTCGGGGGGAACGCGGTTCGATCGCAGCCGGTCAGGGTCGACGACCGCACGGACGACGGCTGGGGTGTCACGAGCGTCAGCGGGGACGACGATGACCGACGCCGAAACGACGTAGAGGTCCCCCGGAAGCGGCGGGAGGTCACCGGTAACGTTGCCGAACTCCCGGATCGAGACGCGCCCGTCCACGTCACCGTCAAAGACGATCTCACGGACGGCAGTCCCGTCGAAGACGACGGTCGTTCCCGGGGCGTCCGGATATGCGTCCTCCGCGATGCGGCTCTCCTCGGCGATCGGGTCGACAGCGCCGGCGGAACCGTCGCCCGCCGCGGCGCTGCCATCGCGGCTGTTGTCGACGCCACTGGCGCTTCCGCCACCACCACTACCGCCCCCTCCACCACCGCTACTGCCGCCGCCTCCGCCACCGCTACTGCCACCACCACCGCTACTGCCGCCGCCCCCTCCGCCACCGCTACTGCCACCACCACCGCTACTGCCGCCGCCCCCTCCGCCACCGCTGTTTCCCCCATCGTTGGCGCCGTCCGAGTCCTCGGTGGCCCCGTCCGAGGTATCGCTCGATCCGTCAGAACTGCCCGTCGAATCGGACGTACTCGATCCGCCTGACCCGCCGGAGGTCGACTCCGAATCCGTCGTGGCAGAGCCCGAATCGCCCCCGTCCGAGCCGGAACCGGCTTCCGCCGATCCCTCCTGAAACGTCAGCGGTACCTCGAAGACGCCGGGGTCCAGCTCGGCCGATCCGCCGACCGGTCCTCCGGCGTCGCCGAGTCGGAACGTCACTTCGTCGCCGGTCCCGCTGTCGACCCGAAGCTTCCCCTCGAAGGTCCCGGACCCTCCGTACTCGCCGTCCGGATCCACGACGATCGAGTCCCGAACCTCGCCGTCGACGACGGCGACGACCGTCTCCCCCGAGGGGATCGGATCGCCCGTCTCGTCCGTCGCCGTCCCGTAAAACGAGGCCGGGGCGTCCGGTGCGTCGGCGGCGGCCACGGGTCCGACGAGCGCGCCGCAGAGAGCTACGGAGACGGAGAGCAACGCGACCGCGACCACAGTCGCCCGGGGACGACCGACCCGTCCGCGCCCAGCGTCTCGGATCCGCTTCCCGAACGTGGCTCCGCCCCCGGAGCTCATTCGTCGCCCCCGTCGCTCTCGGAGAACGTCGGCGAGACGACGCGTCTGACCGGCGTCGAGCCGCTGTCGTCGACTTCGATCCAATAAGCCTCGTCGTGATCGATCGGTTCCGACCTTCCGTCGACGTCGATGCCGTCGGTACCGTCGTGGAGTCGTTCGGTTCGGTCGTCGCTCCAGACGGTGAAGCCGCCGCGGTCGAACCCGTCGACCCAGTTCGCGTCCGCGGCCAGCCCCCGCGAGGGGTGCGAGGAGACGTCGTAGTTGGAGCTCGCGAGGTGCCAACCGGGGCCGAGTTCGACGCTCTCGGTTCCGATCGACCCGTCGGCGGTCGTAACGTACTCGAAGCCGATGCGGAGGCCGCCCCCGTCGGCGTAGGCGTAGAAACCACGGTGGAGGTCCTCGTGGTCGATTCGGTCGGCGTCGATGGCGTCCCCGGTCCCGTCGGCCACGAACCCCTCGTAAGTTCCGGTCTCTGGGTTCCACTGGACGACGTCGCGCCGACCGTCGGCGTCGACGTACACGGACGCCGGCTGGGAGAGCGATCCGGCTCGCCACGCGCCGTCGGGGCGCTGGATCGCCCGGTGGACTAGCGTGACGCCGGAGGGGACGCGTTGTGTCCCTCCGGCGACTCCGAGTTCGACGGTCGCCTCCCCGCCGACATCGGCGGTCCCGGAGTCGATCGCCGTCGGATCGACCCTGGTGGCGGCCGATCCCTCGGCTGACGCCGGGGTGACGGTCCCGCCACCGGCACCGCCGAAGGCGACCTCGACCGCCTCGTCGGTGTTCGTGACGGTGCGACCGCCGGCGTCCTCGAACCCCCCGAGATCGATCTCGACCGCCCCGCCTTCCTCCGTGTCGGTCCCCACGAACTCGCGGTCGCCCCGGATCGAGACGTCCGAGACGTGGGCGATCGGTCCCGTCGCGACAATCGGCGTGGTGTCGCGGTTCGCCCCACCCGGATCGGTAGCCAGCGACGTTTCGACCTTCGAGGGGTCGGGGTCGAGCACCGACTTGTGGGGCATCACGGCCGCCGCGACGTCGTAGCGGGCCGCGCTGTCGGCGTCGAGGACGTACCGCCGGACGCCGTCGTCGAAGTCCGCCGCCGTGAGGTCGCGCTCTATCACCCAGGCGTTCGCCCGCCCGAGGCGGCCGTCGCCGTCGTAACCCGTCGTCTCCCAGGGGTCGGTCGGCGTCGGTGACCCGGTGCCGGGGGCGAACGTGAGGGCACCGTCGCCGGACTCGCGCCGGAGTTCGACGTCGACCCGCCCGATGACGTCGTCGGGGACACCCAGATCGACCGCTACCTCGATGGTCGCGCCGCCGTCGGCGTCGAAGTCGCTGTAGGCCGTCGTCGTCGCGACCGAGACGTTGTCGGGGTACATCGCGAGTCCCGAGACGGACTCGGTGCGATCCGCCTCGGTGGTCTCCGTCGGAGTCGCCGGACCCGGCACGTCCGTGACTGTCGCCGAGAGGTCGAACGCCCCGAGCGGGACGCCGAGCACCCCGCTGCCGTCCAGCCTGATCCCCGCCGTCCCGTCCGTCGACGTGCGGACCCCCTCCCGGACGTGCCGGCTCTCGGGTCCCTCGATCACGAACTCGAAGGTCGCATTCGGGATTGTGTTGCCGTGTCGGTCCTCCAGGCCATCGATCGGCAGCGACCGCCCCTCGCCGATGCCGAACTCCGCCCCCGACTCGACCCCGAGGTCGAACCCCTCGTCGTTCGGCTCGCCAGGGTAGATGTCGAGAACGACGGGCGTCTCCGTGCGAACATCGTTGTTGTCTGTCAGTTCGGCGTTGCCCTCTCCCTCGACGTCGACGGTGAACAAATCCGTGTTGCGATACCGGTCGGCAGCCTGTATCATGGGCTCCGTCTCTATTCCTAACTGAACCCACACCGCAATAGCCTCATCTGAGATAATTTTCGGTTCATCATCAACAGTATGAATTGTGATCGTGATTTGATCGTTATGCCCGTTTAATACGTTTGAACCGCTGGATGTGGAGACTTCAAGCTTGGATATATTCTGATCTAGTGTTGCGCCTTCCCATACATCGTAGACACCAATGCCATCTTCATCGCCAGGTTGAATCACATCTGGATTCACAGAAAGGTTTATATTATCTCCGGTTTCAGCGGTGACTGGTTTTTCAGAGAACTCGATTATAAATCGGCTATGACTCCATACTGGAACATATCCATTGGAAATATCCTTATTTAAAACATCCGCATCAAATCCGATCTCCGCACTCGGATCGACCGTCGCGTGGACGGCGGGTGCGCCGACCAGGCCGCTTCCGGTCTCGTCAGTCGTGACGGTCGCGACGGGGGTCGAGTCGTACTCGTGGGCACGGCCGGCGACGGAGGCCGTGGCAGTGAGGTCGACGCCGACATCGATCTCGGTCGTCGCGCCCGACGCGCCGCTCAGGTCGGTGAGCGTGACCGTGACCGCGTCGTCGGTCTTCTCGAGAGCGATCCCGACGTCGGCCGTCGTCTCGTCGGTGACGGCGGCGATTTCGAAGTCGGCGTGGTCGGCCCCGAGTTCGAACCGGACCGCATCGGTTTCGGCGGCGGTGTCGTCGAGAGTGAGCGTCACCGTCCCGCCGGAACGGGTCACCGGACCATCGATCAGGAGGTCGGCCCCGTCGTACTCATACGCTGCGGGATCGGTCCCGGTTTCTGCGGCTACGGACGGCGCAGCAGCGGCGGCGAGTAGCACGAAGGAAGCGATCAGTGCGACGAAAACGACGGTTCGTATCGTTCGGGTGCCCCGCGTCATCGACGATTCGTTCCGACCGAGTACTTATAATATCTACTACTAGTATATACTTTTGAAATTCGTCCGGTTCCGGTCTATGCCGATCGTCCGCTTCGGTGTGACATCCTCCCGCGGGTAAAGGCGCGAGCCTCCCACCCGGTGTTGGCCGGGCAGGTCAATCCTGACGGTTGGGAGTCTACGGTTTGCTGGACAGTCAGCCAGTGGCTTTGCCACGAAGCCGTTACTCGTACCCCGGAAAGGGCTTCGAGTTACCTGATTGTTTAATGACTGTCGGCGTGGTCGGCTTACTGTTTGTTTCCGGCTATGAACCGTGGCGACCACCGAGTCAACCGCCAGTTCTCCACGCACGGCGTACGGCACGATGGTTTGTAACGTAAATTGTCGGATTCATCTGGTGGCTAAACCCACCAGTATTCTCCTCGAATCTCTATAAATACTGATTCGACAGCCTCCGACTCGACAGCCTCCGACTCGACAGCCTCCGACTCGACAGCCTCGATCCGACGGGCACTGCCGAGCGGTATCCGCAGCCTCGGTTTCGAACCAGGCGCCGGACACGAGCAGACCTCTCGGAGGGGCCACGACAAGAGATATCACGGTCGGGTGTCCCACCGTCGGTATGGACACACAGAGCGACGCGCCGATGGAGCGTGCCGCCGGGCCGACGCTGTATCTCGAATCGGGGTCACTCGACCCAGCAAGGGCGTTCTGCACCGACGTCTTCGACGGGGGCGATGTGGGCGAGTACCGGGTCGTCCAGTTGGTCGCCTCCCAGTCGTTCGAGTCGGTCAGCGACGAACTGAACGCCCGCCTCGAACACATCGACGACCCCTCGGAGGCGGCCGTGATCATCACGACGCCGCAGGACGACGACGAGTCGACAGCTACGCGGGTTGGCGAGGAGACGCCGCTGTATGGGTTTCGGGTGAGCCCACAGGACCTGACGGGGATCTCGATCGCGTTCTCGCGGATACTGGAAAAGTGGGAACAAGCGGAGGGGTCGGTCAGGATCTGCCTCCGGGACGTCGAGTCGCTGTTGCCGTACCACGACACGGAGCTTTTGTATCGGTTTTTGAATACCGTGTTGGCGACGCTTCAGGGCGCCGGGGCCGACGTGCATATGCACCTGCGGCCGGACGCGACGGACGACCGGACACTGCGGATGTTCTCGTCGCTCTTCGATCGTGTCTTCGAAGCCGATGGGGCGTCCCGAGAGACCGAACCGAAGCGAGACGGGACGGAGGCGGCGGGAGAGCCGTCGGACGCAGAGGACGCGTCATCGGAGACGGAGCCCGGGGGCGATTCGTTCGGCGCCGAAGAACCCGACGATATCAAAGAAGCCGACGAGGACGCGGACGACGTCATCCCCGTCACGATGGACGACGACGAAATCGCGTCGTTTCTGACAGCAGAGGGACACGGGGTGTTGGCGTTCGGTGGCGAGTCGCCCTACGCGATCCCGATGTCCTACGGATACGACCCGGACGAGCGGGCGGTGTACGTCCACATCTCCGAGTTCGAGGGGAGCCAGAAGGCGGCTCGACTGGACGGACCGACGCCCGTCTCGCTCGTCGTGTCCCGATACGAGGGGCCGGACCGGTGGCGAAGCGTCGTCGTCGACGGGACCCTCTCGGAGCTGTCGGAGGCGGACGTCGAGCGCCGGGACGTCTTCGAGAATTTCAAACACGGGAGCCTCGCGTCGGTCGACGTGTTCAACCGCCCGCTGTCCGACATCTCCTTCGAGTGGTACGTACTCGACCCCTCCGCAATCAGCGGGCGCCAGGGCGTGCGCTCGAGGTGAACTGGAGGGCGAAGGCGGGCGGTACGGCTCAGTCGATCCGCGCTTCGTCTCCCTCGAGGCCGTACTCCGCGGGATCGACCCGGCCGAGGCGGAACGCGTTCGACGTCACGCCGAGGCTCATCCCCATGTCGCCGACGAGGACGGCGACGATGACCGAGACGTAGCCCAGCGGCGCGCCGACGGCGAGAATCGCCTTCACGGCGAGGCTCGCGCCGATGTTCTGTTTGATGATGTCGTTGGCACCGCGGGCCAACCGGAGGCTGTAGGGGACGCCACCCAGGTCGTCGGCCATGAGCGCGATGTCGGCCGTCTCCAGCGCCGCGTCGGTGCCGGCGGCACCCATCGCGACCCCGACGTCGGCGCGGGCCAACGCGGGGGCGTCGTTGATACCGTCGCCGACCATCGCGACGGTGCCGTCCTCGATGAGCCCCTCGATCGCGTCGAGTTTCGCCTCGGGCAGGAGGTCCGCGTGGACCGTCCCGATCCCGACGGCGTCGCCGACGGCCCGGGCGGTCCGCTCGTTGTCGCCGGTGAGCATCACCGTCTGGACGCCGGCGTCGGCGAGCGCGGCGACGACCGCCCGTGCCTCGGGACGGACGGTGTCGGCGACGGCGACGACGCCGTACAGTTCGGTCTCGGTGCCGACGAGGACGGCCGTCTTGCCGTCGGACTGCAACCCGGCGATGGTGCCGGCCCGGAGATCGACGCAACCGGGGCGCTCGCAGGCCGGGTCGCCGACGGCCGCCCCGTCGGCTTCGGCCGCGGCCGCCCCGCCGTCGGTCCGCAGGTGCGTGTGCCCGAGGTCGTGGCCCAACTCGGCGAACAACTCGGGCTTGCCGACGTAGCGCGTCCCGCCGAGGTCGGCACGGACCCCCCGTCCGGTGAGGCTCTCGAAGTCGCTGGCCTCGGGGCGGTCGACGCCGGCCTCGCGGGCGCGTTCGACGATGGCAGCCCCTATGGGGTGCTCGCTGTGGCGCTCGACGCCGGCGGCGGTCGCGAGGACGTCGGCCGCGTCGTGGCCGGCCGCCGGCACCACGTCGGTCACGGCGAGGTCGCCGGTCGTCAGCGTCCCCGTCTTGTCGAAGGCGACGGTGTCGACCTCGCCCATCCGCTCGAGGTGGTCGCCACCCTTTATCAGGACGCCGTTGCGGGCCGCGCTCGTCAGCCCCGAGACGACCGTGACCGGCGTCGAGATGACGAACGCACAGGGGCAGGCGACGACGAGCAGCGTCAGCCCCCGGACGAACCACGTGCCCCACGCGCCGCCGAAGAACAACGGTGGGATCAAAACGGTCCCCACCGCGCCGGCGACGACGACCGGGGTGTAATAGCCCGCAAAGCGATCGACCAGTCGTTCGGCGTCTGTCCGCCTGGACTCGGCGCTCTCGACGAGGTCGACCACCCGAGACAGTGTCGTCTCGTCGCCCGCGGCGGTCGCCTCGATCTCGATGTAACCACCCTCGGCGACGCTGCCGGCGTACACTTCGTCGCCGACGCTCTTGTCGACGGGGACCGACTCGCCGGTGATCGGGGACTCGTCGACCGCTGATTCGCCCTCGAGGACATCGCCGTCGACGGGGATCCGCTCGCCCGGGCGGACGACGACGACCTCGCCCGTTCGGACGCTCGCGGCGGGAACCGACGTCTCCTCGCCATCCCGTTTGACCGTCGCCGTGTCGGGCGAGAGCGCGAGCAGTTCCCGGATCGACTCGCGGGTCCGATCCATCGCGTGTGCTTCGAGCAGCTCCGCGAGGCTGAAAAGCACCGCGAGTGTCGCCGCCTCGACGTAGTAACCGACGGCCATCGCCGAGAGGATCGCCGTCCCCATCAGGAGATCGATGTCGAGCTCCCGGAGGCGCGCCGACCGGAGCCCCGCGCGGGCGACCGGGCCGCCGGCGACGGCGGCCCCGAGGACGAACAGGACGTCGCTGCGGGCCGTCTCCCGGCCGATATCGAAGAGGGCCGGGTCGGCCACGGGGCCCCAGAGGACGACGAATCCGGCGAGCATCGCGACCGCGCCGGCGTAGGTGGCGTAGGCCCGACGGCTAGTCCAGACGGCCGCCCCGGAGGCCATCCCGTCGGTCCCGGCCACGCCGTAGCCCGCGGCCTCGACGCGGCCGACGATCCCGTCCGCGTCGATCGCCCCGGGGTCGAACTCGACGACCGCGACGCCGGCCGTCGGCCGCGTCTCGACCCCGTGGACCCCCTCGGCGTCAGCCAGGGCGGCGTCGACTTTCCCCGCACAGGACGAACAGTCCATGTCGGGCACCGACAGTTCGAGGCGTTCCGTGCTCATAGCCGAGGCTAAGCGGTCACCGCGCATACCGTCTTCGTTGGTGTGGAGCAACCAGCGGGCGCTGCGAGAGGGGGGACGGCGGCAGCGGCGACCCGACACGGCACGGAACCGTGATGGATACCATTTGTGGAACAAAATGGTTTCAGATGGTAACGCAGGGAGAACCGTCGGTTCGGATCGGCGCGCCGGCCGGCGGTCCGCGGTTGGATTTATTATGAATGATCCTAAACCCATGTATGGAATACACATGTCGGTCGAAGACAGGACCTGTTTAGTGACGGGCGCATCGAGGGGTATCGGACGCGGGATCGCAACGGAGTTGGGCGAACAGGGCGCGGACGTGATCGTCAACTACCGCTCCTCCGAGGCCGAGGCCCACGAAGTCAAAGAGGAAATCAACGAGGGCCCCGGCGAGGCGGTGCTCGCTCAGGCTGACGTCTCCGACCTCGACGAGGTCGAGGCGATGTACGACGCCGTCACCGAGGAATACGGCGGGATCGACGTGTTGGTCAACAACGCGGGCATCACCGTCGACACGAAGTTTGAGGACATGACGCGGGAGGACTGGGACCGCGTCGTGGACGTCAACCTGGGCGGCGTGTTCAACTGCACGAAGGTCTGTTTCGACGACATCCGCGAGGCCGAGGAGGGGCGGTTGATCAACATTTCGAGCGTGGTGGGTCAGCAGGGCAACTACGGGCAGGCGAACTACGCGACGACGAAGTCGGGACTGTTCGGGTTCACCCGGACGATCGCCCTGGAGATCGCGTCGGAGGGTTCGACGGCTAACTGCGTCGCCCCCGGCTTCGTCGAGACTGACATGCTCGCCGACGTGCCCGAGCGGGTCCAGGAGAACATCCTCAAGCGGATCCCGCTCGATCGGTTCGCACAGGTCGACGACGTCGCGGGGATCGTCAGCTTTCTCGCCAGCGAGGACTCGAGCTACATGACCGGACAGGTCCTCGGCGTCAACGGGGGGATGGAATGGTGAGCGACGTTCACATCGCCGGCGTCGGGATGACCGCCTTCGGTGCGTCGCCGGAGCGAACCGCCCGCGATATGTTCGCCCAGGCTGCCGGCGAAGCGTTCGACGACGCCGGTATCGACCCCGACGCCGTCGAGGAGTTGTTCTACGGCAACTTCATGGGCGAGTTCGCCGAAGTCCAGGGCCACCAGGGACCGCTGATGGCCGACGTCGTCGGCGTTTCGGCGCCGTCGACGCGGATCGATAGCGCCTGCGCCTCCAGTGGGGTCGCCGTCCGACACGGCGTCAACCGGATCCGCGGCGGCGCCGACGTGGTGCTCGTCGGCGGTTCCGAGCGGATGAAAAACATCTCCACGGCCGAAGGCACCGAGGCGCTGTCGGCCGCCGCGGACGCCCTCTGGGAAGTCAAAGCCGGTGTGACGTTCCCGGGCGCGTACTCGTTGATGGCCAACAGCTACTTCGACGAGTTCGGCGGCACGCGGGAAGACCTCGCACACGTCGCCGTCAAGAATCATCAAAACGCCCTCGAGAACGATCTGGCGCAGTTCCAGATGGCGATCGACGTCGACGACGTCCTCGAGGCGCCGACGGTGAGTTCGCCGTTCGGCCTCTACGACTGCTCGCCGATGAGCGACGGGGCAAGCGCCGCGCTGTTGGTCAGCGAGGCGTTCGCCGAGGAGCACGGTCTCGATACCGACGTGGCGATCACGGGCACCGGACAGGCCAGCGACGGTCTCGCACTCCAGGATCGGGTCTCGATCCCCGAGACCCCAGCTGCTGTCGAAGCCGGCGAAGCGGCCTACGAGGACGCGGGCATCACCCCCGAGGACGTCGACGTCGCCGAGGTCCACGACTGCTTCACCATCGCCGAGGTGCTTGCGCTCGAGTCGCTCGGCTTTTATGAACCCGGCGAGGCGATCACGGCCGCCAGGGAGGGCGAGACGACGATCGACGGGGCGTTGCCCGTGAACCTCTCGGGCGGCCTGAAGGCGAAGGGCCACCCCGTCGGCGCGACCGGCGGCGCGCAGATCTCCGAGATGACGAAACTGCTCCGCGGCGACCACGTCAACAGCGACGCCGTCTCGGACGCGACGGTCGGGCTGACTCACAATGCGGGTGGGACGGTCGCGAGTTGTGCCGTCCACGTCCTGGAGGTGGTCGAATGAGCGACGCGCGCAACGAGGGCTTCGACGACTTCCTCGACGCCGTCGAGGAGGGCGAGGCCTACTACCTCGAGGGACCGGCGGGCGACGGCTCCCTGCCGCCGCGACGGATCGACCCCGCGACCGGCAGCCGCGAACTGACCGAACAGCCGCTTCCCGAGACCGGCGAGGTCGTCACCCACACCCAGACCCACGTCGCCTCGCCCGGGTTCGCCGACGACGCACCGTTCGTGGTCGCCGTCGCCGAGTTCGGCCCGGTGAAGGTCACCGGTCAGATGCGCGACGTCGACGCCGAGGACGTCGAGATCGGCCAGGAAGTCGAGTTGGGCGTCGACCGCTCGGAGACGAACGACGAGCGCCTCGTCGTCTTCCACCCGACCGAGTAGGACGGGACGAGGGGCGGCTCATTTGTTTCGCCGTCGGCCGCTCTCGAGACTCGACAGCCACGCCGATTCGAGGGACGAACCGAGGCGTGTCCGGTGGTGACGATCGTTGGGATAGGTGTCGAAGAGCCGACTCGTCGAAGAATAGTCCATCCTGGATTCGAACCAGGGTCGTCAGCCCCAGAAGCTGACAGGATTGGCCACTACCCCAATGGACTGTACTAAGTCGGAGGCGAGTGCGAAACTAAACGCTATCGGTTTCGGTCCCCGAGCCGTGGTGTTCGGCACGGTGACAGTTCGCACAAAGCAACACGCAGTCGTCGACCTCACGGCGTATCGCCTCGAGCGGATACCGCTGTGAGAGCATCCTCGAGACTCCCGCCGTCTTCGCTGCCGGGTGGTGGAAATCGAGACAGATGGGATCGGAGACGTCACAGCGCGCACAGCCGTCGCTCTCGCGTTTGTACCGCACTACCCAGCTTCGGCGTCTCTCGCGGATGTCGGGGGCGAGTGTTTCCGGGCCCTGAGTCCTTTGTCGCCTTTGCTCCCCGTGGGTCTCTGAGGGCGAGGCTTCGCGGTGTTCCGTTCGATGGCAGTTCGCACAGAGGACGACACAGCGATCGACTTCTTCGCGTATGCGCCGTTTCGAGTACCCGTGATTGACCATCTGTGAGACTCCGATATCCTTCGAATCGGGGTGGTGAAAGTCGAGCGCGGCGGGGCGGTCCTCACCACACCGCTTACAGGCGAAGCGATCGCGTTTCAACTGGGTGAACCACGCCCTGAGTTCCCGCCGTCGGCGTTCCTTGGTCTCGATCCGGTGCCCGCGGTTTTTGTAATACCACCGCTGTTGGGGGGTGAGGTCCTCCCAGTCCTCGCCGTCGGGAATGGTGACGGAATCGGGCTTGGGACGGATTTCCGTTCCACCCCCGTCGTCCTGTGAATAGGTTCCCAAGCCGGCGCGCTCCTTCGCCTCGTTCCACCCGCCGACGACCCGCCGAATCGTCGTCGACGAGGGACGGACGTCTAACGCCTCGTATTGGGCTTTCGTGGGCGACTCCCCGAGCCGCTCGGCCGCCCTCCGGAGCGCGTCGAGGCAGTCGGACTCCGTCGTCGGCATACCCGCGGATCGATCGTCTCGGTATAAAAACGTCGGGCGGGGGAGAGGAGACACGGTCCGTGCTGGCCGCGAACCGACACCGACATATCGGCTCCCGGAAAGGGTCCGGTATGTACGTCGGACGGTTCATCGTCGTCGCGCCGGATCGAGCCGCCTACCGGGTCTCCTCGCGGTCGTTCCCGAACCGCCGTGTCATCGACCGCGACGGGACGCTCACCGTGGCCCCTACGACGGCAGCCCCGGAGACGGACAACCCCTACATTTCGTACAACTGCCTGCGGACGACGGCGGGTGACACCCACGCCGTCGTCGGCAACGGGACGCAGGTCGACCCGATCACCGAGAAACTCGAATCGGGCTACCCGCCGCGGGACGCGCTGGCGGAATCGTTGCTCGCGCTCGACTACGAGAAGGACGACTACGACACGCCGCGGATCGCCGGCGTCGTCGGCGAGGAGAGCTACGTCGGCATCGTCCGCCGGGACGCCCTCCTCGTCGAGTCGGTCGGGGAACCGACACTCGTTGCGACCTACGAAAAAGACGCCCCCGAACCGGACGTGCTTGAGGCAACCGATCCGTCGGCGATGGCGGCGGAACTTTACGGGCGCGAGTTCGAACACCCGGTCTGTGCGGCCGCGGTCGCGGCCGACGGCGAGGGGTTTTCGACCGGACACCACAACGGCAAACAGTGAATCGCCTCGGGGCCAAGCCCCGTGGTATTCGCCTTGAGCGCCTCTGACATCTTCCCACGGCCGGCGGTTCCTCACTCGTCTGAGGCGGCAGGGATGTGGGCCGTACCGGTACGGTCCCCGATCGAGATAGCGGGCTTCATATCCCCCGTGTAGGGTGCGTATCCGTACCTCGGACTCGATACCACAACTATAGTAGCGATCGGAAGACACTGCACACTCGATCGCACGATGGCAGTGCGATCGATGTGTAATCACTTGCGATGGTTACTATAGTGAACGCCAAATGAATGCACGCTTCGCTAACTGTCCGATTCATCCCACGACTAACGCCGTCGGCTTTCTCCTCGAACCACTCTAAATGGTCGTGCGGTGTGGTTCACCTGGAGACGGGCGCGACCCGCCCTACTCCAGGGCGACGAGCGGGTCGCCCTGATCGACAGAGTCGCCCTCGTCTACCGCGATCTCCGCGACGGTGCCGCCGGTCTCGGCGATCACGTCGTTTTCCATTTTCATCGCCTCGAGCACGCAGAGCACGTCGCCCGCGGCGACCGAGTCGCCCACCTCGACGTCGACCGAGAGGATCGTCCCCTGCATCTCCGCTTCGACGACCGCGCCGTCGACGTCGATGTCGGCCCCGCCGTCGTCGTCGCTCCCGCGGCCGCGGGAGGGTCGCTCCGCCGTCCCGGCGGCCGCGCCGCCGCCCGACCCGCCCGCGAGCGCGGCGAACTCGCCACTTTCCTCCAAGTTGACCTCGAAACGCTTACCGTTGACCTCGACGGTGAACTCCCGCTCGACGGTCTCGCCGCCGTCGTCGGCCCCGGATTCGGCGTCGGCGCCCCACCGCTCTTGGGCCGCCTCGACGCGCTCGGGGTCGAGGTGTTCGTCGAGGTACTTCGTGGTGTGGGTTCCTGCGCCGAAGGCGTCGTCGGTGAGCATCAGCCGGTGGAACGGGATGATCGTCGGGATGCCCTCGATGTCGTACTCCGAGAGCGCGCGCTCCGAGCGGGCGAAACACTCCTCGCGGTCGCCGGCGTGGACGATGAGTTTCGCTACCATCGAGTCGTAGTCGGTGACGAGGTCGTCGCCCTGCCTGAGTGCGTCGTCGACGCGGACGCCGATCCCGCCCGGGGGGTCGTACGTTCCGAGTTCGCCGCCCGTTGCGGGGGCGAAATCGTCGGCGGCGTTCTCGGCGTTGATCCGGAACTCGATGGCGTGGCCGTCGAGTTCGACGTCCTCCTGTGCGAAGTCGATCTCCTCGCCGGCGGCGACCCGGAGCTGCCACTTGACGATGTCGACGCCCGTCAGCTCCTCGGTGACGCAGTGTTCGACCTGGATACGGGTGTTGACCTCGAGGAAGTAGAAGTTCGCGTCGGGGCCGAGCAACTCGCCGTCGTCGCGTTGTTCCTCCTCGACGAGGAACTCGAAGGTGCCGGCGTTGTAGTAGTCGGCCGCGTCCGCGCCGCGGCGGGCGGCGTTGCCGATCTCCTCGCGGAGTTCCTCCGAGAGGGCGGGCGAGGGGCCCTCCTCGATGACTTTCTGGTGGCGGCGCTGCAGCGAGCAGTCCCGCTCGCCGAGGTGACGGACGTTGCCGTGCTCGTCGGCGAGAATCTGCACCTCGATGTGTCGGGGGTTCTCGAGGTAGCGCTCGAGGTACACCGAGTCGTTGTCGAAGTACGCCTCGCCCTCCCGCTTTGCGGCGTCGAGTTGGTCGGCCGCCTCATCGGGACTGTGAACGATCTTCATACCGCGGCCGCCGCCGCCACCCTCGGCCTTGATCGCGATCGGATAGCCGTACTCCTCGCCGAACTCCTCGACCTCCGAGACGTCCGTGACGGGGTCGGTCGTTCCGGGGACGATCGGGACGTCCGCGGCCTCCATGGTCGTTCTGGCTTTTGTCTTCTCGCCGGCCTGCTCCATCGACTCGGCGGAGGGGCCGACCCAGGTGACGCCCTCGGTCGCCTCGACGGCGGCGGCGAAGGTCGCGTTCTCCGCGAGGAAGCCGTACCCAGGGTGGATCGCGTCCGCGTCGGCCTTCCGAGCGGCGTCGATGACCGCGTCGTGGTCGAGATACGAGTCGGCCGCGCGCGCCGGCCCGACGTTGTACGCCTCGTCGGCGTAACGGACGTGCCCGCCGTGTTTGTCGGCCTCGCTGTACACCGCAACGGTGTCGATCCCGAGGTCCTCGCAGGCACGCATCACGCGTACCGCGATCTCCCCGCGGTTTGCGACGAGTACTTTCTCGAACATAATTGTTCGATCGGTTTCGCGGTGAGTACGTTATTCTGTCGGTCCGCAGTGGATTGGCGCTCCGAGACGGGGCGCGCGCCGCCGCTGACGGTCCACAGTCCGCGGGCCGCGCCCGGAGCTGTCCCCCGAACTCAAAAGCGGTCCGTCCGCCCGGCGGCGCTCCAGTCGTCGGTCGGCGCGCCGGATGGCGCGCGGACACGGCGGCTCTGGAGCCCCTCGACCCGTCCCGTGAACTCCCAGGGGTCACGCGAGGGGTCGGCCGATCCCCCGGCCGACGCCTGCGCTTTCGCCTCCGCGGCGAGCGTTCGGAGGACCGCCGTGATCGCCGCGGCCTCCGACGCGTCGGCGTCGTCGGGGATCCGGATGTCCATGTCGGTCGCCATCGTCAAAGCGGGATGTTCCCGTGTTTCTTGTCGGGGTGGTCCTTGCGCTTGGACTCGAGCATCTCGAGGTCGTGGATCAACCGCGGCCGCGTCTCGGTGGGTTCGAGCACGTCGTCGATGAAGCCGCGCTCGGCGGCACTAAAGGGGTTCGCGAAGGTGTCGCGGTACTCGTCGATGAGCTGCTCGCGGCGGGCCTCCACGTCGTCGGCGTCGGCCAACTCGTCGCGGTACAACACGTTGACAGCGCCCTTCGGACCCATGACGGCGATCTCGGCGGTCGGCCACGCGTAGTTGACGTCGGCCTCGAGGTGCTTCGACGCCATCACGTCGTAGGCGCCCCCGTAGGCCTTCCGGGTGATCACGGTCAAAAGCGGGACCGTCGCCTCGCTGAACGCGTACAGCAGCTTTGCGCCGTGTTTGATGATCCCGTTGTGCTCTTGATCGGTGCCGGGCATGAACCCCGGGACGTCGACGAACGTGACGATCGGGATATTGAACGCGTCACAGAAACGGACGAAGCGGCCGCCTTTCAGCGAGGCGTCGATGTCGAGGGTGCCGGCGTTGACGCGGGGCTGGTTCGCGACGACGCCGACCGAACGGCCGTCGAGGCGGCCGAACCCGGTGACGAGGTTTCGCGCGTAGGACTCGGCGACCTCGAGAAAGGAGCCCTCGTCGACGATCCGATCGATCACGTCGACGATGTCGTAGGGCTTTCGCGGCTGGTCCGGGACGATCTCTTCGAGTTCCTCGTCGCGGCGCTCGGGGTCGTCCCACGGTTCGACCCGGGGCGGGTCTTCAACGTTGTTCGAGGGGAGATACGAGAGCAGATACCGGATGTCGTCGAGGGCGTCCTTCTCGTCGGCCGCCGAGAAGTGTGCGACGCCGGACTCGCCGGTGTGGGTCGAAGCGCCGCCGAGCTCCTCGAAGCCGACCTCCTCGCCGGTCACCGTCTCGATGACGTCTGGACCGGTGATGAACATGTGACTCGTGTCCTGGACCATATAAATGAAGTCGGTAATCGCAGGTGAGTACACCGCGCCGCCGGCGCAGGGCCCCATGATTGCCGAGATCTGCGGGACGACCCCCGAGGCCTTTTGATTCCGATGGAAGATGTCGGCGTAGCCGGCCAGCGAGTCGATCCCCTCTTGAATGCGCGCGCCGGCGGAGTCGTTCAGCCCGATGATGGGCGCGCCGGTTTCGATGGCTCGGTCCATCACCTTACAGACTTTCTCGGCGAAGGCCTCCCCCAGCGAGCCGCCGAAGACGGTGAAGTCGTGTGCGAACACGAAGACGGTCCGGCCGTCGACCTCGCCGTAGCCGGTGACGACGCCGTCGCCGTAGGGCTGGTCGTCGTCCATATCGAAGTTGGTACAGCGGTGCGTCTTCAGCTGGTCGAACTCCTCGAAGGTGCCGTCGTCGAGGAAGTACTCGACGCGCTCGCGGGCGGTCAGTTTGCCCTTCTCGTGTTGTTTCTCGATGCGGTCCTCGCCGCCGCCGCGCTCGGCGTCGCGCTTTTTCTCGCGTACCTCGTCGATGCTTTCGTCCATAGTCATGGGTCGGTCTTGGTCGGGAAACGACCAGCAATTAAAAAATCGTTCCGCTATCCGAACGGAGCCGAATCGCCACAGTTCGCGCGCGGGTTCGTTTCGGTACTACTAACTCCGCGTCCCTCGACGGTTCGGCCGAACCAGCGATGAAACTTCACGAATACCAAGCGAAGGGTGTCTTCGCCGACGCCGGGATCCCCGTCCCGGACTCGACGCTCGCCTCGACCGTCGACGACGCGGTCGAGGCAGCCGAGGGGATCGGCTACCCGGTCGCAATCAAAGCGCAAGTACAGGTCGGTGGCCGCGGCAAGGCCGGCGGCATCGAACTCGTCGACGACGCCGAGTCGGCCCGCGAGGCCGCCGCCGAGATCCTCGGGATGGACCTCAAGGGGCTGCACGTCGACCGCGTGCTCGTCGAGGCGGCCGTCGACTTCACGAACGAACTCTACGTCGGCGTGACGATGGACCGAACCGAGGGCAAGCCCGTGGCGATGGTCTCGACCCGCGGCGGCGTCGACATCGAGGAGGTCGCAGCCGAGGAGCCCGACGCCATCGTGCGCGAACACGTCGACCCGGCGTTCGGGATGCATCCGTATCAGGCCCGCAAGGCCGCCTTCGAGGCCGGCGTCGACCGCGCGGTCGCCACTGACGTCGCCTCGGTTCTCACTCAACTGTACGAACTCTGGGAGGACAAAGACGCCACCGAGATCGAGGTCAACCCTCTCATGGTCACGGCCGACGACGAGGTCGTCGCCGCCGACGCGGTCATGAACATCGACGAGGACGCGCTGTTTCGCCACCCCGACCTCGCCGAGATGGAAGAGGAGGCCGCGGGCGACGAACTCGAAGCCAAGGCCAACGAGTACGGCTTCGACTACGTCCGGCTGTCGGGCAACACGGGGATCATCGGCAACGGCGCCGGCCTCGTCATGACGACGCTGGATCTGGTCGACTACTACGGCGGCTCGCCCGCCAACTTCCTCGACATCGGCGGCGGCGCGAAGGCCGAGCGCGTGACGAACGCCCTCGATATGGTGTTCTCCGACGAGAACGTCGATTCGGTGGTGTTCAATATCTTCGGCGGCATCACCCGCGGCGACGAGGTCGCCAAGGGAATCAACGAGGCCCTCGAAGGGTTCGACGAGATCCCGAAGAAGGTCGTCGTCAGACTCGCCGGGACCAACGCGGAAGAGGGCATGGAGATCCTGAACACCGACCTCGTAACGGTCGAGGCGACGCTGGAGGACGCCGTCCAGCGTGCGGTCGAATACGCCGACGAGGAGGAAGCACAATGAGCATTCTAGTCGACAACGACACGCGCGTCGTGGTACAGGGGATCACCGGCGGCGAGGGGAAGTTCCACACCGGCCAGATGATCGAATACGGGACGAACGTCGTCGCGGGCGCGGTGCCCGGACGCGGCGGCCAGGAGGTTGACGGGGTCCCCGTCTACGACACCGTCCACGGGGCCGCCCGCGAGGAGGACGCCAACGCCGCGGTGGTCTTCGTCCCGCCCGCGTTCGCCGCCGACGCGCTGTTCGAGGCGCTGGACTCGCCGGTCGACCTCGTCGTCGCCATCACCGAGGGCGTCCCCCAACAGGACATGGCGAAGGTCTACCGGAAGCTGGCCGAAACTGACACGCACCTGATCGGGCCGAACTGCCCCGGGCTCATCACCCCCGGCGAGGCGAAACTCGGCATCCTGCCGGGCAACATCTTCGCCGAGGGCAACGTCGGATTGGTCTCCCGATCGGGGACGCTCACCTACCAGGTCGTGGACAACCTCACCCAGCGCGGGATCGGCCAGACCTCGGCGGTCGGCATCGGCGGCGACCCCATCATCGGGACGGACTTCGTCGACGCCCTCGAGCTGTTCGAGAACGACCCCGACACCGAGGCCGTCGCGATGTGCGGCGAGATCGGCGGCGAGGACGAGGAAGAGGCCGCGGCGTTCATCGGCGAGCACATGGACACCCCCGTTGCCGCCTTCATCGCCGGCCGAACCGCCCCGCCGGGCAAGCGGATGGGCCACGCGGGCGCGATCGTCTCGGGGTCCGGCACCGGCACCGCCGAATCGAAGATCGACGCCCTGAACGACGCTGGCGTTCCGGTCGGGGACACGCCCGACGAGGTCGCGGACCACATCGAGAGCTTTTTGTAACGGCCCGAAAGGTCGGGTTTTATTCCGGGGCGACGGAAACGGGGGGTATGGTAACGGTGCGGGCCCCCGCGACGAGCGCAAACCTGGGGAGTGGCTTCGACGTCTTCGGTGCGGCGCTGGGGCGGCCGGCGGACATCGTCCGCGTCGAGAAGGCCGACCGCACCACGATCGACGTGACCGGCGTCGGGAGCCAGTACATCCCGGAGGACCCCGAAAAGAACACCGTCGGCGCGGTCGCCGAGGCGCTCGAGGCCCCGGCCCACATCGAGATCGACAAGGGCGTCAGGCCGGCCTCGGGGCTCGGTTCCTCGGCGGCGTCGGCCGCGGCCGCCGCGGTGGGGCTGAACGAGCTGTACGATCGGGGGCTCTCCAGGGAGGCGCTCGTCCCGATCGCCGCCGAAGGGGAGGCGGTCGTCTCGGGGGCGGCCCACGCCGACAACGTCGCCCCCTCGATCATGGGCGGGTTCACGATCGCTCGCAGCGACGGGGTCACCGCAGTCGATGCGTCGATCCCGCTCGTCACCTGCCTGCCCGAGGTCGTCGTCTCGACGCGTGACGCGAGAGGCGTTGTTCCGGACGGGGCGCATATGGAAGACGTCGTCGAGGTCGTCGGCAACGCGGCGACGCTCGCGGTCGGGATGGCGCGAGACGATCCCGGCCTCGTCGGCCGGGGGATGGACGACTCGATCGTCACCCCTGCCCGGGCCGAACTGATAGCCGGGTACGAGGCGGTCAGATCGGCTGCATTCGACGCCGGCGCGACGGGTGTGACGATATCCGGGGCCGGTCCGGCGGTGATCGCCGCCTGCCACGAGCGGGACCGGCAGACGATCGCTGGAACGATGCTCGACGCCTTCGAGGACGCCGGCGTCGACGCCCGCGCGTACCAGACGAGGATCGGACGCGGTGCTGAGGTCTTCGAGTAGGGGTGTAGATGTGGATGGCGTAGATGTGGATGGCGTAGATGTGGATGGCGTAGATGTGGATGGCGTAGATGTGGACGGCGTAGATGTGAGTTTGACGCCGTACGGCAGTGGATCGCTTCGTTCCCGTCCTCGTTGCGGGTGAATCTGTCACACACGAATAATGTCGAACAATTATTCGTGACTGATTCGTGTGGGGGGTCGGTACTGCCCTAAAAAACGTGCACAATGACGCCGGCGAAAAACCGCCGTACGCGGTGCGACAAACGAGGACGACGGTCGCCGTTCTTTATAAATTCGACACATACAGTTGTGAAATATAGATATATACTTTTTCTATCGATAACATTAACTTTCCGAAGCGACAACCGATGGATGATGAGTTCGCAAGATCGTAAATCGAACCGGGAGTGGTGGCCGAGCCAGTTGGATCTCGACCCCCTCGATCAGAACGCCCAGCGGGCTGACCCGCTGGGCGAGGAGTTCGACTACGCGGAGGCGTTCGAATCTCTCGATCTCGAGTCGGTAAAGGACGACATCGAAGACGTGATGACGACGTCACAGGACTGGTGGCCGGCTGACTACGGCCACTACGGGCCGTTTTTCATCCGGATGGCCTGGCACAGCGCCGGCACGTATCGCGCCAGCGACGGGCGGGGTGGCGCGGCCGGCGGTCGACAGCGCTTTGCCCCCATCAGCAGTTGGCCCGACAACGCGAACCTCGACAAGGCCCGCCGGCTGCTGTGGCCGGTGAAACAGAAGTACGGCAAGAACCTCTCGTGGTCCGATCTGATCATCCTCGCCGGGAACGTGGCGATCGAGTCGATGGGCTTTCGCACGTTCGGCTTCGCCGGTGGGCGGGAGGACGCCTTCGACACGGACAAGGCCGCAAACTGGGGTCCCGAGGACGAACTGGAGACGAACGAGCGGTTCGACGAACCGGGCGAGATCCAGGAGGGACTCGGCGCGTCGGTGATGGGGCTCATCTACGTGAACCCGGAGGGCCCGGACGGGCAGCCGGATCCGATGGCGTCGGCGAAGAACATCCGACAGACCTTCTCCCGGATGGCGATGAACGACAAACAGACCGCGGCGCTCATCGCCGGCGGTCACACCTTCGGGAAGGTCCACGGCGCCGACGACCCAGAGGAGAACGTCGGCCCGGAGCCGGAGGCCGCACCCATCGAACAGCAGGGCCTCGGCTGGGAGCACGAGGGGGCCACCCAGGGCGCGATGATCACGAGCGGTATCGAGGGTCCCTGGACGTCCTCGCCGACCGAATGGGACATGGGCTACGTCGACAACCTGATGGAGTACGAGTGGGAGCCGGAGAAAGGTCCCGGCGGCGCCTGGCAGTGGACGCCGAAGGAAGGCCAAGACGTCGCGACCGCGCCGGACGCCCAGGGCGGGAGCGAGCCCGTCACCCCGATGATGCTCACGACGGACATCGCCCTCAAACGGGATCCGGACTACCGCGAAATAATGGAAACGTTCCAGGAGAACCCCATGGAGTTCGGGATGGCCTTCGCGAAGGCGTGGTACAAGCTGACCCACCGGGACATGGGCCCGCCGGAACGGTTCCTCGGCCCGGAGGTCCCCGAGGAGACGATGGTCTGGCAGGATCCGATCCCGGACGTCGAACACGACCTGATCGGCGAGCAGGAAATCAAGGCGCTCAAATCGGAGCTCCTCGACTCGGAGCTATCGATCCAGCGGCTCGTCAAGACGGCGTGGGCGTCGGCGTCGACGTACCGCGATAGCGACAAGCGCGGCGGCGCCAACGGCGCGCGGATCCGCCTCCGCCCACAGCGGGACTGGGAAGCGAACGAACCCGCCGAACTCGCAGAGGCCCTCGACACGCTCGAGGCGATCAAAGAGGAGTTCAACGGTTCGCGATCCGACGACGTCCGCGTCTCGCTCGCGGATCTGATCGTACTGGGCGGCAACGCGGCCATCGAGGCGGCGGCCGCCGAGGCCGGCTACGACGTCGAAATCCCGTTCGAGCCGGGGCGCACCGACGCCTCCCAGGAACAAACCGACGTCGACTCTTTCGAGGCGCTCAAGCCGACGATCGATGGGTTCCGCAACTACATCCACGACAGCGTCGACCGGCCCGCCGAGGAGCTGCTCGTCGACGACGCCGAACTGCTGAACCTGACGCTCGAGGAGACGACCGCGCTGGTCGGCGGGATGCGCGCGCTGGGCGCGACGTACCAGGGATCGGACATCGGCGTGCTCACCGACCGGCCAGGGGCACTGACCAACGACTTCTTCGTGAACCTGCTCAGCATGGACACGGAGTGGGAACAGTCCTCGGAGTCCGAACAGCTCTACGAGGGATACGACCGCGACACGGGCGAACTCGACTGGAGAGGCAGCCGAATCGACCTGATATTCGGCTCGAACGCTCGTCTCCGAGCCATCTCGGAGGTGTACGCCGCCGAAGACGGCGAAGAGCAACTCGTCGAGGACTTCGTGGACGCGTGGCACAAAGTGATGACGCTCGACCGCTTCGACCTCGAATAGTGACATCCTCCCGCGCCTAAAGTCGCGGGCCTCCCACCCGGTGTTGACCGGGCAGGTCAATCCTGAACGTTGGGAGTCTCAGGTTTGCTGGACAGTCAGCCAGTGGCTCTGCCACGAAGCCGTTACTCGTACCCGCTGAAGGGCTTCGAGATAGCTGATTGTTTTACGACTGTCGGCGTGGTCGGCTTACTTTTTGATTCCGGTTAGAAACCGTGGCAAACACCGAGTCAACTGCCAGTTCCCCACGCACAATTATACGTACTGTGTCTATACATAAACTTTTGTCGGATTCATCTGGTGGCTAAAGCCACCGGTATTCTCCTTGTATCTCTATAATAACAAATCCGCGTCGCCGGGGTCGACCACCGGCGGCTCCGCGTGATGTGGGGGGTCGGTGTCGGGCGTGGAATTACGTTCGCCGCTGGAGAGCCGATATCCGCGCCCGATCCCGCGACACCTCGGCGTCCGTGCCGACAGTGCGTTCGGCCGCTGTGAGCCAGTCTGTGACGGTGTAGGTCGTCGTACCGCCGGCCTCGCTGGGGACAGTGTAGGGGACGACGCCCGCAAGTCCCGACGACTCGGAGCCCGCACGCTCGAAGGTCAACAGCATCACCGGAACGCAGACGCCGGCGTCGGAGGGTTCGTCCTCGAGGAGCGATTCGGACGCCCGCCGACGGATCGCTGGCTGGAGTGAGCAGCCGACCTCGTCGGCCCACCGCTCGAGGCGATCGACGAGCGCGCTGCACGTCACGACGTCGGCCTCCGAACCGATCGCGTGTCGGCGTGGCGGCCACCGCTCGGTGTGTATTTCGGCCACCAACCGCGTCCGGGCGAGGGCGTCGAGGCGGCGCTCGACCGACTCGATCTGGCGCCTGCTCGGCGCGCTCACGTCGTCGCGGACGTAATACGTCACTTCGAGGGGCGTCGTCGGATCAGCACAGACAGGATGTTCGTCCGGACCGAGGCGGTCGGACGATCCGGATCGATCTCTCGACTCAGGACGGGATGTCGCGGCCGTCGATCGGGGATCTGTCATCACGCGACGGCACGACCGACCCACGGGTAAACGCTTCTAGGAGCGGTATAGAGGATCTAGGAGACCACAGTAGTCGCCCCCGAACGACCGGATGGTCGTCTCGCTACTACCGTCCGCCACTAGTCGCCGTCGCTGGCCGCCGTCGCTGGCCGCCGTCGTTAGTCACCCCGCCCCATCGTATAAAATGCGTCGTTAGGGCGCATATCGGCGAACACGGCCATCCGGTTCGAGAGGTTGAAAAACGCCACGACGCTGGCGATGTCCCAGATCGCCTCGGTCGAGAACCCCGCCTCGCGGAGTCCATCGAAGTCCGATCGGTCGATCTTGCTCGGGGACTCGGTGAGCTTTTCGGCGAAGTCCAACATCTCGCGGTGGGGTTCCGAGAGGTCCGCCGCCCGGTGGTTCGTCGACAGTTGATCGGCGAGTTCGGGGGCGTCGGCGAAGATCCGAAGCAAGGCCCCGTGGGCGACGACGCAGTACAGACAGTCGTTGATGCCGGAGACGGTAACGATGAGCATCTCGATCTCCTCGCGCTCTAGGGGCGTGTCCTCGGTCAGCGCGTCGTGGTAGGCAAAAAAGGCCCGGAAGTGACTCGGCTTATAAGCGAGCGCCGAGAAGACGTTCGGTGTGAAGCCGGCGCGGTCGGTCTCCTCGTCGATCCGTTCGCGGACGTCGGCCGGCAACGACTCCCGGTCGGGGACCGGAAACCGGCCCATCGCGTCGTCGTTCATACACCGTCGTCTCGGAGGGATGGAATATAGGTGATTCCCCGATTCTCGGCGTGCGGCCGCCATCGCCTCTAGTCCGCTACGTCTCGCCGGACCAATCGTCACGCCGGGTTCGCTCGACGACGTAGAGGAATAAATATCCCACGGCACCGAGGACGAAGAGCGTCGCCGGGATCAAGAACGGACCGAAGGTCCCGAACAGCCACTCGAAAGCCGCACCGAACTGGGCGGCGACGCCGAACATAGCCTATCATAGAACACCGGCGTTTATAAGATCCGAGGTCGGCGGGCGAGGGCGACGGTCGTCACCGTCCTCCGCCCCGGTCGGAGCTCAGCTTTCGGGGCTGTAGTTCGGCGCCTCGTCAGTGATCACGACGTCGTGAGCGTGGCTCTCGGTCTGGCCGGCCGAGGAGACGCGAACGAACTCGCTTCGCTGCTTGAACTCCGGGATGGTTTCCGCGCCGACGTAGCCCATGCCGGACTGCATCCCGCCGACGAGCTGATACAGCTCCGAGGACAGCGGCCCCTTGTACGGTTTTGCGGCCTCGACGCCCTCGGGGACGAACTCCTCGTCCTCGGGTTCGTCCTTGAGGTAGCGGTCGCCACCGCCGTCGTTCATCGCGCCGACCGATCCCATCCCGCGATACTGCTTGTAGCGTTTGCCGTTCATCGTGATGACGCGACCGGGGGCCTCGTCGGTGCCAGCGAAATACGACCCGAGCATGACGGCGTCGGCACCCGCGGCGATGGCCTTGATAGCGTCCCCGGAGTATCGGATGCCACCATCGGCGATGACGGGGACGTCGTGTCCCGATGCGACGTCCGCGACCTCCGCGACGGCGGTGATCTGTGGCATTCCCGATCCGGAGACGACCCGCGTGGTGCAGATCGACCCCGGGCCGATGCCGACCTTGATCCCGTCGGCGAAGCCGACGATCGCCTCGGCGGCCTCTCGCGTCCCGACGTTGCCGACGACGACGTCGGCCTCAACTTCGGCTTCGATCTCGCGGGCGGAGTCGATGACGTCGAGGTTGTGTGCGTGCGCGCAGTCGATGAACACGACGTCGGCGCCGGCGTCGTCGGCCGCCCTGGCCCGGTCCGTCTCGAAGGGGCCGACCGCGACGCCGGCGACCAACGCCCCGTCGTCGTCGCGGGCCGCGTTGTCGTGTTCGCGCCGGGCGAGCACCCCCGCCATCGTGATGAGACCGGTCAGGCGATCGTCCCCGTCGACGATCGGCACGCGCTCGATTTTGTGCTCGTACATCAACTCCAAGGCCTCCCGCGGCGTCACGTCCTCGCCGGTCGTGACGACCTCGTCGGTCATGGCCTCGCGAACCGCGTCGTACTCGCCGACCTCCAGGTACGGGCGGATGTCGGTCCCGGAGATGATCCCCAACACGACGCCGTCGTCGTCCACGACGGGTGCGCCCGAGACGCCCTCTCGCTCCATCATCGCGTCGACCTCGCGGACGGTCTGATCGGGGTCGGCGGTGACGACATCGCGGATGATGAGTTCGTCGGCGCGTTTGATCTGCTCGACGTGTTCGGCGGTCTCCTCGACAGACATATTGCGGTGGAGGACGCCGAGACCGCCCTGGCGAGCCATCTCGATCGCCAACTCGGCCTCGGTGACGGTGTCCATCGCCGCCGAGACAACGGGAAGATTCACCGAGACGTTCGTCGAAACGCGGGTCGCCATGTCGGCGTCGTCCGGTTCGACGCGGCTCTCCTTGGGACGGAGCAGTACGTCGTCGAACGTCAGCGCCTCGGGGACGCGGAGCTTCTCTGAGAAGGGTTCGTCGCTCGCCATATAAACGGTCGGAATCCCCCATTCAAAAGCGTTGCGAGAGCGCGAGCCCACCGTGGTGGAGAACACGGCCGCGAAGGGGCGTACGCTGAAACGTCGCTCGCGAGACCCCCAGGCCGCTTCAGTGTGAGCGCGTCGAGTGAACGGAGTTGCCAGTCGAGTGAACGGATCTGGCGGTTGCACGCCACGAATGGACGTTCGTCCCTGTTTTGATATATTCCAGATACGTCCGTCGAACTGGCGGGACGACGGGTTGCCGTTCGTCGCTCGTGTGCGGCGGCGACCCACACAACATTTATAAAACATAGGAAACTAACGTCATCTATGGACTCCGCAAGTCCCATCGCACAGCGCACCGCCGGCGAGTACGCCCTCGGCATCAGCGCTACATTTACGACCGCGATGCGGACCACCAACGCGGAGAATACCCTCAAACGGTTCGGGGCCGACCCGTCGCCGCGGTTCCGTACGACGTTCGGATCCGGATCCGGGTCCGACCGTCCGGGAGGGTATCGCCATCGTTACCGCCGATCCTACGGTGAGGGACGTCCCGCCTGACGGATGAGTACCTCCAGACATCCGGTCGCGTTGCGCATCGAGCGACGCGTCGGCGAAGGAACCCGGCTGCTCGCGACCGTCATGGCGTTGCCGCTTTTAGATGGCATCTTTGCGGCGCTCGTCCTCGCGGGGGCGGTCTCGTCGATCCTCGGCATGGTCGAGGTCGGCCTGCTCATCTTCGGCGGGAGCGCGACGCTCGCCGTCGTCCTCGCGGAGATGGAGGGCAAGAGACGCGAGCGCGTCCGGAACATCCTGGCGGTCGGCGCGCTCGTCATTCCGCTCGCCGCCGTCCAAGCCGCCATCGCGCCGACCATCGAGTCGATGCTGGCGATGGAAGTCTTCGAGCGCTTCGCCGCCCTCGTTATCCTCGCCGTTGCGGCCCGAACCGCCAGCGCAACCGTGGGGGAGTATCTCCCGGGCCCCGGCGTCGTGATCGCGCTGGGACTCGTCGCCAGTTTCCGACCGAACGGGTTCGAACTCCAGTTCGTCTCCGAGCCGATGTTCGTCGTCTACGGGACCGGCGCGGCCGCGATCGGCGTCGGCTTCGCGCTCGCTGTCGCGCTGTTCGGCCCGTGGCTGCGCGGCAACGTCGACATCGACCGGTTCCGCTTCGGAAGCGCCGTCGCGTTGGGCGTGCTCCCGTTGTCTATCCTCCGGATCGGTCCGATCACGGGCGAGGAACCGCTCGCGCTCATCGTCCTCGCGCTGACGGGCCTGTTGGCGTTCAACCCCGAGGGTGCGATCGACGCCGACGACGCCGGGTCCGTCCCGGCTGCGACCGACGGCGGTCCCGGTGCGGATCCCGATGCAGGTCCCGGTGCCGACGGCGACGACGACGAACCGGCACCCGCGGTCGAGGGGGACGTCGACGAGGACGGCTCCCCCGGCGTCCCGGACGGCGACCGGGCGCCGTGGCTCTGAGTGGCTCTCGTCGGGCGCTCTCGCCGGACCCGGACGCGACTCTGGCAGGGGCGGCGTCGGGGAACCCGGTGACCGGAACGATCAGGCTTACGAGCGTCGGCGTCCGTTGTCGTCGTATGGCCGACAACCGCGTCGTCGAAGGACGAATGGTAACGCCTGGAAAACTCGCCGAGCTCATCGAAGGAGAGGGCGTCATGGACGCCGAGGCGATCGAAGACGCCGACCGCGAATGCCCCGAGTGTGGCGGCAGCGTGCTCTCCGTGGGCTATATGCCGAGCGTCACGGAGTTCGTTACGGGATATAAGTGCCAGGACTGCGGGTGGAGCGAGACGGATCGGTGACTCCGGTGCCGGCGTGTGCTCGCTTGGAGCGCTCTACGGTTCGGAGAACGCGTGAGCGACGGGACGAGCAAGCGCCGCCACGTTCCGAGGGGTTTACTCGCAGACCAAGACCGGGCGATGGGTGTTGAGGATGATCTCCTGGCTGACGCTGCCGAAGACGACCTTCTTCGTCGGTGAGCGTTTCCGCCCGGCCACGGCCACCAGGTCGGCGTCGTACTCCTCGGCGAACGTCAGAACGGTCGCGGCGGGGTCGTCGCTACCAGCTTCCTCGAGAACGACGTCGATGCCGGCCTCCTCCAGTATGTCGCGGGCGCGCTGGACTGAGGACACCTGCGCCACCGAAGCGCCGGAGCGGTTCTCCTCGAAGCTGTGCGTGAGCACTGCTTCGACCTCGTCGGTGTCCATCGGCATGTCCGCGATCGTCTCCGCTTGGGCTACCGCGCGCTCTTTGTCGGTGTCGATCCCCGCAACAATCGTGTACATATCCGGTAAGTTCGGGGGTAATTTTCATATATCTTCCGACATCTCGGGGCGTCGCGGCCCGGCTCCGCACCTCGGTTCGGTGCGGTCGCCGAGAGGCCCCGTCACTCCGGTCGGAGTTGCCCCCAGACGACCTTCTCGATCACTTCGACGGTCATCGGCTCGGTGACCCGAATCCGACACGACAGCCGGGGGTACCCCCACCGCTTGGCCGCCGCGTCGTGGAGCCCCGCCGCCGGGATCGACCCGCCCTCGGCGCCCTCGACCCGGACGCCACAGGTGCCGCACAGTCCCCGGCCGCCGCAGTTGGCCACCCGCGAGACCGACCCGTACACCGCGACGCCGTGCGAGCGGAGAACGTCCCGGAGGATCGCTCCTCGCTCGGCCTCGATGGTCGTCTCCGCGCCGTCCTCGCGGACGGTGAGCGTGACCGACTCGTTCATACACCTGTTTCGGCCGCCGACCGTATAGCGGTACCGCGAATCGAAACCCATTTACCCGAACCGGCGGTACGAATCGGCGAGGGGACGTGGCCAAGCCAGGCATGGCGGCTGACTCCAGAGGCCACGCGCCCGGTGACGAGACTCCAGACTGATATACCGAGCGGGCGACTGATCATCGCGCCGCGTTGACGACCCTCTGGAGTTCCGAGGCGCACACCGGAGATATCAGTAGATCGGGGGTTCAAATCCCTCCGTCCCCACTATTCCACTTCGTTCGACAAAAACGCGACGCACAGCACCCTACTTCACGCCCGATTCGGGTCCGTCCCCCGCCAAACGATCACGATGCCGGGATCACCTCGCCGGGATTCGGAAGCTGTGTATGTCGAACAGGTTTTAAGTGCTGCCCGCGAACTACATCATACGACAGCCAAGGCGAACGGGCGAACCCAGCGGCCCGCTACTACGGACCATTCGTACCGCGACTTCAGCGGCCCCGACGGGACGTCCCTTATACCGGCTGTTCACGAAACCATGACACTACAAAGCTTATTCGACACTCCGGACGACGACCGGGCCGTATCGCCTGTTATCGGTGTGATTCTGATGGTCGCAATTACGGTTATTCTGGCGGCCGTGATCGGAACGTTCGTGTTGGGGCTCGGTGATAGCGTCGAGTCCGCACCGCAGGCGTCGTTTGATTTTGATCTCGATGAAGATAATAATGTGGTCGAGGTCACTCATCGAGGTGGTGACACTATCGATCTTAGTGATCTCGAATTCCGTGTCGGGGGGACTGATACGACCCTAGATGATTCGGCAAGTGGTAGTAGCGAAATCACCGGTGAGTTCCGTGCAGGCGACAACGGGTTCGTTAGTGTTGCTGATGAATCTGGATCAACAGTAGACATTGTGTACGTATCTGATGGCTCAGAGAACATCATAGGTAGCTACGAGATACCATCTGATGCAGATGTTAGCTCTTAAATAAAATAAATCATACTGACAAACACCGTTACTAAACTGTAACACAAAAATGAAAGAAATACTCAAAGAACCAACACAAAAACGAGCTGTTTCGCCCGTTATTGGTGTTATTCTGATGGTTGCCATAACAGTTATTTTGGCAGCCGTGATTGGAACATTCGTACTCGGGCTTGGTGATAGTGTAGAATCCGCACCACAGGCATCGTTTAATTTTGATGTTGGCCCAGACGACGATGCGGGTGGTGACGCACTCACCATCACGCACCGTGGTGGAGACAACATCAACGCTAATGACATTGAAATCCGGGTCGGTGGCGAGGATGTGGGAGATAAGGGAAGTGATGGTGGTTTCATAAATCCTAGCGGAAGTCTTACAGATAGTGTCTCTGGGGCACTCGGGTCCAGTGACGATACGCTCAATGCAGGGGAAGTGATTCGAATTGATCTCGGGGAATATACATCTGGTAGCAGTAACGATGGCGGGTCAAGTGTTAACATTATATTCATAAATGGCGATCAACAAGATATAATCGGCACGTTCACACTGCCCGAAACATTCGACGACGGTAGCTGATAGGTATATACTTACACGGAAACAAGTACCCTAAGCTCATTCTAGTCTGTTATTTTTTGTGCCCGAATCAAGAATCAATAGTTATGATTGACATCGCGTCCTGCAACAGGGTGACCTCATTAATCACCACATACTATCACCCGCATTTATATACGCTGTTCAAACCCGCATCACCCCGAAACCCAAACCGAATTACTCTCTGAGCCCCAATCCCCACCGATGGGTTCGTGTACGCTGTGCGATCTGTCGACGCCGTCGGAGCCGGTCACCGACCCCGACGTCGACGGCGAGTTCTGCTGTCGGGGCTGTCTGGAGGTGTATCGGACCCTCGGCGACGTCGACCCCGAGGAGGTCGACGCCGAGGCGCTCCGGGAGGAGACCGACGCGCCGGGGGGCGGAGGCGAGGCGATCCCCGACGACGTCGACAGCGAGACCGCCTACCTCTCGATCGACGGCCTGCACTGCTCGACGTGTGAGCTGTTCATCGAGTCCGCGGCGACCGACATCGAGGGCGTCTACGGCGCGGAGGCGAGCTACTCGACCGACATGGCGCGGGTGAGCTACGACCCCGAGACCTGCGACCGCGAGGCGCTCCCGGAGGCGTTGAGTCGGTTCGGCTACTACGCCTCCGAACCGGGCGCGGAGCCGGAGGGCTTTCTGGATCGGCTCTCGCTGGGAGAGTACCGCGCCGCCATCGCCGTGATCGTGATGATGCCCGTGATGGCGCCGTACTTTCTCTTCGTCTACCCGACCTACGTCGGGATCTACCCCCGGGATTTCCTCTACGGGTCGAACCTCTATTTCATGGTGTTCGTCCCGCTGTTCGTCTGGAGTTCGATTATCGTCGCCGGCGTCGGCTACCCCTTCTTCCGGGGGGCCTACGTGAGCCTGAAGGTCGGCCAGCCGAACATGGACGTGTTGATCGCCCTCGCCGTCGGCGCGGCGTATCTGTACTCGGCGGCGTCGCTGTTCCTCTTGGAGGGCCGGACGGTCTACTTCGACGTCGCGGTGATGATCCTGGCGGTCGTGACCGTCGGCGACCACGTCGAATCGCGGTTCAAGGAGCGCGCGCTCGGGTACTACTCCGAACTGGCCGAATCGCGGGTGACCCACGCCCGGCGGCTCCGCGATGACGGGTCGACGGAGCGAGCCCCGATCGAGTCGATCGCCCCCGGCGAGCGCGTGTTGGTGCGGCCGGGCGAGCGCGTCCCCGTCGACGGCGAGGTCGTAGACGGCACTGCGGCGGTCGACGAATCGGTCGTGACTGGCGAGTCGATCCCGGTGGCGAAGTCCCCCGGAGCCGGGGTCATCGGGGGGTCGATCGTCACCGACAACGCCCTCGTCGTCGCGGTCGGCGACGAGCGCACCAGCACGGTCGATCGGCTGATGGAGCTTCTGTGGTCGGTCCAGAGCACCGATTCGGGCGTCCAGCGGGTCGCCAACCGATTCGCGCTCGTGTTCGTCCCGGTCGTCGTGACGGTCGCCGTCGCGACGACGCTGGGGTGGCTCTGGCTCGGTCGCCCCCCGGGCGAGGCCGTCCTGATCGGCGTGTCGGTGCTCGTCGTCTCCTGTCCGTGTTCGCTGGGCATCGCGACGCCGCTGGCGCTCGCCGCCGGGTCGAATGCGGCCTCCGAATCGGGGCTGCTCGTCTTCGACGGCTCGGTCTTCGAGCGGGTCACAGACACCGACACCGTCGCCTTCGACAAGACCGGGACGCTGACGACGGGCGAGATGTCCGTCGTCGACGTCGTCGGCGCGGACCGGGAGGCGATCCTCGGACGCGCCGCGGCCGTCGAGGGGCGCTCGAACCACCCGATCGGCGGCGCGATACTCGAGGCCGCCCCCGAGCCGACCGCCGAGGTCTCGGGGTTCGAACGGAACCCCCGGAGCGTCGCGGCGACGGTCGACGGCGACGAGACGATGGTCGGCCACCCCGACGCCTTCGCGCGGGCGGGCTGGAGGGTTCCCGACGACCTCGCTGACGCCGTCGACTCGGCCCGGGCCGACGGCGCCCATCCCACGCTCGTCGGCTGGGACGGAGACGCGGCCGGCGTCGTCGTGCTCCGGGATACCACCCGGCCGGGCTGGCAGGAGGCGATCGGCGCCTTCGACGACGGGACCGACGTGGTCGTGATCACCGGTGACGACGAGCGCGCGGCCCGGCGCTTCGAGACCCACCCCGGCGTCGACGAGGTGTTCGCGGAAGTCCGCCCCGAGGCCAAACGCGAGTTGATCCGGCGGCTCCGGGCCGACGGCGCGGTGACGATGGTCGGCGACGGCACCAACGACGCCGCGGCGCTCGCGGGCGCCGACCTCGGGATCGCGATGTCTCACGGAACCGAGTTGACGATCGACGCCGCCGACGCCGTGGTCACGGACGACGACCTCTCGACCGTCCCGGCCTTCTTCGAGATCGCCGACCGCGTCCGACGCCGGATCCGCGAGAACCTCCTGTGGGCTGTCGGCTACAACCTCGTCGCGATCCCGCTCGCCGTTGCGGGGTTGATCAATCCCCTGATCGCGGCGGTGTTGATGGGCGTGAGCAGCCTCATCGTCGTCACGAACTCCAGACGGTCGCTGGTCTGAGCGGGCGGCGACGCAGCACGAGGCGGGACGGCGAAGCGGCGTGCAGCGTTCACCCGGAGCCGATCGCGTAGACGGTTCCGTCCACGTCCCCGAAGTAGAGCCACTCGTCGGTGACTGCCGGCCCCTCCTGGACGCCGGTGTCGGCCTCGAACCGCCAGACGGTCCCGCCGTCCCCCGGCAGGATGCAGAACACGTTCCCGCTCGTCGAGGCGGCGAAGGCGTGATCGCGGGTCGCCGCCGGACTGGCGACGACCGAATCCCCGGTTCGGAACCGCCACCGGCCGTTCGGGTCGCCGCCGTCGGTCCCGACCGCATAGAGGAAGCCGTCGCTCGACCCGACGAACGCCGTCCCCCCGGCGATGGCGGGGCTGCCCTGGATCTGTCCGTTGACATCGAACTGCCATCTCTGTTCACCGCCTTCGGCGTCGAGGGCGTAGAGGTCGCTATCTCTCGATCCAACGTACACCGTCCCGTCGACGACCGCCGGTCCCGCGCTGACGATGCCGCGAGTGCCGAACCGCCACCGCTCCTCGCCCGACACCGCTTCGAGCGCGTAGACGTTCAGGTCGCCCGAACCGACGTAGACCGTCCCGTCGACGACTGCCGGCGTGCTGAGCACCGACGCGCCGGTCCCGAACCGCCAGCGCCGCTCGCCGGAGTCGCGATCCACGGCGAACACGGCGCTGTTGACGCCGCCGACGTAGACGGCCTCCTCGGTGACCGTCGGGCTCGAACCGACTCGATCCCCGACGTCGAAGCGCCACGTCTCCGTCCCGTCGGCCCCGTCGATCGCGTACAGCCGCTCGTCGCCCGAGCCTACATAGACGGTTCCGTCGGCGACTGCGGGTGTCGTCGTCACAGGGCCGTCGGTTTCGAACGACCAGATCTCGGCGCCGACGTACGGATCGAGCGCGTACACCGAGCCGTCGGTGCTGCCAATATAAAGCGTGTCGCCGGCGACGGCGGGGCTCGCGGCGATCGAGCCGTCCGTTTCGAAGCGCCAGCGCTCGCCGATCTCGGTGTACGGCCCCGAAATACCGGGCGCGTAGCCGGTGTTGGCTGCGTCCCTGCCGAAGGTCGGCCACCCGCTGTCGAAGGACTCGCGCTCGGCGTCCGGGATCGGCGTCGGCTCCGGTTCGTCACCGCTATCACCGTCGACACAGCCCGCGAGGGCGACGCCAGCCGCGGCGATGACGGCCCGTCGGCACAGCCCGCGGCCCGGCACTCGGTCCATACCTGCGTCTCGGACGTTTCGGACAAGAACCACACGGAACGGACGCGCGAAGCCGCCGTCCCGGGCGTATTTATATCGTGGCGCGGCAGACCCCCTGTGACACGAGTCTCGGCGGTCGAAGGGATCGCGTACGGGTACCGAATGATGGCGTACTACCTCGTGGTTATCCTCGCCGGACAGGCGGCGCTCGGCGCAGGCGCGTGGCTGATCGGAACGGGCCTGGACACCGGGTTCGGCCGAGCGCCGGAGTGGGACCTCCTGGTCGCCGGTGTCGTCGCTGCGCTCTTCGGGCTGTTGACGGTCCTGGCCGGAGGGTTCGGCGCGGGGTACAAGTTGATCGCCGACGGCGTGGCCAGGGGCGAACGCGCGGCCCGATAGCGTCTCGACGCCGCGGATCCACCGATAGGTAGCTATTTTTTGCTGGCCGACGCTGATCGTGATATGTTCGTGTTGATCAATCTGAAAGCGTATCCCTGTGATCCGATCGACATTGCCTCGATCGCGGCCGAGGTCGCAGCGAACACCGGCGTCCGGATCGCGGTCGCGCCGCAGGCGGCCGATCTCGCTGCCGTCGCCGAAACTGGCGTGGAGACGTGGGCCCAACACGTTTCGTCGATCGAGCATGGCTCCCACACCGGATCGACGCTCGCCGAGGCCGCCTCGCGGGCGGGGGCCGAGGGCACACTTCTCAACCACTCCGAGCACCGCCTCCGGTTGGCGGATATCGACGGGAGCTTGCGGGCGGCCGAGCGGGCCGGGCTCGAGACGATCGTCTGTGCCAACAACCCCAAACAGATCGCCGCCGCTTCCCGCCTCGATCCGGACTCCGTCGCCGTCGAACCGCCCGAACTGATCGGGACCGGGACACCCGTCTCGAAGGCCGATCCGGACATCGTCACCGACTCCGTCGACGCGGCCTCCGGGACGCCCGTCCTCTGTGGGGCGGGCATCTCGACCGGGGAGGACCTCGTCGCCGCGTCTGATCTCGGCGCGGAGGGCGTTCTCCTCGCGTCCGGCGTCGCCAAAGCCGACGACCCTCGTACTGCGCTCGAATCACTGGTCGATCCGATCGCGTAGCGATCCGGCAGAATCGATCACCGACGAACGCGGGATCGATCCGCCGTGCGTTCGGATTCGCCGCCCCCCTCGTGGCCGCTTCCCTGCGTGTTCTCCGGGACGGAGCCTCCGACCCTCGGGTCCCCCGCTTCGACCGCCTCGACGACGTCGGCGACCGCCCCGTCGCTCGGCGTCGCTTCGGGGCAAACCGGGTCGGACAGCTCCGCTCGGACGAGCTCCGCGAGTGCGTAGTCGTACTGCCCACAGCCGACGTGAGCGATCAGGCCGCGCTGTCTGAGCCGTCGGTTCGCCGCGTAGGCCGGCCTCCGATCCCCCGATCCGCCCGCCGCCGCGTGGGCGTCGTCCGGCTCGATCGGGCCATCCTGACGGTACTGCCGCAACATTCCGGCGGTAACGTCGTCGAGAGCGTCGATCTCCGCCCGGAGCCGATCGGCGAGGGAGTCTCCAGAACTCGGGTCTACGTCCGGGTCCGCCTCGCCGTCGGACTCTCTTCGGTTCTCGTCTAAGCGATCGCTCACACTCCCGCCGGAGCCACCGGGGGCCGCCACAGTGTCCGTGCTCGAATCGACGGGGGCGTCCTGCGCCGTGTTCCCGGCTCCGTTCCCGTTCCGAACCCCGCTGTCGAACGGTCCGTCTCGGCCTTCGCTGTCGGTTGCGGTCGCATCTGCGTTCGCCCCGTCCTCGCGGCCCAGGTCCGTGTCGGTCGACGCGTCTGTACCGTCCGTATCGGTCGACGCGTCCGCATCGTCCGTATCGGTCGCCGTCCAGATCGCTTCCGCGCCATCGTTCCCCGTATCGCCCGCGTCGACCGGTTCGTCCGTTCTGTCCGCCTCGTCCGTCCCCTCAGCTGTGTCCGTCCCGTCTTCGCCCTCCTCGTGGGTCCCGGGGCCGTCTCCGTCCCGTTCGGCATCAGCGTCGGGGACCGGCGGCGACATCGGCTCCCGTTCGCCGTTTCGAACCGCCTCCAGTTCGGCCTCCAGTTCCGGGTCGCGGCGTATCGGTCCGTCGAGGGCCTCCTCGAGTTCGCTCTGTCGGCCCGGTGCGGCCGACAGCGGGCGACCGGTTACCTGCTCCATCATCGCTCGCGAGAACCGATCGGCCATCCGTTTCAAATCGCGCGCCTCTGCGAGTTGGCGCTCTAGATCGTGGATGCGCTCCTCGCGCTGTTGGAGTTCGCGCTCGAGTTCGTTCACCCGGTTTTCCCGGCGCTCGCGCTCGTCGGTGATCTCCTGGAGCTCGTCGACGAGGTCGCCGCTAACGCTTTTCAGCTCCGGACGCTCGAAGTCGTCAAGCCCCGGAGTCGCCCCGGCATCGAAGGTCTGCTTGCGCTCGAACTGGACGCGTCGGATCGGCTCGTTCCAGTCGGTCATCAGGAATCCCTCGCCGTCGGCCATGTCCTCTATCTCGTCGGCGTACTCGCTCCCGAGGATCCGGCTGACGACCTTCGTGTCGTTGTTCCACGTCAGGCGGTGCCAGACGAGCCAATCGCACTGGGTGATGAAGTCCTTCTTGACGTCGGCGGGCCGTTGGCTGATACCGACGATCCCGAGGCCGTGTTTGCGGCCCCGTTTTGAGATCTTTATCAACATCCGACCGCACTCGTCGATGCCGCCGCCCTCGGGGATGTACTCGTGTATCTCCTCGACAAGCATCAAGAACGGCTGCTTGCATTTTTTTCCCTTCGCGAAGAGATGCTTCGTCGTCTCCATCAGGAGGTCGCGGGCCTTCGATTCGTCCAAGAAGCTGGAGACGTCGAGGATGATCGGAACGCTCCCTTCGAGGGCGAGTTCGGCGATCTTTTCGGCGTGTTCCTCGTCGACCTGTAAGTCACACTCCTCGTCGCCGCCGACGTGGAGGATCTCGTACTCCTCTTTGAGGCCGTAGTACTCCCCGTCGATGTCGACCGCGAGCAGGCTGTAGCCGCGGTCGAGGAGTTTCTCGGCGACGACGCTCGCGGAATTCGACTTCCCTGACCCGGATTTCCCGGTCACGAACCCGCGCCCGGTCAACAGATCGACGATCGGCAACTCGACGTCGCTCCCACCTGTCTCCCTACCCCGCGTCTCGCCGACGGTGATCGTTTCCTCGCCCATCGTCGGAATCCAGACGCGCCGAGCGTATAGTTCTCCGTCAGACGGGTGTCGTGCAGCGCCGGTGCCGAGATCGCCAGACGGCACCGTGCAGCGCCGGTGCCGAGATCGTCTCTCCTGGATGCCACCGTTCGACGTCTGCTTCCCCGACCGGATGCGACCGTTCGACGCCCCCGTCGAACGAAGGTTTATGATCGATAACGGAAGCACCGACCGTGTGATCTGAGCGGCACCGGCGATCGGTCGAGGCCGTCGCGCGGGGCACCGACGCTGGAACGACGAACTGTCCCGCCTGCTCGCTATCGGCTCCGGACGACCCAGTGGTCCTCGTCCTGACGCTCGAGGACCGAGTGCTCGCGTAACTTCGCGATGTATCCCGTCGGCTGGCGGACGATGTCGTGTGTCGCGTCGACGCGGACGAGGTTGCCGATCAGCTGTGCCGACGGTGGTTTCTGTGCTGCACCGCAGTCGTAGACGGTGAGGAGTTCGTTCCCGTCGTCGGTTTCGTGGACGACGACGTGTGCGTGCTTCGAGAGACGCCACCGCCCCTCTTCGACCGTTGCGAGGTGGTTCATACCACGGCTCCGTCCCATGCCCTCAAAAGGCTGTCCGCCGGGTCACTCGAACCGAGAGAGTGTGACTTGCCCGCCTTCGACTCCTCGCCGACGGTCGAGTCCCGAATCGCCCCCGTCATCGTGGCTGTCCCACTCCGATATCGTCGCCTGTTCTCGGTCGTCGAAGGAGAGATTCGACAGCCGGACGCCGAGTTTCCGCACCGGCTCGTCCGCGAACTCCGAGAGCAACTCGAGGGCTGTTCGCTCGACCAGCTCCGGGTCGTCGACCGGCCCCGAAAGCGAACACGATCGGGTGTTCACGTCGAACGGCGGCGTGACGACCTTGATTCCGATCGTCCGATAGAGGGCGTTCTTTCCGCTGGCTCGGGTTGTGACCTCCGAGGCGAGGTCGCGGACCTTCGCCTTCTTTCGCTCCGGCGCCTCGGTCGCGTCGGTGAACGCCGATTCGCTCGAAAGGCTCTTCGGGTCGCCCTTCGGTTCGACCACCCGGTCGTCTTCGCCGCGGGCCTGTGCGTAGAGGTCTCGACCCCGTTCGCCGAACGCGTCGACGAAGACCGACTCCGGCCCCGAGGCGATATCGCCTGCGGTCTCGAAGCCCATCGATCGCAGTTCCGAGGCGGTGACCGGACCGACACCGTGGAGTTCCTCGACAGGGATCGGTCCGAGAAACGAGCGCACCGAATCCGGATCGACGACGACCAGCCCGTCGGGTTTTTCAGCGTCGGAGGCGAGTTTGGCGGTCGTCATATCGGGGGCGATCCCGACGGAAGCGACGACGCCCGCGTCGGCTTCGATCTCGCGTTTTAGCGAGCGGCCAAACGATCGCGCCGCCGCCCACTCGACATTGCCGAGATCGAGGTACGCCTCGTCGATCGAGACGTTTCGGACGGTCTCGGCCGCCGTCGACAGGACCGCCCGAACGTCCCCGCTGACGGCCTCGTAAAACGCCATGTCGACGGGCCGGTAGAAGCCGGAGGGATCGGCGGGGTCGTCGGCTTCACGCCGCGACAGCCGTTCGAGTGCCTCCGAGATCGCCATTGCTGATTCGACGCCGTGCTCGCGGGCCTCGTAGCTGGCCGTAGCGACGGCACCGTGTGTTTCTCCGGGTTCGTAGCCCATACCGACGACGACCGGTTCCCCCTCGAGCACGGGCTCTCGGAGCCGTTCACAGGCCGCATAGAAGCAGTCGACGTCGACGTGACAGACCACCTGCTCCGGCGACTCGACTCCCGGAAGCCGGCTCATAGACAGTGTTCCGGTCCCCGGATATATAAGCTTCCGAGAGCGTGGTGAAACTGGTCGTGTCCAGAACGGGCTGACGGCCTGGTTCGAATCGGTGCAGCCGACCCGACCCCGGATACTCCGTGCGTTCCGCGCGCCGTTTCGATCACGTCCGCTGATACAACGTTTATAAGAGAGCGAGCCCGACGACGCCAGTCAACCCGATCGAGCGGTGCCGCCAGCCGTCCCCGACGTTGGCGAGACAGGTCCCGTCGGCAGTCACGGCGTAGACTCCCCCGTCGTAGGCGACATCGACGACGGCTCCGGTGACAGGCAGATCGACCGGAGTCCAGGTCCCGTCCTCGTTCCGCTCATAGAGGGTGTCCTCGGTCGCCGCGTGGGCACGTTCGCCGTCGCTCGCGACGACCCGAAACGATCCCTCGAGAGCACGCATCCAGCCGTTCGCGAGGTAGTACAGTCCGTCGTCGGTGGCCGCCAACGGCGTCCCGGCCGCCGACACGTCGAGGACCTCATCGAGGCCCACGTGGGTCCCGTCCAGGCGGTGGACGCCGGACCCCGCCGCCACCATACCGCCGTCGATCGACCGGACGGCGTCGAGCTCCGAGAGCGTCCGCCAGCTCCCATCGTAGCGGGCGATCCGCTCGCCGTCGCTCGCGACGAGGCCATCCCGGCCGCCGAGCGCCACAGCGTCCCCGAATCCGGTCGCTTCGAGGTCGCCGTCGGTGCCGACGAGGACGTCTCGGGGCGTACCGACCGCAAACCGCCCGTCGACGGCCGCGACAGCGGTCGTCTGCCCGCGACGCTCGAGCGAGAACTCGCCGACGATGTCGTCGGAGATGGACACCCGCGCCAGGCCGACATCGGAGGCGACTGCGGCGGTCGTCACGCCGCCACCGCCGGCGTAGACGCGCTTTTCTGTGAGAGTGATGTCGTCGTCGCTCATGCGCACTGTTGTCGCTTCGCCGTCGAAAGCGTTTATATTTTCTCCGAGCGCCAAAGCGTCCGCCTGAACACGCACTCGCCCCACGACATCACGTCCGGATCGTCGCTGAAGATAGCCCCGACAAGGATGCCCCCCTCGTACCCGAACAGCCCGATCCCCGCCTCGTCGAACAGCACGACCGCGTACGGCAACTCGTCGGTGACGACACGAACCTCGAGGCCGTCGGCGTTCGCAGCGGCATCGAACCGGTCGTACCCGATCGAAGCCGGGGGATCGAACGTTGTGCTAGCGTCCGATATATGCTGTGGCGTGTAATCTAAAGTGTCCAGGTGTCCTCGGTTGACGTGCCCGTTGACGCGATAGCTCTCCATTCTGCCGTCTCGCTCGGGGGCTCCCCAGCCCCCGTTTCCGGACGAGGCTACCGTCCGCCGGAACCCATTTTATCGTCCCCGTCGGACGAAACAGGTATGGACGTATTCGGATCGAGCGGCGTTCGTGGCGTCGTCGGAGACGGGCTGACGCCGGCGTTCGTCGGCCGTATTGCCTCGGCGGCCGGTGAGACACTGGGCGCCGAGACAGTCGCGCTCGCTCGCGACACGCGGACGACCGGACGGATGCTCGCCGACGTTGCCGCCGGAACGCTCGCGTCCATCGGAGCCGACGTCGACCGACTCGGCGTTCTCCCCACGCCGGGCGTACAAGCGTACGCCGACCGCCACGGTGTACCCGCTGTGATGATCACGGCGAGTCACAACCCGCCGGCGTACAACGGCGTGAAACTGATCGGGGACGACGGCGTCGAGTTCCCGAAGCCGACGCTCGAACGGATCGAAGACCGGCTCTCCGAGGGAGACGAAGGGGGTGTCGGGTACGCGTCTGTCGGCCGAAGCCGGTCGGTCACGGACGCCGACGACGCGTACGTTCGGGAGCTGTTAGACACCCTCGAAGCCGAGGGCCGACGCGATCGGATCGCCGGCGCCGACCTCACGGTCGCGTTGGACCCCGGCCACGGCGCCGGCTGTCTCACCAGCCCCGGGTTCTTTCGGGAGTTGGGCTGTCGGGTCGTGACCGTCAACGCACAACCGGACGGTCACTTCCCCGGGCGGGACCCGGAGCCACTCGCCGCGAACCTCTCGGATCTGCGGCGCCTCGTCCGCGCGAGCGACGCCGACGTCGGGATCGCCCACGACGGCGACGCCGACCGCGCCATCTTCGTCGACGAGGAGGGACGCCACGTCGACGGCGAAGCCTCTTTCGCCGCGCTCGCGGCCGCGGAACTCGACGCGGGTGACGCCTTCGTCTCCGCGGTCAACGTCTCCCAACGGCTCGTCGACGTGGTCGAGACAGCCGGGGCGGAGGTGGCGTTGACGCCTATCGGGAGCACGCACCTCATCACACGGATCCGCGAACTCCGTTCATCGGGGCGGTCGGTCCCGATCGCCGGGGAAGGCAACGGAGGGGTGTTCTTCCCGGAGTTCCGGATCGCCCGCGACGGGGCCTACACCGCCGCGCGGGTTCTCGATTTACTCGTCGACCGGCCGGCGAGCGAGATCGCCGCCGACTACGGCGAGTACGTCACCCGCCGCCGAAACCTCGAGTACGGCGATCCCGAGGAGTGCGAGGCGATGCTGTCGGCGGCCGAATCGTACGCGCAGTGGGCCGACGCCGAACTGACGACCATCGACGGCTATCGGCTCGACTACGGCGACGGCTGGGTGCTCGTCCGGCCGAGCGGTACCGAACCGCTCGTCCGGCTGTACGCCGAGGCACGCCAGGACGACCGTGCCGAGGCGTTGCTCGAAGCGATCTACGAGGCGATAGCGAACGACGCGTAACGTTGCCCGGCCGCGCTGGCCTACCGGTCGCGTTCGCTACTCCGAGAGAAGGGCCTCGAGACGTTCGAGTTCCTCGCGGGCGGCCGAACACTCGGTTTCGAGTTCGCCGCGTTCGAGTTTCCGTCGCTGCTCGTCGGCCAGTTCCGCGTCGGCGCGGGCGGCCTCTCGAATGCGTTCGTACGCTTCGGCCCGCGTCAACTCGCGGATTTCGCGAAGCGTCGAGACGGCCGAATCGTCGGCGACCGTCCCGACGAGACCGAGCAGCTCCTCGATCCGAAAACGGAGCGTCCCGGCCGACTCGGGGGGCCAGCCGATCGACAACGGAGCCGCCGAGAGCCGCTCGAGGTACGCCCGGTTCGTCGCCACCCGGCGTTTCAGCAGGGCCGCGTCGTCGACGTAGTGTGAGAGCTTTGAGGTCGAGTAGTCGGCGAACTCGAGCAGCTCCGCGACGGAGTACTCCCCTGCCGCTCGCGTCCGGACGTACTCCAAGAGGTTCTCCGGCGGCGACTCGTAGTCGACGAAGGGAGTGTGGGCAGCCCGTTCGACGAACCCGAGAAACGCCGCCGCGGGGGCCTCCTGGCGGAACGTCCCGAACGCGTCCTCGATCGTGTCATCGTACGCCCGTATCGGCTCCTCGAGCCGCTCCGTCGGCGCGTCGAGGTCCGCCTCGCCGAGTTCGAGGAGTCCCTCGAGCGTCTCGATTCGCTCGCGGAGTTCCTCCCTCCGGCGCTCGGCGCGCCGTTCGGCCCCGCGGCGTTCCTCGAGCGCCGACTCGAGGTCCGCACGGAGGTCCGCATACTCCCTGGCCGGGGCCAGCGCCTCGCGGGCAGCGTCGAAATCGCCCGCCCGGAGGGACTTCGAGACGCCGCCGGTCGTCACGTGCTCGTCGGCTTCGAGGAACGCCTCGCGCTCGGGGACGTCGTCGGGGATCGACTCGAGGGTCTCCGCTAAGTCGTCTCTGAATTTGACGTACCCCTCGAAGTCGTCCCAGTCGGTGGCGCGCTCCTCCCAGCGCTCGAGGACCGTCTCGACCCCGCGGTAGGCGTCGGCGACAGTCTCCAGTTCCGAGCGATCCAGTCCCGTCGCGTCGAGGCGGGATCGGAGCGCCTCGAGGCGCCCCCTGGCGGCGACGAGGTCGTCCGCGGCCGTCGAGTCGGTCTCGTCTGTCATCGATCACTCGTACACCGCCTCGGGGTCGAAGACCTCCTCGCCGACGACCTCGCCGCCGATCGTCCGGTAGAAACAGCTCCGGTGCCCGGTGTGGCAGGCCCCGCCCTCCTGGTCGACGAGATAGAGGAGTGCGTCGCCGTCGCAGTCGACGCGGACCTCCTCGACGCGCTGGACGTGGCCACTGGTGCCGCCTTTGTGCCAGAGCTCCTCGCGGCTCCGCGAGTAGTAGTGGGCCTCCCCGGTCTCGCGGGTACGCTCGACGGCTTCGGGGGTGACGTAGGCCAACATCAACACTTCGCCCGACGACGCGTCCTGGGCGATCGCCGGCAGCAGTTCGTTCTCCGAGAAGGCGAGATCGACGCTCATGTCCGAACGGTCGTCGGTTCCCCGCATAGGCCTTTTGTTGCCCCCGACGGGGGTCGTCGGATCACGTATACCGCTCGCTGATTTGCATACCCTTTCAGTTCATTTATAAGTTCTCCCGCGGTGCGATGGCGCGCGCTCGGAGCCGTGCCCGAGGCGGGCGGCGAGCGAAGCGAGCCGACCCCCGAGGGCCGGCGCGAATCCAACGTGCGAGGGATGAGCAGCGCAGGAAGTGAGCACCGCGAACGACCGAGCAGCGCAGTCGGTTGGGGAGGCGTGTGGTCTGCGGACGCGGTTGCGGTGTCGGACGGGAGAGTGTCAGACGGTGCGGTCGTGGTGGGACGCGGACCTCAGCGGCCTCAGAGGCCGGCCCGGGGGAGGGCTTCGAAGGAGTGTGAGGCGGCGATCGATATATAAACCCGGAGACACACGGGAGATCGGATGGAGCCGCGACTGTTTATAAGTGGATCCGAAGGAAGGCCCCGGACGCTGGAATAGCAAACAGGCAGACCACCGGTGGCCGACAGACGCGCGTCTGACGAACGCTTATACTTCTGGGTACACGAATCACGACAATAATGGGCAACAAGAACAAGACGATCTCCTTTCGGGTGAACGAGGAGGCGTTCGAGACCCTCAGGGAGATCGCCGAGGAGCGCGACATCTCCCTGTCGGCCGTGTTCCGCGACTACGTGGACACCCTCGTTGCTCACGACGGGCAGGTCCGGGTCGTCCCGGAGCACGAACTCAAAGGCGGCAGCGCCTCCGAGACCGCTTCCGCCTCAGAAAGCTTCCCGCCGAAGGTCGAGGTGCCGAAGAGCTTCGTCCGCGAGCACGAACGCCTCGAGCTGGAGGCCGAACACCTCCGCGAACAGCTCGACGAGTACAAACAGTACGTCACGAAACTCAGCCAGCAGGTCGAAGAACAGGAGGCCGACGAGGTCATCCAACTTGAGGACCTCGACGGCGACGAGGGCGAGGAGGAGCCGTTCCGGCTGGGCTGAATCGGTTTCCCGGGGACGGGTTCGTCGCCCCGCTTCGGTCGTAGCTACCGCGAGAGCTGTCGCTTCCGCCGCCCGATCCGCTCTTCGGCGTCCGGGCGGCCGTCGACGTCCGCGAGCCGCTCGGCCGCCTCCAGCGTCCGGACGGCGTCGTCGAGAAAGGAGAGCACGTCGCCCGGATACGCGTACAACATGTAGTCGTCGCCCATCACGTCGACGACGGCGTCGGGACCGAGCCCCTGCGCGCGAAGCTCCAGGAGATACGAGACGAACTTCCGCTCGGGGCAGCCACAGTGGGGGTGGCCCTGGCAGTCACAGTCGAGGAAGTCCTCCGCGAACTCCAGTACCCGGTCTCGGGAGGCCTCGTCGAGTTTCGCGATGCCGTCGCCGGTGAAGAGAATATCGAGCGTCGCACCGGAGAAGGCGCTCTTCGGGAAGCTCGCGTCGAGTTGGGAGGCGAGCTGACGGTGGTTTTTGACGTAGATTTTGTCCGTGATCGCCACGAACGCCGGTAGTCGGTCGGGGGTAAAAAACCCACGGACGGTGGGTTCGAAAAGGTATCGAGGGTCGTGTGTTCCCGCGTTGCGGTTACACTTCAATCCGAAACGTATATAAATTGCAGTACACTACATACTAGTGCGTGTCCGGGTTGGGGTAGTGGCATCCTACAGCCCTGTGGCGGCTGTGAGGCGGATTCAATTTCCGCACCCGGACTGACAAATTCTTTACACGAACGCGACGTGGAAGACGGCCAGCGTACGCTCCAGCGAACATTTTCATACGATAGTCAGGGAACCGAGAGCATGCATCAGTGTCCGTCGTGCGGCGATTCGTTCGATACTCGGCGGGGCCTCGCCGTCCACCACAGCAGCGTCCACGGCGAGGTGTTGCCGAACAGAACGTGTGATCACTGCGAGACGGAATTTCACTCCCCGCACGAGAAACGGTACTGCTCGGAGGCGTGTCTCGTCGCTTCGGAGTCGTTCGAGGGCGAAAACAACCCGAATTGGAACGGGGGCAAAGAGACGACGGAGTGTGAGATCTGTTCGACGGAGTTCCAGTACTACCCGTCGGAAAAGGAGGGGCTGTACTGTAGTACGTGCGTCGAAAACGAGGCGTGGCGGTGCGACCGTAATATACGTGGCGAACGAAATCCACGGTGGGGCGGTGGGAAGCGAACCGTATCGTGCGATCGGTGCGGTCACGCCGTCGAACGCTATCCTAGTCGGTTGCGTTCCGAACACGTCTTCTGCTCCGCCGAGTGCCAACACGAGTGGCTCTCGGAGCGTTTCACCGGGGAGGGGCATCCGAACTGGAAGGGCGGTTCGAACCCGAACTACGGGCGGGGCTGGCGGCAGGCCAGACGACGCGCGCTCGAGCGCGACGGCCGCGAGTGCGTCCTCTGTGGGACGACGGCCGAGGAACTCGGTCGCAACCCCGACGTCCACCACATCGTGCCGGTTCGGGCGTTCGTTGAGACGCCCGTGACCGCCGAGTTCGACGCCCACTACCTCGACAACCTCGCCTGTCTGTGTCCGGCGTGTCACCGTAGCGCCGAGTTCGGAAACGTCGTCCCGGCGCGTCTCCGGGCGGCCACGCCCCCGGCGGCGACTTTTTGAGCGCAGCGACCGAATCGGCGGTATGAACGCGACCCTGTTGACGGTCGGCGACGAGCTCCTCGACGGCGATACGACGAACACGAACGCGAGGTGGCTCGCCGCGGAACTCGCCGAGCGCGGCGTGACCACGGAGCGCGTGTTGACCGTGCCCGACGAGACGGACGTCATCGCCGAAGCGACCCGACGCTACAGCGAGCGCTTCGACGCGGTCGTCGTAACCGGCGGCCTCGGAGGGACTCCAGACGACGTGACGATGGACAGCGTGGCGGCGGCGTTCGATCGGGAACTCGTCGAGAACGACCTCGCCCGGGCGGACGTCGAACGGCACCTCGAGGCGATCGCCGACGACTACCCCGAACTGAACGTCGACGTCGCGGCGGAGGCGGCGATCCCGGCAGGGTCGCGGCCGCTCCGCAATCCGGTCGGGTTGTCGCCGGGATGTGTCCTCGAGAACGTCTACGTGCTGCCGGGGATCCCTTCGGAGATGAAGGGGATGTTCGAGCGGGTCGCGGACGAATTCGACGGCGACGTCGACTCGCGGTACCTCTACACCGAGGAGCCGGAGGCGAGTCTCATCGAGCGTCTCAACGAGGTCCGCGAGCGTTTTGGGGTTCGGGTGGGCTGCTACCCCGACCGGGAGGCGGGGCACAACCGCCTCAAGATCAGCGACAGCGACGGCGAGGCGCTGGCGGCGGCCGAGGCGTGGCTTCGCGACCGGGTCGTCCTCTCGGGGTGAGCGGTCGGTGGCGGGCCGGCGGGAGAGACACCTCCAAGTCGCCGGGGCCCGTGGTTTGCGATATGTCCGAGCCAGCGGAGCAACGAGCGCAGGCGGAGCCGACGATCAAGCGCGCAGCGTCGATCGAGCAACGCGCCGTCGACGCCGGAGAGGGCCTCTCGAAGAGCGTCCTCGTCGGCCCCGACGACGGCGCGCCGAACCTCGCGATCCGCCGCTTCGAGCTGGAACCGGGGGCGTCGGTGCCGAAACACACCAACGAACTCGAACACGAACAGTACGTCCTCGAGGGCGAGTACGTCGTCGGGATTGACGACGAGGAACACACCGTCGCGGCCGGCGACTCGCTTTTCATTCCCGCCGGGACGGTCCACTGGTACCGAAACGACCGCGACGCCCCCGGCGCGTTCATTTGTGCGGTCCCCAACGGCGACGACACGATCGAACTGTTGGAGTGACGGCGGATGCGGGATCGACGGATCGATCCGAGCGACAAAGTATAACCTGCCCGCCGCGAAACGACGCGATCAACATGGTTTCAGTCCCGATCCAGGGCGGAACCCGTTCGGCGCGCCGACGGGGCAGGTGGCGGCCGACAGCCGTCGGTGGGCGGCCGCCGCTACCTCGCCGAATCGGTGACGATACAGCCTCCCGCACCCCTCAAACACCCTCCACACCGCATGATCGGTAGGTATTTGCTCGCCGTATCGACGCCGGACCTCCTGTCGTTGTTGGTGGTCGGCTCGTTGCTCCCCGCGTTCGGGTCGATTTCACTCGCCGCGTACCTGCGCCGGCATCGGGGCAAGCCGGGCGCGAACTGGTTTATGGTTTCTCTCGTGGCGGTCGCGCTGTTCTGTGGGTTCTACGGGGGGTCGCTTCTGGTGTTCGATCCCGGCGTCCGGGCGACGCTGGAACTGTTCACGTTCGTGAGCGTCTGCTGTATCGGGCCGCCGTTTCTCGCGTTCGGGCTCGAGTACACCGGTAGATCGGGGGTCGTCCGGAACCCGCTGTACGGTGTGGTGGTCGCCGTCCCGGTGCTAACGCTTCTGTTGGCGGCGACGAACGGGCGATACGGGCTCCTCTGGACGGGGTTTCGCCTCGATCCGACGTTCGGGGCGGCGACGGTTCGCTACGCCGTCGGGCCGTGGGGGCTCTTCGCCGCGCTCTTTAGTCTTGGAACCGCGGGGATCGGGACGTTGTTACTCGTCGGTACGATCCTGAACTACGGCCCGTTGTACCGACGGGAGGCGACGGCCGTCGTCCTCAGCACGGTACCGCCGTCCGTCGGGGGGCTCGTGTGGCTGTTCGAACTCGGCCCGGTCCCGCAATTGAACCTTACGCCGGTTTTGATACTCCCGCACGTCGCGCTGGACGCGTACGCGTTCGTCGGGACCCACATGTTCGAAACGAACCCGGCGACACAGCGGGCCGCCGAGCGGAGCGCACTCGACGACCTCAACGATCCCCTCCTGATCGTCGATCCGAACGAACAGGTGGTAAACCTCAACGAACGCGCCGGCCAGTTGTTCGGCGTGTCGGCGACCGAGTCGCTCCCGATCGCGCTTGCGGAACTCATCGGTAGCGATCTCGATACAGTCCGGACGGAGGGCGAACTCGAACTCCCCGGGCGTGCCGGCGGGACGTTCGCGGCGTCGTACACGTCGCTTGACGATACGCGCGACGATCCCGTCGGAGGAACGCTCGTCCTATACGACATCACCGAGGAGCGACAGCGCGAACAGCAACTCGCCGTCCTCAACCGGGTGCTCAGGCACAACCTCCGCAACGAGATGACGGTGATCCGGGGGCACGCCGACGCGATCGAGTCCGGAGTGGACGACGAAGGGGTGGCGGCACAGGCCGGAGCGATCGTCGAGGCCGGCGACCGCCTGCTCTCGATCGGCGAGAAGGTCCGGGCGTTCGATCAGATACAGGAGGGAGAGCAGCGGCGGCGAAGCGTTCCCGTCGCCGAACTGCTCGACAGCGTCGAAGGCGACGTCCACGCGGCGTATCCGGATGCAGTGTTGGAGCGTACTCTCGAACCGCCGGCCGTCGGGGTCCAGACCGATCCCGAACTCCTCGAATTGATACTATCGAACCTCGTCGAGAACGCGGCCGAACACGCGGAGACGTCGGGGCCGACCGTCGAAATCCACGTCAGGGCGGCGGACGATGGCCGGACGGTCTTCGAGGTCCGGGACAGGAACCCGCCGATCCCGGAGATCGAAACCGCCTCGCTGGCCGCGGGCGACGAAACGCCGCTTCAGCACGGACGGGGAATCGGCCTGTGGATTGTCAACTGGTGTGTGACCGCGCTGAACGGTGAGGTCAGGTTCGACTACAACGATGGGAACGTCGTCACCGTCGTTCTCCCGGATAGCGGTAGCGCCTGAGCCGGGGAAATCGGGTGTCCGGGTGCTCCTCGATGGGAAAATCGACGCCGATACGTTCGGCTATCAGTTACCGTGGATAGAGACCTTCTCGGGGCAGTATCGTCGGCGTGTGGGGCAGTGCGTCTCCGGATCGTTCGGTTCGAAATTCGTAATTCGAGTTCGAATTCCGTACTCTTTCGCCGGGCTTATTACGATGTGCGGACTCCGATCGGATAATGCCAGACGAGGACCGCACTATTTTGCTCATCGGCAGCGGGCCGATACAGATCGGACAGGCGGCGGAGTTCGACTACTCGGGCGCACAGGCGTGCCGGGCGCTGAAGGAGGAGGGTGCCCGTGTCGTCCTCGTCAACTCGAACCCGGCGACGATCATGACGGACCCCGAGATGGCCGACAAGGTCTACGTCGAGCCGATCACCACGGAGGCCATCGCGGAGGTCGTCCGCAAGGAGGAACCCGACGGCGTCATCGCGGGACTCGGGGGCCAGACCGGCCTGAATGTCACCGCCGAACTCGCGGAGGAGGGTGTCCTAGAGGAGTACGGCGTCGAGATCATGGGAACGCCGCTGGACACCATCTACGCCACGGAGGATCGAGACCTCTTCCGCGAGCGCATGAAGAAGATCGGCGAACCCGTCTGTCGCTCCGAGACCATCTCGGAGATGGCGGAACTCGAGGACGCAGTCGAGTCCGTCGGCGGCCTGCCGGTCATCGCCCGCACCGCCTACACGCTCGGTGGCTCCGGCTCGGGCGTCGTCGACGACATGGACGAACTCCGCGAGATCGCGCGCAAAGGGTTTCAGCTCTCGCGGAACCACGAGGTCCAGATCACTGAATCGATCGCCGGCTGGGTCGAGTTGGAGTACGAGGTGATGCGCGACGCCGACGACTCCTGTATCATCATCTGCAACATGGAGAACATCGACCCGATGGGGATTCACACCGGCGAGTCCACCGTCGTCACGCCCAGTCAGGTCATCCCCGACGAGGCCCACCAGGAGATGCGCGACTCGGCGCTGAAGGTCATCCGCGAGCTGGGCATCGAGGGCGGCTGCAACATCCAACACGCCTGGCGCGACGACGGCACGCCCTCCGGGGAGTACCGCGTCGTCGAGGTCAATCCCCGCGTCTCGCGGTCGTCGGCGTTGGCCTCGAAGGCCACGGGCTACCCGATCGCCCGCGTCACGGCGAAGGTTGCGCTGGGCAAGCGCCTCCACGAAATCGACAACGAAATTACGGGCGAGACCACCGCCGCCTTCGAGCCGGCGATCGACTACGTTGTCACGAAGGTTCCCCGGTGGCCGAAGGACAAGTTCTCGAACGTGGCGTTCGAACTCGGGCCGGCGATGAAATCCACCGGCGAGGCGATGTCGATCGGCCGGACGTTCGAGGAGTCGCTGTTGAAGGCGCTTCGGTCCTCGGAGTACGACCCAGCCGTCGAGTGGACCGAGGTGGGCGACGCCGAACTCGAAACGGCGTACCTCGAACGGCCCACTCCCGATCGCCCTTACGCGGTCTTCGAGGCGTTCGACCGCGGCTACGCCCTCGATGAGATCCAGGATCTGACGGGGATCTACGAGTGGTACCTCGAGCGCTTCGGCCGGATCGTCGAGGCCGCCGAGGCCGCGCGGAACGGCGACTACCAGGCCGCCGCCGACGTGGGCTTTACCGACCAGGAGATCGCCGCCATGGCGGGCGACGAGTTCACTGACACCCACGCCTCCTGGATCCCGGCCGAGCGCGCCGACCCGGGGACCGAGACCGGACACCCGGTCGAGACCGACGGAGCGGGCGCGACCGTCGACGACATCGAGGCCGAGACCTCCCGGCGGACGTACAAACAGGTCGATACGTGCGCCGGCGAATTCCGCGCGTCGACGCCGTATTACTACTCGGCGCGGGAGCCACCGACGGGGCGCGGCAACAGCGAGGTCCAGATCGACCGCGACACGGAGAGCGTCGTCGTGGTCGGGGGCGGGCCCATCCGGATCGGCCAGGGCGTCGAGTTCGACTACTGTGCGGTCCACGCCGTCCGTGCCCTCCGGGAGGTCGGCACCGAGGCCCACGTCGTCAACAACAACCCCGAGACGGTCTCGACGGACTACGACACCTCTGACGGCCTGTTCTTCGAGCCGATCACGGCCGAAGAAGTCGCCGACGTCGTCGAGGAGACCGGAGCCGACGGCGTGATGGTCCAGTTCGGCGGCCAGACCTCGGTCAACGTCGGCGAACCGCTGGAGGCCGAACTCGACCGGCGCGGGCTCGACTGTGAGATCCTCGGCACGTCCGTCGAGGCGATGGACCTCGCCGAGGACCGCGACCGGTTCAACGTCCTCATGGACGAGTTGGGGATCAGCCAACCGGAGGGCGGCACGGCCACGAGCGAGGCCGAGGCGCTCGAACTCGCCCACGAGATCGGCTACCCGGTCCTCGTGCGACCGTCCTACGTCCTCGGCGGCCGGGCGATGGACGTCGTCTACTCCGACGCGGAACTCACCGAGTACATCGAGGAGGCGGTCCGGGTCGCCCCGGACAAGCCGATCCTCGTCGACGACTTTCTCGCGGACGCGGTCGAACTCGACGTGGACGCGGTCGCCGACGGCGAGGACGTCCTCATCGGCGGCATCATGGAGCACGTCGAGGCGGCCGGCGTCCACTCGGGCGACTCGGCGTGTCTGATCCCGCCGCGGTCGCTGTCGCAGGACGTCCTCGAGCGCGTCCGCGAGGTCACACTCGAGATCGCGCGCGCCCTCGAGACGGAGGGACTGTTGAACGTCCAGTTGGCGGTCCGGGACGGCGAGGTGTACGTCTTGGAGGCCAACCCCCGGTCGTCGCGCACCGTCCCGTTCGTCTCGAAGGCGACGGGTGTCCCGATCGCGAAGCTGGCGGCGAAGGTCATGGCCGGCCAGTCGCTCGAGGAACTTCGGACCCACGAGCAGGTCCCCGAGCACGTCTCGGTGAAAGAAGTCGTGCTCCCGTTCGATCGGTTGCCGGGGTCGGATCCCCGGCTCGGCCCGGAGATGAAATCGACCGGCGAGGTGATGGGGACGGCCCGCTCGTTCGGCAAGGCGTACCTGAAGGCCCAATCGGCCACCGACAAGGCGATCCCGACCGAGGGGACGGCGATCGTCGACCTCGAGACGCTGCGGGGGATGTCCCAGAAGAACGAGGACATCACCGACGTCCGAGAACACGCCGAACGCCACTTCGACGTCAAAACGACGGACGACTTCGAGGACGTCACGGCCGCGTTACGGGACGGCGAGGTCGACGTCGTCTTCTCGCGGGATCGCGACGTCCTCGAGATCGCTGTCGAGGAGGGGATCACCTACTTCTCGACGGTGCCGAGCGCGCGCGCGACGATGGAGGCCATCGAGACGCGCGAGGAACCGCTCGACGTGATGGCGCTCGGAGAGCGCCCCACCGAGCGGCGCAACTGGGGCGAGTAGGCCATCCCGGACGCGCGCGGTAGATCGCACGACGGCCGGAACACGCCGGGCCGCGCTGTCGCCCGCCCGCCGCTCCCCCCGCTGCCGGCGCTCGACGGTGTCACGGTACCTCGGCGCACGCCGCGTGGCAGTGAGGTACTTTCAAGAGCCGCGACGGTGAAACTCCGGGCTAGAGATGAATATCGCAGACATCGCCACCGATGAGTTCGTCCAGGTGGATAGCGACGAGCGGCTCGGGAAGGTCAGGTCCGTCTTCGAACGGGAGAACCCCAAAGGGATCGTTGTGACCGACGAAGAAGAGTACGCGGGCGTGATCACGGAGCGACAGCTGCTCCAATCGCACATCGAGGACGACGCAAAGGCGAACGTCCTCGCTCGGAGCAACGTCCCGCGGATCGGCCGAGACGAGGACGTCCGCGACGTCGCCCGGATGCTCGTCGAGGGCGGCACGAAGGTCGCCCCCGTCTTCGAGGGCGAGACGCTCTGGGGTATCGTCACCGAGGACGCGATCCTCGAGGCCGTCCTCGAGAACCTCGAGGTGCTCACCGTCGATCAAATATACACCGACAGCGTCGTTACCCTCCAGGAGGACGACCACCTCGGCAAGGCGATCAACTACCTGCGCGAGAACGACATCTCCCGGCTTCCCGTCGTCAACGAAAACGGCCGGCTGGCCGGGATGGTGACGACACACGACATCGCCGACTTCGCGGTCCGGACGATGGAGCGCCAACAGAAGGGCGACCGCTCCGGCGACACCGATCGGATGTTGGATCTGCCCGTCTACGACATGATGAACGCCCCCGTCGAGACGATCACCGGCGAGGAGACGGTCAAAACCGCCGTCGAGCGGATGTTCGAGAGCGGCTACGCCGGCTTGGTCGTCACGCCCGACGGGGACGATACGTCGGTCGCCGGCATCCTCACGAAGACCGACGTGCTCCGTGCGCTGACGTTCACCGAGGAACAAAGCATGGACGTCCAGATCACGAACATCGACTTCCTGGATACGGTCTCCCGCTCGGACATCCAGGACGCGATCGCGGAGGTCGTTGACAAGTACCAGGACATGCAGGTCCACCACGCCCACGTTCGGCTCAGCGAGCACAAAGAGCGGCTTCGAGGGACACCGCTGATCCACGCCCAGATTCGCCTCCGGACGAACCGCGGGCAGATCGCCGGCACCGGCGAGGGGTACGGCTCCGATACGGCCTTCCGGGTCGCACTCGACAAACTCGAGCGGAACGTCCTCGAGCTGAAGGGGATCAGGGCCGACAAGGAGTACGAGGGCCAACTGCTTCGGAAGCTCGACGAGCTGTAGCGGGCGGCGTTTCGCGTTCTGTTTCGACCGTGGCCGGGCGGGAACGAAAGACAGAGGCATCGACGCCGGACACGGAAGCCGTCAAATACGGAAGCCGTCGGACACGGACGATTCCGGTTCGAAAAGACGCGTCGGTCAAAACCGGACGCGACGCGTCGCGATGCGCTCAGTCGTCCTCGATCAACTGTTCGATGACGCGTGGGGGCATTCGCTCGCGCATCTCCTCGGAAAGGGTTTCGGGACCCCGCGGGGACGCCGGCGGAGTGGTCGGCCCGAGTTCGAATCCGGACCCAAAGAGCTGCAGTGCGGTACTGATCGTCGACCAGTCGTCGTTCTCGGCGGCGTCGCGGATGCTTTGTGTCGGTGCCGAGAGGAGCTGTCCGACGAGGGCGTCCGCCATCGACTCGAGGATTTCGCGTTCGGTTTCGGAGACGCCCGTTTCGGACTCGCTCTCGAGTTTCGAGACGGCGGTTCTGAGTTCGCGGCTCTTGATCCGTTCGGCCCCTTCGTACATCGCCGCGACGACCTGGTCTGCGCGTTTGCGCTTGTACTGGGTCAGAAGGCGTTCGAGTTCCTCGTCGATCATCGTCTCGACGACCTCGGCGGCCTCGCGGCGCTTCGCTTTGGTCTCGCCGGTCATCGTTTCGATCGCGTCGAGGTCGTATACGGAGACGTCCTCGAGCGAAGCCGCCTCGGGCGCGACGTCGCGGGGCTGTGCAATGTCGACGATACAGGTCTCGCCGACGGTTTCGAGGTCGGTGGCGTCGATCACGTGCTCGTGGCTTCCGGTGGCGGAGACGACGACGTCGGATTCGTCGGCGGCGACCGAGAGCGCATCGAGGCCGACGACGGAGGTTTCGCTCTCGAGTTGCTTCGCGAGGCGTTCGGCGTTCGGGAGCGTCCGGTTTGCGATCACGACCCGGCTGGCGGGTTCGTCGAGCGCCTTCGCCGCCAGCGTCGCGATCTCGCCGGCCCCGACAACGAGGGCGGTCGCGTCCCCGAGACCGTGCTCGTCGTCGGCGAACCGAACCGCGGCGGAGCCGAGCGAGAGTGCGCCCTCGTTGATCGCCGTCTCGCTTCGGGCCCGCTCGCCGACGTGGATCGCCTTCAGGATCGCGTCGTCGAGTGTCGGCCCGATGGCGCCGGCGCCGCGGGCGTCCTCGTAGGCGTCCCGGAGCTGGCCGATGATCTGGTCTTCGCCCAAGACGAGCGATTCGAGGCCGCACGCGACCGACATGAGGTGTCTGAAACTCTCCTCGTGGTCGAGCTCTCGGACGGCCTCGGGCGCGACGCCGTCGACGTACGTCGACAGTGCCTCGCGGGCCGACGCCGCGGTCTCGGAGACGACGTACGCTTCGGCCCGGTTGCAGGTCTGGAGGACGAACGCCTCGAGGACCTCGGTCTGTCCGAGCAGCGATTCGACGGCCGCCCGCCCGGAGTCCGCCGCGACGGTCTCGATCTGCTCGACGCTCGCGTGGCCGTATGAGACGCTGACGCCGGCGACGATCTCCGATTTTGATCCCGTTGTCACGACTTCTCACCCAACGCCGCGTCGACGACGGCGTCAACTGTTTGTCGAGCGTTGGAGACACCCGTACCTAAATCCTTCCAAACCCTCGGCGACTGGACGGCGGCCCGAACGGCACGACGGCGGCGGGCCGGGTCGACGCCGCGGGCTTTCAGCTCCGATCGAACGTCGGCGGTTATCGCCGCGAGTTCGCCCGCGCCGTCGAGTTCGCCCTCGATCCGCTTGCGGAGTTCCTTCGAGAGGGCGGGGCTGGCTCCGCCGGTCGAGATCGAGACTGCGACGCCGCCGTCTCGGACAGTCGCGGGGACGACGACGCCGCCCGGGCCGCGCTCGCCGGAGTGATCCGCCCGGTTTATGAGCGTTCCGCGGTTGCGGGCTTCCCGTTCGACCGCCTCGTTCACCGGATCGACGTCCGTCGCCGCGACGGCGAGTGCGGGGTCGGTCCGGTCGAACCACCCGGCAACGGTCCCGGCATCCGGGGCGGCCCGGACGAGTTCCGCCTCGCCGTAGCCGTCGGCCGCGAACTCGGGACTGACGACGACGACGTTCGCCTCCCGGGCGAAGCGTCTGGCCTTCCGGGCACCGACCGGACCGCCGCCGAAGACGAGAACCGTCTCATCGGTGAAGTCGTGATAGAGCGGAATCATGCTACTCCGTGTTGGCGTCGGCGCGTTCGTCGAGTCGGATCCCGGTCTTTTTGAGTATCTCCGTCGAGAACAGCGAATCCCAGTCGTCGGAGCCGACGTCCCAGTGGCGCTCCATCGTCTCCTTTACCTGCTGGATCCGCTGTTCGCTCTCCTCGTCGCTTCGGCCGTGCGTCATCGCGAAGAAGTTGTACGGCCACACGCCCTCGTGTCTCGGGCGCTCGTAGCAGTGGGTGACGAAGTCCAGACCGGCGACCTCAGGACCGACGACGTCGAGTTTCTCGTCGGGGACGTCCCAGACAGTCATCCCGTTCTCCGTGTATCCGAGCGCGTAGTGGTTGGGGACGACGCCGACGCGTCGGATCTTCCCGGCGGCGTCGAAGCGTTTGATCGTCCGGAGGACCCATTCGACGTCGGTTCCGAGGGCCTCGGCGACGTCGGCGTAGGGGGTCTCGGTGATCGGTAACCCGCCCTGAATCTCGACGACGAGGTCGCGTTCGTCGGGAGTCAACGCCCCCGACTCGGCCGGTTCGACGGTGGGACCGAGCCCGGAGCGATCGAGGTCGCCGTCGGGAAGCGGCCCGTCGAGGAGGAACTTCGCCTCGACGCGGAACTCCCGTTGTTTCGGGAGGTTGTACGTCTCCTGTCCGGTCTCGGCCTCGATCCCGTCGAGGACCGCCTCGATCGCGTCGGCGTCCGCGACCGAGACGACGAACCACATGTTCAGGTGTGGGTGTTCGCGCCGGTAGTTGTGAGCGACCTCTCGGCGGGCGTTGACCGCCTCGGCGATCTCCTCGAAGCGCTCTTCGGGGGCGTGCATGGCGACGAGCGTCGCCGCGCCGCCGATCTCCGCGGCGTTTATCAACGCGCCGAACCGGGTCAGGACGCCCTCGTCGTCGAGCGTTCGGACCCGCTCGAGTAGTTCCGCCGCTGTCACGTCTACACCGCGATCCCGGAGGGCTGCCGCGGCGGGTTCGAACGGGCGTTCGACGACCGGAAAGCCGCCCTGATAAGCGTTGACGACGGCGCGGTCGATCCGGTCCAGCCCGGCGGTTTGACTCATTAGACGTAAATAGGGCGTCCCCGAAATAAGCCCCTCGCTCGATCCCAGCCCTCCGGACAGCTTCGCGTGTCTGTTAATTTATAATTAGCCACCGGATCGTGGACGTCAATTTAAGTAGGCGCTCCCGGATCGTGGAGTTCACCTCGGGTAGCTGGCCCCGAATTGTGGACGTCTGTCCGCAGACGTGTATAAACGATCCGTCGGGCGGCGGTAGGAAAACGCACACCGAGGGCCGGACTCACTGCGATTCGAGGAGGCCGTACGTCGACTCGAGGTGGTCGATGATCCAATCGACGGTCGAGGGATCGTAGGTCCAAAAGCCATAGAACGACCGGGGGTCGCGTTCCTCGGCGAGGAGCGCACACTTGTTGACGTCGACACCGGCGCCGTCGTAGGCGACGAACCACGACCGCTCGATCTCGTCGCTTCGTTCGACGTGGATCGTGAGGTCGGTGTCGTGTTCGGGAACGTCGGCGTCGGGGACGGCGTAGGCGTGGACGTTGAGGCTGCCCTTCTGAGCGAGTTGCTCGTAGATGTTCATCTGTCCCGAGAGAATCGAGAGCTTCTGGAACCCCGAGTGCAGCGTCCCCTTGCCGACCCGCCAGGCGCGGTCCTCGATCTCCCGGGAGGCCGCGACCATCTGCTCGATGTCGTAGGAGGTAAACATCGTCTCGTCGAGGTGATCGAGGATCGGGCGGTAGGCGTCGCCATCGAAGCCCGGTTCGGTCCGTTCGTTCCCGTCGTCGAGGACACTCTCGATGTCGGCGGCCGCGACGAACTCGTCCTCGTCGGCGAGAACCGTGAACGCGTCCGGCTTCCCGCTCGGCGTGTGCTCCCCGGAGACGGAGACGTTCCGGTCGTGGAACTGCTCCCGGAGGACGCCGATGGTCCCCTCGTCGGCGTTGAAGACCGTAAGCGTCTTTTCGTGGCCCTCGACCCCGGCGATGAGTTCGGTAAGAGACATTCCCTTCAACCGGATGCACGACAGTATCACTAATAAGCCTGTGGCCTCCATCGGAGCAAAAGCTCCCCGGGGATCGCCCCGAGCCGGTCGCCACCGAGGGCCGAATCGACGGGCTCTCTGGAGGCGTCAGAGACGAGCAGCGTCGGCCGGCCGGAGACCACAGTTGGTGGGGTTCTTTGTTCGTTCGGCGCGAGGCGTTTCGTATGCGCGCAGCGATCTACCGTGGTCCCGGAGAGATCACCGTCGAAGAGGTTCCCCGCCCCGAACTCGAGTCCTCGACCGACGCCGTCGTCCGCGTCACCCACACCGCGGTCTGTGGGTCCGATCTATGGTTCTACCGGGGGGACAGCGACCGAGAGGTCGGCTCCCGCGTCGGTCACGAGCCGATGGGAGTCGTCGAAGCCGTCGGCGCGGACGTCCGGTCGGTCGCGCCCGGCGATCGGGTGTTCGCGCCCTTCCTCGTCAGCTGCGGCGCCTGTGAGTTCTGTCGGAAGGGGCTACACACCTCCTGTGTCAACGGGGACTCGTGGGGCGGCGACAACGGCGGCGGGCAGGGCGAGTACGTCCGCACACCGCACGCCGACGGAACGCTCGTTCGGGTGCCCGACCGCCACGCCGACGACGAGGACACGCTCCGGTCGCTGTTAGCCCTGACGGACGTGATGGGGACCGGCCACCACGCCGCCGTGAGCGCCGGCGTCGAGGCCGGATCGACCTGCGTCGTCGTGGGCGACGGGGCGGTCGGACTGTGTGGTGTCCTCGCCGCACGCCGCCTCGGTGCCGAGCGGATCGTCGCCCTCGGCCACCACGAGGACCGACTCGACCTCGCCGCCGAGTTCGGCGCGACGGAGACGATACACGCCCACGGCGAGGAGGCCATAGAACGGGCGAGGGAGACGACCCATGGCGGTCCGAATCACGTCCTCGAGTGCGTCGGCGCGGCCGCCTCGATGAACGCGGCGATCGATATCTGCCGGGACGGCGGCACCGTCGGCTACGTCGGCGTCCCCCACGGGGTCGAAGACGGGGGCCTCGATCTGTTCGGGCTGTTCGGCGGCAACGTCGCCCTGCGCGGTGGGGTCGCGCCGGTTCGCGCCTACGCCGAGGAGCTAATGGCCGACGTGCTGGCCGGAACGCTCGACCCGAGCCCGATCTTCACGCAAACTGTCGACCTCGACGGCGTTCCGGAGGGGTATCGTGCCATGGACGAGCGGGAGGCGATCAAGGTGTTGGTGAAACCACACGGAAACGAGTGAGGCCGCGCTATGCCACCGTATTAATACAATTATATCACGATCAATGTATGCCATTGTGTAGCAAATACTTTTATTGATGCGCTCTGAATGATTTTCAACGCCCATACGGGCGCAGTGATAGCCAATGACAGAAGAAATAGTCTGGCGAATCGCGGGCGGTTCCGGCGACGGGATCGACTCGACGAGCCAGAACTTCGCGAAGGCCCTGATGCGATCCGGGCTGCACGTATTCACACACAGACACTATCCCTCCCGCATCCGTGGCGGCCACACCTACGTCGAGGTCCGGGCGTCGCCGGAACCCGTAAAATCCCGCGGTGACGGCTACAACTGCCTGCTCGCGCTCGGTGACTCCTTCGCCAGGAACCCACAGGAGGACGCCTACTACGGCGACGAGGAAATGAAGCCGATCGTCGAAAACCTCGACGAGCTCCGCGAGGGCGGCGTCATCGTCTACGACGAGGGACTCGTCGACATCGACGCCGTTCCCGACTTCGAGGAGCGCGTAGAAGAAAACGACTGGCACGTCTATCCGATGGACCTCCGTGCTCGAGCCCGCGAGAAGGGCCGCGAGGTCATGCGCAACACGGCGGGCGTCGGCGCGACCGCTGCCCTCCTCGAGTACGAACTCGACAATATCAAGCACCTGATGTCGGATGCGATGTCCGGCGACGTCCTCGAAACGAACCTCGAGATTCTCGAGGACGCCTACGAGGACGTCCAAGGAATGGAGTTCAGCCACGACCTCCGGATGCCGACCGGCGAGCACGACGAAGAACAGGTGTTGCTCTCGGGGAGCAACGCCATCGCCTACGGCGCTCTCGACGCCGGGTGTCGGTTCATCTCGGGGTACCCGATGACGCCGTGGACCGAAGTGTTCAGCCTGATGAGCAAATACCTCCCGAAGGTCGGTGGGATCTCCGAACAGGTCGAAGACGAGATCGCCGCGGCCGCGCTCGCGCTCGGTGCGTCACACGCCGGCGCGAAGGCGATGTCCGGCTCCTCCGGGGGCGGGTTCTCGTTGATGACCGAGCCGCTCGGGCTCGCCGAGATGACCGAGACCCCGGTCGTCCTCGTCGAGGCGATGCGGGCCGGCCCCGCGACCGGGATGCCGACGAAGCCCGAACAGAGCGACCTCGAACACGTCCTCTATGCGAGCCAGGGCGACTCGACGCGAGTCGTTCTCGCGCCCAGTAACATCGAGGAGGCCTACGACCAGACACGCGCCGCCTTCGAGATCGCCTACGACTATCACGTCCCGACGATCGTCCTCTACGATCAGAAGATCGGGGGCGAACTCAGAAACGTCGACGAGTCTTTCTTCGATCGTGAGCCCGCTCCGGACCTCGGGGCGACGCTCACCGAGGAGGAACTCGCCGAGGCGGCACACCACTCCGCCGGGAAGTTCAACCGTTACCAGCACGACCCCGGCGAGAAGGGCGTCTCGCCGCGGTCGATCCCCGGACAGAAGGGCGGTCGGTTCCTCGCCGAGAGCAACGAGCACACCCCACAGGGGCACATCTCAGAGGACCCCGGAAACCGGACCGCGCAGGTCGATCGCCGCCTCGGTAAGCACGACTCGATCCGAGAGCAGCTCAACGACGCCGACGGGAGCCACCAGACCACCCACGGCGACGACGACGCTGCGTACGGCATCATGACCTTCGGCAGTCAGCAAGGCACCGTCGAGGAGGCCGTCGACGAACTCAACGACGCCGGCTACAGCGTGAAGTCGATGGGGGTCTCCGACCTGATGCCGTTCCCGGAGGCCGAGGTGACCGAGTTCCTCGAATCCGTCGACGAGTGTCTCGTCGTCGAGATGACGGCCAGCGGCCAGTTCCGCGGGCTCGTCCAGCGCGAGCTGGGCCGGTTCGGCCCGAAGATGCACAGCCTTCTGAAATACAACGGCAACCCGTTCGAGCCGGCGGAAGTCGTCGACGGGTTCCGGTCCGTCCTCGAGGGTGACGAGCCCGCGACGACGACGAGGTTCGTCCCGGCGGCAGGTGATTGATCATGAGCGCGTTCAACGCAATCGACGCGGATCGAGATGTAGAGCGAGACGAGTACACGCCCGGCATCGAGCCACAGGCGACGTGGTGTCCCGGCTGCGGTGATTTCAGCGTCCTGAAGGCGCTGAAGGGCGCGATGTCCGAACTCGGCAAGGACCCAGAAGAGATCCTGCTCGTGACCGGGATCGGCTGCTCGGGCAAGCTCAACAGCTACTTCGACAGCTACGGGTTCCACACGCTGCACGGCCGGGCGCTGCCGGTCGCGCGGGCGGCGAAGCTCGCGAACCCCGACCTCGAGGTCGTCGCGGCGGGCGGCGACGGCGACGGCTACGGAATCGGCGGCAACCACCTCACCCACACGGCCCGGGAGAACCACGACATCACCTACATCGTGTTCAACAACGAGATCTTCGGGCTGACGAAGGGCCAGACGTCGCCGACGAGCCCGAAAGGACACGAATCGAAGACCCAACCCCACGGTTCCGCGAAGGACCCCGTTCGGCCGCTGTCGACGTCGCTCACCGCGGGCTCCTCGTACGTCGCCCGGACGGCGGCGGTCAACCCCAACCAGGCCCAGGAGATCCTCGTAGAGGCCATCGAACACGACGGATTCAGCCACATCGATTTCCTCACGCAGTGTCCGACTTGGAACAAGGACGCAAAGCAGTACGTCCCCTACATCGACATCCAACAAAACGACGACTACGAGTTCGACGTCACGAACCGCCCCGAGGCGGCCGAAATGATGTACGAGACGGAACTCGCGGTCCACGACGGGGAGATCCTGACGGGCCGGTATTACCGCGACGACGAGCGGCGCTCCTACACCGAAGAGAAGCAGGCGATCGGCGAGATACCCGAGGAACCGCTCGCCGAGCGCTACCACGACGACGACTACGAGTGGGAGCGCACCTACGATATGATCCTCGACGCGCACAAATAAGCCTCGTCCGCGTCCTGTTTTCGTCTCTGTCCCGTTCGTCGAACTACCAGCAGAACACGGCGGTCACCCGGGGATTTACCGGAGCGCGCAACGACTGATCTGCTGATGCGTCTTCACTGGCACCGGCGGGACTTGCGACTCGCTGACAACCGCGGCCTCGCAGACGCGCCCGAGCGGCCCGTCGGAGTGTTCGTCTTCGACGAGGCAGTGCTGGAGCATGCGGGAGCGTCCCGTGTGGCGTTTCTACTCGACGCGGTCGGGGCGCTGCGTGCGGCCTACCGCGAGCGCGGATCCGAACTGCTCGTCCGGGCGGGCGATCCCGCAAGTGTCGTGCCCAACCTCGCGGCCGATCTGGGTGCTGAGTTCGTCTCGTGGAACCGCGACTACTCGGGGCTGGCGAGCGAGCGCGACGAGCGCGTGGACGACGCGCTCGAGAACGTCGATGCGACCCCCCAGAAGTTCCACGACGCCGTGTGTCACGAACCCGGATCGATCACGACGAACGCGGGTGACCCGTACTCGGTGTTCACCTACTTCGGTCGGAAATGGCGCGACCGCGAGAAGGACGACCCCCGGCGGATTCCGGAGACGGCCCCGGCGGCCGACCTCGGCGTCGCCCCGGGTGCGATCCCGACGCTATCGGATCTGGGGTTCGACGCACCGGCGGCGGAGGTTCCGGCCGCCGGCACGGATGTCGCACGAACGCTACTCGAGTCGTTTCTCGACGACGACGTCTATCGATACGAGGAGTCTCGCGATTACCCCGCCGAGGAGTGTACGTCCCGGCTCTCGGTGCACTTGAAGTTCGGGACGATCGGGATTCGCGAGGTCGACAAGCGGGTCAGAGACGCCCTCGAGAGCGCCTCCGGCGAGCGCCGCGAGTCGGTCGCGGAGTTCCGTTCGCAACTCGCCTGGCGGGAGTTCTACACCCACGTCCTCTACTTCAATCCCGACGTCGTCACAACGAACTACACGTCCTACGAGAACCCGATCGAGTGGGAGAACGACGACGACCTGCTGGCGGCCTGGAAGCGCGGCGAGACGGGGTACCCGATCGTCGATGCGGGGATGCGACAGTTGCGGGCGGAGGGATTCATGCACAACCGCGTCCGGATGATCGTGGCCTCATTTTTGACGAAGGACTTACTGATCGACTGGCGCCACGGCTACGAGCATTTCCGGGATCTGCTGGTCGATCACGACACCGCGAACGACAACGGCGGCTGGCAGTGGGCGGCCTCGACGGGCACCGACTCCCAGCCGTACTTTCGGATCTTCAACCCGATGACGCAGGGCGAACGCTACGATCCCGACGCGGCGTATATACGGGAGTACGTGCCCGAACTCGAGGGCGTCGATCCCGACGTCGTCCACTCGTGGCACGAACTGACGCCGACCGAGCGCGCGAACGCGGCCCCGGAATACCCGGAACCGGTCGTCGAGCACAGCGAGCGCCGCGAGCAGGCGCTGTCGATGTTCGAGCGCGCCCGCGGCGAGTCGGACTGAGACGGCGCGGCGTACGTCGTTCGTGGCGAGCGTCGGTTGTCGGCGGCCGTTCGGCTCGTGTCACCGATCCGAGACGGTTACTCGTCGAACGTCTCCCAGTCGGCGGTCGTCCCGAGGATGTCGGCGAGGGACTCGACGGCTCCCCGGAGCTCCTCGATCTGTCGCCGTTGCTCCTCGATGACTGCTTCGAGATCGGTGACCTCCGCTTCGATCGTCTCGGTTTGGTGCTGTTCGACGTCCGCGATCGTCCCCGCGAGCTCTTCGACCCAGTCGGTCAACTCGACGACCTCGGTCTCGGAGGCCATCGCCGATTCGTCGGGGTCGATGAGCATCTGTCGATTCGAGAGGATGGCCTCCGAGACGCTTTCGGTGCCGTCGGGCAACTCGATCGTCAACGGGTCGGGCGAGATCACGTCCTCGGGGTCCGGGGTCGCGGCGTCGGCGTCCGTCGCGGCCTGATCTGTCGGATCGTCAACCGGGTCGGAGGTCGTCGAGGGGTCGGACGTGGCGCTCGGGTCGGAAGTCATAGTTGTCTATAGCAGCCTACCGGAATATAAATACGCAGGCCGCGTCAGACGCACGGCATACCGCCGGTCCCGACGGCTGCGGGCCGAACCGATGGCTTGGCAGTTCCGCCGCTGTTTAATTACCCATCATATAGTGGCGTGGTACCACACCTACATGAAGTTTTAACAGGATCGCGGAAGTGTAGTTGTAGTAGAGGTCGATATAAATGTCCGAACATTCCAACCCCGAACTGCCGCCGCTCCCCTACGAGTACGATGCTCTCGAACCGTCCATCTCCGAGCAGGTGGTGACGTGGCATCACGACACCCACCACCAGGGCTACGTCAACGGTCTCGAGGCCGCCGAGGAGACGCTGGCCGAGAACCGCGAGGCCGGCGAGTTCGGTAGCTCCGGAGCCGCCATCAGGAACGTGACCCACAACGGCAGCGGCCACTATCTCCACACGCTGTTTTGGGAGAACATGGATCCCAACGGCGGCGGCGAGCCGTCGGGCGAACTCGCCGACCGCATCGAGGCGGACTTCGGCTCCTACGAGGGCTGGAAGGGCGAGTTCGAGGCCGCCGCAGGTGAAGCGAGCGGCTGGGCGCTGCTCGTGTACGATCCGGTCTCGGACCAGTTGCGCAACCTCGTCGTCGACAAGCACGACCAGGGCGCACTGTGGGGTAGCCACCCCGTCCTCGCACTCGACGTGTGGGAGCACTCCTACTACTACGACTACGGTCCCGACCGCGGGAGCTTCATCGACGGCTTCTTCGAGGTCGTCGACTGGGACAACGTCGCCGAGCAGTACGAGAAGGCCATCCAGCAGTAGCCGTAGTCACACCGACGATTTTTTTCGACGCCGCGACGGGGAGTCGAAACGCCGCACTGACAGCGGTTGCGTCCCCGGCCGTTCGAGACGGTCGGCTTGGAAGCGGAACGAACCGACCCGGAAGGTCAGACACATATGCCCCTGTGCCGTTTGATCGGGCACGATGGCCCCTCTTCAGGCCGGCGGGGCGCTCGCGACCCCGCTCGGGCTCCTCGGCCTCGCGGCGCTCGTCCCGCTCGTCGTGTTGTACCTCGTCCGTCCCGATCCCCAGCGGTACGACCTCCCGACGGTCGAGTTTCTCACGGCGGGCGACGGCGACAGCAGCAGACAGCGGCTCCGCGATCGGTTCCGTATCTCGACGGTCTTTCTGTTGCAGGCGCTGGTTCTCGTTGCGATCCCGCTCGCGCTGGCCGGGCCGCAGGTCCCACTCCCTGGCGGGGCCACCGGCGAGACGGTCGTCGTACTCGACACCAGCGCGAGCATGGCGACGACCGACGGGGATTCGACGCGGTTCGAGCGTGCCGTCGGCGCCGTCGAGGGCGCGACCGGCGACCGGACGACGCTCGTCACGTCCGCCCCCGATCCGTCGATCGAGATCGCGGATGGCGGCCGGGACGCGACGGCCACAGCGCTGTCACAGGTGTCCGCGACGGACACCGAGGGCGACCTCAGGCGGGCGATCAGGGTCGCCGCCGACGCCCACGAGGATCCCCGCCGGATCGTCGTCGTCAGCGACTTCGTCGACGGCACCGACTGGGAGGCGGCCGTCGAGAGCGTCCGGGCGGGCGGCAACGAGGTCGTCCTGCGCCGGACCGGGGGCGGCGGACGGGACAACGTCGGGATCGTCGACCTGTCGGTGACGGCCACGGAGGCGACGGCGGTCGTCACGAACGGCGGCGAAACGGAGCAGACGCGCGACGTATCCCTCGGGGGCGACACCGAGACGGTCACGCTTGGTCCCGGCGACGTGACCGAGGTGACGCTTCCAATTCCGCCCGGCGGCGGGGCGTTGCGGCTCTCGCCCGGCGACTCCTTCCCGACTGACGACGTCGCGTACGTCGGCGCCCCGTCGGATCGCGAGATCGACGCCCTCGTTGTGACGAACGACGAGAACGCCTACCTGACGACGGCGCTGGACGTGATGGGCGAAGTCCGGGTCGATGTCGCCGAACCGCCCGTCAACGACGCCCGCGGCTACGACGTCGTCGTGTTCAGCAACGTCGACCCCGAACTGGTCCTCGAGGGGACGATCGCGGACGTGCGCAGGGAGGTCGAGGACGGGGCCGGCGCCGTCGTCCAGAGCCAACCAGACATCGCCGAGGTCGGGTACGGCGGGCTGTCGCTTCTCGATCCCGGCGAGGTCGGCGTCCAGACGGACGTCCGGACGGTCGAGTCCCACCCGATCGTCGACGGGGTCGGATTCGTCCCCGCGAGGGCGTACGTCTCCGGCGACCTCCGACGCGGAACGGCGCTCGCGGTGGCCGACGACGGCAGCCCTATGATCGCGGTCGACGACGTCGGGGCGGGGCGGGCAGTGTACTACGGGTACATCGAGGACGACTCCGCGTTCAAATTCGACTACCGCTACCCCGTCTTCTGGCGGGGCGTGATGACGTACGCCGCCGGGCGGACGCCGATCGAGGAGCTGAACCGCGCGAGCGGCGGGACGATCGAGTTCGGCGGCGAAACGACCGTCGAGACGCCGGGCGGGACCGTCGAGACGGCCCGGCTCGAGACGACCCGGGTCGGATTCTACTCGGCCCCTGGGGAGCGCTACGGCGTCAGTCTGCGCTCGCCGACGGAGTCGGACGTCGTCTCCGAACCGATCGAGGCGGAGACGGGGACGCTCGAGACGGGAGCGACGCCGCGGTCGCTCACCCCGTGGCTCGCACTCGTCGCATTGCTCGTCGGCGTGCTCGAACTCGGCTACCTGAAGTACCGGGGGGAGCTGTGATGCTCCTTGCCGGTCTGCAGGCCGGGGCCGGGGTCGCCGGCATGGCGCGGGGCGTAGCCGCCCTCGGCGCGGTCGGCTTCGAGCGGCCGCTGTTTTTCCTCGCACTCCCCGTTGCGCTCGCCGCCGTCGCCGTCCTGTTCTACTGGAACGTCGGGTCGGGAGCGCCGACGGGCCGAACGCGGACGCTCATGATCGCCACGCGGGTTCTCGTGGCCGTCCTGTTGGTCACCGCGGCGGCCGGTCCCTACGTGGTCGACGTCAGCCGCTCCGCCGGCGAACCCGAGGTGCAGCTCCTCGTCGACGACTCGGAGAGCATGGACGTCTACGATGTGGACGCCGAGTCGATCGCCGAGTCGATCGAGGCCGAGGGCGTTCCGGTCCGGCGGACGACGGTCGCCTCCGGGGCGTCCTCGCCTATCGGGGACGAGGTGCTCCGGAGCATCGAGGCGGGATCTCACGTCGTGTTGCTCTCCGACGGACGGGTGACGGAGGGGCGCAACCTCGGGTTCGCAGTCGACGTCGCGGCCGAACGCAACGCCACGATCAGCGCGCTCCGAGTCGACCCGGCGCGCCCCGAACGGCTCGTCCGGGTCGAGGCCCCCGAAACCACGACCGCCGGGGCCGAAGAGTCGATTCGCGTCAGCGTCGGCGGCGTGGGAGAAACGGACGCGACGCTCACCGTCACGGTCGACGGCGAGCAAGTGCGCGAGGAGACGGTATCCGACCCTACGTCGATCGAACTCGAACACACCTTCGAGAAAGCGGGCGACCACCGGATCGAGGCGACGATCGACGCCGACGACGGCGGGTTCGACAGAAACACCGTATTCCGTCGGGTCGTCAGGGTCGTCGAACCCCCCGAAGTGCTGTACGTCTCCCGGGTCGATTACCCCCTAGAGACGTACCTCGGGGAACTCTACGACGTGACCCGCGCCGAGTCCGTGCCGGATCGCGACGCCTTAGATCGGTATCACGCCGTCGTGATCCAGGACGTCGCGGCCGGGGACATCGGCGACGTCGGCGCGCTCCAGTCGTACGCGGCCGACGGAAACGGGGTCGTCGTCGCCGGGGGCAACAACGCCTACGGCCGCGGCGGCTACGCGTCGTCGTCGATCGCGACGATGCTTCCCGTCCGCTTCGACGAGGCGATCGGCGGCGACGACGTCGTGCTCGTGGTCGACGTCTCCGGCAGCGCCGAGGAGACGATGCCGCGCATCAGGGGGCTCTCGCTCGATATCCTCGAACAGATCGGCGACGAGAGCCGCCTCGGCGTCGTCGCCTTCGACAGCAGAGCGCAGGTCGTCTCGGAACTCCGCCCTCTCGAGAGCGAGCGCACGGAGTTGCAGGCGACGATCCGACGGCTACAGGCCGGCGGCGGCACGGACATCGGGGCCGGGTTGCGCGCGGCCGGTGGGCTGCTCGAGGGAGACGGCGAGGTGATCCTGATAACGGATGGGGTCGACGACTCCGAGCAGGCGCTCGTCGCCGCTGAGGAACTCGCCGCCGAGAACGTGCGGGTGACGGGCGTCGGCTTCGGCTACTGGAGCGACGACGACCGCCTGGCCGAGATCGCGGGGGCGACCGGGGGGACCTACATCCAGCCGGACGAGACCGAGCGCCTCCGGCTGTTCTTCGACAGCGGCGCGGCCCCGCCGGAGGCCGACTCGCTGGTCGTCGTCGACCGCACGCACTTCATCACCGACGGCGTCGAGACGGAGTCGGATCCCACCTCGGCGAACGACGTCGAAGCCCGGGACGGCGCCCGCCTGCTCGTCACGACGAGCGAGGGCGATCCGGCGGTCACGAGCTGGCGGTTCGGGCTCGGGCGCGTCGTTTCTGTGACGGCCTACGACGCCGACGGGAGCCTCGGAGGGCTGTTGTCGCCGCCGGACGCCGAACTCACGACGCGGTCGGTGAACTGGGCCATCGGCGACCCCCGGCGGAAACGGACCGACGTGGCCTCGGTCGACGACACGAGCCGTGGCGCGGAGACGAGAGTCGTCTACCGCGGGGCGACCCGGCCGACGGGAACGGATCTGGAGTTCGTTCGGACCGACACCGAACGGTTCGAGGCCACGTTCACGCCGGAGGCGGTCGGCTACGACTCGGTGCTCGACGCCGGGTACGCCGTGAACTACGCCGCCGAATACGGGGCGGTCGGGCAGGCGTCGGCGGTCGAGGCGGCGATCGACCGGACCGGTGGGCGGGCCTTCGATCCCTCCGAGGCGGCCGCCATCGCCGAGTTCACCCGGAGCGAGGCGACCCGCGAACGCGCGATCCAGCGTCCGTTCGGATGGGTGTTGCTCGCGATTGCGCTTTTCGTCTACCTCGGCGAGGTCGCCGCGCGTCGCCTGGGGGAGATATATGACGCCGGAGATACGACATCGTAGCGATGGGATACATCGGCGGCCACATCGACACGACGGTACTCATCGCCCTGCTCGTTGCGGCCGGTGGGCTGGTCGGTACGACCGCGGTGTACCAGGCCGCGAGTTCGGAGCTGCAGTCGACGAACGCCGACCTGGAGGCCGAAAACGAGGACCTTCGGGCGGAGCTGGAAGCGACCGAGGCGACACTCGAGTCCCGCGAGCGGGAACTCAACCAGACCCAATCGACCCTCGAGACGAGAGAGCAGGACCGCGAGCAGCTGCTCAACCAGCTCGACGAGACCGAGGCCGAACTCGAATCGACCGAATCGGAACTGGCGGCGACCGAGAACGACCTCGCCGAGGCGGAGGCGGAGCTGCGTCGGGCGGAGTCGGAGCTTCAGGAGACCCAAGACGAACTGGCCGATGCGAGGGCGCGAGCTGACGAGTTGGAGGAGGAGAAGGAAGATTTGCAGGAGGAGAGGGATAATTTGCAGGACAGGGTCGATGATCTCGATGATGAGGTTGAGAGGCTTAGAACACAGATCGAGGAGAAGAACGATAAGATCGATGAGTTAGAAAATAGCCAGAATGGATCATGAGTGAACCCCAACAACAGGCAATCAATTCCGACCGCGGGCCACACCCCCGCGAGGAGCTGCTCGCGGCCGTCTCCGAGATCGACCGGGAGGCCAAGAAGGCGGCGTTCCTGCAGGCCGCCCTCGACGCGATGTTGGTCTTCGTCCTCGTCCGGCTGGCGCTCCGGCTCACCCCGGTCGGGGGCAGTTGGGGGACGCTCGTCTCGGTGCCGTTGCCGGGCGGCATCGCCGGCGCGCTCGGCGGGGTCGGCATCGTCTTCCCCGATCCCGTCCCCGTCTCGGCGGCCGGCGTCGCGGCTGTCCTGACCGCGGTGTCGTGGTTCGTCGCCGACGCCTTCCTCCGGCACGATCGACTCGGCGTCGAGCGGTTCGAGTCGGACAACCCGGTCGTCGATGAGGCGCTCCGGACGGCCAGGGATACCGCCAAATCCGACGCCGACAACCCCGTAGCGACGGCGCTCTATCGGGACGTGCTCGGGCGGCTGAAAGACACCTCCAGCCGGGCGTTCCTGCAGCGTCGGCAACTCGTCGCCGTCGTGGCCGGCATCGCGCTCGTCAGCGCCGCGACCGTCGGCGTGGCGGGACTGGGGCTGTCGTCGATCGGTGCCGGCGGCGACGCGGACGTGGGGGCGGTCGGGGGTGCCGGCGGCGGCGCTGGCGGCGGTGCGGGCGGCGAGTCGTCCGGCTCGGGCGGGGGGGCGGACCTCCTCGGCGAGGCGGGCGAGGTCGAGCGCGGCACGGACGATCGGTCGCTCCAGCTCCGCGGTGAGGGCGAGGGAGGGGCCGGCGGGGGCGGCGACTACAGCGGCGGCTCCTTCGAGGCCGACCCGGGAAGCGTCGAGGCTTCCCGCGCGGCGTTCAGCGAGGAGGAGCGCCCCGAGGAGGCCGAACTCGTGCGGGCCTACACCGAGCGGATCCGAGGCGGGGACGCCGATGAGTGAAAACCCGCGGGCGGGCACGGGCGTCGGTGGCCGAACGACCGGGATCGAGTGGACGACGCGCAGGAGGGAGACACACACGCATGAGTGATCACACGGACGGGAACGGCGAACTCGACATCGAGACGGCACAGGCGCAGGTACAGCGCGTCGAGCGGGAGATCGACGAGCGGATCGTCGGCCAGGACGCCGTCGTCAGACAGCTACTGGTCTGTCTTTTGACCGACGGCAACGCCTTGCTCGAGGGCGCGCCTGGGCTCGGCAAGACGCTCCTGATCCGGACGCTCGCCGAGACCGTCGACCTCTCCTTCTCGCGAATCCAGAACACCCCCGACCTGATGCCCTCCGACATCACCGGGACCGAGGTGATCCGCGAGTCCGGCGACGACCGCGTCTTCGTCTTCCAGGAGGGGCCGGTGTTCGCGAACGTGGTGCTGGCCGACGAGATCAACCGGGCGACGCCGAAGACACAGGCCGCCCTCTTGGAAGCGATGGAGGAAGGGCAGGTCACCGCAGGCGGGGAGACGCGGGCGCTTCCGGAGCCGTTCTTCGTCCTCGCGACGCAGAACCCGATCGATCAGGAGGGCACCTACCCGCTGCCCGAGGCCCAGCGGGACCGATTCACGATGAAGATCACGATCGAGCCGCCGGCTCTCGAGGAGGAGTTGACGATCGTCGATCGCTACACCGGGACGATCGAGTCCGCGCCGCCGGTCGAGACGGTCATGACCGGCGCGGAGCTGCGGGCGATCCAGACGCTCGTCAGACAGGTGCCGATCGCCGACGACATCACGGAGCGGGCGGTCAGGCTCGTCGCCGACACCAGATCGGCCGACCGACTCGAATACGGCGCCAGTCCGCGGGCGAGCATGGCGCTCGTCGTCGGCGCGAAGGCGCGCGCGCTGCTCGACGGGCGGGCCTACGTCAGCGAGGACGACGTCGAGGCCGTCGCTCGGCCCGTGTTGCGCCACCGCGTCGTCGTCGACTTCCGCGCCGAGCGCGACGGCGTAACGCCGGACGACGTGATCGCGGAGTTGCTCTGAGCCGATGGCTATCGATCCCGACTTCCTGGCGACGCTGGATCGCTTCGACGCGTCGATCGACCGCCGGAGTTCGGCGCTCCAGCGCGGCGAGCAGCGCTCGACGGAGATCGGCGAGGGGCTCGTCTTCAGCGACCACCGACAGTACGTCCCCGGGGACGACACGCGGCTCATCGACTGGACGGTGTACGCCCGGAGCGACGAACTGTACGTGAGGCAGTTCGAGACCGAGCGAAACCTCACCGTCCACGTCCTCCTCGACCGGAGCGAGTCGATGGCGTTCGCCGACCGATCGAAGTTCGAGTTCGCGGCGAAGATCGGCCTCGGCTACTGTTATCTGTTCGCCGCCGAGCACAACGACTTCAGGCTCTCGACGCTCGGTGCCCGCCACGAGCGTCTCGACTCGGGTGCGTCGACGACCGGGGCGTTGCTTCCGGTGATCGATCGGCTGAACGAGGTGGCGTTGCGCGGGCAGGCCGACGTCGAGACGGCGCTCTCGGCGTACGCCGAAACGATCGCCTCCAGGTCGCTCGTGGTGATCGCGAGCGACTGTCTTCTCGACCCCGAGGCGTTCGAGTCGGGGCTTGCCGCGCTTTCGGAGCACGACGTCGTCGTCGTCCACGCCGTCGCCCCCGAGGAACTGTCGCCGCCGGTCGACGGTGAGACGATCTTCGAGGGGCTCGAAACGGAGACGAGCCTCCGGACGTATTTCAGCCCGCGAAAGCAACGGCAATACAGGAAGCGGCTGTCGGCTCACTGGGACGCCATCGAGTCGGCAGCGGTCGCACAGGGCGGCGAGTACGTCCGAGCCACGACCGACGAGCCGTTCTATGAGGCCTTCGAGCGGGCGTGGATCGGGTAGCCTCCGGGAGTCAGGCCTCGAGTTCGCCGCGATCGCGGATCAGGTTTTCGAGCTCCTCGGGGTCGTCGATGCGTTCGAACTCCTCGCGCTCGATGAGCGCCGTCCCGTCGACCGAGTCGCGCGTTGTGCGGTCGACGACGTACACTGAACGGGTCTCCGTGACCCGTCCGACCGAGGACATGATCCGGGCGCGCTTTTCGGCCGTTCTGGTGAACTCCGAGTGGCCCGTGAGCATCTTCCGCTCGCGCGATTCGTCCTCGCTGACTGTTTTGAACGGGGCCCGCGACGTGGGATGGACATCGAATCCGACGCGGGTGAGCACCGTCACGATGTGGGCGTCGTCGGGATCGGCTTCCGGCTCCTCGGGGTCGTCGACACGGTCGTGGACGTCCTCGGCGCCGTTTAGTACCTCGACGGGGCTCGCAAGCGGCCGATCGAAGATGTCCTCGAGTTCGGCCGCGACCTCGACGCTCGCGTTCATACCGTCCTCGTACTTCGAGACGGTCCGGCGCGAGACGCCGAGTTCGTTCGCCAACTTCCCGAGCGACATCTTCTGTTCCGAGCGGATCTCGGAGAGCAAATCGCCGTCGATGTTGACGTACAGTCCACCCGGGGCCGCATAAATCAACGGCGGCACCTCCTCGATGAACAGGTCCATGGCCGTGTCGGGCGAGAACACCGGAACCCCGTGTCTGAAGTAGACGACGCCGGGGTCTAACTCCTCGTCGCGCGTCCGAAGACCGACGACGAGCGGCGTCGCGTCGAGGTACTCCCCCAGACGACGCATCTCGGCACCGGTGTAGCCGTCGAAGGCGTCGATGTTCGCGAGCACTTTCAACAGGAGCACGTCGTCGCCGCGCCGCGCCGCGATGTCGAAGCTCTTCGGTCGGATCGCACACCGGTCACTCACCGTGAAGCCGGCATCCTCGAGCATCGCGGTGATATTGCCGACCAGTGCGGATCGGGACATAGAAGTATATAGTCGCGTTCCGAGTTAAATCAGTTTCCCCGCGGGCGAGGGGTTTGCGTCCGCCCACGTGGGCTTTCGGAGCCGGCGGGAGCGTCGTATCGAAACGCGGTTGACCGAGGGGGACCTACCAGCGGACGTGACGGTCCTCGGCATCGACGACACGGATTCCCGCGAACGGGGGATGTGCACGACGTACGTCGCCGATACGGTGGCGCGGCGCCTCGAACGCCGCGGCGCGACCATCGATCGGGTCCTGTTGATCAGATGCAACCCCGCTGTCGAGCACAAGACTCGGGGGAATGCGGCGCTCGCGGTTCACACCAACGCGTCGGTCGAAACGGCATTCGAGACCGCACACAGCGCTGTCGAGGAGGCTGCCGAGATCGGTGACGACCGAACCAATCCGGGCGTGGTCGTCGCTCCCGGCGCTCCGGATCGCGTTCCGGAGGCGATCGCCGGGTTCGCCCGCGACGCGGTCGAGGACCATCTCACCCGGGAGGCCGCGCGGCGACTGGCCGACCGGGCCGGGTACCGACGCCACGGCTGGAAGAACGGACGCGGGGTCATCGGCGCGCTCGCCGCTGTCGGGGCGTGGCGAGCGCTCGAGGAGTGGACCTACGAACGGATCGCCTATCGGGAGCCGTCGCGGTGGGGAACTGACCGGGTCGTCGATCCCGACAGCGTCTTCGAGGCTGCCGATGCCCACTATCCGACGGTCTGGGACACCGTCGACCGTGCCACCGGCGAGGTCGTCTGTGTCCCGCGGACGCCGGGACCGATCCTGTACGGTGTCCGTGGAGACGACCCGGCGGCGTGTCGGGCCGTCGCCACCGGTATCGAGAGCGAGCCGCCCGACCGCGCCAGGACGTTTCGCGCAAATCAGGGGACCGACGGTCACCTGCGAGACGGGACGATCGAGGGCGTCCGCGACGGGTACGCCTACCGGCTCGACGGGCGCGTTCTCGACGCCCCCGAAACGCGCCGCGGCGGGCACGTCTTTGTTTCGCTCGGCGACGACCGCGGGACGATCGACTGCGTCGCCTTCGAGCCGACCAAGCGGTTCCGCGATCGCGTTCGGGCTCTCCGCGTCGGTGATCGGATCACCGTCTGCGGCGAGGTGAGCAACGGGACAGTGAAACTCGAGAAGTTCGCCGCTCGCGAACTCGTTAGGACCGAACTGGCGACGCCGACCTGCCCCAAGTGCGACCGGACGATGGAGTCGGCGGGCAGCGGACAGGGCTATCGCTGTCGGGACTGTGGAACCTCGGAGGCGGGGAAGGTCGAGCAGCCGATCGAGCGAGGCCTCGAAACCGGCTGGTACGAGGTCCCCCCGCGGGCGCGGCGACACATCGCCAAACCGCTCGTCAGGGGCGGATTCGACGGGGCGGTACACCCGGAGCGGTAGCCGGGGGAGCTCCGGACATCCCGGAGGTATGAGGCGAGCAGGCGAGTCCGCGGAGGTCGGCGGCGATACCTCGCGCTACGGCTTCGATCGGCCGCCGGCGATCTCTCAGGTCACGCGACGGTCTGGCCGCGTTCGAGTATATAAACAAACGGGTGACAAGCGGCTGTCGTTCGGTCCGGTCAGTACTCGTCGATGGTCGTTCCCACCGAGCAGACGTACTCGCCGGTCGCGACCTGCGGAAGGCGCCGGTGGCGCCAGAAAATACCGTCCGAGTCGGCAGTCACGTCCGCTTTGACCGTGCCGAACGGGTCGGTGACGGTGAAGATCGTGTCGCCGCGCTCGACGTCATCGCCGAGGTCGAATTCGAAGCTCACGAGGCCACCGGCGGGGGAGCCGTACTGCTCGAAGTTGGACGCGCGGGTCTGCGGTGCGGTCGTGACCTCGCCGTCGAGAAAGCCGTAATGATAGAGGACGTTGAATACGCCCTTTACGCCCTTTTGGATGGACGTCTCGTCCCACCCGACAGCGCCGCCGAGCTCGGGATCGATCGTCGGGACGCCCTCGTCGGGACCGGCGCGCGCGAGCTGCCCGTCCGGACCTTTCAGATCGAGAATGTATCCGCAGCCGAACACCTTCGCGAGCTCGAGACAGTCGCGGTGAAGCCGGTGTCTGCTGCCACACCGGACCCGGGTCTCGTTTATCATACACGACGTCGATCCCTGATGGAGGTCCAACGCGAGGTCCGAACGCGTCACGGCCTCGAAGATCGCGGCGGCGATTCGCTCGGAGGCCGTCCCCGACTCGTTGCCCGGGAACGTCCGGTTGAGTTTGGTGTCGTCGATCGGGTTTCGGTGCTCGCCGACGAGGAAGCCATAGTAGTTGGCGATGCCGACGATCAGGATCTCGCCGGCGATCTCGTCGGGGTCGAGTTGCGGCACGACGCGGCGGATAACCCCCAGCCCGTTGAGTTCATCGCCGTCCGAGACCGCTTGTACAAACAGCGTCTTGCCGTCGCGGCGGCCGTTGATAACCGCAACTGGAAGTCCGACGTCGGAGCCATCGCGTGCTTCGCCGACCGGAAGACGCCCGATGTCTGCCTCACCGGGCGATGCGGTCGCGGTACCGAGGGTCGTCATTACCAAAAATCGTATCGTGGCCGTTATTATGCCTACTGATAACCGCCGGGGTTTCCGCCACCGACACGACGTCCCGCCGGCCGAAACAGTAACAATCGTTCAATGGAAACGATAACCCTTTTCTTCCGTCCATAGGAATCGACAGCATATGACCGAGGAGCTAAAAAAAGGGTTGGAGGGCGTTTTGGTCGCGGAATCGTCGTTGAGCTTCATCGACGGCGACGCCGGAGAGTTGGTGTATCGTGGGTATACGATCGACGATCTCGCCCGGAACGCGAGCTTCGAGGAGGTTCTGTATCTGCTTTGGCACGGCGAGTTGCCGACCACCGAGGATCTCTCGGCGTTCGAGGCGTCGATGGCCGAGGAGCGCGGCCTCGACGACGGCGCCCACCGGCTCGTCCGCGAACTCGCCGAGGCCGACGAGAAACCGATGGCGGCGCTTCGGACCATCGTCTCGAACCTCTCGGCGTACGATCCCGACGTCGGGTCGGAGCCGACCGACGAGGCGGCAAACCTCCGGAAGGGCCGCCGGATCACGGCCAAGATCCCGACCGCGCTGGCGGCCTTCTCGCGGATCCGCGACGGCGACGATCCGATCGCGCCCCGCGAGGACCTCGATCACGCGAGCAACTTCCTGTACATGCTCAACGGCGAGGAACCGGACGACGTCCTCGCTGAGACGTTCGACATGGCGCTCGTGCTCCACGCCGACCACGGCCTGAACGCCTCGACGTTCTCGGCGACGGTGACTGCTTCGACGTTGTCGGACCTCCACGCCTCCGTCACCTCGGCGGTCGGGACGCTCTCGGGCAGCCTTCACGGCGGCGCCAACCAGGACGTGATGGAAGCGCTGCTCGAACTCGACGACTCCGGGAAGGACCCCATCGAGTGGGTCGAGGACCGCCTCGACGCGGGCGACCGCGTTCCCGGCTTCGGCCACCGCGTCTACGACGTCAAAGACCCGCGCGCGAGGATCCTCTCTGCCGAGTCGGAGGCGCTCGGCGAGGCCGCGGGGACGCCACACTGGCACGACTACTCGGTCGCGATCGAGGAGTACCTCACAGAAAAGAACGGCCTCGCACCGAACGTCGATTTCTACTCAGCGTCGACGTACTACCAGATGGGCATCCCTGTCGACATCTACACGCCCATCTTCGCGATGAGCCGCGTCGGCGGCTGGATCGCCCACGTCCTCGAGCAGTACGACGACAACCGTCTCATCCGGCCACGCGCCCGCTACGTCGGCCCCACGGACTTGTCGGTCACGCCGAGAGCCGAACGATAGGACGCCCTCGAAGGGACCGACCGGTGACCCTTTGACTCTCCGGACCCTACAAGTGACGAATGAGCGAGGAGTACGGCCTGCTCGAACCCGCCGAGGGGGTCGACGGCGACGAGTGGGACGACATCGACGTCGCCGACACGGACGCCGACCGCATCGCCCGCCGGCAGGATCGGGCGTTCCTCGAGTTCCGAAAACGGATCAAAAACACCGAACAGTTCAAAGTCGAGGCGTCGGTCTTCGACGACGCGACGCTGGGGGCGCTGTACAAACTCGTCCAGGACGGCCACGTCGACGCGTTCGGGGGTCCGATCTCGACGGGCAAGGAAGCGAACGTCTACACGGCGTTGGCCCCCGACGGCGAGGTCGCGGTGAAGGTGTATCGGATCAACGCCTCCGATTTTCAGCATATGCGGGAGTACCTCGACGGGGATCCCCGATTCGAGGGGATCGGCTCGGACAAAAAGAAGGTCGTCGTCGCGTGGACGAAAAAGGAGTTCGCGAACCTCGAACGGGCGCGGGCGGCCGGCGTCAGGGTGCCGCGACCGATCGCGATGGAGCGAAACGTCCTCGTGATGGAGTACCTCGGCGGGGAGACCCAACGCGCAAAACGGCTCAGCGAGGTCGACGTCGAGAACCCCGAGACGGCGTTCGAGGTCGTCCGCGAGTATATGCGCCGCCTCTACGCCGCCGGGTTGATCCACGGCGACCTCTCGGAGTACAACCTCGTCGTCCACGGGGGCGAACTCTGCCTGCTCGATTTGGGGCAGGCGGTCACGGTCCATCACCCGAACAGCCGGGAGTTCCTCGAACGGGACTGTCACAACGTCGCTGCCTTCTTCGGCCGACAAGGGTTCGACGTCGACGCGGACGCCCTCCTCGGGTGGGTCACCGAACCGAGCCCCGATCCGTCCGGGGACGGAACCCCGGAAGGGTAGCTTTTTCGAGTATCCGGGGAGACATACCGGTATGTTCGACATCGTTCCGGAGGCCGCCATCGCGGAGGGGCGGGCGACGGACGCGTATTTCCTTCGGACGGAGGAGGCCTTACAATACGCCGACCGGAATCCACACGTCGCCGTCGAAGTGACCGCCGACCAGTTCCCCACGGGGGGGTTCGAGCTGTTCGCCGGGGTGGCCGACGCCGCTCGGCTCCTCGAGGGACGCGGCGTCGACGCCGACGCGCTCCCCGAAGGGACGCTGTTCGATGGCGGTCCTGTGCTGCGGATCGAAGGGCCGTACCTCGAGTTCGCGCGGCTCGAAACGTCGTTGCTCGGCTTCCTCTCGAAGCCCTCGGCGATGGCGACGGCTGCGCTTGCGGCCCGGCGGGCGGCCCCCGAGACGTCTCTTTTGAGTTTCGGGGCTCGTCACGTCCACCCCTCCATCGCGGGGACGGTCGACAGGAGCGCCCTCGTCGGGGGGTTCGACGGCTTCTCGCACGTCGCCGCCGGCGACCTGATGGGTCGCGAGGCCGCCGGGACGATGCCGCACGCGTTGATGCTCTGTTTCGGGCCGGGCAATCAAGAGGACGCCTGGCGCGCGTTCGACGAGGCCGTCGCACCCGACGTGCCCCGCATCGCGCTGTGTGACACCTTCGACGACGAAGTCGACGAGGCCGTCCGGGCCGCGGAGTTGGGCTTCGACAGCGTCCGGCTCGACACGACGGGGTCTCGCCGCGGGGACTTCAGACACATCGTCCGGGAGACCCGCTGGAAGCTCGATGCGGCCGGTCACGACGACGTCGACATCTTCGTCAGCGGCGGCATCACGCCGGAGACGATCCGGGAACTCCACGACGTCGCCGACGGCTTCGGCGTCGGAAGCCACATCACGAACGCCGACCCAGTCGATTTCGCCCTGGATATCGTCGAAGTCGACGGCGAAGCGACGGCCAAGCGGGGAAAGCTCCCGGGCCGGAAGGCGGTCTACCGGACGCCGGCGGGCGGCCACCACGTCGCGGCGGCCGACGCCGACGCGCCGCCCGGGGCCGAGTCGCTGTTCGAACCGCTCGTCCGCGACGGCGAGGTCGTCGCGACACTCGACATCGAGGCGGCCGCAGAGCGGGCCAAGGCCGACGCTCGGCGGGTCGGGTTCGGTCGGGCGGAATGACGCTCGCGAGGCCCCGGGACGGCTACGCGACGAGGAAGTAGACCTGTTTTCGCGCGTCGTAGAAGGAGTACCGCGACTCGACGAGCGACTCCTCCTCGAGACGGTTGAGCGCGTAGCGGACGGTTCGATCCGGCAGCAGCGACTCCTCGGCGAGTTGCCCCTGCGAGAGTGGTCTCGCGTCCTCGAGTACCTTCGCGACCAGCTTCGCGCTGGGTGGGAGCTCCCGGAGCGTCTCGCGGAACTCCGGATCCGAGAGTGGCGATTCGGCCTGGCGTGAGCGGTCCTCCGTGGTGGTGCTCATGTTATCGTATGTATGAAACACACGTGTAAACGTTCGCTATATGTATAACAAAACAATACGGAGAATCAAGTGTGTATAATGACTCCTTATATATTCGACGGGACCGGCGGCGCCCGCCCAGCGCGCATCCACCGCCTTTTATATTCGAGGCGGATCGATTCGGATAGTGTGAAGGGACAGGAGTGGTACCAGGAGAGTGACGTCGCGGAGTCCTACGAGGACAAGCGGTTCTCCGGCGGCGGACGGTTCATCGATCGCCGCGAGAAGGAGGCTGTCTTGGATGCCCTCGGCCCCATCGAGGACAAACGGATCCTCGAGGTGGCCTGCGGGACCGGCCGATTTACTGTCATGCTCGCCGACCGCGGTGCCGACATCGTCGGAATGGACATCTCCGAGGCGATGCTCGAACAGGGCCGACGAAAGGCCCGTTCGGCCGGTGTCGACGAATCGCTGTCGTTTATACAGGGCGACGCCGGGCGGTTGCCGTTCCCGGACGACCACTTCGACGCCGTGCTGGCGATGCGGTTTTTTCACCTCGCTCCCGACCCCGAGGGGTTCATCGCGGAGATGCGCCGTGTTGCGACGGAGCAGGTGTTTTTCGACACGTTCAAGCGCTACTCCGCTCGCTCGACGTATAACTGGGCGCTCCCGATGGGTTCGCGGCTGTACTCCGAACGGGAGGCCAAAGAGCTCGTCGTCGGTGCCGGCCTCGAACTCGCCGGAGCCGATCACGACTTCGTCCTTCCGTACGGGTTCTACCGGGCGATACCGGGCTGGGTCGCCCGCCCGTTCCGGACCGCGGATACGGCGATCCGCGGGACCGGCCTCGGCGAGCGGATCGCCACCGTCTCCTACTGGGACGCGCGCGTCCCCGAGTGATCGTCGCCGCGCAAACACGGGGCTTTTGACGGTCGCCGCCGCTACGTCGGGTATGGATGTCTCGGTAGTGGTCTCGACGCTGAACGACCGCGACCAGTTGCGGGGCTGTCTCGAGTCGCTCGCCGGCGAGGAACCCCACGAGGTCGTCGTGGTCAACGGGCCCTCTACCGACGGCACGAGCGGGATGGTGCGCGATCGGCCCGACGTCGACGTCTTGGTCGAAATCGACGAGCGAAACATCAACGTCGCCAGAAACGCCGGAATAGACCGGTCCCGAGGCGACGCCATCGGGTTCCTCGCGCCGACGATGGCGGTCGAACCGGGGTGGCTCGACGCGGTTCGGGGGGCGCTTTCGGGAGCCGGCGCCGCAACCGGCCCGACACACGAACGACTCGACGCCGGCGTCGCGACCGATACGATCGAGTCTAGGCGGATCCGCGACCAGCAGGTCACCTACTTCAACGGCGGCAACGTCGCGTTCACCCGGGACCTCCTGGCGGAACTCGACGGGTTCGACGAGTACCTCGAGGTGGGCGGTGCCCGCGACGCGGCCCACCGGATCGCCGGGGTCGGCTCCGAGGTCGAGTGGTCGGCCGGGATGTGTGTCGCCTGGGCCGCCACCGACGGTGGGACGGCCGAGCGGGACTGGCAGGCGCGGTATCGCTCGCTTGCCTATCGCCTGGCGAAGAACTACGGTCTCCACCCGACGGTGCCGTTCCGGACGCTTCGACACGCCGCGACGGACGCAGGCAGGGCGTTTCGGGACGTCCTCCGCGGGGAATCCAAACCGACGTCGTGGCTCGGGAACGGCCGGGACGTCGTACTCGGTGGGGGGCGCGGATACGCCGATGGGCTTCGGGCCCGCTACGCCGACCGAAGCCCCAGCCGGAACCCCCGAGGTCTCTCGGCGCGCGCCGACCGGGCGGTCGCCGTTCACGACCGCAGGTAAAAACCCACCGGAGTCCGACCCCCGGACGCCCCCACCGTGCTCCGGTCGTTACGAAGGTTTTATATAGAACCGCTGACGACATATGAACTGAACATGTCACAGCAGATGCGCCAGCGACGCGGACAGCCGCTTTTCATTCTCAACGAGGACACAGAACGCACCCGGGGCAAGGACGCCCAGTCGTCGAACATCACGGCCGGAAAGGCCGTCAGCGAGTCGGTACGCACGACGCTCGGCCCGCGCGGGATGGACAAGATGCTCGTCTCCGATTCCGGGGACGTCGTCATCACGAACGACGGCGCGACGATCCTTCAGGAGATGGACATCGAACACCCCGCGGCCCAGATGATCGTCGAAGTCGCCGAGACACAAGAAGAAGAGGTCGGCGACGGGACGACGACCGCCTCCGTGCTCGCGGGGCAGTTGCTCGCCCAGGCCGAGGACCTCATCGACGACGACATCCACCCGACGACGATCGTCGAGGGGTACCGGGAGGCCGCAACCCTCGCCCTCGAAGCCATCGAGGACGTCACGCTGGCCGACGACCTCGACGACGAGAGCCTTGAGTCGGTCGCCGAGTCCTCGATGACCGGCAAGGGAACCGGCGACATGGACGCCGCGTCCCTCGCCGAGACGGTCGTCGCCGCGGTCCAGCAGGTCCAATCCGACGACGGCGTCGACCGCGACGCCATCACGATCCGAACGCAGACGGGAGCCGGCGCGTCGGCCACCGAACTCGTCCAGGGCGTCGTCAGCGAGGAGGAGCCGCTCCACGACGACATGCCGACGGCCGTCGAAGACGCCTCGATCGGCGTCTTCGATCTCGACCTCGAGGTCCGCGAGGCCGAGATCGACGCCGAGTACGACATCACCGACGTCGACCAACTCAACGCCGCCATCGAGGCCGAGGAATCGGAACTCCGTGGCTACGCCGAATCCGTCGCGGACGCCGGCGTCGACGTCGCGTTCGTCACGGGCGACGTCGACGACCTCGTCGCCTCGTACCTCGCCAAGGAGGGCGTCCTCGCGTTCGACTCCGTCGACGACGACGAGGCCCGCTCGGTCGCCCGCGCGACCGGTGCCTCGACCGTCGGCACGCTGAGTGACTTCGAAAGCGACGACCTCGGCAGCGCCGAGACCGTCCGCGTCGAGTCCTTCGGTGACGACGACCTCGCGTTCGTCGAGGGCGGCGCCGCCGCCGAGACGGTCACGGTTTTCGCCCGGGGCGGCACCGAACACGTCGCCGACGAACTCGAGCGCGCGCTCCGTGACGCGCTCGACGTCGTCACCGCCGCGCTCGACGCCGGCGGCGTCGTCCCCGGCGCCGGCGCGACGGAGGTCGCGATCGCAGACCACGTCCGGACCAGCGTCGCCAGCGTCGAGGGCCGCAGACAACTCGCCATCGAGGCGTTCGCCGACGCCGTCGACGTCCTCCCGCGGACGCTCGCGGAGAACACCGGTATGGATCCCATCGACGCCCTAGTCGAGCTCCGGTCGACCCACGACGCCGAAGGACGTGCGGGTCTGATCAGCGAGGGACAGTCCGGGGACGTCGGTGACCCCGTCGAGCACGGCATCCTCGATCCCGCCGCGGTCAAGCGCGAAGCCGTCGAGTCCGCGACCGAGGCGGCGACGATGATCGCCCGCATCGACGACGTCATCTCCGCCGAGTAACGCCGACGCGATCCTTTTTGTACGCTCCGCCGACGCGGCGAGACCGTGCGGTGGACCGTGAGACGACGACCGGCGCCCGTGGGTGTAAAGCGTCCGCTTCGGTACCATCGGACGTATTTCGCCACGGAATAACCGGTGTTGCCGGGCGAGCAACGGGGAGCCGAGGGAAACCGAGCGGAGGCGACGACGGTCACCGGTCGTGTGACTCTCCCGGTCCCGCTCGAACGCACCGCGGGTTCGTACGGGGAGCTGTGCTGAAGCCTACGTATCGGGACCGGCGTCGGTTGGGACGTCCGTCTACGCCAGGTGCCGAGCGGTCGGGCCGAGGGAACGCCCGGTCGTTGCCGCGCCGACCCGTACCGACGAACGAGGACGAGTGGGGAGCGGACGGCAAATGTGGGAACAGTGACTCAACTTTCGTGGGCGCGTTGGGATGGCGGAGCCGCGTGGCGGTGGCAGTACGATCTGCGGGTGTCACCCGCACCCAGGGCGTGCCGACGCCGACTGTTCCCGACTCGTGTGTCGACGTGGGCCGATGAATAGTTTTTCATCGATCGCGTACGCTACGACCGGATGAGACTATCGAAACCGCCATACAGAGCGGCGGTTCGCGTTCTCGTCGTGCCCGAGGCAGTTCAGACGCCGCTGGAATCCGACTGGCTGCACTCTGTCCCGGCCGAACGCGCCGTCGCGCCGGACGTCGGTCGAACGGAACCATACAAAACGCCCCGAACGGAACCGGGAACCGAAGGGTCTCCGCACTCCACCGCGCTTTTGTCGCCGTCGACCGACGTACGAACATGGGACCACTCGACGGCGAAACGGTGATCGTGACCGGCGCAAGTCGGGGACTGGGGGCGTCGATGGCAGAGCGGTTCGCCCGCGACGGGGCGAACACCGTCCTGGCCGCGCGGAGCGAAGATGACCTCGAGGCGGTCGCTGCGGCCGCCGCCGGCGAGACGCTCGTCGTTCCCACGGACGTGACCGACGAGGCCGAGGTCGAGGCGCTCGTCGGCGCGGCGCTCGAGGCCTACGGCGACCTCACCGGTCTCCTCAACAACGCGGCGATCGGAATGATGAGCCTCTACGACGAGTTACACGACATCGCGGAGATCGACGCCGACGACTGGCGGCGAATCCTGGAGGTGAACGTCACGGGCGCGTTCCTCTGTGCGAAACACGCCGCCCGGGAGATGGCGTCCGGCAACGTTATCAACGTCTCCTCGGGGCTCGGCCGTCGCGGGTCGGCCGGCTGGGGACCGTACGTCGCCTCGAAGTGGGCCCTGGAGGGTTTCTCGCGAACGCTCGCGCTCGAACTGGAACCGGAGATCAACGTCAACTGTCTCGACCCCGGCGGCCGCGTCGAGACGGGCTTTTGGGATCACCTCGATGCCGCAGAGCGAGAGTCGATCCCCGATCCGGACGTGATGGACGACGCCGCCGTTGCGCTTCTGGCACAGGACCCGGGCGGCGTCACGGCCGAGTCGATGCCGGCCGACGAGTGGGAGAGGCGGCTCGGCTAGGCCGGTTCGCCGTCGCGTTCGCGGTCGTCGCCGCGGCCGTTCGCCTCCGATCCGCCGGTGTCGTCGGCCCGGCTCGCTTCGTCGTCGCGGCGCGCCCGCTCGGCGGCGAGTTCGCGGTCGATGTCGTCCTCGAAGGCCGACACCGACTCGACGGTCACGACGTTGCCCCCGCCGGGATCGACAACCATCACCTCCTCGCCCTCCGCTATCTCGCCGTCGAGCGCCCGGGCCTGGTAGTAGGGGTTGAAGCCGCCGCCCTCGAGTTTTATTTCGCCGTCGTCCCTCGTGACGCGCTGGGTGACACGCCCCGTCTTGCCCCGAAGCGACGCCGAGTCGCTGGTCTGCCCGGAGCCCTTGCCGCCGTAGAAGTCGAACTGCCGGTAGCCGTACAGCGCCGCCCCGCCGGCCACGAGGACGACCGCGGCGAGCACGAGCGGGAGCGCCGCCGCGGGCAGGAAGCTACCGACTAAGAGGCCAGCGAGCCCCGCCGCCAGCAGCGCGATCCCGACGACGATGAAGTGCGCACCGGGCGCGAACGCCTCCATGATCATCAGCGCCGCTCCGAGGAGGACGAGTGTGAACGGCACTGACAGCCCGAACAGTTCCGCCATACCCCGGGTAGGGTCGCCCCGTGGTTAACGCTTCGGACGGGGGCCTTCGGGGGCTCGCTACCCTAGAGTAGCCGCGATAAAATAAACAGCGCTAAAAGCACCCCGAGCAGGACGAACGCGACGTTCTCCGTCGACGGGGAGCCGGCCTCGACCGGTTCGGCCCGATCGGCGTCGGCCTCGGCAGCGGCGGCCGCGGCCGCCTCGCGGTCGTCGATGTCCTCCAGAGAGAACTGCCACTCCGCCTCCGATTCCTCCCTGTCTTCTGCCGGTGCGTCGCCCGCACCGTCCGGATCGCCGTCTCGAACGCTGCCCGGCGGCTTCCCGGAACGTCCGTCCGTCTCGCGGTCGCTCATGCTCCGGTTACCCACCGTGCGTTGAAGTGGCTGTCGGCGGAGGTCACTGTATCTTGGTCCCCGGCCCGGCGTCGCCGTGGGTCGTCAACAGGTCCGCCTTCTCGCCGGCGGCGAGCAACATCCCGTCGGACTCCACGCCGAACAGCTCGCTTTGTTCGAGATTGGCGACGATCACGATCCGCGTTCCCGGCAGCTCCCCGAGGTCGTGGAGCTGTTTGATCCCGGCGACGATCTGTCTCGTTTCGACGCCGATGTCGACCTCGAGCTTCGCGAGTTTGTCCGCGCCCTCGATCGGGTCTGCGGTCGTGATCTCCCCGACGCGGAGGTCGAGGTCTTCGAACTCCTCGAAACTCACCCGATCGTCGGCGATCGGTTCGAGGTCAGCCGGCTCCCCGTCCCCGTCGTCTGTCTCCGGTCCGTCGTCGGCGTCCGCGCTCTCGTCGTCGCCTGCGGCCTCGACGCGCTCGGCCAGCTGCCGGTTGAGCTCCTCGACGCGGTCGTCCTCGATCTTCTCGAAGAGCTCCGCCGGCGCGTCGAACGCCTCGGGCGGACTCGACAGCGCCGCGTCGAGCGCGACGTCACCGACCGAGCCCTCCTCGCCGAGTTGGGTCCAGAGGGCGTCGGCTTTCCCCGGGAGCACCGGCTCCATCAACACCGCGATGGCCTTCGAGAGCTGGACGCAATCGCGGATGACCTGCGCCGCCTTCTCGGGGTCCTCGTCAGTGAGCTTCCAGGGTTCGTGCCGCTGGATGTACTCGTTGCCGAACGCCGCGAGTTCGACAGGGGTCCGCCCCAGCCCGCGGACGCGGTAGTCGTCGACCGCCTCCCGGAACGACTCGATCGCGGACTCGATTTCGGCCTCGACCTCGTCGCTCACCGCGGCGTTCGGCGTCCCGTCGTAGTTTCGCTCGGCGAACAGAAGCGAGCGATACAGGAAGTTCCCGAGCGTGCCGACCAACTCGTTGTTGACGCGCTCTCGGAGACCGTCCCACGAGAAGTCGACGTCGGCGGTGAACTCGCTGCCGGTGACGATGTGGTACCGGTAGAGGTCCGGATCCAGCCCCGACTCGATGTAGTCGTCGGCCCAGACCGCCCGGTTCCGCGAGGTCGAGAAGGCCTCACCGTCGAGGTTGACGAACCCACACGCCATCACGGCCCGGGGTTCGGTAAACCCCGCCCCGCGCAACATCGCGGGCCAAAACACCGTGTGGTGCTGGATGATGTCGTGGCCGATGACGTGGATTATCTCGCCGCCCTCGGGGCGTTCCGAGTCCGGATCCGAGCGGTCCTTCCAGACGGCCTCCCAGTCGTAGCTCTCCGAGCCGACTCGCTCGGAGTACTGCTTCGTCGAGGAGGCGTACTCGATCGGGGCGTCGACCCACACGTAGAGGACGAGGTCCTCGCCGTCCGCCCCGTCCTCGCCGGGGTAGTCGATTCCCCAGTCCATATCGCGGGTGATACACAGGTCCTGTAACTCGCCCTCGATCCACTCTCGGGGTTGGTTCTTCGCGTTGTCGGTGCCCTCGAGTCGGTCGATGAACCCCTGGAGGTACTCCTGGAAGTCCGAGAGCCGGAGGAACTTGTGCGGGCGGGTGCGGTACTCCGCGGGGTTGCCCGTGATCGTCGAGACCGGCTCCTCGATCTCGCCCGGTTCGAGGTGTCGCTGACAGCCCTCGTCGCATTCGTCACCGCGGGCCCGCTCGCCGCAGTACGGGCAGGTCCCCTCGACGAACCGATCCGGCAGCGGCTGGTCTGTCTCTGCGTCCCATGCGACCTCGATTTCCTTCTCGAAGACGTGGTCGCCGTCGATCCACGACCGGACGAACGACTGGGTCATCTCCGTGTTCGTCGCGTCGTGTGTGTGGCCGTAGTTGTCGAACTCGACGTTGAACGCCGGGAACGTCTCCTCGTATTGCTCGTGGTACTCTAAGGCGAACGACTCGGGGTCGACGCCCGTCTCGGCGGCGTTGACCGCGATCGGCGTCCCGTGCATGTCCGATCCGCAGACGAACGCGACCGACTGGCCGAGGCGGTCGAGCGCCCGCGCGTAGGCGTCGCCGCTGACGTACGTCCGCAGGTGGCCGACGTGGAGGTCGCCGTTGGCGTAGGGCAACCCGCAGGTGACCACCGCCGGGGAATCCGTCGGGAACTCCTCGTGCATACACGACACGCCGGGCCAGGGGGCTAAAACAGTCCCGCTCTCGGGGCGGACGACGCCTCACTCGGCTAGCCGATCGACGTCGCCGAGGAACTCGGCCAGCATCGACCGGGTGACGTGGGGCATACAGACGATCCGGGCCTCGCCCGCCTCCGTCCGGGAGAGTCGCCATCCGGCGTCCCGGAGGTCGTCGATCAACCGCGCCGGGAGGTCGACAGTCACGATCGGCAACGCGGGCTCGACGACCTCGAACTCCCGATCGTCAAGTTCGGCGGCGAGCCAGTCGGCGTTCGAGCGGGCGCGACGGTACTGTCGCCCGTAGCCGTCCCGCCACAGCTCGTCCATCACCGCCGCCGCGCTGGCGACGCCGGCCCCGCTTCGGGTCCCCGTCAGCGTCATCTGCGACGTCGACTCGAGATACGGCGTGTCGATCGCGAGTTCGTCGAGCAACTCGGGGCCACGAGCGAGGAGACCGCCCGCCGGCACCGCCGCCCGCCCCATCTTGTGCGGGTCGATCGTCATCGTGTGGATGTCGGCGTCGGCGAAGCTCCAGGCGTGCTCGGTAAAGGGGAGGACGAACCCACCCCAGGCGGCGTCGACGTGACAGAGCGCGCCGGCGTCGGCTGCCATGTCCGCGAGCGCTGGGATCGGGTCGACGCGGCCGTACTCGGTCGTTCCGGCGACGCCGACGACGCAGACGGTGTCGGAGTCGATCAGCTCCGCGACAGCGTCGAGGTTCGCCCGGTAATCGGAGAGGGGTGCCGTCCGGAGTTCGACGCCCAATACGCCGGCGGCCTTGCGGAACGAGAAGTGCGCGGACTCGGGGGCGACGAAGTTCGGCGTTCGGGTGTCGGCCCGGTTGCGGGCCAGCCGGATCGCCTGGACGTTCGACTCCGTCCCGCCGGAGGCGATGTAGCCGGCCGGGTCCGCGAGTTCGGCGACGGTCCCGAGCCGGTCGACGGCCTCGCGTTCGAGCGTCGAGACCGTCCCGTAGGTGCCGGGATCGCCGGGGTTGCTCGCCAGAAACTGCTCGGCCGCCTCGCGGGCCGTCGGATGCGGTTCGGTACACATCGACGACAATACTCGGGAGAATTCCTGCGGTTCGGCCCGCTGCATACTCCGTTTCAGCGGCGCGTGGGGTTTATCGGTTGTGTTTTCGACGGTCGTCGACCCGGATTACCGGATCGAGTCGAGCAGCAGCTTCTGTTCTTTCCGTTTGACCTCGTGTTGGACGTCCCGGACGGCGTCGATGTTCGCCGAGATCGACGAGACGCCCTCGTTGACGAGGAACCGGACCATCTCCGGCTTCGAGCCAGCCTGCCCACAGATGCTCGTCGCGACGTCGTACTCGCGGCAGGTCTCGATCGTATCGCCGATCAGCCGCAACACCGATGGGTGGAGCTCGTCGAAGCGGTCGGCGACGTGTTCGTTGTTCCGGTCGACCGCGAGCGTGTACTGGGTGAGGTCGTTCGTGCCGAAGGAGGCGAAGTCGATCCCGGCTTCGGCCATCTCCTCGATCGACAGCGCCGCCGAGGGGGTCTCGACCATCACGCCCCAAGAGCGCTTCTCGGGGTCGACGCCGGCCTCAGCCATCAGGTTCCGCGCGCGAACGACGTCCTCGGCGTCGTTGACGAGGGGGAACATGACCTCGACGTTGTCGTAGCCCATCTCGAAGAGCCGCCGGAACGCCTCGAGTTCGTGTTTGAAGAACTCCGGCCGATCGAGGCTCCGCCTGATCCCCCGGTAACCGAGCATCGGGTTGTGCTCGTGGGGTTCGGACTCGCCGCCCTCCATCTGCCGGAACTCGTCCGTCGGCGCATCGAGCGTCCGGACCCGGACCGGGCGCGGATAGAACTCGTCGGCGACACCGCGGACGCCGTCGACGATCTCCTCGACGTAGGCGTCCTCGCCGTGGTCCTCGATGTAGCGCTCCGGCGTCTTGTTCGTCGAGAGGATCATATGCTCCATCCGGAGCAGGCCGACGCCGTCGGCCCCGGTGGCCGCGGCGCGCTCGCCCGCCTCGGGGATCGAGACGTTCACTTTGACCTCCGTCGCCGTCATCGGTTTGACGGGGTTTTCGGGGCGGACCGTTTCGACGGCGTCGGTCTGTTCGTCGGGGGCCACGGTCCCCTCGGTGACACTGCCCTTCTCGCCGTCGATCGTGACGAGTTGACCGTCCTCGAGTTGTTCGGTCGCCGTGCCGGCGCCGACGATGGCCGGCGCGCCGAGTTCGCGGGCGACAATCGCGGCGTGGCTCGTCATCCCGCCCTCGTCGGTGATGATCCCGCTGGCGCGCTTCATCGCTGGCACCATGTCGGGGGTCGTCATCTCGGTGACGATGATGTCACCCTCGCCGACCTTGTCGAGCTGGTCGAGTTTGCCGACGGTCCGGACGGGCCCGGAGGCGATACCGGGTGACGCCCCAAGCCCCTGGACGAGGAGGTCGCCGTCGGCCTCCTCGTCCGACTCGGACGCGGCGTCCTCCGAGATCGTCGTGATGGGTCGCGACTGCAACATGAACACGTCGCCGGAGTGCGTCCGGCCGTCCGAACTCCGCCCGTCGCCTTCGACGATGGCCCACTCGACGTCCTGGGGCTCGCCGTAGTGAGCCTCCGCGCGCTCGCCCAGTTCCGCGAGCCGGTCGAGCTCGTCGTCGTCGAGCACTCGGGCGTTTCGCTTGTCCTCCGGCACCGCGCGTTCGACGGTCTCGCCCGTCTCCTCGTCTTTCAGCATCATCACTTTTTTGTCGGCGACTGTCGCTTCGATCACCTTGTCGGCCTCGCGGTCGATGACGTAGTTGTCCGGCGACACCGACCCGGAGACGACCGCCTCGCCGAGCCCCCAGGCGGCCTCGACGATGATTTTCGGTTCGCCGCTGGAGGGGTGGGAGGTGAACATCACGCCAGATTTGTCCGCGGCGACCATCCGCTGGACGACGACGGCGATGTCGACGATGTCGTGGTCGAAGCCCTGCTCGTTCCGGTAGTAGATCGCACGCTGGGTGAACAGCGACGCCCAGCAGTGTTTGATGCGGTCGATCAGCCCCTCGCGGGTGATGTTGAGGTAGGTGTCCTGCTGACCCGCAAATGAGGCGCTCGGCAAATCTTCTGCCGTGGCCGACGAGCGGACCGCGACGAACGCCTCGCCGTCGTCGAGGTCGTCGTAGGCCGCGAGGATGTCCTCGCGGACGTCCTCGGGCATCTCGGTCCCGAGGATGAGCTCCTTCGCCCGCTCCTCGGCGACCGCGAGCGCCTCGGAGTCGTCGGAGTCGACGTCGACGGCGTCGAACAGTTCCTCGTCGATTCCCGTCCCCTCGATGAACGCGCGGTACGTTCCGGCGGTGACGACGAATCCCGGCGGGACCGGCAGCCCCGCGTCCGTCATCTCGCCGAGGGAGGCGCCCTTGCCGCCGACCAATCCGATGTCGTCGGAGCGAATCTCGTCCAGCCAGAGCACGGGTTCCTCGAGACTGTCTGTCCCGTCTGCTGTCATTGCTCGACGATTCAGGTGCCCCCAACTTAGGCCATTCGTTCGGCGTTCGCGCCCCGTGTGTGTGCGTCCCGAACCTACCGATACGTGTCCGAAACGCTCGATCATCGCCTGCCCGCGCTCCTCCCGTTCGGCTTCTTCGAGGCTCTCCCTCCGGTCGATCCTCGCTACACCTCTATGATATCGTCCGCACCCATCTCGGGCACGGAGATCGTCCCCTCGAACGCCGTCACCGCCCGCCCACCGATCGAGACCGGGTCCGTCCGGGCGCGAACCCGCACCCGACCCGGCCGATCGAGGAAGTGGCCCTGCTCGAAGACCATCTCTTCGGGCAACTCGCCGTCGAACGCTTCGACCTCGCGGAGGTACGCCCCGACGGCGCCGGAGGCGGTGCCGGTGGGCGGATCCTCGTTGACGCCGACGGCCGGAGCGAACAGCCGGCCGTGCAGCGTCGAGTCGGCCTCGAGCGCGTCGAAGGTGAACGCGTAGACGCCCGTCACGCCGAGTTCATCGGTCAACCCGGCGATAGCCCGGGGATCGGGCTCCAGCCCCGAGAGGGCCTGAAGGAAGTTCACCGGGACGACGAGGTATTCGGGCCCCATGGAGGCGGTCGCGAGCGGCAGGTCCGCGCCGACGTCCGAGAGCGTCGCCGGGTCCGCCCCGATCGCCGACGCGACCCGATCGTAGCCGAGATCGACCTCGGTGACCGACGACACCTCCCCGCCGGGCGACATCCGGACCAGCCCGCCCTCGATGTCGACGTCGATCGATCCGGCGTTCGTTTCGAAGGTGTGCGTTCCGTCCCCGAGGCCGCCGGCGCCGGCGAGCCACGACCCGGCGGCCACGGTCGCGTGCCCACAGAGGTCGATCTCCCCCGTTGGCGTGAAGCAACGGAGCCGCCGGGCCGCCTCGCCGTTATCAGCGTCGAGCAGAAAGACAGTTTCGGAGGCGTGCAACTCGCGAGCGATCGCCGCCATCGCCTCGTCGGCGAGGCCGTCGGCGTCGGGGACGAGCCCCGCCGGGTTGCCGGAGAGGGGGTCGGTCGTGAACGCGTCGACGAGCAAGGCGCGTCGGGTATCCATCGTCGGCCGTTTCGCGGCCGACGAATAAAAACCCCGACCGTCGGTGGGGCCACGTCGGGGGGTCGACCGGGCGTCGTGGAGCGCGTCCTACGCTTTCGGTCCTATTCAGGGTCGCAGTTCCGGTCCTAGCCACAGCTCCAGTCTCGGCCTTGATTTCTTTCAGGGCTCGATAATCAGCTTTCCGAACGCCTCCCGCCGCTGCATATCGGCGAACGCCTCCGCGGTGGATTCGAGATCGTACGTTCCCCCGAGGGCTGGTTCGTATGCCCCCTTCGCCGCGAGGTCGACCAACCGGCGCAGGTCGCCCTGTGTTCCCATCGTGCTCCCGATGACGTGTTTGTGGCCCAAGAAAAGGTCCGGAACGTCGAGTTGCGAGACCGTTCCCGCCGTTCGACCACAGATAACCATCCGCCCGCCCCTGGCCATCGCGTTGAGTGCGGGCTTCGTGAAGGGGCCGCCAAGGTGGTTGATGACCGTATCGGGGCGGCCGATCTCACGGACGCTCGCAGCCAGCGTTTCGGGGTCGTCCGACTCGATGGGATGGTCGACCCCGAGGTCCGAGAGTCGTTCGAGTTTTTTTGCCGATCGTGACGTGGCGATCGTCTCGGCGTTCAACACGTCGGCGAGCTGCACTGTCGCGACGCCGACGCCGCCGGTCGCGCCAGGCACGAACACCAGATCACCGGGGGCGACGTTGGCGCGGCGAAGCATCCGCCAGGCGGTCACGTACGCCGTCGGAAGTGCCGCGGCGGCCCGGACGGGGAGCGACTTCGGAATCGCAACGAGACGTGTCGCGTCGACGCGGGCGCGCTCGGCCAGCCCACCATGGTACAGTCCGAACTCGATACAGTGGTTTTCCGGTCCCTCCCGGCAGTACTCACAGGCCCCGCAGGTTTGGTTCGGGCAGAGAACGACGCGATCACCAGGGGCGATCCCGGAGACGTCCTTGCCGACCGATCGGACGGTGCCGGCGGGGTCCAGCCCGCTGACGAACGGCAAGACATCCTCGTCGACCATCGCGGAGTCACCCTCCAGAATCCAGAGATCATGGCGGTTAATCGAACATGCCTCGACGTCGATGACCGCCTCACCCGCGTCCGGTTGAGGGTCGTCGCGTTCGCGTATCGTTACGCCGTCGGGGCCGACTAACTCCGTGAACGCTGCGACGCGCATGATACTGCTTCGTCACCGCAAGATATAAAATCGCCTCCGGAGCGAGTCGGGACGCCCTCAACCCGGCGATTATTAGGTCTGACCCTCCGACAGGCGCGTATGAGCGACCTCCTGGAGGAGTTCAACTGTACCGTCACCAACTGGGAGTACATTTACGGGCTCTGTCGAGACGTGGCGGACGAGATCAAGTCAGCCGAGTTCGAACCGGACGTCGTCGTCGCGCTGGCCCGCGGCGGCTGGTTCGCCGGACGTTGTCTCTGTGATTTCCTCGGGTTGGACGACCTGACGAGCCTGAAGATGGAGCACTACGTCGGCACGGGGGTCAAGACCGACGAACCGCAGGTCCGCTACCCGATGCCCGATGGTAGCGTCGGGGGCAAGGACGTCCTCGTGATCGACGACATCGCCGACACCGGCGGGTCGATCAGCCGTGCCCACGAGTACGTCACGGAGCGCGACGCGGCCTCGGTCCGGACCGCCACGCTGCAGTTGCTCGGAACCAGCGAATTCGAACCGGAGTTCGTCGGCGAGCGCCTCGAGACGTGGACGTGGGTCGTCTACCCGTGGAACTTCCTCGAGGACATGATCGACCTGATCGAGGGCGTCATGCGGAAAGCCGACGCCGAGACGTTCGCCCGCGAGGACGTCCGACACTACCTCTCGTCGTACCACGACCTCGAACGCATCGAGATGGAGGTCGCCCAACCGGACCGCCTCGGCGAAGTCCTCTCAGAGATGGAGCGCCGCGACGTCGCGGCCCGAGTCGACGGCGGGTGGCGGCTCGCCTGAGTGGCGCCGGGGACGGGCCGGCGCCGGACTGTCAGCGCAAACAGTGCATACGCGCATACACGGGACGGGGGAATCGGCGCTCCCCGACACCATCTGATCTACAGCCGATCGAGATCGACCCGAACGACGGCTACATCGTGGCGACGGATCCGGAATCGAGAGCGGTCAGCCACGGTGAAACGAAATCCGAGGCACTTCTGCATTTAGCTCGTCGGGTGCGTCCGATGTTGTGGATGTACAGCGCGTCGTCGAGAGACGAGGTCCCACCCTCAGCGAAGCCGCGCCAGCGGCCGAGCAGGGTGGGGCAGTTCACGCGTTGCTAAAAGTAGTTAACCCGGGACACCGTGAGAGGGGTATGGAGCTGTCCGGAACGATCCTGGCGGGCCCCGAGTACGAGCCGACCGAGGGCCGGGTCGTCCTCGATGACGGCGAGATCGCCGCGGTCGAGGAGTCGCCCACCGACTCGACGGACATCGTCTGTCCGGCGTTCGTCAACGCCCACACGCATCTGGGGGACTCGATCGCCAAGGAAGCCGGCCGCGGGCTCTCGCTCGACGACCTCGTCGCCCCGCCGGACGGGCTCAAACACCGGCTGCTCGCCGACGCCTCCCGCGGGGATCTCGTCGCGTCGATGCGGCGCTCGCTGCGGTTCATGCGCTCGGGCGGGACCGGCGCGTTCGTCGAGTTCCGCGAGGGCGGGACCGAGGGCGTCGCAGCGCTCGAATCGGCGCTCGAACCGCTCGACCTCGAGGCGTCCGTCATGGGCCGGGGGGACGCGGCCGTCCTCGACGCCGCCGACGGGTACGGCGCGAGCGGCGCGCGAGACGGCGAGTTCTCGACCGAACGGGCCGCGGCCAGACGGCGCGACAAGCCGTTCGGCATCCACGCGGGCGAGCGAGACGCCGCCGACGTCAATCCGGCGCTGGATCTCGATCCGGACTTTCTCGTCCACATGGTCCACGCGGAGCCGCGACACCTCGAGCGGGTCGAGGACCGCGGCGTGCCGATCGCCGTCTGCCCGCGTTCGAACCTCGTAACCGGGGTTGGCGTCCCACCGATCGCAGAGCTGTTAAAACGGACAACGGTCGCGCTCGGCACCGACAACGTGATGTTGAACAGCCCCTCGATGTTCCGCGAGATGGCGTTCGTCTCGAAACTCTGTGACGTCTCCGCGCCGGAGGTGCTCCGGATGGCGACCGCCGGCGGCGCGGAGCTCGCCGGTTTGAACTGCGGCGTCATCGAACCGGGACGGGCGGCCCGTATGGTGGTCCTCGACGGCGATTCGGACAACCTCTGTGGGAGCCACGATCCGGTGCGGGCGGTCGTCCGGCGGGCGGGCGTCAACGACGTCACGGACGTCGTCCTGCGTTGAGCGCGCGGAGTCGAAGCGCCGAAAACGGTTTATAGAGGGCTATCGAAGCCCCACGTCACGTGGTACCATGTTCGACAGCATACTCGTTCCGACGGACGGCTCAGAGGCGATAGCCCGGGTGATCGACACGGCCTCGGAACTCGCCGAGACCCACGACGCGGCGCTTCGCTTCGTCTACGTCGTCCCGACGGCGGCTTTCGAGCGTCTGCCCCTCGAGACGCCGTGGGAGAGCGTCGACGCGATGCTCCGCGAGGAGGCGGAGGCGGCGCTTGTGGCGGCCGAGGAGCGGGCGGCGGTCGACCGAACGGACTCGGACGTCCGGGAGGGGCCGCCGGGACGCGAGATCCCGGCGCACGCCGAGGAGACCGACTCGGACCTCATCGTTATGGGGACACACAGCCGCCTCGACTCGGACCGGGAGCTGCTCGGCACCGTCACCGGACGCGTCGTTCGCTCGGCCGAGGTCCCCGTCATGGCCGTCCGAGTCGGCGAGTCCGAGCCGCTCGACCCCCCCGAGGAGCGGTGTATCACCGCCGACCCGTCGGTCACGGAAGCCCTCGAGTGAACGCCCCGGGTGCGCTGGCATCGCAGACGGCGCATCGACCCGCTCGGGACGCGACCCCGGCGACGGTCACCCGTCCGTCGGCCGGAGGTGCTCGCAGTCGCCCGCGGAGACGCGCCGCTCGCCGTCATCGGTGGCGACGAGGAGCGTCCCCGGGAACTCGACGTCGACCGCCTCGCCGACGACCTCGCCGCCCGGTGTCTCGACGCGGACCCGCCGGCCGAGCGTGCCCGCCGCCTCGCGCCAGGCCGGGAGAACGTCCTCGGGCGCTGCGGTGAGTTCCTCGAAGCGCTCGAGGAGGGCCCGCGTCAGCGCCGCGCGGTCGACGTCGCCGACCCGTTCGCGAACCGTGGTCGCCCCCGCCGGGACGACCGCGCCGTCGACGTTGGCGTTGATCCCGATGCCGACGACGACCCACTCGACGCGGTCGGCCTCGCCTTCCATCTCGGTGAGGACCCCGACGAGTTTCTCGCCGTCGACCAACACGTCGTTGGGCCATTTGATTTCGGCGTCGACGCCGACGCCACGGAGCGCTTCGGCGGCGGCGACGGCCGCGGCGAGCGTGTAGATCGGCGCCCGGGCGGGCGGGAGGTCGGGGCGCCGGACGAGGCTGAGCCAGATCCCGCCCGACGGCGAGGTCCACTCGCGGCCGAGGCGCCCACGTGCGCCGGTCTGCTCGTCGGCGAGCACCGCGACGCCGTCGGCCCCCGAGACGGCCAACTCCCTGGCCCGGTCGTTCGTGTTCGGGATCGAGTCGTGGTACTCGATCTCGACGGGGACCGAGAGGCCGTACTCGACGCTGCCGGCGCCGAACTCCGGGACCGACGACAGCACGTAGCCGTCGCCGCGGCTCTCGATTCCGAATCCTGCCTCGCGAAGCGCCTCGACGTGCTTCCAGACCGCCGCCCGTGAGATATCGAGCGCGGCAGCCATCTCGGGGCCGGACACCGGCCCCTCGGCGAGCGAGTCGAGGATCGACCGTCGGGTCGCGTTCATGGCTGGCCGGAGGGGCCACGCCTAAATGAGGGATGCGGTCAGCCCCGGAGCGCGTCGACGGGGCGCTCGTTAGCCGCCGTCCAGGCCGGGTAGAGACCGCCGAGGACGCTTATCAGGACGCCGAACGCGAACGCGCCGAGCAGGTACAGGCCGTTGGTGGGATCGAGGACGATCCACAACTCGACGGGCGTCGCGAGATACAGCCCCGCCACGAGCGCGACGGTCACCAGGACGCCGCCGGCGGCGCCGACGATCCCGAGAAGCGTCGCCTCGAAGAGAATCGTCCGCAACACCTCCGATCGGCTCACGCCGACCGCCCGGAGGACGCCGATCTCCTGGCGGCGCTCGACGGTGCTCATCAACATCACGTTCAGGATGCTCACGCCGGCGACGAACAGCGAGATGCCGCCCAGCCCGAGCAGGAACACCGACAGAAGCGAAAAGAACTCGTTGATTTCGTCGAGAATCGACGAGAGCTCGAACACCTCGACGACGTCCTCGCGGGCGTTGACCGTCGACTCGATCGCGTCGGCGCTGGCCGTCGCGGCCGCGCCGCCGTCGGCCTCGATGACCACCTGCTGGTAGCCGTCGCCGCTGACCGCGGACTCGGGGAGCATGACCGCGTCGTTCGGCGAGATCGGCGTGAACGATTCGACCGGTTCGAGGACGGCGATCACGCGGTAGGTGTCCCCGGTGACGTCGACGTTGTCGCCGACCTGCGCGCCGAGGGTGTCGGCGAGGTCCGCCCCGAGGATCGCGCCCTGTCTGTGGGGCGTGGGGAGCTCGCCGTCGGCCGCGGTGTACAACGCGTCCGGCTCGCGGATTCCGTAGATCGTCGCCGCCGCCGAGTCGCCACCGCGCGTGACGAGGCCGCCGTCGGTCTTCAGCGGGACAGCGCTGCCCCCCGTCGTGACCCGTTGGATCTCCGTGACCGTCCGGTCGTCGATCGACTGGACGCCGGCGTCGGCGTTCGGCGTGACGATCACCTGCGTGCCGATGTCGCCCAGCGCGTCGTCGGCCCCGACCGCGAGGACGTTCCCGAAGATGCCGAGCGAGGCGATGGCGACGACGCCGACGAGGATGCCGAGCGCCGCCAGCGCCGACTGGAGCCGGTTCCGCGAGAGGTTCCGCCGGGCGACGAACAGCGCCGGCAACCGGGTCATCGGACGACCACCCCGTCGCGCAACTCGATCGTGCGGTCGGCGTACTCGGCGACGGCGGGGTCGTGGGTGACGGCGACGACGCTGACGCCCGCGTCGGTGACGGCAGTCAGCTCCGAGAGGATCCGCTCGCCGGTGTCGCGATCCAGGTTGCCGGTCGGCTCGTCGGCCAGCACGATGGAGGGATCGTTGACGAGCGAGCGAGCGATAGCGACGCGCTGTTTTTGGCCGCCGCTGAGTTCGTCCGGGAGGTGATCGAGCCGGTCGCCCAGCCCGACGCGTTCGAGCAGGTCGGCGGCGCGGTCCCGTCTCGGCTCCCGATCGAAGATGGTGGGCACGACGACGTTCTCCAGCGCCGACAGCGTCGGAATGAGATGGAAGTCCTGGAAGACGAACCCGATCGTGCCCTTCCGGAGCCGCGTACGCTCGTCGACGGCGACGTCGGTGACGTCCTCGTCGTCGACGTAGATCCGCCCCTCGTCGGGGGAGTCGAGCAGGCCGACGACGTTCAGAAGCGTCGACTTGCCGCTGCCGCTCGGCCCCATGACCGCGACGAACGACCCGCGCTCGACGGCGATCGAAACCGAATCGAGCGCGACGACGGTCTCGCCGCCGCCGTCGTAGCGGCGGGTCACCTCGAGCAGCTCAATCGCGGGCACGGAGTCGCCTCCAGCCGAGCGCCGCCCCGAACCCGAGCGTCGCCGAGCCGACGAGCGCGCCGACGAGCGACAGCGGGACGTCCGAGCCGTCGTCGCCGTCGGAGTCGCTGTGGGCGTCGTACTCCAGTTCGACGGTCCGCTCGTATGGGTCGCCGTCGGCGAGGTAGCTGACGGTCACGGGGACGGTCGTGGCGTTGGTGTGGTCGACGTCGGCGGTCACGTCGAAACGGACGAACTGGCTTTCGGGGATCGTCCCGACGAAGTACTCCCGGGCCGGGTAGGCCGGCTCGACGTGTTCGGTCTCGCCGAGGGAGACGACCGCGCTGTTGACCTCGCCCAATCCGACGTTGGCGGCGTGGCCAGTCACCGTTACGGTCCCGTTATCGAGGGTCATGTCGACGTCCGTGACGGTGATGTCGCCGCGGTTGGGACGGTACTCGAGGGTCGTCGCGCTGGTGTTCCGTCGGGAGCCGATCTCGTAGGCCGCCTCGAACTCGATCGCCGTCGGCTCCGCGATGTCGCCGGCGTCGAAGAGAACGGTCTCGGACTCGCCGGGCTCGACGTCCGGAACCGCCAACCGGGCCCGCGTCCCCTCGCCGGTCGAGGGCGTGACGGCGACTCGACGGGCCGTGCCCTCGCCGAAGTTCGTCACCTCGACGCGGACGAGCGGCGTCCGGAGTTCGGGGTCGTCCTCGTCGTCGCCGCCGTCGCCGAGCAGCCCGCCGGCGTCGGCGCCCAGCCCGACGTCGACCTGCTCGTCCTCTTCGAGTTCGGAGGGCAACACCGTCCGGGCGTCGATCTGGACGTCGTCCTCGACGCCAGCGGCGTCGACGCCCCCGACGACGACCGTCACGGGGCGGGTCACGGTGACGTCCTCGTCGGCCTCGGTTTCGGTCTCGACGACGAGTTCGAGCTCCTCGACACCGGGCTCGGAGAAGGCGGTCGCGAGTTCGAGCGTTACGCTATCACCGACGGACAGCGAGCCGATGTCGTCGGCTTCGGCGTGGACGGCCCCGTAGCGGTCCCGGTCCTGTAGAGCGACCCGTTCGACGGCGACGGCGGTCGCGCTCCCGCCGGAGTTCTCGACGGTGAACTCGACGGTCGTCGTGTTGCCCGGTTCGGGCGCTTCGGGCGTGACGGTCACGTCCGAGACGACGAGCCGCGCGTCGGGGACGTCCGCGAGAGCCGGAGCGACCGGGACAGCGAGTCCGATACCCGCGAGCAGCACGCACGCAGCAAGGAGGTGGCGGCGTTTCACTACTCGATGTAGTAGCTTGGCGGATTTATCCGTGTTGCTCGACGGGACCGATCGCCGGAACCGCGGGACGGGCACCTGCCTCGTCGGTCACGCCGGTCCCTCTGTCGACGGTTCGCGTTCGACGGTGAACCCGTCGAGGTCGACCGTGACGCGCTCGGCGACCGTGGTGAACGCCTCGTAGTGATCGCCGCCAGGATCGATCTGGGTCCGGCTCTCGATGAGGCCGGCCTGCCGGAGCGTGTTGAGCCGGCGGTAAACAGTCGGCAGCGAGTAGCCTGTCAGGTTAGCGATCTCGCGTGCGCTCTTCGCGTCGCCGTTGATGACGGTACAGCAGCGGCGGGCCTTCTCGTCACCGAGCGCGTCGAGGACGTCGCTCGCGGTGTCGTCGGAGGCCTGTGCGAGCGTCCGTTCGACGGTCTCGAGGAGCTCTTCTTTGTCGATCGGCTTGACGACGTACTCGTCGAAGGGGAGTTCGATCATCCCCTCGTCCGGTTCGACTGCGGTCACCATCACGACCGGGCAGCCGTGGTCCGCCTCGCGTATCTCCTCGAGCACTTCGTCGCCAGAGACGCCGGGCATCCGCCTGTCGAGCACCACGAGATCGACCGAATCGTCGAACGTCGAGAGCGCCTCCCGGCCCCCGAAAGCGGTTCGGATGTCGTACGTACCGTCGAACCACGTTCGATAGATATCGACAAGCCCTCGTTCGTCGTCGACGGCCAAAATCGTCGCGTTCTCGGTCGACATCGGCTAGTTCAATCTTATGGCCGATCGCCATAACCGTTTGGAAGCAGCCCCGCCGATCGGGGGTCGACACCGCCCGCCGTCCCGGGACTTCGAAAGCGCGAGCCGACACAGCCCGGGATCCGGGGACGGAGCGCATCTAGTCGCCGAACGGCCCCATCCCGCCGAGGCCGCCGCCGCCACCACCACCGCCACCGCCGCCCATCTGTTTCATCATCCGTTGCATATCCCCTTCGCCCATCCCCTGGAACTGCTTCATCATCTGGCTCATCATCTTGTGCTGTTCGAGCAGTTCCCGGACAGTCTCCTCGTCTTTGCCCGAGCCGCGGGCGATTCGCTCGATCTGGCTTTGGCCGATCGCGCGGGGGTGTTCGAGCTCCGCATCGGTCATCGAGTCCATGATGACCTCGAAGTCCCGAAGCCGCTCTTGGGTCATGTCCATCGCGTCCTCCGGGAGCTGGTCCTTGATACCACCGCCGAGGCCGGGGATCATATCGAGGACCTGGTCGAGCGGTCCCATCCGGTTCATCGCGTTCATCTGATTTCGCATGTCCTTCAGGGTGAACTCCCCCTGCATGAGGTCCTCGGGGTCCCAATCTTCCTCCGCCTGGGTTTCGGCCATCGCGCGCTCGACGCGCTCGGAGAGCTGTTTGAGATCGCCCATCCCGAGCAACCGGGAAATGAACCCCGACGCCTCGAAGCGCTCGACGTCCTTGACCTCCTCGCCGGTGCCGAGGAAGGCGATCGAGGAGTCGGTCTGATCGACCGCGGCGAGTGCGCCGCCACCCTTCGCCGTCCCGTCGAGTTTCGTGATGACGACGCCGTCGATGCCGACCGCGTCGTGGAAGCGCTCGGCTTGGTCCTTCGCGCCCTGACCGATCGCGGCGTCGAGGACGAGCAGGTTCCGATCGGGGTCGGCGACGGACTCGATTCGTTCGAGTTCGTCGATGAGCACCTCCTCTAGGGCGTGTCGGCCCGCCGTGTCCACGATGTGGACGTCGGCGTCCGCGGTCTCTTCGAGGCCCGTCCGGGCGATGTCGACAGGGTCGTCGTTGTCGGGGTTGCCGTAGAACTCGACCTCCGCGCGCTCGCACATCTCCTTGGCCTGCTCGTAAGCGCCGGGGCGGAACGTGTCGGTCTGGACCACGGCCGGCCGGAGGCCCTTCTTCGAGAACCACCACGCCATCTTCGCGGCCGTCGTGGTCTTGCCCGACCCCTGGAGGCCGGCCAGTACGATCGTCTGCTCCTCGAGCGGGAGGTCGGTCGACTCGCCGACCAACTCGACCATCTCCTCGTAGACGATCTTGAGAACGTGATCGCGCGCGGTCGTCCCCGCCGGCGGCTCCTCCTCGACGGCCCGTTCGCGGATCGAGTCCGAAAGCGCCATCACTAGGTCGACGTCGACGTCGGCCGACAGGAGCGATCGCTGTATTTCCTTTACGATCGCCTCGACGTCGTCCTCGGAGAGGGTCGTCTTGCCCTGTAGTTTATCGAGCGTCCCCCGGAGGGAACTGCCCAGATCGTCGAGTACCATTTGTCGTCCGTAGACCGTCCAGACTAAAGGCTTTGTTCGTCGCGGGGCAACGGGCGGCGGGTGACCGGACGGCGAGGGCGACAGCCACAGCCGGCGGCCGCGATCGGCCGTGAGCGCCCCCGAACGGTTAGCTTTATCCGCGAGGGCGGTCTCGTGTCGAGTATGGCTAGCTTCGAGGAAGCAGAAGAGCGCATTCTCGACAAGATGATCTGTATGCGCTGTAACGCCCGAAACCCGAAACGCGCCGACAGCTGCCGGAAGTGCGGCTACAAGAAGCTGCGTCCGAAGGCGAAGGAACGACGCGCTGCCTGACCCGTCTGCCGCTCGTTTTACTTTCGGATCCGTCAGAACCTGCGCTCAGCTCCGTCGGAGCCGCCTCCACGCCGGAACCCACGCCGGAACCCACGCGGAGACCGTCCGCCGGCTCACCGATGAACTGCTCGCCCGGGACCCCCGCGAGACGCGCCCACACAGGGACCGCCCCCGCGACCCCACTGTCCCTAGGTCGTTGTCGTCGTGTATTTAAATTGTGACCTCGTTCGGCGGTCCAAAACGCCCCGAACGGTATTTATTGACCCTCCATAAGACGCCATATGGGGAGCCCATGATGGACGACGAACCCACCGTCCTCGTCGTCGACGACGACCGCCAACTGGCGGATCTATACGCCGCGTGGCTCCGCGGCGAGTACGACGTACGGACCGCGTACGGGGGCAGAGACGGGATCGAAGCGATGGACGACGGCATCGACGTCGCTCTGGTCGATCGGTTGATGCCGCGGGTTCCGGGCGAAGAAGTGCTCGAGCGGATCAGAGCCGACGACGAGTACGACTGCCGGGTGTCGATCGTGACCGCGGTCGATCCCGACTTCGACATCATCGAGATGGGGTTCGACGAGTACCTGGTCAAGCCGGTCCAGCGGCGGGAGATCGAGGCCGTCGTCGGATCGCTCCTGACGCGGACGGAGTACAGCGAAAAGCTCCAGGAGCTCTTCGCGCTGGCGTCGAAACGGGCCGCTCTCGAGGCAAAAAAGAGCGCGTACGAACTCGACGCCAGCGAGTCGTACGCCGAATTGAACGCCAAATTCGAGCGGCTGCGGTGTGACCTGGACCGGACCGCAAGCGAAATGAGCACTCGCGATCTCGAGGCGGAGATGCGACGCGTGAGCGTCGACGGCTAAGGAAACGAGAAAGCGGTTACAGCACCCCGACCAGCGCCATCCCCGCGAGCACTGCGACCAGCGCGGCCCCGAGTGTCCCCGCCGCGTTGGCCGCCGCCGCGGGGACGCCCTCGTCCTCGGCGAGACGGACGGTCTCGACGGCGAACGACGAGAACGTCGTGAACGCGCCACAGAAGCCGACGCCGAGCGCGAGCGCCGCCGGGCCGGAGGGGTCGACGGCGACGAGCGCCCCGAGCAGGAAGCTCCCGGCGACGTTGACGACGGCGGTGTCGAGGGCGCGGCGCTCGATCGCGAGCCCCACGGCGTACCGCGAGACCGCGCCGGCCGCGCCGCCGACCCCGACCGCGAGCGCGCTCACGAGCGCCACCGGATCACCCCCCTGGCGAGGAGGACGGCCAAAAACCCGAGCGCGTAGTTGGCAACGACGTTGAGCGCCGCCGCCGCCGGATCGAGCGAGACGGTCTCCGCGGCGAACGTGCTGTAGGTGCTAAACGAGGAAACGAAGCCTGTCGAGACGACGAGCCGCGTCCGCTCGGAGAGCCGCCCGACCAGCCGCGTCCGGTAGACGACCGCCCCGAGGACGAACGCGCCGGCGACGTTGACTGCAAGGGTACCCCACGGATCCCCGGCCGGGAGCGCAACCGCGACGCCGTGACGACTCACCGCTCCCGCGAACCCGCCGGCCGCGACGAGGAGGGCCGCCCGTCGTTCCATACCGTGGCCTCTGTCGGCTGTCACAGGTAGCTTGCGGTTCGGTCGGCCCCGGTGTGGCCGGTCGGTCCAGGGCGCGGCGACCGACGCGAGAATTTAAATACCGAGACGGGGCCAGACGGCCCATGGGACGGAGACGGCGATTCGCCGCGGACACGCGAGGTATCGAAGGCCTGCCGGTCAGACTCGTCATTGCCCTGGTCGTCGGGGTCGCGAGCCTATCGGTGATGATGAACATGCTGTCGGGGATCTCGGGGCTCGCGGTGACCGAATTGGACGTCCAGCCCGAACCGGAGGTAGTCGAGCCGGGCGATCACACCGTCGAGGTGTCGGTCGTGGATCCCGACGGCCATACCGTCTCCGACGCGACGGTCATCGCCCGCGGCGGGTCGGCGCGGCTCGACGGCGTGGAGACGGCGGCGACCGACGAGGAGGGGGTCGCGGAACTGGAGCTCTCGCCGGAGCTCCGACCGAACCAACGAGACGGGACCGTCGAGTTCGACGTCAAGCCACCGGCCGGGGGCGAGTACTCCGACAAGCGCGAAAACACCGCGTTGCTCGTCGTCGCCGAGTGAGTACCGCGGAGACGGGAGCCGTTCCGGGCGGCCCCCCGGCTCAGCCGATCCGCGTCGCGACGCCTTTCGTCTGGCGGTAATCGCTGTCCAAGAGCGCTTCGAGGCGATCGACGAGGGCCGCCTCGTCGCCCGACTCCCACGCCGTCGGTTCCCCGACCGGGACGACCAGAAACCCCCGGCCACGGATTTCGGTGGCGTGCAGGCGCTCGGCGTCGGCGGAAAGCGACCGCGCCTGCGTCGTGAATTCCCGAAGCACGTACGCCAGCGGATCGTCGCCCACCGGAAGCAGAATGTGGGCGTTCAACGCCCGGAGCTCGGCGTCGAGATAGCGCTCGACGTCTGTCGGATCGCCCGGCGCGAGTCGGAGATACGAAAGATAGCAGTTCTCGAGGTCGGGACGGTCGCTGTAGGGCTCGGCGGCGAAGTCGACGGCGTGGAGAACCGGCTGTATCCGTTCGCCGGCGGCGGATCGGGTGAACGGAACGCTCGTCTCCGCGCCGCCGTGGGTCTCGGCGTCGGCACCGATCACGTGAAAGTCGGCGTTGACGTCGCCGTAGCCGTACACTGCCGGTTCGGCGGGAGCCCGCATACCGAAGGGGTTCGAGACGCGATCCGAGATTCGTTCCACGGCAGTGGCTAGGGGGTGGTGAATAAAAGTACGCGGGTGTCGTGTCGGGAGCGTTACTCGTCGACGACGGCGACGGCGCCGTACATACCCTGCGCGCGGTGGGGGATGCAGACGTAGAGGACCGCACCGGCCTCGTCGACGGTCTGCTCGATGGTGTAGCCCGCCTCGCCGGTGAGTTCGCTCTCGAACTCGTAGTCGCTGCCGTCCTCTGAGACGACGTTGTGTGCGCCGCCCTCGCCGGTCCACTCCCAGACGACGTTCGTCCCGGTGGAGACGACCACGCCCGAGGGGCTAAAGGAGAAGCCGTTGTCGCCGGCTCCCGTCTCGATGACGACCTCGTCTTGCCCGGTCATGTCCTCGAGGGAGTTCTCATACTGGTTCGCGTCGTTGTCGCTGACGAACGCTTCCGCGCGGGCCTCGGGGCCTTCGGCGCCGCCGTTGCCGCCACCGTTGCCGTCCATGTCGCCGTTGCCGTTGCCGCTTCCGTTGCCGTTGCCGTTGCCGCCACCGTTGCCCGAACAGCCTGCGAGCGCGCCCGTCGCAGCCGTAGCAGCGGTACCGATGACGAACCGACGTCGACTGAACTCTTTCATATACAACTGCGGCGTTGGTACCGGATACACATAAATGCCCGTTGATCTATGTCAACGCTTCACTGATAGACGGGCCCACGAACGGCAGAATTGGGGGGTCGTGCGCGGTCGACGGTTGTGGCCGTCGACCGTACAACTATGTCCGTACAGCCCGTTGTGTGGCTATGACCGTCCTCGTTTTGGGCGACTGCTTGGCGCGGTTCGGTCCGCTGTCGACCGACGGCGAGTCCCCCCGCGTCCTCATGATCGAGGCCCGCGAGTTTGCCCGCCGGAAACCCTATCATCCCCACAAACTGACGCTCGTGTTCAGCGCGATGCGGCACTTCCGCGATGAACTCCGCGCCGAGGGGTACACCGTCGAGTATCGCGAGGTCGACACGTTTGCCGAGGGGTTCGACGCCCATTTTAGTGCCCACCCGGGCGATCACCTCCTCACGACGCGGCGGTCGGCCCACGGCGCGACCGACCGACTCCGCGAACTCGTCGAGGCGCGCGGCGGCACCGTCGCGTTCCGGGCGGACCCCCGGTTTCTGTGCTCGCCCGAGGCGTTCGACGAGTGGGCCGACGGCGACCCGCCGTACCGCCACGAGAACTTCTACCGGCATATGCGCCGCGAGACGGGGTATCTGACGGTCGACGACGACCCCCTCGGCGGCGCGTGGAACTTCGACGACGAAAACCGCGAGTTCCCCGACGAGGGGTACGACCCGCCCAAGCCGCCGCGGTTCGACCCCGACGAGACGACGGCGGCGGTCGCCGAGTGGGTCGCGTCGACGTACGGCGACGAGAGGTACGACGGCCCGCCCTACGGGACCGGGTGGGCCGACCCCGAGCCTTTCTTCTGGCCCGTCACGCGCGCGGAAGCCCGGGCGGCGCTGTCGTCGTTCGTCGAGGAGCGCCTCCCGGCGTTCGGCCCCTACCAGGACGCCATGCTAGAGGGCGAGTGGTCGATGAACCACGCGCTCGTCTCCTCGAGTCTCAACGTCGGCTTGCTCCGGCCCGGCGAGGTCATCGAAGCCGCGATCGACGCCTACGAGGACGGCGACGCCCCGATCGAGAGCGTCGAGGGGTTCGTCCGGCAGGTGCTCGGCTGGCGGGAGTTCGTCCGCCACGCCTACCGCCGCGAACCGGGGATGGCCGAGGCGAACGCCCTCGAGGCGAGCGAACCCCTCCCGGAGTTCTTCTGGACGGGCGAGACGGAGATGGCGTGCCTCGCGGACGCAGTCGAGGGCGTCCGAGCGCGTGGGTACTCTCATCACATCCAGCGGCTGATGATCCTCTCGAACTTCGCGACGACGTTCGGCGTCGAGCCGAAGCAGCTCAACGAGTGGTTCCACGCAGGCTACGTCGACGCTTACCACTGGGTGACGACGCCGAACGTCGTCGGGATGGGGACCTTCGGGACCGACTCGCTGTCGACGAAGCCCTACGCCGCCTCGGCGAACTACATCGACCGCATGAGCGACTACTGCTCGGGATGCCCCTACTACAAGACGAAGACGACCGGCGAGGGGGCCTGCCCGTTCAACGCGCTGTATTGGGACTTCCTCGGCCGCAACGAGTCCCGGCTCCGATCGAATCACCGGATGGGGCTCGTCTACTCCCACTGGGACGACAAAGACGACGACGAGCGCGAGGCGATCCGCGAGCGCGCGGCCGAAATCAGGCGGTTGGCGGCGGCAGGCGAGTTGTAAGTCGGGTCCGGGACCGAGAGAGCGTCGTCCCGTTATCCGACGTCGGGGATCGGAGGCGAATCCCTCGACGGCTCGGGGCTAGACGTATCGATACACCGCGATCCCGCCGGCGACCGTCCCCACGAAGGCCACGCCCAGCGGCAGGACGGGGAGCCCGCCCGCCCCAGATTCCGATCCGGCCCCCGGCGTCGACTGCCCGGCGGGTGTCGAGGCGTTTCCGGTGCCCGCCGGCGGGCCGGACACCTGCACCGAGATCCGGTCGGTAGCGCCGAGCGGGGCGGTGTTCGTCACCATCGGCACGTCCATTCCCGTCTCCGCCTCGACGAGGTTGTTCGAGAACTCGGCCTGCGACAGGTCGTACTCCTCGAGCATGACGGCGAACTCGTCGACGTCGTAGCCGACCGGCTTCTCGAGCGTGTGCTCGTCGATCCGGTAGATCGCCGCCACCTGGACCGTCTCGCCCGATTTGATCGACGCCTCGACCCCTACGGTCCCGTTCTCGGCGGCGGCGTCGACGCGCTCGTTTTGCACCATCCCCGAGACGACCTTGGCGTTCGAGGGGACCGCGAAGTCGACGGCCCCCACGAACGGCCGGTCAACGCCGTTCCGAACCGAGAGTATCTCGATGACGAACAGCCCGTCCCCGCTCTCCGTCGGGCCGACCCGCATGAGGTGATTCACCGGCCGCCCGCCGCTGAGTTCGAGCGCCCCCGGATCGGCGATCGGGGCCGGTAGTTCCACGTCGATCTCCGTCGTCGGTGCGTCCGTCGAGACGACGTCCTCATAGACCGCGCCGTCGGCCCGGATCCGGAGGGTATACGTTCGGTCGGGTTGCAGCGGTTCGATCTCGAAGGTCCCGTCCGCCGACACCGGCACCTGATTCACCTGGGGGCCGTGTTGGCTCACCACCTCGACGGTGGCGTTCGGAACGGGTGTGCCGGACTCGTCGACGACGGTCCCGGTGACGCGTCGGTCCAGAACGAACGCCGGGTCCTCGCCGGGATCGGCGAGATTGTAGTACACCGCGTCCTCCGATTCCAGTCGGAGGAAGTACGACGTCGCGTTGTCGACCGGCTCGTAGCTGAACGTCCCGTTTTCGACGGTCGTCTCGACCGGGTCGACGATCGGCTCGTTCGACGGGTCGAGGGCGGCGACGGTGACGTTGTAGCCGTCTGCCGAGCCGTTCTCGACGGTGACGGAGCCGGTGGTCGACGCCGCGGCGCCGACGCCGGCCGTCAGTGCGAGCGCGGCGAACAGCGCGAGCGTGAGCGAAACGAGTAGTACGGACGTAGGTCGGTGTGTCATGGGTTATGAATGCGGTTGGAACGGACGCGGATCAATCGGAACTCGCCTCGACGCCCCGCGAACGGTAGCTGAACCGCGGGACGAGGCCGTACGCGGGGTCGAACAGCAACACGAGAGCCATCCCCGAAAGGAGCGTCAGAGCGCTGATGCGCATGAGGTTCATGAGCGGGATTCGCCGGACTGTCAGGGAGGCGGTGCCGTCGTCGACCGCCGCGATGACGTAGGTGTCGTGGGCCACGCCCCGGTCGACGAAGACGTCCCGGACCTCCATGTCGCTTTGTTGGACGTAGCGCTCCTGGCCCGCGTCGCCGTTCGCGATCCGCTCGCCGCCCTCGTAGACGGTGAGGCCGACGCTGCTTCCGAGCACGCGCGTCTGATCGATCGAGGCCGGCGGGTCCGTCGTCGGGCCGACGTTTCCGGGTTCGGCGACGACGACGGCGTCGGTCTGGGGCGTTTCGGGGAGGTAGTCCCACATGACGTAGCCGACGCCGACCAGGCGCTGGCCCTCGGAGACCTCGACCGTCTCGTGGCCCTCCCCGACGATACCGATCCAGATCGGCGAGCCGTCGAGTTGGACGATCGTCGCCTCCGGCCCCCGGTTGACCTGCGTGACGGTCCCGTAGACCGGCTGGACCGTCTCGTGTATCGACCGTCCCCGGTCGGTCACCTGCCCGACCGAGAGCGCGACGTTCTCGATGTCCGGGGAGGCGGGTCGCTGATACTCGTCGTAGTCGGTCACCTCGACGGCGTACGCCGATTCGGGGACGTCGTGGACCGGCGGCGCCTCGAGGGCCGCCTCCCGTTCGGCGTTGTCTATGATCACCGACGATTCGGTGACGAACAGATACGAAAACGAGACCGAAACGACGAGCAGCACGAGGCCGACGTGGACCATCGTGATGCCGGTCTGTTTGAGTTGGAAGTGTCGGTTCGGCGATCCGGGGATCAACTCGAGCGCGCGCTTGATCACGGTGAGACAGACGTACGCCGCCGGCGGGACGATCGAGAGCACGCTCGCGCTCCCCAAGAGTCGATAGAACATGACGTCACCCGGATTGGTCTCGGCGAGCGTCCACGTCGCGCTCGGTGCGATCAACGCGGCCACGACCGTCGCGGCGCCGAAGACGCCGAGCGAGGCCAGCGCGCGCCGTCGCCCTTCGACGTCGTAGTCCATGTAGAAGCCGAGCGTCAGGAGGATCGCGACGAGGATCGCATAGCTCCAGAGGTTGTAGTACATACTGGTCAACTCGACCTCGACGCCGGTGGTGTAGTTGCTGAGAACCGGGAACGTGAGGCCCCACACCGAGATGAATCCGAGGAGGCCGATGCCGAGAACGGCCAGATGGAGGACGTTCGAGCGCGTGAGCCACCGCTTCGTTCCGGCGCTTGACTCCGCCGGTTCCCGAACCAGCCAGTAGCCGAGCGGCAAGCCGACGCCGAGGACGAGCGTCGCGGCGAGCAGAATCAAGAGCGCGGATCCGATCCCGTCGTTGGCAAAGGAGTGGACGCTGCGGAAGACGCCGCTTCTGACGATGGCGGTCGCGTAGACGATGAGCGCGAGCGTCGCCGACGTCATCGCCGGGGCGAGCGTCGCGTACGTCGACTGCGACCGGTAATTGATTACGGCGTGCAGCGTCGCGGTGAGGAATATCCACGGGATCAACACCGCGGTTTCGACGGGATCCCACGCCCAGATGCCGCCCCACCCGAGCACGCGGTACGACCAAAGCGAGCCGAGGACGATCGCGGTCGTCAGAAACAGCCACGAGATGCGAACCCAGCGCGTGATGCTGCCGATCCACGCCCCGAAGACGCCGCCGTCACCGCGGAGCGTCGAGACGAAGTGGGTGACGCCGATTGCGAACGGCATCGTCAACAGCCCGTACGCGACGAACATCATCGGCGGGTGGATCGCCATGTAGGGATCGATCAACAGCGGGTTGAGCCCCGTCCCGTCGAGCGGGACGGCTCCGCTGCCCATCTCCGGGAGGGCCTCTCCGAGCGGGGTGAATGGGCTGTCGACGACTAACATCCCGGCGAAGTACGTCACGACGCCGACCGTGATCGCCTGGACGAGTTTGCCGTTGGGGGTCTCGAACCCGCGGAGGAGCGCCGCCCAGAGAGCGACGACGGCGGCCAGGGCCGCCCACAACAGCACCGACCCCTCGTTGCCGGCGTAGACGCCCGTAACCCGATAGAGGAGCGGAATATAGTCTGCGGTGTTGTCATAGACGTACGCGATTGTATAGTCCGTAACGACGAACAGATAGGTGAGGTACGCGAGCGATAGTGTCAGAGAGACTGCATTAACTGCGATGAGCGGCGTGACGGCGGCGTCGTAGCTGTCGTCACGGCGGAGATACCCCCGGAGCAAGAGTCCGGTCGCGGCGAGCCCCGAGGCGAGCGCACAGACGAGCAACGCGGTGCCGATCATCGGCGTTCCCACGCCGCTCGGGCGTCATCGAGATAGGTCGCGAACCCGTCCGGCTCGGCGTAGCCGTTGATTTCGACGAGGACGTCGCCCCCCGGTGTGATCGCGACGTGCTGTGGCGGGTAGTTCGCGTTGTACTCGGCCTGGAGTTGCTCCGCCGACTCGCTGCCGTCGTCGAGATTTACCGCGAGCAGAACGAACTCCTCGAGTCGGTCGAGCACGCCGGGATCCGTGTACGCGTTCGTGTTGTACTCCTCGCAGTACGTACACCACGTCGTCCAGAAGTACACGAGGACGGGCTTGTCCTCGGCGGCGGCCGTGTCGAGCGCCTCGTCGACGTCGGTTCCCCAGGCGGTGTCACCGTGATACGAATAGGACTCGTCGCTCAGCACGGGTGCCGCGTTCATCGAGTAGTAGCCGATGCCGAGCGCCGTGAACAAAAGCGTGAGTGTGAATAGCTTTCGTGGATTCATCTGTTCGAGTGGTACGTCGTATTGATAGTATCCGGATAATTAACTCCATCGCCATCCGTGGGGTCGATCATGCAAAACTTTTTGTGTGTGCACTATCTGCACAACTGCATGATGCATCGAGTGCGCAGACGGACACGTCGATGGAGGCACCGATAGGAATGGATCGCAGGGTATTGCTTCTCGTCGGGACGCTCGCGATGGTCGTTCTGGCGGGGTGTACCGGGCTACCGGGTGCCGGCGACGGCGGTGAAGCCGACGACGGGACCGTCGAGACCCCCCAACCCGACGTCGACGCGACCGAGCCCGCCGAGGTTCCGGCCAACATGCCGAACCGGGAAGTCATAGACGGCGACCTCCGGGAGGGTGAGGCCAAAGACGAGTTGCGGTATCGGAATGCGACCGCGGGCGACGAAATCAACTTCGTCCCGAAGGAGATGAACGAGTCGACGCTCCCCGACAACGAAAACGAGCGCGAACTCATCATGTACGGGCGGACCCTCATGGCGAACACCTCCGAGGAGATGCCCGAACACGTCGGGAACGAACTCTCGTGTGCCAGCTGTCACGGCGGCGGCCAGTCGGTCGCCACGGTCGGGATGGTCGGTCAGGACATCAACCTGATCCCGCTCGTCGGCACCAGCGCGGACTTACCGGAGTGGACGGGCCGGCGGAACCGGATGCGCGACACCCGACAGCGCCTGATCGGGTGCTTCCAGCGGAGCATGAACTCGCCGGGGTCCGAGGAGGGCGCGCCGGACTACGACAGCCGCGAGATACAGGCCATGGAGGCGTACATGATGTGGCTCAGCGAGGGCGTCCCGACCAAGGGCCAGCCATACTGGTCGCACCTGAACAAGCCGACCGGCGACGAGAAGGTGCCGGTCGAGGAGGTCAACCCGGTCCGCGGCGCCGAGTTGTACCTCGAGAACTGTGCGTCCTGTCACGGCGCCGACGGCCAGGGCGAAGTCGACGACGACGGCAGCGTCGTCTACCCGCCCCTCTGGGGCCCCCGCTCGTTCAACGACGGCGCCGGGATGGGTCGGATGTACACCTCGGCGTCCTACATCCGCGAGGCGATGCCGTACGGCTACGCCCACGACGTGACCGACTGGGAGGACGTCCACGACATCGCCGGGTTCATGAACGCCCACGACCGCCCCGAGTTCCCCGAGAAGTCAAAGGACTTCCCGGACGGGACGCCCGACGAAGGCATCTATTACAACCGGACCCAAGAACGGCTCGGATACGAGATGAACCCGATGAAAAAGAAGCTCATGCTTGCCGACATGCCGACGGGGACCCAACCGCTCAACGAGTCCGACATCCCCGACGACGTCGGACGGTACGACCAACCGCTCCGAAACGAAACGGTCGACCCGGCCGAGGAGTGACCCTGCGATCGTAGCCTTCTGATCGCACTCGCGGTCGCCCCCGCGATATCGCGAGCAACCGTCACGTTCTTCAGTTCGATATCGAAACCACACTACATGCTCGAAACGCCGGGCGTCGCCGCGGTGCTCCTCGCCGGAGTCCTGACCGCCCTGACGCCGTGTTGTCTCCCGATGCTCCCGCCGCTTTTAGCCGGCAGCGCCGGCCACCGCCTCCGGCCGATCGCCATCGTCGCCGGGAGCATTCTCTCGTTTACCGGCCTCGGAGTCTCGACGGCCGCCGTCGGGTCGGTCACCCCCGAGACGTTCCGGCTGCCCTTTGTCCTCGCGATCATCGCCTTCGGCGCGGTGCTGGCCGACGACGACCTCCACGAGGCCTACACGACCGCCACGTCGCGGCTCACCGCTCCCGTGACGCAGTTCACCACGGCCGTCGAGCGCGCGCATCACCCCCTCGTCGGGGGGTTCGTCCTCGGGCTCTTTCTCGGGATCATCTGGCTGCCCTGCGTCGGCCCGATCCTCGGCAGCGTGCTCGCGTACGTCGGCGCCTCCGGGGACGTCACCGGCAGTGCGACCCTGCTTTTCGCCTACGGCGTCGGCTTCTCGGGACCGCTGCTCGTCGTCGCCTACGGCGGCCGTCGCGCGGGCGAGACGCTCACGGGCTACGTCACGTCGCTCGATCGGCCCTCGGTGGTCCGGCGGCTCAGCGGGTACGCCCTCGTCGCGACCGGCGTCGCCCTCCTGTTCGAACTCGACAAGGTCCTGCTCGCGGCGCTGGTGGGGTGAGGCGGCCGGTGGTCCGTGCTCCTATTTAAATAGTCCAGCGGGAAGTAGTTAAATACCCGCCGAGCAGACACTTGAATTTTGCCGGCCAACCAGTCACGTCCTGGCGGACTGAAAGGGCGAGGGGTCTCGGCGACCCCCGGCGACGCAAGCACGTGAGCGAGCGTCAGCGAGCGAACGCGCGTGGTTCGAAAGACGCCGGCGGCGTCTTTCGTCATCACGAAAGAGCGCGGAGCGCTCTTTCGAACGACAACGAGCCGCGGGAGCCGAGAGCCCGAGGGCTTTCGAGGTGGTAGCTACTCGTATCGCCATGTATTACTCGGAATCTCCAAGTTACACCCAGCAGCCGAAAGACAGGTCTGCGGGCGTCATACTGGCAGCCAAACGAACGGACACACGACGCACGGGGCGCACGCCGCTCGACGGCGCGACCGGCGGGTCACTCCTGCGTCGGTGTCGTGTGCGTTCGTCCGCCGGTATCAGTACTCCTTCTCGAAGCCCCGGAACTCGGTGCGGTGGGCCTCCTCGTCGGCGAGGATCGTCACGGCGAGGTCCTCGGTGACGGGGTCGCCCGCTTCCTCGGCGGCGTCGACGAGCTCGCGGTAGGTGGCGATGGCGTCCTCCTCGGCCTCCAGAACGCCCCGGATGACCGCGAGGACGTCCGTCGAGTCCTCGGGCGGCTGCAGGGACTCCTGGCGGGCGACGAACTCCGTCGACCCCGGCGGGCGCGCGCCGAGCTGTTTGAGCCGCTGGCCCAACTGCTCGGCGTGGGTCAGCTCCTCTTGGATGTCCGCCTTGAGGCTCTCTTTGATCTCCTCGGCGCGGACGCCGTCGAGGACGATCGCGTTCGTCTGGTAGTTCATCACGGTCTCGATCTCGTCGCCATAGGCCGTCCGGAGCAACTCGATGACGCGGTCGTCGGACATAACGCTTCGAGCTACACCGTCGCTTCTGAAGGACCTTCCGCCGAGTCCCAGGGCGTCGGATCGCCGTCGTCGCTCCCGGCGACCTCTTATAAACTCGCCAGCGCGTCGGGCCGGAACTCCCGAGCTACTTCCGTCCTCCTATTTAACCTCTGCGTTCGCCTTAGTTCCCAATTCGCGTCGGGATACGCGGGTGGAGTTCGCTCGCGCTTTTAGGGGGGTTTGGGGAGTACGACCCGATAACGTCCGAGGCGCATCCCCAGCGAGGGGGGGTCGGCGGGCGTGCAATAGAACGCATGTTCGACACAGACACAGAAACGCAGGATCGCGGTCAGGTGGGGATCGGTACCCTCATCGTCTTCATCGCCCTCGTGCTGGTGGCGGCGATCGCGGCTGGGGTGTTGATCAACACCGCCGGGTTCCTGCAAACGCAGGCTGAATCGACCGGTCAAGAAAGTACGGATCAAGTCTCTAACAATATCCAAGTGAGCCAAGTGGTAGGCGTTAGTACTAATAGTGGCGAAGATTTACAAGAATTACAATTTATTATTTCACTTGGCCCTGGTTCGGATCCTGTCGACCTTACAGATTTTACTTATGAATACATCAATTCAGCCTCTGACTCGTTTAGCGGGGCTGAAACAAATCCAGAAATTAGCGGGTATTTAGAGGTTCAAGGTAGTAGTGGTAATACAATCCTTGATCAGAACAGTGATGTTAGTAGATTAACAATTGACCTTACTACTACAACTGATGGAGCGCTGTCGGCTGGTGACTCTGTCTCTCTTTTAATTACAACTGTCGATGGCGGTCAGACAGCTATTGAAGTCAACGTACCTGATCCACTCAATGGAATTGACGCCGAAGCAGGCACTCAGGCAATCACACTATAACAATGTTTGATAGAATCAACAAGCAGGATCGCGGTCAGGTGGGGATCGGCACCCTCATCGTGTTCATCGCCCTCGTGCTGGTGGCGGCGATCGCGGCTGGGGTGCTGATCAACACTGCCGGGTTCCTGCAAACACAGGCTGAATCGACCGGTCAAGAAAGTACAGATCAAGTATCAAATAACCTACAAGTTACATCTGCTGTTGGAAGCATTGATACAAATAGTATTGATAGAGTTCGATTAACCCTTGGTCTCGCTCCTGGATCCGATCCAGTTAATCTGAACCAGGTAACGATAACCTACGTCGGTGAAAATGTTGTTAATATAGGCGGTGTTGATGGTGACGGAGATGTTGATTCATTTGCTGTTGGCGCTGAAGGAGTAACAGCAACCACGCTCGGGGACGGCAATAATGAATTGATACTTGAATTAAATATTGCTGGATCAAATGGACTCAGTGGAGAAACACTGGATCCAGGAAATTCAGCAACAGTGATCCTTTCATTGCCTAGTGGTGGCGAAACCGTTGTTGAGTTAAATGTTGATGACCCACTTAGTGCTACGGATTCAACGGAGTTATAATAATGTTTGATAGAATCAACAAGCAGGATCGCGGTCAGGTAGGAATCGGTACCCTCATTGTGTTCATCGCCCTCGTGTTGGTGGCGGCGATCGCGGCCGGGGTGCTGATCAACACCGCTGGCTTCCTGCAAACACAGGCTGAATCGACCGGTCAAGAAAGTACAGATCAAGTCTCTAACAACCTTGACATTATCAGTACAACCGGTCAAGTTGATGCTGATAATACTGGTATAGATCAAGTAACATTTATACTCAGCCTCGCACCAGGATCTGATAGTATCAATTTGCTTGATACGACACTAGAATATGTCGGCCCCAATGGACCAATAACGACCAGTATAGAAGACGGAGCTGTCGAAGCAGATGGTGCCTCAACAGAACTTACTGAGATCTCTGGTGGAGGGGACGCAACTTTACTTGAAAGCTCCTCCGAGCGTGTTGAGCTAACTGTCAGGCTTGAGGGTGATGGCGGAGACGGGAATTTTGATGGAATATACGGAGCACAGGATACTGTACTTGGAGAGGGCCAATCAGCACAGTTCCGGTTTATTACTGCTGATGGTACTCAGAGGGTTGACGAAGTTATCGTAGATGACCCGCTTATTGGCAGCAACGGCGATGATATTCAACTGTAGCGTATAAATTATATTAAGTTAACTTTGAGACAGGTTTTATTTATGAGTTATTGATTAGACAGTAGTTCAGATGCGTTGCTCTCCTTCATTTCGCGGATAAAAACAAACTGCTAGCGTTAGTGCGGTAGTGTTCAAATAAGCTGATTCCATGCGAAGCTAAACGATCTGAGCCACTCATCAGCAGTTTCTGCTTTGGCGTTGCTAAAACAGTTTGAGAAGCTGGTAATTCTTCGTTTTATTCTCAAAAGACATATTCAGCGCTGTTCCAATTTCTATGTTTTTTGTACTTAAAATTGAGTCCGTGTCGTCGGGTAGTGTTCAGATAAGCTGATTCTATGCGAAGGCGAAGGATCGAAGCCAATCGTCGGCGGTGTCTGCTTCGGCGTTGCTGAAACAGTTTGAAAAACTGGTAGTTCTACGTTTTATCTCTCGAAAGACACGTTCGACGCTATTCCGATTTCCATGGCGTTCATATCTGAAATCGAGGCTGTGGCGGCGGCAAGCGTCTTTCAATGAGTGCGAGCCATCGATGAGAAACACGGCGTGTTCTACGTCGTGTTTCTCGCGGAGTTCAGCAAAGAATGCGTGAACAATCACGCTTTTTATGATTGGCTCAAGCGTTGTGTATAGCAATTCGTTTGTTTCAGGATCGACAGCCGCGTACAGCCAATATTGTTTATCATTGAGCCGGATCACCGTCTCGTCAACGGCGACGTGATCCGGATTTTGACCAGACTCAGGCTGTAGATCTGCTTTCTGAACCCAATTATGCACAGTTGACCGAGCACGATTGACACCAAATAATTCAAGAATAGAAACAGTATTCGAAAGTGATAATCCAGCGAGATGGAGCTGAATACTAAGCTTCATCAGAAATCGTGGTGTCGCTTCTCGTTCAACAAACTCTAAGTCGATCTCGTCCAAATTGTCGTTGAGGCGGGCGTTTTCTGGCATAGACACTCAAAAAACGTATCGCCTCACCCTTCATCCGTATCTGAACACCGCCCTCTTAGGAGAGTTTCGTGTCGATGAGCTGCCTAGTTCCTGTAGCCACGTCTCAAGTGTTTTCGACGTAAACCAGCAGTTTCTTTATCACGAACTAGATTTAGCACGGTTCAGCCCTAGCGCGCTGCATTGCCCGATGGTCTTGTTGATTATTCTTACCGTCTGGGGTCCCCATCGGCCGCCACCTGCACGGGATAGTCGTCTGACCCGCTATCTTCACTGAGTTGAGTACGCCCCATCGCCACGTATCCGTTGCCTTGTCCTACTCCCCATCCAGCGGGCGCTTCGTGACTCTGAGCAGTTGGATTAGAGGTGTTATTATGACTTGTTGTCTTACCGCGGTCGGCAGTCATCTTCGCGATGAGTCGCTTTGCGTGCTTGGGGATTCCGTTGGAGTCGGTTGGGGATTCGACGCCCGCTTTTTTGATTTTTACGCGGTGCTGGCCCCCACCAGACGTCCCCCTGCGTGACCGCCATTCACGTCTCCTCGTCGTCTTCGACCCCCGGTCCCCATTCCTCGGGATCCTCCGGTCCGAACCGATCGGTCGCGGCCTGGGCTGCCCGCATCGAACTGAGCGTCTTTTCGACGGCCTCGTCGGCGGCGACCGCCCAGTATTCGCCTCGGTGCCGGACGAGCCCGCGGTCTTCCAGTCGAGAGAGTACGACGCCGACACTCCCGCGTGGGAGACCAGTCGCTTCGTGAATTTCCTTTGGCGTGTACGCTCGGTCGGGGGAGGCGGCGAGAAACGAGAGGACCGCCGCCGCGTTCGTGCGACCCCGAGCGTTCAACGCTTCCTCGGGATCGGTCTCGAAGCGTTCGATGTCGATCGGCATACTCGTCGGTATGTAATCTGCTGTAATAGATGTAATGATAGGTCACCTCTCGCGGCAATACGCAGTTGTATATATACACACAAACACGACGTATGGGAACGAAGACGATCGGCCTGCGGGAGGCGGTTCACGAGCGACTGAAGGCCCGCAAGCGCGAGGACGAGAGCTTCAGCGACCTCGTCGACCGACTCGTCGCGGAGCGCCGGACGGACTGGCGCGAGGGCTTCGGAACGCTCCCCGACGGCGCTGCCGAGGACCTCGAAGACGCCGTCTCCGCCGCTCGCTGACTCGCTCCTATTTATAACTCCCCTGCCTCTCCACCGCCCCGATATTCCCCGTCGTTTCGGGGGCTGAAACCGACTGCCCGATTTAGTACGACACGCGAGAAGTAATCGACGAGTGCGGCGACTGGTCTGCAGGCCAGTCGCCCACCAGCAGGTACCGCGCTCCGCGCTACTCGAATGAGCCGATTCGACGACACCACCCCGACGGACGCCGGGCCCCTCAGACGCCCGTCCGTCGATCGACGACTCTTTTATAATTGGGGTGGCCGACGTGGGCTTTAGCGTCAGCGGCTCGGCGGCCATCGTCTTCGTCGGCGTGATGGTCGCCGCCGGCATCGCCGTCCCCTCGCTGGTCGGCAGCATGGGCGCGCTGGCCGACTCGCAGGGCGAGCAAGTCGATAGAGGAATCGACGCGCTGAACACGGAGTTCGAGATCACGTCGGCGACGTACGACAGCAACAACACAGAACTGACGCTCGAATTACGGAACACCGGCAGTACGACCCTCGGTGTTAATGAGACGAGCGTGCTCGTCGACGGAACGATCCAGCGCGATGCCGATATCCAGAGCACCGACGTCGACGGGGACTCGACTGCGGCGCTTTGGCTCCCCGGCCAGACACTCACAATCGAGATAGACTACTCCGGTCCTAATCGCGTGAAGGTCGTGGCGGAGAACGGCATCGCCGAGACAGTGAGCGACGGAATCGTGGTAGTATGAGCGGCGTCTCGGCCTCCACGCTGGTGATCTTCATCGCCTCGATCCTCGTCGCCGCGGGGGTGGCCGGGACGCTCGTCGCGACCGTCGGGGACATCTCGAACTCCGCGGAGACGAAAGGCGACGCGATCACCGAGTCGATCGACGCCGACTTCGAGATCCTGAACGACGGCGGCGGGTCGAACTTCTACGACGGTACGGACACCGTTACGTTCTACGTCAGGAACACCGGATCGAACGCGTTGTTTCAGACCGGGGACGACATCAACGTGCTTATAAATGGGCAGTTCGTCCCGGCTGCGGATCTGACGATCACCTCCGTAGCGAACGACGACGGCAGCGCGGACGTCTGGGCCGAAGGCGAAGTCCTCGAAATAACAGTCGCGTTGGATAGTGGCCTCGACGCCGGCGGCAACCGCCTCAGCGTCTCGACGAAAGGCACCGAACGATCCATCGAATTCAGCGTATAGCACCCATGATCCGAACACGACACGACACGAACCGACCGACGCCGACCGCCACCCTCGCCCGAGGGGGTGAACAGGCATGAGCAGCGTCTCGGCCTCCCACCTCGTGATTTTCATCGCCAGCATCGTCGTGGCAGCAGGAGTGGCGGGCACGCTCGTCACGCAGGTCGACCGCGTCAGCACGTCGATCGTGAATCAAAACGAGGACGTCGAGGAGCGCATCGACACCGACATTCGGATCGTCAGCGACACCGGGAGTCCCGACTCCATCTACACCGGTACGGGGGCACTCACCCTCTACGTCAAGAACACCGGCGGGACCGAACTGACGCCGGACGTGGGGTCGATCGACGTGTTAATCGAGGGATCATTTAATAGCCCGGACACCGTGTCACGAGTTGACGGGCAGAACGATCGGTGGCCGCCGGGGACGGTGGTCGAGGTGACGGTCGACTCCCCCAGTCCGGCGCCCAGCGGCCCCACCCGCGTCACCGTCTCCGTCCGCGAGAACGAGGACAGCATCAGATTCACCGCGTAACCATGCCCGACGATCCAGATCCCGATTCAGACGACGACGCCCGTATCGACCCGCCGACCGGCGGCGACGCCGAGGAGGGCAAGGTGCTCTCCCCGGAGGAACTCGACCTCTCCGACAGCGAGTACGTCGAGGAGTTGGACGATTCGGGGCGCTACGTCGTCTCGCCGGGGGGCGGCCCGCCGAACGTCCCCGACTCGGCGACGGGTGGCGACGACGGCTCCGAAGGCACCCGACGCGATCCGGAGCCGAGGGGTCACGGTCCCGAACGCCCTCGGAGCCCCGAGACGGCCCGGACGCTGCTCGCCGAGGAGCTCTCGCGGTCGAACGCCCGCTACGGGCTGGACATCGTCGCCTCCTTCGAGGGCGACACCGCCCGCCACCGGACGGTCTCCGACGACGTGATCTCGACGTTCGAGGGGCTGGTGCGGTGGTACGCCAGCCACGTCACCGACGGGACGCCGCCGGACGAGGTCGTCGACATCCTGCTTCGGGAGTCGACCTTCGAGACGGCGGAGACGCCGAATCTCGCGAAGCTTTTGTCCGCCCACGACCTCGACCGCACCGACACGATCGAGGAGCTGGTCGTCGCGATCCGCGAGGAAGCGGGCGGGAGGTAGGGCGGACGGCGGGGGACCCCGACCGTTTCCGATCCGTTTCGAGCGCTGAACCCGAACATGGGTTGACGTACTCGCTGGACCAACACCGCGTAGAAATGAATGTCCTGATCGCGGACGACTCCGAGTTCATGCGAAGCCTCCTCAGAGAGATCCTAGAGGAAGAGTACACCATCGCCGGGGAGGCCGAAAACGGCGTCGAGGCCATCGAGCTGTACGACGAGAACGACCCCGACCTCGTGATGATGGACATCGTGATGCCGATCAGGGACGGCATCGAGGCGACGGACGAGATCACCGATTCGGACCCCGGCGCGAAGGTGATTATGTGTACCAGCGTCGGTCAAGAACAGAAAATGAAGAACGCAATCCAGGCCGGCGCGGAGGGGTACATCACGAAGCCTTTCCAGAAGCCGAGCGTCTTAGAGGAGATCGAGAACGTGGTGGCCGGGTAGGATGCAGATCGACATCGATTCGCTGGAGACGTACAGCCGTCTCGCCCGCGAGGGCGCACAGTCGGCCGCCGAGTCGCTCTCGGGGCTGACGGGGATCGACACCCGCGTCGAAGTGACGAACGTCTCGCTTATGTCGCCCTCGGACCTCGAGTACGAGTACCTCGGCGGGGACTTCTCGGGGGTCCGCATCGAGTTGGACGGCGCTCTCGACGGCGAGACAGTGCTCACCTTCGACGAGGCGGCCAGAGAGACCATCGCCGACGTGCTCGCGCCCGGCGCCGGCCCAGAGATGCGACGGAGTTCGATCGAGGAGGTCGGCAACATTCTGACCAGCGGCTTCATTGACGGGTGGGCTGACCACCTCGACGCGATTATCGATATCTCGACGCCGACGTATATACAGGGGGCGGGCACCGACGTACTGCCGGCGGGGACGGCCGACGCCGACGAGCAGGTGTTCGTCTTCCGGAGCAGCGTCGAGTCCGCCTCCGGGTCGCTGGATTTCCACATCCTGCTCGTCCCCGAGCGCGAGTCGCTCGTCGAGGCGCTCGACCCCACGGCGGACGACGCCATCCCCTTCGAGAAGCTCGAGGTGTTCAACGAGATGACGAAATCCGGCGCCGAGCGCGCCGCCGACAACGTCACGACGATGACGGGACTTGAGACCGACGTCGAGGTCAACCGGATGCGCTTCGTCCCGATCGACGAAGTGCCCGCGACCGTGGGCGAGCAACGCTACGTCGGGACGGTCATGGAGTACACGGGCAAGCCGAGTGGGTATCTCGTCATCCTCTTCGACCGTCCCTCCGCGGAGGCCGTCGTCGACGCGCTCGTGCCGATGGAGACGGACGGCGAGTGGTCCGAGATGGAACAGAGCGCCATGAAAGAACTCGGCAACATCATGACCAGCGGCTTCATCGACGGGTGGGCGAACGTCCTCGAGTCGTCGATCGACCACTCGCCGCCGACGTTCGTCTCCGATATGGGTTCGTCGATCATGAGTCCGGTCGTCGGACGGATGGCCCGAACCCAGGAGTACGCCTTCCTGCTCGATTCGACGATCCGAACCGACGGCGACGGCGTCTTCCGGTGTGAGCTGTTCGCGCTACCCGACGAGGCCGAGCTCAGAGAGGTGCTGGACGGCCTCCTCGTCGAACGGGCCGACAGAACGCACGTCGACCCGGACGAGGTGTTCTGAACCGTGGGTGGGGACAGGGGAACCGGAGGAGAACGAATCAAGGTCTCGATCGCGGAGTTCGCCGTCGCTTCCGCGGGCACCATCACGACGAGCGGGCTCGGGTCGTGTCTCGGGGTCGCGATCTACGACCCCGACGCAGGACTCGGGTCGTTACTCCATCCGATGTTGCCCCGCCGAGACGGCGACGACCGCCCGCCCGCCCGGTTCGTCGACTCGGGGATCGACTCGGTCGTCGACGCGCTCGACGACGCGGGCGCGGACCCGTCGTCGCTGCGTGCGAAGGTGACTGGCGGCGCCGCGGTCGTCGATTTCGGCACCGACGGCGGGGCGTCGATCGGCGACCGGAACGTTGCGGCCGCCCGCGAGGTGCTCGCCGTCCGTGGGATCGAACTGGTCGGCGAGGAGGTCGGCGGCAGTTGTGGCCGGACGATGCGCGTCGACGCCGCCAGCGGCGCCGTCGTCGTCGAACGGACCGACGGCGTCGACACGGAGTTGTAGGCGTTCTCCGGGTTCATTTTCAGTTTCACCCTCACTCTCGCGTTCAGCTTCACCATCATTTTCACTTTCACTTTCACTCCGGGCATGGCTGGCGCATTTACAGACGACGCCCGTAACGTGGAATATGTCCACCCGATCAAGCCCCCGCCCCGACGACCGCATCGGCGCTCGCGTGCTCGAGGTCAGCGACCTCCCCGTTTCTCGGATCGACGGCTGTGCGTCCGTGGCGGAGGACGTCCACTTCGAGCGCCGCGGCGGCCGGACGTTCCTCGTCACCGGCGAGTGACGGGTGCGTACCTTCGGTGTCGCCCGGCGTCCCGCCGAGCGCGCTTTTTAAGAGGACACGCGACGAATGCGGCGGCATGGAACTCGAAACCCTCCGTCCGAACCCCGCCTGGGACGCCGACTCCTACGATGAGGCCGTCGCGGCTTTCGAGGCCGTCGCCGACGACGTCGTCGTGAAGGTCTGGGGTGGCGATTGGTGCGTCGACTGCCGATCCCAGCTCCCGGACTTCGGCGCGGCGATGGAGGCCGCCGGCGTCGAAGCGGTCGAACACCGCCCCGTCGAGAAGGCCGACGACGGCTCGAAGGTCGGCCCCGGGGTCGAGGCCTACAACGTCGAGTTGATCCCGACCGTCGTCGTCGAGGACGCCGAGTCGGGGGCCGAACGCGCCCGCTTCGTCGAGGACGCCGATGTCCCGATCGTCGTCCGTCTGGCCGAACAGCTCGCCGAGTGACCCCGCGGCCCTGCCGGCGCGGACACACTTATTTCCGTCGCGGGCGTCGAAACCGACAGCACTGATGTCCGGAGCGTCGCCCGTCCGGTTGCTGTCGGTCCCCGCCGCCGCGGCCGACCGGCTGTCCGGCGCGACGCTCGCCGACGCGACCTCGTATTTCGACCCTGACGCGGTACTCCTGCCCGGGAATCGGAACGCTCGCGGGTACGCCGCCGTCCGGACCGAACTCGACGCCGTCCCGGCGATCCATCCGCAGTTGGGCCGAAACGGCGAGCGGGCGTCCCGGTACGGTCCGGGCCAGAGGGGCCTCCGGCCGGCCGAGGGCGGCGAAGCCGAAACACCGACCCTCCTCGCGATCCAGTCGGGGGCCGTCCTCGCCGACCTCCGGGGGCGCCCGGACCCGATCGCGCCCGGCGCGGACGCGACGTACCTGTTCGTCCCGGAGTTCTCCGTCGAGGCCGACCGCACTTCGCTGTGTGCGACCCTACCGTTTGCCGACGACGTGGCCGCGATCGCCGCCTCGATCGACGGCCCGCTTGCCGTGTTGGCCGGCGGCCAGCCCGCGGGCTATCACCACGTCTGGACGCTCCCGATCGACGCCTCCGCGTCGGGGAGTCCCGCGAGCGTCCCGGAAGCCGACCCGGCTCCCGACTCCCCGACGGTCGACGTTCCGGTTGTCGGCCTCGGGGCCGGCGGCGAGGGCGGGGCTGCGTTCGTCGACGTCGTCTGCGGGCCGGACGGGGTCGCGTCGGCAGACGCCATCGCCGCCGACCGCTTCGGGCTTCGGGCACTCGACGGCGTCGGGGCGGCGACGGAAGAACGCCTGGCCGACGTCGGCTGTCGAACCAGGGCCGACGTCGGCGACGTCGCGGTCGCCGAGTTGGCGACGATCGAGGGGATCGGCCGGCGCACGGCCGAGCGCCTCCACGCCCACGCCGAGGTGATCGAGACCGGCGCGCCGCTCAAACTGACGAACGAGTCGCCCGCCCCGACGCGGTCGGGGCAGCCGCCGCTGTGCCTCGATATCGAAACCGACGGTCTCTCGCCGACGATCATCTGGCAGTTCGGGGTCTATGACCCCGCGGCGGACACCTACCGGGCGTTCCTCGAGCGCACCGACCCGGCCGACGCCGCAGGCGTCCTCGGCCGCTTCGTGGAGTGGCTGCTCGGAACCCACGCCGACCGGGCGCTCCTGACGTGGAACGGGACCCGGTTCGACTACCCACAGATCGAGCGCTTCCTCCACCGGCACTACCCCCACTACGTCGAGGCCTGGACCGACGTCCGGCGGTACGACCTGTACGAATGGGCCGTCCGAGACGGCAACGCGCTGTTGCCCGGGCGGACGAACCGCCTCGGAGACGTCGCCGAGGCGCTGGGCTACGAACCGCGCGAACGGGGACTCTCCGGCGCCCGGACCGCGGCCGCGTACCGACGCTTCATGCGACGACCTGACGACCCGGCGGCCGAACCCGACTGGGCGCGGCACGAGCGGTACTGCCGGGACGACTGCGAGGCGCTTTGGCACGTCTACGAGGCGATCGAGAGCGCCGACCGCCGGGACACGACCGACAGCGGGTCGGGCGGTGCGAGCGGTCGACAGAGCGGACTGACGGAGTTCTGATATGCGCGACAGCGACACACGACCGACCGACGGCGACCGACTGCTCGAAGCGTTTCCGCGCGCCGGACTCGGACCGGACTCGGCGTCCGCGTCCGTCCTCACTATCCCCGCCCGCGAAGCCGAAACAGTCCCGGCTGAGACGGTCTTGGACTCGGTCCTCGCGGACCGGTACCCCTTCGAGCTGTACAGCCATCAGGCGGCCGCCCTGCGGGCGCTCCGGGCGGACGAGCACGTCTGCGTGTCGACCTCGACGGCCAGCGGCAAGACCCACGTCTACGGCGTCGAGATCGCCAGACGGCTGCTCGACGCCGGCGTGCTCGCCCCCGACGGAACCCGGGCCGCGGACCGCAACGAGGGGGCGACCGCGCTGTGTCTCTACCCGACGAAGGCGCTGACCAACGACCAACGCGACGCGCTCGACGCGCTGTACGAGGAACTGGGGCTCGATATTCGCGTGCGGGTGTACGACGGCGACACGCCGACCGCCGAGCGGCGGTCGATCCGCGAGGACGCCGACGTCGTCCTGACGAACGTCCAGGCGCTGAACGTCTACCTCGAGCACCACGACCGCTGGAGCCGGTTCTACAGCGCCCTCGAGGTGGTCGCCGTCGACGAGTCCCACACGTACACCGGGGTGCAGGGAATGCACGCGGCCTGGATCCTCCGGCGGCTCGAACGGGTCCTCGAGTACTGGGGCGGCGACCCGACGTACGCGCTCGCGTCGGCGACGGTCGGCAACCCGGCGGCCCACTCGGAGGCGCTGCTCGGCGCGCCCGTGACCGTCGTCGACGACGACGGCTCGCCGCGGGGAGCCCGGGACGTCGTCCTCTGGAACCCGCCGCCGCGCGAGCGCTCGGACGGGATGTCGAGCGAAACTGCCTCTCCGGCGGGCGACGGGGCGACGACCGGAGAGGCCTCCTCGACGGGCGACAGAGACGTGGAATCGCGCGTCGACGACGGCGTCGCCGACCGCGTGCCCGCGAGCGTCGACGCGCCGAAGGTGTTCGGCCACCTCGCCGACGACGTCGGGACGCTCCTGTTTTGCCCGAGCCGCAAGCTCACCGAGTTGAGCGTCCGGCGGGCGAACGCCCACGTCCAGGCGAACCCGCGAACCTACGGCGAGGCGGCGACGGCGCGGATCGCGCCCTATCACGCCGGCCTCGGGAAGCGGACACGACACGCGCGCGAGACGGAGTTCAAAACCGACGCGTTGTGCGGCCTCGCGACGACCTCGGCACTCGAACTCGGCATCGACATCGGCTCTCTGGAGGCGACGGTGTTGATGGGATATCCCGGCCAGCGGCAGTCCTTCCGTCAGCGGATCGGCCGGGCGGGACGGGGGACCGACCGCAGCCTCGCCGTGTTGGTCGCCGACCACCGGACGCTGGATCAGTACGTCGTCTCGAACCCCGAGTACCTCCTCGAGTCCGACGTCGAGGACGCGGTCGTCGACACCTCGAACGACGCCGTCTTCGCCAGCCACCTGCTGTGTGCGGCCGACGAGATCGCGCTCGGGACCGACGACTTCGGGTCGTTCGCTGACGCCGACCGGCTCCGGGCCGGGATCGAGATGTGGCGCCGCGCCGGCAAACTCGAGGGTCATCGAGAAGCCGCCGTCCACTACGTCGGGCCGCCGCGACCCCAGACGGACGTGAACGTCTACGGGACGGACGGGACCGACTACCGGCTGACGCTCGCCGACGGCGTCGACCGCGACCGCTGGGGCCTCCCCGAGGAGTTAGACCTCGAACCGGTCGACCGGAACCGCGCCGCCCGCGACTACCACGAGGGGGCGGTCCGGCTCCACAGCGGCCAGCAGTTCGAGGTCGTCGCCGTCGACGAGTCGCGCCCGACCCCGGTGATCGAACTCGTGCCCGTCGACGTCGACTACTACACCCGGACCCGAACCGACGTGAACGTCGTCGACGCCGACGCCGAGGAATCACGCACGGTCAACGGGTTCGACCTCCACTTCGGCCGCGGGACGGTGCTCGTCCACCACGACGCCTACGATCGGGTGTCAATCGGCAACAGCGAGACCGTCGATGCCGGGATCCCGACCGGGACGGACCCGATCGCGATGGAGACACAGCTCTGCTGGGTCGAGGTCCCGAAAACGATCGAGCGGACGCTGGTCGAGACGTACCGCGACTACGGCGTCGAGACGGGCGTCGACGCCGACGCGGCCGACCCGCCGCATCTCGGCTACGTCGCCGGGCTGCACGCCGCCGAACACGCTACGATACAGACCGCGCCGCTGGAGTTGCGCGTCGACAAGGGCGACCTCGGCGGACTGGCGACGCTGGTGTTGGACTCGCACTACGCCGCCGACGGCGCTGGATCGGCCCGGGACCCCGACGGCTCGGAGGCGGTCCGACGCGTCGCCGCGAGTGACTCGGTCCCCGACCCCGGTTCGGTCCCCGAATCGCTCCGGGCGGCCGAGCACGAAATCGACGCTCGGAGCGGCCGCCTCGACGGCCCGCCCGCCTCGGGGTGGTTTATATATGACGGGGTCGAAGGCGGCCTCGGTTTCGCCCGCGCGATCTACGAGTCCTTCGAGTCGCTCGCGGTCCGCGCCCGCGATCAGCTCCGCGAGTGCCGCTGTGGCCGGCCGAACGGTTGCCCGGCGTGCACGTTCGACGAGAACTGCGGCAACGACAACCGGCCCCTGCTCCGGGCCTCGGCGATCGACATCCTCGAACTCCTGCTGGGCGAGGCCTCGATCGAGTCCTTCGACGCGTACGACGGCGCGCGTGGGGCCGGATCGGAGACGCGTCGCCCGGCGTTGTTTTACTCCTGAATCGATCGGTCCCGACGGTGGGTTTATAAACCCCGCCGGGCGTCACGAACCCTTTTGCCACGGGGCGACGAACCGTCCGGTATGAGTCTCGACGACGCGGCCGAGGAGCTCGCCTCCACCCTCGGCGTGGACAAAACGGAGGTCAAGGCGGATCTCGAGAAGCTCGTCTCGTACTCGGTGCCGATGGACGAGGCCAAACAGAGCCTGCGCCGCAAGTACGGCGACGGCGGGCCGAGCGGCGGCGGGACGCCCTCGGAGACGGACATCGCCGACATCACGCCGGAGTCGGGCAACGTGACTGTCTCGGCGCGGGTGTTGACCGTCGGCAAGCGGTCCATCCAATATGAGGGCGACGAGCAGATCATTTTCGAGGGCGAGCTCGCCGACGAGTCGGGGCGGATCTCCTACACCGCTTGGAACGACTTTTCGTTGTCGTCGGGCGACACGATCACCGCGGGCAACGCCGGCGTCCGCGAATGGGACGGGGAGCCGGAGTTGAACCTCGGTGGGTCGACAACGGTGACCGTACGCGAGGACCCACTCGAGGTCCCCTACCCGGTCGGCGGCGAGCGCGACCTCATCGAGCTCGAAGCGGGCGATCGCGGTCGAACGATCGAGGTCCGGGTTCTCGACGTCGAGCGCCGGACGATCGACGGTCGGGACGGCGAGACGGAGATCCTCAGCGGTGAGGTGGGCGACGAGACGACGCGGCTCCCCTTCACCGACTGGGCTCCCCACGACGAACTCACCGAGGGCGCGTCGGTGCGTCTGGCGGACGTCTACGTCGACGAGTTCCGCGGCGTCCCCTCGGTGAACGTCACGGAGTTCTCGTCGGTCGCCCCCGTCGCCGCCGTCGACGTCAGCGACTCCGCGACCGAGTTGTCGGTACGGGAGGCGGTCGCCTCGGGCGGCGTCTACGACGTCCTCCTGACGGGGAACGTCATCGAGGTCCGGGACGGCTCGGGGCTCATCCAGCGTTGTCCGGAGTGTGGCCGCGTCGTCCAGAACGACCAGTGTCGCACCCACGGCCAGGTCGACCCCGAGGACGACCTGCGCGTGAAGGCTATCCTCGACGACGGTACCGACACCGTCACCGCCATCCTCGACCGGGAGTTGACCGCCGAGGTCTACGGCGGCACCCTCGAGGACGCCCTCGAGCACGCCCGCGACGAGATGAACCGGGACGTCGTCGCCGACCGGATCGCGACCCGACTCGAGGGCCGGGCGTACCGCGTCCGGGGGTCGCTGTCGGTCGACGAGTACGGCGCGAATCTCAACGCCTCCGAGTTCGCCGAGAGCGACGCGGACCCCGAGGCGCGCGCGGCGGCCTTCCTCGCGGAGGTGAAGGGATGAGCGACTCCGAATCCGGGTCCGGGTCCGCCCCCGGCCGCCGGGAAGTCGCCTACCGGCTCTTCGCCGTCGAGTTCGACGATTCGGAGCGCTCCTACAGCGAGAGCAACGAGGAGCGCGCCCCGAACTACGTCGTGACGCCGACCGGCGCGCGGGTCAACCGCCTCTTCGCCATCGGCGTCCTCACGGAAGTCGACGACGTGAACCCCGAGATGGTCCGGGGCCGACTCGTCGATCCGACGGGGGCATTCGTCACCTACGCCGGGCAGTACCAACCCGACGCCCTGGCGGTCCTCGAGCGCGCCGACCCGCCCGCCTTCTTTTCGCTCTCGGGGAAGGCCCGAACGTACGAACCCGACGACGGCGACCGGATCTACAGCTCGGTTCGCCCCGAGACGGTGAGCGAGGTCGACGCCGAAACGAGGGACCGGTGGGTCGTGACCGCCGCCGAGCGCACGCTCGAGCGGATCGGCGTGATGGCCGCCGCGATCGAATCGGGCCTCGTCGGCGATCAGCTTCGGGCCGCGCTCGCCGAGGCCGGCGTCGACGACCGACTGGCCGACGGCGTCGCGCTCGCGGTCGACTACTACGGGACGACGCCGGCGTACCTCGCCGATCTCAGGCGGGTCGCCCTCGAGGCCGTCGCGGTCGTCGCCGGCGAGCGCGAGGCGGTCTCCGAGCTCGAACTCGCGCCGGGGGAGGGAACCGGCGACGCGGGCGAGCTGGCGACGGTCGATCTCGCCGGGGCGCCGACGCCGGAGAGCGCGGCGGCCGCGGCCGGCGTGGGGGACGACGGATCCGACGCCGCCGATGCCGGCGCGGAGCCGGACGCGGGTGTGGAACCGGAACCGGAACCCGATCCCGACCCGACGTCCGAAACGGAGCCGGGACCGGAAACCGGTGTTGGGACGGATGCCGAACCGGAAGCGACCGCGGAGACGGCCGCCGATCCAGGACCGCCGGCGGACGCCGATACGACCGCGGAACCGGCGTCGATGTCGGATGCGGCGGCGGACTCGGAGCCGACGACGCCGTCCGAGCCCGGGTCTGAGCCGACCCCGGAAACGGGATCGGATCCCGGCGCGGAATCGAGCCTCGGGGCGGGCACGGATGCCGCCGACCCACTCGACGGTCCGACGCCGGACCCGGAGCCCGTCGGCGACGACGCGCTCAGTGATCCCGAGGACGTCGATCCCGGCGAGTTCGAGCTCGACGAGTCCGAACGCCAAGCGGTCGAGGAGGAGTACGGGACGGAGTTCTCGACCGCCGACGAGGTCGAACCGGCCGACATCGAACCCGAGGGGGCGGGGACGGCTCCCGACGCCGAGCCGGACACCGGGACCGACGCCACCGGGACCGACGCCACCGGGGTCGACGGGGAACCGGGCGAGCCCCACACAGCAGAAACGCCCGCCTCCGAGAGCGCGGGGGGCGATACCCCCGAAGCGGAAGCGGCCGGCGACGCCGAGCCCGACACACCGGCCGACGCCGAACCGGTCGACCTCGACGAGGCCGTCGTGGCGACGATGGGCGACCTCGACGACGGCGAGGGGGTCGACCGCGACGAGCTCGTCTCGGCGGTCGCCGACGCACGCGGGGTCGCCCCCGCCGACGTCGAGGACGCGATACAGGACGCGTTGATGAGCGGGCGGTGTTATGAGCCCTCGGACGACACGCTGAAGCGGATCTGAATGCTCGATCCGGTCCCCGACGAACCCGCCGCGGTCGCGGACTGCGGCGACGAGCGCGCCCTCGTGATCGCTGATTACCACGCCGGCATCGAGGTCGGTCTCCGGCGCGACGGCGTCGAACTCGATAGCCACGCCGCGAACCGCCGCGAACGGCTACTCGCGCTCTTGGCCCGCGTGTCGGTCGATCGGGTGGTGTTCCTCGGCGACCTCGGCGACGCAATCGGGACCGCCGGGCGCGAAGAGCGAACGGAGCTTCGGACCCTACTAGATCGTGTCGCAGCCGAGTGCCCCGTAACCGTCGCGAAGGGCAACCACGACGGCGGTATCGAGGCCGTTACCGACGGGATCGGCAACGTCGAGGTCGCCGACGGCGACGGCGTTCGGATCGGCGACGTCGGCTTCTGTCACGGCCACACTTGGCCCGCGGATCGAGTCGCCGCCGCGCCGTTGGTCTGTGCCGCCCACGAGCACCCCCTCGTCCGGCTGACCGACGCGGTCGGCGGGTCCCGGACCGAGCGCGTCTGGCTCCGGGGACGGCTCGATCCCGCGGGGTTTTCCGGCTACGACGCGGTCGGGGATCGGCTCGTCGTCTGCCCGGCGTTCAACGACCGTTCGGGCGGCTCGGCGGTGAACGAGGACGAGGGCTTCCTCTCGCCGTTTCTGCCCTCCGGCCTCCGGGATGGGGAGGCGTACCTGCTGGACGGCACGCGGCTCGGTCCCTACGGGCGGGCGTGACGGCTCATATATTGACGTCCTCGACCCGCTGGGTCACCACGACCTGGCCGTGAGTCGTCAGGGAGATCCCCGCCGGGTCCTCCTCGATCAGGCCCTTCTCGCGCAGCGAGTTCACGACGTTGGTGGCCCGGGCGGCGTCGCCGTCGAGGACGCTCGCGAAGTCGATGTCGCCCCCGGTGGCGTAGACCGCGACGAGAAGCTGCGTCTCGGGTTCGCTGAGGTTGATGTCGGCGACCGCCGAGAGCAGTTGGCCGTACTCGATCCGGAGGAACCGCCCGAGGAGGTTCAACCGACGCGTCGAACTCGGCGCGACGAGCGACATCGTCACCTGGCCGTCGTCGGCGTGTCTGACCAGGAGCGTCGGGCGCTCGGTCCCGTCCGGGGCGCGCTCGGTGCGCTCGAAGCCGACGACGTTCGTGATGTCGATCCCGACCGTCCCGGCCCTGGTCTCGAACGCGACCCGCTCGGACGTGATCGAGAGCTTCGCGGTCCGGACCGGGCTGTCAGCCACTCGTCCGCCGACTCTGGCCGGGTGTTTGACCCGCGCTTTCGTCCCGTTGAGGAGGCACTTAAATAGGACCGTCTGGAACTTCGCCATCGTTTCGTCGCCCCCCTCGATGAGGAGGGTCTCGACGCTATCGTTTTCTCGGTACCCTACTGTGACGGTCGAATCGAAGAGGTCACGCAGGTTCGGCGGGACGTTGCCGACGACGACGTCGACGACGGACGACAGCGGCACCGCGATCCGGTCCTCGCCGGCGACGACGAGCCGTTTTTGACTCATCACGACGCGAGCGCGTTCGGGTTCGTCGCCGACGCCCGTCTTCGGGTTCCGGGCGAACCGGCCGACGAAGTCCGCAACGGCGCGTTCCTCCCCGCTCATAGGTCTACATCGAGGAGCATGCTGATCAGCGATTCGGTCGCGACAGCGGTCAGACAGCCGACCCAGATCAACCCGACGAAGTGCAACAGCGCATTGCCGTAGTGGCCGCCGTCGGCGGTCCGGATCGTCAACGAGGAGACGACCGCGTTGAACAACAACACGAGGAACAACAAATACCGCAACAGCGGGACGTTGTACATCTCGGTGTGGATGAGCTGGCCGAAATCGACCGCGCCGCTGCCGACGTCGATGTCGAACCCGGCCATGATCACCGCGATCTCGAGGCCGGTAAAGAAGGCGAACGCCGACGCGGCACTGATCCCGTACAGCAGTCCGACGAGCGTCACCGCGACCTGTCGGCGGCGCTCGCGGAGCTGTGCGAGTTCGTTCATGTTCTTGCTTATCAACTCCCCGAGCAGCTTCGGGTCCCCGCCCATTTCGCGGCCGATGAGATACATCTCGCTGAACTTCTGGATCACGTAGGAGTTGGTGTCCTCGGCGAAGTACCGCCAGGCGCTCTCGGTGTCGAGCCGCATGTTGAGGCGGCGATAGAGGTCGTCGAGGTTCTCGGTCAGCGCCCCGAAGTCCTTCTTCCGAAGCGTCCGCAACACCATCGACGTGGTCGACTGTTTCGCGCTCTCGCTGGCCCCGAGCGCCCTGATGAAGCTCGGAAACTCCTCGTCGCGGTCGATGATCGCCCGCTCCTGCCGGCGGAAGACGAACGCCGGAAATAAAAACGGCAGCGTCGGGATCGCCAGATACAGCGGCTGCGGGATGGCTCCCATCGGAACCAGCGTCGGAAACGGCGCGACGCCGAACGTGCTCGCGAGCATCGAGAGGACGACGAGCGAGAACAGCCCAACGGCGACCGCGGAACTCCCCACGAGGAGCTGCTTCGAACGCGTCCGGTAGCCCTCCTCGACGTACCAAAGCGGGTCGTAGGGGACGATCGCGCGGATGACGAGAAAAAAGCCCAGCTGGACGAAGACGAACATGGCGATGACCGCCGCCACCGTCCACGTCGGGTTCGTCCCCGTCAGGATCGGGAGAACGACGGCGAAGACCAGCGCGAACGTCATCGACAGCACCATCGACAGGTACAGGTCCTTCATCACGTCGAGGTTCTCGAGGGACTGCTCGTAGATCGTACTGTAGTTTTCGATTATGACGCTTTGCTCCTCGAAGAGGAAATCCGACATCTCCTGGCCTGCGCCGAGGGTGTAGGCGAGTCGGTCATAGAGGTCGGTGAGAGAATCGCTCGGAACCTGCTTGGCACGGCGGCGCAGGGCGTCGTCGAGGCTCTGATTCCAGGTGTCGACCAACTGGACGATCCGGCGGTTCTCGACGGTGAGTTCGCCGTACTCGTCCTCGTTTGCGAGTTTCCGGAACACCTCCATCCGGTCGATGTTCGTCGTCGAGAGGACCGTCATGTGTGTGACCATCAGGTGAAACCGATTTTCCATCCCGATACGGCGGCGGTCGACCGCGACCTTTGGGTACGCGACGCCGGTCACAAGAAACACCAGCCCGAGCACCGGCAACAGCAACCGAACGAGAAACAGCGTCGGCCAGGCGATCGCGAGGGCGACCGTCCCGACGAAGAGGACCGTCGTCGGGAGAAGCACCGTAAGCACGTACCGCCGCGTGTCCATCTCCATCCGGTCGTAGGCGTCGAGAATCGATCCGGCGAGTTGGGTCGCCTGGGCGGTGCGTCCGGCGGTACCCACAGTCAATCACTCCGGGTGATGGTAAACGGGAGGCCCTCGATACCGTCGCGCTGGAAGCTCGCGATCGCGTCGTTGACCTCGTGGTAACCGAGGATGTCCTCCTGGATCATCCGCTCGATGATGTCCGCGCGGTACTGGAGGTCGTCGTAGATCTTTCGGGTGTCGGGGTAGCCGAGCAACTCGGCGATCTGGTCCTCGAGGACGTAGGAGTTGTTCATCCCCTGGAAGACGATCTCGTCCTCGACGGGGTCCCAGTAGAACGCCTGGCGGGTGACGACGCCGTCCATCTCCTTCGAGTAGCCTTCGATCTCTTGGACGCTCGTCACCCGGCGCAACACGTCGTCGCCCTGTTTGACGCGGTTCTGGAACAGCGCGACGTCGGCGTTGTCCATGAACGTCTCCGGGACGTTGATCGGTTCGCCGGTGAAGCGCTGGATCATCGAGACGATGTCGGAGGCGTGAAACGTCAACATGACCGGATGGCCGGTCTGGGCCGCCTGAAAGGCCATCCGCCCCTCCTCGCCGCGAACCTCGCCGACGATGATGTACTCGGGGCGCGACCGCAACGCCGCCTCGACGAGATTGAACATATCGACGTCTTGGGAGTCCTCGCCGCCGCCCTCCCGCGTGAGCAGTTGCTGCCAGGTGTCGTGGGGCGGCATCACCTCGGCGGTGTCCTCCGCCGAGTAGATCTTCGAGTCCCGGGGAATGAACGACATGATGGAGTTCAACGTCGTGGTCTTCCCCGAGGCCGTCTCGCCGACGACGAAGACGGTCTGTTCGTTCTCGAGACAGAGCCACAGGTACGCCGCCAGCTCCGGCGACAGCGTCCCCCATTTTGTAATCTGGTTGACAGAAAGGGGGACGTCATCGCCCTGGCGGATCGTGAGGCTCGGCCCTTTCAGGCTCACGTCGTCGCTGTAGATGACGTTCAGCCGGGAGCCGTCGGGAAGCGTCGAGTCGACGATCGGGTCCGAGTCGCTCAAGGGGTCGCCGATCCGTTCGCCCATGTTCCGGAGCCAGTTGTCGAACTCCGCCTCCGTTCCGAAGTCGACCGTCGTTTTCAACATCCCGTAGACGCTGTGGTCGACGTAACACTCGTTGGGGCCGATGACGTGGATGTCCTCGTTGGCCGGATCGCGCATCACCGGTTCGAGCGGGCCCAACCCGACGATGTCGCGGTTCAACCGATAGCGGATGTTCTCGAACGTGCCCCGCGAGACTTCCTCGGTGTTGGGGTCGATCCGAAAGCGGATGCGTTCGAGGAGGTCCTCGGGTTCTTCGCCCTCGATCTGCGTCGCCTCCGAGAGGAGTTCCTCGATCCGGTCGCCGTACTCGGACTCGCTCTGTGGGGCCGCCTTCGTGACGCTGCGTCGGAGGAGTTCGTCTTTGATCCCCTCGAACACCTCCATCTCGTCGCCTGACAGCGTCGGTTCGATCGCGTAGTACTTCATGTCGCGGCCGACGTCGCCGTAGATGTGACAGTAGATCGGCCCGCCGACGGGGTAGAGGACGTTCGGTCGGTTCGTCTCGTACTCGCCGTCGGCCTCCTCTATGAACAGGGGGAACTCCCCGGTTATCTGTTTGAACTTCTTGAGGTGCTCGCGGAGGTGCGGTCTGTTCGCCGCGGCCTGTCTGAGTTCGTCCGAGGGTTTGGCGGTTCCCAGTTCCGTCATTATGCGACGCTTCGGCTCTCGATGACGATTCCGGTTCCCGAGCGGACGGAGTACCCGATCGTGTCACCGACCTGTTCGCCCATACCCGCAAAGCGCTTCACCGAGACCTGTCGGCGCACGTCGTTGCCGACCTCCACCATCTCGAGTTCGATGAACACGTCGGCGATGGCCCGGAACGGCCCGATCGCGTCGCCGTCGACCGTCGACGGATCGACCGTCAACACGATGATCTTACCCTCGGAGATCATATCGCGGAAAAAAGAGATGATCTCCAGGGCGGCCTGTCGCTCCTCGTTCTTCCGGATCAGCGCCTCGAAGGTCGGGTCGTTCCGGAGGATGGCGTCGAACGTGTCGACGATGACGACGTCGGCGGTCCACATCGTTTCGGCGTCCATCAGACGCGTGAGCAGGTCCATCCGACTTTCGTCGTCGTTCCCCCCGGAGAGGACGCCACCGGTGTCGAGGTTGGCGTGCAGGAACAACAGCCGCTCGTCGAGGAGGTGATCGACGACGTCGTAGGACAGCGAGTGCATCTGGTCGAGGAAACCGCCGACCGTGAGCTCCGTTGAGAGGAAACTGACGGTCGTCTCCTCCTCGCAGAACCCGTAGGCGAACCGCTGGGAGATGGCGCTCTTGCCGGCGCCGTAATCACCCTCCATGAGGACGATGCTCCCCCGCGGGATCCCGCCCCCCAGCTCCTTGTTGAGTCGGTCGTGGTCCTCGAGTCCCAGCGAGCGTATGTTTCGTGTGTCTTGCATAGTGGCGTTACTCCGTCCCCTCGTCGCCCCAGTCGAACCCCGATTCCGTCCGACCGGTCTCTTCGTCCGCGGGCCGTCCCCCCGACCGCGATCCGGGTTCGGAGCGGCCCTCATCGTGCGAGCCCCCGGACGCCCGATCCCAGCTTCCGGCGAGGTTCCGGCCGCCGTCCGACTCGACGCCCCGCCCGTCGGGCCGCCCGGACCGGACGCCCTGCCCGTCGGACGCCCGCGGCACCGGTCCCGCGTTCCGTTCCGACCCGCGCCCGGAGGCTCCAGCCTCGGCCCGCTCGTCGAACGCCACCAGCTCCATATCCGGGTTCGCGATCCGGCTAATGAATCGGAGGCTCCGGTTGTGGTGGGCGACGGTCAGCGAGGATCGGGGGTCGGGATCAGTCTCGGCGCCGTCACCGAATCCATTCAGAAACGTCTGTAGGGTCTCTCCGGCCGCCTCGTCGATCCAATCGATCGCCTCGTAATAGGCGATCGTCCGCGCCGCCCCGTCGACTCCCGCCTCCTCGACGAGGAACTCCAGCCAGTCCATGACGACGATGTCAGCGACGTATCCCGACGGGAGGGTGTCGAGATAGGGCTTTCCACCGCCCACGGGCGGTCCGGTATCGGCTGACGCCGTCCCGGCGCTCCCGGTGGAGTCGGCGTCTGTGACACCCTCGTCGACGTCTTCTGTCACCGTCGCCGCTATCGGTTCGGAGGCCGTCGATGATCCAATTTCGTCGTCCGTGTCGGACCCCTCGGGGTCGAAAACGCCGTCGTCGGCTCCCTCGGTCGGCTCCGCGTCGGCTGCGTTCCCGACCGGGTCCGCCTCGTCGGCGGCGTCGACAGCGTCTTCGCCTTCGTCGTCCCAGTCGGCCTCCCCGGAGTCGTATTCGGCTTTGAGCTCCTCGAAGGATTTCCCGTCGCCTCCACCCCCGTCGTCGTCGGCATCGCCGTCCGTGCCGTCGAAGCCGCCGTCATCGAAATCGTCGAAGCCGTCGTCGGAGTCGTCGAAGCCGTCGTCGGAGTCGTCGAAGCCGTCGTCGGAGTCGTCGAAGTCACCGTCGTCGAAGTCGTCGAAGTCGCCGTCCCCGCCGTCGAGGTCGTCGTCGAGGTCGTCGTCGAAGAACTCGTCCGCGTCCGCAGCCGAGACGGCGTCGTCGACGTCGGCCTGTTCGTCCTCGTCGTCACCGAACAGCCCCATCGAACCGCCGCCAGCGCCACCCCCGGTACCGCCGCCGAACGCGTCACCAATCTCGTTCTCGTCGACGAACGGATTTACTCCGCGCGTCACCATCTCGTAGACCTCGAGCAGCTTCCGGACGTTCTCTTCGACCTCGCCGACCGACTCGCTGATCTGTTCGTTCTCGCTTTTGACCGTGTTGACAGTCGACGACAGCGACGCGACCTCGTTTTCGAGTTCGTCGATCCGGTTGTCCATCTCCGCGGACGTCCCACCGCCTCCGTCGTCCATGTCGTCGAACCCCATGTCGTCGCCACCCATCATATCGTCACCACCCATCATGTCGTCGCCACCCATCATGTCGTCGCCGCCCATCATGTCGTCGTCGCTCTCGTTCCCGTCGAACAGCCCACCGTCCATGTCGTCCGCGTCGCTCTCGTCGGAGCCATCGTCGTCGTCGCCGCCAAGCAGATTGTCGATCATTGTGGGTTCCTCGTATAGCCCGGATGGCCGTCGGGTCCGGGATGGCGTCCGGGAACGCCGTCCCTCGTGGCGCGTCCGGCGAGCGGGGGAATCGCCCGTAGCCGTGTTACTCTCCGGTAGGTCCAGATCCACTAATTAGGTTTGGGGCGTTTCACCGCCCGTGTCGCCGGCGAAATCGAACCCGGATACGGACGCCGTCCCGGGGTTTTTTCGCTCCCGATCCCGGACGATCGGACCGAGGACCACCGGACCGGATATATAAATAACGTCCCGGCAGCGTCTCCCCCGGTCAATGGCGAAACAGGTGCACGCTGGCTCCGTCCCGGAGGAGACAGAACCGCGACCCGTCGTTTTCCGGAAAGGAGACGCTCTCGCGTTCGGCCACGAACAGCCGAGCGAACCGCTCGCCGCAGACGGGACACGGAACGCCCGCTCTGTTTTCGAATAGCTTCGCGTCGCCGTCGTCTGTGAGTTGTTTGAGCCGGTGTCGCTCGCCGCGGAGGTCGAACCCGGTCATCGACGGCGGTTCGCCCCCTCTTTTGCGTCGCCCTCGGGGTCGTCCTCGCGGGTCCATCCGGCGTGTTCGAGGACGACGTGGGTGCTCGGTGGCGGTCGGCGGTACACGAGTAGCCAAGCGAGCGCACCGGCCGCCCACACGAGCAGCGACAGCGCCGCGAAAAGCCCCCTCGCGATCGCGCTCGCGATCACGTGGATCCGGCCGAGCCCGCCGAGGAGCGTCCCGACGAACACCCCACCGACGAGCGACCACACCAACGAGTCCGGGCCGGGGCGGACGCTCAACACGACCGCGGTCACGACGACGGGGAACGTGACGAGCGCCGTCCGGAATTCGTTTTTGAACGGTCGGCGGTCCTCGCGGGGAAACAGAACGATCCCCGCCACGACGACCGCGACGACCGCGACGGTTCCGGCCTGCAACAGCGCCGCCGGCTCGCCGGCGAGAACTGGTGTGTATAGCTCCGACACCGTCGTCGACGTCGCGACCGGTTCCCGGGCCAGCATCCACACGAAGTAGAAAGCGGTCAACCACGTCAGCGCGAGGACGTCGAGGAGGTACGCCACGGTCAGCGACGTCACCCCGATACGGAGAATCCGGTGGGCGAGCGCGAGCGCCGACAACAGCGCGTATGTGGTGAACACGAGCGTCAGCCAGTCGCCGCCGACGATGACATCGTCGAGGCGGCCGCTCGCGGTGCCGACCACGTAGTAGCCGAGCCACAGGTACGGCCCGGCGACCAACACCGTCGCCGTGCTCCGTCCCGGCGTCGAGACGAGCGCCGACAACAGCGTCCGACCGATCGACCGAGCCGAGGGTCGCCCGCCCGCGTTTGTCCGGTCGCCGTCGGTCGCCGGCCCCGTTGCCATGCGGGCTCTATTCGGTGCCGTTCAAAAGGGATTCGGGTCGTTTCGGCCGCGGAAACGGCCGTTCGGGTCGGGAGCGCGACGCCCCCGCACGGTTCAGTCTTTTCGCTTGACGACGTCGCCGAGCGTCGTCCCGCCAGTCGAGGAACCGCCAGACCACTCGGCGTCGTCGTCGGACCCGCCCATCGAGAGGTCGATTCCGAGTTCGCGTTCTAGTTTCCGCTGGACGTCGTCGCTGGGGAGCACGTCGCCGCGTTCGATCTTGCGGATGAGGCTCGCCTTCTCGTTGAGGCGGTCGGCGAGTTCCTCTTGGGTGTGGCCCCCGGATTCGCGCGCGCTCCGGACACGGTCGTCGTAGTCCTGGACGACCTCGTCCATCTCGTCGAACATGTCGCGTCGGCTGCCGCTGCCGGACCCGCGTGAGGACGACTGCGACTCCGACGAGGAGGACGACGACGAGGAGGACGTCGAGTACTTCGTCGACGTTGAGGACGTGTCTTCGGTCCGCACCTCCGTCCCGAAGCCGGCACACTCGTCGCACACGTCGAGTTCGGCCCCCTCGATCTTGACCGTCTTCGGCGACCCCGTCTCGGTGCCGCACATCTCACACTGGACCATACCCGCCCTTACCGCGTCGGCACAAAAGGGTTTTCCGCCTCCCGGGCCGGCGCTGTCACTCGAGTGCGCCCATCGCGGCCGAAAAGCGTTGGAGGGCGGTGAGGTGGCCCACAGCGGCGAGAAAACCCAACAGCCAGCCGACGGGCGAGTATCCGGCGACCGCCGGCGAGAGCGCGGTGACGGTGCCGATGATAGCCAGGCGGTCGGCGCGGCCGACGAGGCCGCCGTAGACGCGATCGAGGCCGACCGCCTGGGCCTGCGTGCCGAGGTACGACGTCATCAACACGCCGGTGACCGCCAGAAAGCCGAGGAGGTACGCCTCCACGCCCGCGGCGAGACCGGCGATGACGACGATGTCGGCATAGCGGTCGAGGACGTGATCGAGCAGATCGCCCGATACGGAATCTACCCCCTGACGCCGGGCGAGAGCCCCGTCGACGAGGTCCATCCACCCGTTCAGGAAGACGAAGGCTGCCCCGACGGGATACAGCGCCGGGACCGGGCCGATCCCCCACAGTTCGGTCCCGGCGACGGCGTATGCGCCCCCCGCGAGGACGGCGAACCCGATCGCGACGACGCTAACGCCGTCCGGGCTCAATCCGACCCGATCGGCCGCCCCGACGAAGGGATCGAGTCCCCGCTCGGCCAGCGGCCTGAGTCTGTCGAGCGTCACAGATACCCCGTGAAGTCGACCGTCCCGGCCGAGGGGCGACGGTCGCCGGCGAGGACGGCCTCGATGTCGGAGCGCACCGCGCCGACGGGCCGGTCGGTGGTGTCTATCTCGTAGGTCGCATCGACGCCGTGTCGGTCGACGGTCTCGGAGAGGATCACGTCGAGCGCCTCCGCCTCGGCGTTTTCGGCCGCCTTCGCCTCGCCGTCGCCGCGGTCGAGCAACCGCGTCTCGAGGACGTCGGGGCGACAGCGCAACACGATCGCGCGGTCGACGTCGAGGTGGTGGGCGACGTGCGACTCGACGAGGAGGTTCTCGCGGCCCTCGAGGCGCGCCGAGACGGCTTCGAGATCGACGACGAGGCTCCCACGGGCCTCGTCGGTCCCCTCGGTCAGGTCGGCCTCGCGGACGAGGTCGTTCAGGTGGAGCACGTCGAGATCGGTCGAAAGACCCTCCGTCGCGGTCGTCTTGCCGACCCCTGGGGTCCCGGTCACTGCGACCCTCATAGGAGGTCGTTGAGTACCGCCACCGCGCGCTTCGTTCCCTGCCGCGTCCCGCAGGTGATCCGGACACACCCCGGCAGCCCGAACGACGTCGTGTCGCGGACGATGATCCCCTCCCGCTGGGCCGCTTCGGCGACCGCCGTCCCGTCCCCGACGTCACAGAGCACGAAATTCCCGGAACTGGCCCACGTCGGACACGCGATGGTGTCGCGGATGTACTCCTTGGCCCACGCCGCGGTTTCGAGGGTCTGTTCGAGGAACTCCTCGTCCTCCAGTGCCGCGAGGCCCGCCCGGCAGGCGACCTCGGAGGCGGCGAAGGGCGTGTTGATGCGGGCGTAGGCGTCGGCCCACGCCTCGGGGACGACCGCGTACCCGAGTCTGAGCCCCGCGAGGCCGTAAGCCTTCGAGAACGTCCGGAGCACCGCGACGTCCTCCCGGTCCGCGAGGAGGTCGGTCATCGAGGGGGACTCCGAGAACTCGACGTAGGCCTCGTCGACGAGCGAGAGCGTCTCCTCGGCGGTTCCCTCGGCGATCGTCTCGACGTCGGCGCGGTCGATCTCGCTGCCGGTCGGGTTGTGCGGACTCGTGAGGTAGACGATCCGCTCGCCGTCGTAGTGGTCGAGCACTGTCTCCGCGGACTGCTCGAAGTCGTCGGCGCGCCGGATCGGGTACTCGTTGACCGAGCCGTGGTGATAGCGGGCGCTCATCGCGTAGTAGGCGAAGCCCGGGTCCGGGACGAGCACGCTATCGCCCGGTTCCAACAGCGCACGCGAGAGGTAATCGAGCGCCCCGTCGCCGCCGTTTGCGAGCCACACCTGCGCGGGGGTGACGCCGTGTCGGTCGGCCAGCCGCTCTCTGAGGTCGGCGGCGGAGGACTTCGGGTAGGTGTGGACCGACGGCGCGTACGCCTCGATCGCTTCGACGGCCTTCGGCGCGGGTCCCAAGGCGTTCTCGTTCGAGGAGAGCTTCACGAGGTCGTCGGGGTCGAGGCCCAACTCGCGGGCCACTTCCTCGATCCCCCGACCGGCCTCGTAGGCGACGTGATCCGACAGATCCCGTGGGTGCATACGTGGGGCAAGCGGTCGGTCGGTCTTAAGGGGTGCGCAACGGGGCGCGGCGAACCCCCGGTAACCGTTCGGTTCAAAAGGGTAGACGCGGTAACCATCGATACATGGACGCGAGGAGCGGCGTGATCGTCGCCGGCGGGCGGTCGGTTCGGATGGGCGGCACCGAAAAGACCGTCGTCGACGTCGCGGGGACGCCACTCATACGACGGGTCGCAGACCGCCTGTGTGCGGCGACCGACGAGCTGGTGATCAACTGTCGCGAGGACCAACGCGATTCGATCGCGGGGGCGCTCGACGGACTCGACCCCCGTTTTGCCGTCGACGAGGTCCCCGACCGCGGCCCGGTCGCCGGCATCGAGACCGGCTTGGAGGCGGCGGAAACGGAGTACTCGGTCGTCGTAGCGGCCGACATGCCGTTTCTCGATCCCGACCTCCTCTCGTATCTCTTCGAACGGGCGGCGGACCACGAGGCCGCCGTCCCGCGGCCGGGCGAGTGGTTCGAGCCGCTCCACGCCGTGTATCGGGCGGCCCCGTCGATAGAAGCGTGCGAACGCGCCCTCGAGGTGGAAGACCCCCGGATCATCGAGCCGCTGTCGACGCTCGATCGGGTGGTCGTCGACCGGGACGACCTGCTCGCACACGGCTCTCTGGACAGTTTCGAGAGCGTCGACACGCCCGACGACGTCGAGTGGGCCACGTCCAGACTCGGCTGACCGGTCCCGGGGGCGATCCGACCGAAGCGGTTCCGAGACGATGGCTTATAAGCCCCCGGCAGACGGCGATACGGTATGGTCGTAGACACTGCGATGTACACGATACACACCGGATTCTCCGCGCTGTGGGCCGGCGCGGTGCTGTTCGTCGCCGCAGCGGTGCTCCCGCTCGCGATGGACGGCGAACTCACGCCGGACGCCTTCGGGAGCATCGTCTCGACGCTGCGGTGGGTGACGCGGATCAGCGCGCTGTTGTTGTTCCTCTCGGGCGGGCACCTCGCCGGGACGCAGTATACTGTCGGATCGCTGACGGGGACGACGAGCGGCTACCTCGTCTTGACGATGCTTGCGCTCTGGTTCGGCCTCGCCGCGCTCGTCGAGATCGGCAGCGGAAAGGCGATGCGCGGCGTCGACAACGACAAGATCCGCCAGCCGGCCCGCGACGCCCGGCCGTTCTATCTCCTCGCGTCGGCCGCCGCGGTCGGCCTACTCGTCGTCTCCGGGTTGCTCGGGACGCCGTCCCCGATCCTGTGAAGCCCGTCTCACGGGATTCGGACCCGGTTTTCCAGCGTCCCGACGCCCTCGATTTCGACCTCGACGGTGTCGCCGTCCGAGAGCGGGCCGACGCCCTCCGGCGTCCCCGTCGAGATCACGTCGCCCTCCTCTAATGTCATGTACGTCGTGATCTCCTCGATCAGTTCGGGGACGTCGAAGATGAACTGATCGCGCGAGGAGTCCTGCCGCAACTCGCCGTTGAGCCGACACCGGACCGCGGCGTCCCCGGGGACGTCCTCCGGGGCGGCGATGGCGGGGCCGATCGGGGCCGCGTCGTCGAAGGACTTCCCTCTGACCCAGTTCGTCTCGACACGCTGGTCGTCGCGGTTGGAGATGTCGTTGACGCAAGTGTAGCCGGCGACGACTTCCTCGGCGTCGGCCGCGTCGACGTTCCGACACCGCTGTCCGATGACGACGCCGAGTTCGGCCTCGTACTCGATTTGCTCCTTGCCGGGGAGGAGTTCGACCGTCGAGCCGTGGCTCGTGACCGTGTTCGGGGTCTTCACGAACAGCAGGGGCCGATCCGGCACCTCCGAGCCCCGCTCGGCGGCGTGGTCGGCGTAGTTCAACCCGACACAGACGATCTTCGAGGGCTCACACGGCGCCAACACGTCGACGCCTTCGACGTCGAACGTTCCGACCTCGTCGGTGACCCGCCCGTCCCGCGTCGGATCCGCACGGACAGTCCCGTCGTCGGTCAACTCGCCATAGCGGACCTCCCCGTCGGCGTCGCGGAATCGTATCCGTCGCATAGCCGGGGCGTCTCCCGGGTCGGCTATAAGCGTTCCCGGATCGAAACAAGCGTTCCCGGATCGACGACGGGCGCGTCCCGGCGCGCTCACAACTCTTTGCTCATCCGCCGGTGTGGGATCTCCGCCTCCTCGAAGGGATCGCCGACGGCCTCGTAGCCGAGTCGTTCGTAAAAGGAGACCACCGAGACCTGCGCGTGGAGTACGAGTCGGCCGTACCCCGCCGCGTCGGCGGCCCGCTCGACGGCGGCCATCAACTCGCGGCCGATCCCCTCGCCGCGGCGCTCGGCGCGGACCGCGACGCGTTCGACCTTCGCGACCGCGGTCGGGTCGGCACTTTCCTCACCCGACGCCGTCGCCCCCTTCGATGCCGTCCCCTCGCTTTGCCCTGCTGTCTCGTCGTCGGTCCCGCAATCGACGGCCCCCCCGTACGCCCGCAGGCGTGCCGTCCCGACCGGCCGTCCGCCGTCGGAGGCGACGAAGTGGGTCGCTTCCTCGTCTCTCCCGTCGAGTTCGAGTTCCGCCGGAACCCCTTGCTCGTCGACGAACACCGCCCGCCGCACCGAGACGGCATCCGGTGGCCGGCCGCCGTCGATCCGTCGGATTTCCATACGTCCCCATGTCCGTCCGTCGGCCTAACGCCGTCGATGGATTCGGACAGACACATCATAATTAAGACCGTGAGCCGAGTACCCCCGCCCGCAATGGAACTCACCTGGCACGGCCACTCCACGTGGTACGTCACCGTCGACGGAACCGACCTGTTGATCGACCCGTTCTTCGGGAACCCACAGACGGACCTCGACCCGGCCGACGTCGACGATCCCGACTACGTGCTGTTGACGCACGGCCACGAGGATCACGTCGCACACGCGGGCGAGTTCAACGACGCGACCCTCGTCGCGACGCCGGAACTCGTCGGTTACGCCGAGGACAACTACGGCTTCGAGGACGCCGTTGGCGGCATGGGGATGAACCTCGGTGGGACGGTCGAGTGTGATGACGCGTGGGTGACGATGGTGCGGGCCGACCACTCCAACGGCATCGAGACAGGCTATGAGACCGCCGCGGGGATGCCGGGCGGATTCGTGGTCTCCGAAGCGAAGCCGACCCAGGCGTCAGACGCCGACAGCACGGCTTTTTATCACGCAGGCGACACCAGCCTCATGGCCGAGATGCGGGAGGTCATCGGCCCGTTCCTCGAACCGGACTTCGCCGCCTTGCCCGCCGGCGATCACTTCACTATGGGGCCGGCACAGGCCGCGATCGCGGCCGACTGGCTCGGCGTCGACTACGCCGCGCCGATGCACTACGACACGTTCCCGCCGATCGAGATCGACACCGCGGAGTTCGAGCGAGAACTTGCGGCCGCCGGTGCGACGGCCGAGGCGGTGCTCCTCGAGGGCGACGAGTCGTTCACCCTGGAGTGAGGACTGCTTCGGAACGAGCGGTGGCCGCGCCACGAGGGATTTTTGTGGTCCCGCCGAGTGATCCGAAGTAGTATGGCCGACATCGAGACCACGACCGTCAACGAGGGAAAGTATCACGCGCTGAGCCGCGCGGGCGAGTTCGAACTCAGCATCGACGCGACCACGGCCGAGGGACCGACGCCGAATGAGGTGTTGGTCGCCGACTACGCCTCCTGTTTCACTTTCGCCTGTCGGGCCGGCGCGAACCGCCACCTCGACGTTGACCTCGGGGAGATCGAAACCGAGGCCGAAGCCGACCTCGACGACAGCGACGACCTCACTGCGATCCGATTTCACCTCTACGTCGAGGCCGACCTCGACGACGACCAGATCGAGGAGGTCGTCGAGCTGGGCGAGGGGATCTGCCACGTCCACAACGCGATGAAGGAGTCGCTGTACGCCGATGTCGAGGTCACGCCGAACGCGTTTTGAGGGCCGAGCGCGTTCGGGGCACCGCCGCTGTTTCCGATCGTTTATATACCGAGACGCGGCCAGACGGCGTATGCCCGACTCGATCGCTGTCCGGCCTCGGAGAGAGCGCGGCCGCCGGGCAGTATCGCGCCGCCTGTTCGCCACACTGACGCGGGGCCCGACCGTCCGGGCAGCCACGCCCCGTATATAAGTCGGCGGGGGACCTATGTGGGCGTATGACCGACTGGCAGGACATGATCGTCGGCGACCGGATGGCCGTCGACGGCGAGTTCGACCCGCGCGTCGACGACTCCCGCTTCACTCGACAGGAGTGGGGGCTCATCATGACGGCGACGACGTTCGAGATCGAGAGCCCCGAAGACGATGAGGCGGCCGAACTCGTCGCGAACACCGAGGAGCTACGGGGGATGATGCCCGAGATCGAGAAGGTCGCGGAAATGGACCCGATGGGGGGGAATCCGACCGACGACACCGACTCGGGCGGCGGGTTCCTCGGATCCGTCTTTAGCGCGCTCGGACTGGGCGGGGGCGGCGGCGGTCACGGCGGTGTCGACGAGGAGAAACTCGAGGCCGCCGAGGCGCTCGTCGCCGACTACGCCACAGAGCTACAAGCCCACCTCGAATCGGACGATCGGTGGGACGAAATTAGGGCCGAGGCGGCCAGCGAGTAGCTACAGCCGGTCGACGATCGCCGCGGTCACCTCGTCCGTCGAAGCCTCGCCCCCGAGGTCCGGCGTCCGGGGACCGCCCTCGAGAACCGCTTCGACGGCGCCTCTGACTCGATCGGCCGCTCCGCCGTAGCCGAGATGTTCGAGCAGCATCGCCGCCGAGAACACTGTTGCGGCCGGGTTCGCGATCCCCTCGCCGGCGATGTCGGGCGCCGACCCGTGAACCGGTTCGAAGAGGGCGTTGTCCTCGCCGACGTTGGCGCTCGGCAACAGCCCGAGCCCGCCGACGAGCCCCGCGGCGAGATCCGAGAGCACGTCGCCGGCGAGGTTCGGACAGATCACGACGCCGTACTCCTCGGGCCGGAGGAGCAAATGCATCGCCAACGCGTCCATGAGCGCCTCGTCATATCCGTGGCCGCCCGCCTCGGCGACGCTCTCGACGCTTTCGAGGAACTGCCCGTCGGTCGTCCGCATCACGTTGGCCTTGTGGGCGACGGTCACGTCGTCGTAGCCGTTCGCCTCGGCGTACTCGAAGCCGTACTCGGCGATCTTCCGGGACGCCTCGTCGGTGATCACGCGGGTCAGCGTCGTCACGCCGTCGGCGATCTCGTGTTCGATACCGCTGTAGACGCCTTCGGTGTTCTCGCGGACGAAGACGAGATCCGTCTCCGGCTGCAGCGAGTCGACACCCGGATACGCCCGCGCGGGCCGGATGTTCGCAAAGGAGCCGACGGCCTCACGAAGCGGGAGGATGACGTCCGCGGCCGTCTCGCCCGCCGCACCGAAGAGCGTCGCGTCGGCGCCGGCCGCCAACTCGTAGGTCGCCTCGGGGAGCGCCTCGCCGCGCGAGTCGAGTACGTCGTCGCCCGCCTCGCCCTCGACGAACTCGAAGTCGACGTCGAGCGTCTCGAGAACGTCGATGGCAGCCGGTATGACCTCCTGTCCGATCCCGTCGCCGGGGATGACCGCGATGGTTTCAGCCATGTCAGTACCTGCACGAGCGGCCGAAAAGAGGATACCGATGTTCGCGGGCGGGTCGTCTCCCCCACGGGCCGAGCCCGCGGTCAGTCGTCGCTTTCGACGTACGGAAGGCCGTCGACGGTCGTCTCGACCTTGCTCATGTTCGAGTACATGAGCGCCGTCGTATCCCAGATCCCCTCGGTGAGCGCCTCCTGCATCGCCCCGTCGATCTCGACATCGATCGTCCGACCGCCGTAGGTGACGGTCTCGGACTCGACGTCGATGTGGATATCGCCGTCGGGGTTGTCCTCGATCCACGACTGCAGTTCGGTGACCGTCTCGTGGTCGGCCGTCGCGGCCGGGATTCCGAGCGACTTGCAGTTGTCGCGGAAGATCTCGGCGTAGGATTCGCCGACGACGCCGTCGACGCCCCATCGCATCATCGCCTGCGGGGCGTGCTCCCGCGAGGAGCCACAGCCGAAGTTGGAGTTGACGACTGCGATCGACGCCCCGTCGAAGCGGTTCAGCGGGTGATCGTTGAACTCGCCGTCCCCGTCGCGGCGGACGTCGTAGAACAGGTAGTCCGCCATGTTGTCGAACGTGACCTCCTTCATGAACCGCGCCGGAAGGATCTGGTCGGTGTCGACGTCGTCGCCGGGGATCGGAACGCCGGTCCCCGAGACGTCGGTGATGTGTTGGTCGTCGCTCATCGCGTCTCGCCTCCGGTGGGACCGATAGCGACGGCTACGTCACGCGTCGGAGACGCGTGAGGGGAGTCGTCGCTCATCAGTCGGCCACCTCCTCGACGCCACCCGCGGTTCCGGAGCGGTCGTCGTCGAGATGCTCGCGCGCGTCGGCGACCGCGCCCTCGACCGCGGCGGCGGCGACCATCGCCGGACTCATGAGCACGGTCCGGCCGTCTTTCGATCCCTGTCGCCCGACGAAGTTCCGGTTCGAGGAGGACGCACAGACCTCGTCGCCCTCGAGTGCGTCGTCGTTCATCGCCAGGCACATCGAACAGCCTGCGCGCCGCCACTGGAATCCAGCCTCGATGAACGTCTGATCGATCCCGCGGCGTTCGCACTCTTCGCGGACGGTCTCGGATCCGGGAACGGCGAGGGCGCGCACGTCCTCCGCGACCGTGTTGCCCTCGAGGACCCGCGCGGCCTCCTCGAAGTCCGAGACGCGGCCGTTCGTGCAGGTCCCGAGGAACGCGACGTCGACGTCGTAGCCGAGCATCGACTGCCCGGGCTCTAGTTCCATGTGTTCGAGCGCCTTCTCGGCGGCCTCGCGGTCGGTCCTGGAGTCGAAGCTCTCGGGGGCGGGGATCGACTCCCCGATCTCGATCACCTGCCCGGGGTTGATACCCCACGTGACGAGGGGATCGATCCCGTCGGCGTCGACCGTGACGACGTCGTCGTACTCGGCGTCCTCGTCCGAGGCGATCGACTCCCAGTAGGCCTTCCGCTCCTCGAAGGCGTCGCCCTCGGGGACGTACTCGCGGCCGCGGAGGTACTCGTAGGTCGTCTCGTCCGGATTGATGTAGCCGGCACGGGCACCGCCCTCGATCGACATGTTGCAGACGGCGAGCCGGCCCTCCATGTCGAGTGACTCGATCGCCGAGCCGCCGTACTCGTAGACATGGCCGACGCCGCCGTCGACGCCGAGTTCCTGGATGATCTTCAGGATGATGTCCTTGGCGTAGACGCCTTCGCCGAGGCTCCCCTCGACGTCGATCCGCCGCACGTGCTGCTTGTCGGCGGCGATGCAGCCGGTCGCCAACACGTCGCGGATCTGGGATGTGCCGATGCCGACGCCGATCGAGCCGAACGCGCCGTGGGTGGCGGTGTGGCTATCGCCGCAGGCGACGGTCATGCCGGGCTGGGACAGCCCCAACTCCGGCGCGACGACGTGGGTGATCCCCTGCTTGCCGGACTCGAAGCCGAAGAAGGTGATCCCGTTGTCGGCGGTGTTGCGCTCGAGCGCCGAGAGCATCTCCTCGGCCTCGCCGTCGGCCAGCGGTCGCTCGCGCTTTTCGGCCTCGGTCGGCGCGATGTGGTCCGTCGTGGCGTAGGTCCGGCCGGGGAACGCGACGTCGAGCTCGCGTTCCTCGAGCATCCCAAAGGCTTGCGGGCTCGTCACTTCGTGAACGAGATGGAGCCCGACGAACAGCTGATCTTGCCCGTTCGGTAGCTCCGTCACCTTGTGTTTCTCCCAGACCTTGTCGTACAGCGTGCCCTCGCTCATCGGCTCTCACCGCGATCGAAGCTCCGTTGTACGCCGTCGGCGTCGTCCTCGGGGGCGTGTGAGATATTCGAGAGCGTCCCGGCGTCGTCCGCGTCGGTCCCGAACCCGGACTCGCCGCCGTCCGCGGCGACGCGTTCTCCCCGGCTATACGTCCGTGTCTCGCCGAACACGCGTCCCGTGTACGGGTTCGTGTGATCCATCTCGCCCAGTGTCTTCGGTTCGTTCGTCATCGTGTGTTCACTCCTCCCCCCACGCGAACAGCGCGCGCAGGTCCTCGCCGACGGCTTCGATGTCGTGGTCCTTCTCGGCCGCACGGAGCTGTTTGTAGCTCGGCCGGCCGGCCTGATTCTCCGTGATCCACTCGCGGGCGAAGGTCCCGTCTTGGACCTCCTCGAGGACCTCCTCCATCCGCTCGCGGGCGTGGTCGTCGACGACCCGGTCGCCGCGGGTCAGCCCGCCGTACTCGGCCGTGTCCGAGACCGAATCCCACATCTCGCTGTTGCCGCCCTCGTACATCAGGTCGACGATCAACTTCAGCTCGTTCAGACACTCGAAGTACGCCATCTCGCGGCTGTACCCGTTGTCGACGAGCGTCTCGTAGCCGGTCTTGACGAGCGAGGTGACGCCGCCACAGAGCACCGCCTGCTCGCCGAAGAGGTCGGACTCGGTCTCCTCGCGGAAGGTGGTCTCGATGACGCCGGCCCGCGTGCAGCCGATCGCCTTCGCGTACGCCAGCCCGACGTCGTGGGCGTCGCCGGTCGCGTCCCGGTAGACGGCGAGCAGCCCCGGCGTCCCCTCGTTGTTCTCGTAGTTGCGGCGGACGAGGTGGCCGGGCGACTTCGGCGCGACCATCGTGACGTCGACGCCGTCGTCCGGTTCGATCTGCCCGTAGTGGATGTTGAACCCGTGGGCGAACTGCAGCGTGTCGCCCTCGGTGACGACGTCGCGGATCTCCTCGTAGATGTCCGGCTGGACGGTGTCGGGGACGAGCACGCTCACGACGTCCGCCTGCTCGGCCGCGTTCCGCGGGGTCGCCACGTCGAGACCGTCCGAGCGAGCCGCCTCCCGCGAGGACGATCCCTCGCGGAGCCCGACGACCACGTCGACACCGGAGTCGTCGAGGTTCTGGGCGTGGGCGTGGCCCTGGCTCCCGTAGCCGAGGACGGCTACGGTCTTGTCGTCGAGTACGGTGCTGTCCGCGTCGTCGTCGTAGTAGATTTCTGTGTCGTCTGTCATGTCAGGTGTGTTTCTCCTCGACTCTCGCCGTCTCCGTCTCGCCGCGGGCTAGGGCGGCCTGGCCGGTCCGTGCGATCTCGCGGATGCCGAACTGCTCGTAGGCGTCGATCGCGTCGTCGATCTCGCTCTCCGAGCCGGTGATCTGAACCGTTATGCTTCGGGGACCGGCGTCGAGCGTCTGGCCGTCGTACATTTCCGTGATCGCCTGCACCTTGTCCGGGTCGTCGCCGTCGACTTTCAGGATGACGAGTTCGACCGCGACGGGGTTGCCGTCGAGCTCCCGAACGTGGATGACCGGGACCAGTTTGTTCAACTGTTTTTTGATCTGGTCGATCCCGGGATCGGGCTCCTCGACGACGAGTGTGATCCGGGAGTACCCCTCGTTCTGCGTCGGGCCGACCGTGAGCGATTCGATGTTGAACTGCCGCCTGTGGAACAGCCCCGAGACGCGGGCCAACACGCCGGGTTCGTCCCTGACGTACGCCGAGATCGTCGTCCGACGCGGCTCGTGTTCGGCCTCGATCTCGGGATCGATCCGGATCCCCTGGGAGTTTCGGCGGCCGACGGGTCGCGTCCGTTCCTCCGGCGGCGGTCCCTCGAGACCAGTCCGACGGACGTCGTCCTGGCGGCGGCTCATAGCTGCCCCTCCGTCAGCGCGAAGAGCCCGTTGTCCCCGCCGCTCGGCACCATCGGGTAGACGTTCTCGTCGGGGTCGATGTGGACGTCGACGACGCTCGGGCCGTCGTACGCTAAGGCGTCCTCGACGACCGCCTCGACCTCGTCGTAGGTGTCGATCCGGAAGCCGCGGGCTCCGAAGGCCTCCGCGAGCGTGTCGAATTCGGGGATCCACGGGTACTCCGAGGCCATGTGGCGCTCGCCGAAAAAGGCGTCTTGCCACTGTCTGACCATCCCGATCGCGTCGTTGTTGAGGACGACAATCACGATGTCGAGGTCCTCCCGAACGGCGACCGAAAGCTCCTGACACGTCATGAGGAACGAGCCGTCGCCGTCGAAGCAGACGACGTCCCGATCGGGCGCGGCGAACTTCGCGCCGATCGCCGATGGCAACCCATAACCCATCGTCCCGAGGCCGTGAGAGGTGACCCACGTCCGGGGCTCCGTCCACGTCCAGTACTGCCAGGCCCACATCTGGTGTTGGCCGACGCCCGTGGTGACGACTGTGTCGTCGTCGGTCTTCTCGTCGAAGACCTCGACGACGTACTGCGGTTTGACCGGCTCGTCTTCGGGGGCCGCGTAGTCCATCGGGTACTCGTCCTTCCACGCCTCGCACTGTTCGAGCCACGCGTCGGTCGACGGCGAGTGGATCATCGCGTCCGCGAGCTGGTCCAGCACGGCCTTCGCATCGCCGATGAGTGGGTGATCCGCCTCGATGTTCTTCGAGATCTCTGCGGGATCGATGTCGACGTGGATGATCTCGGCGTCGGGAGCGAACGTCTCGACGCCGCCCGTGAGCCGGTCGTCGAACCGGGTCCCGATCGCCAGCATACAGTCGGTCACCGTGATCGCCATGTTGGCGTAACCGGTGCCGTGCATACCCGCGATCTCGAGGGAGAGTTCGTGGTCCTCGGGGAACGACCCGGTGCCGGGCATCGTCGTGATCACCGGAATGTCGTGTGCTTTCGCGAACCGGCGGAGTTCGTCGCTCGCCTCGGCTTTGATCACGCCGCCGCCGGCCAGGATGACCGGCTTCTCGGCCGCCGACAGCACGCCGGCCGCGTCTGAGACGGCGTCCGGGTCGGCCGTCTCCGGCGGGTTGTACGTGTCCGGGAGCGTCGGCGCGCCGGGATCTTCCGTCGTCGGGTCGTTGGTCACGTCCTTCGGAAGGTCGACGAGGGTGGGACCCTGACGACCGCTCTCGGCGAGGGCGAACGCCGTCCCGACGTCGGTGCCGACTGTCCCGGCGTCGTCTGCGAAGGTGTTCGCCTTGGTGACCGGGGCGGTGACGCCGATCGTGTCCGTCTCTTGGAAGGCGTCGTTGCCGACGAACTCCGTCGGCACCTGTCCGGTCAGCGCGACGAGCGGGTCCGAGTCCATACTGGCGTCGGCGATCCCGGTCACCAGGTTCGTCGCCCCCGGTCCCGAGGTCGCCATGCAGACGCCCGGGTCGCCGGTGACGATCCCGTAGGCGTCGGCGGCGTGGGCGGCGCCCTGCTCGTGGGCCATCGTGACGTGCGTCATCTCCGAGTAGTACAGCGCGTCGTACACGGGCATGATCGCGCCGCCCTGCACGCCGAAGAGGTGTTCGACCCCCGCGTTCTCGAGGGCGCGAACGACCGCGTCCGCCCCCGTCTCGATATCGCCCGCCTTCGACTCTTCGTCCGCCTCGGGCGTCGTTCGTGCCTGCTCTTTGCTCATCGTCGCCCCTCCGTTCGTTCCGCGTCGTCGTTCGTTGCTCGATACCGTCGGTTGGTGTCTCGTGTGTGCATTGTTCCGGCTGTGGGGTGGTCTGGATCCGATACGAACCGCGGTCGTGAGAAGTGTGGTGTAGGGGCTATCGAGCCCCTACAATACCGGACACGAAGCTGACGGCGACCGCGCGGGCTGCCGTTCCGGCCGTCGTGCCCGTCATCACAGCGTGTGTTGTATCGCGGACGTTTATAAACGTTCCGCGTCGCGGTGTCGCCGATCGCCGCGCCACTGGCGCGTACCGACCGCTCGGGGTGGGCGCGAACGGCCGGCGGGATCATCGTCAGATCCGGACCTCCTCGCGCCGGACGTCGATCTCCTTGGCGAACTCCTTGAGCCGCTCGAAGGTGATCTCCTCCTGCTCTGCGCCGCGGTCTTTGACCATCCGGGTCACCTCGCGGACCTCGGTCTCGGTGGGTTCGAACCCGGCGTCCTCGAGCCGCTCGCGGACGGAGTGGGTGCCGGTGTGTTTGCCGAGCACCAACTGTCGGGTCGCCCCGACCATCTCCGGCGTCATCACACCCGGCTCGAAGGTATCGGAGTTCTCGATGACCCCGGCGGCGTGGATGCCGGACTCGTGGGAGAAGGCGTTGCTCCCCACGACCGGCTTGTTCGCCGGGATCGGCATGTCGCTTTTCGCCTCGACGACCTGCGCCAGTTCGGTGATCCGACGGGTGTCGATGCCGGTGTCGACGTCGTATAGCGACTCCAGCGCCATGACGACCTCCTCGTAGGCCGCGTTGCCGGCGCGCTCGCCGATGCCGTTGACCGAGACCTGCGCCTGCGATGCGCCGGCCTCGTACCCCGAGAGCGCGTTGGCCGAGGCCAACCCGAAGTCGTCGTGGGTGTGGACGTCGACGCGGGCGTCCGTGTGCGCACAGACGGTTTCGACCATCCCGTAGAACCGCCGCGGCGTCGCGACCCCGCAGGTGTCGGGGAGGTTGATCCAGTCGGTCCCCGCCTCGGAGACGGCCTCCACGACGTCGATCATGAACGATTCCTCGGTGCGCGTGACGTCCATCGGCGAGAACATACAGGTCGCACCGGCGTCCGTGACGCGCTCGACGGCCGCGACAGACCGCTCGAGGGCCTCCTGACGCGTGGCGTGCATCGAATCCTGTAGCTGTACGTCGCTCGTCGATGCGAACACGTGCACCATCTCGACGCCCGAATCGAGGGCGGCGTCGATGTCCTTGTCCACGACGCGGGCGAGCCCACACACCGTGGTCGACGTCGCGTCGGCGATATCGCGTACGGCCTCGAACTCCGCGTCGGAGTTCACCGGGAAGCCGGCCTCGATGACGTGGGTCCCCATGTCGTCGAGGATCGAGGCGAGCTCCCGTTTGTCCTCGTAGGAGAACGAGGTCCGCGGGGATTGCTCACCGTCGCGCAGCGTCGTGTCGAAAATCCGGGCCTCACTTATCTCTGAGGTACTATCTAGTGTGCCCTGGAAGAACTCGATCCGCCGGCGAAGCCGACGTATCCTCGTGCTGTGTCATTGCAGTTCGATAGAGCGTCTTCGTTCTATTTAAAGTTGCCTGTACGACTCCCCGGCGGCTCGAGTGCCCCCGGTCACTCGGACCGCCGGACGCCCCCGCCATTCCGAGCCGAACGCTCCGTTTCGGAACGAAAGCTATAGATACCGGGGTACGTTACCGGATCGGTATGGCGGCAGCGAACGTCGTGGTCGCCGAGGACGACGCCGGCATCCGGGACCTCGTCGGAGTGACACTGGAGTCCGCAGGGCACACAGTCGAGAGCTTCGGAGCCGGCGACGACTGCTGGGAGCGACTCGAAACCGGCGACCCGCCGGACCTCGTTATCCTCGACGTCTCCATGCCGGGACTCGACGGCGCGGGCGTCCTCGACCGCATCCGAAGCGACACGCGGCTGTGTTCGCTCCCGGTCGTCTTCCTCAGCGGCCACGACCGCGATTCCGACATCGTCTCCGACATCGAGGGGCGGATCGAAGACTACGTCCACAAGCCGTTCAGCCCCGGCGACCTCAACGACTGCGTCGCCAGACTCGTCTGAGTCGATCGGTTTTTTCAGCCGCCTCCATCCGAGGAGGTATTTATACATCGCCGATCCCGTCGGGCCAGGGTTTATAAACGAGCGCCCGCCTCGACGGCGTATGCTACGGAGCTTCGAGGGACACGAACCGGATATTCACGAGGACGCCTACGTCGACCCGAGTTCGGTCGTTATCGGCGACGTGACAATCGGGGCCGACGCGAGCGTCTGGCCCAACGTGACGCTACGCGGGGACCACGGGCCGATCACGGTCGCGGAAGGCGCGAACGTTCAGGACAACGCGGTCCTCCACGAGGGGGCCGAGATCGGCCCCTACGCGACCGTCGGCCACACCGCGATCGTCCACGCCGCCGAGGTGCGGTCCCGGGCGCTCGTCGGGATGGGCGCGACCGTCCTCGATCGGTCGGTCCTCGGCGAGCGGGCGATGGTCGGAGCCAACAGCGTAGTCACCGAGGACACGGAAATCGAAGCCGACACGCTGTACGCCGGCGTTCCGGTCGAATTTATAAAAGAGGTCGAGGACTCGCCGTGGGCTAGCGCCGGCGACCGCTACGTCGAGCTGTCGCGGCGGCACGCCGAGGGCTCCGAGCGGATCGAGGGAGCCGAACGGCCGAGTCGTTCCGACCGGCCCGAACGGGGCGGTGCCGACCGCCCTGAGTAGCCGGCCGCCGCGGCGCGGCGGTCCATCGGGGTTTTGTAGCCCCGCGTCGAACCCCGGACAATGAAACGGGGCATCCTCGATACGATCGGGTCACCGCTGGTACAACTCGAATCGCCGCCCGGCTCCGTCGTTGTCGCCAAACTCGAATCGAAGAACCCCGGCGGGTCGGCGAAGGACCGCCCGGCGTTGGCGATGGTCGAAGCCGCCGAGGCGGCCGGCGACCTCGAGCCCGGCGATCGGATCGTCGAACCGACCTCCGGCAACACCGGCATCGGCCTCTCGGTCGTCGCCGCTGCGAAGGGCTACGACATCACCGTCGTGATGCCGGCGTCGAAGTCGCCGGAGCGCCGGCAGTTGATGGCCGCCTACGGCGCCGACCTGGAACTCGTCGAGGGGACCATCTCGGACGCGAAAGTGCGCGCGGACGAACTCGAGGCCGAGGCCGGGATGGTCCAACTCGGCCAGTTCGAGAACCCCGCCAACCCCGAGGCCCACTACCGAACGACCGGGGCCGAGATCCTCGAGCAGGTCGGCGAGCGGCGGATCGACGCCCTCGTCGCCGGGATCGGTACCGGCGGGACGATCACCGGGACCGCGAGACGGCTCCTCGAAGCGTATCCCGACATGGCGGTCGTCGGCGTCGAACCCGAGACGAACGCCGTCCTCTCGGGCGGCGCCCCCGGCGACGACGACTTCCAGGGGATGGGTCCCGGGTTCGTCTCGCCGAACCTCGATCGGGAGCTCCTGACCGACGTCGAGACCGTCGGTGTCGAGGCCGCCGAGGCCGAGTGCCGTCGCCTCGCCCGCGAGGAGGGTATCCTCGCCGGGCAGTCCTCCGGCGGATCGCTGGTCGCCGCAAAGCGCGTCGCCCGTCGCCTGGCCGCAGCGCGCGACGTCGACCCCGAGCAGTGTCCCGGTCCCGACAACGACATCGGCATCCTCGAGGACGACCCGGCGGACCCCGCGTCGATCGGCGGGGACTGCCCCCTCGTCGTCACCGTCTTTTGGGACTCCGGCGAACGCTACATGTCGACCGGAATGTTCGAGTGACCGCTTCGGGGAGGGGTCGACCACCCGTGTTTCGAGCGCTGTGTCGTTCCGGAGAGTTACTACAGGCACGGATGAAGACCACCACATGAGCCTAACCCTGCCGCCGGGGTACTGTCGTCGCCGTTCGCGCCCGGGTGGTCGGCTTTGTCCGCGTCCGAGTGCTCGGTCCCGCTCGCGCCCGGGTGGTCGGTCTCGTTCGCGTCCGAGTGCTCGGTCCCGTTCGCGTTCGACCGCCCAGGTCACTGGACCGCCTCGGGCGGGCGCGGCCCGATCGACCCACACGCACGACCCATGAAGATCGCCATCAACCAACTCGAAGAGTACAATCACCTCGCCTCCGACGGGGCCAGACAGGCGGCTAGGGCGCTCTCACAGATGATCGGCGTTCGGATGCAACACGACGTGACCGGCGTCAGCCTCGTCTCCGACGGGGCACTCGAGGACGTCTTCACCGGACGCCGCTACGTCGGCGTGCAGGTCGGCCTCGCCGGTGGGCTCTCCGGGGAGACCGTGTTGATTTTCGACCCGGACGCGGCCGGACGGCTCCGCAAGCGGCTCGAATCGCGGGGATCGACGGGGACCCTCGCCGGCGGGGCGTTCGCCGAACTCGGCAACATCATGATCGGCGGGTTCGTCGACGGCTGGGCGAACCACGTCGGCACGCAAATTGACATGACGCCGCCGACGTACATCGAGGCGACCGGCACCCGGATCCTCCCACGGATGACCCGCCGGGAGGCCTCCGAGACCGGCGTTTTCCTCTTCGAGAGCCGCCTCGAGGCGGTCGAGTACGACCTCTCGGTACCGATCTATCTGATCCCCGAGTACGAGGAGTTCGTCAGCTTGCTGGAGGCACAGCCGAGCCACCTGGCGGTGCCGGCCCAGAAACTCGCGGTGTTCAACGGGTTCGCCGACCGGAGCGCCGAGCGGGCGTCGGGACAGATCGCACAGCTGACCGGGCTCGACACCGACGTCTCGGTGAGCCAGCTTCGGTTCCTCTCGTTTTCCGATATGTCGGCCGCAGTCGGTCCCGGCCGGTACATCAGCGTCGTCTTCGAGTTGACCGGGCTGCCCAGCGGCTTTTTTATTGCGATGTTCAGCGAGGCGTCGGCCCGCCGCGTCGCCGACGCGATGCTCCCCGACGGCGTCGATCCCGGCGGAGATATGACCGAGGAGGCGATCAAGGAACTCGGCAACATCGTCACCAGCGGGTTCATCGACGGGTGGGCGAACACCCTCGAAAGCAGCATCGAACACACACCCCCGGAACTGCTCCGGGATTCGGGCGCGGACGTCGTCCGGAGCGTCCAGCGCCGCCTCTCCGGGAACCAGGAGTACGCCTTCACCATCGACACCGCCATCGAGGTCGACGACCGCGAGGCCGAGGTGCGGCTGTACGTCCTCCCGAACACCCGCGAACTCACCGAGGCGCTCGCCGCCCTGCCTCCACAGCGCGCGTAGCTCCGATCGAACCGGGGCGGTTTTATTTTCGGGTGCGATATCGGTGGTATGAGCGACGACTCAGAGCTCCCGGAGATCCCGATCGTCTGTCCGGAGTGTGAGACCCAGTCCCGGATCCCGTTCTCGGACGTCGAGGACGCGGTCGCCGGGCACAACGAACGGCTCCACGACGGCGAATCGATCGCCTCCGTCGATCCCGACGTCTTCGATCACCTCGCCGATCACGTCGCGTCGGATCTGGGGCTGTTGGAAGACTGATACGTAGCGGGCCGACCTCCAGTCGCGACTCGTCGAACCCCCCGCCGAACCGCCCCGCCGACTGATACTCACGGACATAAGTACGTAAAGACATCTGGAACGGTAATCCGGTTGAGTGCACAGAGCGCAGCATCACGAAGTTCGTCGAGTGTGTCGAACAGACGGTTGCCAAGTTCTTGATCGAGTTGTCGCCAGCACTCTTCCGCGGGGTTCAGCTCCGGTGAACCCCGCGGAAGGTAGCATAGTTCGATCGGCGTGTCTTCGACGAACTCCTGGACTGCGTTAGCCGTGAAATACGACGCGTTGTCCAAGATGACGCAGATTTTCTTGCCGAACTCTGTCTGGAGTGCGTCTAGCAAGCGAATCGTCGTGTCGCTGTTGAAGTTCTCTGCACACGGCAGAAAGAACGTCTCCCTAGAATCGCTGACTGCACCGAGCAACTTGATGCTATCCCACGCGCCCGTCACCGGAAGTGACGGGCGCTCCCCTTCCGGAAACCACGCATAGATCAGCGTCGAGAGTACCTGACGCGTCTGATCGATGGTCAGGATCGTGTATTCATCGTCCAAGTTGTCGCGCTTTTTTTGAACCCTTCCTGCCAGGCTTCTTGGGCTCTCTCGTCGGATTTGTAGAACTCCGGCCGGGCTGTCTTCCAGGACAGCCCGGCCTCGGAGATCAGTCGTCGGACGTGACGTTCGCAGTACTCAACACCGAACTCCTCGGAGAGATAGTGACGCGCCAATGGAACAGACCACGCGGGTGCGTCGTATCTGACTTCTCCGGGTGAGTCGTGAAGAGCCTCGACGAACTGGTCGTGTTCTTTGTCAGAAAGCTCGGACGGCCTGCCTTCTCGTGGTTTATCATAGACAACCTCCTCGAACGGCTCGTCGGCGAGCCGTTCGAGTCGGGTGAACCACTTTGAGGCCCAACTACTGGAAAATCCGTAGAGTTCGGCAGCGTCTGTCTGCGTCAGATCGTCGATCTCCTTGTAGGTAATCGCAGCCATAATCCGCTTTGCTGCGTCGGCTTCATCGACCTCCGCCAGGATCTGGCGGAGGTCTTCGACAGAGACCTTCTCCAGCCTCGCCATACCGTTTCTCGTGGCTGGAGTTACATGAATTTTTAGCCCTCAGTATGAATCCGGCTCGTCGAACAGTCTCTCCCACCCGCCTCTGGCCCGTGTTTCGGCCAATTACAAGTGTGTATATATACCTGTTCCCCTCGTGTGTGCGGCTCGTCCGACCGACCGAGTATTAATGAAGTGGGGCGTGTTCAGAAACATATGGCAGACATCGAATCAGCAGTTGCGTCGCTCCCACCGAGTGCCAAACTCGTATATAAGACTCTCCAGTACGAGGGCGCGATGACGCAGGCCCAACTCGCCGACGCGTCGTTGCTCCCACAGCGAACCGTCCGACACGCGCTGAAAAAACTCGAGTCGGCGGACGTCGTCGAGGAGTCGGTCTACCTCATGGACGCCCGGAAGTCGAACTACCACCTCGCTGACGGCGACGACTCCTCGGCCGGCCCGCTCGCGGTTTAATTGTCCCTTGATTCTCTTTTCCGCCCCGGCCTTTGTCCGTCGGCTTTCGGACGTCTCTCAGACCACCGACACACCTGACCACCGACGGCCTACCGGAACTCGTTGAGCCGTCGTTTGAGTTTCCTTGCGGCGTCTCCGACGGCCCGGAAGTACGCGCTCTCGTCGTCGGCCCCCTCGCCGGCGAAAATGATCCCGCGCGAGGAGTTCACCAACCCGACGCCGCCGGCGAGGCCGTACTCGACGGCCGCCTCGGCGTCGCCGCCCTGGGCACCGACGCCGGGCACGAGAAACGGGCGGTCGACAGCATCGCGTAGCCGCTCTAGCTCCTCCGGTGCCGTCGCGCCGACGACCAACCCGACGTTGTCGTGTTCGTCCCACGCCGCACACCGTTCGGCGACGTACTGATACAGCGGCTTGTCGTTGCCGACGTCGAGCTTCTGGAAGTCCGCTCCGCCGCTGTTCGAGGTCCGACAGAGAACGAAGACGCCCTTCTCGGGGCGGGACAGATACGGCTCCAGCGTGTCCCGGCCCATATACGGGTTGACGGTGATCGCGTCGGCGTCGAGACCGTCGGGGTTGAGCGCGCTCGCGTACTGTCTGGCGGTGTTGCCGATGTCGCCGCGTTTTGCGTCCAACAGGACGGGGACGTCCTTCCCGTGGGCGTAGGCGATCGTCTCCGCCAGCGCGCGCCAGCCGTCGGGGTCCTCATAAAACGCCGCGTTCGGTTTATAACAGGCGGCGTGTTCGTGCGTCGCGTCGATGACCCGGCGATTGAACGCCCACCGCGGCAGCTCAGCGTCGAGAAACGACGGTAGACGGGCCGGGTCGGGGTCGAGCCCGACGGAGACGACGCTGTCGGCCGCTTCGATCCGGGCATCGAGCGCCTCGAAGAACACCATACGTGCGGCTGTCGGCGTGCGATCAAAAGTGCTCCTGTTCGGTCGGTCGCGAACCGCCCATCGCCCGGACGCGAGTCGGACGCTGGCCGACGACCGCCGCCTCCCGCGCCGGATAATATATATTTCGGGCCGTCGAAGCCGATCCCGTGCTAACGGCCGTCGTCTTCGACCTCGACGACACGCTCGCGGTGACCGACGGCGACCGGTCCGCGCTGTTGGCGGCCGCCGCCGACCGGGCCGGCGTGTCGCTGTCGTTCGACCGCGAGGCGTATCTCGATGCCCACCGCGAACACAGCGGGGCCGAGAGTCGACTCCCCGTCTTCGGCGCGCTCGTCGGTTCGGATGCCCCGGCGCTGACCCGGGCGTACCGCGAGACGATCGGCGAGGCGCTCACTCCGACAGAGGGCGCGGCGACGGTTCTCGAGACGCTCCGGAGGCGATACCGCCTCGGGCTGTTGACCGACGGCCCCGGTCGCACCCAACGCGACAAGCTCCGGCGGTTGGGCTGGACAGACGCCTTCGACGCCGTCGTCGTCACCGGGCCGATCGGGGCCCCGAAACCGGATCGCCGGGGCTTCGAGGCGATCGCCGACGAACTCGGCGTCGACCCCGGCGACGCCGTCTACGTCGGCGACGATCCCGAACGCGATGTCGCAGGAGCTGTCGACGCGGGCTTCAGGACCGTCCAGCTGCGGTACCCGGGCGGCCCGGAGCAACATCCCGACGCCGACGCGACCCTCCGGCGCTCGGCGTTGGCCGCGCTACCCGACGTCATCGAGGACCGCTTTGGCGACGTCGCGGACGACGCGTAGTCCTGCCTTCGCGTCCGCGGCGCGCTCGACGAAAACCAGTGTCCGCGGCGGCTCGACGGCCTTCGGCCGGACTCTGAGCCCCGCCGTCGCCCCGGCTTCGGCGGCCGTCTTCGCTTCGACGAGAAACTCGATCCGGAGCCGGTCGGGGTGAACGTACGCCTCGGCGATCCGCCGTTCGACCCCAGTTAAATCACCCGCGTCCCCGTCCCCTCCATCGTCGAGGGCGACGGCGAACGCGAACGCGCCGCCTTCGGCCGCCTCGACGTCTGGGTCCGCCTCGGTGACCCCGAGACGCCCCAACGCGCCGCGTTCGTGACCGTGAACCTCCGAAGAAAACAGCCGACCGATGCGCGTCCCGTCGAGAATTTCGTCGGTAACCACTACAGTTCCCTCCGCGCGGTGCCCGCGAGGTCGCTGACGTCGATACCCCGGCGGTGGGCGTAGAGGGCGGCGGCGGCTTCGACGGTGACCGCGAGGTCCGACTGGAGGCCGTTGATCGCCGCGACCGCCTCTTGTTTGTCCTCGCCTGCCTCAACGAGGGTACCGAGGAGACGCTCGAACGTCGAACGCTTCCGTAGGATCGACTCGTCCGGCTCGAACCCGTCCGGGACCGCCGTCTCCTGTGGATCGAAACGAGCCTCGAGCGTTCCGTCCTCGCGCCGGAGCAGCCCCTCGCTGGCGGCGACGTCGATCAGCCGCTTTGCTTGATCCGGCGAGAACCAATCGCGGTCGAGCGAGAGCGCGACGACGAACGCGCTCTCGCCCATCCGCGTGTCCCCTTCCTCACGGAACGGGGCGGCGACAGCCGTCCGGAGACTCATACCCATCCGTCCGTTCGGCCAGTAAAATAGCCGTCGGTCCCGTCTGCACCCGGTGGCGGGAGTGCCCGCTCACTCCGCTTCGTCGTTCGAGGTCTCGCCCAGCAACACCGAGACGTTCGCGTCCCCCCACGAGAACGCGGCGCGGCGACGGTCGTCGAAGGAGAGATACGACGCGACCGTACACAGGGCGCGATCCGAGAGCGCGCTCCTCGTCGGGGTGTCATCCCCCACGCTCGGCAAGTCGGCGGCGTGTGACCGCGTCGGCTCGGTCTCGCCGGGAGCGATCCACGCCTCCTCGATCCCGTCGTCGGCCGCCCGATAGCAGATCGTCGCACCGTTTTCGAACCGGATCTCGACGGTCGGATCGCCGTCGGCGGTCGTCGCGCGCGGGCGAACGGATTCGAGTTCCGGGAGGGTCCCGTCGTCGGTCGCCGTTTCGGTCGCAGCCTCCGTCGCGTTGTGGCCGGACATACCCGTGGTAGCCGCGAACCCCGAATACGTCCACAGCCTTCGAACTGTGGGACATCAAATCCGGTTCGGGCCGTCGTCGGTCCTCACCCGGCCAGCTCGTCGAACCGAGCCGCGAGGTCGAGATCCTTCCCGGTGATTCCGCCGGCGTCGTGGGTCGTCAACCGGACCTCGACCTCGCGCCAGCCGATCGTCATCTCGGGATGGTGAAACGCCTCCTCGGCGATGCCAGCCGCCCCGGAGGCGAACCCGACGCCCTCCAGATAGGAGTCGAACTCGAAGGTCCGGGCGATCTCGTCGCCGTCGCGTGTCCATCCGTCCGGAAGTCCCGCCTCGATCGCCTCGTCGTCGAGTACGTCACTCATACGTAGTCGATAGGCCTGCGTCCGCATAAGCGTTGGTCGCCTCGACCGGCCGGAACGTATCGACTGACCGCTCGGGGGCGACGTGGGTCGGCGAGGTGCGGGCGTCGGGCGGGTGTCGCGCCGATCAATCGCTCGCCAGCGGCGACGCGCTCGGCCCTGTCGCGACCGTCCGGACGCGGTACACCGAGGCGAGCGTCAGCGCGAACGCCACGAAGGAGAGCCCGACGACGAGGAGCTGTCCGGCGTCGCCGAACGCCTGTCGCGTCACGACGAGCTGGGCGACGACGAGTACTGCCGCGATGCCGCCGGCGGCCGACACGCCGCGGAAGCCGATCTCGCGGCTCCACAGCGCGAGTGCCACCAGCGCCGAAAACAGTCCGAACCCCAGCCCGTAGTAGCTGAACTGGACGACCTCTCCGAAGCTGAAAAACAGCCGCGGGGTGAGCGCGACCATCATCGGAAACACCAACAACGCAACGGCACCGGCCTGCCGGATTCGGGTCGTCGAGACCGCTTTCCCGTCGGCGTACGTCCACACCGTCGCCGCCACGAGCGCCCCGAGAATGAGCGACGCGAGACTGAAGTGGAGCGTCAACACGAGCACGGAGTAGCCGAACACGAACTCGTGAACGAGGACGGTGAACGCGCCGAAGACGACTTGCAGCGGCGTCAAAAGCAGCGCCACGAGCGTCGCGAACCGGACGCGCCGGCTGCCAGCGCCGCGCCAGGCGGTGATCGTCGATCCGACGATCAAAAAGCCAGTGACCATCGCTACGAGCCGGTGAAACCACTCGATGAACGACATGAAGTTCGCCGGAAAGAGTCCGAAGACGGCGCCGTCACACAGCGGCCACCGGGCCTCGCAGGTGAGCCCGGCGCCACTCGTCGCGGTGATGACCCCGATGAGCGCGGTGATCGCCGTCGTGACCGTCGTCACGAGCAGTAGCCGTCGGAAGTCCATAACGGGGATGGGTTCCGGACCGATATATATTCCGCGGAACCGAGAGTGTGAGTGGGCATTGTTCGAGCCGGAACGGAAGCCGACGAGACAGACAGACGAATATACACACGGCGTATGAGGGTCATGCCGTTCGACGGAGCGACCGGCGGATCACTCGTGTGCCGGTGTTATAGGGAGCAAGGAGAATACCTGCGGCTTTAGCCGCAGGATGAATCCGACAACTCCTCCACAACCCACCGCCGATAGCACGGCTGGATATTCCACCGTTCTCAAACCGAACCTTTATAACAAATGCGAGTATAAGCGATTATAGAGGCGTTCAGAATGCTGGAAATCCATCGAACCCACCGGGCGAAAATCCTCAACCACTCACAGGTAGAGGACCCGCTTGACCGGCACGGGTGGAGTGCCAGCAAACTCTGGAACGTCGCTAATTACCACTCTCGACAAAAGTGGGATGATACGGGTGAGATTCCAGACCACAGCGACCTCAAAGACGAGTTGAAAGGTCACTCAAAGTACAAGGGATTGCACTCGCAGTCCAGTCAGCGCGTTCTGGAGGAACTCGCTGAATCCTTCAACTCGTGGTACGAAAAGAGGAAGTCTGATAATCGAGCGAATCCGCCCGGCTACCGCAAGAAAAACTACTACGATGACCACGGCAACCGCGTCCACGAAGAACACCCGCGTAGCACGGTGACGTGGAAACAAAACGGCATCAAACACGACACGAAGAACAACCGTGTCCGTCTCTCAAAGGGCGCGAATCACAAGGAACACCCGAAAGCATGGGAGTACATCCTTGTCGAATACGAAACCCGTCCCGGCGTCACTGTTGAGAACTTACAACAGGTCAGAGCCGTCTACGACAAAGCAAAGAGGCGCTGGGAACTGCATCTCGTCTGTAAGGATGAAATCGAGACACCCACCGCACCCGGAAACGAGACAGCGGGTATCGACCTCGGCATCTGTAACTTCGCGGCAGTCGCATACAGCACTGAACAAGCCGACCTGTACCCCGGCAACCGGTTGAAACAGGACGGGTACTACTTCCCGAAAGAAATCGCCAAGTGCGACGACTCGGGTGGTAAAGAAGCGCCCCGTCTCCACGCGAAGTGGTCGGAGCGCCGCACCCACTTCTTCCACTCGTTAGCGAAACACATCGTTGAGACGTGTATCGAGCGTGGTGTTGGGCGTATCAACATCGGGAAGCTCGGTGGTGTCCGTGAAGACGACAACGGCGAGGCGAAGAACTGGGGGCGACACGGGAACCTCGACCTGCACGGCTGGGCGTTCGACAGGTTCTCGAACATCCTCGAATACAAGGCCAAAGTCGAGGGTGTCGAAGTCGTAGAGGTTTCAGAGCGCGACACGAGCAAGACGTGTTGCGTCTGCGGTAGAGAAGACGAGAGTCAGCGTGTCGAACGTGGCTTGTATGTCTGCGAGCCGTGTGACGCGGCGTTCAACGCTGACGTGAATGGGGCGGAGAACATCCGTCTCGAGTTGAAGCAAAGTAACTCCGAGTCTGCTCCCGATTTGGGTGGGGATAGGAGTACCGGCTGGTTGGCACAGCCCAAAGTCTACCTTCATGACCTCTCCCGAGGATTCCAACCTCGGACAGAGGTGGTGGACTGCAAACCCTAATATCCCAATCCAGCGGTGCGGTGCCGTGGGATTCCGCCGCCTTCAGGCGGAGGAGGATGTCAATTGAGTTCGTCCACCAGTATTAGGATCGACCCCGTCGGGGTGAACAAAACAGGGTCGGGCCGGTTGCCGTCGGGAGGTACATTTTTAATGTCGCTGTACGGCGTACCCCTATGGGATTAGATGAAGATTCATTAGAGTATCACCGGATCGACCCGCCGGGGAAAATCGAGATTTCGACGACGAAGCCGACCAACACCCAGCGGGACCTCTCGTTGGCGTACTCGCCGGGGGTGGCCGCCCCCTGCAACGAGATCGCCGCCGATCCCGAACGGGCCTACACCTACACCACCAAGGGCAATATGGTGGGTGTGGTCTCGAACGGGTCCGCCGTGCTCGGGCTGGGCGACATCGGCGCCCAGGCCTCAAAACCCGTCATGGAAGGCAAAGGCGTCCTCTTCAAGCGCTTCGCCGACATCGACGTCTTCGACATCGAGTTGGATCAAGACGACCCGGACGACATCGTCACCTCCGTCGCGGCGATGGAGCCGACGTTCGGCGGAATCAACCTAGAGGACATCAAGGCCCCCGAGTGTTTCGAGATCGAAACGCGGCTCCGCGAGGAGATGGACGTCCCCGTGTTCCACGACGACCAACACGGCACCGCCATCATCTCCGGGGCGGCGCTTCTCAACGCGGCCGAGGTCGCCGGAAAGTCGCTCGAAAACCTCGATATCGTCTTCTCCGGCGCCGGCGCATCGGCCATCGCGACCGCCCGATTCTACGTCTCCTTGGGGGCCGCCCCCGACAACATCACGATGTGTGACTCTTCGGGGATCATCACCGAGGACCGCGCGGCGGCGGGCGATATAAACGAGTTCAAACGGGAGTTCGCGAGTTCGGGTGCGGGCGGCGAGTTGGCGGACGCGATGGCTGGCGCGGACGTGTTCGTGGGGCTGTCGGTAGGAGGGATCGTCTCGGAGGAGATGGTGCGGTCGATGGCGTCGGATCCGATCATCTTCGCGATGGCGAACCCGGACCCGGAGATCCGTTACGAGGCGGCCAAGGGCGCCCGCGAGGACACGGTGATCATGGCGACGGGCCGGTCGGACTACCCGAATCAGGTCAACAACGTCCTCGGATTCCCGTTCATCTTCCGGGGCGCCCTGGACGTCCGCGCCACCGAAATCAACGAGGAGATGAAAGTCGCCGCCGCCGAGGCGCTGGCGGACCTCGCCAAACAGGACGTCCCCGACGCCGTCGTCAAAGCCTACGGTGACCAGCCGCTGCAGTTCGGCTCCGAGTACATCATCCCCAAACCGCTCGACCCGCGCGTCCTCTTCGAGGTCGCCCCCGCCGTTGCGGAGGCGGCCGTCGAAAGCGGCGTCGCACGCGACGACCTCGATTCGGAGCAGTACGCCGAGCGCCTCGAGGCGCGGTTGGGGAAGTCCCGCGAGATGATGCGAGTGGTGTTGAACAAGGCCAAAAGCGACCCCAAGCGGCTCGTCCTCGCCGAGGGCGACGACGAAAAGATGGTCCGGGCCGCCTATCAGCTGGTCGACCAGGGGATCGCAGAACCGATCCTCATCGGCGACCGCGAGGAGATCTGGGCGCACACCGAACGGCTCGGTCTGGACTTCGATCCCGAGATCGTCGACCCCGAGGAGGGGAACCTCGCACCCTACGCCGACCGGCTCTACGAACTCCGACGACGCAAGGGCGTTACCCGACGCGAGGCCGACGAACTCATCGAGGACGGCAACTACCTCGGTAGCGTGATGGTGGAGATGGGCGACGCCGACGCTATGCTCACCGGGCTGATGCATCACTACCCCTCGGCGTTGCGGCCGCCGCTGTCGGTCGTCGGCACCGCCGAGGACTCCGAGTACGCGGCGGGGGTGTACATGCTGACGTTCAAAAACCGGGTGGTGTTCGTCGCCGACGCTACTGTCAACCAGGCCCCCGACGAGGACGTCCTCGAGGAGGTGACGAGACAGACGGCCGACCTCGCCCGCCGCTTCAACGTCGAACCGCGGGCGGCCCTTCTGTCGTACTCCGATTTCGGCAGCGTCGACAACGAAGGGACACAGAAACCACGACAGGCGGCCCGAAAGCTCCGAGAGGACCCCGAAGTCGAGTTCCCCGTCGACGGCGAGATGCAGGCCGACACCGCCGTCGTCGAGGACATGCTCGAGGGGACCTACGGGTTCTCCGACCTCGATGAGCCGGCGAACGTGTTGGTGTTTCCGAACCTCGAGGCGGGCAACATCGCGTACAAACTGCTGCAGCGGTTGGGCGGGGCCGAAGCCATCGGGCCGATGCTGGTCGGCATGGACAAACCCGTTCACGTCCTCCAGCGCGGCGACGAGGTCAAAGACATCGTCAACCTCGCCGGCGTCGCCGTCGTCGACGCCCAGTCCAACGCGGAGTAGCCAGACGCGTAGCGGGCGGTTTTTTCGCCCACGGGTTTCGACGAGCGGGTCGCGAAGCGACCCCGAGGCGAAAACGGTGGAGCTCAAAGACATCGTCAACCTCGCCGGCGTCGCCGTCGTCGACGCACAGTCGGGCGGCGCGTCCCGATCAATCGGGGTCGTTAGCCGGTCCCGTCCAGCTCTGCGCTCCGGCGGTCGGCCCGTATGAACTGCGTGGATAATGGTGAACGATCGGCTCGAAACGCCGCCGGCAACGGCGATATCGACGGATTCGAGGTCGAAACGTTAAAACCACGTTCAGCCGAGACTGGTGGTATGACACGTAAACAGACACCCAACCGACGGCAGTACCTGACCGCGCTCGGGGCTGGCGGTGTGGCCGCGCTGGCCGGTTGTATGGGCGGCAACGGCGACGGCGACGGCGACGGCAACGGTAACGGAGGCAGCGACGGCAACCCCGAGACCGTCGTCATCGGCTCGGACATTCCCTACGAGCCGTTCGAGTACCGAAACGAGGCCGGCGAACTCCTGGGCTTCGACGTCGACATCGCGGAGGCGGTCTTCGCCGACCAACTCGGCCTCGACTACGAGTTCGAACAGACCGGCTTCGACGGCATCATCGCGTCGCTGAACAACGCGAACTTCCGGGTCATCATGAGCGCGATGACGATCAACGAGACGCGGGCCGAACAGGTCGACTTCTCGGACCCGTACTTCACCGCGTACCAGACGGTACTGGTTCTCGAGGGAGGCGACATCGCTGAGCGCGCCGACATCCAAGGTGCGACCGTCGGCGTCCAGCGCGGGACGACCGGCGAGGCGGCCGCCGAAGACCTCCAGTCCGAGTTCGACGGCGACCTCGAGATACAGAGCTACGACCAGATCACCGGTGCCTTCGACGCGCTGCTCAACAACCAGGTCTCGGCGGTGATCAACGACAACACGGTCAGCGCTGACTTCGCCGCCGAAACCGACGGCGTCGTCTTCCTCGAAGGCGACGGGGTCGCCGCGGACCGCGACGACGCTCCCGACTACCTCACGCTGACGATCGAGGAGTACGGCATCGCCTTCCGGCAGGACGACGACGAGTTCCGCGGGGAGGTCAACGACGCCCTGGCTGCGATCCGCGAGGACGGCACATACGAGGAGATCTACGACGAGTACTTCGCCGCCTGATCGCGGCTCCGAACCGTACGACGCGCCCATCCAACACTTCACAACGCATCGACTATGCCAACACAGACTGATTCGGAGTCCGGAACCGGCGGCGTGATGATGCGCGACCGGCTGGTCAAACGGATCGGCGAGGTCGCAGCCGCCGGCTTTCTCGTGGCCATCGGCGGTCTTCTCGTCTGGATCCTCTCGACGCAGGTCAACTACACGCTGCTCGCCTCACCACTGATCGCGGGGCGGTTCGCCGAGGCGTTCGTTTTGGTGGTGCGGATCGTCGTCATCTCGAGTCTGCTCTCGGTGTCGTTCGGCGTGTTGGTCGGCCTCGGTCGGATCTCGACGTCGGCGGTTACCGGCCGGATCGCAAAGGGGTACGTCGAGTTCTTCCGCGGGACACCGCTTTTGTTTCAGCTCTTCGTCATTTTCTTCGGCGTCCCGCGGCTGTGGGAGACCGGACAGTTCCCGATCCAGGACTGGGCGGTTCCGGCGGCGATAATCGGGTTGACACTGAACCACGCCGCTTACGTCGGCGAGGCGATACGCGGCGGGATCAGCGCGGTTCCCGACGGGCAGATGGAGGCTGCCCGCTCGCTCGGTATGTCCCGCGTTATGGCGCTCCGAGAGGTCGTACTCCCACAGGCGTGGCGCAACGCCCTCGCCGCCATCGGCAACGATCAGATCATCCTCGTCAAAGACACATCGCTTCTGACGGTCATCGCCGTCCCGGAGATCATGAGCGTCTTCCGGAACATAAACAGCAACCAACTCGACCCCTGGACGCCGCTGGTGTGGGTCTGCGTATTGTATCTCGCGATCACCATGTCGATGAGCCAACTCGTCAACGGCCTCGAACGGCGCTCCGATTGGGGCTCCGACCACGGGCTGTTGGGCCGCCTCTCGATGGGGCCGAGCGACGCCGACGGGGGTGAGGGCTGAATGGCCGACCCGCTCGTCGAGTTCGACGGGGTGGACAAGTTCTTCGGCAAGACCCACGTTCTCAAGAACGTCGATCTCGCCATCGAGGAGCGCGAGGTCGTCGTCGTGATCGGTCCCTCGGGGTCCGGCAAATCGACGCTGTTGCGGTGTGTGAACCGCCTGGAGGAGATCCGCAGCGGCGACATCAGACTCGACGGTCAGTCGGTGCTCGAGGCGGACGTCAACGAGGTCCGCCAACGCATCGGGATGGTGTTTCAGTCGTTCAACCTCTTTCCGCACAAGAGCGCACTCGGCAACGTCGCGCTCGCCCCGAAAAAGATACGCGGGCTCCCGGAAGACGCCGCCGAGGACCGCGCCCGCGAACTCCTCGATCGTGTCGGCCTCAGCGACCAGACTGGCTCCTACCCCGAAGCGCTCTCGGGAGGCCAACAACAGCGCGTCGCGATCGCCCGCGCGCTCGCGATGGATCCCACGGTGATGCTGTTCGACGAGGTGACGAGCGCGCTCGACCCCGAGTTGGTCGGTGAGGTGCTCGACGTGATCGAGGGGCTTGCGGACGATGGCATGACCATGGTGCTCGTCACCCACGAGATGGGCTTCGCTCGCGAGGTCGGCGATCGGATCGTTCTGATGGCCGACGGCCGAGTCGTCGAGGTGACCGACAGCGAGGCGTTCTTCGAGCGCCCCGAAACCGAGCGCGGCCGGCAGTTCCTCTCGCGGCTTTTGTAGGTCACATGAAATCGGAGAGGCCGGCCTGCCCGTCGTCCTCCTCCTCGACGGCGCCGGCACGAGTGTTGGCGTCGGTATCGGTATCGGTGTCGCCGGGACCACCCCCGTCGGCGTCGCTCTCCGACTCCGCCGCCCCGAACGCAGCGAGCGTCCCGTCGGTATCGTCGTCCCCGTCACCGGCAGCGTCCTCGGCGGCCCCCTCCGGCGCCGCGAACGCGCCGCCCGAGTGCTCGACGGCCTCGGCTTCGGTTCGCTCTTCGGCCGCCTCGACGATCCCCTGAACCTTGTTCGTGGTCTTTCCCGATCCGGTCACGAACGCGACGTGTTCGGCCTCCAGGTCGTAGCGGGCGGCCATCCGGACCGTCAACTCCCGGTTCCGGCAGTGGTGGGTCATCGCCTCGAGATACGGCAGGATCTCGCGTCTGGCGGTCGCCGTCGAGACGTCGGCCGACGCGGCGATCCGTTCGGCGACGTAATCGCGGGTCGCGTCCCGCGCCGAGCGGTACGGGGCACCGCCGTAGCGGGTCCACCCGCCCCGGTCGCTTCGCCTGACGGCGGCGACGCCCGCGGCGACGTTGTCCGTGGCGTAACGCCAGTAGCTGTAGTTCTGTGTCGCCCGCACCCGCCCGAGCCAGACGTCGGCGTCGGCCAGGTGTTCGTAGGCATCGGCTAACTCCCCGCCTTCGTACACCTTCGGGACCTTGTCCTCGATCCACAACAGCAGGTCGTCGGGCGTCTCGTCGGCCGCGTAGGCGGTCTGGAGGGCGTCCTCGGCGGGCTGTTCTTTCAGCACCGCATCGAGAAACGAGAAGATGTCCTCGGTGCGGTCGCGCTCGCCCTCGCTGCCCTCGGCGCGGATCTGGCCGTCCTGCACCCGCGATTGGGTGTCCTTGATCGCTCCCCGGAGATCCCCGCGGTTCGCCTCGGCGATCCGCTCCAGGACGGCCTCGTCGAACTCGATGTCTTCCTGTCGGCAGACATCCCGCAGCACGGGAACGATCGAGCGGGCGGAAATGTCGCGGAATTCGATCTCTTGGCAGGCGCTTCGAAGCCCCGCGGACATCTCGTAGTAGTCGTTGGCGATGAGGACGATCGGCTGGGCGGCTTCTTTGACCAGCCGCGTCATCGCGGCGGCCCCGCCGCGGTCCTTGTGTCGGTGGAGGTTGTCAGCCTCGTCGAGGATGACGAGCTGGCGGTCGCCGCCGAGCGTCGAGTTCGACGCCGCCCGTCCGGCGAAGCGCTCGATCTCGTCGGCCGTCCGGGCGTCGGAGGCGTTCATTTCGAGGATCGGCCACCCCTTGTCGTTGGCCAGCGCGTGGGCGGCCGAGGTCTTCCCGACACCCGGTGAGCCGTGGATGACGACCGCTTCGCCGTGTTCGTTCCAGGTGTCGGCCCACTCCTCGAAGGCGTCGCGGGCCTTGTTGTTGCCGCGGACTGCCGACAGCGTCGTCGGTCGGTACCGCGTCGTCCAATCAGCCATACGCTACGTGCGGTGTATGTCCGTTCGCGCGGAACAGTTCCATACCAACGCTACGGTCACGACGAACTTAGTCGTGTCTACAGGCTGAGCGAACCGAGGCGGCTCACCGGTAGTGCGTACCCAGTTTTCGAGTCGGCCCCGGAGTGTTTTTATATCTGATTTCCGTATTCCCGGCCGGGAATGTGGGGACAGACCACAAGCTGCGCTGGAGGAACCGAATGAACGCGGCAGATAACGCGATTCGCGTCCTCCTCGTGGACGACGAGCCGGAGTTCGTGGAAACGATCGCGACCGTTTTAGAACGCGAGGACAGCCGCTTCGACGTCCGGACGGCGACCGACGCGGAAGCGGGGCTGGAGATCCTCGAGGCCGATCGAATCGACTGTGTCGTCTCCGATTACGGGATGGTCGGGATGGACGGCATCGAGTTCCTCGGCGAGGTCCGGGAGACCCACGAGGAGCTCCCCTTCGTCCTCCTGACCGGCGAGGGCGACGAGATGGTCGCGAGCGAGGCGATCTCGGCCGGCGTGACCGACTACGTCCCGAAGGGGCGGCGCGAGGGGCAGTACTCGCTGCTCGCGTCCCGCCTTGCCAACGCCGTCGAAAAGCGCCGCGCGCGCCGGTCGCTGCAGCGACGAAAGCGGGAACTCGAGCGCCTAAACGATCGGTTTCAGTCGTTCGTCAAACACTCCCCCGACGTCATCACGATCATCGAGCCGGACGGGCGGATACGGTACAACAGCCCGGCGATCGGACCCGTCCTCGGCTACGATCAGGACGAACTCGTCGGGGAGATCGCGTACGAATACGTCCATCCCGAGGACCGTGCTGACGTTCGGTCGAACTTCGAGGCGCTCGTCGAATCCGGAGAAACTAGCAGGGTCCGGTACGAATATCGGTTCCGACACGCCGATGACTCGTGGGTCTGGATCGGCTCGGTCGCCAGCGACCGCGCCGGGGGCGGCGGCGAGGGGTTCTTGATCAACAGCCGCGACATCTCCGATCGAAAGGCGAGAGAGCGCGAACTCGAAGCGAAGACCGAACGGCTCGACGAGTTCGCCAGCATCGTCAGCCACGACCTCCAGACGCCGATCACGGTCGCCGACGCCCAACTCGACCTCGCGATGGACGAGTGCGACAGCGAGCACCTTCCGGCAATCGGCGACGCACTCGAACGCATGGAGGACATCGTCGACGCGACGCTGACGCTGGCCCGCGAGGGGCAGGTCGTCGACGAGACCGAACCGGTCGAGTTGGCCGCCGCCGCCGAGCGGTGGGCCGACCCGCTCGAATCCGACGCGACGCTCCGGATCGAGGCCGACCGCCTCACGGTCGAGGCCGACCGCGAGCGCCTGCGGCGGGTCGTCGAGAACCTCTTTGCGAACGCCGTCGAGCACGGCTCGACGGACGATCGGCCGGCGACCGGCGGCGCCGCGGATCACGGCGGTGGGGACGTGACCGTCGTCGTCGGCGAACTCGACGACGACGATGGGTTCTACATCGCCGACGACGGCCCCGGCATCCCCGGGTACGCCGGCGAGGAGATCTTCGAGCCCGGGCAGTCGCTCTCGCCCGACGGCACGGGGTTCGGGCTCGCGATCGTCGAGGAGATCGTCGCGGCCCACGGCTGGTCGGTCGAGGCGACCGAAAGCGAATTCGGCGGCGCGCGTTTCGAGACCTCGGGCGTCGACATGGCGATGTGATCTCGGCACCCGGGCGGAAAAACGGCTGGTGTCACACGGTGTGGTCGAGGTTCGTGCCCGATCGGCACAAGATTTATATAATCTTTCAACACGAACAGTAACAAAGGCCGAAACAGCCGATACAAATATATAGTGGGTTGATGGGGCGGCGGAAACCGCACAGGATACGACAGTATGGAGTACCGATTCCGGTGTCGGGTGTCCGACGTTACACCCGAGCCGATCGGAACCCGGGCACGGTCATGACAGAAGATCATCCGAAAGACGACCTGACGCGGGAGAGAGACGACGGACCGACGGGGGATGTGGCCACCACGACGGCCAACACAGCCGACGAACGCGGTCGGTCGGACCTACTGGGACACGTTCGTCGGGTCGAAACGATCGCCGACCGGGTCGACTTCGAAACGGTTCGCACGGAACTCCCTGACGGGTGGGAACTCAAGCCCGATCTCGTCCAGTTCGGATCGGCACCGCTCGCGGAGACGGTCGTCTTCGAGGGAAGGCGTGTCGGCCGGAGAATCCTGCTCAAACCGGTCGACGACGCGGAACCGACCGGCGAGATCGAAGTATACGAACGGATCGACCCCCGGCGCTCCCGGCGGGTGTTGGCGACTGTCGACTCGCTGTCGGCGGCGCTGCGCGCGGCGGTCAACCGGGTTCACCAGCTGGATCGCGGATGATCGGGATATTCACCGACTAGGTCGGCGCCAATCCGGAGGCCGTCAGCGCCCCGTGTCGTATTTATACGTCGCCTCGTCGGGGTCGATCCCGAAGTCCTCGGGCGTCTCCTCGGAGCCGGGGCCGTCCTCTGGTTCGGGTTCGGCCGCGCGCTTGAACCGCTCGCGGAGCCGATCCGGCATCCGGAAGCTGTCGGTGTCGATCGCCATCGGGACGGCGTCGGGGTCGAGTCGCTCGCGTTTGGTTTCGAGGCGTTCGACGAGAGCGTCCGGCAACTCGGGTTCGGGGACCGCTTCGAACCCGAACTGGGCGAGGTACTCGTGGGCGCTCGTGAGCGAGTAGACGCGATCGAACCCCTCCGTCTCGGCCCCGTCGACGAGCCGTTCGACGACGTGGGCTCCGACGCCGTTGCCGGTCCAGCCGTCCAACACGCCGATGCTCGTCAACTCGCAGATCCCCTCGCCGTCGCCATCGCCCTTGTGGAGCCGGATCCGACCGAACCCGGCGCGGGCGTTCGATTCCTCGTCGACGCCGATGACGTAATCGCGGGACCGAAACGCCGTCTCGTCCAGGTCCATCGCCTCGATGTGCTCTAACAGCCAGGCCTCATCGCGGTTCTTCGCATCCCGGACGTACATAGATCGATCTACGGGTTGCCGATGCAAAACCGTTCCCCCTTCGCCTGAGGAGGGGGAGACGCCGGTCGTCGCCGAGGAGCGTACACCTCGGGGAGGCGACGCTCTCGTATTTATAGAGATACAAGGAGAATACTGGTGGCTTTAGCCACCAGATGAATCCGAGAAAAGTTTATGTATAGACACAGTACGTATAATTGTGCGTGGGGAACTGGCAGTTGACTCGGTGTTTGCCACGGTTTCTAACCGGAATCAAAAAGTAAACCGACCACGCCGACAGTCGTAAAACAATCAGCTATCTCGAAGCCCTTCAGCGGGTACGAGTAACGGCTTCGTGGCAGAGCCACTGGCTGACTGTCCAGCAAACCTGAGACTCCCAACGTTCAGGATTGACCTGCCCGGTCAACACCGGGTGGGAGGCCCGCGCCTTTAGGCGCGGGAGGATGTCACACGTACACGTCGAGGAACTCGACGACTGCGGCGTAGGTCTCGATTCGGTTTTCGCGCTTCGAGATGCCGTGGCCCTCGTCCCCGAAGACCAGCGTCTCGACGGGGACGCCCGCGGTCTCGGCGGCCTCGGCGACCTGTCTGGCCTCGTCGACCGGGACCCGGGGGTCGTTCTCGCCGTGGAGGACAAAAAGCGGCGCTTCGATCCGACCTATCGAGTTGATCGGCGAGACCGCCTCCGGCATCGTCCACACCTGCGGCGTGCCGGTCGTGTTCATCCGAAACGAGAGCGTCCCGTCGGCCCGAAACGACGCCCCGAAGACGCTACGCACGTTCAGGTATCGCTCGATGTCGTACTCGTACACGTCGGATCAGTCGGGCCGACGGATGATAGCCGTTCGCCCCGCGTCGTTCCGGGCCATTTTTGACAGCGGCCGCCGTCGGCCGTCGTATGCGAATCGCGGTCGTCTTCAGGGATCCACCGCCCCAATCGGAGCGCGCCGGCGCGGCTCGGCTCCGGCGACTCGCCGCGGCGCTGGACGACCGCGGCCACGAGGTCCGGATCTACTGTCTACCCTGGTGGGAGACCTCGGGGCGACGGATCGACATCGACGGCCTCGAACACGAGGGCGTCACCTTCGAGCACCCGGCGCTGTATTACAGCCGACTCCCGGGGCTGCTCGTTCGATACGGGCCGGATCTCGTCGTGGCGTCGGCCGACCCGCCCGGGGCGGTCCTCTCGGCGTGGCTCGGCGCGCGGCTGGCTCGGGTGCCGCTTTTCGTCGACTGGTACGGTGACGAGCCCGACGTGTCCGGTTCGGAGTGGGTCGGGCCGGCGTCGAGCCTGCCGACGCGGGTCGTTACCCCCTCCGAGCACCAGCGGACGCGCGTCCGCGAGTACGGCGCGAGCGAGGCGAACACGACCGTCGTCCCCGGCGGGATCGACTTCCCGACGATCACGGCGACCGACCCCGGCGAGCGCGTCGACGTCGCCTTCGCGGCCCGTCTCGACGACGACTCGAACCTCGAGGACCTCCTCCTCGCGCTCGCAGAGCTCCGTGAGGCGGGCGAGTGGACGGCGACGGTGGTCGGCGACGGTCCCGAGCGGGCCGCCTTCGAGACACAGGCCAGAGACCTCCGGCTCGACGACCGCATCGAGTTCGTCGGCGACTGTCCCCGCGAAGAGCGGATCGCCGTCTACCGGGGCGCCCACACGTTCGTCCAGACGGCCCGGCGACAGACATTCGCCCGGGAACTGCTGTGGGCGCTGGCCTGCGGCTGTGTCGGCGTCGTCGAATTCCAGAGCGACTCGAGCGCCCACGAACTCGTTGAGCGCCGCGATCGCGGGATGAGGGTGACCGACCCCGACGCCCTCGACGGCGCGATCTCGGAGTCGTGGACCTTCGGATTCCGCGACGTCGACACCACCTTCCAGGGGTTCGACCACGCCGCAGTCACCGGCCAGTACGTCGAGCTGTTCCGCGAGGCTGGCGTCGGCGCGCGCTGAGCTTCCATGCGGGCCGCCGTCGCGTCAGTCCCGCTCGAAACGGCCCGGCTCCGCCGCTGCGGCCGCCGTCTTCACTGCGGCGACGTTCTCGGCGACGTCGTGGACCCGGACGATATCCGCACCGCGCTCGGCCGCCAGTGCGCTCGCGGCGACGGTCGCCGCGAGGCGTTCCTCGGGGTCGCCTCGGTCGACCAATCCGAACATCGACTTCCGGGAGTGGCCGACCAACACCGGACAGCCGAGCGACCGGAACTCGCCGAGTCGGCCGAGCAACTCGAAGCTCTCGGCGGCGGATTTGCCGAACCCGAGGCCCGGATCGACGATGATCTGTGAGCGATCCAGCCCGGCCTTCTCGGCGAGGAGGACGCGCTCGGAGAGCGCATCGAGGGTGTCGGAAACCACGTCGTCGTAGTCGATGTCCGTGCTCGGGTCGACCGGCGTCTCGATCGAATGCATGACCACGACCGGAACGTCGTATTCGGCGGCGACGAGCCGCATCTCCGGGTCCTCCAGCCCGGAAACGTCGTTGAGGACGTCGGCACCTGCGTCCAGGGCGGCGCGCGCGACGGGTGCCTTTCTGGTGTCGACCGAGACGGCAGCGTCGGCGTCCGCGAGCGCCTCGACGACCGGGACGACCCGCTCGAGTTCCGTCTCCGTCGGGACGGGGTCGGCATCCGGACGCGTCGACTCGCCGCCGACGTCGACGATGTCCGCCCCGGCGTCGACCAGTCCCTCGGCCCGGTCGATGGCGTCCTCGAGCGCCTCGTAGCGGCCGCCGTCGTAAAAGGAGTCGGGCGTCACGTTCAGGATGCCCATGACGGCGGTGCCGTCCGGCCAGGCGTGATCCGCACCTCCCGACTCGGGGGCGCCCGCATCCCCCGGGCCGCCTTCCGGGACCGGCCGGTGGCCGAGTTCGCGCTCGATCGCGTCGGCAACGGCCGAAAGCCCCGGTGCGCGCGCTTCGAGGTGCCCGAGCAGCCGATCGAACTGCGCGTGCGTCCCCGTCAGGACCGCCTCGACGAGTTCGTGCGGGCGTGCCTCGAGGGCTGACACCGCACACTCGCCGCCGGCCGAACGGAACGCCCGGTCGAGACGCGCCGCCGCTTGCGGACTCGCGCGGACGGTGACGACTTCGTGGACGGCGTCGGCGCCGACGCGTTCGATCTCGTCGTCGGCGACATCGGCCCGACGCAGAGCCGCTGCGGCCGTCGCCACGTCCTCGACCGAACTCGCGACGGCACTCGTGGTCCAGCGCCGCCGGGCCTCGGCGACGACGAACAGCGAACCGCAGGCGACGACGGCGTCCTCGGGATCGGCGGCCTCGAGGGCGGCGTCGAGCGCCGACGCGACGCGGTCGACCGTCTCGACTCGACTCGCCCGCCCGTCGGCTTCGAAAACGGCGGCGACCGAGTCCGCCGTCTCGGCGCGGCCGATGTCGGGCCGACACGCGTAGACAGTCGCCGGTGCCGGTAACGCCGACGCCATCCCTGCGATGTCCTTTTCCGCCATCGCGCCGAAGACGAGATGGAGGTCGTCGAACTCGAACGTCGAGAGCGTTCTCTCGACGCCGGCGCAACTGCCGGGGTTGTGCGCCCCGTCGAGGACGACGAGGGGGTCACGCTCCATGACCTCGAAGCGCCCGGGCCAGTGGGCGTTCCGGAGCCCCCGCTCTATGTCCTCGATTGCGACGTCCCCGACCTGCCGGCAGAGGGCGGCCGCGACGCCGGCGTTCCGACACTGGTGTTCGCCCAAAAGCGGGAGCCGCGTCCCGACGCACCACCCGTCGGCCTCGACGGTGACGTCCTGTTCGACGCCGACTCTGCCAGCCGTCGAGACGGCGATATCGACGTCGTCTCCGGCGGATCCGACGCGGAGCGTTTCGCCGGCGGTCCCGGTGATCGAGCCGAGGGCCACGCCGTCGGCGGCCGTCACGAGAGGGCGATCCGGGGGCGCGATCGCGGCTTTGTCCCTCGCGATCTCCTCGATCGTGTCGCCGAGGAGGTCGGCGTGCTCCAGTGTGACGTTCGTGACGGCCGCCGCCTCGGGCGAGAGCGCGCTCGTCGCGTCGTGCTCGCCACCGATGCCGACCTCGAGGACGGCGACGTCGACACCGGCCCGGGCGAACGCGTGGACGGCGAGCCCCGTGACGGCTTCGAAGAACGTCGGCGGAGCGCCGCCGGGCGTCTGCTCGCGGACGTACGGCCGGATTGCCCGGACGTACTCGCGGACGGCACGTTTCGTGACCGGGCGGCCGTCGATCCGGACCCGCTCGCGGATGTCATCGAGGTGCGGGGAGGTGTAGAGCCCGACGTCGTAGCCCGCCTCGCGGAGGACGGATCCGACCATGCGGGCGGTGCTACCTTTCCCGTTCGAGCCCCCGACCTGGACGACTCGGAACGGCGGGTCTCCGACCTCGAGATGCTCGAGCAACCGCCGAGTCGGCGCTACCCCCGCCCGGGAGGGGTACCGGCGGAGGTCGAACAGGAAGTTCGCCGCCTCGTGATACTCCATACGGAACGCAGTGCGGCGAGCGGTTTACCGTTTTTCGCTTCGGAACGACAGGGGACATTCCTCACAGCCAAAAATATAATATTATTTATATTACAGTCAAAATATACTAATATTTAGAAATATCCGTGGTGGGCGCACGCCCGGACATCCGGTACGATCCCGCCCAGTTTGTAACCGCAAAGAGCCGACCTGCTCAACCGCCGTGGCGGCCCGGTCGGTGCTCAATCCCGACGTGCCGGAGTCGACTCGTATACACCGGTGTCACGCTGACCACGCCGACTACACTCGGGGCACGCCCGTGCACTATCCCCCAAAACGCCCACGGGGAGACGCTGCGCCGGAAAACACGCTCGATGCCGCCCCCGGTAGCGTCGTTCGGGACACCACCGCGCTGTCGGACGCGTTCGGGTACGCTTCGGGAAGATATATAAATACAATATGTATATAAGAATTCGTATACTATCTGGTTCGTCGGCCGGAGCACCGCCGGTCCCGTCGGCCCCGTCGTGCAGGTCCGTGCTGTCGAAGCCGCCTCCCACGCAGTACGCTCAGATACCACGGGCAGTCGACTCCCCACTATCGGACGTTCCCGGCCCGTCTCAGCCGGTCGGCTATTCATATATGTATCCAGCCCGCGGAACGCAGGCCGCCCCGACAATTTCATAACAATATTAATACTGTTAGACATTGCGGTCGAGCGCATATTTCGGCTCCGTCGAATCCGGGTCGACGCTCGGGCCGGTTCGCGCTGACGCTATTCCGCTGGAGACCGTAGACCGGGACCAACGAGAGGAAAAATAGCTATAGCGGGGGTCACGCCGACGAGCGGCCGGTCCCCCTGTGCGTCCACCCGAAACAGCTTTCGACGGTGCCGAAAAGACTAATTCGCTCCCGGCCGTCGTGTTAGCCATGTCAGATCCGAAGAACCGATCCGTGACGCGTGCACTTCGGATCGTCGACGCCCTCTCGAAGCGCGATGGGGTCGGCGTCTCCGAGCTCGCCGAGGCCGTGGCGTTGCCGGTCAGTACGGTCCACGACTACCTGCAGGCGCTCCGCTCGACCGGTCACGTCGTCAAGGAGGGCAGCGACTACCGGATCTCGACGCGCTTTTTAGAGATCGGCCACCGGGGGCGTCGGCGGCGCGAAATCTACACGGCGGCCGCCGAGGAGCTGCCTGCCGCAGCCGAGGAGACCGGCGAACAGGCGACACTGATCGTCGAGGAGGGCGGCGACGGCGTGCTGTTGGCAGTCGCGGAGGGTGAGGGGGCCGTCGACCTGCCCGCCTACCCCGGCGCCCGGGTGCCGCTGTACGCGAACGCCGGCGGAAAGGCGATCCTCGCACACGTCGATTCCGAGCGCCTCGAAACGCTGCTCGACGAGCAGGCCTTCGAGCCGATCACGAAGCGGACCGTGACCGACCCGGACGTCCTCCGCGAGCAACTCGGGGACGTCCGCGAGCGTGGCCATGCGGTCGACCGCGGCGAGCGGATCGCGGGGTTCGTCTGCGTCGCCGTCCCGGTCCTCGACCGGGGGGACACCGTTCGGGGGGCGATCTGCGTCTGTGGTCCCGAGAGCCGGATGGGCGAGGAGCGCCGCGAGGCGATCCTCTCGACGATCCGGCGGGTCGCGAACATCACGCAGGTAAACATGGACTACGTGTAACCCGCCTGCACGGTATCGAACCGTCGGGGGTGGATGTGTGGTATCCACACGAATTATGTCCGTGGCCGCCGAGGACCGGGCATGACCGCAAGCGAGCGCTCGCTCATCGAGGAGACGGTTTCCGACTTCGTCGAACGCGAGGTCCGCCCCGCCGCCGCCGAGGCCGACGCGACACAGACGTTCCCCGAGGACGTCTGGGACGGTCTCGCCGAGTTGGACCTGACCGGGCTCACGGTCCCCGAGGAATACGGCGGCTTCGACGCCGACCGACTGACCTACAGTGTCGTCAACGAACGACTGGCGAGGGGCGATCTCTCGGTCGCGACGGCGCTTTCGGTGCACTGTCTGGCGACGTCGTGTATCGCCACGTTCGGCACCGACGAACACAGAGAGCGGTGGCTGCCCGAGATGGCTTCGGGCCGGCCGATCGGCGCGTTCGCGCTCTCGGAGCCCGAAGCGGGGTCGAACCCCGCCGGGATGGCCACGGTCGCCCGCTCAGAGGGCGACGAGTACGTCATCGACGGCGAAAAACAGTGGATCACGAACGGGAAGCGCTCGGGCGTCGTCATCCTCTTCGCGAAGACGGACCCCGACGACCCCGACTCGGTGACGCAGTTTCTGGTCCCGAAAGACGTCGACGGCCTCGAGGTCGGCGACAAGGAGGACAAACTCGGCCTCCGGGCCAGCGACACGACGTCGTTGCGCTTCGATGGCGCCCGGATCCCGGCGTCGAACCGGCTCACCGAGGTCGGCGAGGGGCTTAAATCGGCCTTCTCGATCCTCACCGGGGGTCGGATCGCCATCGCGAGCCAGGCGGTCGGGGTCGCCGACGCTGCGCTTTCGGCCGCCGTCGCGTACGCCGACGAGCGCGAGCAGTTCGGCAACCCCATCGCTGACCACCAGGCGATCGCACACAAACTCGCCGACATGGCGACCGACGTCCAGGCCGCCCGGCTGTTGACGCGGGACGCCGCCGAGCGGAACGAGGCGGGCGTCGACGCGATGGCCGCGAGCATGGCGAAATACTTCGCCAGTGAGACCGCCGTCGACGTGGCCAGCGAGGCCGTCCAGGTCCACGGCGGCTACGGCTACACGAAGGACTTCGACGTCGAGCGCTACTACCGGGACGCGAAGATCACGACCATCTACGAGGGTACCTCGGAGATTCAAAAGGAAGTCATCGCACGACACCTCGGGGAGTGAGCGCCTCGAGGCGGTCGACGCCCCGAGGCGACCCGATCGACTCAGTCGTATATATAAAAGCCTTCGCCGGTCTTTTTGCCGAGGTCGCCCGCCTCGACCTTCCGTTTGAGCAGGTATGCGGGGGTGTAGCGGTCGCCCAACTCCTCGTGGAGTGTCTCGCTCGCGTGCAGACAGATGTCGAGACCGATGTGATCGGCCAACTCGAGGGGACCCATCGGGACGTTCGTCCCGAGCGTCATGCCGCTGTCGATGTCTTCTTTCGTGGCGACACCCTCGTCGAAGGCGCGGATCCCCTCGTTGATCCACGGCATCAGGATGCGGTTGGTGACGAAGCCGGGCTTGTCGTCGGACTCCCAGGTCTCCTTGCCGAGGTCCTCGGCGAAGGCGTGGGCGAACTCGAGAACGTCTCCGTCGGTCTTCTCGCCGTTGACCACCTCGACGCCCTTCATCACCGGCACGGGGTTCATGAAGTGGAGACCGAGGACCGATCCGGGGCGTTCCGTCGCGGCCGCGATGGTCGTGATCGACAGCGTCGACGTGTTGGTCGCGAGGACAGCCTCGTCGTTCATCACCTCGTCGAGGTCCGAAAAGATGTCGCGTTTGACGTCGATGTCCTCGAGGGCGGCCTCGACGACGACGTCGCAGTCGGCGAGATCCTCGAGGTCGGTTGTCCCCTCGATCCGAGCCTCGGCGGCCTCGGCCTCCGACTCGGTGATCGCCCCGCTCTCGACCTGCCGGCCGAGACTGTTCTCGATCGTCTCGAAGCCGTTTTCGACGTACTCCGTCTCGATGTCGCGCATCACGACGTCGTATCCCGCGATGGCGGACACCTGTGCGATTCCGCTGCCCATCGTCCCGGCACCGACGACGCCGACGCGTTCGACCGCGTCTACCTTTCGTGTCATAGCGAAGCACACGCGGAGATTTCGATTAAACGTTCCGGATCGTCGACGACTGGCCGGATCGGTTCTCCGCGGGAAATGTGTTTATTTTTCAATAGGTATGGCAACGTTTTTGCTATCAGACGGTGTTAGTGGCGGTAATGTTCGGAAACGACGACCTCGAGAGGATCCGCGAGCAGAAAGCGGAGTGGAAAGAGGGAACCCTCGATCCGTTCCTCGACGCCGGCGAGCGGAAAGACCGATTTGCGACCGTCTCGAACCACGAGGTCGATCGGCTCTACACGCCGGAGGACATCGCCGATATGGACCTCGACGAGGACCTCGGGTTCCCCGGAGAGCCACCCTACACCCGGGGACCGTACCCGACGATGTACCGGGGGCGGACGTGGACGATGCGACAGTTCGCCGGGTTCGGAACCGCCGAGGAGACCAACGAGCGGTTCCACTACCTCATCGACGAGGGACAGACTGGCCTCTCGACCGCGTTCGACATGCCGAGCCTCATGGGGATCGACTCCGATCACCCGATGAGCGAGGGCGAAGTCGGCAAGGAAGGCGTCGCCGTCGACACGCTTCGGGACATGGAGATCCTCTTCGACGGGATCGACATCGGCGAGGTGTCGACCTCGTTTACGATCAACCCCTCCGCCCCCGTCATCTACGCGATGTACATCGCGTTGGCGGACGAGAAGGGCGTCCCGCGCGAGGAGATCCGCGGGACGCTGCAAAACGACATGCTCAAAGAGTTCATCGCCCAAAAGGAGTGGGTGATCCCGCCGGAACCGAGCCTCGACGTCGTCACGGACACCATCGAGTTCGCCGTCGAGGAGACGCCGAAGTTCCACCCCGTCTCGGTTTCGGGGTACCACATCAGAGAGGCCGGGGCGACCGCAGCCCAGGAGGCTGCGTTCACGCTCGCGGACGGCTTCGCCTACGTCGAGGACTGCCTCGACCGGGGCCTCGAGGTCGACGAGTTCGCGCCGCTTTTGTCGTTCTTCTTCAACTCTCACAACTCCATCTTCGAGGAGGTCGCGAAGTTCCGGGCCTGCCGCCGGATCTACGCCCGCGTGATGGACGAGTGGTACGGCGCGGAGGCGGACGCCTCCAAGCGGCTGAAGTTCCACACCCAGACCGCGGGCCAGTCGCTGACGGCCCAACAGCCGCTCAACAACATCGCCCGGGTGACCATCCAGGCGCTCGCGGCGGTGATGGGCGGCACCCAGAGCCTCCACACCAACAGCTACGACGAGGCGCTCGCACTGCCGAGCGAGGAGGCCGTCCGGGTGGCGTTGCGGACCCAACAGATCATCGCCGAGGAGTCCGGCGCGGCGGACATCGTCGACCCGATGGGCGGTTCCTTCGCCATCGAGAAGCTCACGAACGAGATGGAATCGGAGATCATGGGCTACATCGAGGAGATCAAGGAGATGGGCGAGGGCTCCGTGCGCGACGGCGTCCTCTCGGGGATCCCGGACGGCTACTTCCACCGCGAGATCCAAGAGGCCGCCTACGAGTATCAAAAACGCGTCGACAAGGGCGAAGAGGTCGTCGTCGGCGTGAACCGCTACGAGATCGAGGAGGACGCCGAGCCTGACCTGCTCCATGTCGACCCCGAGACCCGCGACCGACAGCTCGATCGGCTCGAATCGGTCAAGCAGGAGCGCGACGACGAGGCCGTCGAGGCGTCTCTCGATGCGATCAAGGCGGCGATCGAGAGCGACGAGAACGTCATGCCCCCGATCGTCGACGCCGTGAAGGCCTACGCGACGATGGGCGAGATCATGTCCGTCTTCGAGGACCACTACGGCGCCTATCAGGAGACGCTCGTGATGGCCTGAGGCGACGGGCCATCGACGGAGTCCGGGCGAAAGCGCGAACTAATGATCCCCCGGACGCTTCAACGACACCACCGTCCGATCGAACGAACAGGCAAGCGGCTCCTCAGCACCGTCGGTCCCGTCCGACGAGGGTCCGTCTGCCCCCTCCCGATCGTTCACTCTGAACACCTCGACGTGCGTCGTGACGACGCCACGATCGCCGCCGCTCGTCTCCCGTTTGTCCGTCACGATCGATTGGACGCGGACCGTGTCGCCGTGGAACACGGGCTCGGGGTGCTCGACATCGTCGCAGGAGCGGTTCGCGACGATGGTGCCGTCGGTCGTCTCGGGGATCGTCAACCCGACCGCGAGGCCTATATAAAGCCCGTTGACAATCCGCTCACCGAACTCGGTGTCGGCGGCGAAGTCGGCGTCGAGGTGGAGCGGCTGTTGGTTCATCGTCACGTCGCAAAACGTCTGGTTGTCGGCCTCCGAAACCGTCCGGCGCTTGCCGTGTTCGATCGTCTCGCCCACCTCGAATTCCCCGCAGTAGCGCCCTGTCACGGCGTCGCCCCTCCGTGGCCTTCGGTCGTTTGTGTCGCGACAGAGGCCGCGTCAGGACACCCGAAGGCGGGTACCGGCCGCGGTCTCGGTTTGTTCGGATCGGGTCGTGGTGACCGGAACCCACTCAGGGCCGGGCCGGAATCCGGACCCGAGAACGGCGGTGGGGAGGGCGGCGGCACGGCTGGTGGCGTCCCCGATACATATATTTGTGATGCGCGAACATTCATCAGTATGTATACAATCGTCGCGGGGATCGACACCGACACCGACCGCGCGAAGCGGATCGCCAACGAGATAGCCGGTCTCCCGATCGATGGGGTGCGGGCGGTCCTCGCGCACTCGTTCGGGCGAAACCCAGAGGGGGCCTCGATCGATCAGGTCGGGGCAGCGAGGCGAGCGCGGGAGCTGCTCGAAGCCGACGACGTCGAGGTGCTCTTCGAGGAACGGAGCGGCGATGCGGCCTCGGGGATCATCTCCGTGGCCGACGAGTACGACGCGGACCTGGTGTGTGTGGCCGGCCGCGAGCGAAGCCCGGCCGGCAAGGCCGTCTTCGGCAGCGTGACCCAGGAAGTCATCCTCAACACCCACCGACCGGTGCTCGTCTGCGGGAACTGAGCGGATGCCGGACGCCGATCCGAACGCGGGGACGCCGTTCGCGCCGGCCATCGACGCCCACGTCCACGTCTTTCCCGAACGGCTCGCCGAGGCCGTCCAACGCGCGCTGACCACAGCGGCCGGCTGGGAGTTTCCCCACCGGCCGATCCGCGAGGCGACGGAGGCGACGCTCGCCGACGCCGGCGTCGAGCGGTACGTCGCGCTACCGTACGTCCACGAACCGGGGGGCGCACGCTCGCTCAACGCCTGGCTCGCCGAGCAGGCCGGGGACTCGGAACGGCTGCTTCCGTTCGCGACCGTCCATCCCGACGACGAGGACGTCGGCGGCATCGTCCGCGACGCCTTCGAGGCGGGCGCGCGCGGGTTGAAGTTCCACTGCCCGGTCCAAGAGTGTGCGCCCGCCGACCCCCGGATCGAGCCGGCCCTCGAGGCCGCCGCCGAGTACGATCGACCGATCACCTACCACGGCGGGACCGCCCCGATGTACACCGAAGACCCCCACGTCGGCGCAGCGGCGTTTGCGGAAGTGGTCGACTCCTACCCCGACGTTCGGGTCAACTGCGCCCACATGGGCACCTACCAGGTGTCGGCGTTCCTCGCGATGGCCCGCGAACACGACAACGTCTACTTGGACACGACGTTCGCGATGTCGACGGAGGCCGGACGGACGATGGAGTTCGACCCGTCGACGATCGGCGACGAGGTCCTCATAGAACTCTCGGAGTCGATTATGTTCGGGAGCGACCTGCCGAACATCCCCTACCCGTATCGCGCCGAGCGTGCCGAACTGCTCGGTCGGGACCTGCCGACGGAGACGTACCGGGACGTCTTTTACCGGACGGCAGAGGCGTTTCTCGGCGTGGCATGATCGCTTGTGGCGATCCGCCCTGCGACACATATTTGTGTGGTGTAGTACCATACAGTATAGACCATGCGAAAGGACATCATCGTCGTCGGTGCGGGACGCGTCGGCCGTCGCGTCGTCGAGTCGCTCGACTCGGACCGCCAGCGGATTGCGGTCGTCGAACCGAACGCCGACACGTGTCAACAGCTGTCGACGAAGCACAAACGGGTGATTCAAGGGGACGGAACTGCCCCCGAAACGATGGACCGCGCGGGGCTGGCCGACGCCGATGTCGTTGCCGCCCTCACTGACGACACGGAAATCAACCTCGCGGTCTGCGAGATGGCGCGGGAGCACGCGCCGGACGCGCGGACGGTCCTCCGGATCGCTCGCGACGGCGAACGGGACTACGGCTACCGCTCCTTCGTAGACAGCACCGTCTATCCGGCGGCAGCGGGCGCGTCGGTCGCCGTCGAACAGATCACCTCGGAGTGATCGACGCTGACGGACGGTCTCGTCCGTCGACCCTGCAGGTCCGGGTCAGGGGAGCGAACACTACCGCGGCTCCTCGAGTTCCTCGAGCGAGTCGGGGTTTTCGATGCTACTCATGTCGCCGAGCGCCTCGCCGGTGTAGGCCGCCTCGACCGCCCGCCGGATGATCTTGCCCGACTGTGTCTTCGGGAACTCGTCGACGAACAGCACTTCCCGCGGCCGGAAGGGCTTGCCCTGCTCCTCGCCGACCAGCTCGCGGATCGCCTCCCGCGAGGCCTCCGTCTCCTCGGCGCCCTCCTCGACGATCACGTACAACACCACTGCCGTCCCGGTCGTCTCGTCGGGCACGCCGACGGCCGCCGCCTGGTTGACGTCGTCGTGCTCCATCGCCGCGCCCTCGACCTCGGCGGGCCCGACTTTCCGGCCCGCCACGTTCAACGCGTCGTCCGCCCGCCCGTGGAGGAACCAAAAGCCCTCCGTGTCCTTCTGGGCCCAGTCGCCGTGATTCCACATCGGTGGGTCCTCGAACGTCGACCAGTACTCGTGGAGATACCGGTCGTCGCCGCCCCACAGCGACTTCGTCATCGCGGGGTTCGAATCCCGAGCCACGAGGTAGCCGCGCTCGTGGGCCTCCCTGATCGACTCGCCGGTCCCGTCGACGATGTCGATGTCCATGCCCAGGCCGGGGCCGCCGAGCGTACAGGGTTTCAGCGGCCGGGTCGGCATCGGCATGAGGAAACAGCCGAATATCTCGGTGCCGCCGGAGATGTTGATGATCGGGGTATCGCCGCCGCCGACGTGCTCGTAGAACCACAGCCACGACTCGGGGTCCCAGGGTTCGCCCGTCGAGCCCAACAGCCGAAGCGAGGAGAGGTCGTAGCCCTCGACCCATTCGTCGCCGTGTTTTCGGAGTGCCCGGATGGCGGTCGGCGAGATGCCGAACTGCGTGACGCCGTGGCGGTCGATCAGCTCCCAGAAGCGGTCCGGCTGGGGGTGGTCGGGCGCGCCCTCGTACATCACCATCGTGCCGCCGAAGGTGTGGGTGCCGACGAGCGTCCACGGTCCCATCATCCAGCCGATGTCGCTGACCCAGAAGAACCGGTCGGCGGGCTTGAGATCGAAGCCGAAGTGGAGCTCCTTGGCCGGCTGTAGCTGCGCGCCGGCGTGGGTGTGAACGATGCCCTTCGGCTTGCCCGTCGTCCCGGAGGAGTACAGGAGCATACACTCCTGGTCTGCGGGGAGCGATTTGGTGCCGTAGTCGTCATCCTGCGTACCGACGGCGTCGTGGAACCACTCGTCGCGGTCGCCGTCGAAGGGAATCTCGATCTCGGCGTCGTCGTCGCTGGCGCCGAGGCGATCGAAGACGACGGTGTGTTCGACGTGGCCGGCTTCCTCGATGGCGTCGTCCGCGGCGTCCTTGAGGGTGATCTCGGACCCGCGGCGGTAGAAGCCGTCGCCGGTAAAGAGGACGGAACACCGAGAGTCCTCGATCCGGATGGCGGTGGCGTCAACGCCGAAGCCGGAGAAGATGGGCACGGCGATGGCACCGGCTTTGAAACACCCATAGAGGATGGGGATGACCTCGGGAACCATCGGCATGTAGAGCCCGACCGTGTCGCCGGTGTCGATCCCGACCGATTCGAGGTAGTTCGCGACTTGGTTGCTCCGCCGCCGGAGTTCGTGGTAGGTGAGCTCTCGAACCTCGCCGTCCTCGCCCTCCCAGATGCAGGCGACGCTGTTGCGGGCCTCGGCGTCGGGTGCGCCGTGTCGGTCGACGGTGTTGTGGGCGACGTTCAATTCGGCACCGGGGTACCACGTCGTGAACTGGGGGCCGTCGGCGTCGTCGCGGACGGCGTCGTACCCCTGGTAGAACTCGATCCCGAGGTACTCGGGGAGTTCGCCCCAGAACCACTCCAGACCCGAGGCGTCGACGCCCGTGTCGGTGGTGGTGCGCTCGATGAGCTCGTCGTAGTCGTCGATGTCGTACTCGCGCATGAACGCGGCGACGTTGGTCGATTCGACGAACGCCTCCGAGGGGTCGTGAACGACCTCGTCGCGGAGGGCCTCGGTGTCTTTTGTCATAATTCGTGGCTGTCCGGCGATTTTCGTTGAGCGTTCTTTACTCTACCGGTGCCGTAGGGCGGACTCGCTCCTGACAGCTTTCGAAAGCTCACATGCTCTCATCGATCGGGCACCACTCAGAGCAGTTCGAAGACGTGCATCGGCCACTCCGCCTCGTAGGACAACCCGAAGTCCGGATCGACGCCGACGGTTTCGGGCTCGCGGACCCGGAGTTCGACGCGGTCCCCGATGGCGACGTCCTCGAGCGAAGCGACGACGCGACCGGTAAGCCGGGCCGACGAGTCGAGTTCGACAACCGAGACGGTGATCGGCGCCAAGTGGTCGAACGCGGATGGCGGTCGGTTGACCGACGTGTACGAGACCACCTCGCCAGTCCGGGGCTGTTCCGACAGCGTGACCGCCCGGCTGCCACACCCGTAGCAGGCGGGGCGGGGTGGCAGCATGTGCGTATCACACTCCGTACAGCGGGCGGCTACCAACCGGCCCTCGGCCAGAGCGTCGAAGAACCCCGGGAGGGTGAACGGCGAGTCGGCGGTGATGTCGTCCGGTACGAGCGGTCCAGTTGTCGTGGAGTCGGTGTCTGTCATCGGTGAATCACGCTCCTCGGTCGGTCGCAGTCAGGACGTGGGCCACGGTGTGGGCGTCAGCGACGCCCCCCTCGTTGATCAACAGTGCGGTGTCGGCGTCGGCCACCTGCCGGTCTCCGGCCCGCCCGGTGAGCTGTTCGTAGGCTTCGACCGCCTGCAACAGCCCGGTCGCCCCGATCGGGTGGCCGCGGGCCTTCAGCCCGCCGCTGGTGTTGATCCGGACGTCAGTCCAGCCCGCCGACCGGTCTGTGGGGTCTTCGACGGTCTCGATTCCGCGACCTTCGGGGGCGAACTCGGCAGCCTCGGCCAGCAGTGCCTCGCAGACGGTGAAGGCGTCGTGGACTTCCGCGACGTCGATATCCGCGGCGTCCACGCCGGCGTCCCCGTAGGCGGTCGAGGCAGCGACGTTCGCCCCCTCGACGAACGTCAGGTCGCGCTCCGCGACGGCGAGGTTGTTGGCCGCCGAGCCGACGCCGGCTACGTGGACGGTGTCGGGGCGACTCCGCAGCTCGGCCGCCACCTCGTCGTTCGCGACGACGACCGCTGCGGCACCGTCGGTGACGGGGGCACAGTCGTACAGTTTGAGCGGCGGCGCGACGGCAGGAGCGTCCATGACCGTCTCGATGTCGACCGCCTGCTGGAACATCGCCCGTGGGTTGGCCGCCGCATTCCGGTGGTTCTTCACCGCGATCCTCCCGAAGTCCCGTTCGGTCGCGTCGGTCTCGTGGAGGTACCGTCGCGCAAGCAGGGCGTACGTGGCGGGCGCGGTGATCCCGGAGCGCTGTTCTAAGGCCCGCTCGAAGGCAGCACCGAGAGCGTTCGTGGCCCCTTCGGTCCCGCCGGCGGTCATCTTTTCTACGCCACAGGCCAGCACCGCGTCGTGGACGCCCGCCCGAACGTCCCGGACTGCGTTCTTGAGCGCGAGCGCGCCGGCGGCCGCACACGCTTCGACGCGCTCTGCGGGGACGTTCCGCAGGCCGGCCCACTCGGCCATGAGCGTTCCCTGCATGATCTGATTCTCGTAGCGCTCGGACTGTGCGCCGACGTACAGCCCCTCGACCACGTCGGCCGGGTCGGGGAGTCCCTCGAACGCCTCGGCCAGCGCCTTCGAGAACAGGTCGCGGCCGGGCAGGTTCGTCTCGCCCAGCGGGGAGGCCCCGACCGCGATGAGGTTGGCTCTAGTCATCCCCTGCGTATGCATAACTATCGTTATTAAAGGTTTGGTCGCGGGACCGTCGGTTCGGACGCCGGGTCTCCACACAGGAGCGCCCGGATCATCCCAGCTATCGTACATATACATGCCGCATAATGTATATATAATTTATATTTTTTGCTAGCCGGTCTCGGGATACCGTGTCCGACAGGGCTCACGGGAGCGGGCGACAGGCGCCCTCGGTCCAGCCGGCAGTCGGCGACACGGTGCCGTCGAGACGACCGTCCCACCCCAGTCGAATCGACGAGTGGTATTTATATACTCGTTCGGCATGAAGCGGACAAATCAGCACACTGTAGACCGTTGGCGGCGGTGGCGAAGCGGGCGCCGCGGTGACGTCGTTCCGGGAACCACCGACCGTACTGCTCGCAGCACCGAACGTCCGGCTGACGATGCCGGTCGGTCGCTCGATACGCCAGCGGGAGGCGGTCGTCAAATACATAGAATTCCATATATAAACGAACTGTTTCAGATATCAAATAATAATAGTGTGCCGACGTATCGCGTCCAGTCGACGGTAACCGCGCCGGCGGGCGAGAGCGATTGCCCTCGGCGAACGAGTCCTGTGGCGTTCGCCGCATCGGGCGACTCGTTCTCCGTTTGTCCGTCCGTCCGGTGGCCGCGACGTCGGCGCCGCTGCTCGATATCGGGGGGCTCGGGCTCTGGTAGCTCAAATGGGGGGCCGACGCGCTCGAAGGCGACACCCAATCGCAGACCTCACGTCTCGGCGAACTGATCGGTCCCGAACCGGACGACTATCGATTCGCTCGTCGGGACGTAGATATCCATCTCCTTGGCCTTCGAGGAGTGACGCGTCCCGGCGACCTCGATCAGCCCTGCTCGCTGGAGGCGATCGAGGTGATAACAGACGTTCTGAATGGAGCTTCCGGTCTCGGCGGCGATTTCCGACGCGGCCTTCGGCGATTCCTGGAGAGTCATGAGTATCTCGCGGGCGGCCTCGGTAGCGAGTACCTCCAACGCCGTGCCGTCTTCGACGACGTCGATGGTCCGTCGTTCGGAGGTGCGATCGTCCGGGAGCTGTTCCGGTAGCAGGTCCTGTACCGACATACTATACACCCCGCGTGGATCGAGGCTCGAGACCCCTCGGCGATTCGTGATCGGTACGTCGGCTACACCAACCGGCGACAGGGCGGAGAGATGATCCGGTGGACATCGTTCATTCGATGCGAGGAGCCCTACCATCCTGTAACAGGGAGCTAGCTATCCAAGCCCGCCGCGTCGGTACGGCTAGTAATCACAACCGGCCGGCGAAGGCCGTCGTCACTGCCGGGAGGCGTATCGGATCGTTCCGACAGACAGCCGGGCTGTGGCGTCGGACGAACCGACAGCCGACGCCCGGCCCGTGTTCGCGCCGGGAGGCCGCTCCGGAGGCCCTCGTCCCGGCGCCGGCGGCCGCAAAACGCTTTCTGAACGGCGACCCCGGAGGCGAGCACGTCGGAGTGTCGTCGACGTCTAGGTGTGTGATTTGGACTGTTAGAAACATCGAATAAGCTATTTCGCGTCCAAGGACGTACGTATGATCGTTGTCCCAGTCGGGGCCTCCTCGTCCGCTGCTGTCTCACGTGGAAGCGCGAACCCGGGTTGCCGACCGGCCGGGGCGTCCGGACGCGACAGAGACCCATGAACGACAGCGACGAGGGCGCCGCTGACGGCGAAAAAACGGTGTCGCTTGAGACGCTCCCGTACCCCGTTGCTCGATACACAGTCACCGCCGATACAGTCGTGCTCGATGTCGCCAACGGACCGTTCAGGTCCGCGTTCGGCACGGACGCGTCCGCGTCGAGGCTGCGTGCGTGGTGGCGCGAAAACGGACTCAGGGCCAATCGGGGCGATCCAGACGCCGTTTGCGAGGCGCTCCTCGACGGAGGCCGAACCGACCTGACGGTTCGGGCTGGCGACCATACGGACAGCGAGTCGACGTATCGCCTCAGCGTCGTTCCCGACGACGACGCAACGACCGGGACGTTGACATTATTGCCGGCCGAACCGCGCTCGGTACCTGGCGGGGGATCGATCGGCGACCACATCGCCAGCGTCGTCAGCCACGACCTCCGGAACCCGCTCGACGTGGCCAAGGCGCGGGCACGAGCGGCTCGAGAGACCGGTGACACGGAGCACTTCGACCGCCTCGACCGCGCTCACAACCGTATGGAACGAATCATCAGCGACGTTCTCACTCTCGCCCGACGGGACAACGTCGTGGACACGACTCGAGACGTCGGTATCGCCGATGTCGTCCGAGACGCCTGGCAGGCCGTCGAGACGGAGTCAGCGGAACTCACCGTCGCCCAGAGCCTTCCGCGGACGGAGGCCGACTCCGACCGCCTCCAGCGGCTCTTCGAGAACTTGTTCCGCAACGCCGTCGAACACGGTTTCACCCCCGGTAAAGCGCAGGCCGGGGATGCCGTCGACGGCGGCCCCCAGGGGGCGGCGGCAGCGAGCGACGCTGACGTCGCGGAAACGGGATCCGACGATGGGACGGCCGCGGACGATCCGGCGCTTTCGGTTCGGGTCGGGCCGATGGCCGAGGGGTTCTTTGTCGCCGACGACGGTCGGGGGGTGCCGCCCGCCGAGCGCGAGCGCGTCTTCGATCCCGGCTACACCGTGATCGGCGGTGGGACCGGGCTCGGATTGACCATCGTCGATCGTATCGCGACGGCGCACGGGTGGACGGTCACCGTTACCGAAAGCGACGCTGGCGGCGCTCGATTCGAGGTCACCGGTCTTGCGTAACCCGGGATTGAAGCCGCGGCCGCCGCAATCGGTCGATGCGACCGACATGGAGCACCCGACATGGACGAACGACTGACACGCGCCCCGATGGGGGTCATTCAGGTGGCCGCCGACGGCGAGATCACGTCCGCAAACCCCGCCGCGGCCGACCTTCTCGACACTGACCCCGACGCACTCTCGGGCAGGGACGCGACGGAAGCGCTGCCACGGTCGGCCGCGGGCACGCTTCAGGAGGCGCTCGCCGCCGACTCGCCTGTCGAGCAGTCACTCGAGGAGTACTATCCCACCGTGGATAGCTGGCTCGCGACCGAGGTCGCCGTCGTCGAGGGCAACACCGTGTTGTACGTCCGAGACGCGACGGCTCGACGCAGCGACCGGCAGACGATCGATCGCCTCCGCCGGCGTCTCTCGCGTCTGGAATCGATCGACACGCTCGTCACGACGGTGCTCCGGCAGATAATCGACGCGTCGGCGCGCGAGGAGGTCTGGGAGACGGTGTGTCGGCGGCTGGGAACGACCGACCTCTACGAGTTCGTCTGGGTCGGCGAGCGGGACCTCACTGACGACCGCCTCCGAGTGGTGGCCTCCGCGGGGGACGCCCCCGACGTCCTCGAGGCGATCGAAGCCGAACTGTCCGCGAACACCGCACTCCCCGAACAACGCGCTGTCGAGGCCCACTCGACGTGTCTCGTCGAGACGATCCCGGAAGACGAGGGCCTCCCGCGAGCGTTACGTATCGCGGCGTTCAGCCGCGGACTCCAGTCGGCGCTGGCAGTGCCGCTGTCGTCCGAGGACACCGTCTACGGTGTCGTGGGTGTGTACGCGGCGCGCAAAGAGGGGTTCAGCGCCCAAGAACGGGCTACGCTGAACACGCTCGGGGCGGTCGCGGGGTTCGCGGTGAACGCCATCAAGCAGTCCGATCTCCTCTTCGCAGACACCGTAACGGAAGTGAGCCTCGAGGTCCGTGACGGAGACCTCCCGCTCGCCGAGGCCAGCGCAACCGTCGACCAGCCAGTCTCGCTGGCGGGTGCCGTCGCCAGAGACGACGACGTCGTCGTGTGCTACCTGCGCGCGTCGGGCGACACAGATCGGTTGATGACGATCCTGTGGGACCACTCGGCCGTCGCCGACGCCCGGCTCGTCGAGGACGGCGAGGAGGCGTCGCTGCTGGAGGTGTCGCTGGCCGGGGCGACCCCGATCACGACGCTGATCGGGTGGGGTGCAACAGTCACTGATGCGACATACGACGGCGACGTGGTCGAGCTCGTCGCCGAACTCCCGCCGAAGAGCGACGTCCGGGCCGCCGTCGAGGCGGTCGACGAGCGCTTCGAGGACGCTACCTTGCGCGCCCGGAGCGAACGTCCCCGGGAACCGGAGACGATGGAGGCGTTCCAGCGCCGACTCGAGGAGTCGCTCACCGACAAACAGCGACGCGTGCTCAGGATTGCCCACCTCTCGGATTACTTCGAGTCGCCGCGGGGGAGCACTTCCGAGGAGGTCGCGGAGGCGCTCGACATCTCCGGCCCCACCGTTCTGTATCACCTGCGGAACGCACAGCGGGAACTGTTGGACGCATTCTTCGACACCGAGAGCCAAAGCGACTCGGACCGGTGACGACCACCGTGGCCGGGTCGTCACCGGTCCATGCGCGTCGGAGCTCGGTGGCGTTCGCCTGCGGTGGGTACCAGCTCGTGGTCGAACCGCCCCTCAGTACCCCTCGCGGTCGATCCCGGAAAACGTATCGAGCAGATCGTCCGCGCCCGGGAGGAGCCGACAGACCCGCTCGCGGAGTGCGTCGGTCCGGGCGTCGAGCGCCGTGAACTCCTCGTGTTCGGCGAGGCGCTCCGGAGACAGTTCGGCGGTGATGACGGATCGCTTCGACTCCGATCGGAAGTACTCACCGAGGAGTTCGTACGCCAGCACCTGACACTGCTGGTCGACGGCAGCCCTGACGTCGTCGCGTTCGACCGGCTTACACAGGTAGTCGTCGAACGGCAACTCGAGTAGTCCCAACCCCGGGTCGATGGCCGTTATCATAATCACACGGGTACGTATGTCGTGTCCGCGCAACTCCGTCAGGACATCGTCACCGGAGCGGTCGGGCATGTGTCGGTCCAACAGGACGACGTCCGGTGGGTCCGAGGAATCCGTCAGATCTAACGCCTCCCCCCCGCTGTAGGCGATGGTCACGTCCGCTACCCCCTCTAATCGAAGCGCGTACGCATCGGCGACCTCCTTTTCATCGTCGACCACGAGGACACGCGGCTGATCGACGTCTATTCCGCCCGACATTTTGTTATGCTACTACCCACAGCGTTTAAAATCCGCGGGTTCCCGGCTTCCGCGCGGGAGAACAGACGGGGTTGACGTCCGACCGATCAGCGACACGCTACCGCGTCCCCCGTGGCAAACGGCAGGCCCCAGTGGGGGCGGAGGCGGACGGCGACCACCGGGCTCGTCCCGGTCGGGTCTCGGACACGACGGGTGGTTCGCGGACACGACCGGGTCAACTGCCGGAGCTCCACCGCTAAAAACGCTCAAATCTCGAGTTGAGCCTCAAGCGGGCTTTTGTTCGAACGGACGTACCGGCACGTATGCAACGACGCCAGCCAACGACCGAGGCGAGGACTGATGACCCGCTCGGGCCGTCGGCAGTCCGAACGCGGTGTGAGCAGTTGTGCGTCCGGAACTACGACGAGAACCGATCGTACCGGGTTCGGCTCTCCGTGTCGCGACCGAGCGTTGGCTCCCCGGACGGGACAACGGTGCGAAACGGCGACGCGAGTGCGAGCGACGACCACTACGAGTACGAGGCGACGTACGAACTCGCTCCCGGAGCGGTGACGACCGAGATGGCGGTCGTCGCGCCCGGACGATACGACGTGAGCGTCGTCGGGACGGCCGGTCCCGTCGGAGGCGACGCAGGCGACACGGGCCGCAAGCAAATAACGGCGGCCGCGACGTGCAACGTCGGCCAGGCACCGCCACAGACGATCGTCGTGGAGGTCGGCAACGGGGTCGTATCGGTCACGGAGGGGATTGTCGGTTGAAAAGCGCCCGGACACCGACGACTCGCCTGTCTCGCTGTGTCGGCGGGTCACTACAGCCTCGGCAGGTCCGTCAGGACGACCCGGAGAGTCGATGACAGCGACCCCGCCGATTGCCCCTCTCCGCCCTCGCGGAGGGATCCAACCGTCGGGATCACTCGACGGCATTGGGGGCCTCGAAGGGCCTGTCCGCACCTGCCCGGAACGCCGAGAGGACGGTCCCCGTCGATCGGCACCCGCCGGGATACCCCCCGGGACAGCTACCCGGACTCCTCGGACGCCGGTACCGCGTCGCCGACGCGTTCGCGTTTGTGTTCGACGGCGTCCCGTTGCATCGAGTCGATCCGGGGGACCGACGTGACGTTCGAGAGCAACACGGTCGCCGCGACAGTCGACGATCCGGCCCGCGGATCGTCGCCGGCGAGCACCTCGACCGTGTTCGTTTCCTCCTCGATCAGCTGGCGGGCGCTCTCGAAGCCCCGCCGGGAGAGCTTCCCGGGCGGGCCGGACAGCACAACAAGGGCGCGCTCGGCGCTCGACACCGCACACGGCAGCGTCAACTGCGAGTTCAGTGCCTGTCCGACGAGGCTCTGAATCTTCCCCGCATCGGTCTGTTCATCCGACGTCTCGCGGCCCCGGCTGCCGGGAAGGATCGACAGGAGCCACGACAGGAGTCCCCCATCGTTGTCGAGTTCGATCGAGGCGTAGCCGATCGACGCGACGCCACCTGGCGAGAGCGTGCGGACGATATCGCTGGCGTCTAGGGTGTTCGCTCCGATCGACGAGGGATCGGGACCGCCTCTGGCGAACAACGTCAGGACCCGCAACGCCAGTTCGCGATTGGCCCGCCCGTATCGTTCCTCGGCGGCGTCGGCGCTGTCGTCGGCATCGGTGCCACCGTCGGTGTCGACCCAGCGGTCGTTGTCGAACAGGAGGGTGCTGTCGGCGGCCGGTACGATAGATCTGAGCGATCGGGCGGCGTTCAGCGCCGCGTGGTTTCCCCCGTCCGCGCCGGGGAGGACGCCGAGGACGTACACCGGTTTGTCGTACAGCTCCTGCAGTCGCTCGACGAGTACGGCGCCGGCACCGCTTCCGGTTCCACCGCCGAGCCCCGCAACGAGTAAGACGCCGTCCAGCTCGCGCATGCTGATCGTATCGAGGGCACGCTGTATCTCCGGGGCGTCCGCGCGGGCGACCTCGACCGCGAGCTCCTGGTCGCCGTCGACGCCGTCGTCGACCCCGCGGTGCGTATCGCCGATCGTCACGCGTTGCGCTTGGGGGACGTGATCGAGGGCGCCGCCGAGCGTACGCGAGATATCGACCGTTAGCAGGTTCCCGTAACACAGCTGTCGATCACCGTCGGTCTCGATACCGCGAACCGCATCGACGACGCGGGCCCCGGTACCGCCAACACCGACGAGCGCGAGTTTCATTGCTGGCCTCCTCGCGAAACGAAGGCACGGTCAGTTACGGACACGGTTCAGATGACCGGATCGAGGTCGTCGTTTTCGTCCGTAATCAGATCGTTGATCTTGTCCTCGCGGGCGGCTTCCTGTTCGGCGATCTGTTCTTGGGCGTCGACGGCTTGGTTCTGCAGCGTCTCGATCCGGGGGGCGTTCGAGACGTTCGAAAGAAGCACGGCCGCAGCGAGTCGCGACGAGCCTTCCCGGGGATCGTCACCGACGAGGATCTCGACGGTCCCGGCCTCCTGCTCGAGCCACTGGCGGGCGCTCTCGATGCCTTTCCGGGAGAATTCGCTGGGCGGCCCGGACACGACGACGAGCACCCGTTCGGCGCTCGAGACCGCACAGGGCAGCGTAAGACGCGAGTTGGTCGCCCGGCGGACGAGTGATTTGATCTTTTTCGCCTGGCTGGCGTCGTCGAGATGGTCCTCGGCGTTCGCCCCGCTCCCGCCCCACCTGTCGAGTAGCCCTTCGGGCTGTGCGTCGACCGCTGTGGCGGCGTAGCCGATCGAGGAGACCCCGTCGGTAGCCAGCGTCCGGATGATGTCGCTCGAGTCCATCGCGTTCTCCGCGACGTCCGTCTCGTCCGTCTCGCCCGCCGCGAGCAGCGTCACGATCCGGGCCGCCAACTCGCGGTTCATCGACTCGTATCCTTCCTGTATCGTCTGTTCTCGAGCGCGCCAGGCGTCGTTGTCGAAACCGATGAAATTATCGACCTTGTTGACGAACGACTGGAGCGACCGAGCGGCGTTCAGCGCCGGGCGGCCCCCCTCGTACTCGCCGGGGAGGATACCGAGGGCGTACACCGGTTCGTCGTACATGTCCTGGAGGGCGTCGATGACGACGGGGCCGCCCCCGCTGCCGGTGCCGCCGCCGAGGCCCGCGGCGACGAGTATCGCGTCGACGTTGTGGATCTCGATGTCGTCGAAGGCGCGACGGATCTCGTCGACGTCCGCGGACATGACCTCGGCACCGATCTCGACGTCGCCACCGACGCCGTGGCCCTTCGATTTCTGGTTCGTGTCGCCGACCAGTACGCGCTGCTCTTCGGGTATGTATTCGGGTTTGGCGAGGTCCGTCCGGGCGGTGTTGATCGCGTGGACGTGTCGACAGAGGCTCCGATTGGTCTTCGACTCGAACTCGACCATCCGGTCTACGACCTTGCTTCCGGCGTTCCCGACGCCGATTGTAGCGAGCTTCATAACTATTGGTTTGATTGATTGCACCCGAGGATATAGTTAGTTTGGTTCACTAATATGCCGACTTGTCGTTTCTCGTGAACGTCCCGCACGCCAGCGTGGGCTCTCGGCCGGCGCGTGGCGACCCCACGTTCCGTTCTCCCGGCGAGGTTCCGTTTTATCCGCGCCACAGCTCACCCCATCTAGCGGGATCACGGCGTGACGACCAGATCGAAACGGTAGGTTGCGGTTCGGTACTCGGCGACGACGCCCCGAAAGCGGACCTGGCGGTCGTAGCTACCGATCGGTCGGCGGTCGTCGGCGATTCCGAGCGCCTCCAAAACCTCGGAGAGGCCGTCCGAAGGCGGTGCGGCTTCCTCGTAGCGGCGGGGCTCCGACTCGCTGATAGCGTCGTCTATCACGCTCCGGGCGCGATCGGAGAAGTCGCTGGCGCGCAGATCGTGTCTCGCTCTTGGCACTGCTCGCCGAGGTCTGAGAGGAAGTTCTCCGGGAGCCGGAGGGTCGGCTTCTCGTCGTTCCCATTGGCGGTGGTGTCGGATCGAACCGTACTCCATAGTGCGAGCGTAGTATCAAAGGAGGCCCGGCTTCGATGCGGGGGGTGGAAAGTGGACTCGACTGGACACAACAGAGAACGGCAATTCACACAGAATCCATAACAGCGCCCCGAGACGTAACCGACCCCACCCGAGTTCGTTCGGTCTGACGATCCCGTCCGCCGAGGGTTGGTGGTCGGATTTTGATGTGCTTCTCGCCGTCAGTTGGCGCGGCGGGGCGTCTTGTGCGCCTCGCCCACCGGACGCCCGTTTGCGTCGACGAACCCACCATCTGGGACCGGGTGACTACAGCCCGTCCTGCACGATAGCCGTGGTCCCACAGCACTACTCGACAGTACGGACCGATGCAACCTCACGGCTCTCTCCCACTGTGTCAGTGTCCTCCTCGACCAGCTCGCTCGCCTCGGTCGCTCCTCGAGGTCGGGGGCTCCACCTCGAAGTACGCTGAAACGCGATCCGTTCGACGCGAAGGCGTTTCTGTACGGCGATCCTGAGACCTCCGCACTCTACGACGCCGCCGTCCCGCTTTCGAGTCGTGGGACCGGGGCCGACGGGAACCGACCCGTGGCGAAGCTGTCGAGCGACTCCGGGGAGGGACCGTGGCGGCGACGGCCGGTGTGGTTCGACCGGCGCGGAACCGAGACGTTGCTCGAACTCGGACGGAACGGCGACAGAGACCGCCCGTTCGGGTGACCGACGTGGCGACTCCTGTGTTCAGGTACGCACACCGACGGGGCCGTCTCCGCACCACTTTTCGCCGTGGCCGCCCCATCGGCCGTATGACCGATCACGCACTCGTCATCGGCGGCACCCGTTTTATCGGCCGTCACACGGTCTCGGAGCTACTCTCCGCCGGCTACGAGGTGACGATGTTCAACCGCGGCACGCACGCGAACCCCTTCGCGGACGAGGACCGCGTCACACACGTCGAGGGCGACCGGACGAACGATTCGGACCTCCGGCGCGCCGGGTTGGACGTCGAACCCGACATCGTGATCGACTGCGTCGCGTACCGTCCTCGTGACGTTCACACCGCGGTCGACGTCTTCGCCGATGTCGACGCCTACGTCTACGTCTCCTCCGGAAGCGCCTACGGGGCCGACCGCGTCCCGAAGCGCGAAGGCGAGACGCCGCTGTGTCCCTGTTCGGTCGCGGAGGCGACTGACGACACCGACGAGAGCTACGGGCCGCGGAAGGCCGAAGGGGACCGGGCGGTCTTTTCCGCCGCCGACCGCGGCGTGAACGCGATGTCCGTCCGGCCACCGGTCGTCTACGGCCCCCACGACTACACGGAGCGCTTCGATTACTGGATCGACCGCGTCGACACCCACGACCGGATCGTCGTCCCCGGAAACGGGTCGTCGCTGTGGCAACTAGCCTACGTCGAGGACGTCGCTCGCGCCCTCAGAATCGTCGCCGAACGGGGATCGTCCGGTGAGGCGTACAACGTCGGTGAGGACCACGCGCCGATCCTCCGCGAGTGGGTCGAACTGGTCGCTGAGGCCTGTGCGACCGACGTCACGCCCGTCTTCGCGAGCGAGCGCGAACTCGGCGCGGTCGGGCTTTCGGCCGACGCCTTCCCCCTGTACCGCGGCTACCCGCACCTCTTAGATACGACGAAGCTCCGCGAACTCGGCTGGGAATCGACGCCCCACGACCGGGCACTCAGGGAAACCGTCACCGAGCACCGCGAGTCGGAACGCACCGGCCGCGAGAGCGGGCCGGATCGAAACACGGAGGTGCGGCTCATGGAGGTGTTAGAAACAGTCGGGTGACACGAAGGCTACAGCGCGACCCCGAGCCCGGATCGCCGGCCGGGGAGAACGGTTTTACATCCGCCTTACCGAGAGTCGATATGTTCGAAAAATCGACGTGGATCCGTCTCCCGCGGAGCGTCGTCGTCGGCCACGGCGTCCTCGATCGGGTCGTCGACGCCGTCGAGGAGCTGTATCTCGACGGCCGGCCGCTGATCGTCACGACCCCGTCGCCGCGGGAGCTGGCGGCCGATCGGCTCCGGGCCGACTTCCAGAGGGCCGGGATCGATCCCACAATCACGACCGTCGAGGAGGCGACGTTTTCGGCCGTCGAGGACGTGCTGGCGGCGGCCGACGCCGCTGACGCGGGCTATCTCATCGGTCTCGGGGGGGGCAAGCCGATCGACATCGCGAAGATGGCCGCCGACGAGCGCGGCTGTGGGCTCATTTCCGTTCCGACGGCGGCCAGCCACGACGGTATCGTCTCCGGGCGCGGATCGGTTCCCGACGGCGACACCCGGCACTCCGTCGCCGCCCACCCGCCGCTGGCGGTGGTCGCCGACACGGAACTCATCGCGGCGGCCCCCTGGCGGCTGACGACGGCGGGGTGTGCCGACATCATCTCGAACTACACCGCGGTCAAGGATTGGCAACTCGCCCACCGGTTGAAAAACGTCGAGTACAGCGAGTACGCGGGCGCGCTCTCGCAGATGACGGCGGAAATGCTGGTCGATCGGTCGGCGTCGATCAAGCGAGGCCTGGAGGAGTCCGCGTGGGTCGTCGTGAAGGCGCTCGTCTCCTCCGGGGTCGCGATGTCGATCGCCGGCTCCTCGCGGCCGGCGTCGGGAGCCGAGCACCTCATCTCCCACCAACTCGACCGGCTCGCGCCGGGCGCGGCGCTTCACGGCCACCAGGTCGGCGTCGCCTCGATCGTCACGGAGTATCTCCACAGCGGCGAAAGCGGCGAGTGGCGTCGTGTCAGGGACGCGTTGGCCGGGATCGACGCGCCGACGACCGCCGACGGGCTCGGGATAGAGAACGAACAGTTCGTCCGGGCGATGACGAGCGCCCACGGGATACGGGACCGCTACACGATCTTGGGCGACGGCATCGACGAGGACGCGGCGATCGAGGCCGCGACGACGACGGGAGTGCTCTGAGCGCGACCGTCGGCCGCCGGATCACAACCCGGTCGGATGATCGACGTACGTCGTCTCGATCCCCCAGTCCGCGACGAGGCGCTCGAGCCGTCGGACGCCGAACGTCTCTGTCGCGTAGTGGCCGGCGAGAAAGACGGTTACTCCGGCGGCCCGTGCCTCATGGTACGCCTTCTGTTTGCCCTCGCCGGTAACGAGCGCGTCGACGCCGGCGTCGGCCGCCTCGCGGATCCAGTCGGCACCCGATCCGGTCACGATCGCGACGTCCTCGATCGTTTCCGGGCCGAACTCGAGGGTCCGAACTGGTCGGCCGCCGGTGTCGAGCTCGTCGAGCCGATCGCGGAGTCCCCCCACCGACCACGGGGAACTCAGGCGGGCGCGCTGACCAATCGTGACGCCGTCGTACTCGCCGAACGGCACACACTCCTCACAGCCGAGAAACGACGCCAATCCGGCGGCGTTACCGAACTCGTCGTGGCCGTCCAGCGGGAGATGCGAGACGTACAGCGCGACATCGGCGTCGACACACGAGGCGATGCGGTCGTATTCGGGACCTGTCACCCGATCCAGGCCGCCCCAGACGAACCCGTGGTGGACGACGAGGACGTCAGCCCCGACGGCCGCCGCTTCCCGGACGGTCGCCGCCGCGCCGTCGACGGCGAACGCGGCGTGCTCGACGGCGGCGTCGGTCGGGCCGACCTGGAGCCCGTTGGCGCTGGCGTCGACGTCGGCGTAGACGTCGTGGTCGAGACGGTCGTTCAGCCGGCCGCTGAATTCGGCGAGGTCCATGTTCGACCGTCCCGTGGCTTCGTCTTGTATCCGGCGACGTGGCGGTCCGACCGGCCGGGCCCCGATTCGCGGTCGTTGACCCCTCGGGTGCCGTCCGCGATCACGTCGCGTCGGTGTTCGCACGCCCGACCGTCGAGGTCTCGCCCTCGGGGTTGTGAACGGTCACGCCGAACGACGCCGTCTCGACGGTCGTCACCGTCTCCGACTGCGCGCCGACGACGTCTATTCGGATCGTTAACTCGACGCCCGTCGTTTTCGAGGCCCCCGGCGCGAGGTCGCCGCCGAAGTCGCCGAGGGTGACCGCGGAGCCGGTCGCCGTCAGATCGAAGCGGTCGAGCGCTATCGTCGCCGTCCCGTCCGTCCGATCGAACCCGTTACCGTCGACCGTCACGGCGCCGTCGGTGACGGGGGCGTCGAACAGCACGTCGAACCCGCCTTCACCCTCGAGGGCGGCCGAAACCGTCATTTCGACGGTTTCGACGCCGCCACCGAAATCCGCCCACGCGAGTTCGAACGTCGGTTCGATCGTGACGGCGTCCAACTCCCCGTCGTTTCGCTCGACTCGAACGTCCTCGGCCAGGAAACGATCGTCCGCTTCGAGCGCGGCAGAGGGCCGCGACCCGGCGTATCCGATCCCCACCGCGGTCCCCAGTCCGGTCAGGATCGCGGCGGTCCGTTTCAACGCCCTGCGACGTCCCGGGGTCAGTTCGGGCATGGGACGTCTTGCTCCCCTGACCGGATATAAACCCTCGCCAGCGGTTACGAGGAAAGGGTATATGATGCCCTTGGGCGATGATCCGGTATGAGTGAAACGGAGTCCGACGGCGAGGGCGCTAACGGTGATACGGGTGCGGCCGACGACGGATCGGCCGACGGTGACGGGACGTCGGCGTCCGGAGGCGACGTGGCCAACGGGGGCGACGGCGTCGCTCCGGTCGGGGTCAAACTCGGCAGCACGAGGACCGTCGTCGTCTACCCCTCACCGGACGGCGAGGGGACCGAAGTCGTCCGGACGCTGACGTGTCTGGCCACCTACGAGGACGTACTGACCGGCGAGGAACGCGTCCTCTACGGCGAGGAGGCCGCGATCGAGTACCCCGACACTGTCGAGTTCATGCTTCGGTCGGGACTACCGGAGGACGACGACAGCGCCGAGGCGGCGGCGACCTTCTTTCGGGAACTGCTCGCGGCCAACGACATCCCCGAGAACAGCGCCGTCGTGTACGCCATCCCGACGATCGACAACGAGGCCGGGTTGGCAAACCTCGAGGCGGTCATCGAAGGGAGTTCGATCGGCGGCGAGTTGGTCCGAAGCTACCCCGAATCCCTCTGTGGCTCGCTGCCGGCCTTCGAGAGCCAACTGGACGCGATCGACGACATCTTCGTGGCGATCAACATGGGTTCGACCAACCTCGAGGTCTGTGCGTACCGCCGGGGCGAACAGCTCGTCCCGCTCTCGACGGGGTCGATCACCGGCAACGAGATCGACCGACGGGTCGCCAACTACGTCGAAGAGGAGACCCAGGGGCGAGTCAACATCGACCTCACGACGGCCCGCGAGTACAAAGAAGACCACGCGGACTTCGAGAGCTTCGAGCCCTTCACCGACGTCATCCAACAGCCCGGCGGGGGCTCCCACGAGTTCACAATCGAGGACAGCGTGATGGACGCCTGCGACGAGTACGTCGACGAGGTGGTCGACGAGGTCGCGAACGGCTTCCTCCCGGAACTCGCGAACAGTCACATGAAAGTCTATCAACTCGCCCTCGAGAAGCCGATCGTGCTGACCGGCGGGATGGCGTGTCTGCCGGGAATCGTCGAGGAGGTCGAAACGCGGCTCAGCGACGAACTAAAACGCGACGTCACCGCGATACGCGCCGACCGACCCGACCTCGCCGCCGCGGAGGGGGCCTACGAGATGGCCGGCTACCTCGCATCGAACCTCTAGCCACCGCGCGTCGAGTTCGCTCGCCCGCGCGCTCGCACCGAGTTCCCGGGCCGCCCCTCGTCTGGTACCTGGGCCGCCTCGGATGCCGAAACCGACCCAGCCTATTTGTCCGAGTGCCCGAAATTGATTGCGGAGAACCATGTCGAACGGTCTCGCGGAACCCGGGGTGCTCGACCGGATCGATCTGTCGTCGTCGGCCCCCGATCCCGACGACCGCCTGCTGCCGGGCGAGACGCCGGTCGCTGCGGTGGCGCTTTCGCCGGGATGGATCGCCGTTACCGACCGAAGCGTCCTCAGTTACCACCCCGACCGGGACCCCGCCGTCGTTCGGACGCCCCGGCCGAACGTCACGTCGGTCGCGCTCAGGCGGACGGGCGCACGGACGCTGTTGCGGTACGTGCCCGGCGCGCTCGTCTACGCGCTCGCCGCGCTCGCGGTCGGCGCGCTCCTGTTGGCGGTGTCGCCGGGGGAACTCGTCGCCGTCCCCGACGCCCCGGGTGCCGGCGGTCTGGAGTCGATCGTCCGAACGCTCGGGTGGGCGAGCCGGCTGCTCGGCACCGTGCTCGTGTTCAGCGGCATCCTGATCGGGCTGGGCGTCGCGGTCGTCGTCGGCTACTGGCTCTCGGCCCGGGAGGTCGCCCTCGTCGTCGAACGGGGGGCGGCCGACCCGATCGAGTGTCCGACTGACCGGCAGACGGGTCGGCACGCCCTCGAAACGTTGCGGGAGGCGATCCCGGAGTGACCGCACCCGCCGATGGCTGTGCCATCGCCACGGCTCGGACGGTGGTACGACCGACCGAAACGACCGTGGATGTCATGTATTCCCCCGCCGTCGATCCGGTATCGATGCTGCCCGAACGCACACCACGACCCGAAACCTTCCGGGATGCCGAACGCGCAATGACCCAACTGGCCGTCCTCGGGATGCTCATCGGGGTCGCGTCCGTCCTCACGGGGGCGCTGGCGGCGTTCATGTTGTTGGGTGCGTGAGTCGTGCTGTCGCGCGTGACTTCTCCTCTTGGAGCGGGTATCGACGCTGGCTTTTGTATTCGTGCCGCGGGTAGCTGTGTACGTATAGCGAAATTCTGCTGCCGACGGACGGGAGCGAAACCTCGGAGGTCGCAGTCGACCACGCCGCCGATCTGGCCGACCGATGCGACGGCCGGATTCACGGGTTGTTCGTGGTGGACAGTGGGCCAGTAGAGTGCGTCGGCGGAGGCTATCCCGAGGCCGTCTAAAAGATCGAGGAACTCGGACACGAGGCGGTCGAACGCGTCCGTCAGGCCGGCGACGAACCGGGTGTCGAAACCGAGACGTCGGTCGCTCCGGGGGCAGTCCACCGGACCATCAGCGAGTACGTCGACGACAACGACGTCGACGCTGTCGTGATTGGTACCCACAGGCACCAGGGTGTCGGACGCCACCTCCTCGGATCGGTCACCGAACGCGTCATCCGCACCGTCGCGTTCCCGTCGTGGCGATCACGGAGGCCGGGGATCTGGTGGACTGAACCAGTCCCTGCGAACCGGTCGGTATAAGTATCTGTGTTTCATAGTATTGTATAGATAACGAATGACTATCTGCCAGACAGAACCGCAAAACCGATCGGTGTCACGGTCGCGGCGGCGTATGGCGCGGACATCCGAACCCGCGGGCGCGCGCTCGGCGATAGCGGCGAGCGAGCGCCGACCGAGTCGGGGGCGGTCGCGATGAGCGAGCGGACCGACGGGGAAGACGGGGACCTCGGCTACCGGGTGCTCGCTGCCGTCGTCGGCCTCGCCGTCGTCAGTTCGCTTCTCGTCTCCGGGGTCGCCGGAAGCGTCGGCGCACAGGGCGCGGCGGGCGGCGACCCCGACCTCGAGGTGTTCGCCCCCGATCCCACGCTGACGCCGGGGACGAGTACCCAACTCGACCTGCAGATCGCGAACGACGCCGAGGCCGACTTCGGCACCGCGCAGGACCGCGATCGAGTGACGGTCGCCCGAAACGTCCGGATCGACGTCGACGCCGACGACGCGCCGATAACCGTCGAATCGGGCCGTCACTCGGTCGGCAGCGTCTCCGAGAACCGACCCACGACCGCGCCCATCGCCGTCGACGTTCCCGAGGGCGCCAGCCCCGGCACGTACGATATCGACGTCGAACTCGAGTACTCCTACACGTCCGGGTATTTCCCGCGCGGCGAGGTCGAATACGACCGCACGCGGACTGTCACCCGAACCGTCGAGATCGAGATCGACGACGGTCCCCGGTTCGCGCTGTCGAGCGCCGGGGACGCCGCCGTCCAAATCAGCGAAACCGGAACGGTCGCCGTCGAGATCGAGAACATCGGCGCTGAACCGGCCCGAAACGTCGCGTTACGGCTCGAGTCTGTGAGCTCAATGCTCACATTTGGCGAGCGAGCGGGGGACACCGCCCGGATCGACCACCTCGCCCCCGGCGAGACGAAATCCGTCGCCTACGAGGTCAGCGTCGCCCCCGATGCCCCCGACCGAACGTACGAACTCGACGGCACCGTCAGGTACACCGACCCCGACGGTATTCGGGGATACGACGACGACGGCCTCTCGGTCGGCGTCGGGGCGATCGCCGAGCAGAGCTTCTCGATGACCGCCGAGGAAACGACGTTGCACGCCGACGAGGAGGGCGACGTCGCGGTGACGATCACCAACGAGGGACCGGTGACTGCCCGCGACGTGTCCATCAGCCTCGCCAGCGAGTACCCGAACGTCCGGCTACTCGAGAACGCCGTCTCGGCCGGCACGCTCGCACCCGGCGAGTCAGCGACGGTCGATCTCCCGTTCGACCTCGGCCGCGAGGCCGACCCCGTCTCGAAGACGCTCGATATGAACGTCGGCTACCGAACCGCCGACGGTGAGCACCGGGTCGACCCCGATCACTCGCTCGTCGTCGATATCCAGGAGCGCCGAGACGCCTTCCTCGTCGAAATAACCGACGCGACCATCACGGCGGATTCCTCGCGACTCGTGGAGGTGACAGTGACGAACAACCGCGATCAGCGCCTCACCGACGTCGAAGCGAAGCTCGGGGCCAGCGACCCCCTCGACAGCGACGACGACGAGGGGTACGTCGAAGCGCTCGATCCCGGCGAGACGACCACCATGACGTTCGAGCTCTCGGCCACCGGCGACGCCAACCCAAAGACCTACTCGGTCGCGATGGACGTCCGCTACGACGACGAGAAGGGCAAGACCAAGATGTCGAGCGTCTACCGCCTGCCCGTCGAGGTCGAGGCGAGCGGCGGCGTGTTGCCGTTTTGGCTCGCTCCCGGCGGCCTGCTCTCGCTCGTCGCCGTCGGCGGCATCGTCTACTCGCGGCGGCGTCAGGGGAACACCCCCGGGAACTGACGTGTTCGAGCACAGCCACCCGGTCGCGCGGACGGCCGGACGAACCGACCGACAGCACGCCCGCTGTCGACGGTTCCGGATCCTACCATGAGCGACGACAGCACACCACTACGTGATCGACTGGAGCGAATCGGCCGCTTCTCGGCGGCGAACCGCCGTGTGATCTTCGCCGTCGTCGCCGTGTTGATCGTCGCCTCGATGGGCATCGCGGCCACCTCTGTGTACATGAGCCTGGGGATGGAGCTGTACATCGACGACGACTCCCAGGTCAACCAGGACTGGCAGGAGGTCAAGGCGGACGACGAGTTCGACGTCGGCAACGCGGTGTACGTCGCCGTCGAGACCGACCAGCTGTACGATCCCGAGACGATCCGGGCTATCGACCGTCTCGACGGCCGCTACACCTCGGCCGACGAGTTCACCTCGGTAACGAGCCTCGCGGACGTCGTCCGGGCCGGCAACGGCGGCGAGATACCGGAGACTCAACGCGGCGTTCGGGCCGCGATCGACCGCACCGCGTCGATGGACCCGAGTGCCGAGCGCCTCGTGACGAACCTGAACCCGGACCCACAGACGGCGTTCGTCATCGCGACCTACGGCGAGGTGGACGTTCCGGACGCCGAGGACCAGTACTTCGGGTTCCTGCCGGGTACCGAAGGCGGTGTGGTCTCGGAGACCGTCGCCGACGAGACCGACGCGACGTGGCTCCCGCCGCACGTCGACGTGACCATCACCGGGACGCCGGTGTTCGAAACCGCCGCCTTCGGGCTGATGCTGCCCGAGATGGTCCAGCTGTTCGCGATCGCCTTTGCGATCATCTTCACCATCGTGTTTCTCGTCATGCGCGGACGGGTCGAACGGACCTGGGAGGTGGCGTTGCCCCTCTCGACCGCGATCGTCGCGTTGATCTACATGCTGGGCATGATGGGGATCGTCGGCTTCCAGTTCAACGCCATCATGCTCGGGGTGTTACCCATCGCGCTCGGGCTGGGGATCGACTTCAGCCTCCAGTTGCACACCCGCTACATCGAGGAGCGCGAGAACGGGCGCGAGCCCGTCGATGCCGCCGGAGCCGCAGCCCGGACGACCGGCAACACGCTGTTGCTCGCGATGGCGACCACGTCGATCGGCTTGGGGGCGCTTTTGGTGTCGGCGGTGCCACCCACCCGCCAGCTCGGCGCGACCGCCGCCTTCGGCGTCGTCGCCGCGACCGCACTCTCGCTTACGTACCTCGTCGCGCTGTTGGTCCACTTCGACGACGGCGCCTACGACACGGCGGCGACCGACGGATCCGGGAACGACGCCGGCGAGGCGACCGCCGCCGACGGGCGGCTCGAACGGCTCGTCGACGGCGGCTCGAAGGCCATCGCCGCCTCGCCGATCGTAGTGTTGCTCGTCATGGTGGCCGCTATCGGCGGCGGCGCCGCGGTGTATCACGACGTGCCGACGACACAGGAGATGCTCGACTACTGGCCGGACATCGAGGAGCGCGAGGACCTCGAGGACCTCCAGGACACCGCCGAGAGCCCGAACGTGATGTACGTCACCGTCGAAGGGATCGACACCTACTCGCCGGCGACGTTCCGGCGGGCCTCGGCGTTCGAGACGGCGATCGAAGACCATGACGACGTCAACGCCGCGATGAGTGCCGTGAGCGCGACCGAGATGGCCGCTGGCGGGATTCCGGAGAGCCGCGCGCGGCTACTCGAGACCGTCGACCAGCAGGCCGAAAACGAGCTCCTGCCGATCGACTCCCGTTCGCAGACGCCGAACAAGATCCTCATCCAGCTGTTCGTCGGCGACGTCAAGGGCGAGGAGGTCAGACACCTCATCGACGACATCGAGGCCGAAGGGGAGTGGCACTTCGGCACCGAGCGCGTCGCGGTCACTGGAAAGCCGGTCGTCAACCGAAACGTCATCGAGAACGTCACCTCGGGGCGGGATCCGATGACCCTCCTGAGCTTCGGGATGGCGTTTCTGTTCTTGACGGCCGCGCTCCGGTCGGCCCGCGAGTCGGCGCTTTTGATCGTCAGTGTCGCCGTCAGCGCCGTGATGCTCATCTCGATGATGATGTATCTCTTCGAGATCCCGTGGAACCCCCTGACCGTCGCCACGGGGTCGATCGCGCTCGGAGCCGGGATCACCTACGGGATCCACGTTCACGAACGGTTCAAAGAGGAAATGTTCGCCCGCGGGGCCGCCCCCAAAGCGGCGATGCGGGAGGCGATGGTCAAGAAATCCCGCCCGGTCATCGGTTCGGGGACGACGACGCTGTTCGGCTTCGGCGTCCTCGGCATCTCGGAGTTCCCCGTCCTCGCGAACTTCGGGATCGCGGTCGCGCTCGCGATGACGTTCGCGCTCGTGACCTCGTTCGTGTTCCTCCCGGCGGCCGCGCTGACGCTCGCGACGCGGACGGACGCCTACAATCGATGACGCCCACGCGACCGTTGGACCGTCGCCCCGGCGGCACCCGGTTCCGAGCCGATCGGGGAAACCAACACAAGCTACATACCTGACGACAAGCTACACACCGACATGACAGACGACACAGAACACCGACGCCTCGTCGTCGCTGGCTCCGGGATTGCGGGGCTGTCGGCGGCGATCTACGCCGCGCGTTCGAATAACGACCCGCTGGTGCTCGAAGGCCCCGAACCCGGCGGCCAGCTCACGCTGACCACCGACGTCGCCAACTACCCCGGCTTCCCCGAGGGGATCGGCGGGCCGGAACTGATAAACGACATGAAAGCCCAAGCCGAGCAGTTCGGCGCTGAGATCGACACCGGCGTCATCGTCGACGTCGATCCGGGAACTCCCCACCGGATCGAACTCCGGGACGGCACCGTCTACACCGCCGACGCGCTCATCGCGGCCTCGGGCGCGTCCGCCCGGACGCTCGGCGTGCCCGGCGAGGACGAACTCATGGGCTACGGCGTCTCGACGTGTGCGACCTGCGACGGGGCCTTCTTCCGCGGCGAGGACATGATCGTCGTCGGCGGCGGCGACGCGGCCTGCGAGGAGGCGACGTTCCTCACGAAGTTCGCCGACACCGTCTACGTCGTCCACCGCCGCGAGGAGTTCCGCGCGGAGGACTACTGGATCGATCGGGTCCGCGAACACGAGGCCGACGGCGACATCGAGGTGTTGATCAACACCGAACTGCTCGAGATCGAGGGCTCCGCCGAGGCGGGCGTCGAGTCGGTGACGCTCGCGCGAAACCCGGAGGGCCACCCCACGGAGAAACTCGACGACCCCGACACCGAGCGATTCGAGATGGACGTCGGCGCGGTGTTCATGGCGATCGGCCACACGCCGAACACCGGCTACCTCGAGGGCACCGGCGTCGAGTTGGACGAGGCCGGCTACATCGAGACGCTCGGTGGGTCGGGCGGCAGCCAGACCCGGACGGGCGTCGAGGGTATCTTCGGGGCGGGCGACGTGGTCGATTTCCACTACCAGCAGGCCATCACCGCAGGCGGAATGGGATCGAAGGCCGCCATCGATGCCGACACCTACCTCGAGGACATCGAACGGGAGGGCGAGGCGGCGGCCGACCCCGCCGCGGCGGACGACTGATCGACCGGAGGCAGGCGTGTCCGACGCTGATACCGCCCCGGTGGCGGGACCGACACGCGACACCGGAAGGGCCTTCTGTCGCCGTCCGGAAGCTGACATATGCCAGACGAGACAGTCACGATGCGGATCGAAGGCGACGGCGAGGCCGACGAGGTAACGCTGCCGAGCGAGATGCTTGACCTCATGCGCGAGGACGAGGAGACCGACCCAGAGATCGTCGGCGACCTCGCGCTCTTTTCGTGTGCCCAGCGCATCCACGCGACGGTTCATCACGCCGAAGGCGGCGACACCGAGCAGTATCGGGAGATCGAGGAGACGACGATGGATCTGTTCGAGGACCGCTTCGGCGCGACGTACGGCGAGTTGACCGGTCACGACCACTAGCTCGCCGGATCGGATCGAGCGACGCCGAAGCGCCGGGAACGCATCTGTACGCCCGTTCGCACCGCTCGCCGACGCCCCCAACGGTGTGACCGCACCGATCAACTCCCGCCGCACCGGGCATCGGCAGATACTTCCCAGGAGTTCTTTTATAAATGGACGGCCCCGTCGAACGTCTCCCGGCGGCATTTATATACTGTGACGCAGGCGCGAACCCCACGAGTTCAGTCGTGGGATACGCGCGGTGCGCTCGACCGGCCGTCTGTCCGCATCAATTTTTGTGTGCGGAGAACTGGCAGTTGGCCCGGTGTTTGCGACGGCGAGAGCACGTCAGGCGTACGGTACCGAATATATAACTAACCTGCTTGAAAATTAAAACCTTCCGAGTAATGAGATCTATAATGCCTCGAAGAACACCGGTTTGCAGTATCTCTGTCGTCCCCAGAAATCTCCGATTTCTGGTGGGCGAACGAGACGCTCCGCGTCTCGTCAACGTCGGCAAAACGCAGACGACGGAGGCGCACCCGTAGACGTGCGCTTGAGTCGCGGGACGCTGAACGTGAGTAGAGAGCACAACCTTCCCGCCTCATCCGAGGCGTAGAACGGGAGTCTACGCGAAAGCCCTGCCCTCAGCGAGCGAGGTCGTCAGACCGAGCAAAGTAGGGTAGGGCGGCTTACCCCGCAGAGTATATTATATTATGTTATCGATAAGTATTGAACTCATCCATGGTCGCACTCTTGTTGGTGCTCAATAGGTGAACGCGTTAGCGTGTTAATATACATATATAAATAGGTGGGAAATATTTGAAATAATACGTGTACGCGCCGTATGCTGTCCGTGATCTCGATGAAAAGTAACTGCATTATTCCACAAGATGTGATGAGCGAAACCTTTTGTAGTTATACGCTCCCATTCCTGTCCCACAGCTTTTTATTACTATAGTGCAAAATATATTTGATGAGTTCCGAAGAACACCTGCAAGAGACCGACACCGAAGCCCGATTCGAATTCAAAAAAGAAGAATCCTCGGCCTTCGAAACTGCGAAAGGCCTCACCGAGGAAACCGTCCGCGTCATCTCCGAGGACAAAAACGAACCCGAATGGATGCTCGACCGGCGCCTCCGCGCCCTCGAGCAGTTCCAGGAAATGCCGATGCCGACCGACTGGCCCGGCCAGCCCGACCTCAGCGAAGTCGATATCGACGAAATCGTCCCCTACATCCGACCCGACATCGAGGCCCGCGGCGGCGCCGACAACTGGGAAGACCTCCCCGAGGAGATCCAAGACACCTTCGACAAACTGGGCATCCCCGAAGCCGAAAAGAACGCCCTCTCCGGCGTCGGCGCCCAGTACGAATCCGAAATCGTCTACCAGAACATGCAGGAACGCTGGGAGGACAAAGGCGTCATCTTCTGTGACATGGACAAAGCCGTCCAAGAACACGAAGAGATCGTCCGAGAGTACTTCATGACCAAATGCGTCCCCCCGAGCGACAACAAATTCGCCGCACTCCACGGCGCCATCTGGTCCGGCGGCTCCTTCGTCTACATCCCCGAGGACACGACCGTCAACATGCCGGTGCAGGCGTACTTCCGGATGAACTCCGAAGGCATGGGCCAGTTCGAACACACCCTCATCATCGCCGAGGAGAACTCCGAAGTCCACTACATCGAGGGCTGTTCGGCGCCGAAATACTCCGCGTTCAACCTCCACTCGGGTGGCGTCGAAGTGTTCGTCAAGGAGGGCGCCCACGTCCAGTACTCGACGGTGCAAAACTGGTCGAAAAACACCTACAACCTGAACACGAAACGCGCCATCGCGGAAAAAGACGCCACGATGGAGTGGGTGTCGGGATCGATGGGGTCGAAAGCGACGATGCTGTACCCCTCGACGATTCTGAAGGGGCCGGGCGCGACCGACAACCACATTACCATCGCGTTTGCGGGCGACGGACAGAACATCGACACGGGCGCGAAGGTGTATCACAACGCGCCGAACACGAAATCGACAATCGAGTCGAAGTCGATTTCGAAGGACGGCGGCCGGACGAACTACCGCGGGCTCGTCCACATCGCCGACGGCGCCGAGGACGCCTCGACGTCCGTCGAGTGTGACGCGTTGATGTTCGACAACGAGTCGACGTCGGACACGATGCCGTACATGGAGATCGAAGAGTCGAAAGTCGACGTCGCCCACGAGGCGACGGTCGGGAAGATCGGCGACGAGGACGTGTTCTATCTCCAATCGCGGGGGCTGGACGACGACGACGCCAAACAGATGATCGTCGCCGGGTTTATCGAGCCGATCACCGAGGAGTTGCCCATCGAGTATGCGGTCGAACTCAACCGGCTCATCGAGCTCGAAATGGAGGGCTCACTCGGGTAAGTTCCAACGATGTATGATCTCGCACAACGGGTATTGCCAGCAACTGGCCGGCGTAGTGAGCTTTTGACCACGGCTATCCGCACTTCGCCGGCGCACAGCCGCTGCTCCCGGCGTCGACCGGTAACTCGCCGCGAGAAAGCGGTGAAAACGAGGGCCGACGAGATCAGGTCGCGAGGCGAGCCTGCATAGTAATGTCCCTGCAATGTTATCGGTGTGACACGGAGTACGAGTATATCGGATCAGATCCGCATCTGGGTCGATGTCCCGCGTGCGGCTCCTCGTGTGTGCCGCCAGCCGGAGAACTGACTGTCGATGACTGGTCGAACTGGGAAAGTTCAAACGGACTACAAAAAGTCCGGGTCCGGGCGCTCGACGAGCGGGGCCGAGCCTTCGAGCTCAAGATCGCAGCACACAACGCGGTCGGAAAGCTCGTCGAAGTCGAAATCGAGGGAACCCGAATCACCGGCGTTCTCAATAGGAGCCAGCCGCCGTTCGATATTGGGACCAAGATCACGACCGCATTAGCACAGCTCGGCATCGACGAGCTCGAACCTACCTCGAAAGACTCCCCGGAAACGAATAGATGAGTTCCAACGTTCGATTCACCGAGTTCAAATCCGACAAGCAACCGACGTGGTGTCCCGGCTGCGGTGATTTCGGGACGATGAACGGCATGATGAAAGCGCTGGCCGAGACCGGCAACGATCCCGACAACACGTTCGTGGTCGCTGGCATCGGCTGCTCGGGAAAGATCGGCACCTACATGCACAGCTACGCGCTGCACGGTGTTCACGGTCGCGCCCTGCCCGTCGGGACCGGCGTGAAAATCGCCAACCCCGACCTCGAGGTGATGGTCGCCGGCGGCGACGGCGACGGTTACTCCATCGGCGCCGGCCACTTCGTCCACGCGGTCCGGCGAAACGTCGACATGACATACGTCGTCATGGACAACCGCATCTACGGGCTGACCAAAGGGCAGTTCTCCCCGACCTCTCGGGAGGATTTCGAGACCTCGACCTCCCCGGACGGGACGAACCAACAGCCCGTCAACCCCCTCGCACTCGCGCTCGCATCGGGCGGCACCTTCATCGCCCAGTCGTTTTCGTCGGACTCCCAGCGCCACGCCGAGATCGTCCAGGAGGCCATCGAACACGACGGCTTCGGCTTCGTGAACGTCTACTCGCCGTGCGTGACGTTCAACGACGTCGACACCTACGATTACTTCCGGGATGCGATCGTCGACGTCGGCGACGACGACTTCGATCACGACCGCACCGACTACGACGACGCCAAGGATCTCATTCTCGACCGCGACAAGGAGTACCAGGGCGTCATCTACCAAAACGAGAGTTCGGTCGGCTACGAGACACGCGAGGGCGTCGAAGAACCCATGACCGAGATTCCCGACGGCGCCCCCGAAGACGCGATGGACCTCGTCCGCGAGTTCTACTGATACGGAAGTAAGGTGACACCTTCCTCGTCGTGAACGGCGAGGGTTTCTCTCACAGGAGGCGCCCCGGCGTGGTGCCGAGTCGGTTTCAAGAGTGATTCTCCCGGTGTCGGCGGGGCGGGGTTCGACCCTCGATCGGAAGCGTTCACGAGAGCGGCGCGCTCGTGCAGCCCATCGGGACTCTTCGGGGTCTGATACTGATGGACGAAAGCACGTGGCACCGACACACGAGTGATCCGCCGGTCGCTCCGTCGAACGGGATTGATCGTCCAATTATAGAGATTCGAGGAGAATACTGGTGGCTTTAGCCACCAGATGAATCCGACAATTTACGTTACAAGCCATCGTGTCGTACGTCGTGCGTGGAGAACTGGCGGTTGACTCGGTGTTCGCCACGGCTCATAGCCGGAAACAAACAGTAAGCCGACCACGCCGATAGTCGTTAAACAATCAGGTACCTCGAAGCCCTCTCCGGGGTACGAGTAACGGCTTCGTGGCAAAGCCACTGGCTGACTGTCCAGCAAACCGTAGACTCCCAACCGTCGGGATTGACCTGCCCGGCCAACACCGGGTGGGAGGCCCGCGCCTTTACCCGCGGGAGGATGTCACGTCTTACTCGGCTGACCCGATGGCACCGGGGCGCCACAGCGGTTATGTCGTCCGCGCATCAACGCCGAGTATGACGGACGTCCTGTTCCTGCGAAGCGACGAACTCTCCGGGCTGGCGACGCCAGCCGATTACGTCTCGGCGGTCAGAGACGGGTACAGGAGCCACGCCAACGACGGCGCGGCCCGGCCCCGGAGCAAACTCGTCTCGGCGGATCCGCCGGGAATGTGTACCGGCTACTTCGCGATCCTGCCCGAGGTCGGCGCGATGGGCGGGTACACCTACGCCGCGGGGTTCGGCGACCGCGACGCCCACTTCGTGCTCCCGCTTTTCGACGCCGAGTCGGGGGAGCTGCTCGCGCTCTTGGACGGCGCGTCGATGAACCCGTTCAAAACGGGGGCGACGGGCGCGGTCGGCGTCGACGAGTTGGCCCGCGAGGACGCCCGGACGTGTGCCGTGATCGGGTCCGGCGCACAGGCCAGGGGCCAACTCAAAGCGGCGGCGACGGTCAGGGACTTCGAGGCAGTCCGCGTGTTCTCGCCGACGGCCGACCACAGACGCGCCTTCGCGTCCGAGTTCGACGACCGGTTGTCCGCCGACGTGCGTGCGGTCGAGAGCGCCGCCGCCGCCGCCGACGCTGCCGACGTCGTCCTCACGGCAACGACGGCGACCGATCCGGTCGTCCGCGACGTCGACCTCGACGAGGGCGTCCACGTTACCGCGATGGGCCAGTACGACCGCGGTAAGCGGGAACTCGACGCGGCGACGGTCGCCGGGGCGACCTACGTCCCCGACCTCCGCGAGCGCGCCTTCCAGGACGCCGGGTCGTTCCTCGCAGCCCGCGAGGCCGGGGCCGTCGACGACGACCACGTCCACGCGGAACTCGGGGAGGTCGTGGCCGGCCACAGCCCCGGGAGAACCTCGGCCGACGAAGTCACCGTCTTCGACAGCGGCGGGACGGGGATCGAGACTGTCGCCGCGGCGTGGATGCTCTACGAGCGCGCAACGGCGGAGGGCCTCGGCGAGACGATCGAGTTCGCCCCGGCGAGCGAGGCGCTGACGGGAGAGTGATACGGGCGGGGATCGGGCGATTATACGCAGAACAGGCGCAATACTACGGCCTTCAGGCCGTGGATACGCGCCGTCGCTCATACTGATGGACGAACTCACATGACACCGACGCACGAGTGAGCCGCCGGTCGCGCCGTCGAACGGCGTGCTTTGCGTCGTGTGTCCGTTCGTTTGGCCGTCAGTATCAGTGGCACCGTCCACCGATACCAGCAAGGCTAGATACTCCACGTCAAACACAGCCTTTAAAATACTTTATACATAAGGCGCGACCCCGACCGCCTCGACCAGCGCGACGCCCGCGAGCACCGCCCCGAGGAGGTATCCCGCGATCGCGCCGCCGTTGAGCAGCGGCAACCCGGCGTGGGCGCGGCCCTTCAGCACCATCCACAACAGGACAAGTAGCCCGGCGAGCGTCCCGACCATCGCGCCGAGCGCGGGGAGGGTGACCGCGAGGCCGGGGACGTCGAAAAGCGGCGCGCCCCCGGGCCTGAAGAACGCGGCCGAGGCGACGAGGATCGTCGGGATGACTGCGTCGCCGAGACCAATAAAGAAGGCGTCCCGGTCGAGGGGGTCCTCGGCGTCCGGAGCGTCCGGATCGTCGCTGTCCCCGTCGCCGTCGTCGCTGTCCCCGTCGCCGTCGTCGTTCCCCTCGCCGTCGTCGCTGTCCCCGTCGCCGTCGTCGTTCCCCTCGCCGTCGTCGCTGTCCCCGTCGTCGAGCGTCTCCGGGCCGCTGTCCTCCAGAAACGAATACGACGCTGTCAACGGAACCACGAGCACGACGGGCAGACTGAGGTCCATCACGCCCGAAGCGAGCGTGAGCATGTGTTCGGTGCCGTACACGGAGATCGCATCGTACACCGCGAGCACGACGAGCAGGACGATCGCGGGCAGGAGCCCGAAGCTGATCCCGAACAGCCCGGCTGCGCCGGCCCCCATCACGACTCCGGCGGCGTCGATAACGTACCACTCGGGGTAGGCCACGAGCCCGACACCGAGCGCGAGCGCGGCGACGACCGCCGGGACGTTGCCCCCGGCGACAGTGACCACCGGCGGGATCACGACGGTGAACACGTAAAACGAGAGAAACACCGCCGCAAAGAGGATGAGCCCCTGTAGCAGCCGGTCGACGCCGAAGCGCATCGCCGCGAGCATCACGACCGTAGCGACGAGGATGGCACCGAGGTACAGCAGGCTGTTTGTCGGATCGGAGGGGTCCTCGACGGTCTGGTAGCCGGCGTCCATGAACGGCTGGACCAACGCGAGTGCACCGAGTTGGACGAGCACGAAGAGCGAGAGCGTGGCGACGGCGGCGACGGCGGCCCGCTTCATACCGTACCGTCCCCGCCCGGTCGTTTGGGTATTGCGGTTCCCGATCGGGGTCTCCGAAGGGGACGCGGCGACAGCGGAGCGAACACTGGTTCGCTATCGTGCGTAGAGCTTCTCCCCGAGCAGCGTCGGCAGCGCGACGCCGTCGGACGGCGAAACGGCCAAATACGGACGCTCGACCGGCCCGAACACGTCGACGACCCGGCCGACATCGTCGAGTTCCGAGTCGACGACGTCGGTCCCGATGTCTGGGTGCGTCTCGTCCGAGCACCGGAGGATCGCGAGCCCCTGGGCGGTCCGGACGACCTCGCCGACGCGTCTCATTCGCGGAGGGCGGCGACGTAGGCGGCGACCGCGCCCAGCAGGTCGGACTTCGAGGCGTCGTCGGCGCCCCTGACGACGACCCGGCCGCGCGGTTCGTACTCTCGGGGGTACGCCCGGTCCCGATCGATGACGGCGTCGTAGCCGACCTGTTGGACCGCACTCGCGATCTCGTCGACGGTCGGGTCGGGAACGGCGAGGTCCTCGGCGACCCGTCGTCCCTCGTTCCGGGAGCACTCCGCGTCGAGGTAGGCGGGCCAAATGACGTTTTCGACCATGCCCGGGGCTGGGCGGCGGCGAAATAAAAACCGGCCGGTCCGTGTCCGATTCGGACGCCCGAGGCGGGGAGAGCGGTCGTCGGGCGCGCTTCGGAGCGAGGCCACGCGCCAACCCGGGGGCTGTGCGTCCACCGTCCGAACTCACGCTCGGCGGGCGAGGAACGCGAACGCGAGGAGCGCAACGGCGCCCGCGAGGGCGCCGAATCCGGGCTGGCCGGCGACCGCGTCGTCGGTCGGACCGCCGGTGTCCGTCGGCTCGGCCGTGGCGGTCGATCGCTCGGCATCGTCCGGTTCGTCGGGGTCGGCCGCGGTCGTCGTCGGGCCCGCTTCGAGGTCCGCCTCCGAGACCGCCTCCGCAACGGCCTCGAGCGCGACCGTGATCCGCGGCGCCGGTTGGCTGATGTAGTTGCCGTCGACGACTGCGATCTGATCGTTTCGCACGGCGAACGTCGATTCGAACGCCGGCGTCTCCGGCAGCCCGTCCTGTTGGTTCGAGACCACGACCACTTCGGGGTTCCACTCGACGAGCGCCTCCTCGTTCAGTTCGGCGTACCCCTCGACACCGTTGTCGGCGGCGACGTTCGCGCCGCCGGCGGTGGTGACGATCTCGTCGATGAACGTCCCGGAACCGGCGACGAACCCGTCGGTGTAGTACAGGACGCGGGGGGTACGGCCGGGATCCACGTCGGCTTCGACCGACTCGATCCGGTCCCGGTAGGCCGCGTTCGTCCCCTCGGCCTCGGCACAGGAGCCGATCAGCCGCCCGGTCAGTTCGGTCTTCTCCGCGATGGAGTCGAAAGAGCGTGCGAACCCGAACTTGAAGACGGTCTGGTCGGCGTCCCGGAGGCGCTCGACGGTCCCGTCGGGGACGACGTTGGGCGCAAGGACGATGTCGGCGTCGAGCTGGACGACGGCCTCCTGGTTGACGACGAACTCGTCGGCGTTGAGCACGTTCTCCGTGTCCTCGATTCCCTCCAGATAGTCCGTGTAGGACGCCACCGGCGCGCCGACGACCCGGTCGGACGCGCCGAGTTCCCAGACGGTCTGGGCGGCGCTGGCCTGGAGGACGACAATCCGCTCGGGTCGTTCCGCGACGGTCACCATCTCCCCGGTCGCGTCGGGTTCCGAGACCGGGAACGAACACTCGGGAGCCGAGTCGGTCCCCTGTGCCTGTGCGGGGACGGGCACGAGTCCGACGGCGAGAGAGAGCGCGAGAAGTACGACGACGGCCGAGGAGGGCGTTCGAGAGCGCATCCTCCCAATCGAGGCGCGAGGACAATAAGTATTTGACTAACGCAACCGGACTTGTTCGTATGGTTCTCCGGCGGACGATCGCGTGGTCGGCGGCCCTGTGTGGGGTACTTTTTTCCATCGTCCTCGTCAGTGCTGCGCTCGGATACGCCGCTATCGGTCCGCTCGACGTGGCGTACGTCCTGTTGAACCGGATCCGGATACCGGCGTTCGGAGGGACCGGCCTCACCTGGACCCGGCCGTTCGGGTTCGAGGTCGCGGCCACGACCGGACTCATCGTCACACGGATCCGGCTTCCCCGGATCGCCCTCGGCGCGATCGTCGGGTTCGCCCTCGCGCTCGCCGGGGCCGTCATGCAGGGGTTCTTCCGCAACCCGATGGCCGACCCCTCGATCATCGGCGTCTCCTCCGGGGCGGCCGTCGGCGCGGTCGCGTTCATCGTCCTCCCGCTTTCGGTCCCGTTCGGTCGATCCGCCTTCGCGTTCGTCGGCGCGCTCCTCGCCGCCTTCGCCGTCTACCTCATCGCCACCCAGGGCGGTCGGACACCCGTCGCGACGCTTTTACTCGCCGGTGTTGCCCTCCAGACGTTTCTCGGCGCGGCGATCTCGTTTCTGCTGTTGCACGCCGGCGACGACCTCGAGACGGCAGTGTATTGGCTCATGGGCCACCTCCACGACAGCACCTGGGGGCGCGTCAAGCTAGCCCTGCCCGTCGTACTCGTCTTTTTCGTGGTCCTGCTGGCGTACGCGCGGGATCTGAACGTGCTCCTGCTCGGCGAGGAGGAGGCGCACACCCTCGGGATCGACGTCGAGAGAACGAAACGGGTCCTGCTCGCGACCTCGAGCGTCGTCACCGCCGCCGCCGTCTCCGTGGCCGGCGTGATCGGCTTCGTCGGCCTCATCGTCCCCCACGCGATGCGGCTCGTCGTCGGCCCCGACCACCGCATCCTGTTGCCGACGAGCGCGCTGGCGGGAGCGGTCTTTCTCGTCGCGACCGACACGGTCGCCCGGTCGGGGGCGGCCGAGGTGCCCGTCGGGATCGTCACCGCGGCGCTCGGGGCTCCGTTCTTTCTCTATTTACTCCGAAACCGCGAGGTGCACGCGCTGTGATCGAACTCGACTCGGTCGGCGTCGAGCTGGGCGAAACGCCGGTGCTCGAGGACGTCTCCCTCGACGTCCCCGAGGGCGCGTTCCTCGCGTTGGTCGGCCCGAACGGGGCCGGAAAGACGACGCTGCTCCGGACGTGCAACGGGATCGTATCGCCGACGGCGGGACGGGTCCGCGTGGACGGCCACGATGTGACCTCCTCGTCGCCCCGCGACGTCGGGCGGCTGGTCGCGACCGTACCGCAGACGACGAGGGTCGCTTTCGAGTTCGACGTCGCGGACGTCGTCGCGATGGGGCGGACGCCACACCGGGGGCGCTTCGAGACGACCGACGCCGACGACCGAACCGCGGTCGAGTCGGCGCTCGAACGGACCGACACCGCACGGTTCGCCGACCGGTCGATCGACGAACTGAGCGGGGGCGAACGACAGCGCGTCGTGCTCGCCCGCGCGCTCGCCCAGGAGACGCCCGTGCTGTTGCTCGACGAACCGACGGCGAGCCTCGACATCAACCACCAGGTACGGACGTTGGCGCTGGCGCGGGAGCTGGCGACGGCGGGACGGACTGTGGTCGCGGCGATCCACGACCTCGACCTCGCCGCGCGTTTCTGTGACCGGGTCGCCTTGCTCTCCGATGGCTCGGTCCTCGCCGACGGCCCGCCCGAGGCGGTCCTCACCGCCGAACGGCTCGAGTCGGCCTTCGGCGTGCGAACGGCTGTCGGGACGAATCCGGTAACGGGAACTCCCGCTGTGACGCCACTCGCCGACGAGCCGCCGGGCAGGCACCGGGTCCACGTCCTCGGGCGCGGGACGGACGCCGCACGGACGATCGGCAGACTCATAGAACGCGGCGTCGCCGTCACCGTCGGGGTGGTCCCGGAGGGCGACGCCGCTTCCGTCACCGCCCGGGCGGTCGCGCGCGAGGTCGTGGTCGCCCCGCCGTTCGAGCCCGTGGCCGACGACCGGGTGGCCGCCGCGGCGACCCTCGTCGACCGCGCGGACGCAGTCGTCGTCGCCGGCCCCGTCGGGGGGCCGAACGAGCGGCTCGCCCGCGAGTCGACTCAGACGTTCGCGCTCCACGGGGCGTCCGACCCCCCCGAGTACGCCAATATAGTCACCGACGCCGAACTGCTCGAGGCGCTCGGGGACCCGTTCTCGGCCGAGAGAACGCGTCCCCGGGCCGACGACGGCGGCGCGCGGTCGGAATAGAGACGAACCGATCCGGCGCTAGCCGGAGCACGGACGGCGGAAACGGGGGTGAAAAAGCGAGAACCGAAGCCGGGGCGTCTCAGTTCTGCCGCGTCGAACGCGCCTCACGGACCTCCGCGCCGTCGCGGAGTTTGTCCTCGCAGTTGGGGCAGACCCGAACGGTCGACATCCCCTGCGGGGCGAACACGCGCACGTAATTGTCGGTCACGAACGCATCGCAGTTGCGGCAGTGTGGCATACCGTAGACTCTCGAAGAGACTTTTAAATATCTTTCCCCTGCGGCTCGAAAATTACGTCGCCTCGGGACCGACAGGTCGTGCGATCGGCGTTGCCGGATCGAAGCCGGAAGCGTTTATTGAACGCCGCGACTCACTGGGCGGTGTGGAGTACCTCCCCGTCGCCGCGTATCTCCTGTTTTTCGCGTTCGTCGCCGCGACCGGCGCTCCCATTGCGGCGGCTCTCTTCCGGGAACTACCGAAAAAGGGTGCCGCCTTCGCCATCCCCGCCGCGTTGATTCCGTTCGCGATCGTCGTGTTCTGGGTCGGCCAACTGTCGTTCGGCCGCCACACCGTCGCGCTCGCGCTCGGGGCCGTCGCTGCGGGGGCAGCCTTCGCCTACCGCCGTGGAGCCCGCCCCGAGTGGCGCGCGGTGGCGGCGACGTACGGCGTCTTCGTCGCCGGGTTTCTGTACGTAGCCCTGTTGCGCGCCGCCGCGCCCGGGATCACGCCGGCCGGCGGTGAGCAGTTCCTCCATTTCGGGTTGGTGAATGCGCTGGAGCGCGCCGGGAGCCTCCCGCCGCCGGACGTCTGGTACGCCGGCGAGTCGCTGCGGTATTATTACGGCACCCAACTCCAGGTGGCAAGCGTCTCGATGATCACCGGGACCGAACTGCGATACGGGTTCAACCTCGGCATTGCGGCGTTCTACGGGGTGTTGGTCGTCGTGGCGTACGGGCTCTCCGGCGCTATCGTCGAACGACGTGGACACTCCTCTCGGCTCGGGGGCGTCCTCGGTGTGGCGTTCGTCGCCCTCGGCGGCCCCACGACGACGCCGATCCGGCTCTTGACACCGTCGCTTCCGGAGCAGATCGCCGATCCCGCCGGCCGGGCCGCTTTCGGGTTCGCCGCCCAGCGCTTCTATGGGGGCGAGTTGGGGGCCGCGATCGCCGATCTCTCCGATCCCGGTAGTTGGACGTGGTGGTACACCCGCTATGTGGTCCGGGGAACGATCCAGGAGGTCCCGATGTACTCGTTCGTGAAGGGCGACCTCCACGGCCACGCGCTCTCGACGGGATACGTGCTGTTCGCCGCCGCGGTGGCCTACGCCTACTATCGGATGCCCGCCGAGGATCGCCACCGCCGGATCACGGCGGTTCTCGGTCTGGGGGCGATCGCCGGCGTCTTCGGCTTCATGAACACCTGGTCGCTCCCGACGGTGGGCGGGCTGGCGGTCCTCGCCGTCGGCGCCGCCGACCCCCACCCCGCGACGCTGCTCTCCGGGCGGCTGGCCGCGCCGATTCAGGCGGCGGGCGGCGACGCCGGCCGACGCGCCCGAGTCGGCTCTGAACTCGGGCGGTTGGTGGCCGCGGGGACGGTCGGGACTGTCGTCGTGGTGATCGGCGTCGCCGTCGCGTCGCCGTTTCTCGTCTTCGGCCACGTCCCGAGCAACGAGGGGATCGGTTTTTTCCCGCCCCGGAGTCCGCTCGGACCGTTCGTGGTCGTCTACGGCGGCCTGCTGTCGATGGTCGCGATATACGTGGCGACGCTCGGACGACCCGTCCTCGCCCGAATCGACCGTCGCTACTTCGCCCTCGCCGGGCTCTGCCTCCCGGTCGCGGTGGCGACGGCGCTCCGCTTCGACCTCGGTGCGGTCCTCGTCACGGCCTCGCTGGTGCTCGTCGGATGGGTCCTTGTGCGCACCGACCGGGGGGACTTCGCCGTCGTGTTGGCGATCGCCGGTCTCGGGCTGTTGTTCGCACTCGAGGTCGTGCACGCCCGACTACCGCGGATCGATCCGCCCCGATGGAACACGGCGCTGAAGGTCGCCGTCCAGGGGTGGACGCTGGGCGCGGCGGGTGCGGGGGCCGCCGCGGCGGTCGTGCTCTCGCGTGCGTCGAGCCGTCTCGCCGCCTACCGGGGGACCGACGCCGCGTCCGCCGACGCCGCCGGTCCGTCTGCCGCCGGCGCTGCATCGCCGGACCGACGTGTCGCCCTCCGGTCGTCGCTCGCCGTCGTCTCGGTCTGTCTCGTCCTCGCGTCGACGCTCGTCTTCCCGGTCATGGTCGCCCAACAGGAACTCGGCCCGGAGGTCGCCTCGGGCGGCGCCGACCTCACGCTCGACGGGCACGAGGCGATCGAGACGTCCCGACCGGCACAGGCCGAGGCGATCCGCTGGCTCGAGGACCGTCCCGGGACGCCGACGATCGTCGAGGCCCCCGGGCCGTCGTATCGGTTCACGAGCCCTGCTTCCACGTTTACCGGGTTGCCGACGGTCGTCGGGTGGGATCATCAAGAGGAGTACCGAAGCCCCGAGGCCTACGAGCGCCGCGTCGCCCACGTCGACGAGATCTACACGGGCGAGTGGGCGATCGCCGCCGAGCGCCTCGAACGCTACGACGTCAGATACGTCTACGTCGGGCCGGGCGAGCGCGACCGCTACGGCGAGTTGCGATCCTTCGAGCGGCCCGCGTTCCGAGTCGCCTTCGAAAACGAGGCGGTGACAATATACCGCGTGGATCGGGACGCCCTCTAGTGAAACGACGGGGCGGGAATACGACGAAAAGCCGGAGGGGGGATTTGAACCCCCGACCTAATCCTTACGAAGGATTCGCTCTGCCAGCTGAGCTACTCCGGCGCGCATCGAATAGTGGGGGCATACGTCAGATAAGGGTTGCGAACTCGGGCGGCCGCCCTCGGCTCATCTGTCCCGTCGGAGCCGGGCGTCGAGACAGACGTTCAGCTCCTGGGGAGCATAAGAGCGCACCTCCCGGCGGGTCTCGATGGAGACGTCGTAGTCCGGCTCGGCGGCCGCACGGATCGCCCGCTCGCCGGGGCCGAAGGGGTCCGAGTCGTGTTGGATGTCGTAATAGTGGAGCAGACAGTCCTCGCCAGCGAGTTCGACCGCGGTGTCGAGAAAGCCGTCGGCGCTGTGGGGGAGGTTCATCACGATCCGATCCGCCCAGTCGTCGTACCCGGTGACGTCCCTGACGTCGGCGTTGATGGCGATCACCCGATCCGAGACGCCGTTGCGCTCGGCGTTGCGGCGGAGGTACTCGACGGCGGCCTCGTTGAGGTCGACGCCGACGCACTCGGCGCCGCGTTTGGCCGCCGGGACGATGAAGGGACCGACGCCTGCGAACATATCGAAGACCCGCTCGTCGCGCTCGACGCCGCCGACGACCCGGTGGCGCTCGGTCGCCAGTCGGGGCGAAAAGTACATTTCCGCGATGTCGAGTTCGAACTCGCAGCCGTGCTCGCGGTGGACCGTCTCGGTGCCGTCCCCGCCGAGGACGTCCCACTGTCGGACCCGGAGCTCCCCTTCGATCGGCGAGGCGCGGTTGACGACCGTCCGTGCCGGAAGGTCGGACTCGAGTACCGCTTCCGCGATTCGGCGGGCGCGCTCGTCGTCGTCCTCGTCGACGATGGCGATGTCGCCCAGACGCTCGTAGGAGGGATCGAACCCGAGGACGTCCTTCGGCAGCGTCTGTCCCTCGCGGCGCGGCGGCTCGCGGTCGACCACGTCCAACCCGGGATCGATCTCTGCGGGATTCGCCACCGGGTCGAGCGGGAGATAGATCTCGTCGTCGACGACTTCGATCTCGTATTCGCCGGAGAGCGCCCCCGCGTCGGCGAGCAGCTGGCGAACCGTCTCGCCGTTTTCGCGGGCGGCGCGGACGCATGGAACCGACATACCGGTGGATCGGCGAGCGCCGGCGGTAAATCTACCGCTCGGGCGGCGCCCACGACGGCCCGGGGCGAGACGACGGGCGTCTCACAGAGATACAAGCAGCAGGCCCACGGCTTTAGCCGTGGGAGGAACCCGACACGGTGAACAGTTCGCCTTCGGCCGGGACATCGAACACGCCGATGCGCGCGCCGGCGTCCAACCACCCGTGGCCGTACGAGAAGGCGGCGAGCGCGTTGACCGGATCGTGGTGCTCGCGAAAGTGTCGACCGTCTTCGAGGTACGACTGCGCCATCTCCCGGCATTCGACGGCGGCCTCGTACAGCGGCGTCCCCTCCTGCGGTGCGATCTCTGCGGCCTCCAGCGCCGCTGCGAGCAGCGCCTCGTAGCGATCGGTCTTCTCGTCGAGGTCCGCGCTCATACCGGTGATTCACCGGTGGGACACAAAACTGGTCGGATCGCGACCGACCCAGCGAGTCACTCCTTGCCGACGTACTGGTCTTCCCATTCGCGGCGGGCGTCGACCTCGCGGCGGCCGCGGCGCGTAAGCGTATAGAAGTTGGTTCGCCGGTCGCGTTGTCCCTTCTCGACGAGGCCTTTTTCTACGAGAGTATCGAGGTTCGGGTAGAGACGGCCGTGGTGAATCTCCTTCTCGTAGTAGTCTTCGAGTTCCTCCTTTATCGCTAGGCCGTGGGGATCGTCTCGGCCGATAATAGCGTACAGCAGATCACGTTGGAATCCGGTCAGGTCGTGCATTGGTAATATCTATAATACAGTTATTGTCGTGTCAGTTTAAATATATCGGATCGGACGAGGCCGCGGTCGAGCCGCCGAGCGGCCAGCATCCGGTCGAAATCGGTTGTTACGGTACGCGCCGGTATGGCACGTACGAAAGCTGTCTCCATAGTTACTGATTGCTTCGCCGAGTTGTTTCAGATAGTATACGTGTACGCCGATCGGGAGCGGCGGCGAGCGGACAAGCTCACACGAGATACAGCGGGCGCTAATTCCGTCTCTACGGGTTCGTTGCAGCGAGAGAGGAAAGCGTCCGACCGGATGAAAAGGGCCGGTCGGGCGCTTGCCGCCCTGAATTGGTCCCCGCTGACGCTTCGGCCCTCCAAGCGAAGCGTCACTTAACGTCAGACATCACATGAATATAAATCCAGCGAAACAACGGAATACGTCGAGCATGGTGTCGATCACATCTGCTCCTCTTCGAGAGCCCATCCGAGTGCGCGTTTGTAGTACGTGAACATTTGTTTTACCCCCTCGTGGTTCATTTCCTCGTCGTCGAGTTCGGCCTTCAGAAACTCGTATTGCTCCCGTATTTCGTCTTCGTCGCGCATAGTGACGTCTATGCCCACCGGCGGAATGAACCTTCGCTCTCCAGCGGATTTCGGCACAACCCCGCCGAGGGCCGATCGAAACGCCCAATCGCTCGCCGGTGGAGACGCCGACATGGACGTACACGTCATCGCGACGGGTGGCACGATCGCCTCGACCGCCGACGGGGACGACCGGGGGGCAGCCCCGGAACTCTCGGGAGCGGAACTGCTCGATGCTGCCGCGCGCGTGGGCGAATACGCGGACCTCACCGTCGAAACGATCGCCGACCGCCCCGGGTTCGATATGGCGCTATCGGTGTGCGCCCGCCTCGCCGAACGGATCCGTTCGGTCGGGCCGACTGTCGACGGCGTCGTCGTCACCCACGGAACCGACACGCTCGCGGAGACGGCCCGGTATCTCGACCTCACCTGCGAGTCGCCTGTCGTCGTGACGGGGGCTCAACGGCGCCCCGACGAACCCGGCAACGACGGCGCGACGAACCTCGAGACGGCGGTTCGAGCCGCAGCGAACGAACGGGTCGACTCCGGGGCATTCGTGGCGTTCGACGAGGAACTACACGCCGCCGCGACCGTTCGGAAATCACACACCTGCGCGCTCGATGCGTTTCGGTCCCCCGAAGCGGGACCGATCGCGCGGTTCACGCGAAAACGGGTCCACTGGCACCGGTCTCCACAGGGGGCCGATGCGACGTTTCCGGTCCCCGGTCCCGATGCTCACCCGACGGTCCCACTCGTCGTCTCCGCCTCCGGCGTCGGACGCGCGGCGTTCGACGCCGCCGAACGGCGCGGAGACGGCGTCGTCGTCGCCGGAACCGGACTCGGGAACGTGACCGGAGCCGTGGGGGACGCCATCGTCGACGCGTCGTGTCCCATCGTGCTCACCTCGCGCTGTCACGTCGGGCCGACCGAACCGATATACGGGACGGCCGGCGGGGCGGCGACGCTCGCGGCGTGTGATCACGTCCGGTTCGCCCACGGGACCCCGTGGGCGGCGCGCATCGAACTCGTACTCGCGCTCGCCGCCGACCGCGTCGCGGAGCGCTTCGACGGCTTCGACGGGTAGCCGAGGGTGTTTTGCACTGTCGAACACAACCACCGATATGAAGATCCGCGGCCGACGGGAGTGCAAAGCGTGTGGAGCGCAGTGGTCGTACTACGAGACGGGGGCGATATCGTGCCCGGACTGCGGGAGCGCCCACAGCGTCGGGACCGACGAGGAGCGCGCGCTCCACACCGCGACGGCGGCGACACTCGATCTGACGCCGATCCGAACCGACATCGACGCCGAACCGCTCGAACGGCTCGCCGAGCGGGCGAGCGACCGCGCTCGCGAGTTCACGCGCGGCTATGGCTTCGTCGACGCGGGGCGACTCCGACCCCTCGACGAGACGTACTTGGCTGCGATGGAACTCAAACACGCCGCCGCTGAGATCGGACGTCGGATCGACGTCTCCGACGACGAGGCGTGGTACGTCACCGAGTTGCTGCGGGCCGACAAGGGCGCGCGGCCGGCTCCCGACTCGGTGCCGAAATCGATGCGGGCTATGCGGGGGCTCGCGTACGCTAATGCCGTCCGGGAGTACCGCGCCGACCTTCGGGCGTACCTCGAAGAGCACCCGGATCGGGCGGTGACCGGTGCGCTAGAGCGGCTCTCGACGCACCTAAAACGGGTCCGGGCGCTCGACGGCGACGTGCCGCCGCGGGAGTCGGAGACGCTCGTCTCGGCGGCGCGGTCGCTCGGCCGGTATCTGGCCGACGGCGAGGAGGGGGAACTCGCCGTCGCCGAAGAGCGACTCGATTCGCTCGGGTGAGCCGACGAAGCGTCTCGGACAGCAAACAGGCGACACGCCGGGAGACGCCACGCGCCGTGTGTCACACTCCCGCCTCGGCGGCGCGCGGCCGGTCAGTCAGGGCATACGGCCGGTGGCTGCGTTCCGATAGTTAAACATACGCCTCGAAGAGGCGGACGACGAGTTCCCGATCGAACGTCCGTCTCGGAACGGTTCGACGCCACGCGACCTCGTCGATAGCGTGGTCGTCCGATCGAGGAGAGTCGGGCGTCGACGCTGCCGGCTGGCCGACGAAGGTCACAAAACGGAACTCGTAGCTCTCTCCCGAGTCCCGGTGGACGAACGTCTGCTCGGCGAGGGCGCCCAGACCGGTTATCTCGACGTCGATACCGGTCTCCTCGCGGACCTCCCGGCGCGCGCCCGCCTCGTGCGTCTCGTCTTCCTCGAGGCGACCGCCGGGGAGCAACCAGGTGTCGCCCTCGCGGACGAAAAGCCCGCGGTCGCCCTCGACGACGAGCGCGCCGACGCCCCACGCGCCGTCGTCGCCCCGTTCGATCCCTCTCTCGAAGCGTTCGGGGTCGAGTTCGATCCGTCTGCGTGTCCGGTAGTAGTCGTCGTACGCGTCGAAGACGTCGGAATCGGGCGGCGACATGTGGCGGTCAGGGCAACTCGACGTCGACGTCGTTCTGCAGCCCCGCGGCCTTGACCGTGTTGTACAGCAACATCGCCCGGGTCATCGGCCCGACGCCGCCCGGGACCGGGGTGATCGCTCCGGCCACCTCCGCTACGCCCTCGTAGTCCACGTCGCCGACGAGTTCGTAGCCCTTCTCCGTGTCGGCGTCGACGCGGTTAACCCCGACGTCGATCACCGTTGCGCCCTCGCGAACCATCCCGGCGTCGACGAGTTCGGGGATGCCGACCGCCGCCACGACGATGTCGGCGCTTCGGGTCTTTTCTTCGAGGTCATGTGTCCGGGAGTGACAGACGGTGACCGTCGCGTTCCCGTCGTCGGCCTTCCGGAGGAGCAGGTTGGCGAGGGGCTTGCCGACGATGTTCGAGCGCCCGATGACGACCGCGTCGGCACCCTCCGTCTCGATATCGTACGCTTCGAGGAGCTTCTGGATGCCGTGCGGCGTACAGGGCCGGTAGCGATCGTTTCCGGCGACGAGTCGACCGACGTTCTCGGGGTGAAAGCCGTCGACGTCCTTCATCGGATCGATGCTGCGGAGCACGCGGCGGCTGTCGATACCGTCGACGAGCGGCATCTGCACCAAGATGCCGTGTACCCCGGGGTCGCCGTTGAGTTCCTCGATCGTGTCGTACAGCTCCGCCGCCGGCGCATCGGTGTCGATCTCGACGTGGATGCCGTCGATGCCGACCGCCTCGCAGTCGCGCTGTTTCATCGAGACGTACGTCTCGCTCGCGGGATCGTCGCTCATCAGGACAGTCGCGAGTCCCGGTTCGATACCCTCGGCGTTCAGGCGGTCGATGCTCCCGCTCAGCGAGTCACGGATGTCGGCGGCGACGGCCTCGCCGTCGATAACGTCGGTCATTACCGGAGAGGGGGCGCTCCGGACCTATCAACGGTTCGGGTTCGTGGTGGTCTCGCGGTACCGACCCGGGTGTATATGCACGTTCGTGCTACAGCTGCCCGCCGAGCACCTTCGCGGCAGTCAGGATCGGATCCCACGTCGTGTTGAACGGCGGGGCGTACGCGAGGTCGTAGTTCGACAACTCGCCCACCGTCACTCCCTCAGTGACTGCGCCGACCAGCGCGTGGCTGCGGTGGACCGCCCCCTCGCCGTACTCGCTAACGAGACTCCCGCCGAGGACGCGGCCCGATTCCCGGTCGGCGGTCAGCGTCACGCGAACCGTCCCTCCTTCGGGGTAATAGCCCGCCCTGGAGTTCGCATCGATCGTCTCGGTGACCGGGTCGAACCCGGCTTCGCGAGCCTTTCCGTGGTCGAGGACGCCCGTCCGCGCGGCCTCGACGTCGAAGGCTTTCACCGCCGCCGTCCCGGCGACTGCACCGCCCTCGGTCGGCGTCCCCGCGATCGTCCGCCCGATCGCGCGTCCGTGTCTGTTCGCCGTCAGCGCGAGCGGGACGTACGCCGGGTCGCCGGTGACGACGTGTTCGGCTTCCGCGCAGTCGCCGGCGGCATAGACGCCTTCGACGTTCGTCTCCCGGTAGGCATCGGTCGCGATTGCGCCCGTCGGGCCGAGTTCGATGCCGGCGGCCTCGGCGAGGTCCGTCCGCGGCCGGACGCCCGTCCCGAGCAACACCATCTCGACCGGCACGCGCCCGTCGGCTGTGACGACGGCCTCGACCGCGCCGCCGCCGGCGATCGACTCGGCCGCGGCGTTCAGATGCACCGAGACCCCCTGCTCGTCGAGGTGATCGGCGACGGCCTCGCTCGTCGCGTCGCTGAACCCCTTGAGCACCCGGTCGCCGCGCTGGAAGAGGTGTACCTCGAAGCCGTTCTCGGCCAGCGCCTCCGCCATCTCGACGCCGATGTAGCCGCCGCCGACGATCCCGACCGGTCCGCTGCAGTTCTCGAGGTACTGACACGCGGGGCCGCTGTCGGGTTGCTCCGTGGGTGACGTCTCCCGCGAGCGGGCGACGAACTCCCTGAGCTCCTTCCCGTCGCTCATCGAGCCGAGCGTGTAGACGCCCTCGAGATCGAGGCCCTCGATCGGCGGTTCGACCGCCGCCGAGCCGGTCGCGACGAGCAGGGCATCGTAAGGCTGAACCGTCGTTTCCCCGTCGCTCCGTGCGGTCACCGTCCGGTCGTCGGGGTCGATGTCGACGACCTCGTGGCCCGTCCGGAGGTCGATGTCGCGCTCCTCGCGGAACGCCTCGGGGGTGACGGAGACGAGTTCCTCGAGCGCCTGGATCTCGCCTTTGATGTAGTAGGGCAGCCCGCACGCGCCGTAGGAGACCCACTCGCCCTTCTCGAAGACGACCACGTCGAGGTCTGGATCGTCCCGCTTGGCCTTGCTCGCGGCCGACATCCCGGCTGCGTCACCGCCGACGACAACGAACGTTGTCATGCCCGAACCGACCCGGCGCAGCATTATAAATCCGGCCGCGGCGTGTGCCGCAGTCGCGGAACCCTCTCCGAACGTGCGGCCGGCCGATCACTCTCGGCGCTGCTCCGGACGTGGCCGGGTGTACCAGAGGGCCCAGAGGATCAACACGCCCTGCAGCGGGAGCCGCCCCCAGCGGACGACCTCGGAGGGGTCGCCGCCACCAGGCAGCCCCTCGACGACGACGCCGTGTGTCGCCATGTAGACGTTCGCCGGGAAGACCGCGAGAAGCACCGCGGCCGTCGCCCACGCCGCGTACCGGCGGGTCCGCGGGAGCAACACGCCCACGCCGACCGCGATCTCGGCGATCCCGGAGAGATACACCAGCGCGAGCGGCGCGGGGAGCATCGGCGGCACGATCTGGACGTACAGCTCCGGGACGACGAAGTGGAGGACGCCGGCGACGACGTAGAGCGGCCCCATCACGAACAGCAGCGGCCGTCGCAGACGGTTGGCGTCGGTCATCTCTCGAACAGTAGCGGCCGCCCCGAGGAAGCGTTTCGGGTCGCGGGAGACGGTCTTACTCGAAGTCGACGAGGCGACCTTCGCGGTCGTACAGCGGGTACTCCGCACAGAGCGCTTCGACCTCGGCTTCGGCGTCGGCCTTGACCGCCTCGTCGTCGGGGCTGTCGACGACCCGATAGATGAGGTCGGCGACGCGTTCGCAGGCCGCCTCGTCGAACCCGCGCGTGGTGAGCGCTGGCGTCCCAGCGCGGATCCCCGAGGGGTCGAACGGCGAGCGCGTCTCGCCGGGGACGGTGTTTTTGTTCAGCACGATTCCGACCGCCTCAAGCGCTTCCTCGGCGACCGTTCCGGTCGTGTCCGGGTGCGAGTCGCGAAGATCGACCAGCACGAGGTGGGTGTCGGTGCCGCCGGAGACGAGCGAGAAGCCGTGCTCCTGCAACCGCGCGCCGAGGGCCTCGGCGTTGTCGACGACCTGTCGGGCGTACGATTCGAATTCCGGCGAGAGCGCCTCCGCGAAGCCGACGGCCTTGCCGGCGACGTTGTGCATCAGCGGGCCGCCCTGTGCGCCGGGGAAGACCGACGCGTCGATCGCGTCCGCGTACTCCTCGTCGCACATGATGATGCCACCGCGGCCGGCACGGATCGTCTTGTGGGTCGATCCGGTGACGAAGTCAGCGACGCCGACCGGCGACTCGTGGACGCCGGCCGCGACGAGGCCGGTGATGTGGGCGATGTCGGCGAGGTGGTAGGCGTCGACGGCGTCGGCGGCCGCCTGGATGCGTTCGAAGTCGACCTCGCGGGGATACGCGGAGTAACCGGAGACGACGATGTCGGGATCGAACTCTTCGGCGTGCTCGCGGAGCCCCTCGTAGTCGATGTACCCGGTCTCGGGGTCGACCTCGTACTGTTCGACCTCGTAGGTCTGGCCCGTGAAGTTCGCCGGGTGGCCGTGGCTCAGGTGCCCGCCGTGTTCGAGTTCCAACGAGAGGATCTTGTCGCCCGGGTCCAACATCGCCAGGTACACGCCCATGTTCGCCTGCGTTCCGGCGTGGGGCTGGACGTTGACGTGGTCGGCACCCCACAGCTCCGTGGCCCGCTCGATGGCGAGTTCCTCGACGGTGTCGGCGTATTCACAGCCGGCGTAGTAGCGCTCGCCCGGGTAGCCCTCGGCGTACTTGTTCGTCAACTCCGAACTCTGGGCCTCGAGGACGGCCTCGGAGACGTGGTTCTCGCTCGCGATCATCGCGAGCGTGTCCTCCTGGCGCTCGCGTTCGCCCTCGAGGGCGTCCGCGAGCGCGGGATCGGTCCGACGGACCTCTTCGTAGTTCATACAGATGAATGAGGGTCGACGGGACAATAAGGTATCCGTTCGTGGCGAACGCTGGCCGCGACAGCCGGCCGATCGACGGAACAGTACGCCGACGACGAGAGTCTCGAAACCATCGCACGGACGGCAGGGAGAGTACTCAGCGCTCTACAAGACTTAAATATCTCCCCATTCATATGCGTACGTACGCCGATGAAACAAACTGTCGTGGAGCCGACCGTCGCTGGCGTGCTCGGAGGGGTTTTCGACGTGACCGACGGCGGGGTGGTCGTCGTCGCTCCCGACCCGGAGACGATCGAGGGCCTCGTCCGGGTTCTGGCGGAGGGCTCCCCGTCGGTTCGGCTTCTCGCCGACGTGGGGGCGCTGAAAGCCGCGACGAGCGATTTTCTCGTCGCCGGACAGGCAGCCAACCACGTCGAGAACGGCGGCCTCGAGATACGGCGCTACGACGACGGGACGAACGCGCTGGTGGTCTCGGAGTCGTCGGTCACCGCCGTCGTCCGCGGCGACGACTGCGCCGCCGGACTGACGACGGACGACCGGACGTTCGTCGCGGACGCGAACGGCCGGTTCGCCGACGCCTGGGCCGACGCGGAGGCGTACGACCTCCGGACGCCGCCGCTCGCTGAGGTCCGCGACACACTCGAGACCGAACTCGGCGAATCCACGGCCGCGGACTTCGACGCTGTCCTCTCGGCGCTCGATTCCGTTCGGGACGGGACCGGTCTCGACGAAGTCACGGTGTCGCTGCTTGTGGCGGCGCGGAACGGCGACCTCCTCTACGATATCTCGCGGTGGGGCGAGGACGTCGGGATCGCATCGAAGGCCACGTTCTCCCGGACGAAGACGCGGATGGAGGAGTCCGGCGTCATCGAAACCGAAAAGGTACCGATCGACGTCGGCCGGCCGCGTCTCCGGTTGCGACTCGGCGACGAACGGCTTGATGTCGACGACGAGAGCGAGTTCGCACGCGTCGCCCGGTCGCTGCTCGCGGAGTGAGCATCGGCTTCGGGGCGTGTCGACCGCGGCGTCCGCGGCTTTTATCGCCCCTCGACCGGACGTGAGCGGTATGCACAGCAAAACGCATCCGGGTCCGACGCTCGGTGGTCCGGCGTGACGACCGTCGGAGTGCTCGGCGGGGGCGTCGCGATGGAGTCGGTTCGTGCGGCCGTGGCCGACACTGACGCCGAATCGGTGGCCATCGACCCCGCCGGCGTCGGCGGCTGCGACGTGGCCGTCGCGGTCGGGCCGTCCGGCGGTGGGGACGCCGAAAGGGGGCTCCTCGAGCGGGCGGGGACGCAGGCCCGGACGACCCGAACGCCGCTCGTCGTCGTCGAACTCGGCGGCGTCGGTGGACGGCCCGTCGAGGGCGTGTCGGCCTCGGTGTCCGGACACACCCCCGGGACGGCGTGTCGGGCGTGTCTCCGCGAGCGCGTCGCGGCGGCCGACCCGGCGACCGACGAGGGTCACTGTGGGGCGGCGGCGGCCAGGTTCGCCGGGGCGGTCGCCGGCCGAGAACTTACGACGCTCCTCCGTGGCGACGAGTCTACGCTCGTCGGTGGCGTGATCGAGGTCCCACACGCCCGGCGTCGGGTGTTACCGGTCCCCTACTGCGAGTGCGACGGGGGCGACACCGGTAGCGGCGCGGGGGACGAATCCGAGGGCGGCGACGGCGCCGGAGTGCCCCGTCACCACGAGCCGCGGTCGCTCGAGGAGTCCCTCTCCGTGGCCGAGGTCGCCTTCGACGAGCGCGTCGGACCCGTCTCGGCGATCGGGGAAGCCGAGTCGTTTCCGGTCCCCTACTACCTCGCGACGCTCGCGGCGACGCCGTTTTCCGACGCTGACGCGCCCGACCACGCCGCCGGCGTCGGGATCGACTGGGACCCGGCGTTCATGAAGGCGCTCGGCGAGGCTCTCGAGCGGTACAGCGCCGCGATCTACCGCGAGCGGGCGTTCGAGACCGACCCGACGGCCCCGATCCCCCCCGGTCGGTTCGTCGCCCCCGAGGGAACTGATCCCGAGGTAACGCGGTGGTGCGGTGGCGAGCACCTCCTGACCGGCGACCGCGTCCAACTGCCGGCGGAACTCGTCGTCTTCCCGCCGCCGGAGCGGACGATACGGCCCCCGATCACGACCGGGCTGGGGCTCGGAAACGGCGGCGTCGGCGCGCTCCTGTCGGGGCTCTACGAGGTGCTCGAGCGCGACGCGACGATGCTGTCGTGGTATTCGACGTACGAGCCGATGGGGTTGGCCGTCGACGACGAGGGGTACCGGACGCTCCAGAACCGGGCGAAAAGCGAGGGGCTCGAGACGACGGCGCTCGTCTGCACCCAAGACGTCGACGTACCGGTCGTCGCGGCCTGCGTCCACCGCGAGGGCGAGTGGCCCCGATTCGCGGCCGGGTCGGCGGCCGATCTGGATCCGGCGGCGGCCGCGCGCGACGCGCTCGCGGAAGCGCTGCAGAACTGGCTCGAACTCCGCCGGATGGGCCAAACGCGAGCGGAGAAAGAACACGGCGCGATCGGCCCCCACGCCGCCGTCCTGGAATCGACGCGGGCGTTCGTCGACCCCGCAACAACGGTCCCGGCGGCGGAGATCGGTCCCCCGGAGCCCCCGACCGGCGTGGCGGAACTCGACGCGCTGGTCGGTCGGGTCGACGATGCGGGGCTCGACGCCTACGCCTCGCGGGTCACCCCGCGGGACGTCGAATCGATGGGATTCGAGGCCGTCCGGGTCGTGATCCCCTCGGCGCAGCCGCTTTTCACCGGCGAACCGTACTTCGGCGAGCGGTCGCGGCGCGTCCCCGAGTCGCTCGGCTTCGAGCCGGATCTCGACCGGGCGCATCACCCGTTCCCGTGAGCGAACGCTCCCCACCCGTCCTGACCGGGGACCGCCTCTCCCCACATCGGTCGGCGTCCCATTGTTGTCCCGGGTTCCGGACCGACCGACGGGCAGTGGGGAACGCTTTTTCGGATGCCCGCTGAGAGGCCAGTATGGACCCGGTGGTGTTGCAGGCGGAGACGCCCTCTTCGACCTTCCGCGAGGGGCCGGGATTGGCCCCGCCGGAGTGGCTCCCCGGCTACGTCCCGGTGTTCGTCTACCGGCTCGTCCTCGCGGTCGCGGTCGTCGTCTTCTCGTATTATCTCTCCCAGATCGCCCGACAAGTGCTCGGGCGGCGGATCGCCCGCCAGTTCAAGCGCCCCTCGGTGAGCCGGACGATCCTGCGCAGCCTCCAGATATTCATCGTCCTCGGGGCGGTGTTGACGGCACTGAGCTTCTTCGGGATCGGGTTCGGCAACATCGCCCTCTCGGTCGGTGTCTTCTCCGCCGTCGTCGGTATCGTTCTCGCGCCCATCATCGGCAACGTGATAAGCGGCGTGTTCGTCCTCTCCGAGCAGCCCTACGAGATCGGCGACATGATCGAACTCGGCGACACGGAGACGAAGGGGTTCGTCGAAAACGTCACGCTCGTCTACACCAAGGTCATTACTCTCGACAACACGTTCATGGTTCTCCCCAACGGGACGATGCGCGAACGGGACGTCATCAACTACTCGGCCGAGGACACCCGTATCCGGATGACGCTGGACGTGGGCGTGACTTATGAGAGCGACATCGGCGTCGCCCGCAAACAGATGGAGGCGGCGGCGCGTGCGGTCGAGGAAGTGATCAACGGCGGTCCCGACATCCGGGTCGGAAGCGCCAGGTATCCGGCGGCGCCGACGTGCTACATCCGCGAGTTCGGCGACAGCGACGTCGCGTTGCGGCTCCGGTACTGGGCGAACGAACCGTACAAACAGACGAGGGTTCGCTCGAGGGTGCTGACCGAGGTCTGGGAGCGCTTCGAGACCCACGACATCGAGATCCCCTACCCGCACACGCACATGGTGTTCGACGACACCAGCGGCGAACTGCAAGTTTCGACGCGGCCGGCGGAGGCGGCGACGCCGTCCCGGCCCGGTGGGGCGACGACGCGGGGGTCGGACACCGAGTCGTCCGATCAGAGGGCGACGGATGCCGACGCGGAGGACGGATGAGTACCTTGCCGACACCGATCGCCCCGGGACCACGCGTTAATATTGTGATTTCACTCCAGTACCAAGCTATATTACCGCAGAGCCCGTCACCCCGGATATGGATCAAAACGTCGGCTCGATGGACAAAAAGCTCCGAACGCTCACCGGCGCGGTCGCGGGCGCGGTATCGCTCGCGGTTCTCGCTGGGGCAGTTCCGCTACCGACCGTCCTCTCGCCCGCTCTCGGCGTGGTAGCGATCATGATGCTCGGGACCGCGCTCACGGGGACCTGCGGCGTGTACTCGCTTCTCGGCGTCGACACGTGCTCGCGCTCCGGCCGCGGCTCATTGTAACCGTACTCGCTTCGGCGCCGTCCGTCCCACCCCTTCGAACACCCCCAACCGCGTACCTTTTTGCCCACCGGAGTCGCACTCTGTCTAATGACTTCGGAACTGTTCGACGCGGAGCGGTGGGAGCCGATCACCGACGAACTCGGAGACCTCACATACCACCGCTCGACGGAGACGGGGGCGGTCCGGATCGCCTTCGATCGACCGGAGGTCCGAAACGCCTTCCGCCCCGAGACGGTCGACGAACTCCACACGGCGCTCGATCACGCCAAGCGTCAGACCGACGTCGGCTGTATCCTGCTGACCGGCAACGGTCCCTCGCCGAAGGACGGCGGCTGGGCGTTCTGCTCCGGCGGCGACCAGCGCATCCGCGGCGAGGCTGGCTACGAGTACGAGGACGCGGACGGTGCTGCCGCGGCAGAGGGCGACGGGGCGCCCGACGCCGAGCGGCAATCGGCACCCAGGCTGCACATCCTCGAGGTCCAGCGGCTCATCCGCCACGTTCCGAAACCAGTCGTCGCCGTCGTCCCCGGGTGGGCCGTCGGGGGCGGCCACTCGCTGCACGTCGTCTGCGATCTGACGCTGGCCTCCGCCGAGCACGCGAAGTTCCTCCAGACCGACCCCGACGTGGCCTCCTTCGACGCCGGCTTCGGATCGGCGTATCTGGCCCGACAGGTCGGTCAGAAAAAAGCCCGCGAGGTGTTCTTTCTCGGAAAGACCTACGACGCCGCCGAGGCCGCCGAGATGGGAATGGTCAACGAAGTCGTCCCCCACGAGGAGCTCGAGGCGACGGCCCACGAGTGGGCCGAGACGATCTGCTCGAAGTCGCCGATGGCGATCCGGATGCTCAAGTACGCGTTCAACATGGACTCGGACGGCCTCGTCGGCCAGCAGGTGTTCGCGGGCGAGGCGACGCGGCTCGGCTACATGACCGAGGAGGCCGCGGAGGGCCGCGACGCCTTCGTCGAGGGGCGCGACCCCGAGTTCGACGAGTTCGAGTGGCACTACTGACCGAAACGGGGCCGGCTGGGAGGCGGCTCCTGTCGTCCACGCCGTCCCGACCGACACGGCGCACTTATACCGCCGCCGCCCCGATGCTACGGTAATGACAGCGGCGGTTTCGACCCGGAAGGCGTGGCTGATGGCGGCCCGCCCCCAGACGCTCCCCGCGGCCGCGGCCCCCGTCCTCGTCGGGACGGGGCTCGCGGTCAGAACCGGCGTCTTCGATCCGCTCCCGGCGGTCGTCGCGCTCGTCGGGGCGTTGCTGTTGCAGATCGGGACCAACTTCGCCAACGACTACTACGACGCCGTCCGCGGAGCCGACACCGAGGATCGGGAAGGCTTCACCCGCGTGACCGCCGGCGGACTCATCGATCCCGGGGCGGTCAAGCGCGCGATGTACGCCACGTTCGGCCTCTCGATCCTGGTGGGCACCTACCTCGTCTACGTCGGCGGCGTTCCGATCCTCGTCGTCGGCCTCGCGAGCGTCGTCGCCGGAATCACCTACACCGGCGGCCCGCTCCCGTACGGCTACCGCGGGCTGGGGGACGTCTTCGTGTTCGTCTTCTTCGGCCTCGTCGCAGTCGCCGGCACGTATTACGTCCAGGCCATCGGCAGCGTCGCCGACCCGTTTCCGCTGTGGATCCCTTCGGGGACAATCCCCGCGGCGGCGGTCGTCGCGGCGCTGCCGGCCGCCGGGCTCTCGACGGCGATCCTCGTGATCAACAACGTCCGGGACCGCGAGACCGACGCGGCGTCGGGCAAACGGACGCTCGCGGTCGCGCTCGGCTACCGCGCCAGCCGGATCGAGTGGAGCGCGCTGGTGGGTCTCGCCTACGCAGTGCCGGTCGTGTTCTTTCTCGACGGCTACGGCCCGGCGGCTCTGGCCCCGCTCGTCACCGCACCGCTGGCACTCGGAATCGGCGCGGTGATCTGGCGGCGACGGGACGGCGACGCGCTCAATCCCGCCCTCGAACGGACCGGCCAACTGCTCTTTGCGCACTCGGCGCTGTTCGCCGCCGGCCTCGCCGTCCCCGCGGTGGTGTGAACGTGGAGGTCGAACCGTTCTCGCTCCCGCTTTCGACCCCGCTCGAAACCGCCGCCGGGATCATAGAGACCCGACGGGGGTTTCTCGTCCGCGTCGACATCGAGGGGACGCCGGGGCTCGGGGAGGCGACCCCGCTCTCGGGGTGGACCGAATCCCGCCCGGCGTGCGAGGACGCACTCCGGGCGGTCGACGACCCCACGTCGGCGCTTTCGGACAACCGGCTAGCCGACACCCCGGCGGCCCGCCACGCCGTCTCGCTCGCGACGCTCGACGCACGAGCGCGGGCCGCTGGACGGCCGCTCTATCGATATCTCGGTGGTGACGGCCGCGTCGAGGCAGTCCCGATCAACGCGACCGTCGGAGACGGCACGCCCGAGGCGGCCGCCGCTGCCGTCGAAACGGCCGTCCGGGAGGGGTACCCAGCGGTCAAACTAAAGGTCGGAGCGCGGGATCCAGAGGCCGACCTCGATCGGGTGACAGCGGTCAGATCGAAGGCCCCCGACGTCGAACTCCGCCTCGACGCCAACGGGGCCTGGAGCGAGCGGACGGCCAAACGGCTGCTCCCGGAGTTCGCCGACCGCGACGTGTCGGTGCTCGAACAGCCACTTTCGGCCGGATCGCTCGACGCCCACGCGCGGCTCCGGGATCGCGGCGTCGACATCGCCCTCGACGAGGGGGTCGTCGAACACGGCTTCGACGCCGTTCTCGCGGCTGACGCCGCCGCCGTCCTCGTCTGCAAGCCGATGGCGCTCGGCGGGATCGATGTCGCCCGCAACGTCGTCCGGTCGGCCCGGATCGCCGGCGTCGACGCCGTCGTGACGACGACCATCGACGGCGCGGTCGCCCGGGCGGGGGCGGTCCACCTCGCCGCCTCGCTCCCCGGGCTGCGGCCCTGCGGCCTCGGGACCGGCGGCCTGCTCGGGACGGACCTCCGGAGTGACGTCGCACCGGTCACAGACGGGAAAGCCGCCGTCCCACAGGGAAAAGGAAATATTCCACCCCGCTGAACTGACGGACGGACCGATGCGGGACTGGCTGGCCGTTCGGGCGGACGCGACGCCGACAGCGACCGCGTTGCGGGCGTTCGGCCCGATCGAAACCGACCAGAGCTACGCCGAGTTGGACGACCGCGTCGAGACGCTCGCGGGCCGTCTCGCGGGGGCAGGCGTCGGCGTCGACGATGCCGTCGCGGTCTGTGCCGACACCCGCCCGGGGTACGTTGCGGTCGTCCACGCGGCCCAGCGGCTGGGCGCGGCGCTCGTTCCCATCAACACCCGGCTGACCCCCACGGAGATCGAGCGCCAACTCGGCCGAGTCGCCCCCTCTGTCGTCGTCTGCGAGCGCGATACCGAGGCTGCCGTCGGGGCGGCCACCGACGCCGACGTGCTCTCGCTCGACGAGTCCGGGGACGCGAAACCGCTCTCTGACGTTTCGCCGCGGCAGTTCGACCTCCCCGAGTGGGAACTCGACGAACCGCTCGCCGTCCTCTTTACCTCCGGGACGACGGGCGATCCCAAGGGCGTCCTCTTGACCCTCGGGAACGTCCTCGCGAGCGCCACTGCCTCGGCGTTCCGACTCGGGCTTCGTGGCAACGACTGCTGGCACGTCCCGCTTGCGATGTACCACATGGGCGGTCTCGCACCGGTCTATCGGTCGGTGCTGTACGGGACGGCGCTGTCGATCCAGCGGGGGTTCGATCCCGAGACGACCCGCGAGGCGCTGGCGGGAGCGAGCGCCGTCTCGCTCGTGCCGACGATGCTGGAGCGACTGCTCGATTCGGGACCGATCCCGTCGCTGCGGTTCGTTCTCCTCGGCGGCGCGCCCTGTCCGCCGCCGCTTTTAAGACGTGCCCAGCGCCGCGACGTTCCGGTTGCGCCGACCTACGGGATGACCGAAACTGCGTCCCAGATCGCTACCGCCCGCCCGGAGGCGGCTCGCTCGAACCCGAACTCCGTCGGCCATCCGCTCATGTTCGCCGAGGTATCGATCGTCGACGAGGCCGGCGTTCCCCGCGAGACGGGCGAGACAGGCGAAATTGTCGTCTCCGGGCCGATGGTCACCCCCGGCTACCTGGACGCGGACACCGCCGAACGTTTTATAAGTAGCGGGATGCGAACCGGGGACCGCGGGTACCGCGACGAGTCGGGTCGGGTGTACGTGACCGGGCGAGCCGACGAAACGATCCTCACGGGCGGGGAGAACGTCGACCCGACGGAGGTGGCGTCGGTGCTCCGCTCGCACCCCGGCGTCGGGGACTGCGCCGTTGTCGGCCTCCCCGACGACGAGTGGGGCGAACGCGTCGCAGCGCTCGTCGTCCCGGCCGACGACGCCGACCCGTCGACGGCGGCGCTCGAGGCGCACTGTCGTGACCGGCTGGCGGGATATAAATCCCCTCGGACGATCGGGTTCGTCGCCGACCTCCCGCGGACGGCGTCGGGGACGGTCGACCGGTCGGCCGTCGCCGACCGCCTCGCCGACGACGGGGCGTGACCGCGACCGTTTTACCGCGTTGTTCCCAGACATCTACCCGTGTGCACGCTCATCGTCGCCTGGCAGGTCTTCGAGGAAGCACCCGTCTGCGTCGCCGCGAACCGCGACGAAGCGGCCGGCCGGCCGTCGGTGCCGCCGCGCCGATGGGAGACCGATCCGCCCGCCGTTGCCCCCCGCGACGAGCGGGCGGGTGGAACGTGGCTCGGGTACAACGCCGAAGGGGTCCTCGCGGCGATCACTAACCGCTGGAAACCGGGCGAAGGCGAACGTTCGCGGGGGCTGCTCGTCGGTGACGCTCTCGGCGAACCCTCGGCCCGTCGGGCGGCCGATCGGATCGAAACCGAACTCCGCGAGCGCGAGTACGCTCCGTGTCACCCGCTCGTCGCCGACGCCGAGGACTGTTTGCTCGTGGTCCACGACGGCGGCGACCGTGTGACCGTTCGTCGGCTCGACCCGGGCGTCCACGTCGTGGTCAACGTCGGCTTCGACGGCGAGTGGTTCCTCCCCGACCGCCGGCGGTCGTTCGGGCGCAGACAGGCCGACAACGCCGAGCGGGTTCGCGGAACGCTCCGACCTGAGTCCGGCGAGGGGGCCCCGGCGTGGACCGACCGGGCCGGGACCGTCCTCGGCGACCACGAGTACGGCGTCTGCGTTCACGGCGACGGCTTCGGGACGCGATCGTCGTCGCTCGTCCGCCTCGGGACCGAACGGGCCTTTGACTACGCCGACGGGCCGCCGTGCGAGACACCCTTCCGTCGGGTCGAGCCCAGTGTGTAATGCACCGGGCGCCGGCGACGACCACCGCTCCGCCGACAAAGCAATAATTTAAACCCCTCGCTGGCCGAATACGAATCGATGAGTACCGCCGCCGAAGCCGACCTCTCGGAGACGGAGCGCGAAGGGCTTGAACTGATTCGGACCACCGGTGGCATCCACCAGAGCGACTTCTGGAAGGAACTCGGCGTCGATTCGAGGAAGGGCAGCCGAATCATCGACAAACTCGAGGAGCTGGAACTGGCCGAGCGGAGCGATGCGGTGTATCAGGGCCACAACACGTACCTCGTGACGCCGATCCTCGACCCGAGCGAATTGGACTTTTCGCTCCTGATGGCCGGCGACCAGCTCTCGCCGTTCGTCGGCGACGAGGACATCGACCCGCAGGGCGACGCGTTTTCACAGTGGGTAATGACACTCGCCTACGAGGAGTACTGAGGCGAGCCGCGAGCGGGAACCGCTGTAATCGAGAGTTCACCGGCCGTGACGTCTCCCCGCCGGGACAGAGAAACGGCCGCCTGGAACCGATCCGGGCACCCATACGACGCGTTTTTTTCCATTCGGTGCCGGCGTCGGTAAAAACGCGCGTCTCCGGTGGGCATACCACCCGGGAGTCGGCGTCAAGTCGGCTTTCGACCCCCGTTTTCCGCTTCGGAAGATATTTTTTCACGGAACTAAAAGATAGTGTATGAGCGCGGAGACGGAGGATAGGATTTTAGCCGTCCTCGAGGACGACGCCCAAGCCTCCTACACCGAGATTGCGGATCGTGCCGACGTGTCGAAACCGACCGTCCGGAAATACATCGACAAACTCGAATCCGAGGGCGTCATCGTCGGCTACTCGGCCGACATCGACCCGAAGAAGCTCTCCGGGAAGTCAATCGCGATGGTCGGCGTCGACGTCGCGAGCGAACGCTACGTCGAAGTCACCCGGAAGCTACAGGACCTCGAAGCGGTGGAATCGCTGTACACCTCCAGCGGCGACCACATGTTGATGGCCGAGGTCAGGGCGGCTGACGGCGACGAGGTCGGTGAGATCATTCAGGACGAAATCCTCTCGATCGACGGCGTCGAGGCTGCACACCCCTCGTTTCTCCAGGAACGGTTGAAGTAACCTCGAAGTCTTGCTCCGCACCGATCTGTCGTCTCCTCACCGTTCGGCCCCTTCGGTCGGCGACACCGGCGGAGGGCCGACACCCGCGCGGTTTTCACCCCGGAGCGCCTACCGGGTGTATGGCCACCTATCGCCGCGAGACGTACGTCGACGCGCCGTTCGAGGACGTCTGGGCGTTTCACGCGACGACCGACGGGCTCGAAGCGTTAACTCCCGAATTCATGAACCTCGACGTCGAGGCTGTCACCGGCCCCGGCGGCGACGCGGATCCCGAGGAACTCGACGCCGGATCGCGGATCGAACTCTCGGTGCGACCGTTCGGCATCGGGCCGAGACAACATATGGTGTCGGTGATCACGGCCCGCGAACACGGTGACGGAGCGGGGATGTTCCGGGACGTCATGGAGTCCGGGCCGTTCCCCGAGTGGGAGCACACCCATCGGTTCTTCGCCGACGAAAGCGGGACGCGGCTTCTCGATCACGTTCGATACGACCTCCCGGGCGGGGCGCTCGGACGCGCGGTGTCGCCGCTCGGCCGGATCGGGCTGGAGCCGATGTTCCGGGGCCGACACCGAACGACCAAGCAGTTACTCGAGGGCGATAGCGGTCGGTAGCGGACGACGCGTTGCTTCTCGCCGTCTCCAGGGGAAGCGCGTCGCTGGCTCCCCTGACGCGCGTCGCTGGCTCCCCTGGCTCGAGGCGTGTACGACCCGCGCTACGGAGGGCGTCGGCTCGCTGTTTTGGCTACTGTCGTGCGATGAACACGACGCCGACGACCACGAGCGACCCCCCGACCACGACGGCGAGGCCCACCGGCTCGTCGAGGAACACCGCCCCGAGGACGACCGTCGCAGCCGGTTCGACCGTGCTGAGTATCGACGCCGGGCCGGCGTCGATCCGCGAGAGGCCGGCGAAGAACGCGAAGATCGGTAACGCAGTCGCGACCACCGCGATGGCGACGACGGAACCCCACGCCAAGGCTCCGGCGGGAACGCCGAGCGTGTCGGTCGCCGCCCCGACGACGAGAAACGTCCCGGTCGCCGCCGGCATGACGTGGGCGGTGAGCGTGGCCGGCGTCACGTCCTCCAGCGCCGTCCGGCTCGTCGTGATGTATCCGGCGTAGAGGACCGCAGCGAGGAGCACGACGGCGATTCCGCGTGGGTCGGCGGCGACGGGATCGGCGCCCGTGATCAACGCGATGCCGCCGAGGGTGACCGCGAGCGCGGCGAGTTGTCGCCGCTCGATCGACTCGCCGAGAAACGCCGCCGCGAGGACGAGCACGAACGCCGGATAGGTGTACAGGACGATCCCGGCCATCCCGGCGGTCATGAACTCGAGCCCGACGAAGTAGAGACCGCTCACCGCGGCGTAGCCGGCGGATCCGAGCCCCACTGCGACGGCGAGTGCCCGCCCACGCAGCGGCCGGATTTCCCCCCGGAGTCCGAAGGCCGTCCAGGCGAACAGGGTCGCCAGTCCGAACCGCCACGAGAGGATCGTCGGGATGGAGAGCCCGGCGTCGCGGGCGACGATCCCCAACACGCCCAGCGTGCCGAACCCGGCGGCAGAACACAACACCAAGAGGGCACCGAGGCGCGTATCGTCCATACGCGCCGCAGCGCCCGGGGCGACAAACCCGTTCCGGAACTGGATCCTTCCGATCGATCACTCCCGACCGGCGTCGCGGTGGGCGCGGCTCACTGCCGCCCGGAGCCGATCGCCGTCCGCGTCGTAGGCGAGATGCGAGCGACAGTCGCAATCCGAGGCCCCGAACCCCGCGACCGGGGCCTCCGGGAGGGCGGCCGCGAGTGCACACTCGACGTCGGCGTCCGGCGTCCGGACGTCCCCCTGCATCGAGGCGTCGTCGTGGCCGAGCAGGTAGTCGACGTGCCAGTGGCGGGTCCCGCGCTCCCCGGCCGCGAGTTCGTAGTGGCGATCGACCCGGCCGAACCCACTCGATCCGAGGGCGCTGCCGGTGTAGGCGTACGCACCGGCAGGGAACCGATGTTCGCCGAGCGCGCCGATCGTTATATCCGCGGGGCGATCGAGACCGATCAGGAGGGTGTATGTTCCGCCAGTCATACCGGACCGTTGGTTGGGGGCGGTGTAGTAGCTGGTGGAGCTGTTCGGTTTCGAGTCGAATACGGACTCGGGTGGGTTCGGGCGCCCGACCCCGGGGCAGTCGGCGCCGAGCGCGTCGGGGCGACCCGCCATACTTTTGCCGTCGGCCGCCCGACTCGGCGGTATGAAAGAGACGCTTTTGGACATCCTGTGTTGCCCGCTCGACAAGGCCGAACTCGAACTCGAAGTGATCCGCGAGGACGACGACGAAATCCTCGAGGGACGGCTCGTCTGCACGGAGTGCGGCGAGGTGTACCCGATCGAGGACGGCATCCCGAACCTCCTGCCGCCGGACATGCGCGAGGAAGCGACGGCGTAGCACGACCGGTATATTTTTTAACCGTACCGGGTGTGTGTCACGATGTGACGGATTCGCTCGCCGTCGCGGTCAACCGTGACGGGCTGCACACGCTCGCCGTCCCGACGGAGTTCGAAGCGGCCGGTCCCTTCGTCGTCGAACTCCACAACCACGGCGAGGCCGCCCACGCATATCTCAACTTGGACGATCAGCTCTCGACGGTGGCCCACATCGGAGCCACGAACCACTACGTCGAGGCGGGCGAAAGCCGGCGGATCTACGTCGAAACCCGCGACCCGTCGACGTGGCCCGACGATCCGGTTCGCGGCAAACTCAAAGTCGTCGTCGGGCACGGACAGGAAACCCAGTACGCGGATATCACGTTCGACCCCGAATGCGGCCGAAACGAGGTCCAAGTCGACCCCGACCTCGCGACGCCCGCGGAGCGTCCGGAGTCGGAAACGCCGCCCGTACTCAGGGTGCTTCCGGTCGTGGTGCTCGGGAGCGTGGCCGTACTGCTCGCCGTCGCCGCGGTGTTCACGGGCGACGGCGTCGACGCAACGGTCGGTGGACTCGCGACCGCCGCCGCCGGGTTGTGCGCCGTGGCCGCGTACTACCTGTTGCGGTGACGCGGCCGCCACAGCGCGCGACTCACTCCGCGTGATCGTCGGTCGGAACGCCGCAGAGTCGTCCCTCCTCGTCGAAGCGTTTGGCCCGCAGAAACCGCGCCCGATAGCGGTTCGCCCCTTCGTATATGTCCGCCTCCCGGATGTCGTCGGCCTCGCCGTCAGCGACGGCGTCGACGATGGCCTCGAGTTGGTCTTTCTCGCTGGGCGTCAATTCGAACTCGTAGGTCCGCGAGCGCTCGCCCTCGAGTTTCGTCCACTTTCGTGCCGCCGTCACGACGAGCGAACAGGGTTCCCGGCAGGGAAAGGCCTCGTCGCCGCCGTCGACCGCCAGGTCTGTCTCGTCGTCGTACTCCCACTCGCGGCGCTTCAGACACTGGCTGTCGTCACAGCAGGCCTCGGCCACCCAATCGACGTGTTCGTGGCCCTCGCCGCGGTCCCACGTCTGTATGACGCCGTAGATGCCGCTTTGTCGCTCCATCGTCTCGCGCCAGTTGGTCACGTCGAGGTCGCCCTGTCGTTCGAGATACCAGTTCGCGATCGTCGCCGGGTAGACGTACTCGACGGTCTCCGCGAGTGCGGGGCCGTCAAGGTCGACGAACGCCCACCCGGTCGGCAGCGTCGGCGCGGTCTTCAGCGGTCGGTATCGCCCCCGGTCGTCGTGTTTGACGAGGTCGCGGGCGTCGAGGGGGTCCGTCAAGACGTCGAGCTCCTCGGCGCTCCTGTCGCCGTCGGCCTCGTGTCTGACCGTGTAGCGCCGCGTCCCGTCGTCACCTCCGGCGATGTCGATTCGGAGTTGCCCCCACGAAGCGTCGATGCCGTCCCCGGCGAGCGCGTCGGAGCGCTCCGGGACCGAGCGTTCCTCGGCGCCCTCGAGCCACCGGAGGAAGGCCCGCTCGGTGTCCGGGCGGTCGGTCCGATCCCAATGATACCAGTTCGAGACGAACCGCGGCTTCTCGGCGGCGACAGACCGGAGCTCCGGCTCGGAAAGCCCGGTATGGGTGCCGTCGGGCGTCTCGAACCGGTACCCGTCGCCAGTGTGACCCACGGAGAGGCCGTCGCACTCGATCCCCTCGGCCGCCGCCGAAACCAACGCGTCGAGGTGGGCGTCGTTCACGTCAGTCACCCGCCTCCGCGCCCGCCTCGGCGTCCGCATCCCTCCCGGTGTCGCCGGTCGTCCCTGCGTCGGGGTCCGTCCCGACGGTTCGGGTTTTTTCTCGGACCTCCTCGATCGCGTCGCCGACGTCGGCCCCGGCGTCGGCCGCCCGCTCGATGAGCACGTCGGCGGTGAGCGCCTCGGTGCCGACTGCCCCGGCGTACCAGATCCGGTGGCCCTCGACCTCGGCGGGTGTCTCCCAGCCGGTTCGGTAGTCCTCCGTCAGCCCCATGTCCTCCGGGATGTCCTCTTGGGTATGGTAGCCGTCGGCGACGAACAGCGGGACGACGACGACGTCCTCGGTTTCGAAAAAGTCCGTCACGTCGTCGACTTCGGGGTCCTCGTCCATGAACAGCGCCTCGACCTCCTCGAAGCGATCCATCGCGTCGATGCGGTCGGCGTGGAGCCGGACGGCCTTCGCGGAGTTCTCGTTGCGCTCGGTCCCGTGGCCGACGACGGCCAGGGCGACCCCCTCGCCGACCTCGGGATCGCCGGTGACGCTCTCGGCCCGCCGGACGATGACGTCGCTCATCGCGTCGTGGGTCCCGACGGGACCACAGTAATGGATCGTCTTTTCGACGTCGGCCGCCTCGAAGGTAGCGTGTGTCGCGCTCGTTCCATCGGAGTCCCACGCCTCGAGGTCCCACTCATCGAGGCGGAGTTCCCGCGGGATGACCTCCTCGGTGAAGTACCCCTCCGAAATAAAAAGCGGCACGACGTACACTTCGTCGCTTTCGACCGTCCGGAGCACCTCCCGGAAGGAGGGCTCTTCCTTCCAGAAGCCGGTCCTCACTTCGTCGAAGACGCCGGCCTCGCGTATCGTGTCGGCGTGGTCGTACGTCGGGGTGCTCGCGTCGGGATTGAGGTGTGACCCGTGGGCGACGATGACGAGCGCTTGCATACTATTGTGTTGTGCGACGGCGGCCTTATGGGCTTCGGGACGTCCCATAAGATGCGACAGCGCGACCGACGGACGCGACCGCGAGACCCGCCGACGTCGACCGGTACGCCCTTGTTCGGGCCGGGCGAGCCCCCGTCTATGACCGTCGCCGAAGACACGCGCGCCGCCGTCCGGGCGCACCCCTTTCTCCACACCGCGCTCCGGGCGGGCGTCCTCAACTACACCGCCGCCGCCGAGTTTCTCGACGTCGGTGATACCGACGCCGTCGTCGCCGCCCTCCGTCGGTACGCCGAAGGGCTGGACGGGCACGACCCCACGGGGCGCCGCGTCAGCGTCTCGATGCGTTCGAACGTCGGCGTTGCCGGGGACGACGAAGGCGGACTCCTGCAGGTCGGCACGGACACGTTTGCGGCGGCGGGCGGCGATCTGACGGCCGTCGTGGCGACCGGCGAGGTCGGTGCCCGGTCGCTCGAAGCGGTGCTCGGACGGCTCCGAACGGCCGAAATCGAGGCCGTCGCGGCCGCGGGAACCGACGGTCACCTCGCCGTCGTCGTCAGTCGACGGGCCGGGCCCGACGCGGTCAGAGCCGTCGAGGACGCGCTCGGAGACGGGCAAGCGACGCATTAAAATCGGCGCCGACCGAGGCTCCGGCAATGACGCTCCGTCTGTTGAATACGCTCTCGGGCGAGCGCGAGGCGTTCGAACCGGCCGATCCCGACAACGTCCTGTTGTACTATTGCGGGCTGACGGTGTCGGATGCGGCCCACCTCGGCCACGCCCGGACGTGGGTCCACGTCGACGTGATCCACCGGTGGCTCGAACACCTCGGCTACGGCGTCCGCCACGTGGAGAACGTCACCGACGTCAACGAGAAGATCGTCGCCCGCGTCGGCGAGCGTGCCGACGGCGGAACCCTCGGCGAGGACGAACTCGACGTGGCTCGCAGCTTCATCGGGCAGCTGCTCGCCGACATGCGCGCGCTTAACCTCGAACGCGCCGAGGTGTATCCCCGGGTGTCGGAGCACGTCCCGGAGATCATCGCCCTCGTCGAAACGCTGATCGAGAAGGGGTACGCCTACGAGTCCAACGGCTCCGTGTACTTCGACGTGACCGAGTTCCCCGACTACGGGAAGCTCTCGAACCAGTCGGTAGCGGACGTCGAAGCACAGGGCGCCGAGGACGAACGCTCCGAGAAGCGCACCCCGGCCGACTTCGCGCTGTGGAAGGCCGGCGGCGTCTCGGAGGCCGCCGTCGAGGAACACCGACACGGGGACCGCGAGTACGACGCCGACAGCCCGACGGGCGAGACGTGGGACTCGCCGTGGGGGGAGGGGCGTCCGGGCTGGCACATCGAGTGTTCGGCGATGTCGATGACGCACCTCGACGACTCCATCGACATCCACATCGGCGGCCGCGACCTCGTCTTCCCGCACCACGAGAACGAAATCGCCCAGAGCGAGGCGGCGACCGGCGAGCGGTTCGCCAGCTATTGGCTCCACGCCGACCTCTTCGAGATGGACGACGAGAAGATGTCCTCTAGCCTCGGCAACTTCATCCCTGTCTCGGAGGCTGTCGACCGGTTCGGGGTCAACGCCCTCCGGATGTTCTTCGCGTCAGCGTCGTACAACTCGACGCAGACCTACAGCGAGGCGGCGATCGAGGAGGCGATCGAGCGCTGGGAGCGCCTCGAGGCGGCCCACGACCGGGTCGAATCGGCGGCCGACGCCCCCAACGCTCGGACGAAGGTCGAATCCCCGCTTCGGGGGGCGGTCGAGGACGCGCGGACGGCGTTCACCGACGCGATGAACGACGATTTCAACACCCGCGAGGCGCTCGCGGCGCTCCTCGAACTCGCCGGGGCAGCGAACCGCCACCTTGAGGGAGCGGACACCTACGACTACCGGGGACTGCGACGTACCCTCGAGACGTTCGAGGAGTTCGGCGAGGGCGTGTTGGGCTTCGACTTCGGCGGCGGCGCCGAGGGCGAGGCGACGCTCGTCGGCGAGCTCGTCGAGTTGGTCCTCGAACTCCGCGAGGACGAGCGGGAAGCCGGCAACTACGGGCGGGCGGACGACCTCCGGGACGACCTCGAAGCGCTCGGCGTCGAGGTGCAGGACACCGACGACGGCCCCGAGTATCGGCTGTAGCGTTCCCGATACGGTCCCGTTTCATCCGAGGACAATTGGACCGATGAGCACCCCCATCAGGTTCGCGCGACGGGCGCGGAGCCGGGCCGGGACGAGCCCTACCGTCGTCGCCGCCAGGTACGCGCCGACGCCGACGGGGCCGGCGAACAGGTACGACAGTCCCGCGAGTCCACAGAGCAACCCGACCGAGAGCCGAGCCGGATCCATCCGCCCGACGACAGCGAGATACCGATCGCCCACCGCGAGGACACAGAGGAACCCGGCGCTCGCCCCGACCGTGACGGCGACGAGCAGGTGCGGCATCGAGAGCGGTACCGACGCCGATTCGAGGGCGACGAGGACGCCCGTCCGTGGCGATCCGAGGGCGACGAGCGCAAAGAGCGCGAAGATCGTATTTGCCGTGTTAACTCCCGACGTGGCGACGACGAAGCCGCGAGCGCCGTAGCGCCCTGGGACGGCCAAAAGCGCCAGCGTCGCGGCGACGGCGCTCGACACCGCCGGCACGTAGCCGACGACTGCCCCGGAGAGCGTACCGAGCCCCGAGAGCCCGAGGACGCCCCGTTTCGACGCCGCGATTTCAGGGCCGTCCTGCGGTGGGACGCCGTCGCCGTCGACGGCGTCGATCAACACGGGCGCGCCGAACAGCCCGGCGAAAAGTGGCGCGAGCATCCCGCCAGCTGCCAGCGGGGCCTCGGGGGAGAGATCCAGCGTACCGAGCCCGAGCGCCGCGCTCAGCCCGAAGGAGGCGGCAGCGACGAGCTTCGACACGACGCCCCGTTCGGTCAGGATCAGCGTCGCCGCGACGCCACAGAGGACGACGGCGAGGTTCGCCCGGACGAGGGGCCACAACCGGACCATCAGCCCGGTGATCGGGATCGCAAGGGGGGCAGCGAGGACGACCGCGCCGGCGCTGCCGAGCGCCGAGAGCCGAAGCGCCTCTCGGCCGCGCCCCTCGAGGACGAGTCGGTGACCGGGCAGGGCCGCGACCGCCGTTGCAGGGTCGGGAACGCCGAGCGCGAGCGTTGGGACGATCTCGAGGAACGTGTGGACGACGCCCGCCGAGAGCATCGCCATCCCGACGTACAGCGGCGGCCCTGGGACCGACGGAGCGACGCCCGCGAGCAACAGCGCCATGTTGTTGGCGTGCAGTCCCGGCACGAGGCCGCTCACCGCGCCGAGACCGACGCCACCGCCGACGAAACAGAGCGCGAGGACCGTCGCCCCCGGCGCGAGTGTCACCTCCATCGAGCAGGAGTGGCCGCGTCATCGGATATAAATGACCGGGCGGACCGGCGGACCGCCGGCGCCCACCGTGGCCCCGGAGACGGTCGCGTCGCTGGTACGTTAATAAAAGAGAAGGTTTGGACCGTTCGATCGAGTCGGAAGCCGACTACCCGAACAGTTCGCCGAGGCCTTCGCCGCCGTCGTCGTCCTCGTCGTCCTCTTCGTCGGCGTCGGCGTCGGCTTCCTCGGCCTCGTCGGCGTCAGCTTCCTCGGCTTCGTCGGCCGTCTCGGTCGATCCGCCGGCCGCGCTGCCGCCGGCCGCGGGCACCGCTGCGGCCGTTTCGATGGCCTCCTCGACGTCGACGTCTTCCAGCGCGGCGACGAGCGCCTTGACGCGGGATTCCTCGACGTCGACACCGGCGGCGTCGAGCACGCCGGTCAGGTTGTCTTCGTTGATCTCTTCGTCGGTCTCGTGCAGAATGAGTGCTGCGTAAACGTATTCCATTGATAATCACCCGAACATGTCGCCGAGCGCGTCGCCGCCGTCGTCGGCGTCCTCGGCGTTGTCTTCGTCTTCGTCTTCGTCGCTCGATTCCTCGACCGCGGCCTCGTCGGCCTCGTCGTCGTCTCCGTCCGCTTCCTCGGCGTCGGCTGCCGGCGTAGCAGGGGCAGCCTCGACGCCGCGGAGTTCCTCCGGCAGCGCCTCCTCGTCGTCGATGGCGCCGGCGAGCGCCCGAACCTGGGCGTCGGCCTTCGAAACGAGATCGTCGGCGAGGTCGGGGCTCTCGACGGCTGCCGACAGCCCGACGGACTTCGCCTCGCCGGCCGCCTTCGCGAGCATCGACGGCGCGGTCCGGGCCGTCGGGTACTCGGCGTTGAGCGAGAGATTCCGCGCTGCGCTGGAGGCGGCTTCGAGGTCCGCGACGTACTCCTCGACGTCGATGTCGAGCTCCTCGGGCGAGAACAACACGCCCTCGGAGAACACGCCGCGGAGGTCGAGGCCGACCTCCTTGGGTTCGATCCCGAGTTCGGCGAGCACGTTCGCGAGGTCGGCCGACACTTCCTCGCCGGCCGAGAGCACGGTCGAGTCCTCGACGACCTTGATCGATCCGCCGTCGATCCGGGCGTTCGCCCCGACCGTCTGGAGGTCACCGACGAACGGTCCCGGGTCGACGCCGGTGTCACCCTCGGGGATGACGATGTCGTTCGGCGTGACCTCCCCGGCGTTGATCGGCGCCGGCGTCTTCGACGCTTCGAGCTGTTGGTACAGCCCGAAGGGGTTGTCGTTCGTGCCGATCAGGCCCACCTGGCCATCGACGTGCTCGGCGATGCCCTCGAGGCCGTCGCCGACCTCGGCGAGGGCACGCTCGATCAGGGTGTTCCGCGAGACGCGCAGCGCCGCGGTCCCGTGGAGCTCACGGCGCATATCCTGGAGTTGTTTGCTCGGGATACCCGTGATGTCGACGACGCCGATCGAGCCGTAGCTCTCGAGGAACTCGACGATCGCGTCGGTCTCCTCGCGTTTCCACTGCGGGATCGTCTCGGTCTTGCGTTCGGCCTCGGCGCTCATGCGGGCACCTCCACCGCCGGCCCCATCGTCGTCTTCACGTACACCGAATCGATGTTCTGGGGGCCCTTCTCGAGGTCCGTGAACAGTCGGCGCAGGATGACGTCGATGTTGTCGGCGATCGCGTCGGCGTCCATGTCCTCGGCGCCGACGCGCGTGTGGAACGTGCGCCGCTCGCCGGAACGGACCTGGACGGTGTTTTTCATCCGGTCGACAGTCTCGACGACGTCGTCGTCGGGCTGCAGGGGCGTCGGCATTTTCCCCCGGGGACCGAGGACGGTCCCGAGATACCGGCCGATGTCCTGCATCAGATTGGCTTCCGCGATGAAGAAGTCGGTCTCGTCGGCAAGGTCTTTCGCCGCGTTATCGTCGTCTCCGAGGTCTTCGAGGTCCTCGCCGTCGAGTACCTCGTCGGCGATGTCCTCGGCTCGGAGGGCGGTCTCGCCCTCCGCGAAGACGACGATACGCGTGTCCTGGCCCGTACCCGACGGTAAGACGATGCTCTCGTCCACCCGGTTGTTGGGGTCGGCTAGGTCTAGATCGCGCAGGTTGACAGCGATGTCCACCGTCTCCCGGAAGTTCCGGTCGGGTGAGTCGCTGAGTGCGCTGGATACTGCGTCCTGTATCGAATCTGCCATCGTTCACCTCCGTAGTTGCAGCCACGTGGCTACTACGGCGTGAAACAGGCTACGCCTGTCTCACGTTGAGCGAGGCGGATGAGCCACTTAAGCGCGTCGAACCGGCCCCGCGTGTGGCGAGCGATCACATCCACTCGGGCACCGAAGTGCCGGACGGTTCACCCGAGAAGCCGATCGCGGAGGTCGCCGTCGACGAGGTCGCTGTCAGGTGCGAGACACGCCTCCCGCGTCCCGAACCACTCATAGCGGTTTCGCGCTACCCATCGGTAGCCGCGGTCGCGGATCGATTCTGGGACGAGGGCGGCGACAGAGCCGAGCGCCCAGGGAAACCCCAACAGCCACGCCAGCCGGACGACGGCGTCGGATTCGGTGTACGCGGTCTCTCCCTCGACGACGACCATGCTCCGGTCGTACGTCCGGGGAAGGCCACAGCGCTCCAGCAGTTCCGTCCCGGCCTCGGACTGGAGCGTCCCGAAGCGGAGTCGGTCGCTTCGGTCCATCCGGAGCAACCACGGGAGCGACCCGACACAGAGGTTACAGACGCCGTCGAAGAGCACGACCGGAGCGGCGTCGGTCTCGGAGTTCACGGCGTTGAGTAGGGTACGCGCCGTGGAGAGTCTGTCGCTCGCGGGCGGCGACGGCGGAACGCCCGTGGCCGGAGCACGGTCAGACCGCCCCGAGCAGTGCGTCGTAGGAGTCCGTGTAGGCGTCGGCGACGACCCCGAGATCCCCGCGTTCCGCGCTCGACAGCGCCGGCAGCGCGAGCGACTCGACCGGCTCGAGGAGGTCGACGACGCTCCCGACGCGCTCCTCAAGACGGCCCTCGTGGGCGCTGCCGCTTGCGACTTCGCAGGCCTTCGCGTACCGATCGCCGTCGTAGACGCGACAGCGCCGGGGTTCGACGACGGCGACCGCGTCGGGGACGAACGACGAGAGCGGGCGGGCAATATCGGCGTAGGACTCCACGATCGCCCCCTCGCGGTCCTCGATCCCGTCCGCGAGCGCGTCCAGCGCGGGCGCGTGATAGTGGGCCATCGACTCGTTGAGCGCCTCCAGCGAGTCGACGTGGTGGGCACGATCCAGTGGGAACGCCCGCTTCGCCCCCGGCGGGACGTCGGCTTCGCCGTTGACAACGTAGGTATCGGCGTCGAGCGTGACGCGGTCGAACAGAAAGCGTCGCCCGTCGCGGCCCAGAATGCCCTTGCCGCGCCCCGGCGTCGGCAGCCACAGCCGGTGGACGGGGTTGATCTCCTCGGGACTCGTCGATCCCCCGTTCGCGGCGGCGATCTGTTTTGCGTCCTTCCCGTAGAGGCGGCCCTCCTCGATCGCCCGCCGGTAGTCGTCTTGGTCGTACCAGTAGCCGTTCCCGGCACGGGGTTTATACCCACGGATCCCGGTGCGTTCGATCAGGCCGGTCGTGAACGTTGTCTTCCCGGCGTCGACCTCAGAGCTCCCGGCGACCAGCAGTTTCATCTGAGGCCGTAGTACCCCGGCTCGTCGTCGGCGTCGGGTTCGGCGAAGACGAACGCCCCGCTGTGGTCGAGCATCCACGGGATCGCCCAATCGAGGAGGACGTCCTCGGTCTCGACGTCGAGTTCAGCATCGGGGTCGACGCCCTGCAGGAGGCGGGCGATCTCGTAGACGGTGTAGAGATACTCCGCTTCGAGGACGTCCTCCGGCTCCCGGAACTCGAACTCCCGGAGGTCGTCGACGTCGTCGCGTGGTTTCGGCATGGCCGTCGGTAGGCGTCGATCTATTTAAAAACGTGGCGCCTCGTCGGCGGACCCCGAACTCGCGACCGCGGGCGAAACGGCGCAACCGCCCACTCTCAGGCCAGCGCGTCGTGGAGCTTCTCGACGGGGTGGGCGGGGCGTTCGCCCTCGAAGTCGTCGTCCGCGAGCTGAGAGCGACAGGACGCGCCGGGGGCGACGACCTCGCCGCCGGGGCTCTCTTCGACCTTCTCGTGGAGGATCTCACCGATCGCCTTCGAGAGTTCGTAGTGCTCCTCTTCGTAGCCGAAGGAGCCGGCCATCCCACAGCACGACGAGTCGAGCGCGTCGACGTCGTAGCCGGCCGCCGACAGCGCGGCTGCGGCGTGGTGATCGCGGTTGAGCGCCTTCTGGTTGCAGTGGCCGTGGTAGGTCACGTACTCCGCGGGCGCGTCGAAGTCCATCTCGTCGGTGACCTGATACGTGTTGAGATACTCGCAGACGCCGTAGGCGGCGACGGCGAGGTCCTCGACGCGGTCGTCCGAGAGGAGATCGAGGTACTCGTCCTGAAACATCACAGCGTCGGAGGGTTCGACGAACAGCACAGACCAGCCGTCCTCGACGTACGGCATCAACGTGTCGAGGTTCGTTTGGGCGCGTTCTTCGGCCTCGTCGAGCAGCCCCATCGAGAAGGCCGCCCGGCCGCTGGCGGCGATCTCGTCTTTGTCCGCGACGCGAACGTGGATGTTCGCCGCCTCGAGCAGTTCGACGGCCGCCTTCCCGGGCTCGGGGTAGTTGTAGTTGGTGTAGGTGTCCGGGAACAGGACGACGGTGTCGTCGGCCTCCGCCAGCGGAACCCGGGGACCGCGCTCCTCGAACCACCCGACGAGCGTTTCCTTCGAGAACGTCGGGAGGTCGCGCTCGGGGGCGATCCCGAGTACCTTCTCGGCGATGACGTCCGATCCGGGGAGCTTTTGTGCCCAGTTCGAGACCGGCGCAACGGCGCTCCCGAGGGCGTTGACCGTATCGACGTTGCCGAAGAGCTTCGATCGGAGACTCGTTCCCTTCTCTTGATGATAGTCGTGTTTGACCTCGGCTTTCAGCTTCGCGAAGTCGACACCGGTCGGGCAATCGGACTTACAGCCCTTACAGCCGACACAGAGGTCCAACACCTCCTCCTGGAAGCGATCGGAGTAGATCTCCTCTTCCGGGAGTTCGCCGCTTATGGCGGCCCGCAGGGAGTTCGCGCGCCCCCGGGTCGCCTGGACCTCCTCGCGGGAGGCCCGGAACGTCGGACACATCGTGTTCTCGTCGGTCTGTCGGCAGGTCCCACAGCCGTTGCACAACTCGACGAGGTGCGAAAAGCCGCCCTCGTCGGAGAAATCCAGCTTCGTCTGCGGTTCGAGCGACTGATAGCTCGAGCCGTACCGGAGGTTCTCCCGCATATCCGCGCCGACGCCGCGGTTGTCCGCCGGACCGACGTCCTCGGGGCCGTCGCGGTAGACGACGTTGCCGGGATGCATGAACCACTCGGGATCGAAGGCGGTCTTGACCTCCTTGAACGCGGTCCAGAGGTCGTCGCCGTACATCTTCGGGTTGAACTCGGTTCGGGCCATCCCGTCGCCGTGTTCGCCCGAAAAGGACCCGTGATGTTTCAACACCAGGTCGGTCACGTCGTCGGTGATCGAGTGCATTTTCTCGATGCCGACCTCGTCTTTGAGGTTCAGGATCGGCCGGATATGCAGCGTGCCGCTGCCGGCGTGGGCGAAGTACGCGGCGGAGGTGTCGTGATCCTCTAGGACCTCCTCGAACTCGACGACGTACTCGGCGAGCTCCTCCGGCGGCACCGTCGCGTCCTCGATGAACGGGTACGGCTTGGGGTCGCCCTCCAGACTCATCAACAGCGGGATCGCCGCCTTCCGGAGCGACCACATGTCCTTTTGGGCCTCGTCGGTGTAGGCCTCGATGGCGTCGAAGGCGTCGCCGTCGTCGACGAAGTACGCGTTGGTCTCGCCGATGGCGGCCTCGAAGTCCTCGACGAGTTCGGAGTCGTACTCGAGCATGAGCGCCGCGGCCGTCCCCCCGGGGATCGGCTCGACGTACTCGCTGTAGCCGTCCGACTCGGCTGCCAGCCGGAACACCTCGTCGTCCATCAACTCGACGGCGCTGACCTCGAAGTTCAAGGCCTCCGGGACGGCCTCCATCGCGTCGACCAGCGAGTCGAAACAGTACAGCACCAACGCGGTCTCCTCGGGCATCGTCACGAGGCCGACTGTGGCCTCGACAATGACGCCGAGGGTCCCCTCGCTGCCGACGTAGAGCTTCGAGAGGTTGATCACCGTCTCGCCCGCGCCGTTCTCATAGATGACGCGATCGAGGTTGTAGCCGCTGACGCGGCGCTTGAGATCGGGGTACTTCTCTTCAATCTCGGCTTCGTTCTCCTCGACGAGCGCGCGGACGGTCTCATATATTTCGGCCTCGCGGTCGTCTTTCGAGACGATCTCGTCGTACTCGTCGCTGTCGAGGACGACCTCGCGGGCGTGCAGCAACGAACCGTCGGGGAGGACGGCTTTGACCTCCTCGGTGTAGGCGTCCGTGATCCCGTAGCGAACCGAGTGTGCGCCGGTCGAGTTGTTCCCGATGCCGCCGCCGACTGTCGAGCGGTTCGACGAGGCCGGATCGGGCGCGAACTTCAGGCCCTCCTCGGCGAGGCGATCGTCGAGGTCGTCCTGAACGATCCCCGGCTGGATGCGGGCGCGTTGTGCGTCGGCGTCGATCTCGAGGAGCCCGTCCATGTGCCGGGACATATCGAGGACGACACACCCCGGCCCGACGGTCTGCCCGGCGAGCGATGAACCGGCCCCACGCGGCAGAACCGGCGTCTCGTGCTCGACGGCGATCCGGACGGCCTCGCGGACGTCGGCGATGTCCTTCGGGTAGACGACGCCGGCCGGCTGGGCCTGATAGATGCTTCCGTCGGTCGCGTACAGCACCTGTGCGTACTCGTCGAAACGAACGGCCCCCGAGACGGCCGCCTCGAGGTCCGACGCCAGATCGATGTACTCGGAGACGGTATCGCCCGGTTCGCGTTCGAGAGCCGACGGGTCACCCGGCGGATCGGCCGGTCGGATCATTGGTTCCTGGTTGTCTGCACCCATACCAGTGACCGCGACCGTAACGGTCTAAAGACTGTTGCTTTTCGTGGTTTTAATCGGTGTGTCACGTCATTGTTCGGTATGGTCTTTCTCGCCCGACGGTGTGATCAGGCAACGACCCCGACGTCGGAGGGGCAGTCGTGCCCGATGCGACCGGGACTGTAATGGACGTCGAGGGCGAACGGAACGTATGCTCGACGCGGCGGCGCTCGGTTCGGGATGGACCGTCTGGAACGCCGACTCCGACCGGGCCGTGGCGGCGTACCGGCCCGATGTTTTCGACGGCTCGGCGTTTCCGGCCCCGTGTCTGCCGACGGTGTACGTCACCCGCGGCCGCCGGACCCGACGCCCCGGGGGGAACCGTCACCTTCCGCCGGACGCGCCCTGGGTCGTCACGCTTCGTCTCGAACCCGACGTGGAACGCGCCCCGGACACGTACGACGAACGGGCAACGGCGGTCGAGGCGGCCGAGCGGCTGACGGCCCGCTTCTCCGCGGGTGAGCTCGACTACCGTTCGACGTATCAGCTACCCCGGGAGCCGTATTTGAACAAGCTCGACGAGCTGACGGGGCGAGGGCGGTAAACTACCCTACCCCACCCTGCCTCACTCTACCGCGCTCGGGGCTACTCGCCTCCCGTTTGTCGGGGTGGGGGGTCCCGTTTCTGTGCCGGCGCCTGGATCCGGCGTGGACACAGCAGTTCCGGACGCCGCAGACGGCTTGTTTTATATTACGATCAGAGCCGACCGGACGTCGATCCGGAAGGGCTCGCTCGAACAGTAGATGAGGTATTCAATCAGTACGGAACAGCAGGACTCAAGAACCAACTAGTTGATCTCGGAGAATGGTACGGCTGGTTTCACGAGTAACGCTCTTTTGTAGGAGATTGTTGATACAGTCGTTGCTAGCTGAGTGGGAACACTAACCGACTTTCTAAGCACCTCTACCGCGGACTCCCAATTTGATTCACGCACCCGCAAATCGAACGACTGCAGTCCATCAACAATGTGCTACACAATAGCGTTCTGAATAAGCAGCAGCCGTGGTGGGCTGCTACTAGTAGATTGTCGCCCGGAACACTAACGTCCGACCTCATCCCAGGCTGTGTGCCACGGTCGGTCGGCTAACCCTCGTGCCGGGCGGGTCGCGCCCACGGCGCGACCGAGTGTCGGGACGGCGCCAGCCGTCGAGGCGGGCGTCGTCGAACGCGTATCGCACACCCGGGTTCTCCGAGCGGTCATCGCTGCCCGTGGGGGCTGCTCGGTCGGGGACTAATGGTGCGCACCGGTGGATACGCCCCCACGTCGTAATGTTCTTTCGGGTCCGGGGGAGGGTCGATCGGGAGGGTATCCGGGCAGCGCCGGTCAGACGGCGTACTCGTCCTCGAGGATCTGTGCGTACCGACCGCTCCGGTAGCCAAACTTCCGGAGGGTGTACTCCGCGAAGAGCTTCACCCCCGAGACGCCGGTCCGGACCGATTCGCGGGGGGTGATCCCGTCGTCGTCGACGATGTCGTCGACGAGGCCGAACAGCCGATCCCAGTCGTCCGGCCCGTAGCCGCGGACCATCTCCGCGAAGATGCAGTTCCGGCGGACCTCCGGGCCAATCGCACGGTGCCACTCGGCGTTGTACGCCCGGAGCGCGCCCAGCGCCGCGAGCCGTCCCGCGATCGAGCCGGTCCGGACCGCGACGTGGTCGCCCCCCTCGTGGAACGCGGAGGTCGCACCCATCGCGCCGCCGACGACCGCGACGTTCGCTCGCGTCGGGGACTCGATCGGTCGGGTCGAGGAGATCGGATACGTCTCGGTACCGCCGGACTTTCCGCGATCCGTTCGCAGCGGGAACTCCTCGAGGTCGTACTCGGGGTACACCGTTCCGAGGAGGCGCTCGATGTAGGTGCCACCCTGGGGGATCCGCTCGTCCTCGGGCCGCAACAGCCGATAGCGCTCGCGGTCGTCGACAGAGTCGAGATCGAGGTCGATCGGCATCGTCAACCCGACGCGCGCGACGCGGCCGTCGTTGGGGAACACCCACGGGTAGGCGGTGTGCCCCGGCATGTACCCCCACCAGAACTTGATCCGGTCGTCCTCGAACAGTTCGGGGGGGAGTTCTCGGTACTCCTGGTAGGCGATGTGGTTCGCCCGGCGGGTTTCGAGGCGGTCCATCGCCGTCTCCGGGAGCCAGCGCCCGAGCACGCGCCCGGTGACCGTCCGCTGGGGGCCGTCGGCCAGGATGAGATACTCGGCCTCGATCTCGGTGCCGTCGCGGAGCGTCAGCGTGTGGGACGGCTCGCCAGTCAGCGACGTTTCGACGCCGGCGACGCCGGCTCCGACCCGGTAGTCGGCTCCGGCCCTCCGCGCCCGTTCGCCGAGCCAGTCGTCGAAGCGCGCCCGGTGCATCGTAAACCCGAAGTTGGGGTACGTGGAGTCGATCCCCGTCTCGGTCAACGCCAGGGTCTCCGTCGGACCGATAAACTCCGCGGCCGAGAGTTCGCGGTGTTTGACGTGTTCGGGGATGGGCTCGTCGAGGTCCATGATGTCGACCCAGTAATCCAGGATGCCCGCCGCGTCGGTCGAGTCCGGACCGCGACCCGCCCGGTCGGCCCGGGGAACCCCCTTTTCGAGGACGACGACGTCGGCCCCCTCGCGGGCGGCCGCGTAGCCGGCCGAGGAGCCGGCCGGACCCCCGCCGACGACGGCGACATCTACGCGTTGCATACTCTGTTTCGGGATCCGGCGGGGCTTAAAAGGATTGAACGGACACGGCCGGGGGCGACGTCAGTACGTCGGCGACTCCTCGGGGACGCCCTCTCGTTCGTTCAGCACGCGGGCGAACACAAAGAGCGCGTCGGAGAGCCGGTTCAGGTACGCGATGGCGGCGTCGTTGACCGGCTCGTCGGCCGCCAGCGCAACGGCGCGGCGTTCGGCGCGCCGACAGACCGACCGAGCGTGGTGAAGCCGCGCCCCGACGTCGCTGCCGCCGGGCAGGATGAAGCTCTGGAGCGGTTCGAGTTCCTCGTCGAGGCGATCCATCCAGTCTTCGAGTTTCTCGACGTGGTGTTCTTCGATGTGCGGCGAGTCGGGATCGTCCGCGTTCGGGCTCGCGAAATCCGCCTGAATGATGTGGAGGTGGTTCTGTATCCCCTGGAGCCGTTCGTCGACGTCGTCGTAGCCCGACGGGCGCGTCAACCCGATGAGGCTGTTGACCTCGTCGACGGTCCCGTACGCCTCGATCCGGGGGCTCGTCTTCGAGATCCGGGACATGTCCCGGAGATCGGTCATCCCCTCGTCGCCGCGGCCGGTGTAGATCTTCATCGCTGTCGTGATATTGCGCCCCGGAAAGGTAAATCTATGCAGGAGCGAGAACGCTCACGAGCAGCCGAGCTCCCGGAACCGGCTCCTGAGGAAGCCGGCGGCGGCTCTGGCTCTCGACGGCTGTCGGATCCGCTCCATCTCGTCGTCGTCCAACACGAAATCGAAGACATCGCAGTTCGCGGCGATGTGCGCTCGGCTCGTCGCCTTCGGGACCGTTATCACGTTCGGCTGTTGGACGAGCCAGCGGATGGCGACCTGTGCGGGGCTTTTTTCATATCCCTCTCCGATGGCTTCGAGCACCGGATCGTCCACCACCCCGCCGTGGGCCAGCGGCGAGTAGGCGGTCACGAGGACGTCGTGAATCCGACAGTAATCGAGCAGTTCGGTCTGGGACCAATAGGGGTTGTATTGGACCTGATCGGTCAGGATTCCGTGCTCGGAGAGCTCTCGGGCGCGGTCCAGCCGGTCGATATCGAAGTTCGAGACGCCGACGTGTTTGACCGTCCCCTCCTCGACCAGCTCGTTCATCGCGGCCAGCGTCTCCCGGAGCGGCGTCGTTACGTTCGGCCAGTGGATCAAGAGCAGATCGACGTACGACGTGCCGAGTTTCGCGAGGCTCTCCTCGGTCGAGCGGCGCACCCCATCGTAATCGCGGTTACCGCGCCCGAGTTTCGTCGTCACGAAGACGTCCTCGCGGTCGACGTCGCTGTCGCGGAGCGCGGCTCCGACCTGCCGTTCGTTGTCGTACTCCTGGGCGGTGTCGAGGTGGCGATAACCGAGTTCCAGCGCCGTTCGAGCCGCCTCCCGACACCGGTCGCCGGTCAGCCGCCACGTGCCGAGTCCGACCGACGGAACGTCGACACCGCCGGCTGTCGTCGTGTCCATACCCGGGGTAGGGGCGCGACTCGCATAACTCCCGCGTCAGGGGAACTCCCGGAGCGCCTCGAGGGTCGACTCGATCGACACCGCAGTCGTCGCGAGCGAGACGCCGTCCGCTCGAGCGAGCGCCGGCGCGTGCTCCCAGAGGTCCGCCCCATCCAAGCCGTGGAGGACGACCGCCGACGGCGTCGGCGTCACGACCCGCAGCGCAACGAGCGGCGACTCCCCCCGCGTGACGTTCGTGAACACGAGCGCGCGGTTCGTCGACTGGCCGTAGAGCCGGTAGAACTCCTCGCTGGAGAGCCGCTTGATCGCCTCGACGCTGTTTATGATAGTGTGGCCCGCGATCGTCTCGGCGCTACCAGATACGACCGTCTCGGCGCCGATGGCGTCATAAAAACGCGAAAGCGAGACCGTCGCCGAATACTCCCGGAGGTCGTAGACGACGTCCTTGTCGAACCCCGCCGACAACACCCTGGCGTGTTGGCGGACGCGGTCCCCACCCCGCCGTTCGTCGATGTCGAGCAGCGATTCGACGACCCGGCTGACGACCCGAATCCCGGGGTTCTCGCGCCGGCCGCTCTCGTAGTCGGAGACGACCGACGCCGAGACGTCGAGTTCGTCCGCGAGTGTCGTCTGCGCCACGCCGAACTCCTCGCGCCACTTCCGCAGCGTCGCCCCCGGATCCTCCGACAGCGTCACCTCCCCAGCGATTCGCTCGGCGAGTTCCGCACGCGGGTCGCGCATACGTCTCCAATGTGCCCCCCGGCGACATAAGAGTGCCCTCACGGCGCGCGGCCGACGCATCGCTCGCCGGACACCGCCCGCTGGCGGTGGGGGATCGCCAGCGGGTTTATGACGACTGGAATCCAGTTCACTGTCATGCCGCCGACGCTCGTGGCCGCCGCCGTCGGTGTCCTCCTCGCGGTTGCGCTCCTCGGACCGGCGTTCGACCGTCGCTCCGTGGCGGTCGTCGTCGCCGTCGCCGCGGTGCCCGACCTCGATCTCGTCTTCGTCCTCGTCGGCCCCGGCGGGCCGAACGCGACGTTTCACACCGTCTTCCTCCCCCTGCTCGCGGCGGCGGCGCTGTACTGCGACACCCGAATACGCGGCGCGTCGAGGCTCGCCGATCGGTACGGCCCCTACGGGGTCCGGGTGGCGTGGGTCGCCGTCGCCGCCCTCGCCGTCGCGGGGATCGGCGTCGACGCGTTCAGCTCCGAGGGCGTTGCGCTGTTGTATCCGCTCTCGGATCGGTACTACGCCATCGTCGGCGGGTTCCTCCTCTCGACGCAGGACGGGGTCGTCCAGACCTACGTGACGGTCGCCGACGGGTGGGTCGAGGTGTCCTCGCCGGGGACGCTCGACACCCACACGATCCCCTCCCCCCTCGCTCCCGGCGACGACCGGCGACTCCGGATCGTCGAAACCGGCGAGCAGGCCGTCCTCGTCGCGACGGCGCTCGTTTCCCTCCCGGCGAAGTGGCTCGTCGAACGGCGCGATCGTTCGAGGAGGGCGCGGTCCTGATGCCCTCGTCGGTCGTCCACGCTGCCCTCGCGGCGGCGCTCGCGGTCGGACTCCTCGGGCGGTTCTACGACCGCCGGGCGCTCGCCGTCGTGCTCGTCGTCGTCGTGGTCCCGGAGGTGGACACGGCACTCGGATTGGTGATGGCGGGCGCCCACCGAACCGTCCTGCATACGATGGTCGTCTCGGCGGTCGTCGCCCCCCTGCTTTACTGGGAGACGACCCGCGCGGACTCCGCGATCCGGAGCCGGTGGGGCGCCCGCGGCGTCCGGATCGCGTGGGTCGGTCTCCTCGTCCACGCGTTCGCCCACGTCGCCCTCGATTGGACGCACTTGGAAGGGATCAATCTCCTCTGGCCGGTACTGGATCGGTTCTTCACGCTCGAGGGCGAGATGTATCTCTCGGCGTCGGAGGGGTTCGTCCAGACGTTCGTCGACGTCGGCCGCGACCCCGAAACCGGCCGGAGCGTGATCGACGCGGGACAGGGCGGCACGCGGGCCGAGACGCACGTCTCGAACCCCGCCCAGCCCGATCCCGAGCCGGACCCCGGTCCCGTCGACCGCCGCTTCCCGGTCGCCGTCCGCGGGTGGCAACTCCACGTCCTCCTCACCGGCGCGTTCGTGGTACTCGCACGACGGCTCCAGTCCGATCGGCTTAACCGGTGCGGCGACCGGTCGGACAGTGTATCCGATGACTGACGCGACGATCCGCCCGTACGATCCGACGGCCGACCGCGACCGGCGGGCGCTTTGGGACCTCAAGCGGGGCTTCGAGACCGGGATCGGCGAGGCGACCGGCGGCGAAGACAAATCGAGTCGATACGAGTCGAAGCTGACCGAGAGGTACCGACGGCGGTGGCTGGCGTGGGTCGAGCGCTGTATCGACGACGAACCGCGTTGTCTCTCGTTGGCCGAAACCGACTGCGGGCACGCAGTGGGGTACGTCTTTTTGTTGCCGGAACGGCTGTCGTTCGTCTGGGACGCGGCCGTCGTCAACGAACTCTACGTCGTCCCCGAAGAGCGGAGCGAGGGCGTCGCGGACGCGCTGTTCGAGCGCGCCATCGACGTCGCCGAAGGCCAGGCGCTGCCGCTCAAGCGGCTCCTGCTCGACGTCGACCGGGACAACGAGCGCGCCCGACGGTTTTACGACCGATACGGCTTCAAGCCGTGGGGCGATATCGTTGCCCGCGAGCTGTGAGTTCGCGGCGACGGCCGGGTACCGGTCGCCGGATCCGGTGTTCGCGGCGACGACCCCGCCGAACGAAGCGAATACGGCCGGGAGAACGACCCCGGCCAGAACGACCGCCGGGACCCAGCTCCGGTCACCCGCTGGACGCAGCGCCGCATCGAGCCCCTGCGGGGACACCCGGAAACGACCGCGGCGGCGGCCGAACACACCAGATGCGGCGGCGCGACGAACTCTCGAATCACCCCGAACGCCGTCCGGAGCGGCTCACCCCAGCGTGGCTTCGGTGTCGATCCCGTAGACGCGGGCGGGCGTCTCGACGTGAGCGCGCCGGAGGGCCGCCCCGTGTCCCGCTTCGGCGAGCGTGGCGGTTCGTCTCGGGACGGTCTTGGGACCGAGCACCGCGCCGGGACGGTCCGGGTCGTCGATGAAGTCGGTCTCCATGAGGAAGGGCCACGCACCGCCACAGGCGCGCTCGAGGTCGTCCTCGTGGGAGATGACGCTCGGGATCGGCCCCTCGACGTAGCCGCCCGAGTAGTGCTTGACGACCTGCTCGCGCGTGAGCCCTTCGGCTTCGGCCCACTCGGCGACGGTCTCGAAGTCCTCGCCGCCCTCCGTGTGGAGCTGGACGGCACAGCCGACCTCGGCGGCGCGGGCGAAGGCGTGCCGCATGACCTCGTTCGAAGCGTCCCACACCGCATCCGAGACGTCGTAGTGGGGGCGGCCGGACTTGATCGCGAGCGCCGACCCCGAGGCGACGTACTCGGCGGCGATGTCGATGCCGGCCTTCATCAGGTCGGCGGCACCCCCGGGGGCGTAGCCTCGCTCGAGCAGTCGCGAAATCAACGCCGGATGGACGCCGAGGACGGGACGCGCCTGCCCGGGGAGGACCTCGTCGGCCGATTCGGTCACGCCGACGGTGAGATCGAACGTCTTCCGGAAGCCGTCCTCGTCGTCGACCTCGCCGACGAGGTCCCAGGAGGGCTTGTTGAGGACGTGCAAGTGCGTCCCGCCGGCGCGTTCGAACTCCTCGGCGGCTTCGACCCCCCGCCCGTTGATCGGGTCGAGGTGGAGGTGGTTGTCGAGCACAGGGCCGTCGTACATACGGGGGCTTCGGCCGGCGATTTAATATGGGTTGTCGTCCCGCCCGATGAGACGTTCGGGGATTCGAGCGCGTGGCCGGGTGGCGCGTCGGGTCGAGTGGGGTGATGCGTCGGGTCGGGTCGGGTCGAGTGGGGTGATGCGTCGGGTCGGGTCGGGTCGAGTGGGGTGATGCGTCGGGTTGGACCCCCCGACCGCCGCCCGCGTCCGGGGTGCAACCATTATTAATATACGTGTCACTACTGATACGGTCAGTATGCAGTGGTTCGAGCGTATCCCGCTCGTCACTCCGTTGCGAGGCGCTGTCATCTATGTGATCTGTGGGTTCGTCTGGATCGGCGCCAGCGACCAACTGCTCTTTGTGATCACGCCGAGCGCCCGGACACTGACAATTCTTCAGACGATCAAGGGCAGCGCCTTCGTCGTGTCCTCGGGCGGGCTCATCTACATCATCGCGAAGGCGCAGTATCTGCAGTTAGAGCAACTCACAGACCGGATCCGAACGGAGATCCAACACGTCAGTATCCTTCATCGCATCCTCCGGCACAACCTCCGGAACCAGGCGTCGATCATCGACGGGCACCTCTCGGAGATCACGCCCCACGTACCCGACGCGGAACAGGAGTCGATCCGGGAGATGGAGACCGCCCTCGAACGACTCGTAGACCTCAGCGACAAGATGAGCCGGCTGAACAACGAACTCTCGGGCGGCGACGTCGCGAGGGCGACGTTCGATCTCGGGGCCTGCATCGGAGACGCTGCCGATGCCGCCCGACCACAGTACCCGGACGCGCGGATCGAGACGGACCTGCCGGAGGAGGAGATGCCGGTCGTCGGCCCGCGAGCGTTCGAATGGGTGTTGGACGAACTCCTCGAGAACGCTGTCGTCCACAACGACAAGCAGACGCCGCAGGTTTCGGTTTCGGCCGCGGAGAGCGCAGACGGCAAGCACGCCACCGTTCGCGTCTCGGACAACGGTCCCGGGATGCCACCTGTGGAACGGCGACTCGCCCTCGACGAGCCGGAGACCCCGCTGGAACACTCCGAGGGGGCCGGCTTGTGGGTCACCCGTCTCCTGGTCACGCTCTCCGGTGGGGCGTTCGACATCCGGAGTGGCGACACGCCGGGGACTACGATCGAGATCACGCTGCCGACACCCGACGCCGCGTAATGCCTTGGGGGTCGATCGCTCGCCGCCTCACTCGATCGTCAGTTCGCCGTCCTCGCCGCCGTCCTCACCGCCGTCCTCGTCCCACTCGAGTTCGAGTTCGATGCTCAACTCGCCGGGCGAGCCAGCCGGTCCCTCCCGTTCGGCCTTGACCTCGAACGTCGGCCGAGCGGGCGGTTCCATCGTCACCGACTGCTCGCCAGCCCGAAGGGTGATCGCCCTGCCTTCATCGAGGGAGTCCGCGACGGTTCGGAGATAGGTCGCGATCTCGGATCGGCTCTGCTTGCTCTCGGACTCGAAGAGGACGTCCTCCGGCATAGGCGACGCTACAACGCATGCATATATAAACGCCGCGACTCGATATATAAGTATCTCGAGGGTATTTATAAACGATTTGAACCGTTGGATAGAAGCCGATCGGTCCCGAACCGTGGACATGACCGACCGCATCGTCGGTGGCCTTCGAACCCAAGCGACCGTCGAGTCGCGGGTCGAATCGGGGGCCGCCCCGGCGTGGGTCCGCGCCCACTGGAACTCCTTTCGCGAGGGACTTCTGGGCCGACGCAACGACACGCCGTTCCCCTGTTTTTTCGGCGCCGAATCGGTCGCGAACGGCGACCCGCTGTACACCGCGGTCCCCTCGACGACCGACGCGGGGGCTCTGCTCGGCCTCGGCGAGACGCTCCTCGAGTACCTCGACGTCCGAACCGATCACAGCGACCGCGCCTCGCTCGTCGCGTTCTTCCGGCCGCCCGACCGGACGCTCACGGAGGCCGAGTATCACGACACGCTGTGGCATATCCTGCAGTTCCTGCACGTCCACGACCCGGAGCCGTGGCCCGAGGACATCCCGACCGAACCGGACGACCCCCACTGGGAGTTCTGTTTCGGCGGCGAGCCGATGTTTCCCACCTGCCGCGCCCCCTTCTACGACGACCGGAAGAGCCGTTTTTGTCCGATCGGTCTCGAGATCACCTTCCAGCCGCGGGCGCTGTTCGAGGAACTCGGCGTGACCGCCGACAGGGCAGCGGGCCAACACGCCCGCGACGTCATCCAAGAACGGCTCGAATCGTACGACGGCGTCTGCCCGCACGCCGACCTCGGCGACTGGGGCGTCGAGGGCGACCGCGAGTGGCCACAGTATATGCTCGCCTCGGACGACGCCCAGGCCCCCTCGTCGTGTCCGATCACCGTCACCCGCGAGCACCCGAAGTCCGACCGACTGCTCGGGGAACGCCGGAGTGCGGGGTCACATGTCTGACCCGATCAGATCGGAGTCCGCGGTTCTCGTGTTGGTCGATTTCCAACGGGGGTTCGACGACCCCGCCTGGGGCGACCGAAACAACCCCGACGCCGAGGCGAACGCGGCGCGGCTCCTGGCGGCGTGGCGCGACCGAAACCGCCCGGTCGTCCACGTCCGACACGACTCGACGGCGCCCGACTCGCCGTTGCGGCGAAGCGAGCCCGGCTTCGCGTACAAGTCGGGACTCGAACCGGCCGACGGCGAGGCCGAGTTCGTCAAGCGCGTCAACGGCGCGTTCGTCGGGACGGAACTGGAGCCGTGGCTCCGCGAGCAGAGACACGATACCCTCGTCGTCTGCGGGCTGACGACCGACCACTGCGTCTCCACGACGGCCCGGATGGCCCAAAACCGCGGGTTCGGGGTCGTCGTGGTCGCCGACGCGACGGCGACGTTTCCGCGGTCGGTCGGCGACGACCGCTTCGACGCCGGAGTTACCCACCGCACGGCGCTCTCGCAGCTGGACGGCGAGTTCGCGACGGTACTGACCACCGAGCGAACTCTCGAGGCGTTCGCGTAATGTCTCCCGTCGTCGCTACCGGCCCTCCGGCCGTCCGTTTCGGTCCCTCGCTCGCTGCTCTCGGTCCCTCGCTCGCCACTCTCGGTCCCTTGGCCGTCCGTTTCGGTCCCGCGAGCCTCCGATACCGAGGGGATCGCCGGTGACCGACCGGCTGGTCGAGCGCGGGCCGATCCGCGCTGCGACGTTCTTCGCGCTCGCGTTCGTCCTCACGTCCGCAGGCGGCGTCGTGATCGGCGAGCCCCGGGTCGGCGTCCGGTGGGGGATCGGCCTCGGCGTCGCTTTCGGCGTGTTCGCGTACGTCTTTCTCAGGCCGACCGGCGGCCCGGACGGCGGGTGACCGTCCGGAGCCACCCGGGCCCCACTCCGTCGCCTCACCCCGTGCCGGCGCCGGCGTCTCGCGTCGGGCCTCGCAAGCGCCTCGTTTATTAATTCGCCCCCTGAAGAACCGTGCATGTCGGAACACGACAGCGGAGCGCCGGCGATCGATTCGAACCTGTTTGTGACGGTGTCCGGGCCGCCCGGCTGCGGTGCGACGGCGCTCTGTACCCGCCTCTCGGAGGCGATGGACTGCCCGTACGTCTCCGGCGGCGACATCTTTCGGGATCTCGCGACGGATCGCGACATGACGCTGACGCAGCTGACAGCGGAGGCGCAGGGCTCCGAAAACATCGACCGCGCGCTCGATCAGCGCCTGCTTTCGATCGCCGAGAAGTGGGGCACGACCAACCGGTCGTTCATCCTCGAGTCGCGGCTGGCCGGATGGCTCGCGGGGAACCGCGCCGACCTCCGGATCTGGCTCGACGCCCCCGAGGAGGTCCGCAGAGACCGGATCGCAGACCGCGAGGAGACGGCCGCCGAAATGAGCGTCCGGGAGGTCAACGAGGCCGGTCGCTACCAGTCGTACTACGACATCGACATCGACGATCGGGCGTTTTACGACTTCCAGATCAACACCGCTCGCTGGAGCAAGGCCGGGGTACTCGAACTCGTTCGGGCGGCCATCGAGACCTACGACCCCGACGACGACGAGGGGGCCTTCGAGACGGCCGCCGTCGATATCTCCGAGTGACGCCGCGACAGAGGGGTCTCGACGCGACCGGCTGTTTACGAGTCCCGAAAAAAGCGGCCGACCCTCGCGGTTCCGGTGTAACACCCGACTCATCGCCGCCGCCGCGGCGGATTCAGCCCTCGAGGCGAACCGCGTTGACCTGGCCGTCCTGGCCGGGGCGGGAGGTGACGCGGGCGCGGCCGGCGCCAGTATCGATGACGGCACCCTTCGTGATGATGTTTCGTCGGACGTAGTTCGGGTTCGAAGCGTTCTCGACGACGTCCTCGATGGTCGCGCGCTCGACGCCGTCGTCGGTCGCGACGCTCGCGACGTCCGTCTCGACGGCGCGGACCTTCTCGTTGCCGCCGTGGGTCTCGACGACTTTCAGCTGCTGTTCGCCGACCTGTGTCTCGGTGGGCGCGGAGCCGAGTTCGTGTTTGCGCTTCTTTCGGACGGTTCGCCGACGGCCACCGGTTCGTTTCTTCGTGGATCGAGCGTGGTTCATATACGTGACGTGTCCGGGCGCGTACTTGAATGACTCGGGTTGGGACCGCCGGTGTCAGGGTAGTTGATCGTCGACGATAGCGCGTGCGACCGCGACGGCGTTCTCGAGGCCGGTCTCGAACCCCGCCTCGAACCCCGAGGTGAAAAACGACTCCCTGGCGGATTCCCCGCCGGATTGTCGGTCGTGGTTCGAGACGCCACGGACGCTGAGATACCGATCGGCGTGTCCGAACCGGGCGAGCGCGCTCGCCGTGCCGACGTCCTCCATCTCGGTCACGAGGTACGGCTCACAGCCGTGTTCGGCGGCGAGCCACGACGCCTCCTCGGCCAGCCGGCGGCCGTGCCAGAGCTCGTCGCCGCAGAGGTTCGTCCCGGTGAGGACCTTCGGGGCCGCGTCGGCGCTCTCGGCGCCCCGGAGTGTGACCCCCTCGGCTAGCGATTCGGCCCGCGAGACCAACTCGGGATCGAACTCGAAGGCCCCCCGGTCGGTGTAGGGATCGACGGCGATCGGCACCGACCCGTCGCCGTCGGGATCGAACCGGCACTTGTCGTCCCAATCGAGCAGTCTGTCGGCGAGGACGACCGACCCGGCCGGAAGCTCCGGCGGTCCGCCGGCGACGCCGACCGAGCAGACGAGTGCCTCGCCGAGGTCGACCGCCTCGCTCGCACACAGCGACGCCGTCGTCGTCGCGGCAGCGGTCTTGCCGATCCCCGTCGGAACGAGACCGAGACCGTCGTCGGTGTATTGAAGCGGGGCGGACAGCCCCGGCAGGTCGATCGCGCCCTCGAACTCGCGGTCGTGCCGCCAGGGCTCGGCCTCGCTCGGGACGCCCTCGAGATCATCGAACGCCGGCAACACGAGCGCGCGAAGCGCGATGGGCATATCGTCCGATCGGCCGCGGAAATCAAAAGGGGTCGGGTCGCCTCCCTCGCAGTCTTCCGCCCCGGCCACCGTCTCCGGCCGGGCGCTCAGGGACTACCCGTCGTTTCGGTCCCGGTGGCGACGGCGCGCCGCAGCCATCGACAGCTCCCCGAGCGCCACCTGCCGGGCGAGTTCCGCGTCGATCGCACGCTGGTCGTCGCCGCGCTCTCTGGAGCGTTCCTGTATCGATTTGATCTCCCCGGGCGTCGGCTCGACGTCACGCGATTCGACCGTCTCGCCCTCGATACGCGCGATATTGACCGCCGCGAGCACGTCGCCCGCGCGGACCCCCCGGCCCTGATACGGCGTCGTCCCCGTCTCGTCGACGAGCTCGATCGGCGGTCCCTCGATCGCGTCGATCAGGCGGGCCCCGCGGAGGCGCGCGCCGTCGCCGATCCGAACCAGCGGGTCGACCGCCCCTTCGAGTTCCCGCTCGACGACGTCGGGGGTCTCGGCGGCCGGCACCTGAAACGCCGCGACGACGGTGTCCCCGGAGAGGACGGCGATCCCGGGGCGGTCGCCGGGGTCGATCCCCACGATCGTCCGCCCGTCCTCGCCGCGGAGTTTCGCGAGCGCAGCCTCGACCGCCTGCCGGGGACGGTCGGGAGACGCCCGAACCGTCGGCATCGGCGGATACTCGTCTTCGGGGCCGACGACGGCGACGGCTGCCTCGTCGGGGATCTCGTCGCCGGGTTCGACCGTCTCGAACCGGACGTCCCGGTCCCGCAGTTCGGCCACCACGCCGTGGTACACCTCGAAGTCCGCCGTCGCGACGACGATCACTGCCAGGTCGGTACGCGCAGGGGCGTCTTAACTTCGAGGGTGTGCGTTATCCGGCGGGGCGGACCCGACGGACGGGTACGTGGGTTTTTAACCGAACACGCCGAACGCTGTGGTGTGAGCGAGCCGATTCCGACGGCGTGTGCGTCGATCGATGCGTTACTCGGCGGCGGCCTCGAACGCGGGGTCGTCACGCAGGTGTACGGCCCGCCGGCATCGGGGAAGACGAACCTCGCGTTGTCGGCGGCGATCCGAACCGCCGCATCGGGTGGGACGGCGCTGTATATCGACACGGAGGGCATCTCGCTGGACCGGTTCGAAGCGCTGGCACGCGCTGTCGCCGATACCGACACCGACGACGTCGAGTCGATCACGAGCCGGGTGATCGTCTCCGACGCCGTCGACTTCGCCGAACAGCGCGAGGCCGTCCAGGACACTGGCGACTTCGCCGAGCGAGCCGACCTGATCGTTCTCGACAGCGCAACCGGGTTCTATCGGCTCGAACGCGATAGCGACGACGAGGGGGAGACGCTTCGAACCGTCGCCCGACAGGTGACACACCTGCTCGCGCTGGCGCGGCGACACGACATCGCGGTCCTCGTTACGAATCAGGTGTACGCCGACCCAGAGGGCGACAGCGGCCGTCCCCGACCGCTCGGCGGGCACACGCTGACCCACTGGTCCGGGGTCGTCCTCAGACTCGAGCGGTTCCGTGGCGGGAATCGGCGGGCGACCCTCGAGAAACACCGGTCGAAGCCGGCCGGCGAAGCCGCCCGCTTCCGGATCACGGAGACGGGTCTCGACGCAGTCGACGAGACGACCGTCTAAACCGGCACGCCGGCGTCAGATCAGTCCGACGCCGGCTCCCCGCCGCGCCGGTCACGGTTGGCCCGCGACGGCGGCGGGTAGACGCCCTCGCCGGACACCCCGGCGCGTCCGTCGGTCGCGGGCAACACACATCGTTCCGGTTCGCGGTTGACGTGTCTGTACTGGTCCGGCGCGTTCGCGAGCGGGTGTGCGGGGTTGTCGGCGCTATCGATCCGCGCAGCGCGGAGCTCGTCGAACCCGGCGACGCGGGCGCGAATCCCGCGCCAGTGGTGGCTCGTCCCTCGCGGCACGTTGAACGGGTGTGGCGGCCTGGTATCGGGGCCCCGGCCGGCGAGGATGGCCCGGTTGACGTTGGCCGCCAAGTCGTCGTGATCGACGAGGACGCCGACGCGAGTCGTCCGCGGCGTGCGCGCGGCGAGCACGTCCAACCCGAGGTGTAGTGCCCGGTACTCCGCGATGTTGTTGTTCGGCACGGCGTCGGGCAAGGAGAGCCGGGCGACGCGTTCGCCGCCGCGTGTTTCGATGACGACGCCCAGCCCGCCGTCGCCCTCGGTGCGATAGGAGCCGTCGGTCGCGATATAAAAGTCCCGACAGTGCGTGCGAGGGGGGTGTGCGATGTGCGGCGTGGGCGATTCGTCGAACAGGTTCCGCAGTGCCGGCCGGCTGTAGGCGGCCATACGACGTGTTGGTTCCCGTCGTTACATAAATCCATGGCCCGACCCCCGGAGTCGCCGAGGCACGCTCGGACTCGAGACCTCCGAACGACGTGCGGTCGGGTCCCCCGACCGCAGCCGGGTACCGGCACACCTGTGCCGACGCACAAACACCTAAGGTATCTGCGGCCGTACACCCAAGCGGTAAATGGTCGACTCGACCCAGCTTGCGGAGAGCAAATCCATACATCGAGAGACCGGGAAGACCTTTTATTATGCGACTCGGCTGCTCCCCGAGCGTGTCCGCCATCCGACGTACGTCTTGTACGCGTTTTTCAGGGTCGCCGACGAAGTCGTCGACAACCCCGAGGGGTCGAGCCCGACCGAGCAACACGATCGGCTACTCGAGATCCGCGAAGCCGCGCTGGGACACGAACCGACCGACGACCCCGTTTTGGCGGCGTTTTCCGAACTTAAAGACCGCCACGGCATCCCCGACGAGGAGGTCGAGACGTTCATCGACGCGATGCGAACCGACATCGAAAAGTCCCGGTATGAGACCTACGACGAACTCGAGACGTATATGCGCGGGTCGGCCGCGGCGGTTGGCGTCATGATGACGATCATTATGAAGACTGGTGACGGCGAGTCGGCGCTCCCGAAGGCGCGACGGCTCGGCGAGGCCTTCCAGCTGACGAACTTCCTCCGCGACGTCGGCGAGGACATCGTCGACCGCGACCGGATCTACCTTCCGAGAGAGACGCTCGACGCCTACGGTGCCGACCCGGCCGATATCCAAGCCAGACGCTTCACCGAGGAGATCGGGATGGCGATCGAACACGAGATGCGACGTGCCGAGGGGCTCTACCGGGAGGGGGTTTCGGGGATAAAATACCTGCCGATGGACTGTCAACTCCCCGTCCTCACGGCGGCGGTGCTCTATGCAGACCACCACCGGCTCATCCGCGATCGAGAGTACGATACGGTTACGGCGACACCTTCGATCGGCACGCTCCGAAAGCTCACGCTGGTCGCGAAGACACGGCTGTACTGGGCGTGGAACAAGGACCCCGAGACGGTCTTCGCGAAGGTGAGCGAAATCCCGACCGTCGAGGAGGACCCGGCGCCGAGGACCCGCCCCGGCGATCCGGTTCCGATGGGATGACGTTGTATGTCACCGCCCCGGGAAGTCGAACCGGTCCGTCCGCCACAGCCCGTATCCGAACAGCGCAGCGAGCAGCGCCGCGATCCAGTTGCCGAAATAGACGTTGACAACCCCCCACAGCACGACGAAACTGACTAGGTCGTCGAGCATGAACCGACAACGCTCGAGCCGCGCAAACAGTTTCTCGCGGTCGAGCGCGCGGTCGAGGACGCCGACGGCGACAGCCGCGGAGAGCACCCAGCCCGCGTAGTTGCTCCACGGGACGCCGTAGTACCAGCCGCCGGCGTCGTAGGCCCAAAACCCGAGCGAGACGGCGGCCGGATCGAGCGCGAGATCCATCCCGACGACGGCGGTGACGACGACCGGGAGCCGGACCGCGGTCCGGTCGGCAAGGGACCCGAGCACCAACAGACACAGTAGGTAGGCGTTCACGACGAGCGGAAGGAAAAAAAGCGGGAGCGCGGCCGGCACCGCCCCGCCGATCATCGGCCCGAGGTTGACACCGTACTCGAAGGTGCCGTACGGATAGCCGGTGGCTATCCCAACGGTCTCGATCGCGTACGTGTACCCGCACAGAGCGAAGAGGCCGACCGCCGCCCGCCGGGTGACGAGCGGCGCGACGCCCGCGACGAGCGGTAGCCGCATCACGGCGACGCCGAACAACAGCAGATAGGCGTTGAAGTTCAGCGGTCCCGGCAACAACGCCTCGGCAGAGGCCAAGAGCGTGAAGGCGCCGACCGCGGGGAAGACCACGGCGATGGTGAAGCGGTTGTCCTCGACGACGCCGTCGAGTCGTCGTTCGAGACGGCCCCGTGCTGGCAGTTCGACGCTAGCCATACAGCATCACCCACAGCGCGGCGAGCGTCAGTGCCGTCCCGGCGGCGGTGTTGAGCACCGGGAACCACCAGTAGGCACGCTCGACCGAGACGGGCGAGACGGCGACGAACGTCACGAAAACCGGGTAGACCCCGAGCACCGCAGCGAAAAAGGGGTGGACGGTGCCGAACACCACAGCGGCGGCGAGCCAACAGAGCCCACAGTAGAGATACGTCCGGGACTCCCCGAGCGCCGTCGCCGTCGTCTCGATGCCCGCCGCCCGGTCGGGTTCGATGTCGGGAATCGCAGAGAACGTGTGCATCCCCATCGTCCACAGCCACCCGCCGAGAACCGCGGCCGGTGGCGGTGCCGATCCGGCGATCGCCGCGTACGCGACGACGCCGGGAAGCACGTAGAGCCCGTTCGAGACCGAATCGAGAAACGGCGTCGTCTTGAACCGCAACGGCGGGGCGCTGTACTCGACGGCGAGAAACAAAAACGCCGCCAGCGCGACGACGCCGGCGGCGGGCAACGACGGGACGAACGCCACTGCCAGCGCGCCGGTGAGCGCAACGAGACCGGGGACGACACGGCCGCCGCGGTATCGAACCTCCCGTCCTGTCTCGTCCTTTTTCGGGTTGCCAGCGTCGACGTCGGCGTCGAAGACGTCGTTGACGCCGTAGAGGAATACGTTCGCGGGCAACAAAAAGTACGCGAACAACGCGACGGCGAGCGGAGCGAACAGCTCCCCGGGGGTTCGAGCCGCGTAGGCGACGCCGACCACGACGGGGCCGGCGAGATACAGCCAAAACCGGGGCCGCGAGATCCGGAGTAGATAGCCTGCGGTCGTCCGCTCGCTCGGCAAGAAGCGATCCAGAACGGGTTGGGTCATGTAGCGTCGTCGATGAGGGCGTTGGCGGTGTGCTCACCGCTTATCAGACACATCGGAACGCCGATTCCGGGGGTGGTGTACGAGCCCGTATAGTAGAGCCCGGGAGACGCCTCCGAGCGGCGCGACGGGCGGAACAGCGCCGTCTGTCGGAGGGTGTGCGCGAGGCCCAGCGCCGTCCCCTGTACGCTGTTGTACCGGTCGGCGAACTCCGAGACCGAGAACTGCTCCTCGAAGACGATCCGGTCGCGCAACTCGACGCCGGTGTTTTCGGCGATATCGTCGAGAACGAGGTCGCGGTACCACGTCCGGACCGCCTCGGTGTCGTCGAGTCCCGGCGCGATCGGCACGAGCGCAAAGAGGTTCGAGTGCCCCTCGGGGGCGACGCTGTCGTCGGTCTTCGAGGGGACACAGAGGTAGTAGGCGGGATCCTCGGGCCAGGCCGGATCGTCGAATATCTGCTCGAAGTGTGGGTCCCAATCGGTCGGCAACACGAGCGTGTGGTGTTCGAGCGGTTCGACGTCGCCCTCGACGCCGAGATACAACAGGAACGCAGAGGGAGAGTACGTCCGCGACTCCCAGTAGTCGTCGTCGTACTGGCGTTCGTGTTCGGGCAGGAGTTCGCGCTCGGTGTGGGCGTAGTCGGCGTTGCTGACGACGTAGTCGGCGTCGAACGCCCCGGCCTCGGACTCGACGGTGAAGCCGTCGCGGCGGTTGAGGATCTCGGTCGCCTCGGCGCCGGTGACGTACTCGACGCCCATCCCCTCGCCCAACTCGACGCAGGCGTCGACGACCGATCGGAGGCCGTTCTCGGGGTAGTAGACGCCGAGGTTGAAGTCGACGTGGCTCATCATGTTGTAGATTGCGGGCGTGTTGGTCGGCGCGCCGCCGAGAAAGACCAGCGTGTACTGCATGATCTGTCGGAGCTTCGGGCTCTCGAAGTAGTCGGCGACGTAGTCGTCCATCGTCCCGAGCAACTGGAGGCCGATCGGGGCCGCACGCATCACGTCGAGATCGACCCAATCGCGCAGCCGGGGGCGGTCCTCGTAGATGAACTGTTCCATGGCGACCCCGTAGTGCTCCTCCGAGGTGTCGAGGTACTCCGCCAAGGCGTCGCCAGCTCCCTGTTCGTAGGAGTCGAACAGGTCGTACATCTCCTCGCGGTCGGCGGTGATGTCGACGGTGTCGCCGTCCTTGAAGAAGATCCGGTAGTGGGGATCGAGGCGTTCGAGATCGTAGAAGTCCTCCGGAGCGTGGCCGAAGTGGTCGAAAAACCGCTCGAAGACGTCGGGCATCAGATACCACGAGGGACCCATATCGAATTTGAACCCCTCGGCTTCGAGCACGGACGCGCGCCCGCCGAGACCGTCGTTCTTTTCGAGGACCGTGACGTCGAACCCCGCATCGGCGAGATAACACGCTGTCGACAGGCCGCCGAACCCCGAACCGACGACCGCGACGGAGGGAGATTCGTACATACGGTACACTACGGCGGCGAGCCATATGAAAACGGGTGTGGTGGAAAATCCCACGGGGAAACGATCTTGCCGCCTCCGGACGAATCGATTCCATGCACACAGCAGTCGTTACGGGTGGCTCGCGCGGCATCGGCCGTGCGGTCGCGGCGACGTTCGCCGAGCACGGCGTACACGTCGTCGCCTGCGCGAGGGACGACGAGGCGCTCCGGCGTGCTGTCGACGACATCGACCCCTCGGGCGGGTCGGTGACGGCGGTGCGTGCCGACGTCCGCGACGAGTTCGACGTCGAACGCCTCGCCGAGACTGCTGCCCGAGCCGGCGACGCGCCGGGAATCGACTGTGTCGTCGCGAACGCCGGAATCTACCACGGCACGCCGGGCGGGACGGCGATCGAAGGTGTCCCGTACTCGGCGTTCGACGACACGCTGCGGACCAACGTTCGCGGGGTGTTCGCCACCGTTCGCGAGTCGATTCCGCATTTGACCGCCGGGGCACGGGTGCTCGTCCCGTCGGGGCGGATCGCCCGGGAGGCGGTGGACGGCTACGGAGCCTACGCGGCCTCGAAAGCGGCCGCGGAGGCCGTAATCCGCCAGTTCGCTGCCGAGACTGCGTGGTCGATGGGGATTGTCGACCTCGGACAGGTCGAGACCGAACTGACGGGGAACGCGGCGGGCCGCGCCCCCGACGACGTGGCTCCGGTGTTTTGGTGGGCGGCGGCGGAAGCCGATCCCGAGACGGTCGACGGCGAGGTCGTCGGGTGGCGAGACTGGAAGCGGGCTACGGGATGAGATCGGTGCTCGGGGGCGGGATTCCCTCGTCTCAGTGGGCCGATGTATATTAGCGAGTCGGCGTATGTCGGTGAGCTGAGGTATATTAGCGAGTCGGCATATACCGGCGATTCGACACATATTCATATACAAGATACTGCATCTCACCCGCCGGCTACTTATAAATAGCTGCTCAGACGAAACGAACGGGGCGTTCCGGCGGGCGTGCGACCGTGCCCGGGATCATCGACGGGTCGGTACGACGATCCGCCTCAGATGTCCGATATCCGCGTGTACGTATCGGGGAGCGCGGCGGCGTCCTCCGGCAACAGGGCGACGACGAGGTACTCGCTGAACCCCTCGACGTACTCGACCAGCGCGGCGATCCGGTCGGAGTCGATCGCCTCCAGGGAGTCCAACAGTATGAACGGAACCGTCTCGTACACCTCGTGGGCCAGATAGCCGGCCAGCGCGAAGACGAGGCCGGTGACTTCCCGTTCGCTCTCCGAGAGGTGATCGATCGTGTCCTCGTAGGTCACCCCGCTGTCGGTCTGGCGGACGATGTGGAGTTCGAACGCGCGTTCCGTCACCTTGCGTCGCCCGTCGCGTACCTCCCGCTCGACGCGTTCGAGCCAGATCCGTTCGAGGTTGTTGTATCCAAGGATCTCGAGCACCGAGTCCATGTGTTCGTTGAAGCCCTCGACGGCCTGTTCTTCGATACGGTCGATCCGGGTCCGGAGGTCCTCGATTTCGGCGGTCAGCTCCTCTCGTTGTCGACGGAGCGCCGACTCGGCGTCGAGGCGGCCCTCGATGCGGTCGATCTCGGCCTCGATGTCCTCGAGGTTCTCCTCGAGGCGACCCAGCTCGTACTCGTGTTCGTTGGCCTCCTTGTGAAGCTCCAGTACGTCCTCGTAGCCACCGCGGTCTTCGAGGTCCTCGAGGCCGTCTTCGAGGTCCGCAATAGCAGCCTGAAGCGTCCCGCGGCGCTCGGTGAGACGCTCGATCGCCGATTCGCTCCGATCGATGTCGGATTCGAGCTCGGCTCGCTGGCTCCGTAGCTGCTCGCGCTGGCGCTTTTGCCGTTCGAGGTCGCGGACCTCCTCGGTCAGTTCCTCGAGTCGCTCCTCGGTGTCGTTCACCTCGGCGAGTTTGCTCCGGCTGAGTTCCCGAAGCCGACCGACCGTCGCTTCGATCTGATCGCGAGGAACCTCGCTGCCGCACGTCCAACAGGTGGTCGTCGTGTCGGGAAGGAGATCGTCTGCGAGGTCGTCCTCGCCGCCCCCAGTCCCGTCGGTGGACGACGCCGAGGCGGGAACTTCGAGCGCATCGAGGCGGTCGCCGTTCTCGCCGTCGAGCATATCGCGGTTGAACCCGATGACGCTTTGGACCTCGTTGAGCCCCGATTCGAGTTCGCGTTTCTTTCTCCGAAGCGTCTCGATCTGCGCTTCGAGGTCCTCGATCTCCCCGACCGGAGCCGACGGCAGGTCCTCGAACTCCGCGTCCAGCTCGCGCTTCCGGGCCCGAGCCGATTCGAGGCTTTCGCGTTCGGTCTCGAGTTCGTAGCGGACGTCTTCGAGTTCGGAACGCTTCGATCGGAGGTCCGCGAGACGGTCCTCGAGCTCGGCCTTCTCGGCCCGCGTCTGCTCGACGGTCGCGTCCTTCGCCTCGAGCGCCGATTCGACCGACGCGAGTTCGGATTTCGCGTCCTCGATCTCGTCCTCGAGGCGGGTTCGTTCGGCCGTGAGCGCCGGGAGCCGGTCTTTGAGCCCCTCGAGCGTGTCGATCTCCTCGTCGAGTTCCTCCCGTTCGCTGACGTGCCGTTCGATCGCCGCCTGTATCTCGTCGGTGTCGACGGGTCGCATGATCAGATCGCGCAGGTCGCCACCGGTCGCGACGGCCCGCCTGGCCTCGTTGGACTCGAGCAGGAACGCAAACAGGTCCGCAAGCGCCGGGTCCTCGAGATACGGCTCCCCGCCGGCGACGACTGTCGACCCCTGCCTGGAGAACTCGCGGGCGCAGGTGTCCCCGTCGATCGCCAACTCGACAGCCGCCGCGTCGGCGTCACCCTTCATCGAAACGTTGTCGCTCCCGAGCGCGGCCATGACCGCCTGCAGCAGCGACGTCCGGTTCGTGGCGTTCTCCCCGGCGAGAACGGTTACCCCCGGACCGAACGTCACCGACGTCTCGTCGATCCCGCCGATGTTTCGGACGGACAGGGTAGCCTCCCCGGCGGCCTGCTCGGTACTCATGTCCAGCCGTACCGCGCCTCGGCGGATAAATATGGTGAAACGCCGCTTTCGATGGTCTGAGCGCAAGATACTACTTGCCGTCCTTCCTCCCAATCTTATGGGAGACACCGACGACCGATCCGGGGCGGGGCGGGGTCGCCGGAGCAAGGTCGTCCGCCTGATCGAGGAGTACGGACTGGACTCAGTAGGCGAGAAACTAGAGCGGCTCTGGACCGCCGAGGAGGACCGACGGAGCCTCAGACAACTGGCGACGTACTTCAACCGACGGCTGCTCGAGCGCGCGCTCGAACGGGCCGGCGTCCGACCGCTCGAGGGGGAGGTCGAAAACACCTACCGACTCCTGGCTGACGACGCCGAGAACGCCGATCGGACGCGGGTCCGGCGCCGCCTCGAACGCGACGGCCTCGACGTCGAAGCGCTCGAGGCGGATTTCGTCACCTACCAGGCCATCCGTACGTACCTGCAGAAACACCGCGGCGCAGAATACACGCCGGAGGAGACCGACCCGATCGAGCGCGAGGTCGCGAACGTACAGCGGCTACGCGGGCGGGTCGACTCCGTCACCGAGGGGAAACTCGAACAGCTCCGCTCCGGCGGCCACCTCGATATCGGATCGTTTCGGACGTTCGTCGACGTGCGCGTCGTCTGTGAGGACTGTAACACGCAGTTCGACGTCGTCGACCTGCTCGAACGCGGCCGCTGTGAGTGTTCGGAGTAGGCCGCACCGGCCGACGAGACGCCCCGGCCGTCGGCGCGACGGCGTTTGAACACGTCTACCGTACTTTGCACATATGCACATGGTTTATGAACACGTATACGGTACATTATAAACATACGTACGACAGTATATAAATACGTGTGCGGTGGGTTATATACGCGTGTACGGCGATTTATACGCACGTATAAATAGTGTGTCGTACGTGCGGCGATTTGTTACTGTGGACGAGTCGGTCCGCCGTCTGGGCGGGCCGACTCGATTCCCCAGTTTTATTCGTTCTCCGGGTGTGATTACGGTATGGAGTGTTCGGTCTCCGGGGACGTATCGCGGTACCTGAACGAACTCTACGAGGCGTACGATCACTTCGACGTCCGTCAGACGACCATCGGTGTCGACCGCGAGCGGTTCGAGACGGTCGCGGAGCGCCCCGACGGCATCGCGGTCCGCGTCGAGGTCGAGGGCAAAGAGGGGTTGATCGCGCGCCCGGACGGCGACGACTGGGTGCTCCCCGGCGGGGTGTTCGATGCGGCCCCCGACCCCCGTACCGTCGCCGACGCAGCCGAACGCTGGACGGGGGTTCAATGCGCCATCGATGGTCTCGATCAGGTCTCGATCGTCGGTGTCCGATGCGAGGGCTGTGCGGAGCTGTGGACCGTCTCGGCGACGTTTACGGCGACGGCGACTGGTGGATCGCCGCGCGAGAGTGTCGTCTGGCGGGATCGGGACGCGTCGGTGGCCGCAACGCCCCCGTGAGCCGGGGTGCCCGACTCCCGACTCGACATACACAAGGGCCGCCCGCCCCCTTCGGCGGTATGGGCACGCCACTCGACACCCGGGACGCACACGTCGCCGAGACCCTCGATCGGCTCTACGAGCAGTACCCCGATCCCGAGATCTCGTTGCGCTTTTCGAACCGGCTCGAACTCCTCATTTCGGTCATCCTCTCGGCGCAGTGTACCGACGAGCGCGTCAACAGCGTGACGGCCGACCTCTTCGATGCGTACGACGGTCCCGCGGCCTACGCCGAGGCCGACGAGTCCGAACTCGCCGCCGCGATCGACTCGATCACCTACTACAACAACAAGGCGAGCTACATCACGTCGGCCTGCCGGGACATCGTCGAGATCCACGACGGCGAGGTGCCCGACACGATGTCCGAGTTGACGGACCTCGCGGGCGTCGGGCGAAAGACCGCGAACGTAGTCCTCCAGCACGGCCACGAGGTCGTCGAGGGGATCGTCGTCGACACCCACGTCCAGCGCATCTCCCGACGCCTCGGGCTGACCGAAGAGCACACTCCCGAACGGATCGAATCGGACCTCATGGGGGTCGTCCCGGAGGGCGACTGGAAGGAGTTCACCCACTTGCTGATCAGCCACGGCCGCGACACCTGCACCGCGCGCAACCCCGACTGCTCGAACTGCGTGCTGGAGGACATCTGTCCGTCGTCGAAACTGGACAGCGACGTGGATCTGGCCGACGGCAGCGAGTGGTGAATCGATCCACGGCTGCCGCCCACCCGCGCTCCCGGCTCGCGGCCCCGAGACCGCCCTCCGACACCCACGCGATCGAGAACTCCAGCGTGACCGCCGTCCCGTCGTCGCCGGTATCGAGTTCGAACCCGCCGTAGGCGTCCATCGTCCACCGAACGGACCACAGGCCAAGCCCGCGGGCGTGGGTCGTCTGATCGATCTCGGCCTCCCGGGTGCTCACCGAGCGGTCCACTCCGGGGATCCCGGGAGCATCGTCTCGTCCCGAAACAACAGGTAGCGATCACGACCGACGCGGCCAGCGGACGAATACGGCACCCCCACGCCGGGAGACGGCCGGCGTCAGACGCCCCGGAACGCTTTTTTCCATCGGATTCGACGGGCGAACGATGAGTGAACTCGGCGATCTGCTTGGCGATATCGTGTCGGACGTCGACGGGACGCTCCTGTTTTGCCCGAGCGGGTCGCTGTACGAGCGCTTCGCCGAGGCCGGCGACCCGGTCGTCGTTGCGACGGAGAACGCGCTCGGGGCCGAACGCTACGTCGAACTCCCCCTCGAGTTCGACGACGTCAGCGAGCGGGTCAGATTCGGCGTCGAGGGCGCCTTGGAGAACGGGTTCGCCGAGGAAGGCGAACAGCTCGTCTGCGTGCTCGCGCTGTTTTCGGAGGGCACCGACACGATCACCCGCGTTCGGGCGGGCGAGTTCGAACAGTCGGGCGTCTACGACCTCTTCCTCAACAGCCGCGCCGAACCGTCCGTCATCCGGAACGTCCTGGAAGTGGCGATCGAGCTGGGAACGAAGGGCCAGAAGGGCAAACGCGTCGGCGCGCTGTTCGTCGTCGGCGACGCGGGGAACGTGATGAACAAGTCCCGGCCGCTCAGCTACAACCCCTTCGAAAAGAGCCACGTCCACGTCGGCGACCCCATCGTCGACGTGATGCTCAAGGAGTTCTCGCGGCTCGACGGCGCGTTCGTCATCAGCGACTCCGGGAAGATCGTCTCGGCGTATCGGTACCTCGAACCGGCCGCCGAGGGCGTCGACATCCCGAAGGGTCTCGGGGCACGCCACATGGCTGCGGGCGCGATCACGATGGACACGAACGCAGTCGCCGTGGTCCTCTCGGAGTCCGACGGGCTGGTCCGGGCGTTTTCCGGCGGCGAAATAATCCTCGAGTTGGATCCGGAGGTGTACTGATGTACGCCGTGGCCGTCCGCGGCTGGTTCGAGGGGCTCTCGGCGCCCGAACGGAACCTCCTCGTCGCCGTGGTGGTCCTGTTTTTGGGGATCGCCGTCGGCGCGCTCGCCGCCACGCTCGTCCGGCGATTGCTCGTCGCTCTCGGGGTCGACGACGCCGTCGAGGGGACGTCTTTCGAACGCACGGCGAGACAGTTCGGCGGTTCGACGGTCCAGTTTCTCGCCCGCCTGGTCGGGGCGTTCGTCTTCTTTCTCGCGGCGCTGTACTCGATCCGGACGGTCGGGGTAGTCCCCGGCGAGGCGCTGGTCGAGGAGGCCGTGGCGTTTCTTCCCCGGCTGTTCGTCGCCGTCTTCGTCGTGTTGGTCGGCCTCGTCGTCGGCGACAAGACGGAGATCGTCGTCGACGAGCGGCTGCGGAGCGTGAAGCTCCCGGAGGTAACCGTCGTCTCGACGCTTTTGAAGCTCTCGATCCTCTACGTCGCCGGCCTGATCGCGCTGTCGCAACTCGGTGTCGCGACGGCGGCACTGCTCGTGTTGCTCGCCGCCTACGCCTTCGGCGTCTTCTTTCTCGGTGGCTTGGCGTCCAAGGACTTGCTCGCCTCCGCGGCCGCCGGTATTTATCTCCTCATGTCGGAACCCTACGCGATCGGCGACGAGGTCGAGGTCGCCGGCCGTCGCGGGATCGTCCAGGAGATCGACGTGTTCGTGACTCACATCGAAAACGACGGCGAGGAATACGTCGTTCCCAACCGCAAAGTGATCCGGGAGGGCGCGATGCGAGTCCGTAGCTGAATCGGTGTCCCGGCGTTGCCCGGGCGACCGCACCCTGAACAGTTTACTCCCTCCCCGACGAACCGACGGGCGTGTTGAACCTGAACCTCGAGTCGTTCATGATCGAACTCACGGAGGGAAGCATCAAGAACGTCGGCCCGACGAACAAGGCGGCGACCGCGAAACTCTTCGACCCCGAGTCGGTCGAAGCGCGGCCGTTCGGCGACAGCCAACTCAAGATCGTCGCGAGCGACGCCGACGGCAACGAAGTCCAGATCGCACTGTTCCCGGAAGACGCGGCGGCGATCGCCGAGGACATCGCGTCGGCCCGCGAGGAACTCGGCGACGCGGCGTAGGGGACGTCTTATTGCTCGCTTTCCGCGCCGGTTCCCCCGGCCGCTTCGCCCGCCCCGGCCGCCTCGCCCGTCCTGGCTGCTTCGCTCTTGCCTGCGGTCGAAACCGGTTCGGCGGGCACCCCGGCCCACGTCTCTCCCGCCGGGACGTCCTCGGCGACGAGGGAGTTCGCGGCGATCTGTGCGTCCGGGCCGATCTCGACGCCGGGCAACACGACCGTCCCGGCCCCGATCATCGCCCGCTCGCCGACCCGGACCTCGCCGATCCGGTACTCCTCTTGGAGGAACTCGTGGCACAGAAGCGTCGCGTCGTAGCCGACGATCGCGTCCTCGCCGACGGCGACGAGCTCCGGCCAGAACACGTCCGGCGTCGATTCGAGCCCCCACGAGACGCCCGATCCGACGGTGACGCCGACCGAGCGGAGCAGCCAGTTCTTCAACCGGAGGCTCGGCGCGTGCCGCGCGAGGACGATCGCTACGTAATTGAACACGACGCGTAGTGGATGTTTCGCGCCGGGCCACGACCAAAGCGAGTTGTGTGGTCCGGGAGTCGGGTAACGGCGCAATCGACCGTGGCGCCCCCCGCCGTTTCGCGCACTGCGTCCGTCGGCGTCTCTCGCGTCCCCGTCGCTAGCCGGTTCCGTACCCGACCGATCGCCGCCGGTTCTGCGACCCACGTCCGGTCTGTCGTCCGGCATCGCTTTAATTCACCGCTCGGCCTCGAAGCCGACGCCGCCCCCGTCGGGGGTCGCCGAGGCGTCCTCCGGATCGACGACCGCGACCGGTTCGGTCTCGCGGACCCGGACGCCCCGCGCCGCGAGGTGTTTCGTCCGGTTGCGCGCGAAGTCCTCCTCCTCTGTGCCCCGCGTGGCGAGGACGTACATCCGGGCCTTCCCGACGGGGCGCATCGTCCGGCCGGCCCGCTGGGCGCCCTGTCGGCGCGATCCGCCGAGCCCCGAAGCCGCGATTGCGACCTCCGCGTCCGGGAGGTCGATCCCCTCGTCGCCGACCCGCGAGACGACGATCGTGTCCACTGCGCCGCGTCTGAACCGGTCGAACAGCCGGCTCCGACGGGCGTGCGGTGTCTCGCCGCTGATGAACGGGACCGAGAGCGCCTCGGCGATCGCGTCGCCCTGATCGATGTACTCGACGAAGACGATCGCCTTCGAACCGCGGTTCTCGTGGAGGATCGCCGAGATCTCGCGGATCTTCGCGGGGTTCGTCGCCGCGGCCTGGCGGCGGCCGTGGCCGTCGCTGGCGGCGTACTCCTCGCGGTGTGCGGGCGACGCCCACGGGAGACACCGGATCTCGACCTCCGGTTCGGCGACGTAGCCGGCCTCGAACAGCGCCTCCCAGTCGGTGCCGATCGGCGGGCCGACGAGCGTGTAGATCTCCTCTTGATCCTCGGTCTCCCTGACGGGCGTGGCGGTCAACCCGAGTCGGTGTTTGGTCTGGAGGGAAGCGCTCCGGCGGTGGACCGGCGAGGGGATGTGGTGGACCTCATCGAAGACGATTAGCCCCCACTTCCGGGAGTCGAACAGGCTTCGGTGGCGGTCCATGCCCGCGATCCGGTAGGTGGCGATCGTCACCGGCCTGATTTCCTTTGCCCCGCCGTGGTACTCGCCGACCTGTTCGGGCGACAGCGTCGTGCGCTCGAGTATCTCCTCGTGCCACTGTCCAGCCAGTTCCCGGGATGGCACCAACACGAGCGTCTCGCCCTCGACGTCGGCCATCACGCCCAGCGCGGCGACCGTCTTGCCCGACCCCGGTGGCCCGACGAGCACGCCCGACCCCGAGTCGGCGAAGCGCGCGATCCAGTCGGCCTGATAGGGCCGAAGGTCGAGGTCGAGGTCGAACGGCAGGTCGTCGCCAGTCTCGAGTTCGCGGTCGTCCTGGACCGGGTAGCCGGCCTCGTACAGCGTCCGCTTGAGCTCGGCGGTCCGGTCCTCGGCGACCCACGCCGTCTCGTCGCCCATCCGCGCCCGAAGGACGCCGTCGTCGAGTCGCGGCTCTGCGACGTTGCCCAGCAGGTCCGCGCTCTTGGCCTCTAAGACGACGTAGCCGTCCTCGTGGGTCGCGAGCCGGAACTTGTGAGCGCGCTCCCATTGGCCTTCGATCCACTCCTCTATGGCCTCGTACCGCCCGCCGAGCGCGGATCGGACCGTCGAGACCAGCTCCGGAAAAGTCGCGTACGGGGCGTTCCAGACGTCCTCCTCGCGGACGGTGTAGACGTATCCTCCCTCGCGGTTCGTGTTCTCGAGATGGGCGAACTGCGTCAACAGCGCCCGCGTGTACTGTGCGGGCTGGTCGACGATCACGTCCCGGCGCTTCTCGAAGACGGTGATGCGCTCGTCGGCATCGGCCCGTCCGGGCGCATACCAGGCCGTTTTCGCCGCCCGCACGTCGAGCCGTCCGACGTCTCCGTCGGATTCGAGCCCCGAGAGCGCGTCGTCGACCACCCCGGCGGGGCGGTCCAGCGCCGCCGCGACCTCGGCGGCCGTCACGACCGGTCGTCCCCGGGCGTCGAGCGCCTCGTAGAAGGCCTCGGCGTCGACGGGCTGCTCGTCGTCGGCCTCCGCGGGCCGCTCGCGGTCAGGGTCTGTCACCCCCTCGCCGTCGGTGTCGGTGGGCGCTTCGCTGTCGGCGTCCGGAGGACCCCCCGCGGCGTCGGCTTGCTCGTCTGTCACTACGATCGATTCGGGGCGGACAGACAAAAACGACCCGCATCGGGCGATGGGGGCCCGATCAGGCCCGAAGCCAGGTCCGTACCGCCGCGACCGCCTCCATCGGGTCGACCCGGTCGGTCGGATCGACCGTCCAGACCCGATCGCCCCCGACACGAACGCCGAACACCATCTCGTGCGTCGGTTCGACGCGAACACCATCTACTTCGTCGTATCCCCTGAGCCGGTCCACGAGCACGCGCCGCGTCGTCACGGCCGTTCCGGCCAGTCCACACGGGGCGCAGTACTCGATGTCGACGCTGACCATACCGGCAATTCGAATGATCGATAATTAAATATACCTACTTCCGACGGCCACCGATCGGGCCGCTATCTTGCGGTTCCGCTCGACTGTCGCGGACGGACGGTAGGCCGGCAGGCTTTTTTTATTTGCCCCAGTGGGGTCGGTATGGGCGATTTCGACCTCGATTTACAGACTGCCGAGGGCGAACTGGACGAACCGGACGCGGGGGGCCGCGTCGTGCTCGGAGTGCTCGACGGCTCGACCGATCCCGACGAGTGGGTCGAGCACGTCAAACGCGACGACGTGGTAGTGTTGAACGTCGAGGGTGACCTGAACGACCTCGCGGGCGGGTTCGCCCGCGAGGTCCGCGATTACGGCGGCGAGTTGATGCACTTTCGGGGCTTTCTCGTCCTCTCGCCGCCGGGCAGGGAGATAGATACCGACCGTCTTTGACGAAGACGCGTCCACGGCGGTCGGACGGCCGGCGACCACCGGAGCGACGTCCCGCCAGTACTATTGTGAGACAGCGACTACAGACCCCGTAGATGGCTTCGACGGACGATCAGTCCCGAGACCCCAAGCCGCCGTACCCGGCGGCCGCCGGGCATCCCCTGACACACACGTTTCGGACGATGCCGGACGTGTTGGCTTTCCGAGATCGGGCGCTCTCCGACCACGACGTCGCCCGGACGCACTTTTTTGGACCCGGAGACGTCTACAACCTCACGCATCCGTCGCACCTCAAACGGGCGCTCGTCGACGACCGCGACGCGTTCCGCAAGTCCGAGGACTTCCGCGTCGCTTTCGACGACGGCCTCGTTGCCGTCGAAGGTAAGCAGTGGCGACGGCAACGCCAGGCCCTCCAGCCGCTGTTCTCCCGCGACAGCGTCCGGTCGTACGCCGGCGGCATGAACGAGGCGATCGAGCGCCGGATCGACACGTGGGATCACGGCGACCGGATCGACCTCCAGGCGGAGATGAAGCGGCTGACGCTGGAGGTCCTGTTCGCGACGCTGTTCGGGCGCGAACTCGAACTCGGCGGGGACGCCGAGATCCGCTCGGCCGCGGGCGATCTTCAAGCGTGGTTCGCGCCGACCTCGTATCCGTTGCCGGCGTGGGTGCCGACGCCCGCCCGCCGACGGTTCAAGCGCGGTCGCCGCCGCCTCCGGGAGGCCGCCGACGAACTGCTGGCGGAGGCCGCCGGCGGGCCAGCGTCGTCGCCGGCGGAGGCCGAGGACCTGCTGTCGTTGCTCGTCGGCATCCGCCAGCGGGGCGGGGCCGACGGGGACGTCCTCGCCGACGAACAGCTCCGCGATCAGGTCGTTACGCTGATTTTCGCGGGCCACGAGACCACGGCGTCGACGCTCGCGCTCTCGCTGTTCGAGCTCGCGCGGCGGCCGGCGCTGCGGGACCGGTTCCACCGAGAGATCGACCGTCTCGAGGGTGATCCGACGCTGGCCGACGTCGACGCCCTGGAGATCACGGAGCGGATCCTAACGGAGACGCTCCGGCTGTACCCGCCCGTCTACGTGCTTCCCCGCGAGTCGACGAGACAGGTCGCAGTCGACGGCTACCGCATCCCAGCGGACGTCCCCGTCTGGCTCGGCATCCGACAGGTCCACCGCGACGGGCGGTTCTACGACGCGCCCGAGCGGTTCCGCCCCGGCCGGTGGCGGGACGGCGCCCCCGAGGAGCGTCCTGACTTCGCGTACGCGCCGTTCGGCGGCGGCCCACGCCTCTGTATCGGCCGCCAGTTCGCGCTGCTCGAGGCGAAACTCGCCCTCGCCGCGATCGGTCGTCGGTTCACGCTGTCGCGCGTCGAGGGGGGCGGGTCGGCCGACAGCTCCCCGTCCAGGCACGCGAGGGAGCCGCCGCTGTCGGCGGACATGACGCTCCGCCTGGCGGCCGGCACCGAATTTTATTTGCGTGAGCGTTGAGGGGTATAATGTTCAGGCGAATCGAACGAGCGCCGAACTGGCCCCCTACCGTGCGAAGCCCATCTGGCCGAGTCGGATCGTCGAGCGCGGGCGGACGTTCGTCGACACCCCGTTTCTCGCCGCGCTGTTGGTCGGCGGGTGGATCCCGGTCGCCGCCACGCTGCTCGCAGTCGACCGTGCCGAGGCGTCGACGCTGTTCGTGCTCGGACAGTCGATGGCCTGTCTGATGGTGGTCGTCGGCCCCTACGACGTGTGGTACTTCGACCGACACCTCCTGCCGGGGTTTTTCAAGGACGCTGACGAGACGCTGACGGCCGACGACGACACGGTGCTGTCGTCGCTCTCGCGGCGATACGACACCTACTACACGGACTACTGGTGGGTCAGCGTCGGGATCTGGGCCGTGCTCGTGCTCGGGGTGTTCGTCGTCAGCCAGCCGTACTTCCTCTCACAGGGCATCACGAGCCCCCTCGAGCGGGTCGCCTATCTGTGTTTTTTCCTCTACTGGCTCACGATCGTCGGATTGCGGAGCCACGCCGCGGTCGTCACCGTCCTCGCGATCCGGTCGTTCGCAGAGAACGCGACGCTGGATATCGACCCGCTGCATCCGGACGGACTCGGCGGCCTCAGCGCCGTCGGCAACCTCGCGATACAGACGACCGTCATCGTCTCGCTCGGCTCGTTCGCGCTGCCGCTGTCGTTCCAGATCGCCGCCCACAACGCGTTCGGCGGCTTCGTGTACGCCGGCGTCGCGCTGTTCGTCCTGTTGGTCGCCGCCAACTTCGCGTATCCGACCTACAAGATGAACAGGCGCGCCCAGGAGATCAGAGAGCGGTTGCTCGAAACGCACAAGGACAAGATCCGGACGCTCGAGGCGCAACTCGACATGCCCGACGACGACGGCGAGGTCTCGGTTCGGGAGAACCAACTGCTTCAGTTGGAGATCCAGCGCGAACGACGGGAGTTTCGCGACCACCAGAGCGTGCAGTTGTATCCGCTCTCGATCGGTATCATCACCCGGCTTGTCAGTTCGCTGCTGTTGCCGATCTTCTTTATTCTGTTCGAGTTCTTTATAACAGGGATGATACAGTGACCCGCGGGGCGGAGACGAGCGATCGTCCGGTACACCCCACAGCCTCTAGTTCTCCGAATCCGCCCGCGCCGCGAGGTCCTCAAGCGCCTCGTTCGCCGTCTCGATGGCTCGCTCTCGCTTGGCGGGGTAGGCTTCGACCTTCCCGCGGAGCATGAGTCCCTCGCCGAGCGCGACGTCACCGTGGAAGGCGGCCTGCTTGTCGAGTCCGATGTAGAAAGCGCAGTTGTCGTCGATGCGGGTCTCCAACTCGTCGAGCAAACGGTCGAGTTCGCCGAGTTCGGTCAGCTTCGAGAGGACGTACCGGACGTCGTCGGCGCGCTCGAGCCTGACGGAAAGAATCACGATCCGGTCGCCGTTGTGGCCCTCGGTGACGTCGCGTTCGAGTTCGGCCGCCTCGGGCAGGTAGGTCCTGAGTGCCGTCTCGACCCGCTTTTCGTCCTCCGTCGCATAGCAGAAGGTCCGGAGATCGACGTAGTGGAACGGGACGGCACGCATCGTCTCACTCGTCGTCCGCGTCGGCCGCGTCCTCGGCGACGTCGAGGGACTCCTCGGCGATACCCGCTTCCTGCCCCTCCTCGAAGTCGACGATGTAGGTGTTGTCGCCGAACATAGTCTCCGAGACCTGCGTGACCTCGCCCGTCTCGCCGTCGTATTCGCTGTGCTTGTCGTGGAACGTCACGCGGTCTCCCTTTTCAAATGCCATGCCTCCGCTTTTCGCCGGTGCGGAAAAAGCCCGTCGTTTCACCCGCCGATGCTCCACGGCAGCGCCGGTAGACAGTCCGTTGGAGGCGCAGAACCCGCCGGCGCCGAATCGGTCTTCCGGCGTCGAACGCTTTTTTAAGTACGCAGCCGAAGACCGTGTATGATAATCGTGCCCTCACGCCACGCCGACCGGCCCCCGACCGAGCCACGCCGACGCCCGGAGTTGGGATGATGGCCGTCGACGGGCTGTGGTTTCTCGCCGACGAGGCGACCCAACTGGCCGAGCAGGCCTACCACCAATTGACCGACGCCTACGGGATGCCACCGCTCGAACGGACGTATCAAAAACGCGTCTCGCGCGACCGATTCCGGACGCTCGCCGAACGGATCAGACACAACGGGACGCCATACGGGGCACACACGCTCGTCCGACGCGACCGCGGACAGCTCCTGTTGGTCCGTCACGATGGGGTCGACCTGTGGGTGCTTCCGGGCGGCGGCGTTGACGGCTCCGAGTCGTTCCGTGAGGCGGCCGAACGGGAACTCGACGAGGAGGCCGGCATCCAGGCGACCTACCGCGGACTGGCGATGTTGAACCGTATCGAGGTGACGTGTGGTAGCTGTTCGACGTGGGGCGTGCTCCCGATCTTCCGTGCGGTGGCCGACACGACGACCCCCGCCGTCTCGGACCCCGACGACGAGATTAGCGCCGCCCGGTGGTTCGATCCCGAAGGGCTGCCCGAGGACACCCGCGACCGCGAGGACCTCATCGACGCCGCCAGAGCCATGGTCTAGCGCCGGCGAGTGCGCATCACCCGTTCGCGTCGTGGCCGAACCCCCGGGGGCCGCCGTTGCTCACCACTCGACGCCGTCGCGTTCGTCCGCATCGCGCCGCCGTAGCGCCGCCCGTCCGTTGGAGGCGTCGTAGCCGAACAGGACCGACTCGCCGTACTCCTCTGCCACCTCAAGGGCGTGGATCAGGTTGTCGATGTCGACGTCGACCGCGTAGAGTTCGACGCTGAACGGCGTCTCGAGACGGCTCTGGAAGCCTTTTGCGATCGCTTCCAGCCAGTAGGTTGTCCCGTAATACGTGTCGTACAGCGGGACCACGAACTCGTCGACGTGCGCTTCGAGCGCCTCGATGTCGAGACCCGCCCGCTCGTAGAGGTGGCCGTCGTAGGGGTCGGGATACAGCGTCAGGTAGCTCCGTCCCGGAATCCGATCCGTGGCCGCCTCGACGAACTCGGTAATCCGTTCGGCGCGCCACTCGTATCGGTCCTCCACTGTCGTCTCGGCCGGATGCGGCCCCTCGCCGCGGTCGTGACGCGCCCGGACCCACGACTCGAAGCGCTCGTTGCAGCGATCACAGTAGCAGTACTCGGGGCGCGGGAAGCCGACGTCGTCGAGCCGGACGTCCGGCGTCACCTCTGCGCAGTCGGCGACGATCTCGAGAAGCCCTTCGCGGTAGCCGTCGTGGGTCGGGCAGACGTAGGCCCAATCGAAGTACGTCCGCTCGCGGGTCGCGCGTACCCCGTCGGGGGTGATGGGAACGAGGTCTGGGTTCTCCTCGGCGGCGGCGTTGTCGCCGAAACAGGAGACCATACTCACCGTGTCGGGGACCGGTTCGGCGGACCGGCCGGAGACGTCTTTGACCTCGTAGAACCCGCGGTCGAAGTCGGGCCAGCAGGCTTCTTCCTCGTTCCGCGTGACGACGCCGTACATACCCCACGTCGGCACTCGCGGTTCCTAAGTCGTTCGGAAGCGGGGGCGACGGGCCGACAGCCACGGAGCTACGGCGGATCGACGCGCTCGAGGAATCACGGACCGTTTGACCGAACGGCAGGGACACGCCCGGAGACACGTCCGGCGAGGCGGCGGTTCGACCCTCGGCAGCCGGCTGAACGATAGATCGACCGGAGGGCGGTCGGTTCAGCGGGTGTTTCGGGCAGCGAGCTACCGTTTCGTGACGTACAGCAGGACGACCGCCGCGAGGAGCACGACGGCGAGTGCTTTCTTGGACATACGTGACAGCTATCGACGGCGGGGGGTATAGATGTTCCCCCGGCGGCGCGCTTCAGGCGGCGCTGATGTGGGCGGCGATCGACTCCCGGACGATCGTCTCACAGTAGGTACACCTGACGCCCTCCTCGAGGACGTCGAATCGGGATTCGATCGGCTCGTCGGCCGTCGAAATGCAGTTGGCGTTCGGACACGACAACACGCCGGCGACGGTTTCGGGCCGCGTCACCCGGTGTTTCTCGACGACCTCGAACTCGCGGACGATGTTGATCGTCGCCGCGGGCGCGATGAGCGACAGCACGTCGACCTCGTTTTGGCTCAGCTCGCGGCCCTCGACTTTCACGATGTCCTTCCGGCCCAGTCGGTCGGAGGGGACGTTCATCCCGACGCTCACCTCCTCACCGGAGCCGCCGTCGATGCCGAGGATCGCGAGCACGTTGAGCGCTTGGCCGCCGGCGATGTGGTCGATAACGGTTCCGTCCTCGATCTTGGAAACGCGGAGTTCGGTGTCTGTCATAGCATCTCGTCCAAAAGCGCCATCCGAACCGGGATGCCGTTGTGTGCCTGTTCGAAGTACGTCGCGTGGGCGGTCTCGTCGACGTCGGGTGCGATCTCGTCGACGCGCGGCAGCGGATGCATCACGGTCAACTCGTCTTTGGCCGTCTTGAGGAGGTCGGCGTCGATCCGGTACTCGCCGGCGACCTGTCGGTACTCGTTCTCGTCCGGGAACCGCTCGCGCTGGATCCGCGTCACGTACAGTACGTCGAGGGTGTCGAGGACGTCGTCGATCCCGGTGTGTTCTCGGACCAGCGCGCCGGCCTCGTGGAGGTCGTATCTGACGCCCCGGGGGAGACGCAGGCTCTCTGGGCTGATGAAGTGTTGGCTCACATCGAAATTCGTCAGCGCGTGCGCCAGCGAGTGGACGGTGCGTCCGTACTTCAGATCGCCCATGATCCCGATCGTGAGGTCGTCGAGCCCGGCGTTCTCGCGGATCGTATACATATCCAAGAGCGTCTGGGTGGGGTGTTGGCCCGCCCCGTCGCCGGCGTTGACGATCGGGACGTCGACGAACTCGCTTGCGAGTTTCGCCGACCCCTCGGAGGGGTGTCTGAGAACGATCGCGTCGGTGTACCCCTCGATGACCCGGACGGTGTCAGCGAGGCTTTCGCCCTTCTTGACCGACGACGAGTCGACGCTTCCCATATCGACCGTGTCGCCGCCGAGTCGATTCATCGCCGCGTCGAACGACATCTTGGTGCGAGTGCTCGGCTCGAAAAACAGCAGTCCCAACAGCGTGTCCGCGTGCCGTCCGGCGACCGTCCCTGGATCGGCAGCGATCTCGGCCGCGCGGTCGAGCACCGTCTCGATGTCGCCACGGGATAACTGCTTTGCGCTTATGAGGTGGTCGTGGCGCATTACTGAAACGCCGGCACGGACGGTCTTGAATCTCCCGGCCGGCGGATCGTGTGGCGCTTGCTCACGCGCTTCTTCCCGGCCGTCCCGCGAAACGGATCCCGATTCGCCAGAAGGTTTAATCAGTGTAGGGCAGTAACCTCGACAGAGATGAGCGAACGGCTCCGAACCGGGATCTCGGCTCTCGATAGACAACTCGACGGCGGGATTCCGGCCGGTAGCGTCGTCGCGCTCACCGCCGCACCGGCCAGCCAGGCCGAACTGTTCCTTTATGAACTCACCGGCGCTCGGGACACGCTCTACCTGACGATAGACCGGACGAGCGACGCGGTTGCGAACAGTATCGACGCCGCACCGACTTCGACCGGCGACCCGACTATCCGCGACGTCACCGGAGACGCACCGCTGGATAACACGTCGAAGCTCATCGCCGCGCTTCCCGACTCTTCGAACCTCATCGTTGATCCGATCGACGTCGTCGAGCGGCACGAGCCGCCGAGATATCGGAAGTTCCTCAACGGTCTTCAAAATCAGGTGTACAACACGGACAGTCTCGCTGTGTTACACTGTCTGGAGGGACACAAGGTGCCACCCCTTCGGGATACGACGGTACACATGGCCGACGTCGTCTTTCAGTTGCAGACAAAACTCAAGGGAGACCGCGTCGAGAACCGCCTCACCGTGCCGAAATTCCGCGGCGGAAAAGCGCTTTCGGACGCGATCAAGCTCGATCTCACCGAAGCGATCGATATCGATACCAGTCGGGACATCGCCTGAGACTGACGGACGAGACGGGGCGCGCGAGCGGCACCGATCATTTATTATCTCGTTAGCTAATTGCAGGCGGTAAGCCCCTGCCTCAAGGAGCCTGCGAAGCAGGCGAGCAGGCAGGGTGGTTCACCGGCCGTGCTTGGTCAGACACCGCGGGAGACCGACCAACTCGACGGGTTCGGAGTTGTCGGGCGAGTAGACGACCATCTGGCCCTTCTCCATGTAGGGGACTTTCCCCTCCAGGTTCGAGGGGATGTTGACCGCCTTGATGGCGTCTTCGTCGCCGAGGTTCAACACGACGGTCGTGTTGATCTGTTTGAATATCGGATCGGCGATGTCCTGGGGATCCTGCGTGATGAGAAAGAGGCCGAGTCGCTCCTTGCGGCCCTGTTTGGCCGCCTCGGCGAACTTGCCGATCACCCGGTCGGCCTGGACGCTGTCGGCGTCGGTCAGGAAGTTGTGCGCCTCGTCCATTCCGACGACGAGGGGGGTCTCTTTGATCCGGTCGTGGGTGGGGTCGTTCGAGAGCTTCTCGTCGACTAAAAGCGAGGCGAGCGCAAGCACGACTGTCGTCGTCGCCCGCGAGTCGTTGATGTGGTAGGTCGGCACCGTCGTCACGCCGCCGGGGCGGACGAACGCGTCGACGAGGTCGGTGATGGGACGGGCCTCGCGGTCGAACACCGACCCGAACCCCCTGATCCGCCGTCTGATCGCGTCGAAGGTCGCCTCGTGAACCCGGCCCGACTCGTCGAGTTCCTCCCTGAGGGCGGGGTCGTCGAGGAAGGTCCGGAACTGCTCGTAGGTGGCCTCGTCGCCGTACTGCCGGCGGAACTGCGGGAGCAACACGCCCACCAACGCGCCGTACTGGTTGTCGTTGAGGCCGCTTCCGGCGACGAGCCAGGGGTTCTCGAACACCAACGAAAAGGGAATGGTGAATTCGACCTGTTCGGCGCCGTGGTGGGCGGCGGCGTAGGTCGCGTCGCCGACCTTCGGGACGAACGCCTTCGTGTCCGCAATCCCGCCGTGGGCGATTCCCTCGCGTTCGAGGCGGCGCTCGTAGTCGGCGTCGATTTCGGGGTTGTCGTCGTGGAGTTGGGCGTACTCGTCTTGGGGGTCGAACTGGACGAGCGCCGGGGCGACCGCCCGTCCGTCCTCGGTCGGGTAGCGCCGCCCTTCCGCGAGGTACTGCCGGAGGACGTTCTTCGCGCCGTGGGTCTTACCCGATCCCGTCCCGCCGGCGACGAGGGTGTGTCTGAACACGAGGGGGTCGCCCGCCTCGTAGTCGTCCTTCAGCCGGTAGTCGATCGTCGGCGGGGTCGCGGCCGTCCGGACCGTCTCGCCGCCGACCGCGAGGTGTCCCACGAAGACGCCCTCCTCGGGGATCTTCAACCCCGTTTTGATCTCCGCGCTGTCCTCGGCCTGTCTGACGACAGTCTCGGGTTTCGGCACCCGGTCGGTCATCCGCCGTCTGAGTTCGCCGTCCTCGACGTACAACACGGCGACCGGCTCCAGCGTCGCCACGAACTTGTAGTCCCGTTCGTCGATGCCCTCGCTGCGCATCGCCCGCCGGGCGTGGATCTCTGTCGCATCGTCCGAGCGGAACTCCTGGGCGTACTCCAGGGCGACGATCCGACAAAAGAGGCGCTCGCCGTCGGGGTAGTCGGCGACGAGGTACCGCCCGATCCGGACCGCCGACCGGTTGTCGACGGTGACGTACGCCCGGAGCCGCGTCTCCTCGTCGTCCTCGCTCACGACAAGTCCCTCCGAGGCGGAGATCGTCCCGATGCCGCGGTCGGTCCCGACCGGCGAAACCGACACCGGCTCGAAGTCGTCGGCGTCGCTCTCCGGGTCCGTCCCCGATGCCGGTCCCGTTTGGGGGTCCGTCTCCTCGCCGGTCGTCGGGGCGGACGCGGTGTCCTCTCCCGTCCCCTCGTCGTCGGGCTCGTAGTTCGCGAAATCGCCCAGATCGGACATGTGCCGATGGTCGTCGTGGGCGGATAAAAACCCCCGCGTGCGGGGCAGGCCGCCCGCCGTCCAGGGCGGGCGAGCGCGCTACGCCACGTCACGCGGCGCGAACGCGCTACGTCGCGTCCCGAGACGGCGAGAAGTACGCGGCCGCCCCGTCCCGACCGTCGAGTTCCGTGAGCGACGCCCGACCGCACGCACAGCACCGCGGTGGTTCCTCCGGATCGGCGTGGGCGGTCCCACAGCCCTCACAGAGGAAGATCCGTACTCGGAGCACGACCGGGGGTTCGGCCGCCGCGCCCATGATCGTGACGGTGCCGACGGGGGTCTCTCATACTGACGGGCGAACAAATGTACACACGACGCACGAGGCGCACGCCGTCCAACGGAGCGACCGGCGGATCGCTCCTGCGTCAGTGTCGTGTGCGTTCGTCCACCAGTATCAGTCGTCGTCCGCCGGCACGCATTGCCCGTCCGGCGACGCCCGAAGCGCCAGCGGGTCCAGCGGCTCGCCCGAGAGCGTCGACTCCGTCGTCGCGTCCCCGGCGGCGGGACGCGACCGCCCGGCCGCGTACGTGCTCCCGCCGGACTGGGCGTTCGCGATCGAGTGAATGCCCGCCCTCGATCTGGTGTCCGCGTACGGCAACCGCCGCGTCGTTTCGTCCGACGTGATCCGATCGAGCGTGTCGACGACCGTCCGCAGAGAGTTCAAAAGTTGGCTCATCTGTTTCGATTATTACTAAATTGTGGGGTTAATTAAGCCCTTCGTTCGACGAACAAAAGTTACGACCGACCCGCTATCCTCGGTAAACAAAGCGGTTAATCATCCCGAATGGCCGAGATCCGGTTCCGGGATTTAATTGCATTTTCTCTCAATCGAATCCGCGTATCGAACCGGCCCGTGCGGATACGTCTCCGACCGGCGTTGCCCCCGATGCACGGGGAAAATCCGCTTCCCTCGCGCGAATACGCGGGCGGAGTTTAGTTCGAACCCGAATGCGGGGGAACGTGGACCGGCGCGAATTCGAATCGAACCGAGACAGTCGCTCGCTTCGTTCGCGCTGCGTCTCGGAGGACTCAAACTGGGCCTCAGATCGTGCCACACGATCCAGGCGTCGCTCGCTATCGCTCACGGCTGTCGGATCGCGGGCAAAAAGTGGGCCGGCACGAATTTGAATCGTGGTTACGGCCACCCGAAGGCCGAAGGATACCAAGCTACCCCACCGGCCCGCACTCGAACACAAGCCGTTGTGTCTTTTAATCCTTCCGAAAGGCCGGCAGCCGCGGGGGTCCGCTTTGCGACTCGGTGTGGCTCAATACGCCGTGTAGCCGCCGGTGTCGAGGTAGTTGTGCGCGACGGTGATCGCCTGGTCGGCGTGCAGCGCCTCGGGGCCGAGTGACACCCGGTCGTCGGCCGCCGACCCGAGGGACTCGGCCTCCGCGTCGGTGAACTCACGGTGATCCGAGAGGACGAACACGGGATCCTCGGGCGGCGCACGCTCTGTGATCGGCCGTCCGTCGGCGTGGAGTTCGACGAGAGTTCTCCCCGCGCCGAGGCCGCCCAGGAGCGATTCGAAATCCCCCTGTCGGATCGACACCCCGGGGGAGGGGTGGGCCGCCATCGACCCGATTGCGCCCTCGCGGGCCGCGAGCGCGTCCCGGATCCGCGCCGCCGTCGAGCGCTCGTCGGGGTTGAGCCGGCGAAGCTCCGACCCGTCGAAGCCGACGACGTAGCCGTCGACGACGAGCGAGACGCGGACGTCCTCGCGGATGTCGTGCGAGCACAACAGCGCGCTCGTGACACACCGCGAGAGCAGATCGAGGCGGCCCGCCCCCGGGAGGTCGTTGAGGCTGACGTCGGCCCCGGCGGCGAGGTCGTGCGAGCGGACGACGAAGTGGCGCATACGGGGCGTGCGGGCGGCGTTTATAAATGCGACCCGGTTCGACCGGCCCTCGGACCGTGCATCGTTTCTCACCCGCCGGCCGCCCGGCGGTCGGCTACCAGGTCAGCCCCTCGTAGGTGATCCCCCGGCGGCGTTCGACGATCCGCCGGCCGTCGACGACGACCGGGTCGGCCATCGCGTCGAACGCCTCGTCGAGGTCGGCGAACTCGGGCCAGTCGGTGACGACGGCGGCGGCGTGGGCGCCCGCCAACGCGGCCGCGGCCGAGTCGGCGTACTCGATGTCGGGAAACACCTCGGCCATCGCGTCGGCGGCGCGTGGGTCGTAGGCGACCACCTCGGCACCGCGCTCGAGGAGCCCCTCGATCACCGGCGTCGCGCGGGTCCCGCGAACGTCGTCGGTGCCGGGTTTGAACGCGAGCCCCAACACGGCGACCCGTCGGCTGTCGACGTCGACGTGCCGATCGAGCAGTTCGAGCAGCCGCTCGGGCTGGCGGTCGTTGCGTTCGATCGCCGCCTCGATCATCGTCGGCTCGTAGCCGGCGGACTCGGCGCCGGCGACGAGGGCGGCGGTGTCTTTTGGGAAACAACTCCCGCCCCACCCGACCCCCGAGCGCAGGAACTCGCCGCTGATGCGCGAGTCGAGGCCGATTGCGTCGGCGACCTCGTAAGCGTCGACGTCGAACTCCTTGCAGACGTTCCCGATGTCGTTTATAAGGCTGACCTTCGCCGCGAGGAACGCGTTGTTGGCGTACTTGACCATCGCGGCCTCGCGCCGCCCCGTCTCGACGACCGGGATGTCCCAGTCGCTTATCAGTGGCTGGTAGAGTTCGGCGAGGCGATCCAGGGCGCGTTCGTCCCCGGCGGTGCCGATCACGATCTTGTCGGGTTCCATGAAGTCCCGGACGGCACTGCCCTCCCGGAGGAACTCGGGGTTGGCCGCGACGCCGAAGCCCTCGCCGTCGGTCTTTCCCGAGGCCGCTTCGATCGCCGGGACGAGTTCGTCCTCGAGCACGTCGGGCAGGACGGTCGATTTGACCACGACGAGATGATAGCCGTCCGCCTCGGCGATGGCCTCGCCCAGATCCTCGGCGGCGGCGAGCAGGATCGACGCGTCGATCGAGCCGTCCGGGGTCGCGGGCGTGCCAACTGCCAGGACGGTGAGATCGGTGTCGGCCGCGGCGGCGTGGTCCGTTGTCGCTCGCAGCCGCCCCCCGGCGTACGCCGACACCAGCGGATCGAGCCCCGGCTCGTGGATCGTCGTCTCGCCCGCGTTGAGCCGCTCGACGGTCGTCTCGTCGACGTCGATCGCGGTCACGTCGTGGCCCAGATCGGCCAGACAGGCGGCGAGGGTCGTCCCGACGTAGCCGCTTCCGACGACGCTTACGTTCATACGCCGCCGTTCGCCGCCGGGGGGTTTGAGCGTTGGGCTCTCCGCCCAGTCCGGGCCGGGCTGCTCTCTCGGGTCACTCCGACGACGACTTGGACTCCGAGCCCCCCGTCCGCCACCCCGCCAGCGCCGCGTGCTCGGCCGCCACGTCGGCCACCTCGGCCGGGTCGAGACGGCCGTCCTCGGTGAGAAAGCCGGTGACGGACGCCGGCGGGGTGGCGTCGAACGTCGGGTTGTGAACGTCGATCGCCCGGTCGCCGTCGTAGACCGCTTCGGCCGGCCCCGCCTCGAACGTCGGCGTCCGATCGGGGCTGATCTTGTCCTTCGACGTAACGACGTACACCGGCGTCTCGGTCCCGTTGGCGGCGACCGCCGCCGCGCGCGAGCCGACCTTATTTACAAGCGTGCCGTCGGCCAACACCGTGTCCGCGCCGAGCACCACGGCGTCGATTGCCTCCGTCGCGAGGACGTGAGCGACCGCTGCGTCGACACAGACCGCCACATCGACGCTCGCCTCGGCGACGCGCTCGGCGACCCCGATCCCCTCGCGGTCAGGGCGGGACTCGGCGACGACCACACGCTCCGGTGGGCCCGCTAGTACGGGCAACACCGTCCCGGACCGCGAGAGGGTGAGCACCGTCTCCCCCTCGACGACCGAGCGCGCCGTCTCCGCGGCCCGCCGGTCCGCGTCGAGGGCGGCGTCGATTTCTTCGATCGCCATCGAGACGACCGTCGCCGCGGCGCGGTCGCCCGCTGCCCGCGAGAGGATCCGGTCGACGCGGGTGCGCAGCGCCGCCATGCTCGGCCGCGCCGCGAGGACGTCCTCGGCGACGGCAGTCAGGTCGGCCCACGCGGCGTCGGTCCCGACTCCCTCCGCCCGGAGCGCGCCCGCGGCGTCCCGGACGATCTCCATCGCTCGAATCGAAATGTAGCTGGAGCCGTGCTCGGTGTCGGCCGAGAGCGTCGCCGGCGTCGGCCGGACGCGGTCGTAGGCCCGCCACAGCCCCGGCATCGTCTCCCGCCGGTGGATCTCAGTCGCCGGTACCCAGTCGGAGTCGATCGCCCTGTCGGGGAGTTCGACGTCGCGGGACGGACACTCGAAGAGCGCCGGATGGATGACGAACTCGGTCCCCTCGGCGCCGACAGTGAACGGATCGCCGCTTCGGACCGGCGTCGCGCTTTCGGGGAGGCCGGCGTTCTCGGGACCGTCGGCGTTCCCGTCGGCCGCCCCGACGAGTCCCGTCCACCGGTCCGCGAACGCCGCGATCGGTCCCCGATACTGGGCCAGGAGGATCTCGGCGTCGTTCCGGAGGAAGGCGACGGCGACCGGCGGCACGTCGGTTCCCCCCGTCATTCCGCGATCAGTGCTGGAAGGCCCGCTGGCCGGTGAACGTCATCGCGACGTCGTGTTCGTTCGCGGCGTCGATGACGTCCTCGTCGTTGACGGAGCCGCCGGGCTGGACGACCGCCTCGATGCCGGCCTCCGCAGCGACTTCGATGCCGTCCGGGAACGGAAAGAAGGCGTCCGAGGCCATCACGGCTCCTTCGGCGTCCTTCCCTTCGGCGTGCTCGTCGGCCTTCATCGCGGCCAGGCGGACGGCGTCGACCCGCGAGACCTGCCCCATCCCGACGCCGACCGTCTCGGTCCCGTCGGCGAGGAGGATCGCGTTGGATTTGACGTGTTTGATCGTCCGCCAGGCGAAACACATCGTCTCGAGTTGCGCCTCGGTCGGTTCGCGGTCGGTGACCGTCTCGAGGTCGGCCGGCCCGAGCGACTGGCCGTCGCGCTCTTGGACCAGCCGTCCCCCGACGAGGTCGCTCTCGACCGTCGGCTCGGAAGCGCCGTCGAGCGAACCCACGTCCAGCACGCGGAGGTTGTCCTTCTCGGAGAGTTCCTCGAGGGCCGAATCGGTGTAGCCGGGCGCGACGACGACCTCTTTGAACGAGTCGGTGATCGCCGCGGCCGTGTCGGCGCCGCACGTGCGGTTCAGCGCGACGATGCCGCCGAAGGCGCTCATCGGATCCGTCGCGAGCGCGTCCTCGTAGGCCGCCGCCAGCGACTCGGCGGTCGCACACCCCGCGGGGTTGGTGTGTTTGATGACCGCGGCTGCCGGGTCGTCGAACTCCGTTATCAGTCTCAACGCGCCGTCGGCGTCGTTGTAGTTGTTGTACGACAGCGCCTTCGCGCCCTCGTTCAGTTGCGCGGCCCCGACGACGCTGGCCCCCTCGCGGGCGCGGTCGAGGTACACCGCGGCGTCCTGGTGGGGGTTCTCGCCGTAGCGGAGTTCGCGGCCGCGATCCTCGCAGACGAGTCGGCGGGCGGGGAACGCGCCGCCGTCGTCGCCCTCGATGGAGACCTCGCCGCCCTCGACGGTGACGCGGTCCTCGGCGAACCACTCGACTGCACGGGGGTAGGCGCTGAACTCCGCCTCGTGGAGGACGCGCTGTTTGAGGTCGCCGACGTCGTCGCCGTCGTACACCGGGACGGGCTGTTGGGTGACGATCGGGCCGCCATCGACGGTCTCGTCGACGACGTGGACGGTACAGCCGGTGACGGCGACTCCGGCATCGAGGACCTGCTCGTGGGCGTCCGTCCCCGGGAATGCGGGCAGCAGCGACGGGTGGACATTGAGCGTCCGCGGGGCCGCATCGAGGAACGTCTCCGTGAGGATCCGCATATAACCGTCGAGACAGACGAGATCGACGTCGTAGCCCTCGAGGCGCTCGAGGAGCCGACGTTCGTGTTCCTCGCGGAGTTCGTCCTCGGCGCGCGCGACGACCTCGGTCGGGATGTCCCGCTCTCTCGCACCGTCGAGGACCGGGGCGCCCGCCTCGTTCGTGAGCACGACGGCGAACTCCGCACCGCCCGGCGCGGTGTCGGCGATGTGCAATAGGTTCCGGCCGCGGTTCGAGGCCATACCGGCGAGTTTCATGCCCGGAATCGACTCCGCCGAACGCAAAGTAGTTGCGGTTGTCACCGCGGTGTGATACAGATACGTGCATATATCGACGGCCAGGGCTCATACTGATGGACAAAAAAACGGACACACGACGCACGAGGCGCACGCCGTTCGACGGAACGACCGGCGGATCACTCGTGATCCGGTGTCGTTTGATTTCGTCCACCAGTATCAGTAATGACCGAACACTGGCCACGAGCGTGCATGTTCCGGCCCGAACGCACGCTCACAGCAACGCCCGCAACCGCCGCCGGTGAAACTCGACGGCGGCCGCGCCGGTCCGTTCGGGATACCCCGGTCGGGTGACGGCGCCGTCCGAATCGACCGCCGAGTCGACGACGGCGGCGACGCGCTCGGTGCGACCCACCTCGGGGAGCGGCCGAACCTCGGTATACCCGTCCCGAAACGCCGTCCGGAGGGCTGTTCCGTCGTCGATATACCAGTCCACGAGGAGGTGTTCGGCCTTCGCGAGCGAGAGTCCCGCTCCGGCGGCAAGGGGGTCACCCCAGTCGAGAAACGCCGTGAGCTCGCCGCGATCGATCATCGCGTTCCCCGGCCGGAAGTCCCACGGAAACAGCCGCGGTGTCGGGTCGGCCGTCGGTCTCGCCTCGATCGTCGCTTCGATCGCCGCCTCGAGGTCGGCGAACGGCTCCGGGAGGGCGTCGACGCACTCGCGAATGTAGGCGTCGAGCCACCGCGTCCAGGAGTCCGGGCCGTCGGCCCGCAACCCGCCCCCGTCACCGGATTCCCCGGCGTCGGCCACCACCGGGCCGAAGCGCTCGAAGGCGAACGCCCCGTGTATCTCGGCTAACGCCCGCCCGAACCGCTCCGCGATCCGCCGCCTCACCGCGGGCGAAAGCGCGCCGAACCGCTCGTGGAGATTCGTCCCGTCGGCCGCCTCGACGACGCGGTAGGCCCCGCCGTGATCGCGGCCGTCGGCCCCGTCGACCCGCCCGCATTCCAGCACTGTCGGGACAGGCACGGTCGTCCGAGCCGCAATTTCGCGCGCGAGCCGCGTCTCGGTCCGGAGCGCGGACGGGTCCTCGGTCCGCTGGACGACGAGGCGTTCGCCGCCGTCGACCGTGACGATCGCCGTCTCCTTTCTGTTGCCCTCGACCGGCCGTTCGATCGACTCGATCGCGCGTCCCGGACGCGCCGACTCGACGGCCGCACGTATCCATCCCGTCATCCGTCCGCGCCCTCGTCGTCGAGTACCCCTCGCAGTTCGCCCAGCGACTCGAACACGTAGTCGGGGCGATACGGAGCGGGGTCGCAGTCGCCGTCCGTCGGACACCACGCCACCGCCAACCCGGCGTTCTGGGCTCCGGCCACGTCGTACTCGAGTGAGTTACCGACGTAGAGCGCCTCTTCCGGCCGGACGCCGAGCGCCCCGAGCGCCCGGTCGAACGGGTCGCGGTTCGGCTTCTGTCGCCGTCTGTCGCCGGCACAGACGACGGCGTCGAAGGCGTCGCCGAAGGGGAGCGCCTCGAGCTTTCCCGTCTGTCGAGACGTCGGGCCGTTCGTCACGACGCCGACCGTTCCGGCGTTCGCCGCCGCCTCGACTGCCGTCGTCGCGCCCGGCCGCGGTGTCACGTCCGAGTAATCGACCGTTTCGAGGAACCCCTCGGCGAGCGCCGTCGCGTCGACCGGCGTCCGGCCGTGCTGGGCGGCCACTCGGGCGAACCCGCGAGCGAAGTAGCCGACCGGGTCGTCGTGATCCGGCGGCTCCTCGAGGGCGCTCCACAGTCCCGCCGGTTCGCCGAAGCGGTCGATACCGGCCGCCTCGAACGCCCCGCGGTAGACGGCCGCCGCCGAGTCCGCATGCTCACAGAGCGTCCCGTCGACGTCGAAGAGCACGGCTGTGAACGACACGTTCGGACCACGGCGCCGACAAATAAAACCCGCCCGGTCGCCGAGGGAGCGCCGCTGTCCGGTTCCGCGGACGCGGGACGTCCGCGAACGCCGAACCCGTGGCGTCTCCCCCCGGCTCCGACCGACATCCTTTTTCAGCGCCTCGCCGGAACCACGGACATGACACGGGGGCCGCTGTACGCCGTCTCGCCGCTCGATGGCCGCTACGCACGCTACACCGAACCGCTCGTCGACTACGCCAGCGAGGCCGCCCTAATGGGCGCTCGCGTCGAGGTCGAGGTCGAGTACCTCCTCGCCCTCGCGGACCTCGAGGCGACCCCGCTCGCGCTCGACTCCGGGACCCGATCGGAGCTCCGGGCGCTGTATCGGTCCTTCGACGCCGACGACGCCGACGTCGTCAAACGCCTCGAAACGGACGGCTACGGCGGTTACGCGGCGACGAACCACGACGTCAAGGCTGTCGAGTACTTCATTCGGCTGCACCTGCCCGACGAGGACACACAGGGACCGTGGGTGCACTTCGGGCTGACGAGCGAGGACGTCAACAACCTCGCCCACCGACTCTGCCTCGGACCGGCCGTCACGGACGTGCTCGTCCCCGCGATCCGGGAGCTTCGGGACGCGCTCGCGGACGACGCGAGGCGACACCGCGACCTCCCGATGTTGGCACGCACGCACGGCCAGCCCGCGACGCCGACGACCTACGGCAAGGAACTCGCCGTCTACGCCGCCCGCCTCGGGCGCGCGCTCGGCCGTCTCGAGGCCGCGACGGCGGGACTATCGGGCAAACTCGCCGGCGCCTCCGGGACCTACGCCGCCCACCGCGCCGCCTACCCCGACGTCGATTGGCGGGCCTTCTCGGAGTCGTTCGTCGAGTCCCTCGGCCTCGAACACGCGGGGCTCTCGACGCAGGTCAACCCCTGTGACGACCTCGCGTCGGTCTTCGACGCGCTCCGCGGGGTCAACAACGTGTTGCGGGACCTCGACCTCGATATGTGGCTCTACGTCTCCGATCGCTACCTCGGCCAGGAGGCCAAAGCGGGCGAGACCGGCTCTTCGACGATGCCGCACAAGGTGAACCCGATCGACTTCGAGAACAGCGAGGGGAACCTGACGAAAGCCAACTCGGATCTCACCTTCCTGGCCGATTACGTTACGACCTCCCGATTGCAGCGGGACCTCTCGGACTCGACGGTGAAACGGAACGTCGGCGCGGCGCTGTCGCACTGTCTCATCGGCTACCGGAAGGCGGCCGCCGGTCTCGAGAAAGTGACGCCGAACGCGGCCCTCATGCGCGAGGACCTCGAAGCCAACCCCGAGGTGATCGGGGAGGCCGTCCAGACGATCCTCCGCCGGGAGGGCGACACCGACGCCTACGAGCGCATCAAGGAACTCACCCGAGGAGAGCGCGCCACGCTGTCGGATTTCCGCGACCTCTTCGACGAGCTCGACGTCGGCGAGTCCGTCCGCGAGGAACTGCACGCCCTGACGCCCGCGGGCTACGTCGGACTCGGCGACGAGTTGGTCGACGAACTCGGGTCGCAGCGCGATCGGTAGGCGATACCGGCGGCTCCGAACCGGGGCTCTTCCGAGGCTTGACAAGAGGGGCGGACGAACCGCCAAACATGGTCGATCCCGACGCCGTCTCGCTCTCGATTTTGGTGTTTCGGATCGCGATCGCGTTCGGGATCGGTGCCCTCATCGGGCTCGAACGAGAACAGAGCGACTCGGCGGGGCTCTTCGCCGGGAGCCGTACGTTTCCGCTTTTCGCGCTCTACGGTGCGCTCGTGCAGGCGTTCTTTCCGGCGATGCTCCCGATCGCGTTGATCTCCCTCGCGATCCCGTTGACGGTCGCCTACGCCGGCCGGATCCGGGTGGCGGGCGATATCGGGCTCACGACGCTCGTGACCGCGTTGTTGACCGTCGTGCTGGGAGCGTTGGCGACCCACTCGGAGCGCGGGGCCATCCTCGCGGTCGTCGTCGCCGGTGCGGTCACGGTGTTGCTCTCGGCGAAGGGCGTCATCCACCGGTTCGCCGACCGGATCGACGAGCGCGAACGGCACGCGTCGATGAAGTTTATTCTCGTCGTGTTGGTCGTTCTCCCGTTGGTGCCCGACCGCGAACTCGATGTGCTCTTCGGGATCAACCCTCGGTACGTCTGGCTCATGGTCGCGTTCGTCTCCGGGTTGAGTTTCGTCGCGTACGTCCTCGGGCGGGTCATCGGCGTCCAACGGGGGATCGCAGTGACCGGCGTCCTGGGCGGATTCGTCTCTTCGACCGCGACGGCCGTCTCGATGGCCGAGCGAACGACGGAAGAACACACTCTCTACCGTATCTGTGCGTTCTCGACGATCGCCGCTTCGATCGTAATGTTCCCCAGGGCGCTCATCGAGGTCACCGTCGTCAACCCGAATCTACTCCCGTACGTCGTCGTTCCGCTCGGTGCGATGACCGGGATGGGGGCGGTCGTGGCCGTCGTCGTCTACTGGCGTTCGAGAACTGAGACGGAGTTGGACGCCGACACGGAAATCCGAAACCCATTCCGGTTGCGGCCGGCGCTGTTTTTCGGGGCCGTCTTCGCGGCAGTGCTCTCGGTCTCGGAGTTCGCGCACGTGCAGTTGGGCGATTCGGGAATCTACGCGATCGCGTTCGTCTCCGGACTCGCCGACGTAGATGCGATCACGCTCACGATGAGTACGCTCGCGGCCGACGGGACCGTCCCCCCGGAGGTCGCAGCGACGGGCATCGTGATCGGAGCCGTCGCGAACACGCTCTTAAAAGCCGGACTCGCGTGGCTGCTCGGAACGCGACAGCTCGGCCGCACGGTGACGGCCGTTCTGGGGGCCGTCTCCGTCGTCGGGATCCTCTTCGTCGTACTCGTGTGAGTCGGACTACGACGGTTCGCGCGAGCGGCTATCGTGTCGAGTTGTAGATCTCGACGCCCGAAGAGGCCCCGATCCGGGTCGCCCCAGCGCGCACCATCTCGAGGACCGCCTCGAAGGTAGCGATCCCGCCGGACGCTTTGATCTCCGTATCGGAGCCGATCCCGTCCGCTATCGCCTCGACCTCCGCGCGATCCGTCGGTCCCTCGTAGCCGACTGCCGTCTTGACGAAGTCCGCACCCCCCTCCTCGACGAGCCCGGCAGCACGCCGTATCTCCGGAGGCGACAGCGTCGGCGACTCGATGATACACTTCAGCGTCTTATCGCCGACCGCCTCGGCCACCGTTTCGACGTCCTCGACGACCGCCTCGTGGTCGTCGTTCGCGAACGCCGTTCGGTTCATCACCATGTCGAGTTCGTCGACGTGTTCGAGCAGTTCCTCGACCTCGTCCCGCTTCGCCGTCGAGTTCTGTATTCCGTACGGAAAGCCGATGACGGCCGCGACGTTCGCCCGATCGTCGAGCATTCGGTCCGCGAGTTCGGCGTGGTACGGGACCACGACGGCCGAGCAGAACCCGTAGTCGTCGACCTCCTGGCACAGTTCGCGGATTTCGGCTTCGGTTGCGGTCGGATCGACGTTGGTATGATCGATGATCGAGACGACGTCGGACGGATCGTCCAGCAGGGAGCTTTCGAGCGACATACCGTGCGTTCGTCGTCGCCGGATTAAATATATCCGGGCGCTTCGTCCTCCAGTCGCATCAGATCGTCAAAGGTCTCTCGGCGTCTGGTCACGCGCTCGTCGCCGCCGTCGATCGCGACCTCCGCCGGCTTGGGCTGGGAGTGAAACTGGCTGGCGAGGTTGATGCCGTAGGCACCGACGTTGCCGATCGCGAGCAGGTCCTCGGCCTCCGGGCGCGGGATCGGACGGTCGGTACAGAACACGTCCGCGCTGGTACACAGCGGTCCGCCGACGCTGGATTCGACCGGCTCGCGATCGTCGCCGGTCACGTTCCGGATATGGTGATAGGAGTCGAACATCGCCGGGCGGATCAGGGAGGTGAGCCCGGCGTCGACGCCGACGACGCGCGTCTCCGGGGTCGATTTGATCGTGTTGACCCGGGTGAGGAGCGCGCCAGCGTCGGCGACCAGATAGCGACCGGGTTCCAAGGCGATCGTCGCGTCCACGCCTGCGGTCACCTCCCGGACCATCCCGGCGGCGGCCTCGATGTCGAGTGGCGGTTCCTCGGGGCGGTAGGGGACGCCGAAGCCGCCGCCCAGATCGAGGAACTCGAGATCGCCTACGCGCTCGGCGAGGTCGGCGACCTTCCGGAGCGCTCGCCGGTGGTCCTCGAGATCACCCGAGAGGACGCCGCTGCCGACGTGGGCGTGGAGGCCGACGAACTCGAAGCGCTCGCGAGCCGATTCGACGAGTTCGGGTGCCTCGTCGTAGGGGACTCCGAACTTCGCGTCCTTGCCGGTGGCGACTTTCTCGTGGTGGCCGGTGCCGATCCCCGGGTTGACACGCAGCGCGAGGCGGCCGTCGAACCCGCGGTCCTCGAGCCGGTCGAGCGTCATGGCCGCCCCCGCCGTGATCGTCAGTTCGGGGACATCGGCCCAGAGGTCGACCGCGTAATCGAGGTCGCTATCCGGCGGATTGACCGCCGTGTACTGGAGGTCTTCCGGGTCGACGCCGGCTCCGAGCGCCCGGTGTAACTCCCCTGCAGCGGCGCACTCGATGTCCGCGCCGGCGTCGTACAGCGTCCGTACGACCGCGCGACCGGTGTTGGCCTTCGCGGCGTACATGACGTGGGCGAACCCGAACGCCGATTCGAAGCGCGCGAAGTTCTCGCGGACCCGATCGAGGTCGGTGACGTACAACGGGGTGCCGTACTCGGCGGCGAGGCGTTCGAGACGATCGCCGTCCCAGTCGGCGAGCCGCCTGACCGCCGCGGTGTCGACGAGGCTCATTAAAAACACAGCCGGGACGGCCGATAACAAGGGTTCCGCTTCCGGACGACGCCGACCGGAGATCGGCTGGCGCCGTTCGCGGGGGCTGTCCTGCCGAATGCGCGGTCGACGGCGTCAGTCCGCCACCCCAGGCGCGTCCGAGGCGTCGTCAGGTACAGTCACATCGTCGGCGCCGGGGTCCATCGCGCTGTCGGCGCCGAGTCCGGAAGCGGAATCCAAGCCCGGTCCCGAACCGGGGGCGGAATCGGCATCCGTGCTGCGGCCGGACTCGGTGCCGGGATCCGCCGCGTCGACATCGAACGCCGAGAGCGCCTCGGAGAGCCGGTCGGCCTGCTCGGCCAGCGCCGTGACCGAGTCGGCGGCCCCGCGAAGCCTGTCGGCACTTTCGGCCGTATCCGAGGCGACGGCGTCGGAGCGTTCGGCCGTCGCGTCGCCGATCTCGGCGAGCTCGTCCACTCTCGCCGAGACGTCGGTCGCGACCTGTGCCTGCTGGTCGGTCGCCGAACTGATCTCGGCGGCGCTCTCCTCTACGTCGGCTGTGTCCTCGGCGATGGCGGCGAACTCGTCGGTCGCCGCGTTGACGGTGTCGACGGCCTCGTCGAGCCGCGTTGTCAGGTCGTCGACGTCGGCAGCGACTGCGTGGGTCTCGTCGTCGATGTCCCCGATGAGCGCCTCGATCTCGCCGGCCGACTCGTGGGTCTCCTCGGCGAGCGATTTGACCTCCTCGGCGACGACTTCGAAGCCGGCCGTGTCGGTCTCGGCGCGGGCAGCCTCGATCGAAGCGTTGAGTGCGAGCAGGTTCGTTCGGCTCGCGACCTCGTCGATGAAGCTGACGATCTCGCGGATCGACTCGGTGCGCTCGACCAGACGGGCGACCGCTTCGTCGGTCTCGGCAGCGATCTCGGCGGCGTCGCGTAGAGCCGTCCTGGCGTCCTCGGCTGCCCCCACGCCGTCGTTGGCGCTCGCCGCGGTTCGGGTGGCGACCTCCGAGAGCTCGTTCGAGGCGGCGGCGATCTCCTCGACGGTGGCCGATAGCGTCTCCACGTCGCCGGCGAGCGACCCGAGCGTCTCGGATTGGCGGGCCGCGTCGTCGGCGATTTCGTCGACCTCCGCCGCGTTGGTCTCGCTCGTCTCGCTCACCGAGGCGAGTTCCCGCCGCGCCGCCTCGCTCGCCTCGGCGACCGCCCCCGCAAAGGGTTTCGCCCGCCCAATGGCCGCCTCGAAGGCGTCCAGCTGGTTGTTGTAGGACGTGACGACGCCCTCGAAGCGGTCGTCGAACTCTTCGGCCGGCAGCCGGACCGTCAGGTCGCCGCCGGCCGCCCGAGCGCTCGCGGCTTCGAACTCCTCGATCAGCCGGGTCAGGCGGGCCGATCTGGCCTCGAGGTCCGAGATAGCCGTCGAGAGGTTCTCGGCCATGCGATCGAGGGACTTGCCGAACTCCCCCGGGACCGACTCCTCGAGGGCGGGATCGCCGAAGGACTCCTTCGCGAGGGCGTCGGCTTGGCGGTCCGTCACCCGAAGCATCTCGTGCATCCGTTCGAACGACGCCGCCAGCGAGCCGACCTCGTCGTCCTGCTCGATCGCCGTCGAATCGACGTCGAGAGTGCCCTCCGCGACCGCTTCCGTGCTCGATTCGAGCTCCTGGAGCGGGCCGGTCAGGTCCTCGCGGACGATCAATGCCGTATTGAAACAGGCGATCGCGGCCAACGCGAGCAGCCCGCCCGCGACGGTGACGGCAGCCGTCCCCTCGAACACGACGACGACGCTCGCGAGCGCGATCCCAGCGGCGAACTGCAGGCCGACGGCGACCATCATCTTCCGCCAGAGGGAGTCGGTGATCCCGAGGAGGTCCATCGTTCGCCACAGCAACCGTTTATAAATGGCTCCGACCCGATAGAAGCTGACGGGAGCCGACGACGTAGTATCCATACGAAAGAATGCATCGGTGGTGTTCTAAACGGGTCGGACGAGTTCACTCGTCGAAACCGAGCACGTTCGACGGCGTCCGGGTGTGTCGTTCCGCCGTCACGGCCGCTCGTGCAGCCTGTCTCGGAGGACTCAGACGGTTCGGAACACGCGTATCGTGTCCCGCGCCGTCGGTTCGTAAATCAGCTGGGCGAACCCGAGATCGGTGAAGACGGCCTTCCAGTCGCGGTGATACAGCGGGAACTCGTCGTCGACGTGGCTTACCGCCGCGTCCCCGCGACCGCGGTCGGGGCTGTTGCCCTCGTTTTCGGCGATGATGAGCAAGTCGTTGCTGACCCGCGCGACCGCCTCGAACACCCACGCCTCGTCGGGGTGGACGTGCTGGAGCGTCTCGACGGCATAGACGACGTCGTACTCGTCGTCCGGAACGCCGGGGAGGACGTCTTCGAGGGCGCCGGTGGTGAACGACCCCGTTTCGGCGAGCCGGGGATACGCCTCGGCCATCACCTCGAAGGCGGTGTCGTTGATATCGATGCCGGCGAGGCTCTCGTAGCCCTGCTCGCGGAGGTGTTCGAGGTGACGCCCCGACCCACACCCCAACTCGAGGATCGCAGCGTCGTCGTCGACGTAGTGTGAGAGGACGCTCGCGAGCGTCTCGCTCACCTCGTTCGGGCCGATGTCGGCGTAGTACGCGGGGGAGTACTTCCCGTCGCGTTCGGCCCAGTCCCGACGGACGTCTTCGGGGTTCATACGTGGTCGAAACGCGGTCGGGAACATAAGCGACCGCATCCGCGATGGCACGTTTCCCGGTCAGATGACGCCGAGCAACCCGACGCTCTCGAGTAGCAGCCAGCCGACGAACCCGCCGTAGAGGACGAGCATCGCCCAGGCCTCGCGGTCGGTGATCTCCATACCCGTCCGGGCGAGTGTAAAGAGAATGATCGTGGCGACGACGAGAAACGCCATCATCGGCACCGCGGCAGCGAACGACACCGGCGTCGCGCCGGCGAGGACGACGCCGGCCGGCACGGCGACCAGCAGATCGAAGACGTTGCTCCCGAGGACGTTCCCGAGCGAGACGGCCGGTTCGTCGATCCGCGCCGCCGTGACGCTTATAAGCGCGTCGGGGAGGCTCGTCGCCGCCGCCACGACGGTCAACCCCCACAGGAACGAGGGCGTTCCGAAGGCCTCGCCGAGGCCGACAGCGGCGAAGACGAGCCCCTCGACACCCGCGATAATGAGCCCGATTCCGCCGAGCAGGAGCGCCCACTCGAAGAGCAGTCCACGGCGGTCCAGCGAGATGCGCCCGACGTCGGCATCGCTTACCTCTAGGTACTGAACGAAGACGTACAGCCCATAGAGTGCGAGAAGCGACACCGCAAGCGGGCGTGTAACGCTGCCTTGGAGTCCGACGCCATCGGTGGGGTAATAAATAACTGCGAGCGCGAAGACGAGGAACAACGCGGCGACAGAAAGCATGTAGAACTGCGCTTCTTTATAAACGACGTCGCGGCCGGTGTCTAACGTCCCGTCGGACAACAGCGCGGACAGCGCCGGAATGACGAGGATGTTGAACACCGCTGACCCGACGATGACGCCGACGCCGAGTTCGAACTCGCCGTACCGTATCGTCGAGATGATCGTGCTCGCGATCTCGGGCGCGGACGACCCGACGGCGGCGAGGATCGCCCCCTGGATGAGCCTCGGGAGCCCGTAGTGCTTGGCGAGGCGTCCCGAGGCGCGTTCGAGCGCCGAGGAACCACCCCAAACGACGACCGTCCCGACGAGACCGACGGCCGCGAGCGTAGCGATCCCGGCCATCTCAGCCGAGGGTGATTTCGTCGTGGGCGGCGTTTCGGAGCGCGTCGGAGCGGCCGTGGGTCCCGGGGGCGACCGCGACCGTGTGCAGCCCGCGCTCGGCGGCGATCTCGAGGACCGGCTTGAAATCGGTGTCCCGCGAGACGACGATCACGGTGTCGATGCGCCCGGCGACGGCCGCCTCGACGGCCTCGACGGCGAGTTTCACGTCCACGTCGCCGCTCGTAGTCACGACCTCGAACCCGCGGGCTTCGGCCGCCTGGATCAGCGCGCTGCCGGCGTTCGCGTCGACGTAGACCCGCGACAGCGCAACGGTCCCCTCCTCGCGCGCCAGCGTCCGGAGTTCGTCGAGGTCGACGTCGAACTCCGGGCGGAAGACGTTCGGGCCGTCGACGAAGATCCCGACCCGCGTCTCGCGGCCGAGGAGCCGCTCGAACAGTTTCATACGCCGTCTGCGGGGCCATCGAACAAATAAATACCCACTCGGAGCCGAGAGCCGACAGCCCTACGTCCACGACCGGAGATACGACGCCTATGCGCTTCGAACTACCCGAGGACCGACGGTACCGACAGACCCACGAGTGGGCCTGTCGGACGGACGCGGGCGTTCGGATCGGTGTCACTGACTTCGCACAGGCGGAATTCGGCGACGTCGTCTTCGTCGAACTCCCCGCGGCCGGGGATTCGATCGAGGCCGACGCCGAGTTCGGCGTCGTCGAGTCGATCAAGGCCGTCTCGGACCTCTACGCTCCGGTTTCCGGGACCGTCCGTGCGGTCAACGACGCCGTCGTCGACGACCCCGAACGGCTCAACGAGGATCCCTTCGGCGAGGGGTGGCTCCTCGAGGTCGACCCGGACGACGAGTCGGGGTTCGACGACCTGCTCTCTCCCGAGGAGTATGCGGCACGGATCGCATGACAGCGCCGCAGTGAACGACCGCGTTCAGTCGTCCGAGGCGACGTGTGCGGTGAACGACCGCGTTCAGTCGTCCGAGGCGACGTGTCCGGGCCGTTCGCTGTCGGCGGTCGGCGTCACCGACTCGGGGAGGTCGGTTCGGACGTCGGCCTCCTCGCGCTCGTCGATGATGTCGGCGTAGGCGTCGGGCATCACCTTGACGAACTTTGTGAGTTCTTCCTCCCAGTTGTCCAGGATGTACTCGCCGCGATCCGAGTCGGTGTGGGCGACGTGGTTCTCCACGAGACGGCGGAGCATCGTCCGGTCTCTGTGGTCTAACTCGTCGGTCGTCGAGACCATCCCGTAGTTGACCGTCTCCTCGAAGTCGCCGTCCCGATCGAGGACGTAGGCGACGCCACCTGACATCCCGGCCGCGAAGTTCTTGCCGGTCCGACCGAGACAGGCGACGACGCCGCCGGTCATATACTCGCAGCCGTGGTCGCCGACGGACTCGACGACGGCCTTGACGCCGGAGTTCCTGACGCCGAAGCGCTCGCCCGCCATCCCGTTGATGTAGGCCTCGCCCTGTGTCGCCCCGTAGAGGGCGACGTTGCCGACGAGGATGTTCTCCTCGGGTTCGTAGGGGGCGTCGTTGGGCGTGTTGAGCACCAACCTGCCGCCCGAGAGCCCCTTGCCGACGTAGTCGTTGGCGGTGCCGGTGAGCCCCATCGTGACGCCGTCCTGGAGGAACGCCCCGAAGCTCTGGCCGGCGGTGCCACCGAAGTCGATCCGGACGGTGTCCTCGGGGAGGCCGTCGGTGCCGTGGCGCTTCGATATCTCGTTCGACAGCGTCGCGCCCACCGCACGGTTGACAGTCGAGATATCACGGTCGATGTGAACCGGTTCGCCGGACTCGATCGCCGCCTCGGCCTCCTCGATGAGGTCCCAATCGAGCGCGTCGTCGATCTCGTGGGTCTGTGGCTCGGTCTTGTATCGCTGATCGCCCGCCGGCTCCGCGAGGACCGCCGAGAGGTCCAACTTTCTGGCCCGCTCCTGTTCGACGTCGTCGCGCTGTTCGAGGGCGTCGACGCGGCCGATCATCTCCTCGACGCTCTCGAAGCCGAGATCGGCCATGATTTCGCGCAGTTCCTGGGCGATGAACGTCATGTAGTTGATGACGTGCTGTGGCTCGCCGGGGAAGCGCTTGCGGAGGTCCTCGCGCTGGGTCGCGACGCCGACCGGGCAGGTGTTCTCGTGGCACTGCCGGGCCATCACACAGCCCGACGTGACGAGCGACGCCGTCCCGAAGACGTACTCCTCGGCGCCGAGCAGCGCACCGACCGCCACGTCGTGGCCGGTCTTCATGCCGCCGTCGACGGTGACTTTGATACGGGAGCGCAGGTCCGTCGACCGCAGCATCTGGTTGGCCTCGGCGAGGCCGAGTTCCCACGGTAAGCCGGCGTTCTTGATCGACGTCTTCGGCGACGCCCCCGTCCCCCCGGAGTGCCCGGAGATGTGGACGACGTCGGCGTTGGCCTTTGCGACCCCGGCGGCGATGGTGCCAATTCCGGCCTCCGAGACCAGCTTGACGTTGATGTCCGCCTCGGGGTTGGCGGCCTTCAGGTCGTGGATGAGCTGTTTGAGGTCCTCGATCGAGTAGATGTCGTGCAGCGGCGGCGGGGAGATGAGCCCGACGCCCGGCGTCGAGTAGCGAACGTGGGCGATCATCTCGTTGACCTTCTCGCCGGGCAGGTGTCCCCCCTCGCCGGGCTTCGAGCCCTGTGCCATCTTGATTTGGATCTCGTCGGCGTTCGTCAGGTACGTCGACGTGACGCCGAAGCGGCCCGAGGCGACCTGCTTGACGCTGCACTCCTTTTCCGTGCCGAAGCGTTCGGGCGGTTCACCGCCCTCGCCGGTGTTTGATTTCCCGCCCAGACGGTTCATCGCGATGCAGTTGTTCTCGTGGGCCTCCGGCGAGATGCTGCCCAGACTCATCGCGGCCGTCGAGAACCGCTCGACGATCTCCTCGACGGGTTCGACGTCCTCGATGTCGACCGGATCGCGATCCGAGTCGAACTCGAGTAATCCCCGGAGCGTCTGGAGGTTCTCGGTCTGATCGTTCATCTGCTCGGCGAACTCCAGGTACTCCCCGTAATCGCCGCTCCGAACCGCCTTTTGAAGCGTGCCGACGGACTGGGGATTCCACTCGTGGAACATCCCGGAAGAGCGGTGTTCGTACTCGCCCTGCAGCTCGAGTCGCGGATCGTCGGCGAAGGCGACCTCGTATCGCTTCCGGAGGTCGGCGTCGATGTCGTCGATATCGGCGCCCTCCGTTCGAGCAGTCGTCCCCTCGAAGTACTCGGCGACGAAGTCCGAATCGAGACCGACGGCCTCGAAGATCTGTGCACCCTGGTAGGACTCGACCGTCGAGATGCCCATCTTGGCCATCGTCTTCAGGAGGCCGTCCTCGACGGCCCCGATGTAGGCCTCGATCGCCCGTTCCTCGTCGGCCCCGTCGGGTCCGGCGACGATGTCGGCGATCGACTGGAAGGCGAGATACGGGTTCACCGCGCCCGCGCCGTAGCCGATACAGGTCGCGACGTGGTGGACTGCGCGTGGATCGCCCGATTCGAGGACGATACCGACGTGGTTCCGGAGACCGTTCCTGACGAGGTGGTGATGGACGCCGCCGGTCGCGAGCAACGCGGGGATCGGGATCGCGTCCGGGCCGGCGTTTCGGTCGGACAACACGACGATGTCGTGTTCCTGTGCCGCGATCGTGGCCTCCCGCCTGACGTCCCGGACGGCGGTCTCGAGGTCGTCCTCGGGGTCGAACGTGATGTCGACGACCGCACTCGAGAGGTCGCCGTCGAGTCCCTTGATCGCGCCCGTCTGCGCGTCGGTGAGCACTGGGGAGTCGGCGACGAGCTGTTCGGCGTGCGCCGGCGTCTCGTCGAGGAGGTTCCGCTGGTAGCCGAGCCGCGTCTCCATCGAGGTGACGAGTTCCTCGCGGATGTAGTCCAGGGGCGGGTTCGTGACCTGCGCGAAGAGCTGCTTGAAGTACGTAAACAGCGGCCGGTTGAACTGCGAGAGGACGCTGAGCGGGGTGTCGTCGCCCATCGAGCCGACCGGGTCCTTCCCGTCGGTCGCCATCGGCTCGATGAGGTGGTTCATTTCGTCCTCGGTGTAGCCGTACAGCGCCTGTTGGGAGCGTATCGAGTCGACGGGATCCCGCGGCGCGGACTCGTCGGCGTCGGCGATGTCGTCGAGGGCGACTTGGCGCTCGTCGACCCACTCGCCGTACTTCTCCTCGACGAGGTCGTCGAATATCTCCTCGTCTGGGACGACACGTCCCTCCTCGGGATCGGCGACGAACAGCTGCCCCGGCTGGAGGCGGTCGCGGCGCTCGATCTCGCCGAAGTCGTACTCGAGGGCGCCGGCCTCGCTGGCCATGACGAGCGTGTTGTCCGTCGTCACGTCGTAGCGGCAGGGCCGAAGCCCGTTCCGGTCGAGGACGGCGCCGATCCGCGTCCCGTCGGTCGCGGCGACCAACGCCGGGCCGTCCCAGGGTTCGACGAGCGAGGCGTGGTAGTCGTACCACTCGCGGCGGTCCTCCGAGACCCGGTTGGCCTCGCCGCGCCACGCCTCGGGGATCAACATCCGGAGGGCGTGGGGCATCTCCCGGTCGCCCGCCATCAGGAGTTCGAGGGCGTTGTCGACGGAGGCGGTGTCGGACTGTTCGGGATCGTTGATGATCGGCCGCAGCGTCTCGATGTCGTCGCCGAAGTCGGGATGCTGGAGGTCGTCCTCCCGGGCCCGCATCCAGTTGATGTTGCCCTGGATCGTGTTGAACTCGCCGTTGTGGATGATGTTTCGGTAAGGGTGTGAGAGGTGCCACGCGCCGAGGGTGTTCGTCGAAAACCGGGCGTGGACCATCGCGAAGGTCGAGCGAACGCGGTCGTCGAGCAGGTCGGGGTAGTACGACGGCAACTGCTCCGCGGTCAGGAGGCCTTTATAAACGACCGTCTCGCGGTCGAGCGAGCAGATATAAAAACGGGCCGCGCCCTCGAAGGTGCGTTCCTCGACGGTCGTCTCGAGGTCGCGCCGAGCGACGTACAGCGCGCGGTCGAAGGCGTCGTCGTCGAGATCGGAGCGGACGAAACACTGGACGACGACCGGTTCGGACTCGACGGCGGTCTCGCCCAGGAGGGCGTTGTCGGTCGGCACGTCGCGCCAGGCGAACACGTCGAGACCGTGCTCGGCGAAGACGTGCTCGGCAAGGTCCTGCAATCGAGCGATCGCTTCCTCGTTCGGGGGCATGAACACCGCGCCGACGGCGTACTCGCCCGCGTCGGGCAGCTCCGGGATTTCGTCGTCGAAGAACTCGTGGGGCGTCTGAAGCAGGATGCCGGCCCCGTCGCCGGTGTTCTCGTCGGCTCCCGTCGTCCCGCGGTGTTCGAGGTTCTCGAGTAGTTCGACGCCGTCCGCTACCGTGCCGTGTGAACGCTCGCCGTCGAGGTCCATGACGACGCCGACCCCACAGTTCGCGCGGTAGTCGCCGGGGTCCGCGAGCCCGTCGGCGGTCGCAGAGCGGTCTATTGGCTCAGACATAGCCATACATAATTAGCACCGCATCAAGAGGCTTCCCCTCAAAGTATAACGGTAAGATTATTTCATACAAGGACATATAATGTAATTGATTCTGTACGCGGGGAGTACACAGCCGGGTGAGACAAAGCCCCCGGTCGAACGGAGCGTCAGCTTCAATTGCCGGGCGGAAGACGTACAGGTATGTATTCCGTCGTCGGGTGTCGAGAGTGTCACGCCCTCTGGATCGTCGAGGGGCGACCGGAGACGACGCAGTGTCCGCGCTGCCGGCGACGACACCAGTTCTCGAAGCTCCGGGCGTTCGCGGAGACGGACGCCGCCGACGACGCCGCCCGCGTCAGGAGTTCGATGCTCGCCGAGCGCGCCGACGACGGGGAGTTCGTCGACCCCGAGGCGATCGACATCGACGGGGTCGGAATGGACGACGTCGAGTATCTCTCGGCGTCCGGGCTCGATCCCGAGGCGGTGTCGGCGGCCGGGGAGCGGGCCGAACGCGGGACTCGTTCCTCCCAAAGCCGAAAGCAGACCGTCCTCGACGGACTGGCGGAGCTCGACGCGCCCACCGAGGCGGACGTCGTCGAGTACGCGAACGCGGCCGGCGTCCCCGAGTCGGCCGTCGAACGGATCTTAGAAAAGCTCCGCCGGGCCGGTGAGGTGACCCGGACGGACGGGGTGTACCGACGTCTGTGAGCCGCCGAATCAGCCGACGCCGGGGGCCACGGCCCGGCACGTTCGAGGGGAGCCGACCGTGAGCCGCGACGATGAGTATCGGTTTCAGCCGGCGGAGTTCGACGGGGAGGACGACCCACGGACGACGGGCGGCCACGCCCCGCTCGTCATCGTCGGGAGCCTCGGCGTCGGGCTCGGGCTGTTCCTCGCGGACCCGTTCGTCGATCCCGTCGGCGTCTCGGGCGTCGAACTCGACCTCGCGGTTCTCGCCGCGGTGAGCCTCTCGCTCGGGCTGCTCGTCGGGGGGATCTCCTACGCGAGACGGGGGCGGGTTCGGCTCGGGGTCGTCCACGTCGTCGGCGCGCTCGGCTGGCTGTCGGTCCTCGTCGGGACGACGCGTTCGAGCGCCGCCGCCCTCGTCGTCGGCGGCGGCGCGCTGGTGGTCGGGGCCGGGGCGTTGCTGTTTTTGACGTGGCGCTCGCGGCGGTAGAGACAGGTCCGCGGGGAGCAGGACCCACCGGGCGTCTTTTATAAACGCCCGGTCAGTATATATAAATAACGCCGAGCGTCTTCTATGAACATCCTGTCAGTGTATATAAATAACGCCGAGCGTCGCTACATGTAGCCGAGATCGCGCAGCCGTTCCATCAGGTCCTCTTTGTCCTGGGCGCGGCCGGCGCGCTCGGTCGTGTCCTCGAGGTTCTGCAGCCACGCCGGTTCCTCGTCGCTCTTTTCGGTCGAGATCTCGCTGCCGAGCGAGCGGAATCCGGCGAAGTACTTCGGCGAAACGGGGACGTCGTCGTGGGTGAGGCCGTTCGGCAGGTCGTCGTAGTCCTGAGGGACGTAGCCGTCGTCCGGGAACTCGGCGACCGTCTCGGGGACGACGTAGTACCAGAAGGCCTCCCAGACGTCGGCCTCGTCGAACTGCAGGATGGGCTGGATGCGGTCGTGCGGCGGGTAGATGTCGGGGTCGTGCCGCGGCGAAAAGAACGTCTCCTCGGCGCGGGCGTCCTGTTCGTCCCAGCGGATGCCCGAAATGATGCCGTCGATGCCGCGTTCCTCGAGGGTGTTGTTCAGCGCGACGGTCTTCAGGAGGTGGTTGCCGACGTAGGTGTCGAGCAGGAAGGGAAACGTCTCCTCGTCGTACTCGAGGATGTTCCGGATGTGGTGGCGGTTGTGCTCCGAGAGGGCGTCTATCTCGATGTCGTCGCCGGGGTCGAGACCGTGCGCGTCGACGTACTCGCCGACGTCGTCGTTGCGCGCGAACACGACGTCGAGGTCCCACTCGTCGGCCCACCGGTCGACGAACTCGAGCAGTTCGTCGAAGTGCTGGTAGTGGTCGATGAACACCGCGGGCGGGAGGTCATAGCCGTACTCCTCGGCGACCTCCTTGACGAAATACAGCGTCAGCGTCGAGTCCTTCCCGCCGGTCCACATGATCGCGGGGGTGTCGTACTCCTCGAGACCGGTCTTGACGACCTCGATCGCCTTCTCGATTTTGTCCTCCAGTTCGGGGTAGTCCGCGGCGGACTCGCCCTCGCCGTCGGCGTACGATACGTCGACGTACTCCGGGAACTCGCTCATGATGTGTAATTAGATATAATTAGGAGTGTAAAGGGCGTTTCGGGTTCGGCGAGTCTGGCGGCCGGTCACGAGGAGGCGTCGTCGGTTCCGGCAACCCGTCGCGGCTCCGGGGGCGACCGCCCGCGGACGGATCCCGACAGTATATAAATGCGCGCTGCCGAACGGACACCAACGCGACCCTGTGGCCGCCGCCGGGCGGCCGGCCGCGAACGCCCCAACCATGACCGATCAAGAACTCGGAATCACGGAGAGCAAGGAACACAGCCCCGGCGAGTGGTACGCCGAGGTCGTACAGAAGGCCGGAGTCGCCGACTACGCGCCGATGGGCGGGTTCATCGTCACGCGTCCCCGGGGGTACGCCCTCTGGGAGCGCCTGAAGAACCACCTCGACGGCTGGTTCAAAGAGACCGGCGTTCGGAACAGCTACTTCCCGATGTTCATCCCCGAATCGTACCTCGAACGGGAAAAGGACATCGTCGAGGGGTTCGATCCCGAGGTGGCGTGGGTGACCCACGGCGGCCACGACGAACTCGAGGAGCGCCTCGCCGTCCGGCCGACATCCGAGTCGATTATCGCGCCCTTCATCGCCCAGTGGGTTCGCAGCCACCGCGACCTGCCGATGCGGCTCAACCAGTGGTGTTCGGTCGTCCGCTGGGAGGCCACCGAAACGAAGCCGTTCTTCCGGACCAAGGAGTTCCTCTGGCAGGAGGGCCACACCGCCCACGCGAGCGCCGAGGACGCCTGGGCGGAGACGATGACGCGGCTCGATCAGTACGAACGCCTCTACGAGGAGGTGATGGCGATCCCCGGTCTGAAAGGCCGCAAGCCCGACCACGACAAGTTCCCCGGCGCGGAGACGACGACGACCGTCGAGGCGTTGATGCCCGACGGCAAGTCGGTCCAGGCGAGCACGAGCCACCACCTCGGCCAGTCGTTCGCGGAGGCGTTCGACATCACCTACACCGACGAGGACGAGAACGAACGGACGGCCCACACCACCTCGTGGGGGCTCTCCTGGCGCGCACTCGGCGCGTTGATAATGACCCACTCCGACGACCAGGGTCTCGTCGTCCCGCCGAAACTCGCCCCCACGCAGGTCGTCGTCGTTCCGATCTGGCAGGCCGACACCGAGACCGAGGTCACGGAGTACGCCGCCGACCTGGCGGCCGAACTCGACGGGGAATTCCGCGTCGAGTTCGACGACCGCGACGAGCGCAACCCCGGATTCAAGTTCAACGAACACGAGCTCAACGGCGTTCCGCTCCGGATCGAGGTCGGTCCCAACGAGGTCGCGGACGGCGAGGCGACCCTCGTCCACCGCCCCGACGGCGAGAGCGAGGTCGCGGACCGCGAGGCGGTCGTCGACGCGGTCGGGGACGCCCTCGATACGGTCTACGCCAAACTCTACGCCGCTGCCGAGGAGACCCTCGAAGAGAACGTTCGGGAGGCCCACGGCCGCGGCGAGATCCTCGGGACGATCGGCCGCCACGGCGGCTACGTCAAGACCGGCTGGTGCGGCGACGAGGACTGCGAGAGCGTCATCAAAGACGAGATCGCCGCCGAGATCGTCATGCTCCCGCTGGACGAGGAGGTGGAGCCGGTCCACGACACCTGCGGGATCTGTGAGGAACCGGCCGAGGAGACTGCCTACTTCGCGAAGTCGTACTGACCGGAACGCTGCCCGTCGGCGGTCAATGTTGTTGGGTTCGTCGGCACGAACGTCCGGTATGAAGCGAGCCGGCGCTCACGACGTCGACGCTCCGGGACTGCTCGAAGGCCCGATCGAGTTGCTCGCCGCGGCCGAGCTTAGGCCATCTCGTGGATGTTCTCGACGACCACGTCGGCGTACTCGCTGGTCGCGAGCTTCTCGGCGTCCTCGACTTGCCGTTCGATGTCGTAGGTAACCCTCCGGTCGACGATCGCCTGCTCGACGGCGTCGCGGACGAGGTCCGCGGCGTCGTTCCAGCCCATGAACTCGAGCATGATGCGGCCAGAGAGGATCATCGCGGTGGGGTTGACCTTGTCTTGGCCGGCGTACTTCGGCGCGGAGCCGTGGACGGGTTCGGCCAGCACGCGGCCGTCGCCGAGGTTGATCCCCGGTGCGATGCCGAGACCGCCGATCTGGGCGCCACAGGCGTCCGAGAGGTAGTCGCCGTTGAGATTCGGCAGCGCCAACACGTCGTACTGGTCGGTCCGGGTGAGGATCTGCTGGAGCATGTTGTCGGCGATGCGGTCGTTGACGACGACGGCGTCCTCGGGCTGTTCGCCGCCGCGCTCCTCCCAGAGGGTGTCCTCGGTGATGACCTCGTCGCCGTACTCCTCGCGGGCGACCTCGTAGCCCCAATCGCGGAACGCGCCCTCGGTGAACTTCATGATGTTGCCCTTGTGGACCAGCGTGACCGAATCGCGGTCGTTCTCGAGGGCGTAATCGATCGCCCGGCGGACGAGCCGCTTGGTGCCGAACTCGGTGATCGGCTTGATGCCGATGCCGACGGGGCCGTCGTGGATCGTCGAGTCGAAGCCCATCTCCTCCTCGACGAACGCCTTGACCTCTTGGACCTCGTCGGTGCCGGCCTCCCACTCGATGCCGGCGTAGACGTCCTCGGTGTTCTCCCGGAACGACACCATATCCATCTGTTCGGGGCGTTTGACCGGCGAGGGGACGCCGTCGAGGTGGTAGGTCGGACGGATATTCGTATAGAGGTCGAGTTTCTTCCGCAACGCGACGTTGAGACTGCGGAAGCCGGCTCCCACGGGTGTCGTCAGCGGGCCCTTGATCGAGACTTTGAACTCCGTGAGCGCCTCGACGGTCTCCGCGGGGAGGTTTTCATCGTAGCGTTCGCGGGCGGACTCGCCGGCGTAGGCGCGCATCCAGTTGATTTCGCGACCGGTCGCCTCCGCGGCGGCCTCCAGGACGTTCTGCGCCGCGGGACCGACGTCGGTCCCGATTCCGTCGCCGTGGATGATCGGGATGATCGGGTCGTCGGGTACGACGAGTTCGTCGTCCTCCGTTACCTCGATCTTCGAGCCTTCCGACGGCACCTCGATTTTGTCGTAGTCCATACCGAACGGTTTTGCAGGGCCCCATCAAAGGCGTACCGCTATCGTGGCGGTTCCATAACGAAAAATATTGTACGACCCGACAAGCGGCCGTCACCGCCGATTGAACGCCCCCTCCGGGGGATTCGACGTCCCCGATGCGACGGGTCGGGGAGCCGACCTTTTATACGACGGAGCGTCCGAAACGTGGTATGACGCTCGACCCGGTCCACTTCGAGGGGATCGCACGACTCGCGGGCCGGATCAGCCAGGACGTCGACTCGACGGAGCACCAGGGGGTCGCCGAGACCGTCTTCGAGGAGTTTCTCGACCCGCTGTATCACGGCGACCGTCGGATCCTCGAACCGCTCGATGGGCTGCGACGGCGGCGGATCGACATCGAAGACGCCGCGTTGCGGGAGTCGCCGTTTCCGACACAGCACGGACTCGACTCCGGGACCATCAACCCGACGACGTTCACTAACGGTCTCGTTCTCGACGTGGCCCAGGCCGCGATGGCGGCCGTCCCCTCGGAGTTGGAGTTACACCGCTCGCGCTCGGTCGTCACGACCGCACACTCGAACGACCCGACGGTCGATTGCGACGAGGACGAGTGGTCGGCGTTCGACGATGGCTACTCGCGGGGCCGCGTCCTCCAGGCCCCACGCGTCAACCGCTACGAGGAGGCGGTCGTACACGCGCTCTCGTTATACCTCGCGGAGGTATCTCACGCGACGCTGCAGGCCGAGGTCGTCGACGACCTGTTGATCCTCGACGGCCCGATCTATCCGAAGGGGCTGCTCGCGTGGGCCGACCGGCATCCCGAGCTCGCGGAACTGCTTGTCGAGGGAGAGCGCCCACGGGACGTGATCGCTCGCTACATCAGGTTGGTCGAGCGCTTCGCCGACCGCGGCGTCCCGCTGGCCGGCTTTATCAAGAACAGCGGGTCGAAGGCGATCACCCGCGCCGTCCGGGGGACGACGCGTGCGCCCTGGGTGGACGACGCGGCGTTCTTCGAGCGCGTCCTCCGGCGCACCGACGCCGATGGCGACACCCTGACCGACGAGTTGACCTTTACCAACTGGTTTCGCTCCCGCGGCGGTGTCGACGAACCCCTCTCGGCGGACGGCGACGCGCTCGGCCTCTCGCGCTCGCGCGCTCCCGAGGACTACGAGGTGACGTTTTTTTGCCTGTACGACCCCCGGAGCGAGCTCCTGTTTCGGATCGAAGCCCCGGCGGTATTCACCCGCGATCCGGACGTTCGGGAGGCGCTAACGATGCAGTTCCTCAGGGACGTCGCCCACGAGGGCGGACCGCCGCTCGCGGTCGCGAAGGCCGACCAACTCGCCCGGATCAGCCGCGAGGAGCGGGCCGCCCTGATCCGGTCGATAGAACAGCGCTTCGACGCCGACCGCGACCGGAGCTACGACGACGACCGCTGGGGACTCGTCACCTGAGGCGCCGAGGTCCGTCGTTCGATCCCGTCTCACGGCGTCGCGTCGTCGGCGCCGAGCACGACATCGACGTCTACCTCCGGGACACCGAGTCTGGCGAACTGCGTCCGGACGTGGGACGTCGCCGCCTCGATGGCCCGATCGCGGTCGGCAAACCCCCTCGGCATCGGCGACTCGAATGCGATTCGCTTCTTTTCGCCGCCGATCCGCTGGAGTTGGCCGCCGCTTTCGACCTCGTAGAAGGCGTCACAGACCCACACGTACGGTGCGTCGTCGTCGGGGGCGCCGCGGAACGTCGGCGGCTCTTCGCCGGGTTCGTACAGCGTCCCCGTCAACGCCGTTCCGCCCGCCGAGCCACGGATCCGAAGCATACCGGACGTTGGGGGAGCGCGAATAAAACGGGCGCGGCAGGTCGGCTCCGTCACCGCCCGGCGGGCTCGCCGGAGCCGCGGCTCGCGTTTCCTACCGGACTCCGACGTCCCGGACGGTCCTGACGTTGAGCCCCGTCCGAGCGCCGTTGTGGCGGTACTCGACGTAGACGAGGCGGTCGTCGTACGCGTCGAGCGGCAACAGGTACGTCGACTCGTCGGCAAAGCCCAGCCAAAAGACGATATCGGAGTCGCCGGGCGTCTCCTCTATGACTCTGACCTCGACGACGTCACCGTTCTCGCCGCGCTCTTTGGTCTCGTGGACCTCGCCTTTGAGCCGGCGTGAGGTCTTTCCGACGGAGACGAAGAGGTTCACTGTCGCGCCAACACACACGTCACGCAGTTCGTTCGGGACCCGGAGCATGGCAGTTCTCAAAGATGCCTCTACCCGGACGTGGGGAGCGGGGGGATTTATATTTCCGTCAGACTCGGCCGGTGAGTCGCGGGCGCTCCGGGGTGGCGGCCGCGGCGGAGCACCTCGTTGCGAGGGACCGACTGACGGCGACGGACACCCGGTCAGGGCCGTCGCGCCGACAGCAGGTCCGCAGTAATCCGGTCGACGGCGACCTCGGCGGCCACTGCCGGCGGGTAGATGATGTTGTCGACGTGTCCCAGGTGGGCGTAGTCCTGTTCGCCGTCGTGGGCGATGCGGGCCATCGTGCGGGTATTCTCCGACAGCTCTTTTGTGAGCTCACACACCGCGAGGTTCGTCGCCGTGTCGTTCGTGACGCCCAACACCGCGTCTGCAAGCGCCGGGTTCGCCGCCTCGAACACGTCGAGGTCGGTGCCGTCGCCCTCGATTACGTCGCTCGCCAGGTGGTTTGGGAAGTTCTCGCACTGTTCGGCGTCCCGTTCGATCACCGAGATCGTGTGCCGGCTGGGGTTCAGTTCCACCGCAGTGTGGCGGCCGACGCGGCCGCCGCCGACGATGATTATGTGATCGCTCATTATTGGTCGTCTCTCGTAAATAAAGCCGTGTTTGGTGTATATAAGGCCCATCCACCGCCCAAATATTACCAGTATATATGATTTTCCCGGCAGTATCGAAACGGCTGGTGTCGCTACATCGTCCGTCCGGACGTACCGTGGGACAGCGCCCGGACGAAAAGCCGTAGGACAGTGCCTCGACGGAACACACCGGAGACACGCGCCCGGGCAACGGCCACGGAAACTCAAAACGCCTAAGTCGCTCGCCGACACTACCTCGGATATGCGACACCGCGTGCTCGTCCGTCGGCCCGCTGCTGACGACGGCGAGCGCGCCGTTCGGATCGCCTTCTCGAAAGCCAAGCGCCCGTAGTGTGGTCTGTGGCGGGCGTGGCGCCCCGTCGCAGGTCGACCCCGACCCCGCAGGGACGATAGCTACGTTCGACCGACCCACATCCGACGACACACATCGACACACCCATGACACACGACACGTTCACCGGCGTCTTCCCCGCCATGACCACGCCGTTTCACGACGACGAGAGCATCGATCACGACACCCTCCGCGCGCACGCCCAGCGGCTCGAAGCCGCCGGCGTCGACGGGGTGGTTCCCGTCGGCACCACCGGCGAATCGGCGACGATGACCCACGACGAACACGTCGAGGTCATCGAGACGGTCGCCGACGCGGTCGAGGACGTCCCCGTCATCGCCGGTTCAGGCTCGAACAACACCCGCGAGGCGCTCGATCTCTCCGAGCGCGCCGCCGCCGCCGGCGCGGACGGCCTGCTGTTGATCTCGCCGTACTACAACATCCCCGAACCCGAGGGAATGGAGGCGCACTTTCGGGCCGTCGCCGACGCGGTCGATCTCCCCCAGATCGTCTATAACGTTCCGGGGCGGACCGGGCGCAACATCGCCGTCGAGACCGCCGTCTCGCTGGCCGAACACGAGAACGTCGTCGGGTACAAGGCCGCGAGCGGCGAATTAAACCGGACGAACGAGGTCATAGAGCGCACCCGCGGGGAGAACTTCGCCGTGCTCTCGGGCGACGACGCGCTCACGCTGCCGATCGTCGCCCAGGGCGGTTCGGGCTGTATCAGCGTCTCGGCGAACGTCGAACCCGAGCGCACCGTTGCGCTGGTCGGGGCGGCGCTGGCTGGTGACTTCGAGCGCGCCCGCGAGCTCCAGTACGAACTCGGCGACCTCTTCCGGACGCTGTTCGTCGAGACCAACCCGATCCCAATCAACGAGGCGATGGAGATGCGCGGGATCCACTCGTCGACGATGCGTTCGCCACTGAACCCCCTCCAGCCGGAGCACCGCGAGACGCTTCAGGCCGTCCTCGAGGACCTCGAACGATGAATCTCGTCGTCGTCGGTGCGACCGGCCGAACCGGCAGCGAAATCGTCGCAGAGGCGAGCGGTCGCGGCCACGACGTCGTGGGGGTCGCCACCACATCGGACACCGTCGAGGACGTGCGCGTGTACCCGAGCGAGGACCTCCCCGAGTTGCTCGACGACGCCGACGCGGTAGTGGATTTCACCGTCCCCGAGGCCACGCGGGAGTACGCCGGCGTGATCGCCGAGGCGGGCGTCCCCTACGTCGTCGGCACGACCGGCTTCGGCGAGGCGGGGATCGAGACACTCCGGGCGGCCAGCGAATCGATCGCCGTTCTGAAAGCGTCGAACTTCGCCCGCGGCGTGCAAGCACTCCTCCGGGTGGTCGAGGCCGGCGTCGAGGCGCTACCCGACTACGACGTCGAACTCACGGAGACCCATCACAGCGGCAAGCGAGACGCCCCGAGCGGCACCGCAAACACGATCCTCGACGTCGTCGATTCGACCCGGGAGGCGGCGTTAGAGCGCACCCACGGCCGGGAGGGCGAGCACTCCCGTGAGGACTCGGAAGTCGGCGTCCACGTCCGCCGGGCCGGCACCGTCCGCGGCGAGCACGAACTCCTGTTGGCCGGCAACGACGAACTCTTGACGCTGACTCACCGGGCCGAGTCGCGGCGCGTCTTCGCCGCCGGGGCCGTCGACGCCGCGGAGTGGCTCACTGGCCAGGAGCCGGGGTGGTACGGGTTCGACGACGTGCTGTGACGTTCAGAGATCGTCGACCTCGTAGGCGAGCCCCGAGTCCCGAAGGGCGTCGGTGACCCGCCCGGCGAGATCCGTCGTCGCGACGACGACCACGTCCAGTCCCCGGCCGGCGGCGTCGGCGGCAACTTCGCCGGCCGCAAACGTCACGTCGGGGTCGTGTCCCGACGCCTCCAGTACGGCGACCGCTTCGACTCCGGCGGCTACGACGACATCGGCCGCCGCCGCGGCCGACGCCAGCGCCGTCGACTCACCCGGTTCCGCCGATCGGATCGGGGAGACCTGAAACACCGTCACCGTGCCCGGTTCGAGGTCGATAACGCCGGTGAAGCCGGTGACGCCGACGACGGCACCGGCTCCGGCGTCGGTCGTTGCGATCCCCGTTGCCGGGCCGTCGTCGCCCGGTGAGGCGTGCAACAGTCCCTCCCGGATCGACAGCGAGACCGTCTCACCGGCCTCGATGTCGGCGGTCGCAAACGCCGCGTCTTCCTGCATGCTGCCGAGGACGTCCTCGGTCACGTGGTCGGCGAAGCGGCGCACGTCGGAGGCCTGCCGGAACAGCCAGTCGACACCCCGCTTCGTCACGCGGTACCGCGATCGGGCTTCCTTCTCGACGAACCCGTTGTCGACGAGTTCGCGGATGTACTCGGAGACGGCCTGGCTCGTCACCCCGACGGCGTCGGCGATCTCCCCCTGGTTGACGGCCGGCTGGCGCTCCGCGATCTCGACGAGCACGCGGAACTTCGTCGCGGACCGCTTGTTGTCGAGCACGTCGACCATACGTCCACGTCGGCTCGACCATTTATAAACACCCGAGACTCCGGGACCGTCCCGTCCGGCCGGATCGACACACCGTCGCGGCGGCGACGGCTCGTCCCGTCCCACCAGCGCTTTGCCCGCGGCGACACATCGACCGGTATGGAGTTCGATCCCCGCGACCGTGCCGTCTACCTCCCGACCACGGGGACGCTCGTCTGTGCCGACTTCCATGTCGGACGGGACGCGGCCTCCGACGTCGAGTTCCGGGTCGGCGAGCACGACGACCTCACCGGCCGGTTCGAGCGCTTGCTCGAGCGCTACGACCCCGAGGAGGCCGTGATCGCGGGGGACCTGCTGCACTCGTTCGATCGGGTTCCGACGGGGGCGGCGGCGACCGTCCGGACGATAGCGGATCTCGCGGGCGAGCGGGACTGCCCGGTCGTCGTGACGCCCGGCAACCACGACACGATGCTCGAGGAGCTGTGGGACGGCCCGACCCTCCCGGAGTATGGGGTCGCCGACGGGTCGGTCGTGGTCACGCACGGCCACGTCCCCCCGGCCGAGACGGCGGAGTGCTACGTCGTCGGTCACGATCACCCGACGATCGAGATCGAAGGCGTCCGCCGGCCCTGTTATCTGTACGGTCCCGACCAGTACCGCGGCTCGGCGGTGTTGATGCTTCCCTCCTTCAGCAAGCTCCCGGCCGGGATCCGGATCAACGAGCGATCCGCCGCTGCGTTTCAGTCGCCGTTCGTGACGGAGGCGCGGACGCTCCGGCCGATCGTCCGCGACGAGGCGGCCGAAAAGACCCACGAGTTCCCGCCGCTTCGGGAGTTGCGGCGGTTTTTGTGAGCGATACCGTCGGCCGAGTCGCGACCGGGACGCGGGACCGTTCGGGCGACAACAGTTTTGTGTATCCGCGACGGACCACTCCGACAGCATGTCGTCGTTCGTCGAACCGGCGATGGGAACCGCCGGGGCGGCCGAGCCGTACCGTTTTCTGGATACGTTGTCCTACGTCCGCGTCCCGGGCGAGGCGACCGACGGCCGCTGTTCGGTCGTCGAGATGCGCCTCCGGGAGGGCCACGCGCCGCCGATGCACGTCCACGCGTCGGCCGACGAGACGCTCCACGTGACCGAGGGGGCGATCGAGGTACATACGCCGACCGAGACCCGCTCGCTCGGAACCGGCGGGTCGGCCGTCCTCCCGAAGGGACGAGAACACAGCGTCGTGGCGACGGAGCCGGCGACGATCGTCACTTCGACGTCGCCGGGTGGGTTCGACGAGTTCGTGACGGCGGTCGGCGAACCGGTCGACTCGGCGACCGTTCCCTCGGACCCGCCGTCGGAGGCCGCCGTCGCCAGGGTCTCAGAGCTGGCCCCCGAGCACGGCATCGAGATCGTCGGCCCGCCGCCAGTCGACCCGTAACCGCGGCAATAGCGCGACTACCGGACCGTATCCAACGCGGCCTCGGCGGCCCGCCGGCCGCTCGCCAGCGCGCCCTGGATCGCGGACCACTCGGTGAAGCCACCGGCGAGGAACACCGGGCCGTCGGGCGCGTCGACAGCGGGAAGCGACGACCGAAATCCCGGTGGCTGTTCGAACTGGGCGAACTCGATCCGGTCGACGCCGACGGTCTCGAAGCCGCCGAAGTGGTTCTCGGGAAACCACGCCGACAGCGCCGACCGGACGGTCTCGCCGAGCGCCTCGTCGTCGTCCTCGCGGACACCGAGAAACGTCGCACTCAGCAGCTGTCGGCCCTCGGGGGCGTACTCCGGGGCGGCCGCGCTCATCGGCGCGACGGTGTTCGGCTCGGCGTCGGCCGCGTTCAACACGATTCGCGAGCCCGTATCGAGGCGCTGGTGCTCGGGTATCGAGCAGTGAACGGTCGTGCTGGCTCTGGTTCCCTCGGGCGTTTCGACGCCCGTCAACTCGGCGGCCGTCCTCGGGCCTGTCGCGACCACGACTGCGTCGGGCGATCGTTCCCCGGCCTCGGTCTCGACGACGAGGGGGTCGGTCTCGAGGCCCGTGACGCCGATCCCCGTCGTGACGTCCGCGCCCGCGGCCGTCGCGCGATCCCGGAGCTGGGCCGGAATCTCGCCCATCCCGCCGGCGGGGACGACGGTGTCTCCCTCCGAGAGCGCTTTGAACGTGTACTCGAACACCGAACTCGCGGTCCCGAGCCCGCGATCGAGCGTGATACCCCCGTAGAAAGGGGCAGCGAAGCGCTCGACGAACGCCCGCGAGAAGCCCCGGTCGGCCAGGTACGCCCCGATGGTACCGACGTCGTCCCCGAGAATCTCGTCCCACCTGCGGCCCCGGAGTTCGCGCTGGAGCCGAAAGAGTCGGAGTTTGTCGGCCGTCCGGACGTCGCGGTTCAGAAGCGTCGGGAGGGCGGCACTCGGGTCGCCGAGGGGATCGGCGAGCGTCGAACGGTGGTTCGGCCGCGCGATCGTCGCCCCGGGAGCGAACTGCCGGAGGTCGAGGGCCTCGAAATCGAGTTCCCGCCGCGCCGCGGGGTAAGCAGTAAAAAGGACCTGAAACCCCCGATCGAGAGTGTGGCCGCCGACGGTGCGCGTCCGGACCCGGCCGCCGACGCGCTCTCGCGCCTCGAACAGTTCGACTTCGGCCCCGGTCTCCGCGAGGTGCCGTGCGGCGACCAGCCCAGCGAGGCCGCCACCGGCAACGACGACGTGCATACGCGGGCTTCGGGCGGGACCGACAAACCGGTTTCCGTGTTCGGCCGGCGGTCGTGGCGAGGGTCGCGGCGACTCGTCTCTCGGCTACGAGTCCGGAGACGCCTCCGGAAGCGTCCGGGACACAAACAGGGGAATTATTTCGCTCGGGGCGTAGGATCCGATATGGCATTCCGTAAACACCTCATCAACGGGATCGTCTCGCTCGCAATCAGCGTCGCCGTCACCGTCGCCGCGGCCGACGACGACGACAGCCCGTGGGTCCTCCACGAGGTCGCCGTCGCCGTCGCCGTCTCTGCGTTCCTCTCCGGCTTCTTCACCAGTTACTTCGCCGAGTGACGCCTGAAGCCCCCGGCGACCGGAAGGCGGTTACCGTCCGCCGGGTGAGTCGATCCGGCAACTCCGGTCGGCCGCGCCAGTATAAAAGGAGCGCAGTTGTGCGGACACGGACGCCTCGTCGACGACGTTGAGCACGAGATCGTCGTCGCCGAGCACGTCGCCGTCGTTCTCGTAGGCCGTCTCGCGAGCGGCTGCCTCGCCCATCAGTTCGCACTCGCCGGCGACGGTACCGATGACGAACAGCGGCCGGTCCCGCGTGGCGTCGACCCGCTCGTTGGCCCGCTCTAGCCCCGTCTCGGTCACGTCGATCACGTTGTCGTCGGCGCTCCAGGAGCCGAAGAGATCGAGCACGAAGAGCCGATCGCCCGCCAAGGCGTCGGTCGCTGTGACCCCCGCGTGTCGGCGCAGCGCGTCCGCCAGCGTCGACTGCTCCAGCGCCGGCGGCGGCGACAGCGAGACGGCCCATCCGGCGTCGATCGCCGTCGCACAACACTCCGCAACGGTCTCGGCGACGGTGCGCTCGAGCGCCGGGTCGTCCGTCGTGTCCGTGACGATCACGCTTCGGGAACCGACCGGAAGGCCGCCGCCGTCGAAATCGTCGATGCCGGTCGGGACCGTCCGGGCGGCCTCGAGGCGGGCCTCGCGGCGTCGTCTGACGCTCGAGAGGGCGTCGTCGATTTCGGCGAGCAGGTCGGTGGTGTCTGCGCGCTCCTCGTCGATCGCCTCGACCGCCCGGTCGATGTCGCGGGCGGCGTCGGCAGTGGCCGAGCAGGCGTCCGCGACGCGCGTGCTCGTGTCGGCCCCCTCCGCGACGGCCGTCGATACCTCGTCGACGCCGGCCGCCGCCGCCGCCATCTCCTCGTCGACGACGTCGAGTTCCGACTCGGCTGCCTCGATCCGCTCGGTCCCGGTCTCGACCGCCTCGACGGCCGAGCCGAGTGCGTCGCTCACGTCGGCGGTCACGGACTGGATCTCCCCGACGGCGTCCTCGATCCGTTCGGTCTCCGAGCGCGACTCCTCGGCGAGCGATTTGACCTCCTCGGCGACGACCGAGAAGCCGGCGTCGTCGTCCGCGCGGGCGGCCTCGATGGAGGCGTTGAGCGCGAGCAGGTTCGTCTCGTCTGCGATCCGGTCGATCGTTTCGACCACCCGGTCGATCCGCTCGACGTGGTCGGCCAGCGCCTCGACCTGCGTCTGAACCCGTCGGGTCGCCGCCGCGGCGGTCGTCATCGCGTCCGCAGCCTCGTCGGTCGCTTCGCGCCCCTCGGTCGCCGCGGCCGCCGCCCGGTCGGTCGTCTCGCTCACTTCGTCGGCCCCCGCAGCGACCTCCTGGATCGTCGCGCTCAGGTCGGTGACGTCGTCGACGACCGAGTCCATGTCCTCGACCTGCGCGCCGGCGGCCTCGCGGATCGAAGCCAACTGGCTGTCGACCGATCTGGATGTCTCGTGGACGACGTCGACGGCCCCCTGTGCGTTCACGATCAGTCCGTCCTCGATGCGCAACCGTTCGTCGTTCGCGTCCGCCGAGACAGCGTGGTTGTCTGTATCCATCGACTGTGGGTTCGGACGGACAGACCGATTAAAAAAGCTTATCGTGGCTCGATCGCCGAATTATAACGATATATATGGTGTTTTATCTGGTTCAAGCGGGTGTTTATTCTATCGATGACCGGCACGGGAGAGACGTCCGAGACACGCCGTCCACAGTGCGTCCGACAGGACGACGTCCGCGGGAGTGCGACGCGCGACGGCGGCGACGACCGCAAAGGACAGGGCTTTGCGGGGGACGCCCGAAGGGCGGACATGAGCGCGTTCGAGGGATTCCGCTGTACCGACTGTGGAACGACGACCGACGACGAGAGTGCGATGCGCTGCCCGGAGTGTGCCGGCTCGCTCGACGCCCAATACGACCTCTCGACCGACTTCTCGGCGGCGGCGTTCGCCGACCGCTCGGGGGGGTGGAAACACCGCGAACTGCTGCCGTTCGTCCCCGACGGAATGGGCGAGGGTGCGACGCCGCTCGTCGAAGCGCCACGGTTGGCCGAAGAGTTGGGCGTCGGCCGCGTTCTCGTGAAGAACGAAGCCCACAACCCCACCGGCTCCGTCACCGACCGCGGGCTGGCGCTCGTCGCGGAAGCCGCCCGCCGAGCCGAGGCCGACACCCTCGCACTGGCGACGACGGGCGACGACGGGCAGTCCGCGGCCGCCTACGCCGCCCGTGCTGGGCTTCTCTCGCGGTCCTTCGTCCCGAGTCGAGCCACGTTCATAAGCAAGGCGATGATCAACGTCCACGGCGGCGACATGCGCGTCGTCGAAGGGCGTTTCGACGACGCACGAGCGACCTACGAGAAAGAGCGCGAGTCCATGCCCGCGGCCGACGAGGAAGTGTGGTTCCCGGCTGGTCCGTTCGAGTCGCCGTTCCGCCACGAGGGAACCAAGCCGATCTACTACGAGATCGCCGAGGAGCTGGGGTGGACGGCCCCCGACGCCGTCGTCGTCCCCGTCGGCCACGGGGCGACGATCGCCGGCATCTGGAAGGGTGCCCGCGAGCTCGAGACGGCCGACCTCCTCGAGGAGACACCGGAACTGTACGCCGCCCAGCCGGACGGCTGTGCGCCCGTCGCCGAAGCGGTCGAGGACGGACGCGACCCCGAGCCGTGGGACGTACCGGACACGGTCGTCGGTAGCCTCGAGATCCCCGATCCGGCAGGGGGGCTGGCAGCCGCCGAGGCGGTCCGAGCCAGCGGCGGCAGGGGGGTCGCGGTCGACGATCAGGACCTCCTCGACAGCGCCGCGACCGTCGCCCAACACGAGGGCCTCGAAATCTCGGTTGCCTGCGGGACCGCCGCGGCAGGCGCGTGGGACCTCGCCGACGCGGGGTCGTTCGGTCCCGACGATACGGTCGTCATCCTCAACACCGCAATGGGAAACAAAGACGCCGACATCGTCCGGAGCCGGCTGATGAGCCAGGGCATCTGAGTCACTCGGCGGGGGTGTCCTCGGTGATCGGAATCCCGTTGAGAGACCGGCCATAGATCCCGACCGAAGCCCTGTGCCCGATGCAGTCGGTCTCCGAATCGTGCGTGCCGATGCACGCGAAGTTAGCCTTGACATCCTCCCACTCCTAAAGGGGTGGGAGGAAGTCAAAGCGGACGAGTGATGACTGAGAGCGTGTATGTGACCCGCCCAGAATACAGATGGCGTGGACGCGTACTGTGTTGAGTGAGCATCGATCTATCGCCGGCGACAACCCTGCCGTGCAGCGTCGGCAACCACTCCGTCCAGAATTGAAAACACTGATGCTCGATCGAGGATCTGTCCTGTCCGACCAAACAGAGCGAATCACACGATATCAGCGTTCAGGAGTTCCGTTAATAAGGATAAACGGATCGCGCTCGCGGTTGCAGTCGGCGACGCCGCCGATCGCCTCGACGAGTCGGCGATGGACTTCTCTGGCCGCTCGTCCCTCGTCCGGGCGCAAGTAGTGGTCCCCGCCTAAATTCGCCCAGAAATCACCGTCGAGCCAAAAGAACGTCTCGCCGTTCGACTGATAGACGATATCACCGTTATCGGCGAGCCCGTCATCGGCGAGCCGGGCACCCGAGAGCTGGGCTCGTGCCAGCACCGCCACGAGCTGTCGGCGCGAAACGGGTGCGTGAACGGCGACATCGTCGATCAGATCCCCGAAGTAGTCTTCGACGATAGCAACCGTCCGGGAGAACTCATCGAACGTAACGGAATCTAACGGTATCGTATCTCTCGGTAGTTCTCGCGTATCCTCGGATCGAGAGCCACTGACTAACAAATCGGATGCGAAGTCGACCTCGATGCTATCCGTCGTTCGGCAGTACTGCGTTCTATTCGTACTCTCGTCCGCCGCGACCTCGCGTAAATACATGTTATCGGAGAGTTCCTCCACACGCCTATAGCAGGTGGCAACCGGGATATCTAGCGCTTGGCTCAGCCAGCTAACTGATCGCGGCTCCTTCGTCGCTCGCAGTATATCGACGCTGTATTTCCGCCCGAGCAGTTCAACTGCTTCCGTCGACATCTCGTTATGACGGTCGGTTCTCGACGGTGAATATCTGATCCCTACATGTATCGAAGTGGTTCTATTGACTCCGATATATAATGTATCCCCAAACGAAAACGTAATACAGCGGAACAACGAAATCGAACGTATGAGCGACGGAGACACGTACATTGAACACACCCCTGCGGGACTGCTCGAGTTGTCTTCGGAACTGAATCAAGCTGGTTCGACCGAGGACGTCTCCGCCGTTGCTGTCCGGATGTTGGATCTCAATTTCGATGCGCCCCTTTCGGCGATCTGGAAATACGACGAGGAGGCAACCGAACTCCGCCCGATCGCCGAATCGAGCGAGGCACAGGAGGTGATCGGCGATGCACCTGTCCTTCCAGTTGACTCTCTCGCCGGGCGTGCGTACAGACAGAGTCGTCCGGAAACGTTCGACGACGTCCACGAGGCCGACGCCACGTACAACTCAGACAGCCCGATTCGGAGCGAAATTCTCGTGCCGATCTCGGAGTTCGGCGTCTTGAGTGTCGGAGCCACCGAGGTGGATGCCTTTACGGAGAAAGACTCACAAGTGGCAGAGCTCGTCGCCTCGAACGTCGAAACAGCAATCTCACGACTCCGACAGCACGAAGAGTTACAGGCCGAACGTGATTGGACACACACGTTGTTTGAAGGCTCCAACGACGCCATCTTCATTAGTGATGCGGATGCGAATTTCGTCCAAGTGAACCGGGCTGCCTGCGAGCTAACTGGCTATGAGCGAGAGGAACTCCTCTCGATGCGTATTCCGGATCTCCACGAGGAAGTCGACTTACACGCCTATCAGGACTACCACGACCGAATTTTAGCCGGCGAGCCAGCGACCACTGAATCCAGACTGCTTCGGAGCGACGGCAGGAAGATCGACGTGGAGTTTTCGAACCGCCGGATCGAACGCGACGGGTCGGCCTACATGCATACCGTCGCGAGGGACGTAACGGAACAGCGCGAGCGCCGGCGTCGCCTGGAGTCATTTAAATCGGCCATCGAGAACGCGAGCGATGGGATAGCCATCTTGGACGGCGAGGCGTACACGTACGTCGACCAAACGCATACTGAAATGTACGGGTTCGAGGAGCAAAGCGAATTGCTCGGGCAGACCTGGCGCGAGTTGTACACTGATGCCGCTGAAATCGAGCGCATAGAGGATGAGGCGCTTTCGGCACTTCAATCAGACGGCGAGTGGAGAGGTACGGTAACGGCCTCTCCAGCAGGCAAGGGGGAGTTTCCGACCGAACTATCGCTGACACGCCTGGAAGACGACCGTATCGTCTGTGTTGTCCGTGACGTGTCGGAAAAACATCGGCGCCAAGCGGAACTCCGGGAGAACGAGCGGCGCTTCGAGTCGGTGTTCGAAGACCCCGAGATGCTGGTCGGGTTACTGGAAACCACTGGTGAACTGATCGATGTGAATGAAACGGCCCTGGAGTACGTTTCGAACGACAAATCGGATATCTTGGGGGAGCCGTTCTGGGAGGGGGAGTGGTGGTCGCATTCCTCGGATCTACAGGAGGATCTACGAGACTGGATTGAACGGGCCGCTGCTGGCGAGTATGTCAGCTATCAGGTCGAACATCCGGATCAAGACGGTGACATTCGGTTTATCACGGGCACCATCCGTCCCGTCGTGGGGGACACAGGAGTCGAATCGCTCGTCATTTCCGGTCGTGATATTACACCCCGCGAGCGACGCCGTCGCGAACTAGAGACGTTCCAGCAAGCCGTCGAGGACGCCAAAGACGGCTTCGCCATTCTCGAGGACGGACAATACACCTACGTCGACGACACACACGTCGAAATGTATGGATTCGACGATACTGACCAACTCCTCGGGAACTCCTGGCGGATGCTCTATGACGAAGACGAAACAGAGCGTCTCGAAGCGGACGCCTTCCCTGTGCTTGAGTCGGAGGGGCACTGGCGGGGGAAGGTAACCGGGTCCCGACCGGATGGGACGACGTTCCCGGCCGAGATCTCTTTGACCGTCGTCGACGACGGTCCCCTCGTCTGTACTGTACGCGATGAAACCGCGAGACAGCAACGAGAGCGTGAACTCGAACTCAAAGAGCAAGCGATCGACTCCTCGAACGTTGGGGTCATAATCACCGACCCACAGCGAGAGGACAATCCGATCGAGTATATAAATAAAGGGTTCAGTGACATCACCGGCTATCAGGAAGCCGACGTCGTGGGCTGTAATCCACGTTTCCTCCATGGTCCCGAGACAGACCCGGAGGAACTATCGAGGCTTCGAGAGGCGATTGCGGCCGGTGAACCGGTGACGGTAGAGCTGAAAAACTACCGGAAAGACGGGAGTGAATACTGGAATCGGCTGTCCGTCACGCCGGTTACCGCTGCGGACGGGACGCTTTCGAAGTTCATCGGCATACAGCAGGACGTAACGGCCCGGAGACAGCGGACCCGGAGCCTCGCAGAACAGAACCGGAAGCTCGAGTTGGTCCTTTCGGGAACCGACACGGGCATCGCGGAGTGGGATTTTGCGACGGATACGATATCGTTCAATCAGACGCTTATCGATCTGTTTGGCCACGACCCGGACGACGAAAGGGAGTTTTTCCGGATTGTCGCACCGGAGGACCGAGACCGGGTTCGTGACCTGTTGGACCGGCTCGGCGAGATCGACGACGTATCGGTGGAGTTCAGGGTCATTGATACGGACGGACAGACGCGATGGGTGCACACGGACGCTGTTTTGAGACACGACGAAGACGGTGGACGGAAGCTGATCGCTATTGCAACGGAAATAACGGAACAAAAAGAACGGATTCGGCAGATCCAACACGAGCGGAAGCGATTCGAGATCCTCTCGGAAAGCCTCGAAGAATACGCGTTCGTGCTTCTCGATGCCGAGGGGCAGATCGACAGCTGGAACGACGGCGCAGCCGACATTTTCGGATACGACGACGAAGCTGCGATCGGAATGCAAGCAGCAGAGTTACACCCCGAAGAGGAGCGAAAACGCGGGATTGCTGATCGGTTATTAACACAGGCATCGCTCGGAGGGGAAAGCACTCACGAAGGACAACGGGTCCGTCAGGATGGATCGTCGTTTCCTGCCGAAGCCTCGTACGTCCCGCTCCAAACCGAAGATGGGGTATCTTTGGGGTACGGGATGGTCATCAGAGACCTCAGTAACCAGCGTCAACAGCGGCGTAGAACGGAGCGGTTCGTCGAGGAATCAGTCGACGTCGTGTCCATCTTGGACCGTGATGGGTATTTCACCTATCTCAGCGGCTCCGCCGAGCGGGTCCTCGGGTATGATACGACTCGGCTAGAACAGGAGAGCCTCTTTGATTTTGTTCACCCCGAGGATCGCAAGCGTGTAATGGAAGCGTTTTTTACCGCCGTGGAGGACTCCGATTCGAGCGTTCAACTGGAGTTCCAAGCGAGGGATGCGGATGACGAGTGGATTACCGTAGAGGCACGTGGGCGGAATCTCTTCGACGATGAAGCAATTGGTGGGTTTTTGATATATATACGCGACATCACTAATATAAAACAGCAGACGAAAAAATTCGAATCCGTATTCAATCAAACGTTCCAACTGACGGGGCTCATGAACCAAGACGGGGAGATTCTCGAACTAAACGACCCCCTCACGGAGTTCGGCGGCATACGTGCAGAAGAGAACAGTGGCACACCACTGTGGGAATGTCCCCTGTTCGCGCATTCTTCGGAAGTGCAAACCCAACTCAGACAGGCAATCGATCAAGCGTCTTCGGGGTCGTTCGTCCGCTTCGACGTGGAAGCAGAAGGCGTCGATGGACTCGCTAGCTTCGACTTCTCGGTCAAGCCGATCTCGGGCCAGCACGGGGAGGTTAGCTTCCTGATATTCGAGGCACGGGACATCACAGCCCAAGAGCAGCGTCGACGGCACGTTCAGGTCTTACACCGGATCATGCGGCACAACATCCGAAACGATCTGACAAAACTGAGAGGGTATGTCGATCTGCTCGAATCGGGCACAGATGCAGAGACTCGTGAACAGCGCGCTGCGACGATCCGAGACGTCCTCGACAAGTGGGAGCGGATGGCAGATAAAACCCAAGAGCTCCAGAGTATACTCACGAGCGAGAGTGCTCTCGCTTCCCACCGGAGTGTTCAACAGATTATCGAAGACGTGCAAACGAAAAAAGCGAAACAACACCTGAATGCGGACGTCACTATCGCAGCCGACCGCGACATAAAAGCACGCATACCGAGTGATCTCGACAAGGCGATTTCCGAACTCGTCGAGAACGCCATCACGGCGAACGATACTGACCAGCCATCCGTACAGATCGGCGTCTCGCAAGCCGACGACCAGTGGATCGAGATCTGTGTTTCCGACACCGGGCCTGGACTTCCGGACATGGAAAAGAGCCTCCTCGAAACCGGCGAAGAAACGCCGCTAAGTCACGGTCAGGGACTCGGACTGTGGATGGTGCGGGCGCTGGTGACCCGTGCTGGGGGGTCGATTTCAGTCGAAACCTCGAGGCATGGGAGTGAGATCACACTGGAAGTCCCCGCCCAGCCGGCTCGAGAGGACTCACAAACCCCGAACATCGTGTCCTGAACTATGACCCGAAACGGAAACACGAAGATCCTGGTCGTCGAAGACGATCAGACCTTGGCTGAGTTGTACGCGGAGTGGCTCGGGGACCGGTATGTTGTCGAGACCGCGTACTCCGGCGAGGAAGCCCTGGAAATATTCGATGCGGCTGTCGATATCGTCCTCCTGGACCGGATGATGCCCGGATTATCCGGCGGAGAGGTTCTCAGACAACTCGGACAGTACGAGCCGAACTGTCAGGTTGTGATTGTCTCTGCGGTGACACCGGATTTCGATATCGTCAAAATGGGGTTCGATGCGTATTTAGAGAAACCCGTTGGAGCCGAGGACCTCGAAGACGTTATTTCACAGATGCTCACTCGCGCGGAGTACAGCGAGGACCTCCAGGAGCTGTTCTCGCTGATCGAACGCCAATCGGCCTTGGAAGCCGCCATGGACGAAGCTACCCTCGAAACGAACCCGAGGTACCAGGCACTCACGGAGCAAATCACAGAACTCGAGGACAAGGTCGAACGGTATCTCCAGGACTTGCCAGACAGAGACTTTCGAGTGGCTATCGAACGCCTGCAACGAACCGCAGCAGAGCGCAGAGAACAACAGCAATACCAGTCCCTCACGGAAGACGTCTTGGACACGTCACAGGAAGGAGTCGTTGTAGTTGATCGCGACGGACAGGTGGTGTGGGCAAACGAGACTACGGAAGAATTACTCGGAGTCGATAGAGACGATATCCAGGGGGCCGATTACAGTCGGGTCGCTTCCGAATCGTACCGGGAATATCACGCAGGTGAGCAGACACTGTCCGATCTCGTAATCCATTCTCTGCAGCATATGAGTTCCCAGGTCGAAGCCACCGTCCGCGTCCCCGAGACGGATTCAACACAAAAACACTGGCTGGAGTACTGGAGCGGGCCGATTCAAACTGGTCTCTATGCAGGCGGGCGAATCGAACACTACCACGACATTACAGAACGGTACGCGTACGAACAACAGCTCGAGGACCTGCATGCGGTTTCGCGCGAACTAATGACAGCGGATTCGGAACGTAGTATCGGCGAGACCGTGGTAGCTGCCGCGGTCGGCGAACTCGGATTCGAGTTTGCCGCGATATATACACGACAAGAGCACACGGGGCGTTTGGTCCCGCTAACACACGCAGCCACGGAGGGTGTTAGCGAAATCGACCTCCCCACCGTCTCCGAAGGAGACACGCCGGTCTGGACGGCCTATGTGACTCGAACAGAACAGTTGGCTCCCGACGACGTTGCAGATACCCGATCGAGCCAGTGGTTGCCAGAGGAGCTCTCGTCGTGGCGACTTTACTCACTAGAATCGAACGGCGTTTTATTAGTGGGGATGACTACGATGCCAGAGATGCCCTCGAGAAAAACCAATTTGGCAAAGACGTTAGCAGCGAACGCAGCAAGTGCGTTCGAACGAACAGCACAAGAAGCGGCGCTTCAAGAGCGTGACCAGCGTTTAAAAGAGCAGAACGAGCGGCTGACACGGCTGGATCGCATCAACACACTGATACGATCGATAAGCGCCACGGTTATCAGTGCAAATACACGCGAAGAGCTGGAACGAGAGGTCTGCAACGCTCTATCTCAGCTGGATCTGGTCAGCGGGGCGTGGATCGGCAAAAAGGATATGAATACGGATACGATCGAGGTCAGAGCCAAAACGGAGTCGCTCACGTATCAAAAACTGCGAGCGGACGACGACCCGACGGGTGACACCACCCGAGGAAGTGGTTCTCAACTCTCCCCTGCCGAACGGGCGCACAGGATCGAACGTTCGGTCGTGGAGAGCGATTTAATGTCCGCTCGCTCCGAAACAGGGTGGAAACAGGCCGCATTAAAAAACGGCACCAACTCGATCGTGGCTGTACCACTACAGGGTGAGGCTTCGCCACTCGGTGTGTTAGAAGTCCATTCCAAGCTACCAAACGCCTTCGACGAAGAGGAGGTGACAGCCCTCACAGAGCTCGGTCAAATAATAGGGCACGGGATATCAGCACTCCGACAAAAAGCAGCGCTTCTATCCGGTGGAGGCACGACCCTCGAGATCCAGTTTGCGGACGATGCTGGTCTCGCAACGCTCGTTTCGGATATAGGGACGGATCTCGAGGTTTTGAACGTGGTAGTCGACAATCCAGATACCCTCCTGTTCGCGCGATTGACCGGGGAAGACGTGCCCGCTGAGGCGTTCGAAGCTGCTGGTTTCGATCCGGAGACTGTCATCTTGAGCGAGTCCCGGAATGGGGTCTACTGCAAAATTCCGGTGCGGAACAGCAGCGTTTGCGAGAAGCTGACCGACCGAGGGGTTGCGATCGATCAAATCACTACCGCGTCGGGGTCCGACCAGATCGTTGTTTCAGTAACCGTGCCGTTCACGGTCGATGTCGGGGAGTATCTGCGTTCACTCAGAGAGGACTACGGCGACCTCACCCTGCTATCGAAACTGGATAGCGAGCGGCGAGAAACCGACACCCTCTCGGCACGTCTTGAGGAAGCCCTTACTACCCGTCAAGAAGAAGTCCTGCAGACGGCACTCTACGCAGGATATTTCAATTGGCCGCGGGATGCCGATTCGACGTCGGTTGCCAAGACCCTCGATATTGCACAATCGACGTTCAATCAACATCTTCGAGCTGCTGAGTCTAATCTGTTGACGGCTCTCTATCGGGATTCGACGAGCTCATAATCACACGCTGTGGCACTCGGAGGGCTCTGACCGCGGACATCGGCACGCAAATCTCTGCATATAGGTATTCGAATCCCTCCCTCAATATCGATTGGTACAAAACGCTTGTTCGTAGAATATCTGTATTGTGTATGGCCGAAAGCTCTCCGCACCGGGGGCCCGTAGTCGAAGCGTGGAGTACGGACTCCCATGTTGTGCGCGAATTCGACAGACCCGTTCGCGTGTCCGAGGCGGTTATCGAGACACTTACCGAGGCTGTCGAAGACTGGCCGGAACTCAGTAGATCCCCTCCAGTCTCCGAATTCGTCGATGCAGACAGCCTAGATGGCCTGTTCAAAAGTCGTGCCCTCGAGGAGACCACTCATATACCCTCTGTGGAGTTCCTCTTTCAGGGCGCAGTCGTGACGGTCATGTACGCCTCGACCGTGCGTATCATCGTCGAACGAGATGCGTGAGTGCAGATACATGACTCAGTCGAATACCGTTTTGATCGTCGACGACGAAGAGAACCTCGCTGACCTGTTCGGCATCTGGCTACAGGAGCACTTCGAGGTTCACGTAGCCTACTCCGGGGAAGATGCACTACAACTCTTCGCCGAGGAGCCGATCGATATCGTGGTTCTGGATCGTCGGATGCCGGGGCTTTCCGGTACGGAAGTGCTACACTCAATTCGTAAAACGGGTCGTGCCCAGCAAGTGATTATGGTGACCGCCGTTCGACCGACAGAGGAACTGGCGGCCATCGACGTAGACGATTACCTCTTCAAGCCGATCGACCGGTCGCAGCTTCTTCGAACCGTGGAAGCTGCTGAATTGGTGTTGACGTACGACGAATCACTCACAGAACTCTTTTCGCTCATCAACAGAAAAGCCACGCTAGAGGCGTATATCGACAGAGCGGAACTACAAAAAGACGACCGATACAGTGACCTCTGCCGGAGAATACAGGAGCTAGAGGAACAAGCCGATACGACACTCCGGCGTCTCGAAGCGGAGTATCAGATCGATATGCTGGTCAGAGACCGGCGTCTCGGGTCCCACCCCGTAGAACAGTCTTGATATGGAACGAGAAGCCGTGGCATCCACCGGCCGTGCTACCAGCAGCAATATCGAAGCACTCACCGGACTCAAATATCCGCTAGTTATCGGACTGGTGGTAGTGCGAGCTGTGGATGCGAGTCTCACGTACTATGGGCTGAGTATCGGACTCCGGGAAGCCAATCCGATCGTCGTGGCTGTGATCGAGACGATCGGGATCATCCCCGGTCTCCTCTGTCTCTCGTCAGTGTCCGTGCTCTTGGTGCTTTTCGTCGGCGAATACCTGCTTCCTGGAGTCACGCAACCGCGATACAGTACTAAGCTCTGCTGTAGTGTCGGGTATATTTCGCTCTTGATGCTCTGGAGCGCCGTATCGCTTCACAACGTGGTGGTTCTCTGGACATGAGAGTACTCGAGTTCGTCAGTCTGTTAGTGTACGTATGCATCGTATTGATTTCGTCATTTGCGATACTTCTTTCTCTGCTTTAGCCACGAGAACGACCCCGATTATCAGCGGTTCGCATTTGACATCCTCCCACCGCTTCAGGGGTGGGATTCCGCTCGCTACGTGTCGACCGAACGGCCGCCTGATCCCTCAGTCCCAGATGCTGCAGCGTGGCGACAACACGTCCGTTAGACGTCGATAGTGGCACCGACCTCGTACCGGTCGACCGTGTCCTGGATACTTTTGACGAGTTCAGGATACTGGTAGTCGCCGTCGCGGTCCAGTATAAATATAATACCCTTTGTTTCACCGAGCGCAATCACGGTATCGACGTACGTATCGTACACCCGAGTCGTCGCGTGAAGCTCTGAGCCGTACATCTCCTCTTGATTGATGGCTCCCCACACGTCGAGGAATGCGTTCTCTAAAATATCCGTGAGCGCCGTTCTGTCGTACTGTCGTTCTAGCTCGCTTGAGAGGTAAATGAACTCCTGTGTTTCCTCGTTGAAATAGCCTACTGCGTTGACTGCATTTGTATCGCCGACGAGGTGGTTTTCGAGCTCTTCTCGGACGCTTCGGGCCACCTGCTCCATATAAAAAAAAGCGGATTACGGCATAAATATGCTATGGCCGTTACCGAGAAGATTTTATAATCGCAGCGAACACTGGGTCGCCCGCCGGCGCGCCACGCGCGTTGTACGATGCGACGGGGCTAATAGCCGGACCCGTCCGGTGATCGAAGCCATCGCTATTCCCTCGAATCCGTACGACGAATGCAGTAGTGACCTGATACCGGTGGACGAAATCATATAAAAGCGACCCACGAGCGATCCGCCGGTCGCGCCGCCGAACGGCGTGATCCTCATTCGTCGTGTGTATATATGTTTGTCTGTCAACATAACACATCATAGCAGCTTCGGTATTTATATAAAATTAAAAACGGCCGTCCCCTTCGGCACCTCCCCGGGTGAGTCGATTCCGCGTCCGAACGGCCGGGTGTCGTTCGGCACTCCGAGGAACGTTCCGTCCAGATCGAGTGAGAGACACGCCGTGAGAGTACATCCCCTGGACAACGCTTCGAGTCGCGGGCTTCACTCGACGAGTTCGGCGGCCGGAACGCGCGTCGTGGATCGATCCGCGCCGAAGGCGGCTTCGAGGGCCTCAACGACCGGCCCGACGTCCCCGGGACCGCCCGCCGTCGCGATCGAGCCGACCGACTCCGGCGCGAACGGCATCTTGAGCGCCGAGTAAACCGGATCGAGCACCGCCGCGATCGACTCGCGGTCGGCCGAGCGAACGACCACACAGCCGCCGACGAGGGCACACTCGCGTGTGACCCGCTGGGCGATCCCCGCGATTTTGCCATCGCCCCGGATCGAGTAGTTGCCAGGGCAAAACGAGTCCGCGGGTTCGCCGTGCGTGACGTCCGCGCCGACCGCCCGGAATGCCCGCAACACCGTCTCCGTCGCCCCGCGATACCGGCGTTCGATCCCGTCGCGGCCGTCGTCGGTCGGCACCGCGTACGCGAACGAGACCGTGTCGCCGGTGTAGGCGACCGCGCTTCCACCGACGCGGCGCTCGATCGGCGTGTAGCCGCGTCGGGCGGCGACACGGCGCGCGCGGTCGTAGCCGTCGACGGCGGCGTCGCGGCGGCCGAACGCGAGTCGTCTCGGCGGCGTCCACACGCGGAGCACCGAGTCGCCGGCGTCCGCCGCGAGACCGGGTAGTGCCGCCGTGACGGCCCGGTCGCGGTCGACGTCGGCGAGGGTGCCTTCGATCAGGCGCATGTGGGCTCGTACGCCCCCGACAGTATAAATCGGCGCGGGGAACGCCGTCGGCGGACTCCGGGGACGATTCGGAAGGCCCGCGACTCCGGGCGTCCGACCCGACCGCAAGGCACACAATCGGGCCTCCCGAACCGGGGGGCATGGGACTTGGAGGCGCGACCAGGAAGCTCCAGAAGGTCGCCGACATGGGCGAAGAGCTGTACAGCCGGATCAACGAACTCCGCGAGCAGATCCTCGAGATGCGCGAGACGGTCACCCAGACGAACAGACGCGTCACCGCCCTCGAAAACAAACTCGATGGGCAGGCCGCGATACTGGAGGCGCTCGCCGAAAAGGAGGGTATCGACGTCGACGAACTCCTCACGGAGGTCGCGATCGAGGAGGCCGAGGCAGACGACGGGCCGCCCCCGGAAAACGTGATTCCGGACGCCGAGGGCGGAGACGGCGCGCCCGGATCGGTGGCCGACGGGGCCGAATCGGGGGCCGCGGAGCCGACGGGGGCCGATACGGAACCAGACGGCGACGCGGCAGCCGACTCCGGGACGGGGAACTGAACGCTCAGCCCATCAGGCGCTGGTACTCCACCTTGAGACAGCGGTCCTCAACGTAGCGCTTGCCGGCCGCCTCGATCCGCTCACCCGCCTCGGAATCGGTGATGCCGAGTTGCGTCCAGACGACCTCGACGTCGTCGCGGGCGATCGCCTCGTCAGCGATTTCTGAGACCTCCTCGCTCGGGCGGAACACATCGACGATGTCGACCGTCTCCTCGACGTCCGAGACCGAATCGTAGGGTTCGGCGCCGAATATCTCGTCGGCGTAGGGGTTGATCGGGACGATCTCGTAGCCCCGCTTGCGCATGAACTCCGGGATCGAGTGGGCGGCTTTGCCCGGCGTCGCCGAACAGCCGACGACGGCGATCGCATCGAGTTCGAGGATCTCCCGCAGTTCGTCGTCGTTTTGCACTGGCATGTCCGGCGGTACGTCACCGTCATATAAAAATCCGGACCCGCGCGCTCGCGGCGGCGCTCCCGATCGGCCGTCCCGGAGGCGCTCAAACCACGACCGCGGCCCGCCCGGCAACGAACGCCAACGCCGCGAGGAACATCGACGCCTTCAGCCACGTCTGGCCCGTCGCCGGATCGTCGAACGACCGGTAGGTCCCGGCGCCGAGTCCGAGAAGCGTCGGCACCAACACGACGAGGTAGGCGCTCCCGAACGTCCCGCGGAGGAACGGGAGCGGGCTCGCGAGCATCGCGGTCGCGACGAACACCGCCGCGACGCCCAGTGCCGTCCGTTCGCCGACAGCGATCGGCAGCGTGCTGAGGCCCTCCTTGCGGTCGCCCGCGACGTCCTCGACGTCCTTGACGATCTCGCGCGCCATCGTCGCCGCGGCGGCCAGCACAAAGAGGACCGAGACGGTCGCGAGGTCACCGCCGACCGCGGCGCCGCCGTAGAGGAACGTACTCCCCGTGAGATACGCGACGAGGGCGTTGCCGACGCCCGGTAGCCCCTTGAACATCTCGGTGTACGCGAGCAACGCAAGGAGGTTGACGACCGCGATAGCGACGGCAATCGGCGGCAACAACAGGGTCAACCCGACTGCGGCGGCGAACAGTGCAAGACTGAATACGAAGGCCCCTCGGGGGGTGACGGCACCGCGGGGGATCGGCCTGTCGGGACGGTTGATCGCGTCGATCTCGCGGTCGAAGTAGTCGTTGATCGCGTTTCCGCCGCCGGTCGCAGCCCCCGTCGCGAGGACGGCGACTGCAGTCGACGCCGGCGCGGCCAGCCCACCCGCGACGAAGGCCCCAATGAACGTCAACACGCCCGCAGCGAGCGCATTCCCCGGTCGCGTCAGCTCGACCACGCCGCGAACCTGCTCCATGCCGGTGGCTCCGGTCGCTGATTTATAAACGCCGCGCCTCGGTCTCCGAGCGGAATCGCGGGAGTTAAAAGGCGGTAGCCGGTATGAAATCGACACGGGCGCTTAGCTCAGTTTGGACAGAGTGCTTGGCTTCGGACCAAGTTGCCGCGGGTTCAAATCCTGCAGCGCCCATCATTCTGTGTGACGGGCAACATTTGGCAGACGGCGGTACGACGTTTATAAACGGATCCCTCCTGGACCGTTTTGATTTCATCACGCTGCGTGAGGGGGGTCGCCGGTGTCATGCGATTCGCTTGCATTTGATTGATGACCTGGGTACAAAATCCTAGGGTGTAGTACAATATTATAACCATAGGTAATTTATTAGCACTATTCTATAAGACATCAGATCCTACTGTGTTGACTAACGGTCTCGCTCTCGGGAAGTACATTATCGGTGGAGAGCTGTCTTGTGATTTCCCCACAGGAAAGAAGCCGCCGTGGCCGGAGCAGTTCGTAGCTGTGAACGGCTAAGTGAGTACTTCTACCATCTCGAAATGAGCCTCCGCATCCGCTACCAGCAACCTGTTTCAAAAGCGCTCATGCGTAGCACATTGTTGATTTCACAGTGTTGCTTGGACAGCGTGTTTGAGAGCGTCTCGTCCAGGTTTTCGATACAGTTCTCGACGTAATTGAAACGCTCTGAGGTACTGTGTCAGCTTGTCCTTAGAAACACCTCGATGGGGCGAGAGCCACCGTCGCGTCAGCGACGCGTGGCTCTCGCAGGTGTTGACGTGCACCCCATCATCGGCGTATTCGCCATCGCTGTGGACGACGTATTCGCGGTCGAATGCATCGTCGTCTTCGAGCGGTTCGTACGCTCGAAAGCCGTCGGTATAGACGGTTAACGACTCCTGCTGGCGGTCGGCCAGCAGGAGTCGAATCGTCGATTCGTCTGCGGCTTTCGCCGGGTTCACGTACCGCTGTCCAGTACCTCGGTCGGCGAGGATGAATACAGGTGGCTTGTCGCCGCTGTACGAACCACGCCCGCGCGTGGACAGGCCACGCGAGCGCGACTCCCGGTCGCGCTCGCGGCCTTTCTTCCCGGCAGAGACGTACACTTCGTCGATTTCAACCGGCCCAACCAGATCAAGAGAAGGCGCATCGAGCGCTCTGGCGAAGCGCTCGATTCGCCGGTGCATCGTTTTGTGTGTCACCTCGATTTCGCACCGTAGTTGGCTGAGACTTGTGTTAAATCTGAGAAACGCGTAGATGGAGAACAACCACCGTCGGAGTGCGATCTTCGAGTGAGCGAAGATAGTGCCTGTCTTGTCGTTGAATGTGCGGTCGCAATTCTTACAGAGATACCGTTAAAACTCTCTGTAGCTGCTGTTTCTGACCGTTCGGTCAGAACGGCAGCGAGGACAGGTCACACCGTCACGCCAGCGAACCTGTTGGAGCAGGTCTGCTGCGACCGATTCCGACCCAAACACATCCAGCGGAATCATTCGTGTCGGGCACCGCTGCCGCGGTGCCCTTGTCCTCTTTGACTCCATAGCTACTGCTCAGCAGTATCCACAATCTCCTACGCAAGAGCGTTCTGTATAATTCTTTTTAGAGACGGGACCTGTCTAATATTATGTATTTCACCGCCAATTAGTCCAAAGCGATGAGCAAAGTCTAGAGACGTATACTTGCAACCCTCTGAATAGTATCTAGTACCTGATCCAAAGAATTTTTTATGATATACTATATCATCTTGCGTTCGATAAAAATATTCGATGGTATCTCTACTTTTGTAATCTCTTTTGACGTATCGACTGCCATCAGAATTAATCGTGACTTCGTAATTGGTTTTTGATTCGTCTTGATCGGTAATTCTTTTGGTGTATAGACGGATAGAATAGCCTTGTCGGTCTTCTATTTGTTTAAGATGTGAATCTACTGCAGACACTGGAACCGGGGAATCGTATATCGGATCAGTTAGTGCTGATTCATCATCTGTTGTTTCTGTCTGTGAGGGCTGGGGGGTGGTGCCAACCCCTGGAGTCACACTTTGCTCACTATTTTGAGTATTGCTACATCCGCCGGTAACCCCTGCCGAAGCCGCCCCCAAAACTGATAGAAGTTTTCTTCTACGCGTTAGAACACTAGCAGTACTGTTGCCATTTATAATTACTGTCGGCTCTATTGAATCCGCATACAGCGACGGGGTTTATTGTTTGAGTGTTCGTTCGACGTTGTAGACTGCCGCGACGAGAGTGATTTCTCGGAACTGCCGGTACCAGGCACGCGCTCGGACGGCGGAGCCGTACGAGCGCTTAATCACCGAGTTCACAGTCTCAGAGACCGACCGCTGATTGTAGAGATCGTCTTCGATCCGCACGTTGTGCGCGTGGTCGTAGGGTGCGAAGACGCGGTGTTTAATCAGTGGTCTCACGCCTTCTCAAGTACCGCCGGTTTGCGCTGATCGACGAGAACGACGGCTACTTCGCGAGTCGGCTGAAGCAGAACGCGAATCCGGTGATAACGGCGGAATTTCGGGAATGGCGCGGGCGCGCCATTCCCTTGGAGGGCAAGCAGATCCAGGACGTAGTCGATGACCTCTCGCGGACGTACATCGACGTAGAGGTCGAAGCGGAGTTCAAACGCGGTCAGTACGAAGGAACGCGGTCACTGGATACGAAGCGGTTCCGCGTCGTCGGCGTCCGCGACGAGGACGCCGACGACTACCATCTCTATATCACGAATCTTCCGCGAGAGGAGTTCCTGCCGTCCGATCTAGCGACACTGTATCGGTGTCGGTGGGAAGTAGAAACGTTGTTCCGTGAGTTGAAGACACAGTACGAACTGGACGAATTCGACACAAGCGATCCGGATATCGTGGAAATATTGTTGTACGCGGCGTGAGGGTGTCATAGAATAGTTCCCACACTTCAGTCATTCAAATTACTGTTTTAGAGCGTTACAAGCTTAGAAGTCCGTGCATTCAGTGCACGGACTCTAAAATCGCTCAAAGAGTTCCTTTTCGTCTCCGAATTATGATTTCTCGCACCTGTTTAATATGATCTGAGTCGGACTGAATGAACGCTTTGAGTACGGCCTCAACGATCTCGGAGCGGCTGGCTCCGAGATCGTCACACTCAGCAACCAGCTCATCCACTTCTTGGACGATGTCTTCCTCGACAGCGATTCCAAACTTCTCCTTCGCCATAACTGAGACACGCTAAGAATGCCGTGCACTAAGTGCACGGCGATTTCAACCGAGTTGAGCACAGTTAGACGACCATGTGAATTGTTCTATGACACCTTCGTACGCGGCGTTGCTGTCACTGTTGGTGAGTCGTGAGTTGTTAGATCTGGTCACCGAGCAGGCCGACGACGAGATCGTGTTTCCGCCGGAACGCTGGGCGGCGACCTTTCGGTCGCACGCCCAGCTCATCCTCCACGAACTCGGAGAGTACCTTGGCTACTCGCCACCGCCGTTGCTCGAGCGGCTGATCGAGGATGCTCAGGAGATCCACCAACAACGACCGATCTTACAAGAGACGATCGCTACCGCTACACAACCGAGGTGTGAGTCTTAGCTAAAGACGAATGACTCGCACATCATTATAACCGTCAACGTACCCACCGATCACTTGAGAATCGACCATCAGTTGGGAGATCCCCATTTATACATAACTTGATTCGGAGAAATTTAAAATAGACGTTATTTTATATGGCCTATGAGAAGCTGATTCCAATTGACTGAATTGCACCGTTATTATTTAGTAATCTGGGCGAACTAAGTTATTGTGTGCCAATCCGCCCCATAGATATTGATACACTGGAAGACGCGTGCGAGTCAATCGCACGAGAGAACTACGGGTTCATCTACACGGCAGAGGTGAAGAACGAAATTAAATCCGCATATGAGGGGGCCGACACAGGCGTGCTGAAAGCAGATGAATTGTCGATAAGTGACATCAGGAAAGGGCTTAGTGAAATTTCGGCTGACGAATTTACTGATTTTGATCAGATTCGTGATGGCGTATTCTATATTGACCAGTTCGGAGCAGTTGGAAATGAAGAAATAACGACCGAGCTGACAATGCTGTTCAGCCAACAGATGGTTGTCACCGGCGAGCGTCTCCGATCAGTGTTTTCGCTCGCAATAGATGATCTTGATTTTTTTGTCGACCAACTTGAATCCAGAGGGTACTTGCGGCGAATCAGGGCTGGACAAAACGACTACTATACGATCGGTCCCAAGCTGAAAGAGCGAGCCAATGATGTCGGCCTTGACTCGCAGCTCGCACAGGATGCAGTTAATGGGAAGATTTCTCACAGCGACTTGGAGAGTGCAATAGATGTCTCAGCTACAACCGATGTGATTCGTTATTTAGAAACTGAGGATCTGATCATCGATCTTGATGGAGAGTATCTACTTAAGTCATTACTTGACGAGTATGGGCGATACTTGGCCGACCAGATCGAATCGTCGATTGAGTCCGAGTTTGAGACGGCCACGTATATTCTTAAACTTAACGAGTTTGAACAGATTATTGAAAATGAAATCCGGGACCAGTTCAATGTTCTTTCTCATGCTCGAGAAATCGAGTCTGAAATCATTGAAAAAACCAAATTGGGGCTTACGGACCGTCTCGGTATTGAAGTTAACAGGTCAGTCGCAATTCAGACGGAAGAATTTGAGCAACATACAGAGGCCGAAGCCCGCCGGATCCTAGAAGATATTCAAGGGGAAATTGACGTTGAGCCAGGGAAGCTCGACGGGTGGGTTGAGGCGGCAGAAGAGCATTTTGAACAGGTTCGTGTCAGCAACACTAACGCAGTGAATAAGCAAATTCGTACCGAAATCAGAGAGCGATATAAAAAGATAGTTAACGAAGAGAAATTTGGTGGGATGGCGCTTTGAAAATGAATAATCAAATAGAACCAAAGAACAATGTCGCTTCATAGCGTACCAATTGTTAATTAAACAATGGCGAAAAAATATAACTTCGAATCGATTGAGAGTGGGGGAACAGAGTACGTAATTGCGGATCCAATCAACGAAAATAATGATCCCGTCCGACTCAAAGCACAATGGATAGAGGGAGACGACATAGAAGGAGAGTGGGAACGAGCAATCGGCTCTCTCATTAAATCCGACCTCCTCGGGTCAATGGAAATGAAAGAGGGCAATGGTCGGATTGAGCGTAGAAACGCGATACAAACTCTCTCAGAGATTGAGGACGATGAGGGACCGATCGTAACAAGTGAAGACCAAGCCGAGGCGCTCATTGAGTACTTTGCAGACGAAGGGATTGTTGAAATGGATGGAGAGGATGTCTTAGTACTACGCAATCCACAAGATGAGACAGCAATGGGCGGACGGATGATTCTTAACTGGGCTGCTGGGATCGATGCGTGTGTTGAAAAAATCTCAGAGACTATAGAACGTGTTAGGAATGCAAAAGAAAAACTTGAGGACCGGATGGATGAGATTGATCAAGACCCTGGTGAGATTCAAGGAAAGATACAGGAAACTGGGCAAGAATTAAAAAGTCTCGGAGATGGTCCAGGTGTTCCGCAAGATCCTAATGAACTTTCTCAGGAGGAACGATCGAGATATAACCAACTCAAGCGGAAGTTCGTCTTCCATCAGAAAATGCAAGAAGTGATTGATATTGATTTAACTGAAAAAGTTGAACAAGGGACGAACAAGCTTAGCGATAGTATCGAACAGCTCGAAAGCGCGCGATTCGCATTAGATCAAAAACAACAGGAGGTTCGAACTAGAGCGCTACAGGAACAAGAGTTTCCCGAAGGCGCGAACAACATCGTCGAGAACATGGGAGAACTGGCTACCCAGTTGGCTGGCGTTGGCGGCATTGAAGAAGAGGTCGAGGAGACACCGCCTGACGAACTCGCTACGCTCGTTGACGAGATGACAGAGGAGGTATCAGAAGCGACGGAGAGCGCAACTGAAACCGCTGGTGAAGAGACTACGCAGGAACAATCAGGCAATCTTGAGATGGGTTGATTGCGGATGTACGCGGTTTCGCTGCTTCGCTCTGTCAGGCAAATTGAGGTTCATGCTAGCCAGATACTTGAGATGCGGATGCTTTCTGGGTTCGAAACTGAATTACGGCTTCTCCAAACGCAATCAACGCTTATTGATCTCGCTGAGTTACTTCGATCCAGCACACCATTGCCAGCCGACCAGCACAAAAGCCACGTTGAATCAGCCGTGATGAACATCCTCAAGCATCAGTATAAGACGTTTTCACCGGCTCAAGAAGAACTCAGAACGGAGGTTATAGATACCGCGCGACAGGGTGCTGAAATTGAGTACGGCGGGTCGTGGCTCTTTGTCCCACTTGGCGAAGACGGCGCTCAAGCAAAAAACTGGAATCCAGTGATTAAGATTCTACAACAGCGACTGCCAGAAATTGTTAGCGACTTCAATCAAATCTCTCATCGGATTCAAACGGATGGTGGTGAAAAGAGGCTCAATAGGTCATGTAAGAATATTCTTGAGATGCTTGAAGTCTTAGAATATACTCTTGACCGCAGCACGGCAACGAATGGCTACGTTAGTCATAGAACAGACCACAATCAGGATAATTTATTAAAATCGATAGAGCGTGAAATAACCGTTCTCAGGGGTGATACAGATGCTTAATTTAACACCGATAGTGAAACGGGACCAGCCTTCGTCGAAAATCAAGGTTGGTAGGAAAAAAGTCGGTCCAGGAACAGAGATGGTTGAAATAATGCATAAAGGGACGCGAGCGCATTTTTATGTTGATCTAGTCGAAGACTCGGTCGTCGACAAAATCGGTAATAAGGTGAAGATGCATCGAAATGTGGTGTCCCTGTTCGGTGGAATTGACTGGAGTTCGGACTTTCTAGTCGACCCAGATGTAAGTAAACGAGCGGTTGAGATCTGCAATTCAGTCAAAGTATTCACAAACGAAATCACGCCAGACGAGTTAGAACCGTTCCTTCGGCAAAATGAGTATCTATTACATCCGATTGAGGAGATTGTACCAAAGGGGGACGAACTCGTTTCCTTCGAGATTGCATCAATGGAACCCACTGGTTACACTACGCTTCGGGTCACAGACACAACTGAGATCGATTTCGTTGACGCAGGTGAGTTCCGTGAACTGAGTTCAAGTAGGAGCCGTGATGGACGGCGGAACGCGGCTAGTGGGCCAGAGAGTAAAAAAGAAGAGATATCTGTCAGTCTCAATCCAAAGAAACCAACAGCCAGTTTTGAAGAGGATGTTGCTGGACTCTCAGAGGTTAAGAAGACTGCAGATATGCTTCTGGCGCTTTTTGATCCATCGGTCCGAAATGAAGTAATTGAGCGCTATGGAGATAGTTTTGCTACCCGAGGCAACAGCATGATGATGTATGGGCCACCGGGCTGTGGAAAAACGCTTGTTTCAGAAGCGATTGCACATGAGGCAAAGTACAACTCAGGAATTGAGGAAGACTATGGAGAGGTAAAGTTTCTTGAAATAAAGGGCAGCGATGTGCTCTCTAAGTACTCTGGCGAATCAGAAAAGCGAGTTGAGGCGATATTTGAGAAGGCTCATGGGATTGCACAGGAGGGCTTTGCGATTCTATTCTTTGACGAGGTTGAGACTTTGATTCCAGATCGGAGTGAAGATTCTCTACAGCGACACGAGCGCTCGTTAACTAACGCTTTCTTACAAGAAATGAATGATGTTGAGGACAACTTGCTTGTCATCGGTGCAACTAATATGCCGTTTACAATAGATCCGGCAGCAACCCGTCGGTTCCCGATCCAGCAGTTCATTCCACAGCCGGACAAACACGTCATGGCTGAAGTCTGGGAGAAGAACTTGGACTCGATTGAGAGCGCAGATCGAATTGATTTTGAACGACTTGGAGAGGCATCTGTCGGATACACGCCAGCCGAAATCGCTGATCGAGTTTTAGGCAGTGAGTTTCAACGTGATCTCGTAGAGAGTGTCCACCGACCCGACCGTGAGCCGGTCGTCCCTGATACAGACTACTTTTTATCACGACTTGATCAGACAGAAGCAAAAACCATCCGACAGTACGTTACGAGCGTTAGAAACCAACTTGATGATATCGAGGGATATCCAGAAATGCAGCGGTACGTTGAACAGCAAGCTGAAGAGCTTGGCATTAGTATCGGTGGCGGGCCTACACTTGCCGAACAGTTGCTTGGGGGCGATGACGACTCGGGGGAAACAGAAAAATGAATGGCTACCGGCGGATTGATTCGTTCAATCGTTCTCAGATTGATTCTGTTGGGGTCAGTGAGAGTACGATTGCGATTGCGTCCGACAACCGAGTCACCCTTATTTCTGGAACGGACCGGTCTGAGTTTGAGCATGAGGCTCGGATTGAAGATATCGCGATAGACGAGCGAGTCATCATCCTCTCATCTGATCAGGTTACAGCGTATACCCGCGACGGATCAAAAGTTTGGAACCGGAGTTTTAATTCTCCATATTCAGTCGCTGCCCTTTCAAATAAAGCACTATTTGGTATTTTAGAGCGGGATCAAATATGTACAGTTGACTCAGAGACCGGTCAAGAGAGCTTTACAAGCAAACGAAACCGGTCAGGGCAACCACAGAGTGATCGGTTTATTGGGATCAAAGACGGATTCGTTTCCGCTACATGGTCATTTCTGCGCTGTATTGACGCTTCTGGTGAGGAAATATTTGATCAAAATCTGAATACAGCGATACGTGACATAGGATTTTGCGATGGCGTGATTATTGCATCCCTACAAAATGACCAATTGAAAGGTTTCGATGCTTCAACTGGAAAAAAGCGCTGGGAAACCGAGCTTCCAGCTAAACAACTTTCCCCCGTTAGTAACCAGAACTTGCTCATTAGTACTGAAGACGGTCCTAAATCAATCGCCGCGGACGGATCGATCCATTTCGCTGAGGGCCTCGCAGCCGGTGATATATATACCAGTTGGGATGGTTCAGTCGCTTGCTCGGTTTCAGATGGAACCGTTGTTTCGCACATCCTGAAGCAAGAATTGATTGATGTTGACATTCTTACTGAGTCCGTCGGCGTGGGCGGTACAATTGATGTAAGTGTAACAAATCTTGGTGAGACTGTAAATGACGTCCGAATCAAAGGAAAGCTCAATAATGCCGACCTTTCTCCAAATGAACGGCGGATAGAGCTCACACCATTGGACCCAATATCAACTGATTTTCCAGTTGATTCTGTCCGCACAGATGGGAAAACAGAATTTTCGCTCTATATTGAAGACCGGAGGGTTGCAGGAGAATTCATTGAGATCACCGATGCAGCTGAGAGCGTGATTGCGGCTGATGCGGATCTGCAGCCTATCAAAATTGAGGATGGTATCATAGAACTTGAACTCTCAATTACAAACACAGGAAGTATTCCCTTTGATTCAGTTCAGGTATTTGAAGACAGCGAAGAAAAAACGAATGTCGGCCCCAGTGAAACATGGGAAAAAACCATCACGAGATCGTATGAGCCAGAACAGGTCATAACCGTTGGGGTAGAGATTTTTCGCGGAAATCGACGGACAGAGCTCGCACCAACTTGCAAACTCCCTGAACATCCTTCAATTGAACTAAAACAGAAACGCGACGCCCTACATGGGCGGATTAACGGCGACAACCGGGTAGTGTGGTCTGACGAACTCGTCATTGATGTACCGGGAGCTGACCGTGCTCGATCGCCAGTCCAGATCGAAGACGGCACGTTAGTTGTAGTGCTTCCGATCTATGAAGAGGGGATTGCCCGGATTGAGCTTTCCGGGATCCAAATTGCGGATCAAGCTCAAATGAGTAGTCAAGACCCATTATCTCGTCTTACCAAGGATGTTAATAAGAAGACGAAGACTCGCACACAAACTGACCACTCGTTGCTTCCTGATCAACCCCAGACTGAATCAAGAGATGAGGTAACAACTGAAACTCAAACGTCTGAGAAAAGGGAAACACGAAGTCAAGACGAGACATCATCGGAGTCTGATGAGTACAGTATGAAAATCAGTAGTGATTCTGGTAGCCGTACTTCTGAAAAGATTTCTATACAGCGCGATATCTCTAAGAATCAAGTGCCAATCGGACACGCTACCTGTGAACGGATTACAGTTCGAAATGACGGCTATAGCACTGTCAAGCCAACAATTGTTGTCGGTGACAACCAATTTGATACGGGCAAACTCGCTCCTAGTGATACATGGCAGACTGAACGAACCCACGTATTCTTTTCAGATAGTAATACGCAACTTCCAGAGGCTACCGTTGAACAAGATGGTCAGATCATTAGTAGTATTCCGGCTAAAAAAATAACAATAATAAATAGCGGCCTGATTGTTCATCGCGCTGTCTGTACGGTAAATGATGAATATGAAGTTGAACTTGAGAATCGCACTGACTCAGATCGGCAAGTTGATTGGATTAAAATTGGCGGTCAAAAAATTAATATTGACACGCAGACCCTCGCAACTGGCAATCAAACGGTGTTTACCGGACGGAAGCTCACATCCGAGGTGTCGGACTATGTTAAGACGAAAATTATGACATCTAGTCCAAGTGGGATGCAGGAAGAGATTAACACAGTAACTATTGAGGATAGTGAGGCAAATTATAACAGTAATACTCTAATCCAGACGGCAATCGGGCCAGCTACACAGGTCGCTGGCGATTACGGAACCGTTGTAATGGTCTTTGAGAATGGCACTAACGAGTCGTTATCAGACGTCTCTATCAAAGCAGAGGGTGAGAAAATAAACGACATGTTGTATTCTCAAGCCCATCGAGAGGTTCTTCCGCCTAATGAAAGAATTGAACACTACGTAGACCTGAAGACTGAGGCTGGGACTATTGAGTTTGACATCAGTATCACCTACACCGAGGAAAACGCAACCGAAAAGTCACGTATACTCCGAGCAAGCGGGCCAGCAGTCAAAACCGAAGCAGAGTGGACAGACAAACATCGGAACTCGTGGACGATAGATGACAAGACTGAGTTGAATCTCGATATTCCGCCACGGATCTCAACGTCTTTCCAGTGACTCGGTCTTAGGGATTGCGTACTGTTATGTAATTGATCATATGAGAAAGTCCCCACTAATTGACTCTTTAGAATCTTCGATGTACCAATACATCCCTCGGGCAGTGTGGGTGATTATTGAAATAATAATGACCGCCCCAATTGCCATTGAGACAAAGAGTGACCATCGCGCGATTGTTAACGCATTCGCACGTTGGGCTCGTTCTTCGGCGACTGCCTCTGCGCGGGTTGTTTCCCCCGCTTCAGTGAATGCCATCTCGGCATCGTCATAAGCCGAAAGTAGTGTATCCGAACGGTCCTCAAACTTGTCATAATGTACTGGATTAAGAATGAGTTGCTGCCCAACAACAGTTACAAAGATATCTGACTCCATCTCTTCCCAGTCGTCTATAGCCTCCTGACGCTTTGTTTCACCTTCGCCCACCAGCGTACTATATGTTTCAAATGCCGAATCAGCTTCGGCTTCAAGTGATTCTGCCCGCTCAGAGTCACCCTGTAACGAAGCGATCCTTGCTAATTCGGTTTTGATTCTTGCCTCCTCGACTGGCGTTGTGTCCCCTGATTCAAGTTGCTCTTCGTAATGAGCCTCCTGCGTTTCAATACGCGAAGAGAGTTCTGTACCGGCTGTTTCACGAACTGAAGATGCCCTACTTCGAAGATCATCATCTTGGATTGCGTTCCCGTAGACAGACATTGTGTCGAACGCGACTGCCGCACGGATTAGTTCTTCCTGTGCGGCATCATGGTTCCCATCGGCAACCGAATTATCAACGGTATCAATTGCTTCCAAATACCTAATGACTCCATCCCCAAACGTGAGGGCAGTTGTGACATCTTCGCGAGGAATCTCGCCCTCTCGAATTTGATTGTCCATCTGATTTACGAGTTCAAGAGTCTCTGTGGAGGTTTGCTCAAGTGCCTGGCTTTCCCCCGGAGCCTCCTCAAGAGATTCTTTGAGAGGCTCTAGATTAAGTGGTATCGGAGTCGCGCTTACAGTGACTTCTCGATTTGCAACTTCATCGCCACTGATCACAAACGTCCAACTGTATGTGGACCCAATATCTGCATTGGGCCCAAATTGTATCTCGTATTCTACATCAGAGGACCCGTTGGTATCTATTGAAGAATCAATATTATTAGTCACCTCAATCCACTCTTGAGGGCCCTCTGAAAGGGTCATCTGGACGTTTTCGATATCTTTGTATCCTAATTCTTCCTCTACCGTGATGCTAGCTGAGTCCGTATTGCCGATCGGCACATCGCCGGATCGGATCTGGAGTGTGCTTACTGACATTTCAACGCCGTGTTCAATATCTACAGTGTCGGTGAGGTCTGAGCTATCAACGTTGTTCGCGTATAGTGCGGCGTCAAAATCATACGCACCTTCGTCCAAGCTGGTCTCTGCAGTGATCTCAAGACCTACTGATTCCGTTTCCCCGGGACCGATTGAGTTCGGCTCACTTGATACTTCTACACTACTAAATGGTGTTGAACCGATTGCCACCCGATTAAAATTAAGTTTGCGGTCTCCGCTGTTTTCGATTTCAATGGTTGTCTGTCGAGTGATTGATCCAACGCTCTGTGGTTCGTCAAACTCAAACTCCTCTAACTCAAGATTTATATCGCCGAATTGCGCTGGAAACGCAACGAATGTTTCAAGAGTAACATCGCTCTCAACATTATAATCAGTTCCCAACTCATTTGGATCAAGCTCTAATCGCCCACCGATGTCGTCGTATTGGTTGGCACTATTGTCAGCGGTAAACGTGACAGTGACCGTTGTGCTGCCCCCTGCACCAACTCTTACATTCTCAAGTCCCCTAATCCCACCATCGTCTCCTTGCACATCTATTCCGTTGAATCCTTGATGGCCGCCAGTCTCCTCAACAGTTATTTGTGCAGTCCGAGAATCGCCACGTAGAACACCCTCGTCATCTAGCCAGTCCGGCATACCTGATATTTCGACGTAAGCTGGGGTCTCGACAGTATAATCAACCCTCTGCGTTTTGCCGCCACCATCAACAGTGAGTGTCGCTGACTCAGAGCCGCTACTTCTAAGTTCAACTTCTATATTTGTACTCTCTCCTGGTCCAAGAGTTCCTGGTTGACCGGCTACTGTGTGTCCACCGTCAATTGATGCAGAAAGACTGACTGAATTGTTTCTATCATCATTACGAACGGTTACAGTATCAGTTATAGTGTCTTCACCTGGGCCGAATGTAACTGTTTCGCTGGTTTCATCGAGAGTCCAATTACTCGTCTGTGCACCTACTCCTCCAGAGGCCCCAAGTGATAGTACCAATGAGATGATTACGAACAAGACGAGAGTCCGTTTATACATCGCTATCACCCACAGCTACTACAGAGTCTACATTTGCAGCCTCAAACGTTCTTTGCCATGCGAAGAGGCGTGAGGTGATAATCGCAACTAACAGCCCAAGAATGAGCCCATACCCGACGAGGATCGTCGTAGAAGCGATCGCGATTGAGAGCCGTATCGATTTTGCTGTGTTAGCTTGGGCTTCAAGAGATGTCTGGCGGTCAGAAAGCCCATGACGATTGGCGCGCTGTACGGCATCCGTTATCATTGAACTCGTCTGCAATGCCGGTTGGTATCGTTTGATAACGCCAATATTATGTTCGCTAATTGCGCTGGTTGAGCTTTCACAGTTACTGCACGACTCAGTTAATGAGCCTACCGCTGCTTCAGCGTCATCCATCTGTTCCCTATCAGCACTCAGCTCTGCTCTGAGTTGCTCCACCTGACGGGTGAATTCAGCTGCTTGTTCCGGCTGATTAGCCCCCCGATAAGCTTCAGCTGCTAGCTCTCGAAGTTCAATTTCTGTAGGTGTATTATCGGCTTGTTCTGCTCTTGAGGCAAGTTCGCTACCAAGTTGCTCATAGTACCGGGTTAGAGCGAGCCTGGAAAGTGCAGCGAGCGATTCGTCGTGTGTCTCAAGTTCGGATATACTTCTCTGGACATCTGCGGCGGTCTCAAATCCAGCCTCATATTCCTCATTCTCAAACTGTGCCTGTGCTTCCTCAAATTGGCGGATAGTTGCGATGACCGCGTCAAGCTCACGTGCCTGCTCATCGGTAAACTCTCCAACCTGTACCCCTGTAAGTGACTGCGTGTGGAGCGTTTCAAGTTCGCTGTACTCATCATAAATTTCTAGATCACTCATCCCGCGAAGGGTATTGAAGTAATCATCCGCACTTTCGGGTTCTTGTGCTGTGGCGCTTGGTGCGACTGCTGGTGCCAGAAGCGACACCACAATAATTGAGACCATCAGCACGACTGTCTGTCGGTTGTTTATGATCCTCATCTTAAAACACCGTCCGTGAGAGTCGTTCTCTAAGCTCACGATGCTCAAATAGTTCCTCAACCGCGCTCAACAACAGAATAGCGAGGTGGATAGACGCGATATTATTGATACGTTTACCGCTATCACTTATCTCGATCCGTTCTAACATTTCTTGTGCCGGTGCAATCTCAGAAAGCGAACCACGTTCGCTGTCAATCCGTGCTGAGACATCATCGACTTGCTCTGCGAACGTGCGTCGTGCTGCTACTGGCCCCGCTTGGAGTCGATTAGCGAATGTTTCCATGTCGAACGTCCCTTGCCATTGTGTATTTGCATCTACCATGTCTGAACATGCGGTAAATAGATCTAAATTCCGTTTTGTCGACATTGCTTCTGAGATCGTCTCAACGGCGTTAGCCACTGCCTCCAGCGTCGCATCAGTGACTTCATCTGGGTGGGAGTCAACCCTCACAAAATAGTGCCCCTGTTTGGGGAACTGTTCAATTTCATCGAGAACTTGATTGATGACCGAAGCATAGTACCGTTGAATTGCGGTATCAATACCAGATTTCGCCGTCACGCCCTGAATTTCCTCACGAAGGCGTCGAATCCGATCATGATGTGACTCCGAAAGGTGCCAATCAAATGATGCTTCGGCTACCACGGTTTCACCATGTTCGCTGACCGTTACTCGTTTTTCTGTGGTTTTAAACAGAGTCTCAAGTCGGTCTGAGAGCTCAAGACCCACGCGGTACTGCCCGATTAATATATCTCCTTCAGCATATTCGCCCTCCTGCCCGGCCTTTTTAATGCTCTTTTGTTCTCCGTAGATCCCTTTGAGAATCGGTTCTTCAGGAGTTATTTTAGCGTCTATATTCTCCGTCTCAACTCCATCGATCTGCGATACAACTCGAAGCTTTCCTGTTTGTGGTTTAAGTGTGACCGTCTCACTGAGACCGTTATCAGTAACTTGGTACTCATTCGTTGTCTTTTCGTATTTCTCATGGCTGACAGTGACTCCTACAGTCTTTTGACCAAGCTTTGAGTCAAAGGTTACTCGACCGTCCTCACCGCTTCGTTTTGTCGTCTTTTCTTGATCAGACTCAAGTTGAATTTTTGCATCTGGCACACGAAAATCGCGAGTGCTGTCTTGAACGGTTATAGATATTTCTGGAAGGTTAACAGTCAATTCGATTGGAGGACCCCTGTCACCTTGATAGACCGATCTTTGAACAGTTTCTGAGCTAATCTGTTCATTTTCTATTTTGGCGGAGATAGTCCATTTCCCGGTGGGAAGCGATATAGATCCGGAGCCACCGGTGATAACTGATGTCCGACTTGTGCTATTGGCGTCTCCGGTTTTTCGAGCTGTGATTTTAGCACGCTGCTTAATCGGCTGCGCTCCATCAGTTATATTAACTTGTTGTTGTACTGTATGTGTTTGCGTTTGTGTCCCACTCTGTTTATACTGAGCTTGCTCACGGTGGAATAGAGTACTCCCAGTAAAGTATCCAAGCACCGGGAGAACAAGCACTACAGACATCGGGAGGTGGTGTCTTAGGAAGTCCCCTGGGACTGAGGCGGGGCGTACTTGACTTATTATAAGAACCGATAATATGAACACAATGAGTACCGATATAAAAGATTTCTCTATAATATCGAGCTTTACTGGGCGTTTACTACCAATAAAGATTCCTATGACAAACAGAACAATCCCACTAACACCGATAATAACGGGAATAATTGGTATGGAATTCAGGCTTCCAGTAGTAGCTGACTGCGAGAGTTTGACATTGACAATCCCAGCATCAGTTGCCATTCGGATTGTATTCTCTGACTCAAGACTCGTATCGGATAATGTCAGCTCATTACCATCAACCTCTGTGTTAGTTTTACTTATGTAGTTCAGTTCAGGTTCAACGATTATCGATGACACATTCAACCGCTCAATCGATCTCTCACCTTGGATTGTCTGATCATCAATCAAGGTTGCATTGAAGCTCTCTGGCTCTGAATCCGTATTGATATTTCTATGGCCAAATAACAGTGCGTCCGAACCTGCTTGACGAACCGACAGTGTAACATTCTCCGCCCCAGCTACTCTATCGGCGTTTGGTAACGGAGCAACTCCAGAATCTAAGCTAACTTCATCTGTTGAGAGTTCTTCATTGCTCCTTCCAATATCATGAACCGTTATTGTATACTCTGTTTCCGACTCAATAGCAGGATGCCAGAAAACCATCTGGCCGTGATAGAATCTGATCTGGGGGACTATTGGGTCAGTAGATCCGACAGGGACTCCATCAGTTTCAAAATTATTGGAAACAGGGGCTCCAGTTCCTGACCCACTAGAATCTGTCGCGTCGCGGAATTTATTAAGATTAATTTCGACCGTATGTGAGTCAACGAAGTCAGCCTCAAGATCCTCGTTGTTTTTTGTTGCAAGCAAAGGATCAACTTCATCGGGATTAGTAACGCCGACTGTATCTACCGGTATGTATAATTGACCATTTTGTATCCAACTGTTGATACTTGCTTGCTCTATGGTATGTAGGTGAACAGTATCAGATAGCTCTGTATCTTCAATCTTAACCGTCGCGTTGGTTAGCGAATTTTCGCCTATACGCCGTTCGTCAAGTATCTTTACACTTTCATTCCATTGGTATTTTCCGTTTTCAGGTTCACCATTCAGACTCAGATCTCCCCAGCCAATGCCATGGTTTGTCATTAGTGAAACGTTCTGTGGTCCACTTATTAACCCGTCTTCACCGACTACATCCGCGTCAAGCGTTATGGTGATTTGATCGACGGTAGTTCGCTCAACACTGAGAGCCTGACTTTCCGAAGATTGTCCTGTACTGGCGATGCTTGATTGCAGTTGATTGGCGATCGTGCTTGTACCGTCATGCTCAATCCTGTCTATGCCTTCCGTCTCAGCAGATACGGGTGACATGACGAAACCACTGACTATAATTAAAACGACAATGGTTCTCATTATTGCTCGAGAGCCGGCTTGAGAGTCTATAGTCAAAATCATTATTTCCCGATGTTGTGGTCTGCGTACTCTTCAAGATTTGAAACGATTCTATCAAGTTCTGCGCGGGTAAGTTTAGACTTGCCGCTGCCTGACCCAGATAGACTTTCACCTAACATTTCGAAATCATCCCAAGAGTGATCTAAAAGGGGATCTAGGCTAAATCCGCCCAATAGAAGCAAAACATCGACATCGCTCCCCCTTCCACGTTTTGGTGTTAGGCTGGCCTGTCCTGCCACATTAAGTCCATGGCTACTTGTCCAATCTCGAAACGCATCATAGACATCCGGTTCAGAAATCTCATCATTGTCAATCATTGCCTCTGGTGCTCGAACAATCGCATACGCGGCTTGCGTCGTTTCGACATCCATCGGCACATATGCATTTTCAGATGCTTTCTCTAGCATATACTCAAGCTCGAAGACAGATCCATCTAAACCAGTCGAAACAGCAGGTGTAAAGTGATATGTGTCCATTTGAGAAGGGATAGTTACGTAGTCCTTGATATCGATAACACTCCTAGTTTCCCGCCCAGCCCCAATCATCAAATCAATCGCTCTGATTATCGCGTTATTGATTGAACCATACTGATCGTCTCCTTCACTATCAGAGTCCTCAAGATGCGAATTGGACGCCAGTAGGACCATATCTGCATTCTGCCTTTCGTTCCCTGTCCGTAATAGCCGCGAGAGCCCACAGACCGCATTAAAATGTCGCTGCGGCTGCTCATAATAGTACGGCCATATTCCGAATGCTGCATGGATGACGCTACCCATCCAGTCCTCAACATTCTCGTCTACAGCATCGGGAAGACCATTCTTGAATTGATCAATAATGTACGGAATTGAACCATTTCCGGTTCCGCCACCCAGCGTCGCGATATGCATGAAGGCGTCCGTGTTGCCAGCTAGATTACTGATATTGTTAACAATTCTATCGATATCCTCTCGAGCACATGCTTCCCCATTTGGGAAGAAGTTACCAGCTCCCGCTTGAGATCCGAACTCAATAGCATGATTGCCCATAAGCTGATCTTCGTCATCTGAGGGCCCAATATGTTCTTCGAGCCGGTCAATTGTGTTTCGAAGATCAGAACGGTTCGTGTTCATGACCAGTATCCGTTCATCGATTCCAGGATTTTCTGCGCGTTCAAAGAACTGTGAGGCGACTCGTCCACCACCCTCCCCTGACGCAATCACACTCCATCTGGTAAACGTATTTGTTGCCATTATTGTTTATTCCATTTTGATCGCTGTCTTCGTCGTGGTTACGTCATCGTCTGTCTGTAGATCCCCAATCATCTCGCGTATGGTCTCGTCTGGCACGGGTACGGACAAGAAATTATTTCTTGCGTCACTAAATTGAAGCTCATCGCCAGGCTCAATATTATACTGAACCGTGTTTTCAAGTTCACGCCGGACTTGGGACCGGTCGTATACAACTACATCGTCATTAAATTCGGCCACATCGTGTTCGCTCTGTTCACCCCATATGGCAATTAGGCATGGGCCGTATTCATCTTGTACAGGTAAATCCATACTTGCCGAAACGTAGCCTTGTTCTCTGAATCTTGAGGAGACCTGTGACTCAATCGCAGGAAGATATTCCGTCATGTCTTGATCTATCCCCGAACATAAGCGTTCACGAGGCGACCGCTCACTGAATTTGATGCTTACGCTAAGATCGTCCTCAATAACCAGTTCACGTTTGATTGTCCCGAACTTACTGGCCCCAGGGTCAGCTGAAAGGGTATATTCCCCTTGAGGAATGTCGGTGAATTCAACAGAAGCAGCGACATGTGTTTCAACCATTTTTGTCTCGGAGTATACTCCCCCGTTGATTTCAATAGTCGCCTGTCGAGACTCGCCTCCGTGTTCATATTGTAGATCAACAGTAAGATCATATTGTTCAACATCCCCACGTCGTAGAAGCACTTGCGCGGGATCAAACTCAACGGATGGATTGCGACGATTGTAGAGACCAAGGAACTCCTCGGCATGTCGGACCGGTAGATCGTCGGCAGTCACTTCACCGGTCTGGTTCAATTTGGTCTCAATTGTACCGGCAAGATCGTCGTACGCTCCAATAACCGACGCTTTCGTACTTGCCGTTTCAAGCGCATCAGTTAGGCGAGCGGCTGCGTCAGCCCACTCAGCAGTAAACCGTTCAAGATCGTCTATATCTGCAACTTTGCTGCCAAGCGACTCGTCGACAACGGCTGGCTCATTATAGTATCCATCTGGAGTTTCTGCTGATCGAAGGGTCTTGACTGCACCGTTGAGGTCCGACTCCATCGAACGTAGAATTGAAACGCAAGTTTCCCTGAGCTGATTCTGCATTCTCATTAGTTCAGCGAGTTCCAGCGCTGAGTCAAGAGAGTCAACACGCTGGTCCATTTCAGTGATCAAGTCAATTTGTTCTGCGTCAACGTACTCGTCAACATTCGACTTCAGAACGGCATCAAGAAGATTAGAGAGTCGTTCACGCTCAACCTCAAAGGACCCAGAGAATTGGTCACGAAGCCGGTCGCGAGCATCCAGCACTGAATCGACTGTTTTATTATAATCATGTTTATCAGCTGCGTTGGAGGCAGCCTCAAGCTCTTGTTCAATGGCGTCAACATCTTCAGGCCGCATATCTCCCCGTGTCATCTCCCGAATTGTTTCGATCGCTGTTTCAACTGCGTCATCAGCTTGTTCACGAGTATGGGAGAGAGTGTCTTGATATGCCGGGATTGGGTCAGTTGCAGGAGGTTCTGATGCCGTTGGCACAGATACAATAAGATCGACATCACTGAGATTGGCGATTTGCTCCTCAGTTTCGTTTATTTCTGAACGCACAAATTCTCGAAACAGCTCCTCAAACTCGTCGTGGAACCTCTCGACCTCTGTTTCAAGACGTTCGAACTCCTGAACATCAGCATTATCAATCCCGCTAGTTAATTCAAATGCCCCTGAATCGGGCTGGATTTTCACGCCCTGATTCTGGAAATCGGCAACAAGAGAATTAGTACGGGCCTCGATATTTGGGGACCAGTCGGGATATGAATCTCGCAACTCATCCAGAGTGCGGAGATGATTCTGAAAATCCTCGGCTACACTACGCCCCCGTTTGCGGACGTATTGCTGTTCACTGGTCTTACTCCGCGTGATGAGCCCCCGCACGTATACTGCAACACCGACGACAATAATAATCGGGAGGCTAATCATTGTCCCCCAGACGACCTCCGTCGTGCCTGTCACAACGAAAACAACAGCTCCTATGGCAGCTGCGGCAACAACGAGTCCTCCGATTGTCAAAGTTCTCTGTGTGCTTGAATTCATAGGATCACCCCAATTAGATCTAATACTCCAATATGCCATATCACTGCAAAGCCGCTAACAAGAACGATGGCTCCAACGATGACTGGAACGATGCCAGCGCGTCGATTATATGATACGTTTCGGCTGAGTTTCATTTTATTGCGAACGTTCCTTGCTTCGATAAGTGGAACCACGCTACCCAATGCAGCACCGCCAAACAGCCCTGCGAGCAGCGCACCAGCGAAATACGTGATTACAGTTGACTGTGTACCTCTGCGCTGCACACTCACCGCATTTTCGTATTGGTTGAGGGAGTTCTCAGCTGTTGATTCTGTTTCCCTCCGTTCCTCTTCAATTACGCTGAGCAATAAAAACTGTTCAGCTGGGGTAACATCTTTTTGACCTCTTCCTTCCTTTAACACTTTTTTTATACCATCTTCAGCGGTTGAAAGGTTATTCAATCCTTGCTCAATCTCAGTAATATTTTGCTTTGCGCGATTATGTTCAACCCCACCATATGAGTCTGCTTCCTCGATTGTACTGGTGGTCTCAGACAAGGATTCGGACGCATTACTGGTCTGATTTGAAGCGGTCTTAAACCGACGCTCTTGTGTTTTAAGTTCTGGTGAGGCTGAAATATTAATTCCGAACGTTGGGGTATTTTTATTAACAACATCCGAACTGGTCACGACTGCCTCTCTTGAGTTGTCGCTGTTCTCTGATGTACCTGTAGTTGCTCCCGGCACTACAAGGCCAGAGAGCGCTAATCCAGCAACGCATACAATTACGATGACGAGCGAAGTACGGCGAATCATGGGTGGAGTCTGGCGTTTATTTGTTTTCGTTTATATACGTATACAACAGCGCCCGAAACTATTATTCCAAGACCAAGGCCGATCAACACCCCCCCGCCAGCAACGAACGTTAGCTCATTTGTTAGCTTATTGAATTCCCACGCCAGTCTGCCAGTCTGGCGGACTTCGGTTGGCGAAGGCTGAACACTAATGATAAACGACATGAGCGTTATGAACCCCGGCGATCCAGTCATGTTGTCATTTGCTCCGATTCTATTTCATAAGCTGTCGCTATGGAGTCGATCTCGTCCAGTCTATCGATGTCTTCACGTCGGTATGTCAGTAGCGTCGTTAGCGATGCCATGTTCCGGTCGCTTAACGCGATTCCAAGATTCACCTCGCTTGACCCGCAGCTCTGCTCTAAAAATTTCTGTATAGTGGACATTTCAACGCTATAACTTCCGTCGGTAAGATATGAGCTAGGCGCTCGAATTAATGATATAGCTTTTTTAGCTTTTTGGCTATCTGCATTAGCTAATGTTTGTTTAGACGCTGATAACCGTGACAGCGCTGCGCTGTCGACCTCACGATTCCCAATAAACGGAAGCAGGTAACCTGATAGCGTTTGTGTCATTGAAACGGATCGGCCAATCGCGGCATACCCGGGTTGTGATTCGTCGGAGCCGATGCCAAACGAGAGTGAGGTAATGATATCTTGGACATCGATATCCGGTGTGTCAACGTCATCTACCTTACTGGCGTCAACGCTACTGAACACTGGACCAGTTATCAGGTCGTAGAGCGATGCTGCCACGTAATTATTGTATTCACCGAATTGTCCTGCCGAAGAGTCAAGATACGAGATGCGTTGATTGTCGACAAGAACGATCCCATCAACCTCGGATTCAAGACGGTCAAGTCCATATCTGGTGTTCCATGCCTGCCTCCCGGCAGCCACTTGCTCATCATTATCTGAATCAGCTGCTCCTTTTGTATTGGGCAGAATCGCAATCGCAATCACTTGTGCATGCCCGTCAGTATATTGCTTGATCTGTCGAGCTAGATGTGGAGAGATCCCGCAACCAGTCCCGCCGCCGAGGCCGAGACACAAAAATACGAAGTCAATCGTATCAGATACCGTCGGTGCATCTCCTTCTTCATCAGACGGGGCAACTGCTTCGCTGAACCGTCGGTCTAAGAGGTTTTGAATCTCTGTATCGTACTGAGCCATCACATCATTCGCCCTAACAGGGTCACGACCGAACCCTCCAGTAACCATCTCTTCAAACCCCGGCTCGGACCGTTCCACCAGTCCGTGCTGTTCTGCAATCCCAAATTGATTGGCCTCTGGAACATTCGCTAGGTTCTCCAGGTCTCGGATGGTTGAATTAAAAACGATCGGTGCCCCGAGGGTTGAGATGTCCGGGCTGCTAAATAGGCCAAGTAGCGAGTCGTCTGTGTACTCGAATAATGCGTCGACGATCGCCCCTCCAGCCTGCCCTGCCCCCACAAACAAGTAAGTCATTGGTTCACAAAACTGCAGTTTTCGTCGTCAGATAAAATAACTACCGATTAGATCAACCGATGGTGCTTATCCTCTGAGTCGCCGAAGCATCACACTGTACTCGTTCCGTTGGTAGAGTGCTTTGACATGATCAATAAGTGCGTCAGCGGCTAGTAAGATTCCTGCTGCCCGTTCGGGCCTATCGGTAAGTTCTTTTTCAGCGTCGGTAGTTAGTTCTTCAGCTAATCCGAGAAAGTGCTTTGGGATTGAGTGGTTGTGATCAGGCCTGACTGAGACAAATTCCGATTTGAGGTCTTCGATCTGCCATTGAACCGTTGAAAACATCTCCTCAGCGTCAACAGACCCGCCACGAGACAGTGATCGAGAGAGCCGTGGAAGCAGAGTTCGGTCATAATATAACACCTCCTGATAGATCGCATATAGCTGTATGCTGCCTACACAATCGGGATCGTCAAGTAATGCTTCTAATTCACGGATCCGATCGGAAAGATGGCTATATATCGATGTGTCTTTATTCCCAAGCTCTTGGCTTAGCGAATCAAGCCTCCGCTTGACATCTTTCGTCCCAATCTCTGAAAGCATTTGTCTGGTCTCAGCGTGCTCATCAACCGTTTTGACTGTCGTTTTCAATATCTCCTTAACATCCCGTCCTTCCGGATTGATGAGTGTTTCTAAGAGTTTTCGCGACTGGTCCGTTTCTGGCTGGATCGAATGTCTAATATCTTCGGCGAGAGTTGAGACAGATGACCTTGATTCGTTGATTTGCATAGTCTCAGAGTCAAGCTTTTCAGCCAGCTGCTGGGTGCGATCAACTGTGCCACGGGCGTGGAGCGTCACAGCGTTACTATCTTCTGCGACCCGACAGATGGTGTCTGCCGCATCTGTAAGTCGATCATGTTCTTGTGCCCGCTGATCTACATCGTTTTCAAGTTTAATCATACGGTCGATAACCGAATTTATACTATCGGCAAAGTTGCTGTCGGTTTGGACAAGCTGTCTTTGTGCTGATTCAAGCTGTCGGGTTGAGGAGTAATCATTAATCCCTGTGATCGCCTCCTCAGTCGATTCCACCACTTCTAATCGGTCAATGGCTTCATCAAGAGCGGATTCAACATGGTCACTGTTGTTGGGGTCCGAAAGTGCTTCACAGAGCTGATTTGCGGCTTGAGAGTTGATATGTTTCTGGTCCTCAATCTTCTCAACGGTCCTCCGAACTACATCTGATTCGGATGTTGCCGTTGTTGAAACGGTTTGCCGGTGGTTCTCTTTCGATTGTGTAGCGTTTGACTGGCTTGCTGAATCCGTATACTGGGACGATTGACGACCGTCTGAAGAAAACGGAGACTCAGCTCCGCACTCAGGGCAAAAGTTCGCGTCCGGAGAAACATCTGTACCGCAATCGGTACAGTTTGATAATTGTTCTTGCTTTTCGCTAACAGAGTCAGATGCTTGCTTGGGCTGTTGGTCAGTTCCTGTATGGGCCTCTGAATCCAGGCTATTACTCGTTCTAGACTCTGTTACATTATTAGATCCGGAAGCACTTTGTTCGCCTAAATCGGCATCACGGCTCTCTGAATAGGTTTCTTTTGCTTCTTTTCGGCTCTCTGAGTAGGTTTCCTTTGCCTTGTCAGCTGTATTTGCTGCGGCTGCTGTCTTTTTCGCCGTTGTCTCAACTGGATCGGCCTCTTTGGCAGTAGTTGCAATTGCTCCTGTAACAAACCCAGAAAGCATCCCTAAAACAACCGAGTGGAGTAGTATAACTGCGACGACTAACCCAAGGCTTCCTGCAAGTAGGTTTCCAATAATTGGGATCCCTGCCAATATATCAGCAAAAAATACCCCCAGTATAATCGCCGGAAGCGTCATAAGAATGCCTTTCAGGAATCCCCCTTTTAATCCCTCAATAGCCCCGCTATCGAGCATATAAGCGGTTACAGAACCTCCGACAATCGGTGCAAACAAATTCACAACCGGTATCAAATATGCTATTTTTGTGACAATAACGCCCGTGATGAGTGGTTTCAGCCAGTATCCCACCCCGCTTTTTGAGTTCGTATTGCCCATCGATTAGCCAAACATTTAGAAGGGTAAATAAAAAATCTATTGTCGAAAGTGGCTATAACGCGGACTTAGCCGAGTGCCAGACCCTCATCAAGTATTACACACGGAGCAGGTTGATCCGGATCTTGATGTAAATCTTCTACGGCATATTCTCTCGACCGAGGCAGGAAAATAGTGGCTCAATGTGTTCCCAGACCCCCCGAATGTTTTCTGCCTGCTCGCTATTTCCTTCTTCTTTGAGTTTCTTTGCGTAGTCGTACATCTCCTCAAGCGGTGGTATTTTTGGATTCCATAGTGTTCCCCACAGGAAGATATCATCAAGATGCGGCGTGACAAGTTGATTAACATGAATGTCAATAGACTCAGATCCAACAGTATCGTTGGCATCAAGGAATTCATCGCCAGCGAGTATATCCGAAACTACTCCGTTATTTATATATGTTGATATTTCCTGCATTTTTTCTTCCGGACCATACAATAAGAATGTTCCTCCCCATGCCGTTGTTGGATCAAATTCAGCAAGTTTGTTTTGGAATAATGCATTCCGACATAGAATCTCTAGTTTGGATCGGTCAAAAGAGCTTCCTCGTAGCCGACCGAGCACAGGAGCCAATATAACAGCAGGAGTGTACTCACGCTCAGGATCAACCCGATACTTGTCCTGTACCGGTCGGAAACTATCCGCTGGATCGAAAACATCACCCATGATCGACATCGTCGCTTCACGGTCGAGGAATTGTGGAACAGAAGACATAGTAAACGCCTCTAAGAACGCGACGAGCGGCTTATTCAGAGATTCATACTGAGGTGGATTATATTCGTCAAGTCGGTCAATCCGTGGATTAATTTCTTCCTTAACGCTACTGAGACGCTGATTATCAAACGGGATAATCGCGTCCACAGCCTTTGAAGCGCGTGTGAGACCCACAATCCCATTGACTTTTGCACGCCCACCGAAGTCACCGTATCGACGTCCACGAGATGGAAGAACAATACTACTAAAGAATGGTTTCTGAACCACAAAATCGTCATCAAGCACACGTTCTCGAATCATTTCGGCCAGCACTGGTGTTGCTCCACAGCCAGTACCTTTGGTGACACTGTGAATGAACATCACAGCCTGAGAGTCTTTTAGTCGCTGCTGCTTGATATCCCAGCGTTCTTGAAATGGGTTTCCTCCATCTGCAAAATCAGCTTCAATAAGATCACGACCGAGATCCCAGCGAAACCCGGCACCGGCGTAATCATGCTTCCCGAAACCAATAATACAGTTCGGTAGCAGGTCGTTCCGGCTGTATTTATTCTCTTCTTGGGCGTAGTACGTCTGTTCGAGTTCGCTAATATTTGTATTGAGTGACCCCTGCCCCGCTAGCCCGCCGTTCCAGATGACAGCGCGCTGTTCATTGTTTTTCTCAAGTGTATCACGTCTAAGTAGAACTGCATCAAGAATATTGTTTCCCGCCCCACCGACTCCAATCAGGTACCACTTTTTTCCATATGCAGAATCCATATGATCATCAGTTGGTATCTCTGAGGGGGCAGTTTGAATCTCTGACTGCTTGTTTCTATCCGCTATATTTTCGCCATCAAATATGTCTGATACTAATTCGGGATACATCATCTCTATAGATTCTTTCTCATCTAGGTGAGTTGCACGAATATGTCCTACAAGCGTCCCACTGTCCCACTGCTCCGTTCGCTCCATACAGATTTTACATACTCTGGTCATAATGTATCCGCCTGTCAAACCGTATCGCGCGCGAATATTAAATAGTGGGTGGTCCCCTATTTCAATCTAAAACGACATAGCCACAGTCGCTGTATCAATAACGCTCTTAGGTAGAACATCGTTGGTGGCGAGCTGTCGGGCGATTTTGTTGTAGCTCTGCACGGCGGTGTACTCACTAGAACGGAGGCGAGACAGGCTGCAAGAATCAGTCGACCGAGCTCGTTCAGTCCGGAGAGTCCTTACCAACAATCTGCTTCGCAAGAGCGATCAATAAAATTATTCTGTGGCACTATACCGATCAACAAAGCGACTAATAAGTTCATCAGTACCAGCAATAGCATCAGTTGTATCCGTGAACTCGATTTGGAAGAAACCAGGCGGTGCACCATCTTGAACCGTTACCTCAGCCACAATGTCCGATTGTCGGCGACAAAACAGCTTTAATGTTTTAAGAATCTCTGGAGTTGAGACGCTATCCGGCAGTTGTCCAGTTTGATACTCAATTGTGCTCCCAGAAATATGTGCCTTCTTAACCTCCCGAAGAGCATACAGTATCTCATCGGTTACTTCTCCCGGTTCTGCTCTCTGTTGAGAGCGATATTCCTTGCTGGCCGATTGATGCTGTTTATTACTCGGGGGACTATCCGTCTCTGAGCTCTCATTTGGTTCGATAGATATTATGTCCTCTTCTAGCGAGAGGGTAATGCTGTATTGTTGTTCTAAAAGTCCTTCAAGATCAATATATACTTGTTTAGCTGTTGAACTGGGCAGCCGCGCTGATTGCTGATTATGTTTGATTCCACCAACAAGGCTCCTGAGGAATTCAATTGTAGTCAATAACTTATCGGTGTCCGAATGGAGTGACTGGAGCTGTTGGAGACTCTCAGAAAACGCACACTCATGAAGCATTGATTTCGTCTCTAATATTTCAGTTTCAATAGCGCCGACGCCTTTGACATCTGGGTGGCGATCTTCAACGATTAGCATCTGTGTTCGATCACCCACATCTCCATCAATTTCGGAAGCAATCTGTTTTATAGATGTAGTATCAGAGATTATTGTGGAACAAAGCCCGTCAAATTCTCTCTCTTTTTCGCCGATATAATCTTGAATCTTAGATTTGTGATCCAAAATTGCTTCAATAGCGAAAGATAGTTCACGAATTGATGCATCTCCATCTGTAGCTAATTGATATATTTCTTGTTCTATCTGCTGAATATATACGTTTCGATTAAATATTGGGGATTCAATTTCACGAAACTGATTCGGAAGGTTAAGAATATTGTACTGCTGCCCGTATCTTGATTTCACCGATAGATCTAGTTCTCCATCCGCAACCGCATTTTCAATACTATGACGAAGTTCTAATTTAATTTCGTTTATCGATTCGTCCCCTCTTTTTTTACGGATCTGGTTGACTGTATCAGGAACTACCGGTTCAAGTCGATCAAGAGTTGCCTCATCAATATCTTGATCAGATGTCTGCTGATGATCACTAGATCCCATTAGTTTCTTTTCGTGCTCATTAGGTGTATTTTTTTTCGGTTTCACTTCAGACATTGAACCCTCTGGTATTAAGATAACCATACCTATGATTCCTCCAATCGTGACAACAGACGCTATACCTGCTTTTGTGAGCGGAACGAACGTGTCTACAATGCCTGCAGTAAATGTAATGTATAATATTGCAATAAATAAAACGATTACCGTAAGGACAGCTATTCCACCAACAATACTCCCGACTTGACTTTTTCTTTGTATAAGTAGCAACTGCCCCTGGATAATCCAACATCCTGTTGCAAGTAGACAAAGTGCCATTACAGCAACACTGCTCCCTCTGGCTACCACCACTGCTTCGTAGAACCCAACAGGAATCAATAACACGCCGACCGTATTGGGTCCCATGACCTCTATAACACCAATCTGTAGCAGGGAGAATATAAGTGGGACTCCAGCGGTTACCCACGCAGAGAACGCTCCCCGGTTTTTTAGCATATATCACATCTTTGCCTCTTTACTATTTAATCCTTGTAGACGCCTATTGCCGGGGCTAGAGGGTGTCATAGAATGACTCTATGAAAATCCTGCAACTAAGCCCCTGGCGCGTGAATCAGATCAACAGGGGTTGGCAAAGACCGAGTGGGAACTAGTGCAACAAGCACGCTAGAATGACTGGTCTTAGCACCGTGATAGGACGAAGAATACTGTGCCACAGAGCACGCATAGGTGTCTCTCTGATTCACGCGTGATCAGCCCCAACGGAGGCGTTCAATGTACCTTGGAATCGACACTCACAAACGGTACTCGCAGGTTGCCGTCGTGGACGACGACGGCAACCTGCAAGACGAGATTCGCTTGCCAAACGATCGTCTCTCTGAACTCGCCGAGGAATACGCTGGCAGTGAAGCTGCCATCGAAGCATCCGGCAACTACCGCCCGATCTACGAGATGCTCGACGAGCATCTCGATGTCACCCTCGTTAACTCATCAAAGAACCGGATCATCGCCGACGCGGCAGTCAAGACTGACCGCGTCGATGCGAAGCGGCTCGCCCAGATGCTTCGGGCAGATATGCTCGCTGAGAGCTACGTCCCGCCGGACGAGATCCGCGTCCTGCGGGATCTCGTCCGGACGCGGAAATCGCTCGTCGAAGAGCGGACAGCTGAGAAAAACCGCGTCAGAGCTGTCCTTACGCGTACCGACAACACCTACGACAACGAGTTGTTTGGTCCAACTGGCCGAGAGTTCCTGGCGGAACTCTCTCTCAGCGATGCTAATCGAGCAATTCTAGAAGCTCACCTCTCAGTGATTGACGCCTACGACGAGCAGATCGAGAAGATAGAGGAGAAGATCGAACGGAAGGTACTGGAATCGCCAGTAGCCCAACGGCTGCTGACGATTCCTGGAGTTGGTCAGTACACAGCTGCTGTAATTGTGGCTGAGATTGGTGAGATTGATCGGTTCGACAAGGACAAACAGCTCGTGAGTTACGCTGGACTCGATCCAGTCGTCCACCAGTCTGGTGACAAAGAGGTGCGTGGGAGCATCAGCAAAGAGGGCTCAGCGCCGTTGCGCTGGGCTCTCGTCCAATGTGCCAGCATAGCTGTCCGGTGTGACGAGTACCTCGGGAACTTCTACACACGGCTGGAACAGCGGAAGAACCACCAGATCGCAATCGTCGCAACGGCTCGGAAGATGTTGGTCTCGATTTTCCATATGCTCACGCGGAAGGAACCATACGATCCACCGGGGGTGAGTGCCTGAGCGATCTATCGGATCGCTCAGGCACGGGTTCGCCTTCCGTCCGCACAGCAACCGCTACCGCATTCACGAGTCCCCAGCCTATCGGATAACGAACCGGTCGGAGATCACTGCTGTCTGGTGATTCGATGGCCTACATTCGGGTGAGCTGAAGCTCACCCCAATAATTATCATCAATCACCTGCTATTTTTCGTTGCAGGATTTTCATAGGTAGTTCCCACACTTCATTCAAATTACTGTTTTAGAGCGCTACAAGCTTAGAAATCCGTGCACTCAGGGGGCGAACACGTCGTACTCCAGCAGAAACTCGAACTCAAGATATTCGAACAGTGGTACCGTCTCGGTAGCCGCGACATTCAAGAACTCGTCTACCGAAGCTACATCTTGCAGGGTTGCGCTGATGTTGGACACACTTCCCGCACCCTGCTGCTTCGTACGTGACGCTTTCTATGACAGGCTCTGTTTTAGTGGCTGAGCATCACGACGTCGCCTGCCCTGGTTGTGGAACAACGCGATCTTACCCAGAAACGATAACACACGGTGGTCGGAAGTGCAACTGTGGAGCGAGCGATCGAATCGATACTGACGATCGGATCGTTATTAGGGTCTTCCGCAGTTCCACATAATAGCGAGGCCGGAGATTCCATTCTCGACCATTTGCTTGGCACCGATAAGACGATATATTCCGCAAAATAAGACTTGAGGTATGAGTGCTCCTGAGGCGAGCAACATAGGAGTGGCGGCCATGCGATCACTTCTTACAGATGCTACCGACCCACTCTACGTACTTCGACCAGCGCCTGCAACGCTTGAACTGCTCGTTCAGGCTGCTGATGCCGATGCACCACTGTTGCATATACTCGCTTCTAAAGACGACCTTCGGACAGTCCGACGACGATTCCGCCTTGCCTCTTCTATTGCTGAATTATCCAGTCAAGACCAACTGACATTGACCGCAGCAACTCCAGCAGGTCGCGGTACCGTTCTCGTTACTGATGAGACAGCCCATTCGATCGCTCATATCGATAACGAGCGACTCCTATTTGAGGCCTCATCTACTCCGGAATCGCTACTTGAAGCCTGCAGACAGCACCACAAGGCGGAGTCATTTGATCTTCGGACGCCGGCATGGGGGAAAGTCTCTGAAACGCTCGTCGAAAGCTTCAATACTGACGTTAAAAACGACTTTCGGTTCGCGATACAGGAGTGGACAAAAACCGTTGACGAACCAGTGCTTGATACACCTGAGATCGCACTCCTAGTTGCTGGCACGCATGACTTGTTATTCGATGATCTTCTGAGGTGGGGTGAAGAACTCAGCCTAGCGTCGAAAGAGACGTTCAACCGCGTCAAAACAGCGTGGGTTGAAAACGGTATTTTGACGAGCGAGAAGGTGCCAATCGGGGGTGGTCGGTCACAGCTCCGGCTAACGCTAACTGACGAGTATGCAGCCCTCTCGACTGTTGAACTCCTCAATAAGGCTAATGAGGTGGTTGCTTGTCGTGGTAATATAGCGTATTAAATCGTCCGCCTTTAGTTAGAACTCGGAGTAATACTGTCTGACTGCGTTCTTTCCAAACCTGGGCCGATCACGGCTCCTACAGCGGGAAAATATCGTCTGCTATCGGTAGTACTGGATTCTAAGACGTGATCTTTCTGTAGCCAATACTCTCATGGATAATAACAAATACTACTACTGTGCTCAACTAAAGATGAATGTTTTCTTCCATACGCTCTCAGTTGCACATGTCTAGAGTAGTATAAGCACAAGCATCGGGGGTTTATTGCTTTACGAGGCGCTGCTAAATTCCAGAACACTTGTCAATATTGCTGTACTAATCTCTGATTGATATCAGCTGTCGTTCTGTACGTCCAACCGGATGAGTACGGCTTACTGATCTTTGAGTAGCTCGTTATGAAAATACCGTGTAGAGATGCTCTGGGTCGTCTATGCATTTTTCAATCATTTGCTCAAGTGACTCCGAGAGCTGTTGATACCGTAGTACTCGCTCCAGTACAATCCGTTTAGCCATACGTATCATTACTTCTTGATCTTCAGTTTGACCCTTTTTCCGCGGCGGTTCGATATATGTTGAGCCTTCGCTATCCCAAGTCACGCCACCAATCTCATCACGATTTGATCGAAGGAGCTGACCGGCGTTTGGACTCACTATCCAGCCCCGTTCGATACTACCCTTAGACAAGTATGGAGGCTTATTAGAATTCCGGCGATCAACTAATTCACGCACCCCGTCACGACTGCTACCATCCCTCTTTGCTTCTGCGACCCCGATACACTCATTACTACAAGCCTTTGTTGAGGTGTACTTCCTATATTTTGCACGAAGTTCGATCTCAATCAGCGGGGCTCCACCAGGAATTATGCCAATATCAGCGAGGACGTCTTGTATATCCCCAAGCTTGAAACAGGTCAGATCCGGTATGCCGACAGTCCAGCGTCTGCTCAATACCTCCGGAAAGATAATATAATCTCGATCGGCAATCTCAAACGCGCCAAGCGCTTGCCAGAATGACTCGTCCGTCCCATACGTCACTATTGTTGGCTGAGAAGTATCTAATGTCCTTGCGTGATCGATTAGTGAATCGTACTTTTTTGTAGCACTTATTGACTGTTTTTCCTTGAATCGTATCTGTTTCATTTGATCGAACTCAACCGCTGCCAACGGGTCGGCATAGCGATACCGACTTGTGTAATTCGTCGGAATGACGTCATCGTCAGTACAGATGTATGAATTCCGATGGAGATGGGCGAAGGTTGCAATCGACAGCCAATCACCCACGTATGTGTTTCGACCTGTTGACTCTACTCTAAGCGTTTCTGTTAATCCGATCGACGCAAACTGCTCTCGTTTTTGAACGTCTTCCCAGTCTGGAGGCCGTGACATATAATATAGTATATAGCGTATCACTTAGTTTGGCGGCAGTATTCAATCGGTGTTGTATGATTTAAATATATATCCCCACTGGTTGAAAATCAACTAATAGACTCAGCTTTGCACGTTGAACTAGGAGCGTGGCGTAGGGGGTGGCAAGGACGGATGATGCCGATTACGGACTTCCCTGACGCTAACGTGCAAAGCTGAGCTTATATATTATTTGTGATTATGTTTTGAATCTCGTTTGAGATGAATAAAGGAAGAGAGAAATCAGTTCAGATGTCCGATTACAAGTCGCTTAGATACTCTCTCCGTTGCTCCATTTTCTCCCGTTCAGTACGGCGGTCGTAGTGCTGTTCAATGACCCGCTGGCTGACGTTCGCGCGGTCGCTGACCACCTTATCAGGCATGTCGCTGTTCAGGCTGTGGGTGATGCTCCCTCGTCGGATTGCATGTGGACTCACGCTTGATGGGCAGCGGTAGGCAGTATCGCGTTCTAATGCCGAACACTCACCGAGGTCTCGGTCGTGCGGGCACTCGGCGCTGTAGGTACAGGGCCGAGTCCATCGATAGACGTACGCTCGAAGCGTCGTCTTGTTCGTACGGCCCTCACGCGAGGCGAGTAACGGCTCTCGTCCGTACTCGTCAGTGACTGATGGTCGTTTCTCGGCTAGCCAGTCGTCGAGTACGTCGCAGAGTTGATCTGAAAGCGCAACCATCCGCTCGCCCTTTCCCTGATTCTTAATGGGCGTCCCCGATTCTGGTCGATGACGAACCTTCACACACTGGTCGTCTGGATCATAGTCGTCAATGTCCAGCGCATGCACGCCACCGACACGCATCATCGTGTGCCACATCAGTGCGATTGCGACGTGCTGGATGCTCGCGTATTTGTACTTCTCCAGATGAGCGAGTACCTTCGAGGCACTGTCGCTGTCCAGCATCACGTCTCGAGAGTTCTCGTCCGGTGTGATCGACGGAGACAGAACCTTCTGACTCAGGTCTTGTTCTACGCCGTCGATGGATTCCAGCCATCGGATGAACACGCGGAGCGTGTCCATCTGAGTTTTCTCGCTGACCTTATTCAGATCGCCGTCTTCGCGCCGCCAGAGCCGATACCGGTGGAGCTGGCGACCGGTGAGCGTGTTGAGGTTCTCAATCTCCTTCTCATCACACCAGCGAACGAAGTGACCGAGTCGATACTTGTGGCCCTTGATCGAGGCCTCCGAGAGTTCGTTCTCCTTGTCTGCGAGGTACAGTTCGAGTGCGGTTTCTGCGTCGATTGGTTCGAGACTCATAGTTGGTCTTCTCTGGTCAAGCGAATCCCACGAGTCCCGGTTACTACCCATTCCAAACCAACGGCTACAACGCCCGAAATAGCCAAAAGGAAGGGTTGTCACGCCGCGTGACCAAGGCCTGCAGCGCCCATTCGTTCTTCGAACGATTAGAATCCGACAGACAGCGTCGGATCCCTTATAAACCAGACTTGGATGCCAGATTCGATCTCGTTCGATTATCGAACGAATCCAAATGAGGTGGGTGCCTTCTGGTGATTCGCGTACATTCAAACCCGGGTGGAAAGGGTATAATCATTGGGTCATTGGATGCGACGCAGGATCGAAACGATTGGACGCTCTTTCCCCAGTAGTCGAATAGTTGCGTTGATTATTGACAAGCGCGCCCGCGGTCTCTCTGGTTCGCGTCTGTGATACACATTTTCTAATACCCGCATTATTAGAGCCACCTCGGCCAGTAACACAACTATTGGTGAGGGCGCGTACACCTGCGCCGCTATTCGTCCATCATCAGGATTAGCTCGAATAGCATTGTGAGCACTGCAGACCGTCTTGAATCGTCCGAAGTGAGTTATGTTCTCCCACCGCCTGATTACAGAACTCACACTCTAGTTCTTCAGTTATTCCGACGCCATCTCCGTATCCCAGTGTCAGCGACCGGGTCACCATTCCTTCCTCTAATTCAATCTCAATTTCGCCCTGCTCGTATTCGACCTGTGTTATCGTAAGTGGGCTTACAACGACTTCCAGAGCGTGTCTCTCACGGATTTTTTTCTGTTTCTTGGGATAGCCTCGTTCACGTTGATGACGAAGTTCCTCAAGCTCCGAATCTAAATCCTCACATTCCGATTTGAGCTCCTTCCGTTTCTGGAGTGCTTCTATACGATCCCCTTCATCGCCGCCCTGTTGGATTGACTCACTAAGATCCTCAATCCGGTTCGAGACTCGGGCTTTCTTCTCTTCTAATTCCTCAATCCGTTGCTTCTGCATCTGTCTGTACTCTTCAATTTCAGCATCCGCTGCTCTAGATGCCTCTCGATGAATCTCGTCAATCTTCGGCTGAACACGCTCAACAATCTGTTCACGACTTTGTGCAATCAACTCATTCGCCGTGGATTTGTCAATATCTACGGGTTGACTCTCAATCTGTGATTCAGTCGGTAGCGTGGATTCCAGAAACGTCTCTTCGAGCTTCGGAAGGCGCTCCTTTGACCGAATGTCAATTGCAGTCACGCGGAGTAACTCCGATTGGTATTCGCTGACCGTCTCAATACTGATTCGGTAGAGGATGGCTATGGCGGAGCGATCGTAGTATGGCGTGAACGTTGTGTCGTTCACGCTGATATTGTTCTCTTGAAGCCACGCAGGAATTTCGATCTGAGTGTCCTCTGAACCAATTGCGACCTTGCCTGTTGGCTGTCTCTCACTCGCGTCAGCAAGGAGCTCTTGGAAGAAAGAACTCTCTGGATGAAGATGTCGTTCATTCTTATCCAACTCAGTAGCAGCATCGTCACAGAGTAAGACGAACCGATCAGACGGAAGGTCTGTCGTCACATCATCTGGAACGGTGACTTCCCACCGATTCCCGTGTTTTTCGATCGTAGACCCAAGAGAACTCAGATACTGCTCTGTAAATTGCTCGACGGCTGATTGGGTGATTGGAATAGCAGCGTCAGTCATCACTCGCCCCCAGATCGAAGCCTTCGAAGACGCCGCTGTTGAATTCCTCTAACTTCTCTGCAAGTTCACGCTGCTCCTGTAAGTCAACGGCCATCGCATCGAAGTCGTTCTCCAGATCCCGTTCAGAGTCAGCCGCAACCAGCCGTTCGAAGATTTCATCTTCAAACGTCGTTCCGGATTCCTCTAGCCGTGTGAGGATAGAACTCAACTCCCCCACGGACTGCTGGAACAGATCGATCTTGTGATACAGTCGTTCCAATACATACTCCTCGACTGTATCCTTCAGAGCCATATTGAACACGTACACGTCGCGTTTTTGACCGATTCTATGGATACGACCAATACGCTGTTCTACGCGCATGGGATTCCAAGGTAGATCGTAGTTCACCATTATATTACAAAATTGTAAGTTTCGACCCTCTGACATAGCGTCTGTAGAGACTAACACGCCACCTTCTTCTTCGAAGTTCTTCACGATCTGTTCTTTTTCCTGGCTGGAATGGCCCCCATGGAAGGAGTGGACAGTGTATCCTTCCTCGGTCAATCGATCAAGGATCTCCCGCTGGGTCGCTCTAAACTGAGTGAAGACGATGACGCGTCCCATCTCGACATGATCACGGGCTTCCTCAACGATGCTGAGTAGCTTCTCTTGCTTTGTGACAGTCTCGATCTCTTCAATCAAATCGAGAATCGTTTCCAGTTCCTCGGTATGGGTGAGTTCGGACTGGTCATCAAGCCGTTTCTCAATAGTTGCTTTCAGCGCTGCTGGGCTGCTGACGACCTCTTTCTGAAGGAGCATTAGAACCAGCTTTTGACCTTGGTCCTCACTATACGCGCCTCTGACGTAATCTGAGACTGCCTGATAGAGTTCCCGTTCTTCCGGGGACGGATCGAAGGTTCGAGTATCTATGTTTCTGTTCGTGAAGTCAATATCCGTATCTGCGCGCCGATTCCGAATCATTACCTTGTGCAGCCGATCCTGCAGCTCCTCACGGTTGACGAGTGTCTCCTGATTACTGTCCACGAAATAGTGATGGAAGACATCGCGCGTCCCAAATAATCCTGGTCGAAGCAGAGAAACCACGTTATACAGATCCGTGAGTTCGTTTTGAATCGGGGTAGCGGTCAGGAAGAATGCGTACTGATAGGATAGATCGTCAATCAGGTCATAGCGATCCGTCTCTTCGTTTTTGACGTAGTGCGCTTCGTCAAGGACAAGAACGTCCCAATCTCGGTTGAGGACTGTTGCTCGATGCCGATCGCTCTTCGCCGTATCGATACTCGCTATGATGTGATCGTGCTTGTCGAACCCACGGAATTCGTCGTCGTAGTTACACACGAACTCAAGCCCGAACTTCTCCAATAGTTCACCCTGCCACTGCTTGGCGAGTTGGGCCGGGGTGAGAACGAGAACGGAATCATCTGTCTCGCGGAAATGCATCTCCTTCAGAATCATCCCGACTTCGATCGTCTTGCCTAAGCCCACCTCGTCAGCAAGTAGCGCTTTCCCATCCATCTCAAAAAGCGCCCGATAGGCAGCATCGACTTGATGCTCAAGCAATTTAACCGACTCTTCATCCAGTTGTTTGAGGGATCTAAGTTCGGAATCCGGTTGGCCGGCCTGTAGACGAACTGCTTGAACGGCTTGAACGTGATCACCATCAGTAGAGTCTTCATCTATCGAATCCAGAAGATCGTCCGCAGATTCGTGAGTGACCTCCGTCTCAACGAGGTCGAAGTCTGCCATATCACGTTAGAATCACGTGAGAGGCAAATACGTTATGCGATACCTACACAGATACTGTCACCCGAGCGTTTATTATGTCGACACAAGCAGTAGTTACGTACCTAATAATGGCCGAGACTGAGTCCTTGCCCAGAACTCTCGATGACACGGTCACCCTGAGCCGTGAGCTTCGGGAGGATGGACAAATAGACGGACAAGTAAAACTCTACAATGTCGAAGATGACGACGAGTTCGAATCGGACGCCGAACTCTTCTTCGATAGGACGCTGATGACCCAAGGACTTCGAGAGGCCCTCTCCATTCTCCGAGATTCACTCACCGGTGACGACCCACGAGGTACGCATATTCTCTATGGCCCGTACGGAAGTGGGAAGTCCCACCAGATGGTTGCCCTCTATCACTGCTTCGACGCCCCCGCTGCTGCAACTGATTGGGCCAGCGGCTCAGTAGATGGATTCGAGTCGGCGCTCCCTGATAACGCGACTCCGATAACAGTCGCAATGCAGAACGAACAATACGAGTACCTCTGGGAACCGTTCTTCGAAGCATTGAACTACGACCCAGGGACGTTCGAATCTGGCGGCTACCCCGATATGCAGACGATCCGAGATGCCGTTGGGGACGAAACTATCGCGTTTCTTGTCGACGAGCTTGAAGACTGGTTCGACACACTTCAGGGTGACCGCAAGAGCTCAAACAAGGCGTTTCTGCAATCACTACTTGAATCGACAGCCCTCTCCGATCTCGACCTATACACGATCGTCTCTGTTCTTCGTGAGGGTTCTGAGGTTCACGACATTCTGAATCGGGAACAAGCGGTCGAAGTCAATATGAACAATCAGGTGGACAAGCGAGAAGTCCTGCGCCACCGCCTCATCGACGATATTGACGAGAGCGCCGCCCGCGAGATCGTCAACGGCTATTTTGACGCGTACGACCAGTCCGACCACGTCACGCTTCCCGATGATCTCCTGGCAGATATGCACGATCTCTACCCGTTCCACCCTGTGCTTCTCGATGCCCTCGAAACACGCTACTATGCCGACGAGGGGAACCAGAACACCCGCGGGATGATCTATCTCTTCTCGAAGGTCCTTCTCGAAATGCAGGATCAGACAGATCTGATCACGCACGGCGACATCGACGCGATCGAGTTCGAAAACGAGCTGGCGAAGATCAATTACGAACGGTTGAACGCGGCGACAGGCGACATCAACAACCGCGTCGACACTGACGACGTACCTCACGGCCGCCGGGTCCTGAACACGATTCTCTTGTATTCGCTGAAACCCAGTGAGGGAGAAGGAGCCGATGTCTCGGAGATCGTGATGGGCGCGTATCAGACCGGAGACCTCGTCGCCGACATCGTGCTGGATCTCGAACGGCTCCACGGGGTGGCATGGCATCTCCACAAACTCAACGGGAAGTACGCAATCCGCGATCGGCAGAACCCGAACGCACTCATCCGGAACGCCGCAACCGATGTGTCCGAAACGGCAGCGAAAGCCGAGATTGCGGACTTCATTACGGACATCTTCGGCTCGAACGCGTATCCGGTCGGGTTCCGTACGAACGACATCCGAGACATCCCCGAATCTCGTGAAACCAAGGTCGTGGTGAAAGACGACCAGTGGACACAAAAAGAAGTGGAGAAAGCCATCACGAACGATGGACATGGCCGTGAGTGGCGCAACACGCTCGTGTTCGTCCAGCCGGCTGGCGACAAGGCCATCGAATCCGGAACACGGTACATCGACAAGGCTCGGTACATCGAGGGGGCTCGACAGGTGCTTGCAGACGAGTCTCTCGACGAAGAGATCCGTGAGTCCATCGAGAGTATGAAAGAGCAGGAAGTGAACGAACTCCAAGAGGAACTCCAGTTGCTCTATGGAGAGGTCCTCGACGGCGACGACCTACTCAACGAATTCGACCTTGCGGCTCCGATGGACCTCGATGTGTACGTCCTAGATGGCGCTGAGCTGAGCGCATCCAACATCGCTGACTCCGCAGCTGCGGACCCCTTCGATCTTCAAACCCACGTCTGGCCGATCGTCGAAGACTTACTCGACCGTCGTGGTGAGATTTCAATCGAGGACATCTACGAACAGTTCCTGCGAGATCCCGAACTCCCCATCCCCGGAAGCGCAAACGACGTACTGAACGCTACCGTCAAAGCGCTAGAAGGAAAGCTAATTCTTGCCCGCGATTCGAGTGGATTCCGTGACGACCTCTCCGGTAGTTCGCTCGATACAGTACTCGTCCACAAAGATGCCGTCGGGGTATGGGGCGTCGACGACGTGGAACAAGAACTCCGACAACGGTTCGGAAGCGGGACGACAGCGCTCGACATCGGGAACTTCGAACTCGAACTCGTTCAAGACGGAGAGATCTGGATCGACGGGGACAGCCACGACATCATTATGCGAGCTGCCGGTCGGCTCAACCGTGAGGATCAGTACGTCATCGTCCGGGGGAACGAGATTCTCGACAAACCACAGTCGGACGCGACGCTGCGTGATGTCGGGAGCGCGACCGTAGTTGGGGGATCTTACCTCTCTGAACAGGTTGAAGAGTCGATCGACGAGAACGGGTACGCGAAACTCGATACGATTATTGGGGAGCTCCGCAGCGACGAGAGCGTGTTCCTACCACCGGATGAAACTGAGACCGTCGCACGTGAAGCGGTCAACGACTTCCTCGTGGATGATTACGTCCTCGAAGCTGGTGGTCGATACTTGGAGTCGCTCGGTGATCGTGACCCGACGACAGTCAAAATCGTTCCGACGGTTCCCGGTCGGATCGGTGAGCAAATCATAGAGTACATCGGAGATCTCGAATCCGGAGAGCAGTTCACTGTGAACAAGGTGACGGACCGATTCGATGATAGCGTCACCGAGTATATGGTCCGGACGTTCTTGCTTGAGAACATCGGCAAGGACGAAGAACCCGAATACGTCGTCAACACGACCGGGTCGGACAAAGCGTCCGACTGGGTGCCGGGGTATCCATTCCGGAAGTACGACCCGGGGAGAGGCATTTGGCGCTTCAAATACAACGGAGACGATGTTGCAGCGATGCGGAAAAAGTGGCGTGACGAACATCAGACGGGCGAGGTCGAGGTAGGGGATGTCACATTTATGTTGCCCGACAGAGAGGGTGTTCCCGCTGCCTTACAGGGAACTGCCGATACTGAACGAACCCAGATAAGCCTGACACTGCAATCTGAGCAGGACTACACGAAGGTGCAGGACATGTTCGAACGGATGCCGGATGAGGCGACGAGCCTGAAAGTCGAAATTAGCTTCCAGAAGTAGTAATAACAGGCAGATCGCCAACGTATCGAACCACGACTAGACATAATTTGTCTTACTGTTTGTCCCGTATTTGCCAAGGTATTTAAATATAACACGGGTGAATATGAGACAATATGATAAGAAAGCGAGATCTACGTGTTCTCTCGGTAGTTGACTCCCCGAAAGGGCGTCAGGAGCTGGCAGACGAACTAAATTACCGAGAGGACACGGTATCGGGCGCTCTCAGCGACCTAGCTCGGCGTGATCTCATCGACAAGGAACGGAAGGGAAACAGAGTCATCGCCAAACCAGGCGATGCGCGCTGTGTTGAGGTGTATCAGTCACTCACACGATCGAATCCGCATATCGATTTCCCGGATCTACTCACCCCGTCCTTGCTGAATATCTTGTATTACCTGAGTAGCGACGAGGCGTGGACGGCAACCGAATTGACAGAGCACACAGGACACGCCCGAGCAACGATTTATCGCGGACTCAGAACGCTCACGAACCGAGCGATCGCCGTCAAGCAGCATAGCCGATACAGACTCACCGAAGAATTCAACGAGCTGCACGTCTTCGCGTACGAGCTCCAGCATCACACCCACCGTGTCCGGATCAAACAGGATCTTGAGGGCGGAACGATCGTCTGGGAATCCCACGAAGAGTTTCTCGTCCGCACCGAGACTGCTATTGAGCTACCGGACTACCACCGAACGGGACTCGATGCGTTTGCCGAACACGGGCTCCAATTTTTCACGACTTCAGAGCAATACTATTTCTATTCACCAGAGCGCGAGTCCCTCACGCCCGAGGACCTGTTCTGTCACTTGCTCCTCATCGAAAACGACTCTCGCCACCGGAAGTACGCGCTCTTGTTGGCTGTGAAGACGGATCTTTCACCGGAGCGTCTACAAACGGTTGCAGACGACTACGGGATTACGGAGATCGTCGAACCGCTGTTGGAGTTCCTAGAGACGGACGGCAAGAAGTCGTCGGAAGCAACGCCACGGTGGGAAGAGTTCGAAACGCTGGCCGACGAGTACGGGGTCGAACTATGACTAGAGAAGCTACCTTCGGCTCGGACGCGATTCGGGGACAGTTCAGTGAACTTGCAGGCCTGCTTGAAGACGAGTTAACGGTCTATCTCATCGGTGGGGGTGCGCTCACACTGGACGATCTCAAGAACGCCACGAAGGACATCGATTTAATCGTCCGGGAACAAGCCGAACTCCAGCGATTGTGGCAGGTACTGACGGCTGCGGGATACGAGCCCGAAGAGGAGCTTTCTGAGGAATACGACGAACTCGGGGCTGCGTTCATTCTGCAAAACGACCGACGGCGGTTTGACGTGTTTCACGAACAGGTGGCCGGCGTCATCCGACTGACTCAGTCGATGGTCGATCGGAGTCGTCACCTGTTCGACGAGGGGCATCTCACCGTCAGAGCGGTTTCGTTGAACGACATCTTCCTGTTCAAAGCCGTCGCCAATCGAGAGGACGATGTCGACGATATGGTCCGGATCGCCCAGACGGGAATCGACGAGGACGTAATCGTCGACGAGGTTCACACCCAGCTCGAATTGCTTGGGCGAGACGAGTTCATCGGCGCGATGAAACACAAACTGGACCGGTTGCGTGACCAGGGGTACGTCTTCGATATTCACGAGGAAATCAACGTGCTCCACGACCGAGTTCAAGATGGTCGGGCGGTCAGCACCGCCATCGACGCACTTCGAGAACACGAATACAGCGACGACCTGTACCGGGGTGTTCCAGAGCCGGCCATCCAGCGACGCGTCGGTGATGAGACTGCGTCGTCGGGGATCGAATGGTTAGAACAGATCGGCGTAATCGAACGGGCGTCGGACGGCTCGGTCGTGCGTACTGAGAACTCCGAGTGACCGAACGAACGACAGCAGGAGACTGTACACTTATGAGGCTCGTCTGTAATCCCTACCGTATAGTGAATTATGTCTGAGCAATCCGGGTCTCCACCAACTGAACGCGAGCGGACAGAACTCCCCATCGAACGGGGCTTCCCCATCGAGCGCGTGAACGAAATCGCAGCGAAGGAAGGCCGGGCGAAGATGTACTACCGGCCGATCTACACGATGCACAAGTGGTGGGCCCGAAGACTCGGATGTGTTTTCCGCACAATTTCGCTGTACACGCTTCTCGACGACCCAGAGAAGGTCGAGGTCTTCGAGCCCGGACAGGATAACGAGACGCTCGCTGATTGGGGCGACGAGACGCAGACCAACATCGCATCGCTCATCGATCGCGTCGATATGAGCGACCCTGAGAGCCTCTGGGAACTGTATTCCAAGGACGTTCGCGTCGCGGACAAGAAGGTCTTGGACCCGTTTATGGGCGGCGGTACGTCGCTCGTTGAGGCGTCACGGTTCGGTGCCGAGGTCGTCGGTAACGACCTGAATCCTGTCGCATGGTTCGTCACGAAGAAGGAACTCGAAGCAGGCGTGACCGATGTCGAGGAATTAGAGGCGGCCTTTGAGCAGGTCAAAGCTGATGTTGCCGAAGAGATCACGCAGTACTACAAGACGCTCTGTCCGAACGGAGATCATGACGCCGATGTGATGTACAACTTTTGGGTGAAGGAGTTAGACTGCGTCTCCTGTGGGCACACGGTTCCGCTGTTCAAGGATTATCGAGTTGCTGCGGGGCGTTACGAAAATAGTGACAAGTATAATGTTCTCTGTCCCGACTGTGGTTCGGTGACGCTCGTAGACGACTGGCAATCGGAGAGCGTTTGCAACGAATGTGGGCATGGGTTCGTTCCGAAGGAAGGGAACGTCTCCCGTGGTGGGAAGTACAACTGTCCCGATTGCGGACAGAAATACAATATCACTGATGCAATCGGAGAGCAAGGCGAGTTCAGAACACGCCTCTATGCTTTAGAATATTACTGTGAACACTGCGACGATAAGGACTTGGACCGCTCCGAGGTGAAGGGCTACAGAGAAGCGCTACCTAGCGACTTAGAGAGAGCCGAAACTGCGGAGAAGGAGTGGGAAGAAGCGGAAGAGCTGAAGCAGTTCGTACCAAGCTTATCCATTCCAAAAGGATCCAAAACCCAGTCTTCGTCGATTGATGGTAGCGACGTGTTCGAACACGGCTACGAGCACTGGTCGGATATGTTCAACGACCGCCAGAAACTCGTATTGTCGAAACTGCTGAAATCCATTTCAGAGATCGAAGATCAGAATCTAAAAGAGTACCTTCTGCTTGCTTTCTCAGACTCTCTGATGTTCCAGAACACATTTACCATTTATAATCTCTCTGCGAACAAGATTGAGGGTGTGTTTAAGAGTAATGGGTTTGATCCCCAGATGGACTTTGTTGAGAACAATGTCTGGGGAACAGAGTACGGAAGAGGCACATTTGAATCTACGTGGCGAAAGCTTTTGCGGGGAATCAGGTACGCATCGGCACCGACTGAAAGATATGTCGAGGATGGAGATAGCGTTGAAACCCCCGAGTTTGGAAAGCCTATCGGTGAAAATTCGACGCTCCTGTACGGTGACGCTAGAACAATCGATAAGGAAGATGAATTCGACGTTGTGCTATCAGATCCGCCATATTATGACAACATCATTTACTCTGAGCTTTCTGACTTTTTTTACGTTTGGCTACGGGTCGTGCTCCAAACCGAGTATGAGCACTTCGACCCGACCGAGACGCCTAAAGAAGACAGTATTGTCGCTAATCCGTCGCAGGGGAAGGGTGTTGAAGAGTTTGAGGAAGAAATCAAACAAGCGTTCGCCACCGTCAGACACTGTATAAAAGAGGATGGTGCATTTTGTTTCACCTATCATCATAGTGACTCGGATTCGTGGGGTGAACTCTTAGAATCACTTTGCGAGGTCGGGTTCGAGGTAACTGCTACGTATCCTGTTTCGGCCGACCTCAATAAATTGGTAATAGGTGAGTCGGTTTCGTTCGATATAGTTATTATTGCACGTCCAGCAAACGACCGCGACGCAGCGAGTTGGAACTCACTCCGCCGAGACATCTACCGAACAGCCCGCCGCACCCGCAAGCAACTCGAAGAGAACCGTGACCTCTCCCGTGGCGACATCGGCGTGATGGAGATGGGTGCGTGTTTCCGCGAATACTCCAAGCACCACGGTAAGGTCCAGCGCGACGGCGAGATTATGTCCGCGAAAGAAGTCGTCCAGGAGATCTATGGGATCATCCAAGAAGCCAGCGACATCGGCGTCGAGGACGTGTTCATCGATCTCCTCGATAGCGACAATCCATCCTTCGATGATGTGAACAAACTCTGCCGGGGGACGAACGCCACGCCCGAGGAACTGAAAGAGATGCGTCTCTACGATCAGGACGACGGCTTCGAACTCGGGACGTGGGACACCGAGAAACGCCGAGGGTACATCCAAGAGCGCGTCAACGGCGACGGCGGTGACCACCTCTCGAATCTCGACAAGCTCCAGTTCCTGCGCTACCGCTACGAGAAGGGTCGGGCCGTCCAGAACTACGTCGACAAGTGGGGTGTCGACGACGACCTGCGCGAACTCGCCGGGCGGCTGGCGGACGTGACGGGCGACGACACCTACACCCGAGTACTTGGGGATCGGGACATTACGAGCTACTAACGATGGCAGGACCAGGCCGAATCCCCGGGCAGTACAACATCGTCGTGGCTGGGGAGTACGAGACGTTCGACCACCAGATGCCGATTGAGGAGTTTCTCCAGCGTCTCACGAACGACGATGTCCCGGACGAGGTGAGCGTAGTCGGACTGGAGAAGCTGCTCGACGACGAGGAGTTCGTCAACGAGTTGGCGAGGGAGATGGATCAACGGGCCGACGACCTGGAGTACCAGAGTCCGACGATCCAGATCGTCGTCGAGGGGTCCTTCCATCGCCAAGGGAAAACCTACGACCTGCGATACGATGATGAGCTCTACTCGCTGCAGGAGGTCTTCGGGCCACAGCTGGAGCGGCGGGGAGACGGTAATTGGATCACGTCGCCGTTCTGAGCCCTCTAAATCCAAATTACAACAGTTTCAGCGGCCCTTCCTTTTCTACTTCACCGGTCCCATTCTCAAGGAAGTAGAGATCAATCCACTCTTGTCCACCATCCCGGCGGAAGACGGGCACACACGTCGTCGTATGCTCGTACCGGCGTTCACACCGCGTTTCGATCTGTTCTCGCGTCCAGTCGCCGTCCTGCTCCAGATCGTATCGATTGCGAACGTCCCACGAGTGTTCGTCAGCAGCTGCTTTGATGATCCGTAGGGAGAAGTCCCGTGCGTCTTTGAACGTGAAGGGACCACTCATATCCGTCGCACGTTCCAGATCGCTTTCGTCAACGCCATCAATACACAGTTCGTTCTTTGGCTCTGCGACAGCACGGAATGCTTCGAGTTCTGGGGCTCTCTCGACGAGGACGCTATGGAGATAATCGTGGACGACCTCGTCGTACGCGTCCAACCCGAACTCACCTTCCGGTGAGACAATCTGTAATTCGGCTCCCGTCTGTGCCACCTGTCGTCGCCGTGGTTCGAGCAACGGACAGAGGAATGCGAGCCGTTCAGTCTGTAGCAGGTAGGCGTAACTGAACAGCCTCGACCGCGACGGGGACTCTTTCACCGGATCGTGGCCTTCAGCGTAGTACTTCGAGTCCAACACGGCGATAGTCTCCTCGCCTTCCTGCAGCGCGTGATCGGGCTCGTGGTATATTTGGCCTTCGCCCTCGAACGGCTTGACCGACGGTGACCGAACCGGAGTAACGTCATCTAAGTCACCGAGGTGGTCGTAGGAGTTGATATGGTTGAGTTCCCGTTCGATGACGACTTGGGAGTACTGCTCAAAGAGCGACTCCATATTCAGGACGTAGTCCACGACCAGCTCTCTGGGCCCGTCACGCAGTTGCTGGCCGAGAGACGAGGACATCACCGCCTTGGAAATATCGAACGCTTTCTCGTAGTACTGACGCTGTTTCGGAAGGTCATACAACGAGATCTCTCTGTACTCGTCCATCCGATCCAGCCCGCTGTCCACTTCCATACTCTCTAGTCGCTCTACTTCCCGATGAACCTCGGAGAAGATGCGGTCGTACGCCGGATGATCGTTCTCGTGGGCGTTCTGTCGGAACAGTCGAAGGAGTGTTTTCCCCGCGTAATGAAGCAGTGAGTTGACAGCGTTGTTGTATTCAGTCTCGTTGTGAATCCACTGTGGCTCGATCGTTCCCCGAGCGTGATTCAAGAGCGTCTGCTCGACGTCGATGTTTCCGCGACCGTCCAAGCTATTCGTCCGTCTGATGACGAGGTCCCGGATGTATCCGTTCCGCTGGATCCTCTCCACCCCGTCGAGGTAGTTGATCGCCAAGACGACGAATACGTCGTCGAGATGGATGTCGTCGGAGAGGAAATCCTGGAGTGGGATGCCGTGATACTCGATCGACCGGTTTTGGTCGTAAACCGCCAACAGCATATCGAAGATGTACTCCCAGTCGATCTTTGGATCGACCTGTACCTTCGACGATGGTGTGAGGCTCACGACGCCGACGATGTCCGTCGCTTCGACGTGGAGTGTCTCGTTGTCGTCACCGTCTACTGTGACGGTCACGACCTCGTATTCTTGATCCGAATCGAATGCTTCCTGACTCTTCGTGAAAACGCCGGGACTCTCCTGGGTGAACGACGCGCGACGAAGCTGATCCAGTATGGACGACGGACAGCCCTCTATCCGGATCTTTCCCCGCTCGGGGATATTGAAGGTATCTTGCCCGTATTCGTAGACTTCGTCGACGGTGCTCATTACTCGTAGGAACCCATCTGGCGACGCTCCTGTTCGAGTTCGCGTTCTGCGAGTTCAGCTGCGGGTGATAGGTCGTAGTCCTCGAATTCGCCGTTGAGTGCTCGGTAGTGTTCTGCGATCCGTTCGATCTGCGGGAATGCCGCGGCATTCAGCAGACGAGGAACGATGTAGGTACGGAACGCTTGGCCGACTGCGTCCGTTTGGTCGTATTCGTATTCGCCGCCCTCACGACATCCGACGCCGAGGAAGACTGCCACGTCACGGTAGTGCATCGGGCCGAACCGCATAATCGGTCCCTGTGAGGTCGCTTCATTCCCGTGATTGATCCCCTCGTAATCACGCTCGAAAAGCCGTAGAATCTCGTTCTCGTCAAGATCCGTCTCGCTGGTAACGTACGTGGTGATCCAGTGTTTGAACAGCTGCCGACGTTTGTCTTCCTCGTACTCGTCGAGCTCGATCATCGCAAATCGGCGGGTGATCGCGTTGTCGAGTTCGTTCACCGTTCGGTCCGACATATTCATCGTACAGATGATGTTCACCCGCTCGTCGAGTTCGATCGTCGTCTCCTCGTCGGTCTCAAAGATCGTCTGGTGGGGGTTCTCGATGGCTGTATAGAGGGGTCCGAAAATCTTCGAGATGTCCGCTCGTGTGATTTCGTCGAGTATCACTCCATACTTGACATCGAAGTCACGTGCACGCTCCACCGCCTCAGAGACACATCCGAGCTTCGTACGGTAACTGAGCGATTCGCCTGTATAATCCGGACTGATACCACCGATGATATCGGACGGAGTCCACGACGGCGTCGCAGTATTGAGACTGTAGCCGATGCTCGTCTCCCGAGCGAGCTGCTTGGCGAAGGTCGTTTTCCCGGTCCCGGTCGGCCCGTAGAGGACGACCGGCTTCCCAGCCTCTAGTGCAACCTTTGCGTTTCGCTGAACACCCTGAGGAACCAGAATTTCCTCAGGGGTTTCGTCGCCCCGGAGGCTCACAATACGCTTGAGTCGGTCGGATGCAAGTGGTGATTCGAGGACGCCCCGACGAACCTGGCCGAGACCACGCTCACCGTCGTGTAATCTGTCGAGCGCTTGTTCTTCGATGAGATACTCCAGTACCTCTTCACCCTCTGCATTTTCGATCGCGTCGACGACATCCTCGGCAACACGTCGAAGAACCCCAATGTTCTCCTTTGCCTCCTCGACAGTATACTCCTCCGACGAGCTACTCATTATGACATACAGGTGTCGTGTGGGGTATAAAAACCATTCCTCGATTGCCAACGCGGTGTTCAAATAAGGACTGAAGAGTGAGGCGTAGCGTCTTCCGAGTGCTCTATGCCCGAAAACGCTAGCCTCAGCGGTAGTATCGACCAACTCGAGTTAGACCTTGTGGAGCGAGAAGCGACACCGCGATTGCTGATGAAGCTCGGTATTCAGCTGCATTTGGCTGGACTTTTGCTTTCGAATACTGTCTCCGTTGTTGAAATATTCGGTATCCAACGCGCTCGTTCGACCGTACTTGACATCCTCCTCCGCCTGAAGGCGGCGGAATCCCACGGCACCGCACCGCTGGATTGGGATATTAGGGTTTGCAGTCCACCACCTCTTCCCGAGGTTGGAATCCTCGGGAGAGGCCATGAAGGTAGACTTTGGGCTGTGCCAACCAGCCGGTACTCCTATCCCCACCCAAATCGGGAGCAGACTCGGAGTTACTTTGCTTCAACTCGAGACGGATGTTCTCCGCCCCATTCACGTCAGCGTTGAACGCCGCGTCACACGGCTCGCAGACATACAAGCCACGTTCGACACGCTGACTCTCGTCTTCTCTACCGCAGACGCAACACGTCTTGCTCGTGTCGCGCTCTGAGACCCCTACGACTTCGACACCCTCGACTTCGGCCTTGTATTCGAGGTACGTGTTTACCCCCAGATGGATATCGTCACTCTCTCGTGAGTGCCACCCAACTGGTGTCGTAGACTGATGCAACAGGCGGGCAAACACGCTTTCGAGGGATGGTCTCCAGACCGGAGACCATCCCGTCTCGCCTGTTCATGACCTCTTCGGAACCTACCAAGGAAGAGATCCTTGAGCGTCTGGTCGCACTTGAGAAAGAGAACGAGGAACTTCGAGAGGAGAACAAGCGGCTCAGAGCCAAGCTTCGGTGGTACGAGGGACCCCATACACCACCGAGCAAAGACCAATCGGACCAGGAGGAGTCGTCCTCGTCCGATGGGGACGAGGACGACGAACAACCACGTACTGACGGTGGCACGCCTGGCCGAAAGTCCGGACATGACCCGGAATGGCGCGACGCTCCTGACCCGGATCAAGAGATCGAGGTTACCTGTGACTGCTGTCCAGACTGTGGTGAAGCGTTCGACGAGTCGGCGGGCGTCAGCCCCCGACTCGTCGAGGAACTCCCGGATCCACAGCCACCAGAGGTCACACAGTACAACCGCCATCACTACGAGTGCCACTCCTGTGGTGCCGAGACTGTCGCCTCACACCCCGACTGCCCCGATGAGGGGCAGTTCGGGGTGAATGTCATCGCACAGGCGGCGCTCTCTCGGTACGATCACCGCCTTCCCTACCGGAAGATCGCCGATCGCTTCGAACAACTCCACGGACTGGAGTTCACGGGTGCGTCCGCGTGGCACGCGACCGAGCGCGTTGCACGCGCCGGTCGCTGTGAATACGAGCAGATTCGCCGTCAGATCCAGCAAGCCGACGTTGTCCACGTTGACGAGACTGGAATTAAACGCGACGGCGAACAGGCATGGATCTGGACGTTCACCACCGAGGAGCACACGCTGTACGTGGCTAGGGAGAGTCGAGGAAGTGATGTTCCCGCGGAAGTCCTCGGCGAGGACTTCGCGGGAACAGTCGTCTGTGACGGGTGGACGGCGTATCCGGCTTTCAGCAGCAACCTCCAGCGGTGTTGGGCGCATATTCTACGGGAGGCTGAAGACGCCGCCGAGAAACAGACGGAAGGCGAACCGATCTACCGTGCCCTCAAACAGCTGTACGTCGCTCTCCAGACCCGGCTGGAGAGCGACTTGACAGTCCGCGAGCGAGCAGAACTCCAACGTGTGGCGCGGAGAGAGCTTGAATCGCTGATAGAACGGTCAGTTCCTGACGGACCAGTGGCAACACTACTCGGCAAGATCGAAGGAGGCCTCGACCACTGGCTCACCTTTATCGGTGAGCCAGCGGTCTCCCCAACGAACAACGCCGCTGAAAATGCGCTCCGTGAGCCAGTGGTTCTCCGGAAAATCATCGGAACACTCCGGAACGACCGCGGTATGTTCGTGCATGAGACGCTGCTGTCCCTGCTGGCGACGTGCCGCCAGCAGGGACGCAATCCCTACGACGAGTTCAAGCGAATCGCTCGAAACAACGAGATGATTTCACGAGCTCAGACCGTACCCGCTGTTGCATCCTCGGGGTAAACACATACTATTCGAGGATGTTCGAGAACCTGTCGAACGCCCAGCCGTGCAGGTCGAGGTTGCCGTGCCGCCCCCAGTTCTTCGACTCGCCGTTGTCGTCTTCACGGACACCAGCGAGCTTCCCGATGTTGATACGCCCAACACCACGCTCGATACACTTCTCAACGATGTGTTTCGCTAACGAGTGGAAAAAGTGGGTGCGGCGCTCCGACCACTTCGCGTGGAGACGAGTCGCTTCTTCACCACCCGAGTCGTCGCACTTGGCGATTTCTTTCGGGAAGTAGTACCCGTCCTGTTTCAACCGGTTGCCGGGGTAGAGGTCGGCTTGTTCAGTGCTGTACGTGACCGCCGCGAAGTTACAGATGCCGAGGTCGATACCCGCTGTCTCGTTTCCGGGTGCGGTGGGTGTCTCGATTTCATCCTTGCAGACGAGGTGCAGTTCCCACCGACCCTTTGACTTGTCGTAGACGGCGCGAACCTGTTGGAGGTTCTCAACAGTGACGCCGGGACGGGTTTCGTATTCGACAAGGATGTATTCCCATGCTTTCGGGTGTTCCTTGTGATTCGCGCCCTTTGAGAGACGGACACGGTTGTTCTTCGTGTCGTGTTTGATGCCGTTTTGTTTCCACGTCACCGTGCTACGCGGGTGTTCTTCGTGGACGCGGTTGCCGTGGTCGTCGTAGTAGTTTTTCTTGCGGTAGCCGGGCGGATTCGCTCGATTGTCAGACTTCCTCTTTTCGTACCACGAGTTGAAGGCTTCAGCGAGTTCCTCCAGAACGCGCTGACTGGACTGCGAGTGCAATCCCTTGTATTTTGAGTGACCTTTCAACTCGTCTTTGAGGTCGCCGCGGTCGGGAATCTCACCCGTATCATCCCACTCTTGTCGAGAGTGGTAATTAGCGACGTTCCAGAGTTTGCTGGCACTCCACCCGTGCCTGTCGAGCATCTCAGCCACTTGGTTGTGGTTGAGGATTTTCGCTCGGTGGGTTCGATGGATTTCCAGCATTCTGAACGCCTCTATAATCACTTATACTTGTGTTTCTTGTAAAGGTTCGGTTTGAGAACGGTGGAATATCTAGCCGTGCTATCGGCGGTGGGTTGTGGAGGAGTTGTCGGATTCATCCTGCGGCTAAAGCCGCAGGTATTCTCCTTGCTCTCTATAAAAAACGCGGCCAGCCGTGGTCATTCAAAACGATATCGGAAACCGAAACTCCAACACGACCATCGTCGCGCCCGTCACGGGAACCTACCGCGAGTATCCGTTCGAGGTGTTCGTCGGGGCTGACGGGTCACCGCTCGAAAAGGATTCGTCAATCCGGCTCGACCAAATTCGAACCGTCTCGGTTCCGGAACAGATTCATTCGGTCGTCGGTTCACTCGACAGACCCACGATGGCTGCAGTCGACGAGGCGTTAAAGCTGAGTCTCGACCTCGATTGAGCTACCGGCTCTCTCGTTGTTCCACCGTGTTCAGGTAGCAAAATCCATTATGAATGGTGGTGATCCGCAACTTGGCCGAGGAACTTCTCGCGCTGTCGATGCTCGGCTTCCTGCGCGGCAAGGAAACAAATGTGGGGACGGTCAGCACAGAATTCTTTGAGGAGTTCCGTCTTCCCGACCCGACGCCGACCATAGACGACAACGAAGTCCGAACCGGGTGACCCACCGCAGCGGTGAGTGTATTGGGTTCTTCCTCCCGGTGTTAAAAGGTCATACTTAGGATACTGATTGCGGCGATAATGAGTTAGGGATTCGGGTGGCTATCATCGGAGTGTTCTCGCAGTGCGACCAAGACACCGAACCTACCGAGGGATGCAGGTGAGATGGGAACGATATGTACGGGAAACCGCTCTTCGCGTGGTGCCGGTTGATTCACTCCTCGAACCCAGGGCCAACAGTGAATGAGCCCGGCGCGCAGGGGAGTTGGTTGTGCTGACACCACCGGCAGTGCTCACCCGACGTGTACCGACTGAACGAGAACGCCGCAATATCATTCATCGACGACGTCACATCTTCTCTGAGTGCTTCTAGGTCACCATCGCTGAACGTTCGGGATTCGACTTTTGGCCCGATGTCTCCGACGTAGGCGTATCCCGCGCGTGCGACAGGCTCATCGTACAGGTCACCGCACGCTAACAGGTAGATCGGGAGTTGCTTGTCGTCCCGTAGGTCGCGGTGCCGTTCGGTTGCCTTGTAATCGATGACGACCAGCTCGTCGTCAGGCGTCCGGTAGACGGCGTCAATGTAGCCGACGAGTTCGTGCCCATCAATAGTGAGCTCGAACTCTCGCTCCGCGTCGATGATCTCGTAACTGGGGAGATCCAACTCGAAGTACCGGTCGATGCACTGTTTTGCTGCTGGGAGGGCGTCCCCAGCGCGGCGCTGACTGGCGAGTCGCTCGCAGATTTCGTACCACCCCTCACGACGCTCCGCATCTTGATTCGCGGCTTGTTCTGCGGTATCGTGGAACAGCACCCCGATTTCGCGTTGTGAGACACCGCCTCCGGAATCGCTCGTGGCTGTGGTCCCCTGATAATCGGGGAACGCATTGACCACGTAGTCCAGATAATGACTCCGCGGGCATTCTTCGTAGGCCGAAAGCGACGTGTAGCTGTGCGAGAGCGACGGTGGCGGTGTCGACGGGCCAGTCAGCGACTCAACCTGGAGCATCTCCCGCTCGGCGCTCGGTGAGAGACTCCCATCGAGCGTGGCCGTTGCAAGGGTTAGCACACGGTCGCGCGCAACCCCAACCGCGAGCTCTTCCCCATCGTGTCTGACGGTACCGCCGACAGTTCCGACAGTCTCGCTGGCCAGCGTATTCGTCCAGTCTACTGCGTCGTTCGGGAGACACTCTTGAACATCGGTCCAGATCGGGAGTTGCCCTCGCTCTGGCTGCCACGGGATTCGAGACGGCAGTATCTCGTCGACCACCGCTGAAACCGAATCCTCGTCCGCAGCATCGTCGCCTTCCTCGCTGGCCCCCTGCAGGACAAGGATGTCTTCGGCACGCGTGATCCCGACGTGGAACACGCGGCGGGTCTCGCGGGCATCCCGCTCGACGAAGTCCTCGGCGAACGCTGCCTTTGCTCCGTCCGAGAGGCTGGTTTCGAGCGCGTCGTAGGTGCGTGAACTCGGTGCCCACTCGTCAGCCGTGATTTGTGGGATGAGGACGACCGGGAAGTCCAGACCCTTGCTCTTGTGGATGGTCATCACGTTGACCGCGTCGTCGGCGACGTCCGGCTGACTCGTCGGCGAGGCGCCGCTCTCGTCGAACAGGGAGTCGTAGTGTTCGAGCGAGTCGATGAACTCCGGCGTGAGCGGTGGTTGGACGGCACTGTCCCCGTACTGTTCGATGACGTCCTCCAGTTGGGCGAGGTCTCTTCGCTCCTGCTCGCTGAGATACCACTCGATGTTTGTTCGGTCTGTGAGTTCGCGGTACAGGTGCGTGAGCGACGCCGAGTCACGAATATCGAGCAGTTCCGTGGCGTGCTCGCGGGCTTCTGCGACGCGGTCGGGCTCCTCGAACTCGTCGAGCGGCGTCTCCCGGAGCGCATCCACGAGAGGCTCGTCGCCCGCGTTGAGCGTGTGGAAGTCCGCGTCGCACAGCCGGTACCGCATCAGGAGGACGCGATTCCAACTGACCTCGTCTTCGGGGCGTGCGAGTGCCTTCAGGTAGGCGGTGACGGTGCCGACGCCGACTGATTCCGTGGCCAAATCGCCAGCGACTCGGTACGGGATGCCCGCGTCTTCGAATTCCTCGATAACCGGTGTCGCGTGGTCGTTCTTCCGGACGAGTAACGCGATGTCGCCCGGATCGTACGTCTCATCGAGTTTTTCCGCCGCACCGCTCAGCAGATTCTGGACGACGGTACGAAGTTGGGGTGCCGCGTCCGAGTCGTCGTCTTCGTCCGGGAGTTCGACGGTAGCGACGGTATCCCCGTCATACGCGGGTTCGTCGACACGAGTGAGTGTTTTATGTCGTTCGCGGTGATCGAGCTTCTGAATTGCTTCGTTCGCCAGATTGAGGATCGGCTGTCGGGACCGGAAGTTCTCTTCTAACGGTTCATCTTCGAGTGCGGCGAATGCGCGGTCGAGTTCGTCAGTGATGTTGGCGACGTTCGCGCCACGCCACTCGTAGATCGCCTGATCGTCGTCACCGACGACGAACAGGTTGTCGTCGGTGACGAGAGACGTGACGAGATCGAACTGCAGCCGGTCGGTGTCCTGGAACTCGTCACAGAACACGTAGTCCCACCGATCAGCGATTTCCTCACCGACCGGCGACTCCATCAGTGCAGCCGTCTCCACGACGAGGCCGTCGAAGTCTATCAGGTTCCGCTCGTCAAGTTCACGCTCGTATGCGGCGTATCCGGGCGTCAGGTCACGGGCCGTAAGACAGTCCGAGAGGAACGAGTCGAGATGATCCGTGAGTTCGAGGTCGATATCACCGGGGATTCCTTTCGGCGCACCGTTCGCGTACCCGCCGAGCAGGTATTTCGGGAGCTTGTACGCGCTGTCCGGCAGTTCCTGGTTGCCTGCCTCGTGGGCTTCGAACGCTACTTCCAGCGCGTCGCAAAGATCCACTAAGCGGTCGAGAAAGTCGCGTACACTGGCCTCCATTCCGTCCGTCCCCAGCGCATCACGTTCTTCAACGAGGTCAACACGCACGTCTGGGAGCGAGCCCAGTACGCTTGACACGGACCGGCCGCCCAGATGGTCACTGGCAATAGCCTCGACGCACTCCGAGAGGTCGACGAGTTCATACACGCGGTCGGCAGGCCCGAGGAACGTGTCGATGTCGTCAGGGGTGATGCCGCTGCGTTTCATCGACCCGATAAAGCTGAGCAGCTTCGACGCGGCCCCTGACGCATACCCGTCGCTCCCGTACACGTTGGGTTTCACAGACCGGTACTCGATGTCGTCTAGGACGTCCAGCACGACGGCGTACTTCTCGGCGTCCGTGGCGACCTCGAAGTCCGGATCGATCCCCGCCTCGTACGCGTAATCGGTGAGGATCTCGTTACAGATCGAGTGGTACGTGTACGCGTCGATGTCGTACCCCGCTGTCCCGAGTTTCGCGTTAAGTTTCTCCCGCATCGAGTCCGCCGCGTTGTTCGTGAACGTCAACGCGAGAATCCGGTCCGGCGAGACGTCCTCCTCGTCGATGAGGTGTTCGATCTTCCGCACCATCGTGAACGTCTTCCCCGTCCCTGCACCGGCGAGGACACGCATCGGGTACGCCTCGGAATCGATGATCGTCTCCTGCTGGGGCTCCGGAGACACGTCTTCTTCTGGAACGGGGAACCACGACGGGTACTCCGTCTCGTCGCTCATCGTCGCACCTCTGTCGACAGGCGATCAGCACACATCTCTCGGTAGTCACAGTCCGGGCACGCCTCCTCGGTGATGAGCTCGAACGGCTCCGGCTCGTACGTCTTATCGGTGATGCCGTCGTGTGCGGCGCGAATGAGCGCCCAGATCGTGTCGTAGTGATCCTCGTAAATCTCAGTCGTTTCCCGTCCCCATCCGCGTGCAGACACGTCGTATCCAGACGGCGTGCTCTCGAACGACGTGCTGTTGAGGAGGCCGTAGAAACTGAACCGGACTTCCATCCCGTCTTCGTAGAACGGTTCGTTCTTGACGCCTTCGACGTATGTCGCCGTCTGGAACGCGTTCCGAACCCGCTTCGGTTCGTGGGCCTCCCCGTCGAGATGCTCGCCAAGGTACTCGGCCGTCCCCGACGAAAGAACCCCGTCCGTGTTCCGCTTGTAGTCGAAGATGTGCAGCCCGTCATCAGTCCGGACGACGTTGTCAGCTTTCCCGTGGAGTTCTCGGCCGTCCACATCGCACTCCACCCAACATTCCGTAGCAACCGAGTAGCGAGCGTGCTCGATCCCATCCCCACCGTCCGGATCGAAGAACGACGCGATAGCAGCGCGGTTCTCGGCTCGCTGGTATTCTTGATGCGCAGCAGATTCGTAGTCGTCCGGGGTACTGTGTTCGTCCCACTTCGCATCGAAGACCTGCATCGCCCGGTCGTGTATCGTCTCCGGGTCGTTATCGCGGTCAGTCGCATCACACACGTCTTCGATAGTCTCGTGGTAGATCGTTCCTTGGTTGAGATACAGTTCTGTACGGTCCGGCGCGTTCACGTCTTGCGCGTAGCGGTAGTCGTACAGCCGCGGACACGTCGCGTAGTTCGCTAACCGCGACGGGGAGAGCGACGAACTCATCGCCGCACCTCCCCGTTGGCGAATTCGACACGTGCACGCAACGCTTCTCGGAGCTCGTCTCCTCGGGAGCCGCTCTGTCTGAGGAGGTCCTGAACCTCTCCGAGTTCCGCTTCGACCTCGTCGAGCGATACCGTCACGTCCTGACTGTTCGCGCGGCGCACCTCCGCGAGCGCGTCGTCAACCCGCGATAACAGGTACTGCTCCGCCGCTTGCTCACTCGTAATGTGTGGCTCATCGGCCTCGGTCACCCACGGAAGCTCCGCATACGCCGCTGTGAGGAACCGCGACGCCTGCGCACGCTCTTCGAGCGCTGTGTCTTCGTACTCGTAGAGACAACAGTAGAGTCGCTCTGTCGCCGCGTTAGCACCGACAGCTAACCGTCGCCGCGCGTGCTCCGTGTGGTACTGCGCGAACGGTCGGGCTGACGCCGTCGACGTCGTCGGGAACGTCGCATCCACATCCGATCTATCGAGTTCCGTTACACCAGGATAGTCCGGCATCGACGCGACTCGCTCAGTCGGGAACAACCGTGTTTGGAACGGGTCACCTGGGTATTCACTATCGACGAGATTCACGAGAAACACCGCGCGAAAGGACTCGTTCTTGATCGCTTGCAAGTGATCGACGCGGACCCCGCCGTCGAGATCCGTCGCACTCGTCTGATTCTGCTGCGGTGCATACTCGTGAGCGCGTTCGAGCATCTGCTTGAAAGACTCCCACGTCGCATCCACGAACTCGGTCTCTTCGAGGAACTCAGCCATGCGGAACGCCCGCCGGACGTTCCCGAACTGCGCCCGAGCGTCAAGCGGGGCCGCTCGCTCCGCGACCCGCTCTTTCAATCCAGCGTCCGTCGCCCACCAGTGAATCGCGTCTTCGAGGCTCTCGGTCTCGCTGACCCGGTCCAAGCGGTCCGTATCGAGTTCCGGACCGTGGCCGGAGTCATCATCTTCCTCCTCGGCACGGTACCGAACGGCAGCGAGGAGTTCCCGAATCGCGGGATCGTCACCGAACCCGGTGACCGTTGTCGATTCCGTTGGGATCCCGGTGCTTTCGAGCGCTTTGATACTGTCCGTCACAGCACTCCCGCTTTGCTTCGTGGCGACAGCGATGTCGTCGTACTCCCAGTCCGACTGTGCGACGAGTGCTTCAATTTCGTTCGCAATCTCAGCGAGCTGTTCGTCACTGGAGTCTGTCGCGAGCACGGAGACCGATCCAGTTCCCGGATCCTCCGGAACCGTTTCGTCGGCGAAATAGGCCGCCGTCGCAGCTGGTCGTGTCGACGGTGCCCCCGATGTCCCACGCCGGGAGTCGCCGAACGAGACGTAGTCCGTGACTGGCCCGGTCTCGACCCACGTCCGACGCACACTCGCGTGCTCTTCGGCGACACAGACGAGCTCGCAGTCTCCCGCAAGCGCGTCGAGATACGCGCGATCAAGTGGGAAGAACTCCTCAAACTCCACTGCGAGCACCGCGTCGAAATCGACGACCTCGTCGCGGGCATCCCCAGTGAGGACATCGAGCGCTTCCGAGATGAGTTGCCCGCGCTCCATATGCCCGTGTTCCGCGAGCCACTCGTGGAACCCGTCGAGTGCAGCCGTGATGTCACGGAGTTCCGGAGTTTCCTCAGGTGTGATTGTCTGCCAGGAAACCGTGCCCATCACGGCAGCCACGTCTTCGATGAACGACGGTTGCGCAGACGCCCGTTGGAGGTACTCCGTTTCCCACTCGTGGTCTGGGAGGAACCGGTACAGGAGCTCTCGTCGCAGCGCATCCGAAAGAATGACGCGGTCGTCGGTCTGATTGAGGACGTCGGTCGCGTGCACGACCGACGACGTCACGTACGGCGTCGCCGCGCCCGGCAGTTCCGCACCTAACGCTTCACGGAACGTGTCTGCGCTCGTCGGCGCACCGGTGATGACGAGCACATCCTCTGAATCGTGCTCGTCGAGAAGCATCCGGTATTCGTTTTGCGCTGTCCGTTCGACGTTTTCGCCCCCGAACGGGACCGTGACTAACGTCCCGTCGAACTGCCGGTGAGATGTGTGATCAGACATGGCTATTACCCTCGGACGAGCCGCGTGACCCGAGACAGCACACCGGTGTCGTCAGTGGCTGCCTCGGTGTCGCGTCGTGCATCTTCAATGACACTGGGCTCATCAATCCAATTCTGGAATCTGTTTGCGTTTTCACATTAAACCGCCGGCCCGTAAATACCTGCCCGGATATGGGGTGGCGTTGCCTTCTGGAACTCCCAGCACTGTTGGTGGTCCAGATTCGCTGAGAAATCAGCGACGATACGCCCGTCGTCCTTGAAATCGAGTTCACACAGCCCGTCGGACAGCGCACTGATCCACTTCCGACGGCCCGGATCGTGCTCCTGCTCGGCGGGTGTCTCTAAGGGCACGTACTCTGGTGGTTCTTTCTACGCGTACGCATACAGCTCCGCGAACACGTCCCGAGCATCCGCGAGTCGATCCGACTGGTCCGGCAGCGAGATATCCCGCTGCAAGAACAGGTGGGCGAACCACGGGAACAGGTTACAGCTGTCCGCTTGCCCCGCGATCTGCGCGGCGGCTTCGCGTTCGTCTTTCTTCAGTTCGGAGAAGTTGACGTTGAAATCCAGCGTCTTCATCCGAGTGCGGAGTTCGGACTTGGGTTTCGTCGAATCGTTCGAGGAGAAAATGAACGTCGGCATCTGGATAGACCCATCCCACCTCCCCTCCCAGTAGGATTTGATGATGTCCCGGTCGATTTTGGATTTCGCCACGTCGTCAACAATGTACGGGAAAACGGTGTCCGACGCACGAGCTCGCTCGATGTTGTTTTTGACGAAGTCATCGCCGGTCGTGACTTCCTGCACGTATCCATTCGAGATGAGGCGTGTCCCGAACCGCAGGAACATGCCTTTCCCGCTGTCGTTGTCGCCGTGAAGGAACAGGAACGGCAGGTCCTTGTCCAGCTCTGCGGATTCGTATTCGGCGTAGTGATGAGCGCAGTAATTAGCAGCTTCGAAACAGGCGACGTGCCAGCGAGTGTTCCCGTCCATCCGCCCGTCGCCGGAAGACCAGCCCAGCCCATGATCAACCGAGCCGACCACGCCACGAGGGATCGCTCTGGGCCGTATCTAACGCCAGCTTCGCCATCCCTCGAAGAGGTGCTCGTTCTCCCGCCAGAGTTGCGGTTTGAGTAGCTGGTTCGAGTCGATGGCGGGATTGGTTCGTTCCAGCTTGGAATGTTCTGCTACCCAATCGCGGTACTCGGGCACGCTTTGTGGCTGTTCCGGGTCGTGTGTTCCCATATGGGCCGTGTTGAGATAGCTCTGGAACGTCCCACAGACCATACACGGCAGCGTTCCCTCGTTCGGCTCCTTGTCTTTACCCATGCCTCTGAACCCTGGTATCACTACGTGATAACGCTATCCCAGGCGCTCGTGGGCCTCGACGGCCTCGACGGCGACTGGCGCGGGATTGAACTCCACGCATTAAAAAACGAGCAGGCGGTGATCGAAAGCGAGTACGCCCGAGAAGCGGCGACCGGGTCGGACGGGGAGTCAGCCGAGACGTCCGATCGCAAACGAAGATACTGGAACATCTATCGACCCGGGGCAACTGGGAACCGAGTGGTCAATCAGGTCAACAGTCGAAGGCGGTTATTTGTCGCCGGCTTACCCCGTCTGTGGAGTAGATCACTCGTTTCCGGACCGACAGCAGCGTACAGTCAATACTGTTCATCGTCAGGTCGAATCACAGTCTCACCAACCGCAACGTGATCTGGGCTCTGCCCTGCTTTCGGCTGTCAATCGGCCTTGTGAACTCAGGTATGAACGATGGGCTGGCCCCGATCAACATCAAAAATCTCAACAAACAAAACAGTATGTGAAAGAGACAATCCGGCGAGATGGAGCCGAATACTGAGCTTCATCAGCAGTTTCGGTGTCACTTCTCGTTCCACAAAGCCTGATTCGATCTCGTCTAAACAGCCGTTACTTCGGGCGTTTTCTCGCATAAGCACCCGAAAAACGCAGCGCCTCACTCTTCGTCCTTGTTCGAACACTGTCGTGTGGTGGTTCGAGAGAGCGTTGCTCTCTCGTCACCACGAAAGCCGCGGCACGCCTTTCGGACGACACAGCCATCGGTCCACCTGTCCGATGCATCGACGGGGAGAATCGTCTCACGAGAACACGTTGTGTGACTGGAGGTCGACAGGTATCCCACCTGCAGCACGGGAAGCCGCGCCGTCGTCGGGCGTCACCCGACTGCCTGCGGGATCCGCGATCCCGCTCCGCTTACCGCGAGGAGGATGTCACTCGGGGCCGACGTCCCACGTATCGCGGTCACTCTCGTTCGCAGTCGTCTGACCGCCGTCGTGGCCATCGAAATCATCGAGCGTACCACTACGCCGTTGGACGACCCCGCAGAGCGTTCCCTCGTCCTCGACGCGCCAGCGAAGCTCGCCCCCGTCGTCGATGCCGAGCTCCCGGCGAATGCGGGCGGGGATATTCGCCTGATTTCTCGAAACCTCGCTCTCGGAGTCCGCGCTCTCATCACTCACAGACGGGAGCATGAGGTCACCATCGGTAACTCGTAGTGTGCGTAGACACTACTTCAACGCCCCGAGGGCGGCGGCGTCGATCCCACCGTTTTTACTCGTCGACCGCGGAGCTTCGGGCGATGGGTAGCATCCGAATCGTCCGCGGAACCGCGAGCGAGCCGACCGCGATGGCCGCCTACGACGCCGCACTCGCGGCCGCGGGCGTCCACAACTACAACCTCGTCTCCGTTTCCTCGGTGATCCCGGCGAACGCGACCGTCGAGGTCGTCGGGACGGCCCCCGAACTCGGCCCTGCGGGCGAGCGCCTGACCGTCGTCGAGGGACGGGCGACTGTCGCCCCCGGCCGATCCGACCCCGCGGTCGCGTGTCTCGGGTGGGACAGAGTCCCCGGGGGACCGGGCATCTTTTATGAAGCCTCCGGGACCGATCCCGAGGTGGTCCCCGACCGGGTCGACCGGGGCCTCGATGCCGGCCGAGCGCTTCGCGAGTGGGACTTCGGCGAGCCGGGCCGACTTTCGGCCGTCGCTGATCCCGACCCCGAGCGGTACGCGACCGCCGTCGTCCTCGCCGTGTACGGAGAGAGCGCCCCGCTCGTGTAGCGAGACCGGCGGGCCGACCGGACTGCGCCGGACGACACCGTCCGTCACGGCGGCCGACGGGTTTTTATCGGCGTGTCCTGTATATGGGGCCGTTCAATGCACGGAAACACGCCGTACGCAGGCGCGCCGGCCGCCGACGCGGAGGCGACCCCGGAGCACCGCCGGACCCTCCGTCGGGACCTTGTCAGAGTCGCCTCCTCGACTCGGGAGTTGCTCTCCGATGAGTTCGTCGTCGGCGGAGAGATAGCCGACGACGACAGTGGGCTGCGGGCGACCGTTGCTGTCCAACCACCGGCCGGGTCGGTCGTCTCCGCGGGGATCGACGCCGACGTCGACGGGGACGCAGACGTCGAGTCACTCGCCCGGGAACTCGCAGCCGGAGCCGTCTTCGAGGCCAAACACGCTGCCCGCGACATCGACGCCGCCGCGAGCTAGCGCCGCCGCTCCGAACGCGCGGACGTCGCGGAACGGTTTTGTATCCGCCGGGAAAACCCGATAGCGTGAGCATCGCCGAGGAGCGCGTCGACCAGCTCGCCGATCTGGCTCGTGAGGCCGCCCGCTCGGGGGAGTCGGACCTCGCTAAACGGTACGTCCGGCGGGCTCGCCGGGTCGCCGAGCGGAACCGCATCGACCTCCCAGAGCGGCTCAAGCGCTTCAGTTGCACCCGCTGTGACGCGTATTTCGTTCCCGGTCGCACCGCACGCGTCCGGACTAAAAGCGGCCACGTGGTCGTGACCTGTGCCTGCGGGGAACACGCACGGTATCCCTACGACCCGGAACGGGAAGGGTAAACGCCCACGGCCCCCCGTCGATGTATCAGCTTTTTATGAACAGCCGCCAAAGCGGGGGGCATGCCGAACGAGAACGCTGCGGATATTCACGACCTCGACGTGACCGTCTGGGTCGGGAAGTCGGGAATCGACCCGGTCGTCGACGAGCTGGCCGATCAGTTGGACGACGGACCTGTCAAAGCGAAGTTCCTCCGGGCTGCCCGCGGCGGAACGACGACCGAAGCGCTGGCCGAAACGTTGGCCGATCGGACGGGGGCCGACCTCCTCGACGTTCGCGGCCACACCGCGGTGTTCGATCGATGACGCCGGTGGTGCCGCTGCAGAACGGCGCCAGCGGGTGGCTCGGACGCGTATTGGAATCCCTCGGGCTGCCGGCTGGCGTCGCCGGATCAGTCGGCGACGCCGCCCTCGGCGGCGTACTCTTCGCCGTCGCGTTCGCTGTCGCCTACTTCCTCGGCAGGCGCGTCGTATTGCCGCTTCTCGATCGGCTCCTCGATGCCCGCAACCTCGGTCGGCACGCCAAGACGCCGATCCAGAAGGTGGTGTGGATCCTCTATTTGTTTCTCGCGGTCACAGTCGCGTTCGGGATCGCGGGCTACAACGGCTTTCTCCGGTCGCTTGCGACCATCGCCGCCGCCGCGACGCTGGCGATCGGCTTCGCGATGCAGGACGTCCTCAAGAACTTCGTCTCCGGGGTATTCATTTTCACGGAGAAACCGTTCAAGATCGGCGACTGGATCGAGTGGGACGGCAACTCGGGCGTCGTCGAGGACATCAGCCTCCGGATTACCCGCCTCCGGACGTTCGACAACGAACTCCTGACCGTGCCGAACTCCCAGCTCACCGACAGCGTCGTCAAGAACCCCGTCGACGCGGACAAACTCCGGTTGAAGTTCGTCTTCGGCATCGGCTACGACGACGACATCGAGACCGCCACAGATATTATGCTCGAGGAGGCCCACGCCCACGACGGCATCATGGACGACCCCGAGCCGTCGGTCCGGCTGACGGAGCTCGGCGACTCGTCTGTCGGCCTCCAATCGCGGATCTGGATCCGGAACCCCTCGCGGGCCGACTTCGTGAAGATCCGCGGCGAGTACGTCACGCGGGTCAAGGCCCGCTTCGACGAGGCCGGCATCGACATCCCCTACCCCCACCGGACGCTCACCGGCGGCCTCGAGGTCGCAGATGCCCCCGTCGCCGGCGAGTAACCGGCGGCCGCAGGACGGTCAGTCCGGTTTCAGTCCAGTCCGGTTCCGAGCCGGTGTGAGTCGGCTTTAGTTTCGGCTTCGGTTCTGGGTCCGTCATGAGACATTGTCTCGTCGACCGCTGCCAGCGGTGGGCGTCTGAGGTGTACAGCGTGCATTCGACACGGCAGCTCACGCGGCACTCCTGAACGTCGTGTACGAATCATCGGGGCAAATACCACGGTTGGCAGCGTATTTGGGTCGTGATTTTCAACGACGGCGCCAAGCCGCAACGAACTCGTCCTCTCGGCCGTCGACACGCGCAACCGTTTTGTGAGCCCGGCGAGCGGCCTCTCGGCAGAGGCGTGGGTCGACGCCGAGCGCGACCGGGCCAAACGCGCCGCCGAGAACACGGTGGCTGTGTCGTGCGACGACCTGCGAGCCGAGACGGCTACGACCGAGGGTGCCCCCAAGACGGCGACTCTCGACCACGTCGAGAACGAGGCGGCCGAGAGGTCCCCCACCAGTGCGCGATGAGGGCGCAAGCCGTGCCAGCACGGCTCCCGGCCGGGCTAGCGGGCTTCATTCACGAGATGTAGAAGTCCGACTTCGGTGGTTTGTATGGAGAAGAGTCTCTGATCGCTGCTATTTTTGATGGGGTCTTGTTCCGGATAATGACGACATCGTAGGCGTCCTCAGTAGCGACGTTGCTACCCACGCTGCTGATACCTGTGACCATGTGACCGGCGTTTTCGCTCCCGATGAACACCATAGACGCACCCGTCTCGTTCGCAAAGTCACGTACTGCGGACGCGATAGTTCCCAGCGGGGCGTATCTGTCGACGGCGAGGTGACGAAAGTCGGCCGACGGAGCCAGGGCCATCACCTGCTTGTGGAGCCGTTCCACGACGGAGTCCGTCTCGAACGGCTCCTCGGGCCGGAGCCATCCGCGATCTCTGGCATACTCCGTGTTTTCGTTTGGAACAACAACGACAGCGACGACCGATTCCTCCTCGAGCACATCGCTAAATTCTCGCGCTCGAACGAGCGCTGTTTCGGCGAGCTTCGACCCGTCGAACGGGACGACGAACGTCATATTCGAACGTCTTGCTCCGGCCGTTTATTGCTACCGGGTGGTGTATGAAACCCTTCTCCCCCGCGGATCGCGGGGGGGCTACCGGGGCTCTCGGATCGACGTCGTCGGACAGAGCGCGGTCGAAAGCGGCCGCTCTGCCGGGCATTTTTATATACCGCCGCGATAGCCGTGGTATGTTCGACCGGATTCTGTTCCCGACCGACGGGAGCGAGGGCGCGGATGCGGTGTTCGACCGCGTGTTGGACGTCGCCGAGACGCACGCTGCGACCGTCCACGTTCTCAACGTAGCCGACACTGCCCACGACAGCGTCACGCGGATCCAGGGTGAGATCGTCGACGTCCTCGAGCGCGAGGGTGAAACGGTCGTCGAGGCGGCGGCACAACGCGCCACGGGGCGGGGGATCCCGGCCGTCACGGACGTCGTCCAGGGCGGCGTGGCCGCCACCGTCGACGCCTACACAGAGGAGTACGGGATCGACCTAATCGCCATGCCGACGCGGGGACGAACCGGACTCGAGCGCCTGTTGCTCGGGAGCACGACCGATCGCGTCCTCCGGCGCTCGAGCGTGCCGGTACTCACCCTCGATCCGGCCGACGACTCGGTCACGTATCCCGCCAGGGGCGTGCTCGTGCCGACCGACGGGAGCGCGGGTGCGGAGGCGGCCCTCGAGCTCTCGGTCGAACTCGCGGCGGGGACGGGAGCGACGTTGCACGTGCTCTGTGTCGCCGACGAGTCGGATCCAGCAGTCGGGTCGCCGACCGACGCCGGCGACAGGCCGGCGAGCGAACTCGTCGACGCCGCGACGTCCGTCGCCGAGGACGCCGGCGTCGGATCCGTGGTCGGGGCCACAGAGACCGCTTCGTCGATCCGCCGGGCGATCGAATCGTACGTCGGGACACACGACATCGATCTCGTCGTGATGGGTGCGCGCGGGCGCCGCGGGTTGGAGCGGCGACTCCTCGGGAGCGTCACCGAACGGACTGTTCGTTCGGCTTCGGTTCCGGTGGTGACTGTCCCGGAGAGCCACAGGACGAAATGAAAGGACGACGGACGGCGGTGAAAATAAACGCCCCGGAATCCGACGATTGAAGTGTAATGTGTGAGAACGTTTACCACGATGAGCGAACACGCCACACTCGTCGAAGAGGCGATGACGGAAACATTGGAGATCATCCAGCCGGAGGAGACGGTGTCGACGGCGGCGACCGAGATGCGAAGACGGGGGCTGGGCGCGCTGTTGGTGACGACGGCTCCACCTGCGATCGTGACGAAAAGCGACATCCTCGACGCCGCCGCCGACGGCCGTGATCCGACCACCGCCACCGTCGAGGTGGTGATGACACAACCCGCCGAGGCCGTCCCGCCGGACTGTCCGCTGAACGAGGCCGCCGCGATGATGACGACGTTCGACACGGATCACATCCCCGTCGCAGACGACGATTTCCTCGGGATGGTTTCGATGGCGGATATCACCGCCCGGGAGTCGTGAGGCCGTCGGACGGGCGCCCGCCAGTGGCCGGACAACCCGAGTACGATAGCGGACTCAACCGCTCCGCTCGGGATCCCGCGCTCGGTGTTCGCTTATCAACTGGTCGATTTCGGCGGCCTTCCGCTCGCGTCGCCGCTCGGCCGCCCGATCGTTCCAGTCCTCGATCACGGCCTCGACCTCGCTTTCGCGGGCGACAGCGAGTTCGTCGACTTCCTGGATCGCAACCTCCGAGGCCGAACCGACCGGAACCTCGTGCTCGAAGAGGACCTCGTCGGCCTGTTCGGAGAGGCCACCATCCCGGAGTACGACGCGTGGATCGTACGCTGCCAGCCGTTCGGCGGTTTCGCGTCCGGCGCCGCTTGCGTCACGGAGGTAGACGACGTCGTCGGGGGCGACGCCGTACGCTTCGTCCGCGCGCCGGATCGCGTCCTTGGTGAACTGCTCGATCGGTTTGACCGGGACGAGACCGCGTTTTCGTTCCGCCACGTCGGCGAAGTTCGAGTGGTCGAGCTTCCACAGCTCCTTGAGCCGTTCGAGTTTGTCCTCCAGTCGTTCGTTCGCCGATTCGGCCTCGGAGAGCTCCCGCTTGAGCCGTTCGGTCTCCCGTTCGAGCCGGGTTACCTCGCGGCGTTCTCTGGCGTCCCGGCGCTCCTCGCGGCGGGCCTCGGAGAGCTCTGACTCCAACTCCTCGATCCGCTCGTCCTTCTGTGAGACCGTCGCTTCGAGTTCCTCGACGTGTGTTTCGAGGCGCTGGACGCGGTCCTTGAGCCGTTTGATCTCCTTTTCGTCGTCGGTGAGCTCCCGGGGGTCGTGGGTCGACTCCTCGGGTTCGTCCCCGTCCTCGTCACGCATCCCCTCGAGGGCAGACTCGACGCTTTCGTCGCCGGAGACGACCGCGGCGATGACCTCCCCGCGGTCGAACTGTGGGGGGACCTTCTCGGCAATCCGCTCGAATTGGTCTGCGTGATCGTCGTAGGCAAACAGTGCCGCCGCCATCGCGTCACGCTCGTGATCGTTATTGTAGTGCTCCTCCCGCGTCCGGTGGAGCTTCCGGTCGACCGAGAGGTCGCTGTCGGGGATCCAGTCGGCGGCGTCGAAGCTCCGCCTGATCTTTTCTACGGTCTCGGGCATCGGCTCGACGTCGGCGGCGACGACGATCGGCCGGCCGTGTTCGATGATCCACTCGATCACGTCGGCCGTATCGACCGTTCGACTCGACCACACGTCGAGAACGTCCCCGTCGAGATCGGTCACGGCGACGGCGGTGGTCGTGCCGGGATCAATCCCCACGACGACGTGGTCGCGACGCTTCGCCAGCGGTCGGTACTCGATCCCGTCGCGACGCTCGCGCTCGATCTCGATCCGGGTGTCCCCGGCGCGGTGCTCGGAGACGGGGAGCTCGGCGGGCGTCGCCTCGACCTCGAAACGGGCCTGCGAATAGCCGCCGTACTTCTCTGTCACGTCCCGTTCGTACTCGAGGGCCGCCGCGTCGAGTTCCGACTCGACCTCGCGTGCGGCCTTTTTAACGGAGCCGTGAATCCGGCGGGTGAAGCGGTCCTCGCTCCAGCCGCCGCTCCCCGTCGAGCGCCCCCGCGAAACCTTGATTTCGGTCGTGTTGGTGAACGCCGAGACCTCGTAGCCGACGTTTCTGGCCGCGAGCCGGGCCGCCGCCTCGGCCTCTTCCATCGGCTGTTTGCCGTAGGGAACGCCGTGGCGGGCGGCGACCCGCGAGAGCGGCTCCGGCCGCTCGTCGCCCGTCACCTGGACGAGTTTCGTCTCGGAGGGCAACCCCCGGAGGAATCGGATCAACCCCGCTTTGTCCTCGGCGAGTTCGTAGGTGTTGTCCGTCGCTACGATGGCCGGCTCCTCACTCCCGATCCGGCGGTGGAGCTTCCGCAGCGAGACGACGTCGCGCTCTATCGTCTCCCCGTCGTAGGTGACGACGGCGTAGGACGGGGCGTCGCCCCGAACGTCGCCGCTTTGGATGTCGACGCCGAGGATCCGGTTGTTCAGGGCGCTCGTTCGCGTGCTCACGGACGATACTAGGCTCCCGTCGGTGATAAATCCCGTGACGGGAGGGGTTCTCGGTGCACCTCTCGGCGGACGAAACGGCCGAATCCCGGTGCTACCGCTCGTTGCTGTTTGTAGCGATGCGGTGGGACTGGGATTCGAACCCAGGAGGCTTGCGCCATCTGCTTTCAAGGCAGACGCAATGGGCCGCTCTGCCATCCCACCGATAGTTGTTCTTCCGCATCGACCCACGTCAGGTGATTTCGACGCCTTTCGGGCGGCTGTCACGCCCCGGACGAACGCCGTCGCGGGAGCGCCGAACCACACTCGAGACACCGAGGTCACACCCGTCTGAGTCTACGACCGTATCTGCGCCCGGCACGTATGAAAATGTCGTCTTGTCCCGCGAACCCCGCACGAAAATATCTCTTGTCCCGCGATACTACCCGCCCGGACGCGGTCGGCAACCGACGGACGTTCTCCGCGTTATAGTAACTATCGCAAGTGATTACACATCGATCGCACTGCCGTCGTGCGATCGAGTGTGCAGTGTCTTCCGATCGCTACTATACCGTGGGGGCAAAGACCGAACCCCCGTGTTCTCTGAAACGGAGCCGACAACTCACCGGAGAGGCCCCGAACGGCCGTGGGGCAATAAAGCGGGTGACTCCTTCGACGGCCACCGGAGGGAGTCGACCGCGCTATCGCGACGAGAGCTTACAAATAATGATATTTACCCACATACGCAATAGTTCGGTAATATTATAAACCCCTGGTGAAAACAACGTTATTGGGGCGCACGCAGACGCCTGTGCTCCCACCCCCCTATCCCCCACCCCAACCGTTTTCGCGGTCCTCCGGGCTCCGAGCCACGACGCCGGTCCGTCCACGGAGTCCGCTGTGTCCGCAGTCCCGCCGAGAAGCGATCGTCAGTCCAACGCCCCCGAATATGATGTCTCGCGGCCGCGCGCGTCTCACTCCTCGAGCGTGAGACCGTCCCCATCAGCGAGCACGGTGAGATCGCAGCTCCCAACCCACTCGGCTAGATGTGGCGGGACGAGCGCATCGGCTTTTCGTCTCGTCCGGACGTCGACGATCAGGTTCGCGAGGTCGGCTTTGCGCCGCAGGTACGGCTTGGACTCGAGGAAGCCGACCTCGAGGCCCACATCGAGTGCGCGATCCGTCAGCGTCTCCAGAGCCGGCGGCGCATAGCACGCCCCGAAATCGATCGGCTCGGCGAACGCCGCGTAGGTGACGTGCCCGCCCGGTGCCGGGCCGAGGACGACGGGCGTGCTCCGGAGTTTCATCGCCGCGCTGTCGATGTCGGTTCGCGCCAACAGCGCCGCCTCGGGGCGGGCGATGCCGACCGATCCGACGCCCTCGGTCTCGAGGAGATGCGTCGCCGTGTTGCCGGCCCGGCCGGCGAACGTCTCGCCGACCTGGACCTCGAAGCGGGCCTCCTCGGGGTCGATCACCCCTTCGAGGACCGATCTGAGCCGGACCTCGGAGTCGACGTCGAGGCCGAGCGCCTCCGCGGGGCGGTAGTTCACGAGGAGTTCGCCGCCGCTTCGGTCGGCCGCGAGGGCGGTGTCCTTGAGCAACGCGGCGTACAGCGAAGCCGCCGCCGCCGCCGACAGCGGCGAGTCGGCCACCAACTCGGGGAGTGCAGTGTCTGGATGCGGCGGGTCGGCGAGAACGGCGATGGTGGTCATAGCGGGCGTTCGTCGTCAGGCCATATCGGCCCTCCGGAACCGGGCACCGAAGACCGCGACGAACAGCCGCACTCCGGCGATGGTTTTTATACGTGTTCGTCTCTAGGTGACGTATGAATCGGACACGACTCCTCTCGGCCGCCCTCGTCGTGCTCGTCGTCGTCTGGACGGCGGGATCGGCCTCCGAGTTGTTCCTGACGACGCTGTCGGTCGGGCCGGACGTCGCGCCCGCCGCCGTGACTCTTCTCGCGCTCGTCGCGCTCGTCCTGGCGGCGATCGCCCTCGGGGCCCGGGGACGACGTTGGCTCGACAACCCCGAGACCTACTGGTGACCGATCCGATACAGGGCGTCGCGATCAACGTGGGCGCGAACACGAACGAGACGGGATTTCGGGGACCGAGGGGCGCTTCGAGTGCGTCCCGATCCCTGAATCCGGGCCGACCCGCTCCGACGCCGACGTGCCGACCTACGGCGGGCTGGACCTCCCGACCGACGCCTCCCGGATCGCCGACACGTCGGTGCATCTCGACCCGACGTTTGCTGGCGTCCACGGCAGTGCCGCCTACACCTGCGGCGACCCGCAGACGTAGGTCGCGGGCTCGCCGTCCCCGACGCCGGGCAGCGCGACGCCGGGGGCGGTCTCTCGCTCCCGCATCACACGTCTGTTATAGTAGCGACCGGAAGACACCGCACACTCGATCGCACGACGGCAGTGCGATCGATGTGTAATCACTTGCGATGGCTGCTACAGGGTGGCGTCGGGCTTCGCCCTGGCGGCTTCGGCCGCTCCGACCGGGGCGGCCGAGCGCCCCGTCACCCGAGTGCGGCCTCGAGTCGGTCGACGTACGACTCGTTGCCGACAAAAAGCGGCGTGCGCTCGTGGAGTCGATCGGGCGTCAACGACAGCAGCGACTGCTCGCCGTTCGAGGAGGCGCCCCCGGCTGTCTCGACGATGTGTGCGATCGGATGCCCCTCGAAACACAACCGGAGTTTGCCCTCGGGACGCTCCCGGAGGCCGGGATAGCCGAAGATCCCGCCGTAGGTCAACACCTGGTTTACGTCCCCGATCATCGCGCCGCCGTAGCGGAGTTTCAGCTCCGATTCGACCTCGGAGACGTACGCCGAAAAGTTAGCGCGCCACCGGGGAACGCGCCCCCCGAACCCGTAGACGGTCGGCTCCTCGGGGAGCGTCAGGTCCGGGTCGACGACCCGCCGGGTCCCCTCGTCGATCACGGACTTGGTGACCGTTCCCTCGCGGGCGAGGGCCATCGTGGTGATCGGGCCGTAGAGGACGAATCCGCTGGCGACGAGCGCCGACCCGCCGGCCGGCAGCGGTTCGTCGTAGACGCCGAACAGCGTCCCCATCGTGTTGTTCGATTTGAGGTTCGAGGAGCCGTCGAGAGGATCGACCGCCACGTAGTGTCGGTCCCCATCTGCGGCCCCCCCAGCGGCGTCGGGGGCGACGACCGAGTCGCGCTCCTCGCTCGCGTATCCCGCGATCGAGTCGATTCCGAGGAGCCGCTCCTCGAGGAGCCTGTCGGCGTAGACGTCGGCCTCGAGTTGGCGATCGCCCGAGGGGTTCGCGCCGTCGTCGTAGGCGCGACGGCCGGCAAGCCCCGAACGGATCTCCGGGGCGGTCGAGGCGATCGCGTCGACGACGGCGTCGATGGCGTCGGGAGCGTCCGCCATCTACTCGACTGCGGCGAGCGCCTCGTCGACGGTCGCCTCCTCGAAGATGACCGCCTCGAGCGCGTCGAGGATGCGCTCGGGGTTCTCGCGTTGCCAGACGTTCCGGCCGACGGCCAGGCCGTTGCCCCCTGCGTCGATCGTCTCTTTGACGCTCCGGAGGAAGGCTCGATCGCTGCGCTTGGAGCCGCCGGACATGACGACTTTCGTCTTGCCGGCCATTCGGACTGCGTCTTCCATCGCCGAGTGGCTGCCGGGGTGTTTGACCTTGGCGACGTCTGCGCCCAACTCGAGGGCGAGCCGTGCGGCGTAGGAGATCGTCGAGGGCTTGGTATCGTTCTTGAGGCCCTGCCCGCGCGGGTACGACCACATCACGACGGGGAGGTCGTGCTCGCGGGCGGCCTCCTGGGCATCGCGGAACTCCTCTGCCATCTCGATCTCGTTGTTCGAGCCGCCATAGATCGTAAAACCGACCGACGAGGCGCCGAGTTCGGCGGCGTACTCGACGGAGCAGTTGACCGACGAGTCGGGTTCGCCCATCCAGAGGTTCGAGGTCCCGTTGAGCTTGGCCAGGAGGGAGACGCTCTCCTCGTAGCTGGGATAGTACGCCTCCGCGAGACCCTTCTGGACGGCGACCGACGTGACCGCGGGGTGGGTGGCAGCCTCGAAGATGCGCCGTGGGTCGGCGCTTTCGGGAACTCCCTCGAAGTCGACGGGACCGTGTTCGAGGCCGTGGTCGTAGGCCAAAATGAGTACTTTCCCGTCCCGACACAGGGGCGTGTCGTCGATCGGAATCATATACCTCCGTCTCGGGTGAGGCGCACAAAGAAGATTCTGATCCGTCGGTCCCGGCTTCCGCGCCGGAACAGCCGCGAAGCCGCGGCGCTCAAGCGTCGTTCATCCGGAGCGATCGCTCGGCCCCACAACACCGGCAGGTCGCGACGCGGTAGGGCTCCCGCGAGAACTCGGCGTTCTTCGCCCGACGGCTCTCGGTTCGGAGGTGAATCGAGACGTCGTGGAGCGTCTCGCGGCCGCACGTCTCACAGCGCTCGGTCATTCCGCCGTCGTCGTCGAGTCGCGTCGACATGATCACCCGTCGGTAGCCCCGAACATCCCCTAAAACGCCGCGTCGGTTGGAGACCGTTCAGCCGTCGGACGGCTCCCGCCTGCAACCGGCTCTATAGCATCGAAACCGTTCACAGGCGATTCTGCGCCAGTACGATCGTTCGGAGCCGCGCTGAACGGCCGACAGAGTTATATACTAAAAGCGGGCGAACAGCGTTATGCCGGCGCCGTCCGAAGGAGGCGCATGGAGCGAATGTTCGCCCCCTGGCGCATCGAGTGGGTCGAACGCGACGGCTCGGAGGCCGGCGTCGACGGGTGTCCGTTCTGCGTCCTCCCCGACCGGGACGACGCCCGCGAGGCGCGCGTCGCCGCCGAGTCCGAACACGCGTTCGTCCTCCTGAACAACTACCCGTACAACCCGGGCCACGTTATGGTGATCCCGCGGCCTCACACCGGCGACTACACCGACCTCGACGCGGCCGTGCTCTCGGATCACGCCCGGCTCAAACAGCGGACGATGACGGCGCTCGAGGCGGCGTTCGCCCCCGACGGCCTCAACGTCGGGCTCAACCTCGGCGACGCCTCCGGCGGCTCCGTCGACGACCACCTCCACACCCACGTCGTCCCGCGGTGGGACGGCGACACGAACTTCATGCCGGTTTGCTCGGACACGAAGGTCATCGTCCAGGCCCTGGAGGAGAGCTACGACCGACTCCGGGAGGCCTTCGCCGAACAGCCGGGGACGCGGACGGCCGACGACGGCGCGGTACTGGTCGGCGAGTGATCGACAGACCGGCGCCGCCCGTGAGCAACGGCGCTTCGTCGTCTGCACCGACGACGGCTGTCGTCCCCCGCAAACGACGACAGTTCGCCACCGTCGAAGGACTCGCTTCGATCCGTCTAATCCGATGGTTTATCTGACCGGTTCGGGTACGTCACGCCGTGAGCGACACCGCCGTCGCCGAAGCGGGACTCGACGCCGACGCCGCGAGGCGCGGCTTCACCCGCGCGAGCGTCGTCAACGTCCTCGGGAACGCGATCAAGATCGTCGTCGAGGCCGCCGTCGGTCTCGCGTTCGGTTCGGTGGCGCTTTTGGCCGACGCCGCCCACTCTGTCGCCGACCTGGTCGCGAGCGTCGTCGTGTTGGTGTGGGGCCGGAGCGTCTACGACGACCCCGATACGAACCACCCACACGGCCACCAGCGCGTCGAACCGCTCGCCGCGCTGTTCGTCGGCACCGTCGTCGTGCTCTTGGGGCTCAACCTCCTCTATGACTCCGCACAGGGTCTCATCGAGGGGCCGTCGGTCCGGTTCGACCTCCTGCTCGTCGGCGCGTTGGCGTTCTCGATGGCCGATATGTACCTGTTGTACTGGTACACCGTCCACGTCAACGCGACGGTCGAGTCCTCGGCGCTCTCGGCGCTGGCAGTCGACTGTCGCAACGACATCTACACGTCGGTCGCCGCCCTGGTCGGCGTCGCCGGCGTCTTCTTCGGGTATCCGGCTCTCGACGCCGCCGCCGGCGGCCTCGTGAGCCTTCTCGTCGTCTACCAAGGCGTCGAGATCGGCCGCGAGAACGTCTCATATCTCATCGGCGCGGCTCCGAGCGACGAGCAGCGCCGGGCGGTCGCCGACGCTCTCCGGTCGCACCCGGCGGTCTCGGGCGTCCACGACCTCGTCGTCTTCTACGACGGCACTGACCTCGAGGTCGAAGCCCACGTCGAGGTCGACGGCGAGTTGACGCTCGTCGAGGCCCACGACATCGAGACCGAACTCGTCGCGGCGCTGCGGTCGCTGGAGGACGTCGGTGACGTCCACCTGCATCTCGACCCCGAGGGCATCGGCGAGTGGAAAGACGCCGCCGAGCGGTAGCGTGTGCCCGGGTCAGATCGGCTCACCGAAGCAGTACATCGCCTCGTGGGCGGTAACCTCGACCTCAAGGAGGTCTCCGACCTCGACGCCGCGCTCGGCCGCGTCAGTGACGATCACCTGTCGGTAGGCCTCGTCGCGGCACTTGATCGAGTCGCCGGTTCCGGGTTCGACGGCGAGTACCTCGTGGGTCTCGCCGACCATCGAAGCGTGGGTCTCGGTGCAGATCTCGCGTTTCAACTCCGACATCGCTTTTGAGCGCTCTTTTTTTATTGTCCCGCCGAGACCCTTCATCTCGGCGGCGTCGGTACCGGGGCGCTTCGAGAACCGGGTGACGTTGATTTTTTCGGGGCGGACGTCGGCCAGAAGCGCCATCGAGCGCTCGAAGTCCGCCTCCGTTTCGGTCGGGAACCCGACAATGAAGTCCGTCGAGAGGGTCCAGTGGTCGAGGCGACCCTCGAAGGTGTCGACGACCTCGCGGAACTTCCCGACGCGGTGTTGGCGGCGCATCGCCTCGAGCACCTCGTCGGAGCCCGACTGAACCGGCGCGTGGATGAAATCATAGAGCTTCCGGTTGTCGGCGAAGACGTCCGCGAGTTCCTCGTGGATGCCGTGGATGCCGCCAGGGTTGGCCATCCCGAGCCGAACGCGGAACTCCCCGTCGATGTCGCAGATCCGATCGAGCAACTCGGGGAGCTTCCGCTCGCCCGTGTCCCAGCCGTAGACGCCGGTGTCCTGGCCGGTGACGCGGATCTCTTTCGCGCCCGCGTGGACCAGCGCCCTCGCCTTTTCGACGTTCGCCTCGATCGTGGGGGAGTCGACCCGTCCGGTCGCGAACTTCGTGATGCAGTACGAACAGTTGCTCATACAGCCGCGGGCGATCGGAAGGATGCCGACGACGCCGTCGAGGATCGGTTCGGCGTCCGGGGTCGTCGTCGGGCACTCCCCGTTCGTGACCGCCGAGGGGACGTCCTCCCAGTGTAGCACCTGGACGTCGAGGTCGGCGAACGCCTCGCCCTGCGCGAGCGCCATACAGCCGGTGACGATCAGGTCGGCCGTCTCGGATTCGAGCTCCTCGGCGCGGCGCAGCATGTTGCGCTCGGTCTTCTCGACGACGGTACAGGTGTTGAGAATGGCCACATCCGCTTCCGCGGTCCCCTCGACGGGGCGGTGGCCCGCGTCCCGGAGAGAGCGCTCGATCCGGCGGCTCTCCCCACGGTTGGAAGTGCAGCCGTACGTCTCGATGTGGTAGGTGGCCATCGGTTACCGTTTTTTATGCGCCGTCGTTCAAAAGGGCGACGTTTCGGGAGGCGCTGTCGGGGCGATCATTCCGCCCCGGGATCGAACGACGCCGTCGCCACCGCCTCGGCGTCGAAGCCCTCGACGATGGCCGCCCCGGCGGACGCGCCGACCCGATCGGCTCCCGCTTCGAACATCGACAGCGCCGCCTCGAAGCCGCCGATCCCGCCGCTTGCTTTCACCGGGAGGTACTCCGACATGATACCGACGTCCTCGGCGGTCGCGCCGGCGGCGGAGAACCCGGTCGCGGTCTCGATGAAGGCTACGCCGGCCTCGGCGGCGATCTCCTTGGCTTCCGGGGCCGCCTGGCCGTGGGGAAACCCACAGACGGTGACGAGCGTCACCGCCGGCGCGTACTCGGCGGCGTCGGGGAGATAATACGGCGGAACGCAGGCGTTCATCCCGTGTTCCGTGGCAGTGTCGGGGGCCGCCTCCACCGCCCCGGGTGTCGTCTCCGGCCCGAGGACGGTGTGATCTATGCGGGCAGCGAACGCGTCACGGTCCATACAGCCACACACGCCGTACCGAAGTAAATCGCCACCGCATCGTTCGGCCACCGGGACGGTAGGGGCGTCAAAAACCAGTGTGACGGCTGGTACGGGGGGCGAAATCACCGAAGTATTTAAATATTGCTCGCCCATACGTTATATACGACAACTGACCGGGTCTTTCTGGGGTAAATCCCTACCTGGCAGCCCCCGCCACGTAGCATGAGCGAACATACACGAACACGGACGACCGAGACCGAGACCGAAGCGGAGACCGACCACGAGGAGACGACCGGCTGCCCGGAGTGCGGCGGCCGACTCGCCGCCGATTCGGAGCACGGCGAGACAGTCTGTCGGGACTGTGGCCTCGTCGTCGAGGAGGACGAGATCGACCGCGGGCCCGAGTGGCGCGCCTTCGACAGCGCCGAGAAGGATCAAAAGTCCCGCGTCGGCGCCCCCACCACCAACATGATGCACGACAAGGGGCTCTCCACCAACATCGACTGGCGCGATCAGGACGCCTACGGGAACTCCCTGGACTCCCGGCAACGCCAGAAGATGCAGCGACTCCGCAAGTGGAACGAGCGCTTCCGCACGCGGGACTCCAAGGAGCGCAACCTCAAACAGGCCCTCGGCGAAATCGACCGCATGGCCTCCGCGCTCGGTCTCCCCGAAAACGTCCGCGAAACCGCCTCCGTCATCTACCGCCGCGCGCTCGACGACAACCTCCTCCCCGGACGCTCCATCGAAGGCGTCTCGACGGCGTCCGTGTACGCCGCCGCCAGACAGGCCGGCGTCCCGCGCAGCCTCGACGAGGTCGCGGGCGTCTCCCGCGTCGAAAAGAGCGAAATCGCCCGCACCTACCGCTACGTCGTCCGCGAACTCGGCCTCGAGGTCGCGCCTGCGGATCCCGAAAGCTACGTGCCGCGCTTCGCCAGCGACCTCGATCTCTCCGAGGAGGCCGAAAACCGCGCGCGCAAGCTGCTCGGCAACGCCAAAGAGCAGGGCGTCCACTCGGGGAAGTCGCCGGTGGGGCTGGCGGCCGCCGCGGTGTACGCCGCCTCGCTGCTCACCAACGAGAAGACGACCCAGGCCGCGGTCTCGGAGGTCGCGGACATCTCCGAGGTCACCATCCGCAACCGCTATCACGAACTGCTCGAAGCCGAACAGGACCTCGCGTTCGCATAGCGGGCGTCGCGTTCGCTCGAGTGGACTCCCGCGAGCGCGTCGCTTTTGTCGACGCCACCCCTCGAATAGACCGTGCGGGAGTTCGCCTTCGAACTCGCGGCGTGTGCCGCCCTCGAAGCCGACAGCGACGGCGTCGTCGCCCGGCAGCTCGGAACCCACACACGGATCGTCGACGTGGTCGAGGTGCTGCCGGGGCCGGAGTTCGAACGCCGGATCGAGATCACCCCCGAGGCGATCCCCGGACCTGCCATCGAGAGCGACGTCGGCGTCGGGCGTGCGCGCCGGCCGCGGGCGGCGATCGACGTCAGCCCGAGGCGTGCGGTCGCGATCGCCGACCGCGCCACCGAGATCGGCTTCTTCGAAACTGAACGTCGCAGCGGCCAGCGGTACGTCCGGCAGGCGAGTCCGTATCCCGACTGGATCGGCGGGTTGCGAGCCATCGAGAACAAACCCGACCTCGACCGTCCCGGCGAGCTCGAACTCCAGTTGCGCAAGGACGTCTCGTTGGCGCTGTTCGACGAGGTGGTCCTCGCCACCGAGTCTTACGTGACCGGCGCGCATCTGAACCGGATTCCCGACCCGGTGGGCGTGTGGCGCCTCGACCCCGAGGCGGGCACGTTCGAGGTCGTCCGGGCGGCCGAGTCGCTGCCGAGCGACGAGCCGGGAACGGCCGTCATCGAGGCGTCCCCGGCCAAAATCGATATCGAACTCGTCGGCGCGGACGAGAAGGCCGCGCTCCGGCGGCGGGTCGCCGAACGCGCCTACGGGAAGGGCTGGCGCCCCGACCAGCTTCCAGGCTGTACAAAAGTGGAGCCACAGGGCCCATCGTTCGGCGGAGACGACGTGTTGCCCTACTGTGCGTGGAAGGGGCGATTCGTCGATCCGGCCCGCGAGTGTGGCCCCGAGTGCGGGGGCCACGCGCCCGCCGACCCGCCGTCGACCGATGCCGACGCCGTCAGGGACGCGCGGACGCCGTGGGCCGCCGACCCGGACGGCGTCGCGAGCGAGCAGGTCGGCCTCGATCGCTTCGGATGCGAGTAACTGCCGCCCAAGATATAACTAATACGCATACAAATATTTATCCGTATACCCGGAAAGTATTTTCAACGATGACAGACGGAACTGCGGGTGCGACGCGCCGGCGGTTGGCCCAGGAGTTGGCCGTCGTTGCGGGGTTCGAGGACCCACACGCACCGCTGGAGCAGTACCACACGCCGCCCGATCTGGCGGCACACATCGTCCACGTCGCCGACCTCAACGGTGACGTCGAGGGGCGGACGGTACTCGACCTCGGCTGCGGGACGGGAATGCTCGCGCTGGGGGCGGCCCTTCGCGGCCCCGAGTTGGTCGTGGGGGTCGACATCGATCCCGCGCCGCTTTCGACGGCGCGGGAGAACGAGCGACGCGTGGGCGCGATGACCGACGTCTCGTGGGTTCGCGGCGACGTAACCGACCTCCCGCTGGTGCCCGGCGGCGACGCGACCGTGCTCATGAATCCGCCGTTCGGCGCACAGTCCGGCAACGAAGGGGCCGATCGGGCGTTCCTGGAGGCCGCGGCGGCGGTCTCGTCGGTCTCGTATTCGGTCCACAATGCGGGCAGCGAGTCGTTCGTCCGGGCGTTCGCCGGCGACAACGGCGGGCAAGTCACTCACGCTTTCGCCGCGGAGTTCGAACTCCCCCGGCAGTTCGAACACCACGACTCCGAGACCCGATCGATCGACACCGAAGTCTACCGGATCGAGTGGGAGTGACCACCGGCGGGGTCATCCGGCCCGCCTGGCGATCCGGACTCGCGTTAGCCCGCGCTCCGCGAACAGGTTCCGGTTTTCCCGAAAGAGCGTGACGCCTCCCGTCGTCACTGTCCCGTTCCCCGGCGGGATGGCTGCCCTCCCGAGCGTCTCGTTGCGGCGGGAGACGGCGACCTCGAAGCCGTCGCCGGCCGGTGCGATCGACAGCCGCCGGCCGTCGACGACGGCGTCGGCCTCGACGGGGTCCGCCCGGAACACGACGGGGCGATCGCTGCTGTTCTCGGCCGCAAGCCCGAGGCGGACGTGATACGTCGCGTTCCCGCCCGCGACGGCCCAGGTCGTCCGCGTCGCCCGGACGTCCTCGCTCCAGGCGAGGCCGCCGACGCGGATCGTCGCGGCACCGGCCGACTCCAAGCGTGCGGCGGAGACCTCCTCCCACCAGATGTTCCGGCGCTCGGAGACGACGATGAGGCCGCTCGATTTGACGCGGTTCTCGGTCCGGTTTTCGCCGCCGGGGACCGGAACCGAGGAGACGAACCGGTTCTCGACGCCCTCAGCGTAGAGGACGGTGTAATCTCCGACCTCGACCGCGTCGGCCTCCCCGACGCCGGCCGTCGGGTCCTCGACCGCGGACAGGTTCAGCGGGACGCCGACGAACGCGACCGCCACGAGCGCGGCGAAGACCACCCCGAACGCCACGTCTCGGCGCGAGAGATCGACACTCGGGAGCAACGCCCGGGTCGTCGCCGACGTCCCGCCCGCCACGATCGCGGCGAGGACGAAGACTGCGGCCATCCCGAGCGCCCTGAATAGCCGGTAGGTCTCGGAGCCTTCCGGGAGGTAGACGGCCCACAGCCCCCGATCGACGGCGAAGGCGAGCGCTGCGAGCCAGACGTGTTCGGGGGTCGGGCGAACGTCCCGGCGGTACAGAAGCGCCGTCCCGGCCACGACACCGAGCAACAGGCCGACGGCGTGGCCCTGTATCGCGATTCCCGCCCACCACGGCCGCGAGAACGTCTCCGCGGCCGACTGTTGGACTTCCGGCACGCGGATCGCGTTGTACAGTTGGGTGACGACCCGCGTCGAGAGGGCGGCAACGACGGTCGCGATCGGGAACCGGACCAGCGCGAACCCGACGAACGCGAAGAGGGCTCCGGAGAACCCGATCACCGGGCCGAGCCCGAACGTCGACGTCGCGACGGCCGCGCCTGCGGCGCCGAGAGTCCACGCCGCGATCCGGACGAAGGGGTTCGATCCGAGCGACGCGAACGACGAGCGCCCGCGGCGGCGGGGAAAGTGACTCCAGGCGTACTCGGCCAGCGACCCGAAGACCAACGTCCCGAGCAGGTTGCTCGTAACGTGGCCCAGACTCGTGTGGGCGAACCCGGAGGTGAGGATCCCGAGCGGATAAAAGTAGCTGTAGGCCCGAAACGGTATCTCGAGGGGATTTCGGGGGTTCGCGAGGCCGTCCTGGACGAACAAATAAAAACAGGCGACGCCCGCGACGGCGACGAGCGTACCCCACGGGAGTCCCATCACGAGTCGTTTTCGGGCGATCGCCCCCCACCGCCCACCGGGCCGACTCACGTACACGAGGGTTGCAAGCGAAACGACGACCCCCGCCACGAGGGCGGAATGCCACATAAGGGCCGACGAATCCATATCGATTCGAGGGGCCGGCCGGACAAATAACCTCCCGGTTCGGGGGGCACAGTCCCCGACGGCGGTCGAGGAAGCCCTCAGAACACCGCAAGCGCGACCGCGAGCGACAGGGCGCTCACGACCGATACCACCCCGAACACGACGAGTGCGGGGGCGAAGCCGGTCCGTCGGATGTCCTCGATTCGGATCTCCGTCCCGAGACCGACGAACGCCAACAAGAACAGCCAATCGACGGCGTTCGCCATCGAAGCGCGTTGCCCGGGCGAGAAGACCCCGGCGCTCGCGAGACCGACGAAGGCAAGAAACCCGAGGACGAACTTCGGAAAGTTCGCCCACAACATCCGAAGAGAGGTCTGGCCGCCGGATCCCCGCCGCGCGTAGTAACTCGCGTAGCCGAGCGCGACGGCGCCGATCAAAACGTTGCGCGCGAGTTTCGTCACCGTCGCCCACTGGCCGGCGACCTCTGAGTGGGCGAATCCGACGGCGACCACCGGCCCGGTCGAGAGCATACTGACTCCGGTCCAGACCCCGAAGGCGATCCCGGAGAGACCGAGCACGGAGCCGACGATCGGATAGACGACGATCGTAACCGCATCGACCAACAGGATAACCGCGGCGGCGTAGGCGATCTGTGTCTCCTTCGCGCGGATCGCACCGCCGACGGCGACGACCGCCGAGACGCCGCAGATCCCGGCCCCGGCGGCGAGCAGTGATCCGAGTCGCTCGGTCAATCCAGCGACGTTCCGAGCGATCGCCTCCACCAGAAGGACAGTGACCGTCACGGCGGTGACCAACAACAACAAAACACTGTTGCCGGTTTCGAGGACGGACCCGAGCGTCAGCGAGCCCCCGAGCAACACGATTCCCGCGGCGAGCCAGACGTCGTGTGTCCCCACTCCGGCACGGACCCGCTCCGGGACGCCGACTGTGTTCGCGAGGGCGACGCCCAATCCGATGGCCAACAGCAGTTCGCTGACACCGGCGAGCGTCGAGAACCGGCGCGCCGCCAACGCGCCGAGACAGAGAACAACGATACCGGGGAGCGTCCGGCCGACCGCGGCGATCATGGGATCTCGGCACCGAAGGTCACGGCGGCGGCTATCGCGAGAGCGACGAGGCTGCCCTGGAGGCTGGCGTCGAGAGCGCACCAGCGACCGATAGCACGTCGGCCTAGGCCGCCGAATCGGTCATCTTCCATGGGATCGTTTGGGCAAGCCGCCGTTGTATATCTGCTGGTATCGTCGCCGAAGAAAGCAAATTTTGCTGATTATCGCCGTCGCCGAGAGTTGACCTCCCCCGAGCAATGAGTTATATATCAGAACGCGAGCAGGGGCCGTATGCGTTGACCGCTCGCTGGCGAGTCGCCCAGGCGGGAGCGAGGCGTCGAGGACGCCCACTGCGATCCACGCTCGCCAGTCGTCGCCGGATCGCCTGTTCGCATTCCGGTAGGGATTTTACCCTCTCGCGGGAACAACTCGTCGTGTCTCGCCTCCGCGTCCCGGCTTTGCTCGTCGGTCTCTCGCTCCTCTGGGGCGTGTCGTTCCCCGCGATTTCGATCGGACTGGGATATCTGCCGCCGCTCCTGTTTGCGGCGTTCCGGTACGACGTCGCAGCGATTCTCCTCTTGGGATACGTCGGCGTGACGACCGACGACCGGGGATGGGTTCCGACCGGCCGGAACAACGTCGCCGCAATCGCTGCCGGTGGCGTCTTCCTCGTCGCCGGAAACGGACTGTTGTTCGTCGGCCAACAGACCGTCCCGAGCGGCATCGCCGCGATCCTGCAGGCGCTCGTCCCGATCGTCACCGCGCTGTGGGCGCTCGTCCTCCTCGACGAACGCCTCTCGGCCGTCGGAACGCTCGGCGTCGTCGTCGGGTTCGTCGGGATCGGGCTGATCGTCCGGCCCGACCCGGGAAATCTGACGGGGAGCGATACCCTCGGCCGACTCCTCGTCGTCGGTCAGGTGGTGAGCGTCTCGCTCGGCGGCGTCCTGATCCAGCGTGCTCGCCCGTCGATGGAGCGGGTCGCGATGACCGGATGGGCGATGCTCGTCGGTGGCGTCGTCCTCCACGTGTTCAGCTTTGCGGGCGGGGAATCGGTGCCGACCGCGCTCGTCGATCCGATCGCCATCGGAGCGGTCGTCTACCTCGGCGTCTTCTCGACCGCCATCGCGTTCGTGATCTACTTCACCGTGTTGAGCGAGCGCGGGGCCTTCGAGGTCAGCCTCGTGACGTATCTGGTCCCGATCGTGGCGACGATCGCCGGGGTGTTCCTGCTCGGCGAGTCCGTCGGCCCTCTGTCAGTGCTCGGCTTCGTGATCGTGTTCGTCGGGTTCGCACTGTTGAAACGGCACGCGATCGCCGACGTGATCGCGGCCGCCGGATAGCGCTCACTTGATCGCGTCGTCCGAGCGGAGGCGATCGATCGTATCGGCGTCGTAGCCAGCCGCCTCGAGTATCGGTACCGTGTGTTCGCCGTGGTCCGGAAGCGCCCGGCCGTCCGCGCGCGGTACGTCGCTCCCTCGGACGGGAAACCCGATTCGTGGCGCGCCGTCGTCCGGCCGCCGGACGTATCCTCTGGCCTCGATCTGAGGGTGTTCGAGCGCCTCTTCGGGGGTGTAGACGCCGCCGAACGCCGTGTCCACGTCCGCCAGAAGCGACACCCACTCGTCGCGGGTCCGTTCGGCGAAGATCGACTCGAGTTCCGCACGGAGGGCCGCCCGAACCGACGGGTCCTCCGACGTGTGCTCGGCGGCCAACTCGGGGCGGTCGACGGCCGCACAGAATGCCTCGAAGAACTTCGGCTCGAGCGCGCCGAACGTGACGTAGTTGCCGTCGCTCGCCTCGTAGACACCGTAACAGGGATATTCGCCGGTGAACGGCGTCTCGCCCGGGCGTGGATCCGATCCCCGGAGCGCATCGGGCGCGACGGTCTGCGAGAAGGCGACGACCGCGTCGGTCATCGACACGTCGAGGTACTCGCCGCCACTGTTGCCGAGCTCGCGGGACAACAGCGCGGAACAGACCGCAAAGGCGGCGAGCAACCCGCCGCCGATGTCGGCGATCTGGTAGCCCGGAAGCCGCGGCGCCTCGTCGACGCTCCGGCGGTTCATATCGAGAAGCCCCGAAAGCCCGATACAGTTGAGATCGTGGCTGGGTCGATCGGCGTACGGACCGTTCTGTCCGTACCCCGTAAGCGAGCAATACACCACATCCGGCCGGCGTTCGGAGACCGCGTCGTAGCCGACGCCGAGCCGCTCGGCCACCCCCGGACGGAAGCTCTCGACGACGACGTCAGCGTCTTCGAGCAGGTCGTAAAACGCCGTCTGTCCGCCGTCGCTCTTGAGATCGAGCGCGACGCTGCGCTTACCACGGTTTACCGCGTCGAAGATCGCACCGATCCCCTCGTCGGTCGTGGGCGGCATCTCTCGGGCGTAGTCCCCGCTTTTGGTGTCTTCGACCTTGATCACGTCGGCACCGGCGTCGGCGAGCAACTGCGTCGCGTAGGGGCCCGGAAGCAGCCGGGTGAGATCGAGGACACGGATTCCGTCGAGTCGCATGGATGAGGGTCTTACCGGCCGGGAATAAGCCTACCGTCGCGGCGCGGGTGGTTGGCTATACGTCTGCCCGTCGTGCGAGTTGGTCGGGAACGCGGATTGTAATGGGGCGGAAAATATGCGTCAGAAGATAACTCCGAGTCCTCACGGCGAGGATAAGAGTAACGGCTGTGTGGTGGTTCGAGAGACGTAGTCTCTCGTCATCACGAAAATCAAAGATTTTCGAACGACACAGCCATCGGTACACCTGTTCGACCGCGAGAGCGGGACATTCACCACGAGAGAACAGGTCGTATCGTAGACCGGCAAATATCCCACCTGCGGTACGGGAAGCCTCGCCGTCGTCGGGTGGTTCGAGAGAGCGGAGCTCTCTCGTCATCCCGAACGGCGCTCGCGCCGTTCGAACGACGAAGCCCGACTGCCTGCGGGATCTTCGATCCCGCTCCGTTTACGGCGAGGAGGATGTCACCGCCCCCGCCTCACAACTCCGCGATCGCCGCCTCGATCTCCTCGGTCGGAACGGGGTAGATCCACTCCTCGGTGTCCCAGGCGTGTCGAACGAGGCCCGCGTCGTCGAGAACGAACACGGCCCGTCGGGACGTCTCGATACCGGCCATCCCATCGCGTTCGACCGAGAGGTCGTACGAATCGGCGACGTTGCCGTCGGAATCCGAAAACATCGAAAACGGGCTCTCGAGTCCGCGGAGGAACTCATTGATCGAGTAGGGGCCATCGCGGACGATCCCGTACACCTGTACCCCCTCGAACGTGCCCCATCCGAGCGTGTCGTATCGAGTCCACCAGTTCTGCGCGATGGCCGAAAAGGCGAAGCCGTCGAAGATCAGGACGGTCCCCCGGTCGCCGAGCGCGTCGGAGAGCGCCGTCGGGCGGAACGTTTCGCCATCGCACAACAGCGCCTCGAACGCCGGTGGCGTCTCGCCGACTGCAGGTACCATGTCCACGTGTGCACCCGGCGAGAACTAAATACGTGGGGAGCACCGGGGCGTCACTTGGGTCGAGTAGTCGGGTCGACCGCCGCCCCCGCATCGGTGGTTCCGGGGCGGACGAACGAGAGGTAGAACGGTTTCCCACACCCATCGGCCCCGGGGTCGCGCGCGGATCCGTCGGATCCACAGACGAACCGGACGCCGTCGGCGTCGTCGGCCGCGTAGTCCGCCTCGACGGGGACGTAGTTCCAGCCCTCGAGTGGGTACGGCGTCACGGACTTGTCGGCGAGATATCCCTCGCGCTGCAGTTCGACGACGGTCTCACAGTGCGGGCAGTAGTACGTAACTGGCGTCGCCATGCTGGGGGTACGGCCCGGAGCTGCTTGGTGGTGTTGTTCGGGGCAGTCGCCCCCGGCGGTTTTTTAATCCCCACCGCGTATGTGATCGTATGACTGTCACGCTATACCGCCTCGAGGGCTGCCCGTACTGCGAGCGCGTGGTCGACACACTCGAGGAGTTGAATGTAGCGTTCGACAGCGTCTGGGTCGAGGGGCTCCATTCGAAGCGCACCGAGGTGAAATCGGCCACGGGCCAGCGGCAGGTACCCGTGCTCGTGGCCGACGGGTACGGCGTCTCGATGAGCCAATCGGCACGGATCATCGCGTTTCTCGAGACGACGTACGGCGACGCGGAATCGTCCGATACAGTCGGGGTCTGAGGCCGTTCAGCACCGACGTACGAACAGTCTGAATCAAATCAGTAGCGCCTCACTCGTCGCTTCGGAGGTCCGTAAGGGATGTCTGAACTGCCCGACCCCACCTCATCTCGCTCTACCGCGCTCGGAGCTACTCGCCCCTCGTTCGTCGGGGGTGGGGGTTCCCGTTTCTGTATCGGCGCTTGGATCCGGCGTAGACACAGCGGCTCCGGACACCGCAGGCGACTTCTATTATAACAGTTTGGAGCGTCTCGCCCCTCCCGGACGGACACTCTGCCACGACCGACGGTTCGCGCGTCTCCTCGCGCTTGCACACCCTCGGAGACGCGGTGAACATCGCCTTTCGACCGCAGGGGTGCTAACCGTGGCGGAGAACGTGCCAGCAACTCCTGCGGGCGCTGTACCCTCCCTGCTCGCCCCTCTAGCGCTCGCTGAAAAGGGGGCGTAGCGCCCTCAATTACAGCTAACACCGGCGGCTGGAGTATCGAAACCGCCGACCGGCATCCGGGCGCCGGAAGAGTTTTTATATCGGCTCGACTAGCCCGGATGTGAATCTGTTCCGTGCCGCACGCGCCGTCGCTGGCTCCGACGGCGACAGTCCGGTCGATTGGACCGCCGTCGGCACCGCGGCCCGCGCCGGGACCGCCCCGGGAGAGTTGTCGCTGTCCGCGGCCGACCGAGCGGGGTACGCCGACGACGTCGCCGACGCGCGATCGAGGATCCGAACCGCTTCGGGTATCGACTTCGAGCTGCCGGGCAGCGTCGAGGTGCAGAACCGCCACCACTGGATCGACGCGAACGTCGCGACGTTCCGGCGGCTCCTCGCACCGCTGGAGAGCGGTGCGATGGTCGTCCCCTCGATCGCACGCGCGGCGAACACGGGGACAATGGCGCTCACGCTCGGCTTCCTCGCGAGCAACGTCCTCGGGCAGTACGATCCGACCTTGCTCGGCGACGACGACCACCGTCTGTACTTCGTCCACCCGAACGTCGTCGGGGTCGCCGACGCCCTCGAAGCCGACCGGGACCGCTTTCGGCGCTGGATCGCGTTCCACGAGGTCGCCCACGCCGCGGAGTTCGACGCCGCGCCGTGGCTCGCGTCGCATCTCGAATCGAAGATGGAGACCGCCGTCTCCGAACTCACGGCGGGGCACCTCGATCGGGCGGCTCTCGGCGACCTCGACACGACGATGACCGCCGTCGAGGGGTACGCCGAACTCGTCATGGACCGGGCCTTCGACGAGGAGTACGCCGACCTTCGCGAGAAACTCGACGCGAGACGTCGCGAGGCCGGCCCGATATCGGCACTCGTCCGACGGCTGCTCGGGTTCGGGCGGAAGCGCCGCCAGTACGAGCGCGGCAAGGCCTTCTTCGACGCCGTCGCGGACGAGCGCGGCGTCGCGGGTGCGGGTGCCGTCTGGGAGCGTCCGGAGAACCTACCGACCGACGCCGAGTTGGACGACCCCTCGGCGTGGCTCCGTCGGGTCGCGTAACCGCGCGGTCCGAGGCTCCGCGCCGAAATAATAAATACCGCCGACGCGTGGGTTCGCGTTGGGTATGGACACCTCCAGCATGGTCGTCGCTCTTGGGGTCCTCGTGCTCCTCGTCCACGCCGCGTTTGCGGTGTATCTCTACCGATCGCTGTCCGGTTCGACGGCGGAGCGCGCCGGGAGCGCGCCGGGAGAAGACCCTCCGGTGGAGCCGTCCGGACTGCCACCCGAGGACCGCGCCAGGTCGTCCGGCGTCGCGGACTTGCCGGAACGCCCGGACGACGCCGGACCGTCGCCGGACGGGACAGTCCAGTGTTCGATCTGTGGCACGCCGAACGACCCACAGTTCCAGTTCTGTCGTCGGTGCGTCTCGGAGCTGTCCGGAAGCGGGCCGCCGCAGGGCGACCGCGAGGTCACCGGCGGTTGAGTCAGCCCGCCGATCACCGATCCTCGCGCCCCCGCGCCGCCGGGGCGATCGAATCCGCGTCCGGAAACAGATACCACACCAGCGCGCCCCCGATGAACAGCCCCGAAAGCACTGATCCGGCGATCAGCCCTATCGTGGCCCCGCCCTGTACGGAGATGAGCCCCGCCGAGAGCCCCACGAGCAGGACCGTCCCGAGTTTCACCCACCGGAGCGTCCGGACGCGGTCGGCACTCGAGACGGGATCGACCACTACCGGGTCCCTCCGGGAGTCGAGACGTGCATCCCCACGAACCGCCAGGGGGTCCCGGCGGCGCCCGCCGACTCGGCGTCCGGTCGGCGCTCGAGCGTCCCGCTCCACCGGGTGTCGAACTCGTATCGTGTATCGGTCCCGAGGTCGCTCCAGGCCATCCCGACCTCGTCGGAGAACCACGCGTGGGCGTCGCGTTCGGTGACACGGAGCCGATCGCTGTCGACGACCCACTCGTCGGTGGTTTCGGTCTGCTCGGCGAGTCCGGCCTCGATCTCCTCGAAGCCGCGGAGCCGTTCGCCGATCCCGAACTTCACTGGCGTCGCCCCGCGGGCGAAAAACGGGGCGAGCGCGTCGCCGGCCCGGAGGGCGTCGTAGTAGGCCCTGACGGTTGCTTCGGCGTCCATACTGCGGCTTCGGCGGGCTAGGCCTTACTCCTGTGGATATCCGACACTGACCCCGCCTCTACGACGTCGACGGACGTCGCGAGTCCGCCCCCGCTTACGCTGCCCACTCGAGCATCCGGGCGTAGAACGGATCGCTCGTAAGCGTCGCCCGGTCGCCGACGAGGACGAGCGACCGTTTCGCCCGCGTCAGCGCGACGTTGACCCGGCGGTGATCCTCGAAGATGGGACTCGACAGGTCGCCGGTCGCAGTAAAGGAGATGACGACGACCTCCTTTGCGGAGCCCTGGAACCGATCCACCGTGTCGACGGCGACTCCCGAGAGCCGGCGAGAGATCTCCGCGACCTGCGCCCGGAACGGCGCGATGACGCCGATGTCGTCCGGATCGACGCCCGCATCGAGGAACGAGCGGACGATCCCGGCCACGCGGTCGGCCTCCGCCGGATTTGTGTTTCCTCTCGCGTCGCCGCCGGGATCGACGAAGGAGACACCGCCGGACAGCGCCGGCGGGAGGGCATCGGCGTCGACGCCCCCGAGATCGGCGAGCCGCCGGGCGGCAACCTCCGCGGTTGCCGGGCGGAGCTGCCCGTCGTAGAACGCCTCGCTCGGAAAGTACTGGATGCGCTGGCTCATCCGGTATTGCCGATCCAGCATGACCGCGGCGTCGGGGTGCTCGTCGATGAGCCGCTCGAAGAGCGAAATCTGGAGGTCGTTTTCGGCCCGAACCACCGGCGGAAGCTGTCGGTGGTCGCCGACGAGGACGAACCGGTCCGCGAGCGTCGCCGGCAGGAACGTCCCGGGTTCGGTGAGCTGGCCGGCCTCGTCGACGACCGCGACGTCGAAAGACTGCGATTTGAGAGCGCGCGAACCACACGCCGCGGTCGTGGCGGCGACCACGTCGGCCGACGACAGCGCCGCCGCCCGCTCCTCGGGGTCGCCGCGCCGCTCGAGCCGGTACTCCTGCATGTCCTCGCGGACGCCCGTCTCCGATCCCCACCGCAACACGTCGTTAAAATCCTGGGACTCGAGTGCTTCGATCGCGTTGTCGACGGCGCGGTTGGTAAACGCCGAGAGCAACACCCGCTCGCCGCGCTCGACGAGCGCCCGGACCGCGTGCGCGAGGGTGTAGGTCTTGCCCGTCCCGGGCGGGCCGTGAATCAACGCGAAGTCGTCGGCCCGCAGCGCGGCGTTCACCGCGTCGTCTTGGGCGCCGTTATTGTCGATGACCGTTCGGCGCTCTCCCGAGAACGTCGGCTCGCGCCGGCCGAAGAGGACGTCCTTGCGGTCGGGATCGCCCTGCAGGACCGCGTCGTGGAGGGCGGTCAACTGGCGGTCGACGCCGATCTCGGAGGGGTACTGATCGAGGCGTCGCAACTCGATCGGCTCGTCGGCGACGACGACGACCTCCTCGCCGAGGTCGGTGATCGTCGCGAGTTCGGCAGTCCCCCGTGTCGGGTGGCCGTCGCTCGCGAGCACGCGGTCGCCCTCCCGGAGCTTCGAGACGGCGTCGCTCGTCCGCCGGGCGCGAAGCTCCCACCGGCCCCCGGAGACGGGCTCGCGTCCGGTGGGTTCGAGGCCGATCAGCGCGCGGTCGTCGTCGGCGCGCTCCTGGGCCGATTGCTCCCAGAGCTTCCGGTACTCGGCGTGGACTGCCCGGCGCTCGTCCTCGATCGCCCGGTAGAACCGCTCGAAGTACGCCCGTTCCGCCCCGGGGAGCGGCTCCCCCAACTGCCCGGCCTTCGACTCCTGTTCGAGCCGCCCGGCAACGGCCATGCACGGGTCCCGCTCGAAGCAGTATTCACACTTCGCACCGGACTCGAACCCGGTGGGGACGGAGCGGTCGTACTCCGCGGCGGCGATCTCGTTTCGCACCCGCAGGACGTACTTCAAAAACCCGGGACCGATCGAGAACTCCTTGGCGGGGGAGAGATCGCCGGAGGCGTCGGCCCGATCCAACGCGGTGTTCTTCGTGTAGAGAAGCGTCCCCGTATCGGGTGCGTCCTCGATATCGTCGGCCAAAAGCAGGGCATAACAGGTCGCCTGCACCTTGTCCTGAAACCGCGGATCGCGATCGAGGTTCTTGCCGGTCTTCAACTCGACTGGGGTCCCGCGACGAACCGCGTCCGCTCGACCCTTGATTCCGAAGCGCTCGGAGAGCAGCGTCTGCTCGGAGCGCCAGGAGTCCTCACCGAAGCGACCCTGCTGGAGCCACCCTTCGATCGCGGCCGCGTTCTGTCTGACGTCGTCCGCAACGCCGTCGGCCGTCTCCCCGAGCAACCCGGCTTCGAGGGCGGCCGTCGCGACGCGCTCGTCGATGCTGTCGTCTATGTCCCGCCCCCGGAGCAGGTCGCCGAACACGTCGTGGACGACGGTCCCTTTGACGACGGGGTACTTCAGCGGGAGGCCGGTGATCTTGTTCAGATAGTAGATCCGGGGACACTGCACCCACCCGCGGATATCGGTTACGTCCACCAGGAAGTCCGGCTCGACGACGACCGCCGAGGATCCGGTCGTCGCGTACGACGTCTCGCCGTCGAACTCCCGCGCTTCGGCGTCCGTGACGAGCAGCTCCATCCCCGGCTCGAGGTCGCTCGCGGTCTCGGTCCACTTGCCCCACAGCGTCACGTCGACGGGCGCGTCGGCCCCGCGCTCGGGACGGATCGTCACCTCGAGGAGGTCACCGGTGCCGTGGCTCGTCTCGACCGTTCGAGGCTCGCCCACCTCGAGAACCGGGCCGCGCACGTTCACATCGAACCCTGCGCCCGCGAGTGAAAAACGCTGTCGGTCGGGGGGTCGACGCGTCCGAGCGCGGTCGAGTCGGCGGAGCCGATAGGTTCTTTTCCGTCTCGGCCGGACCCGAAGGTATGCGTGTCCGCGACTGGCAGGAGATCCTCGAAGACGTCGTTGAATCGGACGCCGACGCGGGCGGGTGGCGAGCCGTCGCCGGGGACCGCCGCGGCGGCGTCGGCGAGGATATGTTCGTCGGTCACCCTTCCATCGGCGTCTTCCAGCTGAAGACGTTCGCGAAGAACCCCTACGAGGTCCGCGGCGTCGGCTCGCGGGTCGCTCGACGGATCGACGACGAACTCGACCCGCTGTTTCCGGAGCGCGACGACGGAGGTCGGTTCGGAGTCAACCACGGCGTCGAGGACGCCGACGAGGCGACGGAACGCGCGAAACGGCTCGAGGCGGTCCTCGAGACACACGCCGACGCCCCGACGACGGGTGATGCGCTGTTCGAAGACGTGATGGACGCCCTCGACAGCCCGGCGTTCGGCCCGATGGAGTACGACATGTACGACCGCCCCGAGAGGCTCGACGAACTCTCGGAGACGTTCGAGGAGGCCGAAGCGCTTCTGTCCTCGGAACTCGACGACCTCATCGACGAGGACGTCGGACGCGGGTTTCACTGACCTCTCGGTGCGTTCGCGCCCGGCGCGTTCCCATGCGTCGTCACAGATACGCCCGGAGAACGGTCCCGAACCCGGCGGCACCGACCGCAAACGTGACGATGCCGCCAATACCCGTCAGCGTGAGTCCGCCGTTTATCGCCGCGCCGACGAGGAGCGGCGTCGTCCAGCCGTCGGCGTGACTCACGAGGCGGTCCCCGATCGCGAGGAACGCGATCGACGCGCCGACGGCCCAGAGGACGTACGCGACCCCCGCGAGTAGAATCGCGATCGGAATGCCGATCAGCGTGACGACAAACACGACGATCGCGACGAACAGCGCGATCAGCGCGGCCACGCCGTATATAAACGAGCCGATCGGCTCGTCGAGCACCTCGGTCATTCGCTTGCGGGTGTAGTCGGGGACGGCGGCGATCAGTATCGCGCCGACGATGAGCGTCGTCAGGAACGCCCCGACGGCGCTGCCGAGGAGCGACGTGACCCCGCCCGGGCGGGGGCCCGGGAAGGCTCCGGGGTTCGGTCCCATTCCGGCCGGGAGGGTCGGATCGACGGCGAGGGCGGCGTCGAGTGCGGGGAGTGGTTCGAGCACATTCCGAATGGCCCCGGACTGATATATAAATGTACGGGCGGGGGGTCGCTATCGTCGCTCGCGGGACCCATCTGTAAAAAAGCGGTCGGCGGGCGAGGCGTCAAGTCCGTCCAGGCCGTCGGCGGCGACCGGGACGGGGCCGACCCGCTGGTCGGCCCGGCGCGCCTACTCCGTCTCGGCGCTCGTGTATCGTCTGTAGCTCATCGCCGATCCGTCGACGATGACCGTGTCGGTTCCGTGTTGGCACTCCCGTGGCGGGTTCTCGCCGAGCGCTTCCACGTCGATGTCGCCGTACTCGTATGGTGTGTTGGTCTCTACCATACCGTCACTTCAGCGCTCATCGTATATAAACCCTCGTCAGACGGTACCGTAGCTCACTCGTCGAGTCTGACCTCGACGCCGCGCTCCGCGAGGTCCGTAGCGAACGCCTCGGCGTCGACATCGGTCGCGTCGTCGGCGCCGTATCGGATCGGCACGACGAGGTCGGGTTCCAGCGCCGCCGCGAGGTCGGCGGCCCCGTGGCGGTCCATCGTATACGTCCCCCCGATCGGCGGACAGAAGACGTCGACGGAGAGGTGTTCGTGGCCCCCGAGGACGTCCGTGTCGCCGGGGCAGTACACCGAAACACCCGCCAGCGTGACGTGAAACCCACAGCCGCGGCCCTTCGGATGGTACGGCTCGCCGTTCGCCCCGACGTGTGGCCCCTCGGGGTCGTTGTACGCCGCGGTCGTGCGGACGATCGCGTCCCCGACCGCGATGTCGGCTTCCGCGTCGACGGTGCGAACCTCGTATGGGAGATCGACGAAGCGCTCGACGTCGCGGTCGATCCGGCGGGTGTCGATGCCCTCGAAGGCGACCACCGCGGCGTCGGATCGAGCGGCGGCTCCGATCCCGTCGGGGTCGTAGTGGTGGCCGTGGGTCACGCAGACGACGTCGCCGTCGCGTCGGTCCGGAACGCCATCGGTTCGATCGCCTTCGTTCGGGGCGCCGCTGCGGCCCGGATCGACGTACACGACCGTGTCGTCGGCCGCGATCCGAACCGTCGCATGGCCGAGCCACGAGAGCGCTATCCCGTCGTATTTGATCATAGATCCCGTACGGGGCGAGCCGACACAAACCCGACGGTCACCGAGCGAGCCGCTCGACCCGTTCGAGGCTGTCGGCGTCCTCCGGGGATTTGTCCTCGCGGACGGCGACGAACCGCGGGAACCGAAGCGCGTACCCGGACCCGTACGTCGGCGAGCGCTGGATCTCCTCGTAGCCGACCTCGAAGACGACCGCGGGATCGATTTCGACGTCGGTGCCCGACTCCGACCGGACGTGGGAGACGAGCCGCTCGTGGAGGCGTTCGAGTTCCTCGTCTGTGATCCCGGTCGCCACCTTGCCGATGGGCTCGAACGCCTCGCCGTCGCGGATCGAGAGCAGGAACGTCCCGAAGTGGTTCGCCCGCCGCCCCTCCCCCCACTCGGCCCCCGTCACGACCAGATCGAGCGTCTCCACGTCGGGCTTTCGCTTCAGCCAGTTTCGCCCCCTGTCGCCGGGCGTGTACGCCGACTCGGGGTTCTTCAGCATGATCCCCTCGTGGCCGGCCGCGAGCGCAGCCTCCTCGCGGGCCGCGATCTCCTCGACGGATTCGGCGATCCGGACGTCGGCGACGCCGCCGGGGTCGGCGTCGTCCCCCCCCAGAAGCGCCGACAGCCGCTCACGTCGTTCGAGGAGCGGCGCATCGAGGAGGTCGTCGCCGTCCGCGTGCAGACAGTCGAAGGCGTAGAACTCCACCGGAACCGCCTCCCTGGCGGCCGCGACGTCGTGTTTCCGCCGGAACCGACGAAGCACGTCCTGGAACGGCCGCGGGGAGCCGTCCTCGTCGACGGCGACGACCTCGCCGTCGAGGATCGCCGGCCGATCGAGCGCCGCAGCGACGGTCTCGACGACCTCGGGCAGCGCGTCGGTTACCTCCTCGAGGTTTCTGGAGAACAGCCGCGTCTCCACGCCGTCGTAGTGGAGTTGCACCCGCGCTCCGTCGAACTTCGGTTCGACCGCGACGCTCCCCCACGCCTCGATCGCGTCGACGGCGCTCCCGGCCTGTGCCAACATCGCCTCGACCGGCCGGCCGACGGCCAGGCGGACGTCCCCGAGTCCGGGTTCGCCCTCGGATCGGGCTGTCTCGGCGACGAGTCCGGCGTCGTTGGAGACCTGCATCGCACGCTCGACCGCCTCCGACGGGACATCGAAGGCGGCTGCGGTCGCGTCCCGGACCGCTCCCTCGCCGACGCCGATCCGCATATTCCCCAACACGAGGCGGGCGAGAAATCGCGCCTCGGTCGGCCCGGCGCGATTGAACAGCCCGAACAGCGTTTCGACCTTCGTGTCGGTGCTCCCGACGCCCTCGGCGCCGGCGAGCGCCCGGAGCTCGGCGTCGACGCCGGCGACGGTGAGGCCGTCGTCGCCGTCCCCGAACGACGCCAGTCCCCGCTGGCCGCCCAGATCCAACTCCTCTGCGACCGCGCCGATCTCGCCGATCTCGGCCAACTTGGCTTCGACGTCGGCGGCGGCGACGTTCGGGCGTGCTGCCCTCGCGAGCGCCTCATAACAGAGCGCCGGCCCGATGTCGAGGGTCGTCGGCTCGTGGGCCGGAAACACCCGTCCCCGGACGAACCGCGTCACGACGGCGAGGTCCTCGCCGGCGTCGGCGAACAGCTCGGCGACGAACCCGACGGTGTCGGTGTCCGCTGATACCGACTCGACCGCCGCCGCACGGGTGGCGAACTCGGCAAACTCCATAGGCACGGCTGTCAGGTACTGGTCGGCCGCGATTAAAAGATCCGAAGTCGTCGGTGCGACCGCCGTCGCCTGTCAGCGACCCTATAAGACGTCGTCGAAGTCGTTGTGACCGTTGATTTCGACGCCCTCGTCGGTGATCGTCGCGAGGTAGACGCCGTTGCCGGAGCCGGTGTCGCGCTCGACGGCGGCCTTGATTGCGGAGGCGGCGACGCGCTTGGCTTCGTCGTTCGTCATGTCGTCCTCGTAGCCCTCTTCGAGGGTCCCGTGGGCGACCATGAGGCCCGACCCGGTGACCGTGTAATCGTCGGCCATCACGCCGCCGGCGGGGTCGATCGAGTAGACGTGGTGGCCCTCCTCGTCGACGCCACCCAGGATCGGGTTGATCGCGAAGAACGGCCCGCCGCGGGCGAAGTTTCCGGCCAGCGTCGCGAGAGCGCTGATCGAGATGTCCTCGCCGCGGCGCGTTTCGTAGAGGTCGACCTCGGCCCGGAGCGTCCGGATGAACGATTGGGCGCCGCCGACGCTCCCGACGAGCGTCAACGCGGCCGTGGGGTGGATCTGCTCGACTTTCTGAACGTTCTTGTTGGAGACGAAGCGACCGCCGAGCGAGGCGCGCATATCGGTCGCGATGACGACACCCTCGGCGGTCGTGATCCCGATGGTCGTGGTCCCCGTCTTGTTGACGTTCTCGAGGTCCTCCGCGGAGAGATCGTTCGAGGGGACGTCACCGAGTTCGGGCTCGTACGGCGAGAGCGTGTGATCCTGTCCGGTACGCGGCAAGGAGGAGTCAGGTTGACGCATTACATTATCATACAGCCCGACGCTGATAAAAGCTTCCGGTTACCGACGTTCGGGGTACCAGCTATCGGCCCCGGGAGCCACAGATACCGGCGCCCCGGAGCCGCGTCGTGACCGGACCTCCTCGACCAAGCTTGTCACGTGCGCGCATCGGAGTTCCGGACGGCGCGCTCTACCGGGCGGGGGCTCACACCGCGGGCGGGAACGAACGCACCGGCGGGAAACAATAGGGATATCCGTCAGGCCCCGCTTCGGATCGGTATGAGCAACTATCTCGTCGCGATGGAAGCCGCGTGGCTGGTTCGTGACGTCGAAGCAATCGACGACGCGATCGGCGTCGCGGTCAGCGAGGCCGGACGGCGACTCAACGAGGCCGACATGGACTACGTGGAGGTCGAGGTCGGGTCGACGCCGTGTCCGGCCTGCGGGGAGCCGTTCGATTCGGCGTTCATCGCCGCCGACACGGCGCTCGTCGGGCTGGGGCTCGAAATGAAGGTGTTTAACGCCGACAGCGAACAACACGCCTCGCGGATCGCGAAAAGCGAGATCGGCGGTGCGTTGCGGGACGTCCCGCTTTCCGTCATCGATACGTTCGAGACCGGAGACGGAGACGAGGACTGATACTGCCGGCGTGACGTCGCCCCCGCGGAGTGTTTTAGGAGACGTGCGCCGCGACGTCCGCTTCCGTGATGATTCCACGCAACTGGCCGTCGTCGACGACCATCACCGCACCCTGGTGGTTCAGGTGGGCGTTGACCTCGTCCAGCGTCGCGTCGGGTTCGACGGTCGTGATCGATTCCCGCATCGCCTCGGCGACCGGCAACTCGCCCGCATTGTCGGGGTCGAGCTGTCGGATGTCGGAGTTGGAGATGATGCCCTGTGGCCGCCCGTCGCGGACGACCGGCAGCTGTGAGTACCCCTCCTTGACCATCACGTCGATGGCCTCCCGGACGCTATCGTCGGGCGCCACGTCGACGACGCCCTCGTGCATGATGTCGCCGGCGTGCATCACCGCGCTCTCGGCCTCGTCGAGGGCGGTAACGATGCGCCGAAGCGTCGAGAGCCGCGGGTCGACGTCCCCGCCTTCGATGCGCGCGATCAGCGGCTGGGAGACGTCGGCCCGGTCGGCGAGTTCACTTTGGGTCAGATCCAGGTCCGTCCGGCGGTCCTTGAGATCGGCCGGCGTGGGCAGGTCCATGCTCGTCCGTTTATATTACTTATAGTTATATAAACTCTTCTGCCGGGGCCGGACATAAATACCGGGACACCGTAGCCTCACGTGAGTGACTGGAACGAACGGTCGGGCGGTCGTCGCAAAGCGCGTCGACGACGGCCACCCGGACACGGAAGAGATACGCGACCTCGCCAGGGCGGCCGGCTACACGGTCGTCGGCGAGGTGACACAGGCGCGGACCGAGGACCCCGCACTCTGTCTCGGGGAGGGAAAGGTGGCCGAGCTCGCGGCGCTCGTCGCCGAAACCGACGCGACGACGGTCGTCTTCGACAACCGCCTCGGGCCGTATCAGACGTACAACCTCGGGAACGAACTCCCGGAGGGCATAGAGGTGATCGACCGGTTCAAGCTCATCCTCGACATCTTCGGCCAGCGCGCCCGGACAAAGAAGGCCCAGCTGCAGGTCGAACTCGCCGAACTCCGTTATGAGCTGCCGCGCGCCGAGGCGAAGGCGTCGCTCGCGAAACGCGACGAGCGGCCGGGCTTTATGGGGCTGGGGGAGTACGACGAATCCCGCGAGCGCGATATCAAGGCACAGATCAGCCGGATCGACGACGAGCTGGACCGCATCGAGCGGACCGAGGCCCACCGCCGCGAGCAGCGTCGCGAGTCGGGATTCGACCTCGTCGCGCTGGCGGGATACACCAACGCCGGCAAGTCGACGCTTCTGCGCCGTCTGGCGAGCGACCTCGACATCGACGAAAACGAGGGTCTCCATCCGGACCTGGATGCGACCGCCGAGTCGGAGAATCGCCTCTTTACGACGCTCGGGACGACTACCCGCCGGGCGGAGTTCGACCGCCGGGACGTGCTGGTGACCGACACGGTCGGATTCATTTCCGATCTTCCCCACTGGCTCGTCGAGTCGTTCAGATCGACGCTCTCGGAGGTGTACCGGGCCGACCTGGTGTTGCTCGTCGTCGACGCTTCCGACCCCATAGAGGAGATCCGCGAGAAACTCGTCACGTGTCACGACACACTCTACGAGCGCAACGAGGCCCCGATCGTCACCGTCCTGAACAAGGCCGACCTCGTCGACGACGGCGAACTGGCCGAAAAGCGCGACGCACTGTCGGCCCTCGCCGAGGATCCAGTAGTCGTAAGCGCAAAGGCGGGGGCGAACGTCGACGACCTGCGCGCCCGAATCGACGAGGAGTTGCCCGCCTGGCGGCGCGAGCGCCTCGTCGTCCCGATGACGGAAGAGACTATGAGCCTCGTGTCGTGGGTCCACGACCACGCCCACGTAGAGTCGGTCGACTACGCGGACGACGTCACAGTCGAGTTCGAGGCCCGCCCAGCCATTATCGAGAAGGCGCGCTCGAAGGCCGGGGAGTTGCCGACGCCGGCGCTCGAGTAGCGATCGTCGGGACGGCCTACAGTTTTCGTTTCTCCTTCGAGACGACCTCGACGCCGCCGATCCGCGTGCCCGGATACCCCCCCTCGGCGTCCTTTTCGGCGGCCTTCACCATGTCCCAGATCACGTTCAACCCCGTCGTGACGCCCTCTAAAGCCTCCATCTCACAGCCCGTCTTGCCCGTCGTCTCGACGGCGACGGACAACTCGATTTCGGCATCGCCGACGTCGAATTCCGTCTCGACGTTCGTGATCGGGATCTGGTGGCACATCGGGATCGTCTCCCAGGTGTGTTTGACGGCGTCGACCGCCCCGACGCGGGCGACCGCGAGGACGTCCCCCTTCTCGAGTTCGTTCGCCCGGATCGACTCGACCGTCGAGGGATCGAGTTCGATCCGCCCGCGGGCCACCGCCCGGCGCGCGCTGTCGGGTTTGTCGCCGACGTCGACCATCTGTGCGTCGCCCTCCTCGGTGACGTGTGTGAGATCCGATCCGTCGCTCATAGGCCACCTTTCGACGGGAGGGCGATGAATCCACCGGCACCCCGGCTTAATTCGCCGGCGCCGCGCCGCTCAGTTCTCGCCGTCGGGCCACAGCGCCGCCGGCACGGCCCCGAGGAGGTCGGTCGCGACCAGCCCGTGGCCGTACTCCTCGACGGCGAGGTCGCCAGCGCGCCCGTTGGCGTACGCGCCGAGCGCAGCCGCGTGGATCGGTTCGAGCGGACACGTCATCGCGCCCGTCACGCCGGCGAGCACGTCGCCGGTGCCGCCGACGGTCATCCCCGGGTTACCCGTCCGGTTGACCCGGGTCCGCTCGCCGTCGGAGATCACGTCGACTGCCCCCTTCACGAGCAGCGTGACCCCGAGGTCGGCCGCGAAGTCAGCGACGAGCGCTGCCCGTTCGTCGGTATCGACGGCCGCCGGCCCGCCCATCGCCTCGAGTTCCCCCTGGTGTGGCGTACAGACGAGCGTCGCCTCGGTGTCGACGTCCGGGACGACCTGCAGGGCGTCGGCGTCGACGACGGCGGTCCCGTCGAACGCCTCGAGGAACGCCGTGGCCGCCTCGAGGGATGCGTCGGCGTCCCCGAGTCCGGGACCGAACACGACCGCGTCCATGCCCGACGCGGTTTCGAGCAACTCCGGGACGCTCGACGGCGCGAGCAGATCGCCGGCCTGCGGGCGGACGATCAGGTTCTCGCTGTAGCCCTGTACCCCGCCGGCGACCGTCTCCGGGCAGGCGACGTACGCCAGGTCCGCGCCCGCCCGGAGGGCCGCCTGCGCGGCGAGGGCCGGCGCGCCGGTGTAGGGGCCGCCACCGACCACGAGGACGCGGCCGAACTCCCCCTTGTGCGCTGTCGGGTCGCGGGCGAGTCGCAGCAGGTCGCCCCGCTCGACTACCCGCTCGGCGGCCGTCGGGATGCCGATGTCCGCGACGGTCACGTCGGCGTCGACGGACGCGAGCCCGGGCTTCCCGTCGTGGAAGGTGACGACGCGGTCGGCCTCGACCGCGGGTCCCTCGCTATCGCCGGTGTCGGCGTCGATCCCGGAGGGAACGTCGACGGCCACGACCGCTGCGTCGGCGTCGTTGATCGCCCCCACAGCCGTCGCTTCGGGCTCTCTGAGCGCGCCCGTGACGCCGGTGCCGAGCATCGCGTCGACGATTACCTCGGGATCGCCGAACTCAAGCGAGCGCGAGTCCCCGACCCGCTGCGCGTCGATGTCGGCCGACCGGAGCGCGTCCCAGTTCTCCCGCGCGATGTCGGTCGTGATCGTCTCCCGGCGGCCGAGGAGGTGGACGGTGACGTCGTATCCGTCGAGGAACCGCGCGGCGACGAACGCGTCGCCGCCGTTGTTGCCGCGCCCACAGACCAGCTCGACCGACGCCCCGGGGTCGGCCACCTCGCGAACGGCGTGCGCGACGGCGTTGCCCGAGGACTCCATCAGTTGTTTGCGCGGCACGCCGAGCGCCGCGGCGTTTTCGTCCACGACGGCCATCTCGGTGCTCGAGATCATGCGCGGGGCTTCTCGCCGGATCGAACTAACCGTTGCGGCGGCGCACCCACCGCGCGGCGGTGGGCACCTACCGTCGGATTTCGAACCCCTCGATCCCGGTCGGCTCGCCGTACTCGACCTCGACGTCGTCGACGCGGGCGTTCGGACTGCCGGTGTGACACCACTCGACCATCGACTCGACGGTCGCCTCTGTCCCCTCGAAGACGGCCTCGACGCGGCCGTCGTCGAGGTTTCGCACCCAGCCGTCGACGCCGCGCTCGCGGGCGGTGTCGCGCGTCGTCGCGCGGTAGTAGACGCCCTGGACGCGCCCGGAGACGAAGACGTGTGCGCGGATCCGATCGTCCATGCCGACTCTCGGACGGTTCGGGACAAAAATCCGGCGGCAGTCGGCGGGGGCGTACGACGATCCCTGGAGTCTGCGTAGCTACTCCGCCTGCGCCTCGTCTTCGACCGACGCGGCTTCGTCCTCGTAGTCCCGGGTCAGCTTCAGTACGTCCTCAGTCGGGTCCTCGAACGCGTCGGCCTCCGACGACAGGTTCCCCTCGAGGTCCTCCAGGTCGTCGATCGTATCGTCGAGTTCGTCGCTGGCCCTGTCGGCCGTGTTCTCGGCGGCGTCGTAGTCCCCGTCGTCGATGTCGTTCCGGGCGTCTTCGAGGTTGGTGGACTGGGCGTGAATCGTCGATAGCGCCCCTTCGAGGCGCTCTAACGCGTCGAGTTCGACCTCGAACTGTCGCTGTTTGTCCTCGTACTCGTCAGCACTGATCGCGTCGATAGCGTCCATGCTCCCCGAATCGACGTCCGAGGCGGCCTCGAACGGATCCGAAGCGTTTTCCACGGCGCTCGCGACAGCGTCGAGTTCCGATTCGACCGCGTCCTCGCCGTCCCTGTCGTCGATCGCATCGTAGGCGTTGAGAACGGCATCGCGGCCGTCGATCAACCACGCCTGCAGGTCAGTCGCCTGCGTTAGATACCGGTGTAGCTCGCGCAGCGACCCGACGGTCTCAGTCTGTTCAGTCGTCGTCGCTGCCCGTTCTGCCTCGCCGATCGCGGTCTGGGCGTCGGAGAGCTTCAACAGCACGGCTCGGTCGTCGAATCCGGTCGTCTCCGCCGAGACGTCGAGCAGGTCGGCGGAGACCCCGTCCGTGTAGATGTAGACGGCCTCTCTGAGTTGGTTTTGCGCCTCCACGATGGCGTCTGCCCCCGCTCTCCGTTCGTCTTCGGACGGTCCGGGCTCCGGCGTATCCGTCGGCTCTGGCGTGTTGTTCGGCTCCGGCGTGTCGTTCGGCTCCGGCGTGTCAGCCGGTTCGCTGGATCGACTTCGCGTCGTCCCGAAACATCCCGCTGTCAATGGCGCGATAGCTGCCAGGAGGGCTCGTCGGTGCACGCGCGGTACGTTTGGCTTCGTTCCAATAAATCTATGGTTCGTGTCTGACGCCTGTCTGACCCGATCGTGGCTTTCAGGCCGTCTTCGACGCCATATCAGCGTTCGATGAGAGGATATATACTTTAAATTACAAAAATTTAAAACAACCACGTACACTAACCAGGGGTATGGCCTCGCAGCTCGGTTCGAACGAAACCAAACGCCTGACCGCCCGAGACTGGCATCCCGTCGTCCCAGCCCTCATTTTCGTCCTCGCTACCTACGCGTTCAACCTGGGGTTGAACACCGCGTTGTTCCGGTTACAGCCCGTCCTTCCGGGCGTGCCACAGCGGGCTATCGTTGCCGCTCCGCTCACCCTGTTGGGTGCTGGGGCGCTACTGGGTATCAGCGGTATCGCGATGACGTATAGCCTCTCGTTGTTTGTTCACGCGGCCGCCGAATCCACCGGTCACACTACGAGTGCCACTTCCTCCGCTGTCGGAGTCGGACAGTTCGCCCGCGTGGCCGGCGTCGTGGTTGGCGGCGGCATCGCGACGGCACTCGGGTTCGCGCTGCTCGTCGTTCCGGGCTTCGTCGTGCTCGCTCACATCCCCTTCGTGCTCGTCGCGGTCGTGCTCGAAAATCAATCGATCGAGCAGGCTATCAAGATTGGTCACGCCCGAGTCCGAACCGATCCGGTCCCCGTCGCAGCCGTCACGCTCCTCGCGGCGCTCGGCCTCGCTGCGGTGACAGCCGTCGGCGTCTACACCTCGCTCGTTCCGCCAGCGATCGAGGTCGGCGTCGGTGCGGCCGGTACCGCGGTCGTCCTGCTGGTCGGCGTGTACGCGTTTACCGGGCTGTACCGACGGGGCGCCCGGAGGCACGGCGGTATCTAGCACCGCTCGACGTGACGCGCGCCGGGGGCTCCCGGTGAGCCTCCGACAGCCCCCTGACGCGTACGTACCGTCGGCCGAAGTGACCCCCCGCTTGTATCCCGGGTATCAAGCGGCGTCGTCTCCGCCGGTTCGGAGGTGATGGAAGACGTACGTCTGGGTGTATCCGGCGTACGCCTCGCCGAACCGAGCCCGGATCGCCCGCGACGTCTCGGCGTAACTCCCCCGCTCGCAGTCCGGGTAGTGCTCCTCGATCGCGCTCCGGATCCACGTGTCCAGCGGCACCGCCTCGAGATACCCGAGCGAGAACAGGAGCACACAGTCGGCGACTTTCTCGCCGACGCCGACGAATCGGGTCAGCGACTCGCGGGCTTTCGCGTACTCGAGGCCGCGCGCCTCGTCCGGACGCGCCTCGCCCTCCGCGACCATCTCGGCAGTTCGCTGGACGTAGGGGGCCCGATACCCCAACGAAAGCTCGCGGAGTTCGGCCTCCGTCGCCGCCGCCAGCGCCGACGGCGCCGGAAATGCGTGGTAGGTCTCCCCGTCGAAGGTGACGGCTTCGCCGTACGTCTCGGCAAGGGCGGTCTGCATCCCGTGGATTCGTGCGACACGCATCTGCGCCGAGCAGATGAACGAGATCAGACAACCGAACGGGGGGTCACGGACGAGTCGCATCCCCCGGTGGGCGTCGTAGGCTCGGTCGAGGAGGGGATCGGCCGGCGTCGCCTCGACGATCGAATCCAGATCGTCGTCCAGCCGCAGGAGGTGTTCGAGGCGGTCGTAGGCGTTTTCGGTAGACGACGCCCACTCGAGGCGTTCGTCGACCTGTCGGACGCGGAGGACCTCCGGCTCGTTCGTCGCCGTCGTCGTTCCGGGAAGTACCGTATAGTACCACGGTGAGCCGTCGGTCTCGCCCGCGTAGGTCCGACCGTCGTCCCGTCGCCACAGGTACGACTGGCCACTCTCCAGCGTCGTCGCGAGGTCGAACCCGCCGTCGAACGCCTCGATCGGGCGGCTACCGGTTTCCATGTCTCTCGTACGCGTCGGGACGGATTCGGGGTTTTGGTTCGCGGCTGGATTCGCCCGTGTCCGGGGCGAAAGTTCTTGTCGGATGAGACACGATGTCGTGGTATGGACTGCCGAGTTGTCGTCGAAGCTGCGGTCCCCGTGTACGACGTTCAAACGGCCGACGAGGCGGTTCGAATCGCCATCTCGAAGACCGGCGAGATGCTGAACCCCGATCTCAATTACGTCGAGATCGAGATGGGGTCGCAGGCGTGCTCTGACTGCGGGGCGTCCCAAACTCCGGCGTTCATCGCCGCCGACGAGGGACTCGTGGCCCTCGAACTCGAAATGACGGTGTTCAACGTCGAACACGACGAGCACGCCACCCGGATCGCCCGCAAAGAGATCGGCCAGCGCCTCGAAAACATCCCCTTGGAGGTCCTCGAGGTCGAACAGGTCGAAGGGGACGACGACGAGGCGTCGACGGAAGTCGAAGACGGGGCGGACGACTCCGACGACGCTCCAGGGGAAGACGACGTGCTTCCGGAGTTCGACGAGTTGCTCGACGAGTGACGGCCCCACCCCGAGGTGTAGACGCCGCAACCGCCCGTACAATTTAGCTGAAATACGCTCGGACTAACCGACGGTACGTCCGGGGTAACGGCCGGGTGTCTCCCCGCTACTGGCGCGGAAGCTATCGACGTCGAGGTCGGCCGCGAGAACTGTGTCGTCGGTCGTTCAGTCGGCGGTCGCCGAGACGGCGGGCTCGGCTTCGTGCTCCATCTCTTCGGTGATGCCGTCGGCGATGGCGAAGACGGCCGCCTTGTGATCCGTCTTCGACTTGTGGATCGACGTCGGTCGGACGCCGAGTTCGGTGTACTCGGCGTGTTCGACGGTACAGTCCGCCATCTGCTCGTAGTGGTTGCATACCTCTGCAAGCAGGCCGTGGAGATGAATGAGCTCCTGCTTCTTCATAGTCGTATTCGCGTAGCGACTCAGGGTATATAGTAGTATCCTGATACAAGTTAACACGTTTCTGCGGCCCCGACGCCGCTGTATTCGGCGGATTCCGAGGACAGCCCTTCGGGCCGAAGCGAGAGGGTATCCGATGGCTACCCGCCCACCGCCGGCGGGTCGAGGTGGCGACGACGAAGGCGGGACCAGGGGTAACCGGCCCCCACCCTATTTCGCTCGGTCTGGCGACCCCGCCTGTCAAGGGGTGAGATGGGATGAGATGGGGTTTTGATGCGGTTCTCGCTGTCAGTTGGCGAGGCGGCACGTCTTGTGCGCCTCGCCAATCGTGAACTACCCTGCCCACCCTACTCGACACGGTAAAAAAGTCGGAAACGAAGGTTCCGCCAGGGTTCGAAACGGCGCATAAATTCAGAGAGCAAATAGTGTGGGATCCACCGCCGAATACCGGGTGAGATTACTCGATCAATCGGTTCGATCGACGCCGGTGATTTCAAACCGGGCCCCTCCCTGTTCGCTCTCGACCACGCGAATCTCCCAGCCGTGTGCCTCGACAATCCGTCTGACGATCCGCAAACCGAAGCCGGTCCCGGCGTCGTTCGTCGAGTACCCTGCCTCGAAGACGTCCCGGTGGTCGCTTTCGGGAATCCCCGGCCCAGAATCAGCCACGTAGAACCCACCGTCTAACGCTCCGATCAGTACTGTTGTGTCCTCGCCTCCGTGTTCGACAGCGTTCCGATAGAGATTCTCGAACAGCTGTTTGAGACGGTCTCTGTCGGCGCGGATCGTTCGAGCACACTCTATTTCGAGGGTCGCTCGCTCGGTTTCGACGTTTTGCCAGCAGATATCGGCGAGTCGGTGTAACTCGAGTGGCGCCAGCTCGTCGACGGTGTCGCCGCTACGGGCGAGGGCCAACAGACTGTCGACCAGCGTTTGTATCCGGTCGTGTGCCCGCCCGACGGCCGCGAGATGTCGATGCTCGTGCTCACCCGCCGTCCGGGCCATTTCGAGATGGCCCTTGGCCACGTTGAGGGGGTTCCGGATATCGTGTGAGAGCACGCTCGCAAACTCGTCGAGTCGGTCGTTTTGACGTTCGAGCTGCTGACGTTGGGTGGCGCGGGTTAGCGCTGTTTCGATATTTGCCGCGAGTACCCGGGCCAGTGTCGTATCGATCCGATCAAACGCATCAGCTGTCGTCGAACTCAAAACGAAAACCCCGTGCTCGCCGAGCGGAAGCACGACTTCGCTACGGAACGGGGTGTCGGTAACGAAGCGATCTTCCCGTTCGGTCAGATCAGTATAGTACTCCGGGTCACCCGTCCGGTAGACGTGCCCGGCTAAGCTATCCTCGACCGGAAGGGTGGGTGGCGGTCCGGCAAGCAGTTCCGCGGTCCCCTCCGTCCACGCGGCGGGTACGAGCGCGTTCGTCTCTGCCTCGTAGAGATGGATCCCGTTCATCGGCTGATCGAGCACCTGTGCAGCCGTCTCAGAGCCGATCGTGGCTACCGCCTCGGTGGTGGCCGCACTCATCAGCTCGCGGGTCGAGCTGTGTAGCTGCTCGAGTGCGCGTTCGCGACGCTTGCGCTCGGAAATATCGATCGAGACCCCGAGGAAACACAGCTGCCCCTCGAGTTCTAGCGGGTGAACTGATAACACTGCATCGAATGTCGAGCCGTCGTTTCGGACGTGTTCAACCTCGCCGTACCACGATTCACCGGACCTAATTAGCTCGTGAATATCCGGAATCCGTTCGGTCGCAGCTCGTCGATGGAGCAGCCCGACCGATTCACCGACTGCCTCCGGGCGAGTGTATCCGAAGAGGCGCTCGGCCCCGGGACTGTACTCTCTTATTACCGCGTCACGTCCGTCCTCGCTCGGCTCGGCGATGATAAATGAGACGTCACGAGCCGCCTCGAAAATCCCCTCGAGCTTGGCTTGTTTTTCTTTCCGGTCGGAGATATTTCGGCTACTGACGAGGATGCCGTTGGCCGCTGGGTTCTCCGAGAGGTTCAGAACACGCTGTTCGTACCACCCATACTCGCCGTTCGTCTGTTTGATCCGGAGTTCGTTGCGGTCGGTAGCGCCTGGCTCCGCGACCACGGACGCAAACGTCTCTTTGGCCCTGTCTCGGTCATCCGGATGAATGCGAACAGCGGGATCCGCTCCCGTCAGATCGAACACGTTCGGGCCAGGGAGATGGTCACGGCAGTGGTTTTGATACTGGACGAGCCCGGTTTCGTCGAGCAGAATAATGACGTCCGAGGTGTTTTCCAGAAACGAGAGGCGCTGTTGTAATTTCTGCTTGGAGGCTTGCAGCTCCGTGATTTCCCGGCCAGTTCCGACGATGCGTTCGACCGTGCCGTCTTCGACGATCGGCGTTAATGTAGTCCGCCAGACGGTTTCGTCTCCGCTTGCGTGTAACGTCTCTTCGTAGGTAATCGGCTCCTGCCGCGCGACGCACGTTCGGTAATTGGTCTGTAATTTTCCGCCGAGCTCGTCGCCGAACACCTCGACGGGAGTTTTGCCGCGAACGTCTGCGGTGGATTTGCCGGTGAACTCCTCCTCACGCTCGTTGAACCGCTGGTATCGGATCGTCCCTTCCTCGTCGACGTCCAACAAGAAGATCGCTTCGACAACGGCATCAAAAATCGTCTCGTACTCCTGGGTCGTCGTCTGCAGATCGGCCACGGGAGCCGCCTGATCCGTCGAGCTTTCTCGCATACTAGGTACGTATATATCCCCTATCGCAAACCTTTAAATAGTACCGATGTCGGCCTGAAATTCCTTATAATAGATTATAGACTCGCGATAACGTCCAAAAATTACCAATTTTTAAAATTACCCGCGTGTGACCTGAGTCGTTAATCGGGGGACGTCCACCGCGAGCGTCGTCTCAAGACATCGAGGCCGCCCGTGTGAGTACACGTATAATCGACAACAATCAAACGGGGGACTCGACCAACGGGACTTCCACCGTTATTTCGTTTCCTCGGGGCTCGTTCGGTGCGAGTTCGATCGTCCCGCCGAGTGTGCTGATCGACCAGTATATCACCCAAAGCCCGATGCCTTCTGTGTGGCGTAGCGGCGTCTCCTGCCCCGACCTGATTATTTCCCATATCGCCTGCGGGATGCGAGGGCCGTTGTCGGCGATCGTAAGAACCGCCCTATCGGTCTCTTTGGCGGTCGTGACCGTAACCGAAATTCGCGGTGTCTCCCGGTCGTTGTGTTCGACCGCGTTCTCTAGTAGTTCTTTCAGCGCCACCTCCAAGACGTCCCCATACTTGACCGCCGACGAACCTTGAGCGTCGATCGTTAGGTCGATGTCCACGTCAGCATGTTCCGATCGACAGTGCTCGACGATCGATGCAGTCTCATCGAGCGGCATCTCGATGGGGTCCTCGTCCGATTCAAGCAATTTGATCAGTCGCCGGATTGCCGCCGTTCGCTCACTGATCGACTCCAAGCTACCCGCCTGCTCACGAATGCTGTCGACAACCGCCTGTACGTCTACAGTGTCACTACCGGATGCAAGCAACTCGGCGTACCCATCGATCACGGTGACCGAATTCCGAACGTTGTGCCGAAGCACTCGGCTGAGAACGTCTAACACCTGTCTTCGGAGCTGCTTTTGTGTGATCTCCTTTTCGAGAGCGACGTAGTACTGGATCGTACCCCGATCGTCCTCGATCGGCGTGACCCGTTGGATCGTTTCGTATCGTTCGCCCGTCTTTCGTTGGTTGACGATGTCGGCCTCCCACGTTTCGCCCGCGGCAATCGTCTCCCAGAACGCCTCGTAGAACGCTTCATCTTGCTCTCCGGAGTTCAGCATTCGAGGGGTTCGCCCGATCGCTTCTGCCGCTGAATACCCCGTCGTGCGCTCGAACGCCGGATTGACGTACCGGATGGTACCGTCCGCGTCAGTGATGAACAACACCGAATCGGCCTGTTCCGCATACGTCTCGAAGAGCAACAGTTCTTTTTGATGGGCCTTCATTTCGGAGATGTTCTCCTGAAAACCGAGATAGCGAGTCACGGTTCCGTCGTTGTTTTCGACCGGCGAGAGCCGTATGCGGTTCCAAAACTCCGTCCCGTCTTTGCGATAGTTTCGGAGTTCAACAGTAACGGGCTGTTCGGCGTCGATCGCGGCGCGCATCCTCGCGACCGGCTCATCGCGTGTCTCCTCGCCCTGCAAAAACCGACAGTTCCGGCCGAGAGCCTCGTTTCGCGAATAGCCCGTCATATCGATGAATCCGTCGTTAATGTAGATAAGAGGCTCATGATCAAGCGTCACATCGACGACAGTAATGCCCACCGGAGCCTGATCAATTGCAGTTCCCCCAAGCGTGGTCGCCGTGTCGCGATCCGACTGTGAAATGTCGAGAAAGACTGTCCGAATTTGGGGCTGGCCGTTCCATGTCGTGGGTGCGCTCACAGCGATCGCCTCACACTCGGCCTTGCTGGTACACTTGATTGTGAGCTGATGGCGACACGTCTCCCTGTCGTTAGCAAGTAGTTGCTCAAACGAGTCCGTTAAAACGGCCCGATCTGCTTCGAAAAGGAACGATTCGAGCGGCCGTTCGGTTACGTCCGCCGGTGTGTCAGCACCGACGAGCGTACAAAACTCCTGATTGGCATAGGTGATCGCTTCGGCCGAGTGGATCACCGCTGGCCGAATCAGGTTCTCAAGATTCATACTGGTGGCTTTGCTCGCAGGATAATAAACAATTACACGACTCAGTAGTCGTTATCGGACATATTTTCCCCCATCTGTTTAAGTGGTGGAGTGCCGACAAGACACGCTATGAGCACTGAACAGGAGTCGAAGAAAATAACGGAGACGGAACGAGCGGGTGTCGTCGGTGCGGAGCTAACTGAGCGGATCGGGATCGACGCCGACGAGATCGCCTGGCGCAAAGAGTACACGCAGTTCACTGACGAAGATGCTCGAGAGCTCGCCGACGCGAGTGAGATATTCGACACCGTCGCGGAGGAGCTGGTCGAAGAGTTCTACCGACATCTCCAGACGTACGACGAAACGATCGCCATTCTGGACTCATCCTCCAAACCGATTCAGGCGCTCAAACGCGACCAACAGCAGTATCTGATCGAACTTGGACAGGGCGAGTACGATCAACAGTACTTCGATAGGCGTGCCCGGATCGGCAAGATTCACGACATGCTCGATCTGGGGCCGAAAATCTATTTCGGGGCGTACAGCGTCTATTATCGCGGGATCCTCGACGCACTCGTGGAGCGTGCCACCGAGGATCTGAACGCTGAGGCGACCGCCACCGTCGAGACGCTGACCGACCAGATACTTGCTGTTCAAAAGCTCATCAATCTCGATCAGCAGGTGGCGATGGACACCTACATCGACTCGTACAGCCAAGAGATCGAAGAGACTGTGGCCGAACAGGAGGCGCTTATGGATCGGGTCGAAAGCGAGCTTGAAGCGCCGATCGAGGAGGTCTCCGAGGCGGCAGAGCACATCACAGAAAGCGCAACCATCGTCAGCGATTCGGTGACTGACCAGACTGATCGGATGCAAGAGGCCTCGAACGAACTCGGCAATCTGAGTGCGACGATCGAGGAGATCGCTTCGACGGCGACCGAGGTGGCTCACACGAGCGAGCGGGCGGAAACACTCACCGAGTCAGGGAACGAGTCGGCCAGCGATGCCCGAGCGGCGATGGAGGATATTCAAACAGCGGTCCGAAACGCCTCGACCAACATGGAGACGGTACAAGAACAGATGGATGCGGTAAACGACTTTACGACGGTGATCAACGAGATCGCGGATCAGACGAACATTTTGGCGTTGAACGCCTCGATCGAGGCGGCGCGAGCGGATGAAGCCGGGGAGGGATTCGCGGTCGTCGCGGACGAGGTCAAGTCGCTGGCAACCGAAACCAAACAGAACGCCGGGGAGATCGAACAAACGATCGAACAGATCGAAACCGACATCGAAGAGACCGCAGAGAGCCTCGGCGTAGTCACCGAGCGAGTCGAATACGGAATGGAAGAGGTCGCCGAGACGATTCGGAATCTCGAAAAAACCCTTGATGCCGTTCAGGAGTCCGCCCAGGGTATCCAAGAAGTATCTAATGCAACGGACGACCAGGCGGCGACGACGGAGGAAGTCGCAAGCATGGTCGATGCGCTGGTCGCTGATCTCAACGAGGTGTCCGAAGAGATCGAGACCATCGCCGCGGCGAACGAAGAACAAACCGCCGAAATACACGAGATCGCGGAGACGGCCAGCCGACTCGGCTCGGAGTAACCCCACGCTCGCTGTCACTGTGTCGGCATCCCTGCAGCACGAACAACGATAGGGGTCGGACCGTCTCGACCCACCCGTCGCCGGCGCGACGGTCCTGCGGCACAAACGACGCTAGGGGCCGACACTGGTCGAGAATAGGGGCACTGGCGGCCTGGCACTGTCCTCGGACGTTTTTCGATTCCCGAGGGGCTGTCCGGACGGGGTTTCCACGAACGCCAGCAGCCTCCCCCGCTGTCTGCCGGACGGGTGTTCTGGCGCTCGGCCGGAACCGAGGGCCGAACGGAGAGATGACGGGACCGGAGGTGGTGTTGTGCCGAACGTCTTCGATTTTTGAGGCCGAGAACACGTCGCGTACGCTCCGGCGAGAGGTCGTCAGCCAATTTCGATCGGCGCTGAGCAAAGCTCCGGGGAGGGCGAACGGATACTCAAAAGACCGTTGCAGCTAAAATAAGCCATTTATGTCAAACGCGTAATACTCAAATCCGCGCTCGCAGATGGATACACCACTCGCCGATCAATCCGCGCTCGATGGTGCGGACACATACACACATGAGCCATAGGCAATCGATCGAACGGCGCGCGCTGCTCACAGCGAGTGGCATCGTCGCTACCGGTGGGCTGGCGGCTCTTGCAGGCTGTACCGGGAGCAGTACGGAACCGCCGCCTCGGAAGTCAAACGTGATTGACGAGGTCGAACTCGCAGCCGATGGGTCGACACTCCGGATTGACCCACACGGCGAGTCGGAGTGTTGGGTGCAGTCCCGGCGAGATCTCGCTGTCGACGCGGTGTCCGGATCCGGTGATCAGACAGACGCTGCTGAGTCGGTCGCGATTCCCCAAGCACTTGCTGTCCTATCGCCGGTCGGTACGGCCCGGGCCGCAAAGGGGCGTGGAGCGACTGGCCGCGGGAGTGGCGGGTATAGCTCGGCCCCGCGGACTGCAAACGGGCGCGCATGGTTCTGGGGTGGCTCGTATGCGAGTGGTTGGTACAATGACCACGACGACGAGGTGACCCAGTATCCGGTCGATATCGACGCGATCGGGGTCGCATACATCGGTTCGGACGCCCGCTTCGAGGAGCAAGATCCCGGTCCCGGACCACTCAACTGGGATGATACCTACAACTCCCCGTCCGATGAGGAGATCGAACCCTCGATCCGAGATCTGCAATCTGGCTGGTATCGGGTTGGCGCTAACATCGTCATAGCTGAGGGCCCTGATGAGGGTACGGATCTCGGCTGGGAGTGTCTTGATCTCCGGGTTCGAGAGACCGCCGACGGCAAGGAGATCACCGAACGATGGAAAGTATCCCCCCGGATCTGACAGGATCGCACACATGAGCCTCTCCCCGAGTCCGAATCCGGCCTTTGACCGTCGCAGGGCTGTCGGCCCCACATAGTATGTCGGACACTACGTCGTCGGGACTCCCCGAGCGTACAACGTTACACGGGATCGCGTGTATCGTCGCCCTCTGTAGCTTTGGCTACGAACTTGTCTACTCGGAACTATTGACAGTCGTCTACGGTGGGACCGTCACGCAGTATGGACTCACTATCGGGTTGTTCTTTTCGTCTCTCGGTGTCGGCTCGTTTCTCGTTCGCCAGTTTGACGACGCCCGACATTCGAATTTCTTCCGGACGGAGGTCTACTTGGCGCTCAGCGCTCCGGCCGGGTTCCTATTCATTCTCTGGGTGAATACCGCTGTCCTCCCACAGTCGCTCCCGGACGAGGTCCTGCAGGTCGCGGCCCGCCTGCCAGTCGTTATTGTCGGCGTGCTCTCGGGGTTCGAGTTGCCGCTGTTGTTGTCGATGGTCGACTCCGAAACCGGCCAGTCGTCGCCCCCCGGCTGGGTCGAGCGAATCGGACGGGCCTTCGAACACGGAACCTACCAGGTGCTCTCGGCAGTGTTCCGGACCGACCGGGAGGGTACGGAGTACGACACCTACTCTACCGTGTTGGCGATGGATTACTTGGGCGGACTTTTCGGGGCGCTCGCATACGTGTTCGTCCTCTACCCCCGACTCGGGTTGATTCCGTCGGTGTTCGTGTTGGCGCTTTTGAACTGTCTCGCAGCCGTACTGTTTGTGGCGCAGTTTAGCGACGGGGGGCGGAGCACCGATGGCTACGGTCTTTCGATCGGCTCTCCCGGGCACCGAGTGGTACTGATAACCTGTCTGCTCTTGACCGCTGTCTATGCGGGTGTCGTGATTCAACATCAAACGGTTGACGACGAACTGACCGGGTATTACATGGAATCGCTGATCGAAGACGAACACCCCCAGGATACCGTTTCGGCGTCGATCACCGGCCAGTACACGACTCGAAACCAGCAGGTCGTTCGCTACGAGCGGTCGTGGAACGGCGAGTCGGAAAACCAGCTGTTCGCCGGTGAGTCGGACACCTGCCTCCGGCTGGACTCAGCGATACAGCTGTGTGACAGCTGGGCCGGCTCCTATCACCACGGGCTCGTCGATGTCCCGATGACGATGTACGAGAACTCGACCCAGACAGAGGTGTTGGTAGTGGGCGGGGGCGACTGGATCGCGGCGAACTATCTGCGGAAGCACACCGTTCGCGTCGATCAGGTCGATGTCGACGGGGAATTCATGAACCGGGCCAAACACAGCGAGTTTCTCGAACGGTATCACGACGATGCCTACGAGTACGACAATTTGACCGTCTACGAGCAGGATATCTACACGTATCTTCAGCAACACGACCGCGAGTACGATCTCATTCTGCTGGATCTCCCGGGAGCGAAGAGTGATGACGGACTGCAGTTGTACTCGGTTGAATTCTATAGCATGCTCGCCGATCGGTTGGCTGACGGCGGGACCGTCGTGACCTGGGGGTATTCGGGCTACACGTACGGCCCACATCACAAAGCGTACATGAACACTGTTCGTGAGGCTGGGTTCGATCACCGGATGGGGTACTACGCGTACAACGATCCCAACGCCGACGGCACTGACCAACTCGGTGAACGGTTCTTCGTATTTGCCCCACATGAGCCACAATCGACCATCGTCCCGGCAAACGGTACTGAGTACGTCCGGACCCACGGCGAACAGTACCGATCGGTGGACTGGAGCGAAACACCGCGGTACGCCGGCGTCGAGCCGAACAGCGTCTTCGATCCGAACTACGATCTCATCGTCGAGACAAAAATCAAACGGGACCAATGACTGCACCGGAGCGTCTCTACCTCGCATACGACACCGAGCGGCCTCCGCTCGCGACCTACGACATCAAACGGCAGGCACAGAGACGGTTCTTCGGGTCCGAATTCGTCTTTTTTGTGATCGGAGACTCCCATTGCGTTTGTGCTCCGACCCTCGGTTTCTACGAACTGTTTTCGTGTAAACCGATCCGACAGGGGCGCGTAGCGACAGTGGAACTGCCAGCCGAGTCCGGACTGTCAAACGACCGCTGCCCGACAGAGCGTCGCTGCTCGATCGGTGCCCCGGCCAGTGACGACGGACAAACAATACACAGCGGCCGCTACCGGCTCGGACCGGTCGGAGTAGCTACTACGATCAGGCGCGAGCCGATATCGGCGTTTCCGGGGCCCAAACAGTTCGATATCGTCTACCGGTTCGAACCGGGGGCGTATACGGCGATCAACTGCCGGTCGGCCACCACCTACGAGACGTACCACACATATCCGGAGTACGGCCTGGCGCTGTATTCGGAACACATCTTCACCGATCTCGCGGCCGATACCGCGGACGACACGCCGGCGTACGAGACGCCAGCGAGTAAAATCAACTAACAACAGAGCATCATGTCAGCAACAAATGCTTCGCCCCCGCTCATGACCTGTCGCTACGAGTTTGATCCTGAGGCGCACGAGGTGACATCGGTCGACCGTCGCTGGTCGTGTCCCCACGAGCAGCACCCAACGAGTGACTACTGCCCATTCCATATGGCCCCCGACGAGCGTGCTGCCGCCGGTATCTCGACAGCTAAGCTCACCGAGTCGCTCATCGGAAAACTCAAAAGTGACGCCGAGTCGACGCGGGCGTTTATCGGAGCCCACCTCCCACGGCTGGATCTTGAGTACATCGATATCGAAAGCGACGATCAACATCCAGTCGACCTCCGTCATACGACTATTCCTGGCGGGATATCTGTCCTCCATGGGCGGTTCGAAGAACAACTCGACCTCCGTCACAGCACCGTCGGTGGGCTAGTGGCCGACAACTGTACGTTCGAAAACGGAGTGCTCTGTGCGGGTACCCGATTTACTGATGCGGTCGGTTGGCTTGAGGCGACCGTTACGGGCGACGATACCGATTTCACCGGGGCTGTCTTCACCCGAGAGGCAATCTTCGACGAGGTGGAATTCGCTAACGACGTGCGTTTTACTAACGCAGCGTTCAACGCCGAGGCGAGCTTTGAAGCCACACAGTTCTACGGTCGGTCCAACGAGACCGGCGACAACACGACGTTCTCCGGGGCAGCATTCAACGGCGACGTTTCGTTCCTATACGCCGACTTCGAGTACGTCGAGTTTAGGGACGTCTCGTTCGACGGTGACGCCAACTTCGAGAAGAGTACCGCTTCAGGCACGGTCGCGTTCACCGGCAGTACGTTCGCTGGTGCTGCGGACTTCGACGAGGTCACCTTCGCCGGGGACGTATTATTCGACGACACGCACTTTGATCAGAAGGCGAGTTTCCGCGGCGTCGAGTGTCGCGGCGGGACGGCACTACTTGTGGACGATGCATCGTTCGCCGGTGCCACCTTCAGCGACCACGTGACCTTTGAGCGGGGACGGTTCGGCTATTCGAATTTCACGGATGCCGAATTCGCCGATGATGTGGTGTTCAAGCGAAGCGAGTTCGCCGACGATGTGCTGTTCGAGGACGTCCGTTTCGACGGGGAAGCCGATTTCGATGAGGTTCTGTTCGACGGCGACGCCATGTTCACGAACGCCGTCTTTGCGGGGACTACAACCTTTCGTGGAGCGATTTTCAACGGCGGAACCAATCACCTAGAGGACGATGCGGTGTTCCGAAATGCGACGTTTGGCGGTGCCGTCGATTTCAGTGACGTCACCTGCACTTCGGCGGAGTTCACTGAGGTTGCGTTCAAACAGAGCGCGGACTTCACTGACGCGATGTTCAGCGACTCGCTTCGATTAAAAGCCATGTCGTTCGGTGACGACACGTATTTCAACTTCACCGAGGCGACTATCTCTGAGGGGCGTATTATTCAACCCGAAGACGGCTGGGTTCGGTTCGATTTGACGCGGTCGACGGTCGGCGACGTCGAGTTGAGCGCGGAGAACCCGACCGACGAACGGGAGCTTCTCGACTACGCGCGGTTCTGTGATACGACCTTCGAGGAGTTCAGTTTCTCCGACCACACCGACTATCTGGACCGCAACGACTGGAACCTCCACAGCTTCGATGATGGGACGTGTCCTTATGAGTTCGCCGTGGAAATGACACCCGATGTCGTCGAAAAGACGTATCTCAGGGCGAAAAATAGCGCGTCCGCCCAGAGCAATGTGAAAGCCGCCGGCGAGTTCCGTGTCAAGCGACAACAGCACGCCCGTCGAAAGTTCTTCGAGATCGCCGCTGACTCGGACGAAACACTGCTAACGCGGGGGCAGAACGCGTTTCGCGGCATCGAGAACCTGTTTCTCGGGATTTCGTGCGGCTACGGGTTGCGGCTCTATCGAATCACGACGGTGTTTGCCCTGTTTCCGCTGTTTGCTGGTCTCCTGTTTGCACTCGGGGGCTCGCCCTTCGAAACCGGGGCCGGACAGATCGCGGCTTCCGAACTCGCCACGTCTGGCGGGCTCCGGACGCTCGGGTTGAACCTGTACTTTTCGTATATCACGTTCCTCACGGTCGGCTACGGTAACATCGGCCCGATCGGCCCCGGTGCCAGATTCGTCTCCGCGTTCCTCGTCTACATGAACGTGATCCTTGCGGGGCTGTTCCTGTACGCCTTGATCAAACGAAGCGAAATCTAACACACAAAGATGCACTACTCGCGATCACGAATACAACCCACAACGAGTCGACAACGATGACCTCCCATTCGACGACCTACTCCGGCGATGTTACGCTCAACGGTGACGAACAGCCTCCCGTCAAACTCGTTGCACCCGAGAACGTCTACGTCAAATCAGGCGCCGTCGACGGTGATCTAAAGATTTTGAACGCGGAATACGTCTACACCAATACGGCGGCGGGCGAAACAGCTGATATCGGCCCCATAGAAACGGAGGTCAGCGGGACGATTGAGGACGGATACATCGAACCGGGCGGGGCCTCGGGTGATGTCCTCGTCGTCGATGCCGAGGACGTCTTCATCGAGCACGACGCGGTCGATGGCCATCTCCAGATACTCGGCGACGAACAGCGGTTTCGCGACGAGAGCGACACTGCCCCACTGCCCCGAACGCAATACGACGACAGCCTGACGGGGTGGGACCGCGAGTTGGACGTCACCGGGCCCGACACTGGGGTATCGGTTACCGGCGGTCGGAACGCGGCTCGGATCAAAAATAGCACCTCGGAGTTCGACCTCTATTTGACCGGCTGGAACAACAGTGTCCGGGTTGATGGCCACGGCAGCCTCCGACTCCATTTCGTCGGCTCGAACAACACCGTCGAGGTGAGTGCGTACACTAACGTTACGGTCGCCACTGAAACCGGCCACGACAACACCGTGCGAACCGACGACTTCCCCGTGGAGGATCTGATCCAGACCTCACAGAGTGCGGCCTACAGGGAGGCATTCATCGGTCGGAAAAAAATCACCTACCAGGTCCCGGCAATGGACGAGGACTACTGTCCAAATTGTGGCGCGATCGCCGATGCGATCGTCGAACGCCACCGGGAGGATGCGTTTTTCTTTTTCGGGTATCCGATCTACCAATTTGAAGCGCACGGTGGCTCCTACGAGTGCGAGGAGTGTTCGGCGTACGCTCACCCGGATGTCCGACTCTCCGAGGCCGAACGCAAGGACCTGTTCAACTAATCACACGACGGGGCGGCGGCCGACCGATAGCTACCCCGACTCGTCGATGGCACGCTCGATGGGCTCCGAGGCGGCGTCGACGAGCGCGTCGACGTCGTTGCTCTCTGCGTACAGCCGGAGGTACGGCTCGGTCCCGCTCGGCCTGACGAGCAGCCACGAGCCGTCCGGACGGCTCAACCTGAGTCCGTATTCGGCGTCTACGTCCGCCTCCGGGAACGCCTCCGGAAGCCGCGATTCGAGCCGGGCCATCGCGGCCGGCTTCCGGTCGTCCGGACAGTCGAAACTCACCTTTCGGTAGGGACGCTCCTGGACCGGCTCGCGAAGGGCCGAAAGCCCCGTCGAGGCCGTGAGGCCGGCGACGACCGCCGCGCTGACGGCGGCGTCGATCCAGGGGCCGAACGAGGGGTGCGTATGCTTCCACGGCTCAGCCGCGAAGACGACGGTCCCGCCCGACGCCTCGGCGGTCGCGATGCCCTCGTGGAGCGCACCAAGTCGAACCCGTTCGATCCGGCCGCCGGCCGCCTCGATCCGCTCGTCGATCCGGCCGGAGGCATTCGGTGTCGTCACGACGACGGGGTCGGCCGCCTCCGTCGCCGCGACGTAGTGCTCGGCGACGATAGCGAGGACCGTGTCTTCGTGGACGACATCGCCGTCAGCGTCGAGTACGACGATTCGGTCGCCGTCGCCGTCGTGGCCGATCCCGAGGTCGCTGTCGCCGTCGGCGACGAACCGGCGGAGGTCCGCTAGACTCTCCGGCGTCGGCTTCGACTCCCGGCTAGGAAAGTGACCGTCGACGTTGGCATTGAGCGCGGTGACGCCGGCCCCGAGTTCGCGAAGGACGTCCGGAACCACGAGACTCGCCGTCCCGTTTCCGCAGTCGACGGCGACACTGAGTCCCGTACAGCCCCCGGCGGTGTCGCGGGCGTACTCGGCGACGTCGGCGCGATACCGCGCCAGCACGTCGAGTGTCCCCCCGGCTCCCCACTGGTGCCACGGGACGGGGGTCGCCCCCGACTCGCCGTCGAGCCGCGATTCGATCCGGCGCTCGGCCTCGCGGTCGTACTCGGTCCCGTCGACGAACAGCTTCAACCCGTTGTCACTCGGTGGGTTGTGGCTCGCGGTGATCATGACCCCCCGACGACCGCGGCTCGCGTACGCGAGCGCCGGCGTCGGGAGTCGACCGAGACGATGAACATCCGCACCGCCGCTTTCGAGCCCCGCTTCGACAGCGGCGGCGATCCCCTCGCCGGTCTCGCGACCGTCGCGGCCGACGACGAACTCCGAGCCGGCGTCGGCGGCCGTCCGCCCGACGGCCAACGCGAGCGACGGCGTCACTTTCGTCCGTGCGTCCCCGCGGACACCGGCGGTTCCGAACAGGTCCATAGTAGAAACTGGCCGTCAAGTCACTTCAAGGGTTGCGAACGGACGGCGCGCGTTCGGTGCGTACAGACAGCGCTTCCTCCCGACGGCCCTCGCGCTGTACACCCGCCTCGGCGGGCCGCCGGCGGTGGTCAGCTCACGGCGGGTCTGCCGCCGGCATCGTATATAAATCGGTCGTCGAATCGAGAGGGGCGAACGGCCCCTCGGGCCGGAGAACGCAACACCGAAGGCCGCGCGGCGGCGAGTGTACCTAATGAGCCTCATCGACGACACTCGCGAACTCCTGGCTACGGGGCCGCTCTGTAACGCCTGTCTCGGCCGTCCCGTCGCCGACCGGAGCTTCGGGCTGACGAACGAGGCCCGGGGCCGCGCGATGCGGACGGCTCTCGCCCTCGAAGACGACGAACCCTACGAGGAACCTGACGAGCCCTGTTGGGTGTGTGAGGGGCTCTGCAACCGGTTCGACACCCTCGCTGACCGCGCCATCGAGGCCCTCGGCGCGACCGAGCTGTACACCTACCAAATCGGGACCCGGGTACCGCCGTTACTCGAGGAGAACGACCGTCTGCTCCGCATCGACGCGGGGTTCGACCCCGAAGCCGGCGAGGAGTTGCGCGCCGAACTCAACCGCGAGGTCGGCCGCCGCGTCGGTCGCCGTCTCGGTGCCGATGTGGACTTTCACCGCCCTGACGTGCAGTTTTTGATCGATCTGGAGGCCGACGAGATCGAACTCCAGCGCAACTCCGTCTCCATCTACGGTCGCTATCGGAAACTGAAACGGGACATCCCACAGACCGAGTGGGAGAAGTTCGACGAGAGCGTCGAAGAGCTCGTCGCGCCGCCGTTTTTGAGCGCCTTCCGCGGGACGGTGGCGGTGTTTCACGGCGCCGGCCGCGAGGACGTCGACGCGTTGATGCTCGGCTCCGGACGCCCCTTCGTCCTCGAAATCAAACAGCCTCGCCGGCGCGACGCCGACCTGACGGAGCTCCGGACGGCGGTCAACGAGGGCACCGACGGAACGGTCGAAATCGAGGGACTGACTCGCGTGACTCACGACATGATCGAGCGGGTCAAGGGCCACGACGGCTCGAAGACCTACCGGGCGACGATCGACTTCGTCGAGCCGGTGGCGACGGCGGATTTCGAGGCCGCGCTCGACGAGCTCGAGGGGGCGACGATCGAACAGCGCACGCCGAACCGGGTCGACCACCGACGGGCCGACCTCGTCAGAGAACGGACCGTCCTCGACGTCGAGGGCTCGCTGACCGACGAGTACACCGCGACGGTCGAGGTCCACGGCGAGGGGGGATTATATATAAAAGAGCTCGTGAGCGGCGACGACGGACGGACCGAGCCGAGCCTCGCGAGGCTGCTCGGCGTCGGGGCCACAGTAGCGGCTCTCGACGTGCTCGACGTCGAAGGCGTCGACGAGCCGTTTTTGACGACCGAGTTCCATCTCGACCGGGACGGTGACCCGGTCTCCGTCGAGGACGCGTCCTCGGCCGATCGGACGACCGAATAGCGATTCCGGCATAATAAAGGTACATTCTGACACACCGCGTGTTATGAGCGACGGGTATAATACCGGTGGTTTTCATCGCTGAATCACTGAAAAAATGAGTATGGATGACGGATATGCCGGCGACGTCGCCGATTGGGTCGTGTTGAAATCCATCCAGATGGCAAACGACGCGTCGATGGGCGCGATGGAGCAGTACCTCCTCGCTGCGACCTATCCCGGGGCGGTCGGAAACCCAGAACGGACATACGAACTGCTCGAGCGGGCGATCACCCGCCACGAGCGGGCTATCGAACACCTCGAGCTGGCGGCGTCGGCAATCGATGCCGAAACGTGAGTCCCCTCGCGGACCGTTCGCGACCCCTGCTCTGGCGGACGCCGACGGCCGATAATATAAAAAACTGGAAGCGCCAATCTGGACACACCCCACTATGAAATTGGCTTCCCCCACCGATTTCGACATCTTGGAGTCGCTCTCCGACGGCAGGCGAAACACCGCGGCGAACATCGCTATCGACATCGACCGTGACCGCGCCTACATCAACACGCGGTTGCCCCTCCTCGCCGACCACGGCCTGCTCGAACGCATCGGGCCAGCCCCCAACAGCGGGCTCTACGAAATAACGCCGAAGGGACAGCTCGCGGCTCGACACCGAGAGGCGTATCACGACGACGACACCGACTTCGAGGCGCTCCTCGAGTCGGAACTCGGTTCCTGAGCCGGCAGCCCCGCTCGCGCCCTCGTTCCGCCGCCGTTCTGTCGGGCCCTCGCCGCCGGAGTTGTCTAATATCCTCTCGGAGGGGACACGGACGCCCGTTGGCGGCATCGCAACCGGTCGCGGACGACGCGTCCTGTGTTCGCCCACGGCGTCGTGTGGTCCACACGGCCACGGATCGCGCGCTCTACGGCTCCTCAGGCGTTCCGACCCCGCGGTGGTTCGGCTCGGAGCCGACTCGATGGGCCCCGGCGAGGACGGCGGTGCCGGAAGCCTCGTCCCCACCTCGACAGCCGAACCGACCGACAAGAGCATGTTCGTCGCTGCGGCTGTGTCGGCTCCATCGCTGTGGGTTTTCGTCTCTCGCCCGCCGCACCTAGTCGGCCGGCAGTTCAGCCCACACGTAACCAAAATACGTTTCGAATCGGGGCTTCGCGGCGTCGATTTTAAGAACGTCTGCCCCGAGGACTGTGTATGCTCGAAGACGGGTTCGGCCGCGAAACCACCGGTGTCAGGATCTCGTTGACCGACCGGTGTAACTTCGATTGTGTCTACTGCCACAACGAGGGCCTAGGCGACACCCGGGGACCGATGGAGCCGGCCGACGCCGAGATGTCGACCGACGACGTCGTCCGATTTCTGGAGGTCGCCGACGAGTTCGACATCGAAAAGGCGAAATTCACCGGAGGTGAGCCGCTGCTTCGGGAGGATCTCGAGGAAATCGTTCGGCGGACGCCGGATGGCATCGACACCTCGGTGACGACAAACGGGACGTTCTTGCCCGAGCGCGCCGAGGGCCTCGTCGAGGCGGGGCTCGAACGAGTCAACGTCTCCCAGGACGCGCTTTCCCCGGAGGCATTCCAGGAGGTCACGAAGAGTACGGCTTACGACGAGGTGATGGCGGGCATCGACGCCGCCCTCGGGGCCGGCCTCGATCCCGTCAAACTCAACATGGTCGTCTTCGAGCACACCGCGGGCTACGTCCCGGAGATGGTCGACCACGTCGCCGAGAACGAGGGGTTGCAGCTCCAGCTCATCGAATATATGCCCGAACTCGCCGGGCGCCCCGAGTGGGCCGTCGACATCGATCGCGTTCACGGGTGGCTCGAAGAGCAGGCCGACCGGGTCGAGCGCCGCGAGATGCACGGGCGGCGCCGGTACTTCGTCGGCGAGGACGACCCGGACCTACCCGGCGGGATGGTCGAGATCGTCGACCCCGTCGGCAACGCCGACTTCTGTGCGAACTGCCACCGCGTTCGGGTGACCCACGAGGGGTATCTGAAGGGCTGTCTCAACCGCAACGACGACCTCAAAAGCATGGGCGAAATGACGAAACCCGAGATCCGCGAGACGTTCCGGGAAACCGTCGACGAGCGCGTCCCCTACTACGGCGAGTACATGATCAAAGACGACGACGGCGAGTGGGTTTTCAACGAAAAGTACCTCGAGACGGAGCACCTCGAGGCCTGAGTGTGCCCGGCGCCGGTCACTCGTAGGTGTGCGTGTAGCCGCCGTCCCAGAGCAGGTCGGCGCCGTTGAGGTGTTTGCCGTGTTTCGAGAAGCCGAACGTAAAGAGGTTCGCGACCTCGGCGGGAGTCAACATCTCCTTGCCACGAGCCTGTCCGAGCATGACGTCCTCGACGACCTCCCGTTCGGAGATGCCGCGCTCCTCGGCGGTGTCCTCGATCTGGTTCATCATGAGCGGCGTCAACACGTAGCCCGCGCTGACAGAAAAGCCCCGGAGCGTGCCCTCGCCTTCGGCAGCGATCGCCCGGGTGAGTCCCTCGAGACCGTGTTTGGCGGTGATGTAGGCGGCCTTGTCCTGGGTGGCGTACTGACCGTGGACCGACGACATATTCGCGATCGCGCCGACGCCGTCCCCGGTCGCCCGGATGTGTGGCATGGCGAACTTCGCCGTCATGAAGGGAGCCCGAAGCATCACGTCGAGCAACAGATCGTACTTCTCCGGAGGGAACTCGGGGATGGGCGAGATGTACTGCATACCGGCGATGCTGGCGACGTACCGGAGCTCGCCCGCCTCCGCGGCCGTCTCGACCATCGCCTCGACGTCACCGTCGTCGGTGAGATCCGTCGGGAGCGGTCGCACCGTTCCGTCGACGCCGACGGCGGCGGCGAGGTCGACGGTCCCCTCGAGGCCGGCCTCGTCGATGTCGGCCCCGACGACAGTGAGACCGTTGGCCGCCAACGCGACCGCGGTCGCACGACCGATCCCCGAGGCCGCCCCCGTCACGATGGCGACCGACGCCGGCTCGAAGTGCGGGTCCTCGACGAACAACAGGTCGTCGGCTGTCAGTTCCGGCTCGGTCAGTTCAAACGCGTCGGCAGGTGTGTTCACGCACGTCAATACAGAACGGGGGATAACAGTGTTTGGTATTCGCTCTGTCGGTACAGTCACCCACCGTCCGGACGGCGACGCGACGTCGGGGTCGCCGGTACTCAGTCGCCGGCCGGTACGTGCGGCGGCCCGAGATCCTCCATCGCCCACGTGACGACCCGCGCCTCGACGAGGTCCCGTTCCTCGACGTGGGGATCGTCCGCCTCGTACCGTTCGAGAACGTCGGCCGCGTTCTCGAGTAGGTCCCGCTCAAGGGGTCGCTGGTCCGGCTCGGCCCGGTTCGCGTTCAGCAGTGCCTCGAAGTCCTCCCGCAGGACGAAGGACGCACGACCGGCGTTACACCGCGGCAGGGGGCTCAGTCCGGTTTCGAGGACGAGGTCCCGCACCGTCTCCCAGTCGTCCTGACAGAAATATAGCGTTACTTCTCCTTCGATGTCCTGCCAGGCGATCGGGCCAGCGTGTTTCAGTTGCTGGATCGCCCGCGGTGGGATCTCGATCCGGTGGGCGGTCTCGGGTCGCCCACAGAGACAGCAGGGTTTCTCCGTCCGTCCGGTGTACATACGATCCAATACGGCCAGTGCCTGCTTGGGTGTGTCGCCTCCGGCGGTTCCGCCGAGGGGATGTCGGGCGGGGGAGGTCCAGTTCAGGGAGGGGATGTCGGGCGGGGGAGGTCCGATTCGAGCGGGGTGGATATTTATCAGCCCCCACCGTACGACGGCACATATCGAACGCGCGAAAACTGGTCGACTCGTCGTGTCCGGTCGCCGAGTCGATGGAGCAGATCGGCTCGAAGTGGCGCCTGCTGGTTCTCCACGACCTCCGGGACGGCGAAAAGCGGTTCAACGAGCTCAAGCGATCGACGGACGCGAGCTCCCGGACGCTCCCGCGGGTCCTCGAACACCTCCCGGAAACGGGGGTCGTCGAGCGCCGTCTTGAGGAAGACGCCCCGGTTGCGACGTACTACTCGCTCGCGGAGACGGGACGATCGCTGTGTCCCGTCTTCGACGAGATAGAGGCGTGGGCCGACGACTGGCTCGGCGGGACCTGAGTGCGCTACCGTCCGTTGTCGGCGCCGTCCGGGGCCGAGAGCGGCTCGGATCGGCGCAACCGCAAGCGGACGCAGTTCCCGCCGACGTCGCTCTCCTCGAAGGAGAGTCGCCCGCCGGAGCGCTCGACGGTCCACTTGATGAGCCACAACCCGAGTCCGCGGCCGTGGTGTGTCTGTGTGATCTCGGACTCGCCGGTGATCACCTCCCGCTCGGCCGACGGAATGAGTGGCCCGTCGTCCTCGACCGTCAGGTCGAGCCACTCCGTCTCCGGCCCCGGCTCGATTCGGACCACGACCCGCGGATCGGACGCGGGGTTGTGCTCGATGGCGTTCTCGACCAGTCCGTCGATTGCCCCCCGAAACCCCGTCGTCACGACGACCGCGGACGACTCTGGAATATCGGTTTCGATCCTCGCCGACGGGTGACACTCGCGGAAGCGCCCGACGACGTTGCGGAGGACGGGCACGACATCGACCGTGGTGGCGCCGGCGGCCCGGGTGTCGAGTACGCGGTTGATTTGCATCGCCTCGTCGCTGAGTTCCCGCAGCTCCGTGGCCGCTTCCCGTGCTTCCTCCCCCGCCCGCTCTACCCTCTCGTCCCCCGTGTCGATCCCCGAGAGCAGCAGCTCGACGTTGCCGCCGATTACGGACGCCTTGTTGCGCAGGTTGTGCCGGAGGAGGCGGTTCAACACTTTCAGCTGGCGCTCGCGTTGTGTCGTCTCCGTCAGGTCGGTGTACACCGCGTAGCCGTCGACGATGTCCTCCGAGTCGGCGTAGGGGACCCCGCGATAGAGGAACTCCCGAAGTCCCGAGGCCGTCTGTCGTTGGACCTGCTGGTAATTTATTTCGCCGTCCGCGGTCCGTTGGTCCAACTCCGACGCCTCCTCGCGGCGCCACGGCGGGACGATCCGCTCGTTCAATTTGGTCCCGAGCACCTCGTCTCTTGGATATCCGAACTGCTCGGTGAACGCTTCGTTGACACCCCGAACGACCGGCTCCCCGTCGACCAACTCGAAGGCGACGACGGCGTCCTGAATGTGTTCGATCAGGTATCGTAGCCCATCGACCGACGCAGTATCCGGTAACATACTCAGGAGGGTCGTACTGTCGGCCGGGGTGTTGGACGGCGACGCGACCGCGACGACGCCGTCGGTCGGAGCATGCGTCGTCTGTCCGTCGATTCGGTCGACCGACGCCAGCCGGCCGTCCGAGCCACTCGTCGCTCGCCGCCTTCGGGATCGCCCATCGTACCAACGTATGTCGTGATAACTGAATAAATGTACCGAGTATCGCAAAATAAGTCACGAAAAGATAGCGCACGGCCCGCCGGACCGCATCTGCTCGCTATGTCACCCGTGAATGTCGGGGTACGCCGACGCGAGGAGTTCGGGCTCCTCCGAAAGACGCTCGCGGACCGGATCGATGACCTCGGAGATCGCAGCCGCCACCGCGGGCTTGAGGTCGGCGGGGTGAAGCTCCCCGGAGACGAAATCCGACTCGAGGGCGTCGTAGCCGTCGTAGGCGAGGTCGCCGCCGTACTCCTCGGGGCGCTCGACGACAAACGAGCGGCCGCGCTCCTCGAGGACCGGGAAGACGAGAAACCGGAGGTACTCCAAAACGCCGTTGTCCTCGGCCTCGCCCGCGGGGCAGTAGGCACCGCCGATCTTCTCTTCGACCGCGTCGTCGTCGTCGGTGAGGTTGATCTTCGAGTCGGCCTCCGAAGCGGACATCTTTCCGCCGGAGAGCCCCGACAGAAGCGGTGCGAACACGCAGGCGGGTTTGTCGTAGCCCTGTGCTGGAAGCTGCTCGCGGGCGAGCATGTAGATGCCGCGCTGGTCGATCCCGCCGTAAGCGATGTCGGCCTCGAGGGCGGCGACGTCGAGGGCCTGCATGAGTGTGTAGACGAGCCCGCCGAGCGCGGGGTTCTCGGACTGTCTGACGACCTCGCTGCCGGCGCGCTGGGCCCGCGAGAGCGTCGTCTCGGCGAGCATTCGGTAGAGGTCCATCGTGTATGGGGCCTCGAGTTGGAACTCCGTGCCCCGGACGAAGGAGACGCCCGAGGGGTCCGCGCCGGCGGCGTCGATCATCGCCTCGATCGCGGTCCGGTAGTACTCCGATCGGGCGTCCAGGAGCCCGAAGGGGCTTTTGGTGTCGTCGAGATGCGCGTGGAGGTCGGCGACCAACACCGTCACGTCGACACCCGCCTCGAGGAAATCGGCGAGCTTCCGCATCGTGGTAAAGTGGCCGATGTGCATCTCGCCGGTCGGGGCGTAGCCGACGTACGCCGTCGGCTCCCCGGACCCCTCGAACAACGCCTCGATCTCGGATTCCGCGATGACCTCCTCCGTGAACCGCGTGACCAGTCCGGTCCGCTCGGCCGTGTTCATAGGTGTGGTTCCGCGAGACGGCCGATAAAACGTTCGGGTGGCCGGGCGCGTGCACTGAGTTGTCGTGTCCCGTGTCGGGGGTGCGGTCAGACCCTGGGTGCGCGGCCTGCCGGGGCGGCACCGGATCCCGAGACCGCGTGCCCTATAGTAACCATCGCAAGTGATTACACATCGATCGCACTGCCGTCGTGCGATCGAGTGTGCAGTGTCTTCCGATCGCTACTATACGTGCTCGACGTCGGCCTGTGAACCGATCCCGCCCGAACGCTGTCGACGGCCGCAATCGACAGTTCCAGCGTGCTGTGTCCGTCTCGCGGGTCGACGAACGAACGGGTACTTATAAGAGGTTCGGCGGCGGAGATCCGGATATGACGTACACGTGTAAAGCCTGTAAACGGACGTTTACTGACGAACTCCAGTACGAACTCCACCGCGACACCTGCTCGTCGGAGCAACTCGTCTGCGAACGCTGTGGCGAACGCTTCGCCGAGCGGGCGGCAACCCGGGACGGTTGGCACTACGTCTGCCCCAACGACGACTGCGAGGGGGCGGGGATCGACGAAGACCTCCACGCTGTAGGGGACTTCAGCGTCGCAGCTAGCGCAAACCGATAGCACCGACACCCCTGCTCGGGTACCGAGGTCTATACACTGTAGTCGGAACCGTCGGACGTGACCTCCTCCTCGCCGCAAACGGCGAGGAGGGTGTCACTTTGAAAAGCCTCGCACCCAGAGCGCGACCGAAGTCGCCGAGAGCCTCGGCGTCTCCCGGCAGGCCTTCGACCAGGTTCTCCGGGCAGCCCAGCGGAATCTGTTCGGGGACCTGTTCGGCGGCGACTGAGCACCAAAGGTCGTCCGCCGTGTGTCCTGTTATCATTGCGCTTTTTACAAGCACAGGGGATAAAAATGCGGTATGGTCTCTAGAAACACAATATGCGGGACATACGGGCCGCGGGGTGGCCATCGAGTGGGGGCGTCTCGCTCGCGCCGGATCTCACCCTCAGAGACGAGTACGACCAAGCCATCGGAATCGCATCACTCGATGTGCCGGGAGCCGCAAGTCGGTGTGCAAACCGCGGCACCCGCGTGTGAACGGCCAGTTGAGCCCACAGTGACTTCCGTTATTGATACCACAGTCTCCCGTCTTAAACGTCGATTTTAGCGTACCGATCTGTTATCACAGAGCCGCTACTCGCCCCCGACAACGAGGCCTGGCACGAAGAATGTCTCACTCTGTCCAGTGGTTCGGTCGACTCGCCGTGTTGATCGTCGTCGGTCTCCTTTGTCTGTCGAGTTCGATCGGCGTCGTCCACGCACAGGATCAACGAACGGGTGGCTCGATCACGGTCGGCCCCGAGGAGACACGTGACGGTGATCTCGAGGTGACAGCTGGTACCGTCCTAATCGCTGGCTCGGTCGATGGTGACCTGACCGCGACTGGTGGATCGGTGACGGTGACGGGTAATGTGACTGGCGACGCGACGGCAACAGGGGGGGCCGTAGTCGTCGAGGGAACCATCGACGGCGACCTGACGGCAACTGGCGGCGAGGTCCACGTCCGAGACGGCGCGGCCGTCGGTGGCGCCCTCGAGGCGACCGGCGGAACCGTCACCGTCGACGGGACGGTCGATGACACGACGCGACTCGACGGCGAATCGGTGACGGTCGGCCCAACTGCGATCATCGAAGACGAGTTGAGATACAGCGGCAACGAGACGGCCATCTCCGACGACGCCGAAATCGCGGGTGAAATAACCGAAACCGACCGCAACACGGGGCCAGTGCCGTTTTCGAACGGATCGCTGCCGGATCTCCCTGCTGGGGCCGTGACGCCACTTCTCAACGTGTACCTGTTTCTCGCGAATTTCTTGCTTGGAGCCATCGCGCTGGTGGCTGCGCCCCGGTTCAGTGATCGGGTGGCCGATCGAGGCATCGATCGACCGATCGCCAGCGGCGGTGTCGGCGTGGCGACGCTAATCGGAATACCGTTCATTATCGGTGCGTTAGCCCTGTCTATCGTCGGTATTCCGCTCGCAGTTATCGCCAGCTACAGCTCCGTCTTCCTCCTGTGGCTCGGACTGGTCTATGGGGCGTTCGTGATCGGTACATGGGGGCTGTCCGTATTCGGGTACGGCCATCGATGGGGCGGGCTCGCGTTGGGGTTAGCGGTCGTCAGTCTCGCCAACGCACTCCCGTACGTGAGCGTTCTGTTGATCGCAATCGCGCTACTCGGGGTTGGGGCGTTTATGAATTCGCTCTACGAGTGGCGGTCCACGAGCGACGATACGGAAGAGTCGGCTCCGACTCCCGTGGCACCCAATGAGCCGTGAACGCTCCCGGCTTGTCCGTCCCCGCTGGTCGCTCCGTGGGGACGGGACGGGGCATTCTCGCTGTGTCTTTCAAGCAGGCGTACAAACTGTTCCGCTAAATGCTGGGACCGTACGATTAGAGTTGACTGATAACAAAACACCGCTCCCGGGCGAACAGGGACGGGCCTCAATTCTGTTCGTGTCCGACCCCGAGGCGCTCAGGGACTGGGTGGACGCCCGTCACCGTGACGTCCGCTCTGCACCGGGTTCCGTCCCCACGGTTGGACGGGGGGAGTAGCGGTTCCGTGAGACAGGTCGTGGCGTTCGAACTCCCGCCGTAATAGACGCGCGGACGACCGTCTCAGGGCCAACGGCCCGCTTCCTCGGAGGCGTTCAGCACCCGCTGGAGCGCGACGACGTAGGCGGCCGTGCGGAAGTTCGGGAGGTCGTACGCCTCATAACACTCCACGAGACCGTCGAACGCCTCGACGATGTGACGCTTTAGCTCCTCGTTGACGCGTGATTCGGTCCAGTAGAACCGCTGGCGGTTCTGGACCCACTCGAAGTACGAGACGGTGACCCCGCCCGCGTTGGCGAGGATGTCGGGGACGACGGTGACGTCCCGGTCAGTGAGGACGTCGTCGGCCTCCGGCGTCAGGGGGCCGTTGGCCGCCTCGACGATCACGTCGGCGTCCACCTCCGTCGCCAACTCGCCGTCGATGGCGTTCTCCAGGGCCGCCGGAACGAGCAAATCGACGTCGAGGGCAAGAAGCTCCTCGTTGGTTAGCTCCTTGCTCGCGCCCGGATAGCCCGTCACGGAGCCGGTTTCGTTTTTATATTCCTTGGCCGCCTCGGCGTCGAGGCCGTCGGGGTTGTAGACGGCCCCCGAGGAGTCCGACACCGCAACGACGGTCGCGCCGTGGTCGGCTTCGAGGAGCTTCGCCGCGACGCTGCCGGCGTTGCCGTACCCCTGGACCGCAACGGAGGCGTCGGGGAGGTCCTTACCGAGGTAATCGAACGTCTCGCGGGCGGTGAGCATCGTCGAGCGGCCGGTCGCCTCGACGCGGCCCGCCGATCCGCCGGAGTCGATCGCCTTCCCGGTAATGACGCCCGGCGCGGTCGTGTTCTCCAGCGTCTCGTAGGTGTCTTTGATCCAGTTCATCTCCCGCTGGCCGGTGTTGACGTCAGGCGCGGGGATGTCCCGGTCCTCTCCGATGAGAGGGCGGAGTTCGGTGGCGAACGCGCGGGTGATCCGCTCGAGTTCGGCCGCGGAGTGCGCCCGCGGGTCGATGACGATGCCGCCCTTCCCGCCGCCATAGGGGATATCGACGACGGCGCACTTGTACACCATCCAGCCCGACAGCGCCTTCACCTCGTCGCGGGAGACGCCCGGGTGATATCGGATCCCGCCTTTATAAGGTCCCCGGTCGCCGTTGAACTGCGAGCGGTAGGCCCGGAACACCCCGACCGACCCGTCGTCGAGTTCGACCGAGAGGTTCGCCTCGAGGACTCGCTCGGGGTTTTTTATCCGCTCGAGCACGCCGTCGTCGACGTCGATGTGCGCTGCGGCGTCGTCGATCTGTTCTTGAAGGCTCTCGAAAGGATTTATGTCGTCGGACATACAGCAGTGGTTGTCCAGCCTTTTTATAAGCGTGGCGACCCGCCCCCGACGGATCGGTCAGTCTCTCTCCGCCGCCTCGTGGCGCTCGGGGACCGTTTCCGCCCGCGAGATCAGCGGGGCGTCGACCATCTCGTCGTCGACGCGAGCGACGCCGCGCCCCTTCTGTTCGGCCGCATCGGCCGCCGTGAGCACGCACTTGGCCCACTCGACGTTCTCCGGAGGCGGCGTGAACGCCTCGTTTATGATCTCGACCTGCGCCGGGTGTATCGCCATCTTGCCGTCGTAGCCGAGCTGTCTGGCAACCCCGGCCTCCGATTTGAGGTGGTCTTCGGCCCCGATGTCGGTCACGAGCGTGTCGACGGCGTCGACGCCGGCCGCGCCGGGCGCCAACACGTCGTGTTGGCGGGCGTGAGCGATTTCCGCTCCCCTTCCGTTCGCGTCGCGCCGATGTCCACAACCCCGAACGCGACCGCCTCGACCGGGTCGGCGGCCGCGATGTCCTCGGCGCCGAGAACCCCGGCGGCCGACTCACACAGCGCGATGACCGGGCGGTCGTGGCCACGGGCGGCGACCAGCTCGTGGATCGCACGGACGTCCCCGGCTGACTCGGCTTCCGGACCGCGATCGAGTCGAGGCGCGGATCGTTGGCCGCGATGGCCTCGGCGTCCAGTGCCGCGGTCTCCGGGTCGGGGTTGAGCCGCACGCACACCTCACAGTCGGGCTCGAACGCCGGGTCGCCGAGGACGCCGGCGACGGCCTCGCGGGCGGCTGCCTTCGCCTCGGGGACGACCGCGTCCTCGAGGTCGAAGACAACGGTGTCGGCGCCGGTGTGCGGTGCGTTGCGCATCAGTTCCGGTCGATCCCCGGGCGAGAACAGGACGCTCCGTCGAGCCATGGGTGCGTCTACTCCGCGGCCGATATACATTACGCGGGGGAAAGGTCGTCCGTTCGGCTCGTTCCGCTCCGTCGCGGCTGCGGGCCGTTGGATCACATACCGCCGCGTCCGTGCCGTATCAGTCCTCGGCCTCGCGCAGCCACTCGATCGCCTCCTCGATGTCGTGCGTCGGCGGCGAGCAGGTGAACGACCGGCAGGCGTACACCGTCTCCCGCCCGTCGACGGCGTCCCGCCCGGCCCAGATCGGCGGGGCGTCTTCGAGACCGATCGCGTCGAGCCACGCCGACAGCCCCGATTCAGTGGGCGGCCGAACTGAGAGGGTCCGCCCCGGGAGGTACGTCCCCGAGAGCGCCTCGCGCCAGGCCGGCGGCAGTTCCCCGGCGGCGACGGTCAACTCGGGGCTGCCCACGGACCGGTCGATGGCGGCGAGCGTGAGCGAGGTGTGCGTGATTGGGTTCGACTCCAGCGTCGACGCGTGGGTCTCGAGGACCGAGTCCACGACCGCGTCGAATCCGGCGTCGGGGTCGAACGCCGACAGCGCCGCGAGCAGCTGGACGGCGACACCCGTACTCGAGGGCGTCGAGCTATCGGCGAGCTGCTGGGGCCGGGCGATGAGTTCCTCGCCGCCGGTCGGCGTGAAATAGAGCGTCCCCTCGGACTCCTCATAGAAGGACGCCCGGATGGCGCGTCCGAGCTGCAGCGCGAACTGGAGGTGCTCGACGTCCCCGGTCGCCTGATAGAGGTCGAACGCGCCGCGGCCGAGGTACGCGTAATCCTCGAGATAGCCCGAAATCCCGACCTCGCCGCGCTCGAAGCGGCGGTTGAGCCGTCCGACGTCCCCGTCTTGCGTTCCTTCGTCCTCCCAGAGCCGGTCGCGACAGAACTCTAGGGCCGCCTCCGCGAGGTCGGCGTAGGTCGGATTGAGCGCGAGCGCTCCCTCGGCAAGCGCGGAGATCATCAGCCCGTTCCAGCCCGCCAACACCTTCCCGTCGCGGGGGGGTCGCGGGCGGGACTCGCGGGCCTCGAAGAGCTGCGATCGGGCCGTCTCGAGCAGCGCTTCGACGCTGTCGGTGTCCATCACGGCGTCGGCCGCGAGCTCTCCGATGGGCGTCGACTCGGTGAGGACGGTCGTCCCGTTCTCGAAGTTCCCCGAGTCGGTGACGCCGTAGCGCTCACAGAACAGCTCGGCCGCGGTCGGATCGTCCACCGCCTCCCGGACCGTCTCGGGCGTCCAGACGTAGAACGCCCCCTCCTCCCTCGATCCCGTACTGTCCTCGCTTTCGGCGTCCAGCGTCGAGTAGAAACCGCCGTCGGGGTGGGTCAACTCCCGTTCGAGGAACGCGAACGTCTCGCTGGCGATCTCGGCGTAGCGCTCCTCGCCGGTCAGCCGATACCCCGCGAGGAACGCGCGGGGGATCTCGGCGTTGTCGTAGAGCATCTTCTCGAAGTGCGGCACCGTCCACTCGCGGTCGACGCAGTAGCGATGGAAACCGCCGCCGACGTGGTCGTAGAGCCCCCCCGAGGCCATCGCGTCGAGCGTCTCGAGGGCGACGTCGCGGTAGGTGTCGCGGTCGGTCGCGTCGTAGGCCCGGAGGAGGAGATGGATCCGGCCCGGATGGGGGAACTTTTGCCCCTGTCCCCACCCGCCCGCCTCCCGGTCGGCCCCTCTGACGGCCGCGTTGGCGGCGGTATCGAGAAAGCCCTCGCCGGGCGCTTCGCCCGAACGGTCGGGCGTCCCCTCGAGTTCTCCTTTCGTCGAACTCGCCCACTGATCTGCCTGGGACTCGAGACGGGAGCGCCCCTCGGGATCGTTCCAGGAGTCAGCGATGTCGCCGAGGACGGAGCCGAACGACGGCATATTCGCCGTCGCCTCGGGGGGAAAATAGGTGCCGACGTGGAACGGCTTGCCCTCCGGCGTGAGCCACACCGACAGCGGCCACCCGCCCGACCCCCGGACCATCTGACAGACGTTCATATAGAGCGTGTCGACGTCCGGGCGTTCCTCGCGGTCGACCTTGATCGGAACGAACGCCTCGTTGAGTGTTTCCGCGATCTCGGGGTCCTCGAAGCTCTCGTCGGCCATCACGTGACACCAGTGGCAGGCGGCGTAGCCGATCGAGAGGAAGATCGGGGCGTCTCGCTCCCGTGCGAGTTCGAGCGCCGCCTCGTCCCAGGGCTGCCAGGCGACGGGGTTATCGGCGTGTTGGCGCAGATACGGCGAGGCGGCCTCGTCGAGGCGGTTTTCCATACCCCGGCTCCGCGCTCGCGATACTAAACGCCGCGGCTTTCGACAGCGTTTTGTTCGTATCATCGCCGGCGGAACGGCCCGTCCACCGGCCCGCCCGCTTGCCCGTCCGCCGACGCGCCGCAACAGCACGTTATTTGAGACGCCGACGTGTCGGGTCGGACATGGAACGATCGCGCAGGGACGTACTCGGGGCAGGCGGGGCGTTGCTCGCGAGCGCGGGCCTCGCCGGTTGTATCGAAGAGCGCGTGACGCGACGCGAGACGCAGGCCACCGACTCGATGACGTGGGCGCTCTCGCCCGACGACGAGGGGGTCGCCCTCGACGGCGAGGGCTTCGAGGACTACGTCGGGCGGATGGCCGATCGGTACGGCGACAGCGGCGTCCGCGGGACCGACTTCGAGGCCCCGGACGGGTTCGGGATCGCCTACGTCGGCCGGTACGCGATCACGCGGACGACGCCGGGCAGCCCCACGGAGGGCGAGTTCGATCTCGTTCCCGAGGCCGTCGAGCCCGAAGCGCCGATGCTGATCGCCGACGCGTGTCTCGCCCGCTACGACCTCGGGGCGGATCGCTACCGCTATTGGCTGTGGATCGCCGCCGACCCGACGGACGGCCGCCTCGTCCGAGACGTAAACCTGACCACGCTGTCGGCCGGGCTCCGACTCGACGCCGGGACGGTCGTCGACGCCGCCACGCCGACGACCGACGGTTCGGACGGTACCGTCGGGCTCGAATCCCCCCCGTCGGGGTCGTTCCCGGTCCGGGGCGGCACGCTCGATACGACGACCGTCCGCGAGGCCGGCGGAAGCTACACGACCGAGTGGGATGGGACCCTCAACGCCCCGCAGTCTGCGGTCGGCGTCTGCGAGGTCGAGCGACCCGGCGCGTACGACTTCTCGTGGACGATGTCGCTCGGCTACGGCTTCGAGGAGACGGTCTAGCGGGGCCGGCGTCCGATCGTCACCCGGTCGCTCCGTCCCGCGCGCTCCCGGTTCGACGGCGGTCCGCGGCCCGCGTCGTATCCACGTTCGTGTACAGCGGCCCGACGGCGAAGGGCAACGTTTACACGTCCGTGTGTCGCGCTTTCGCGTATGACGGAAACCGTACTTCTCGTCGGCGGCGGCGGTCGCGAACACGCCATCGCCCGCGCGGTCGCCGGGTCCGAGGCGGCCGAACTGTACGCGTGCGCCTCCAACCGGAATCCAGGGATCGCGTCGCTCGCCGAGGGATACGCCGAGATCGGCGAGACGGACGGCGACTCGATCGTCGAGTACGCCGAGTCGGTGGGGGCGACGCTGGCCGCGATCGGTCCCGAGTCGGCGCTGAATGCGGGGATCGCCGACGCCCTCGACGAGGCCGGGATTTACGCGTTCGGCCCGCGACGGGCGGAGGCCCGCATCGAGACGGACAAGGCGTTTCAGCGGGAGTTCATGGCCGAGGAGTCGATTCCGGGGTGTCCCGACTTCGCCACGTTCGAGGCGGCCGAAGCGGCCGCCGAGTACATCCGCGAGCACGACGGCGACCTCGCGATCAAGCCGCGGGGGCTGACAGGCGGCAAGGGCGTCCGGGTCATCGGCGACCAGATCACGGCCGAGGAGGGCGTCGAGTACGTCCTCGAGAGCGACTACGAGTCGTTCGTCCTGGAGGAGCGACTCGTCGGCGAGGAGTTCACGATCCAGGCGTTCGTCGCCGACGGCGAGTACCGCGTCTCGCCGGCCGTTCAAGATCACAAGCGCGCTTACGAGGGCGACGAGGGGCCGAACACCGGCGGAATGGGCTCCTACAGCGACGCGACGCCCGAACTGCCGTTCATGACCGCCTCGGAGTACGACGCGGCCGTCGATGTGATCGACGCCGTCGTCGAAGCGATGCCCGAGTACAAGGGCATCCTCTACGGTCAGTTCATGCTGACTACGGAGGGACCGAAAGTCGTCGAATTCAACGCCCGCTTCGGCGATCCGGAGGCGATGAACACACTCCCCGTCCTCGAGACGGACTTCGTCGAGTTGCTCGTCGCGGCCCGCGAGGGCGAGTCCCTGCCGGCGTTGTCGTTCGCCGAGCGCGCAACGGTGTGCAAGTACGCCGTCCCCGACGGCTACCCGACCGACCCCGAGGCCGGCGCGAAGGTGGCCATCGACGCCGACAGCGCCGGGGACGCATCGCTGTTCTACGCGAGCGTCGACGCCCGCGAAGACGGCATCTACACGACCACCTCCCGGTCGTTCGCCGTCGTCGGTCTCGCCGACTCGATCCCCGCGGCCGAAGCGGTTGTCAAGGACGCTTTCGAGCGGACCGGCACTGAGGGGCTCCGCGTCCGACACGACATCGGGAAACCCGAACTGATAAAAAAACGGATCGACCACATGGACGAGTTGCGCGGACAGTAAGCGTATGGTAGAAGTGCGTCTCACGACGTGACAACTTCTTCCGTGCCCACTCTGCCCGTTCAGTTGTTTTCGAGTGCGTCGAGGACGCAGGCGGCGGCGATTACTGCTTCCTTCGGGACGTTGCCCGCGTCGTCGATACTGACCGTGTAGGTGTCCCGCAGCGAGAACTGCCCCTCGATGTCGCCGACGTGGTCGCCGTCCGCATCGAATATCTCGTATTTATTCGGGACGAGATTCGCGACGGAGACGAGGTGACGGAGCGCCGAGAGGAGCCTGTTTTTGGATCGAATCCTCGCCAGCGGCGCTCCGGTCTCGGGGTCCCGGATCGTCCAGTTCTCGACGAGCAGCGAGAGGTCCTCGTCGAGAGCGACGACCTCCTCGCCGGTACCGGCGTCTGTGATGGCGTAGGTTCCGGCGATGTCCACGATACCGCCCGCTTTCACGGTGAACGCGTCCTCGCCGTCGCCGGCCACGAACGGGAACTCCTCTTTCATCTTAAACAGCTTCTGCTTCCCGCGCAGGACGGTCTCACCGACGCTATCGCGGACGACGTACTTGTTCCGGATCGCCGACTGCTTGACCACGTAGCGGTCGTCGTTCAGATCAACCGTGGAGATATCGTACGTCTCGACCGCCGAGTCGGTAGTGGAGGGTTCTGACACACACGGGATCTGGCCCACACTCCGAAAAAAGCTTTCTGCCCGCCCGGGGTGTTCGGTCGTCGAATCGATACCACCATCGGTAATCTAAACGATAGATAGTTATAAATACGTCGCCCACGCCGGGGGCATCTCCGGGGTGTTTCATCGAGACCCAGCCCGGGTGAATGTGGGTAGTTCTCAACCGGCCAGCGCGATATCCAGATACACCATGATGACGACACCGGCCATGAGCCCGAGCGTCGCCACGCGTTCGTATCCGCTTCGGTGCGTCTCGGGGATGATCTCGTCGGAGATCACGAACAGCATCGCCCCCGCCGCGAACCCCATCGCGTACGGCAACAGTGGCTCGATCGTCGCCACGGCGACGGTGCCGAGCACCGCGAGTGGGATCTCGACGACCCCGGCCCGGACCCCGGCGACGGCGGCGTACAGCCGGCGGTCGAGACCGGCGTTTATTGCCGCCACGGACACGGCAAGCCCCTCCGGGACGTTCTGGAGGCCGATAGCAAGCATCAACGACAGCGCGGCCCCGAGCTGTGCCGGATCGCCTGCCGCCGCCCCGAACCCGACACCGACCGCCAGCCCCTCTGGCATGTTGTGCAACGTGATCGCCAGAATGAACAGGACCACACCCGCCAGACGCTCCTCACTGGCGGGAAGCGTCTCGGCCGGTTCCGCTGCATCCGTCCGGCGCTCGCCCGTCAGGAGGTAGTGCGCGTGCGGCACGAGCACGTCGGCCCGGTCGAGAAACAGCGCACCCAGCACGACACCCACCAGCGTCGGGATCGGGTTCCCCCCGGAGTACTGTTCGATACCGGGGATGATGAGGCTGCTGAAGGCCGCGGCCAGCATGACGCCGGCCGCGAACCCGAGCATGCCGTCGAGAGCTCGTTCGGAAGGGTTCCGCCAGACGAGGACGAGAGATGCGCCGAGGATATTCATCGAGGCGATGACGAGCCCTCCGGCGAGAGCCTGTATCGCTGGTGAGGGCCCGACGAGTCGGACGAACGCCTCGGTGAACCCAGCGAGCATTGGCTACCCTATCGAACACGACCGATATAAACCGGTGGCTAGTCGATTCCCTCGGCCGCTTCGTCGCGGACCGCCCGTGCGGTCTCGAGTGTTTCTCGGATCGGCCCGAGCAGCGACGACTCGACGGGCTCGACGCTCGCCGGCGGATCGGCCGACTCGATCGTCGACTCGGCCGCCTCCAGGTCCTCGGAGGCAAGAGTGGAGAGGCTAAACGCCCGCTCGTCGTCGTTGCCGAGTTCGCCTTCCGCGTCGTCGACGTCAGAGAACGCCGAGGGGACCGCCTCGAGTGCATCGTGGTACGTCCCGAGCGTCGCCGCCCCCGCTTCCAGGCGATCGAGCAGGTCGCCGTGGCCGCCGGTCTGTAGCGCTGTCCGCTCGGCGCCGCTCGCCGCCTCGATCGGCTCCAGGGCCGTCCGTGCCGTCTCGATCGCATCGGTGGTCTCGCTCCGGCGCTCGCCCAGCTCCTCGTGGTTGGATTCGGCAAGACGATAGGCCCGCTGGTCGGCCAGCTCGACGACCGATTCGGCCGATCGATACCCCCGAGCGAGTCGCTGGTGAGCGTCGACCGCCGCCCGGAGGGTGCCGATCTCCGCCCCGAGCAACCCGGTGAGCCGCTGGAATCGGTCGTCGTCGATCCTCCGGCGGCTGGCCCGCGAGGTCGCCCCGGAGAGCCGGTCGTTCGCGGTGGAGAGCTCGCGGCTGATGTCGATCCGGTCGGGTTCGGCCGACAGCGACACCGACGCCAGCGGCGTCCCGGCGTCGGGATCGCCCCCGGCGGAATCCGCGTACATTTCGACGGCCGCGTCGATGCGGTCCCTGGCCGCCGTCAGCGACTCCCGGATCAACTCCGGGAGTTCCGATTCGCGGTCCCGCAGGTCCGGCTCTTCGGGGGTGGCCTCCTCAACCGGTGTGTCGGTCTCTGTCGGCGTCGGTTCCTCGGTCGCTGTCGGTTCGCCGCTCGGCGTCGGCTCTTCGGCCGGTGTGCCCGTTTCCCCGTCCGCTTCGGAATCCGCATCCAACGCGTCGCTACAGCCCGCGAGTGCCGCGGACCCGAGGAGAGCACAGACGCGCCGGCGAGTGGGGACCATATCGATCGATACGCAGCGGTATCTGAAAAACCCGACGGGCGGTTGCGTGCGCTGTCGGGGGGCTACCGTTTCTCTCGTCGGTCTCGGGCGCCCGGAGTGGCCGGTTCGCACAGTCTTTTGTGTCGAACCCGCTTTGCGTGAGGTGGTATGTCCGACACGACTGCAGCACTCGAGGGGCAGGTCGCACTCGTCACCGGGGCCTCCTCCGGCATCGGCAGGGCGACGGCCGCCGAACTCGCCGCAGCGGGCGCAAGCGTCGCACTCGCAGCCAGACGCGAGGGCGAACTCGAGACCCTCGCCCGGGAGATCGAGTCGGAGGGCGGCGAGGCGCTCGTCGTTCCCACTGACGTGACCGACGAGGAGCAACTCGAGGCGATGATCGAGACCACCGTCGCGGAGTTCGGCAGCCTCGACGTCCTCGTGAACAACGCCGGCGTGATGTTGCTTGAAGCTGTCGCGGACGCGGACACGGACAACTGGCGACAGATGATCGAAGTCAACCTCCTCGCAGTGATGAACGCGACCCACGCCGCCCTCCCGGTCATGCGAGAGCAGGGTCGTGGCCACGTCGTGAACGTCTCTTCGGTCGCCGGCCGGCAGGCGATCGCGAGCGCGAGCGGCTACAACGCAACCAAGTTCGGCGTCAACGGGTTCACCGAGGCGTTCAGACAGGAGGTCGCCGAGGACGGTATCCGGACGACGCTGATCGAGCCCGGGATCGTCGACACCGAACTCCAAGAGCACATCCCGGACGAGGAGATCAAACGCGAGACCGAGGCGTGGGTCGACTCCCTCGACCCGCTCACCGGCCAGGACATCGCGGAGACGATCCGGTTTGCAGCGACGCGACCGCCCCACGTCAGCGTCAACGAACTGCTCGTCCGTCCGACCCAACAGGAGATGTGAACGCGGGGCTGTGAATCGGCCGATGGACCGTCGGTAGGGTGATTTAAGTCGCCGCCCGGGCTACCGTGGGTATGTCCACAGACGGCGACGACGACGGCGAGTTCGCGGGCTTCGGTGGACGGCACGTCCCCGAACCGCTGGAGGCTCCCCTCGAAGAACTGGCCGAAACGTTCGACGCGGAGATCGAATCGGAGGCGTTCACCGCGGAGTTCGAACGGTTGCTCGAGCACTTCGGCGGGCGGCCGACACCGGTGTTTCATGCCGAGACGCTGAGCGAGCGCTACGGCGCGAACATCTACCTCAAGCACGAGGACCTGCTGCACGGCGGCGCGCACAAGCTTAATAACACGCTCGGACAGGGACTCCTGGCGAAACGGGCCGGCAAGAAGCGACTGATCGCCGAAACCGGTGCGGGCCAACACGGCACCGCGACGGCGATGGTCGGTGCGCTGTTGGATCTCCCCGTGACGGTGTACATGGGGACCAAAGACATCGAACGCCAGGAAATGAACGTCTTCCGGATGCGACTCATGGGCGCGGAGGTCGAGCCGGTGACCCGCGGGAACGCGGGGCTGGCGGAGGCCGTCGACGCTGCCTTGGAGGACTACGCCGAATCGTTCGAGGACACCCACTACCTCGTGGGGAGTGCGGTCGGTCCCGACCCGTTCCCGCGGATGGTTCGGGAGTTCCAGTCGGTCATCGGGCGGGAAGCCCGCGAACAGATCCTCGAGTTGCACGGCGACCTCCCCGACGCCTGCGTCGCCTGCGTCGGCGGCGGGTCGAACGCCATCGGGCTGTTCAGCGGCTTTGTCGACGACGACGACGTCGCCCTCTACGGGGCCGAACCGGCCGGGAAGGGCCTCGACTCGGGGGAGCACTCCGCGGCGCTGTCGGCGAGCAAACAGGACGAGCCGAGGATCTTCCAGGGCATGAAGACGAAGGTCATCGACGACGAGACGACCAACCACTCGGTGAGCGCCGGCCTCGATTACCCCGCCGTTGGCCCCGAGCACGCCGCCCTCCAGTCGCTCGGGCGGGCGGAGTACCACGGCGTCACCGACAAGGAGGCGCTCGCGGCCTTCCGGGAGTTGAGCGAAACTGAGGGGATCATCCCCGCCCTCGAGCCGAGCCACGCCATCGCCCTCGCGATCAAACTCGCCGAGGCGGACCGCCACGACACCATCCTGATCAACCTCTGTGGCCGCGGCGACAAGGACATGGCCACCGCCGCCGAGGAGTTCGACCTGCGGTAAGCGGCGGCCGGAAGCCGAAACGAGAGCGCGGTCGGCCCCTCCGCGTAGTGACCCCTTCTTTCGCTCGGCGATATATTTAACTGATCGATTCGATGATAAGACGGCCTATTTAAATACCCGATCCGCCGATACCTCACTCGAGGGAATCGGGACGGAGCCCCGCCCGTGCCTCGGCGACCGATCCCCCGACGCGCGCGGCGCGGTATCCCACGACGCCGTCGACGCCGCACTCGCCGAACAGCACCGGAACGAACGGCCAGTTGGCGACCAGCCGGTCGCCGTCGACCTCGGCGAACACCGTTCCGGCGTCGACTCGTTCGAAGTTCGGGGCCGACACGGCACTCGCGTCCGCACCGCGGACGGGGTCCGACATCACATAAAAGCCCGTCGGGGACGGCTCGATCCCGAGGGACCCGAACGCAGCCCGAAGGAACGCCGCGGGGTCGGCATCGCCGACCTCGACGCGGACGAGCCCCGCCTCCACGAGCCCGCTGTGGGGTCCGGGACCGAAGACGGCCATCGGGTCGAGGTCGTGAACGTCGACGGCGTGCCCGACGGGCAAGGAAGCGACGAGGTCGAACGCCTCCGGGTGTGACCGATCGAAGAACGCGACCGGCTCGACGGGCGCGTGGGTGTCGAACACCGCGACGCCGGGGAGTCCGTCGAGTTCCCCGACGAGGTCGTCCGGGCCGACCTCTCCGTCCACGAGGAGCGCCCGGACGGCGGGCACGTCCCCGCCGTCCCCGGTCGCTTCTGCCAGGTCTTCAAGCGCACGCCGGAACTGGCCATCGTCGGGGACCACCACGGCGTACTCGGCGGGGCGGGTCCCGTACGTCCGCACGGTCGGGTTCGGATCCGGCGTTTCCATACCCGTCGTTGGACGGCAACCGGTTTGAGCGTTCGGGAGTCGACGCGGCACGGTCCGTTCGAGCGTTCGGGAGCCGACGCGGCACGGTCAAGAGGGTGGGCGGAGTAGGGCTGGCATGGCACGGGCAGTCGTCGACGGCGTCCGGCTGTTGGAGGTGGCCTGGCCCGAACCAGTCGGGGCGAACGCCTACCTCGTCGACGACGGCGAGGTGACACTCGTCGACGCGGGGCCGCCACTGCCGCGTCGGTCACTTGAGACCGAGATCCGAGCCGCCGGGTACGCCCTCGGGGACGTCGACCGCGTGCTGTTGACCCACTACGACATCGACCACGTCGGCGGCCTGGCCAGGGTCGACCTCGATGCTCCCGTCTATCTCGGCGCCCTCGATCGCCGCCTCGTCCGCCGGTCGTGGTCGCCGCCGTGGACCCACCACAAGGGTGCGTTCCACCGCATCGTCCGCCGGCTGTATTCGCTTTCGGAGACCGTCCTCCGGGGGGTCGACGACGGCGACCGAGTCGGTCGATTTCTCGCCGTCCACACGCCGGGACACAACCCCGGCCACACGGTGTATATCCACTCCGACTCGGGGGCGGCGCTGCTCGGCGACCTCGTCTGGAACACGACAGCGGGGCTCGTCGCGCCGCCGTGGCTCGACTCCTACGACACCGACCGGATCGCTGACAGCGTCGCCCGCATCGCCGACCAGCGCTTCGAGGCGGCCTGCGTCGGCCACGGACCACCCCTCGCCGACGGCGGGCGGGCTGCCCTCAGCGCGCTCGCGTCCGAACTCGCCGTCGAACCGTGACGTTCAAGCGGTCGGCCGGTCGAGACGGTGTCATGTATCCACGTGCCAAGGAGTTCGAACGGCGGGCGCGCACGGAGCACGGTCTCGATGTCGACGTCCAGGAGTTCCCCAAGGGGACAAAGACCGCTGCCGACGCGGCCGACGCGGTCGGGTGCTCCGTCGAGGAGATCGCCAGCGGGATCGTCCTTTCGGCCGACGGGGACCTCGTCGTCTCCGTGACCAGCGGCGCGAACCGGGTCGATACGGCGAAGATCGCGGACCTGCTCGGCGTCGACGGCCCGGCGGTGTCGATGGCCGACGCCGAGGAGGTCAAGGCGACTCTGGGGTGGTCGATCGGCGGCGTGCCGCCGTTCTGCCACGAAGCGGACGTGCCGGTGTTCCTCGACGAGGCGCTGGCCGGCTTCGATCGGGTGTGGGCCGCCGCCGGGACGCCCGAGGCCGTCTTCCCGATCGATCCCGGGGAAATCGTCGCGGTCGCCGACGCGGACGTCACCGACATCCGCGAGTGAGTTCGGGGTCGCCCCGCCGTTCGGCGGGGTGGGATGGCATCGAGGAATCCAGTAGCAACGCGTCTTATTAGTCTCCGTTTAGTAGAAAGGAAATATTATTATATCTCTACTATAAATTCATAATCAAGATGCACACGACACGACGACGGCTGCTCGCGGCGACGCTCGGAGCGAGCGGTGCCGGGCTACTAGCTGGCTGTATCGACGGCGACGCGAGCGCAGACGGCGACCCGTCAGGATCGTCCGAGGAAGGGGAACCGACCGCGCAGGCGTCGTTCTTCGTCTTCGGCGACATCGCCGAGCAGGTCGTCGGCGACGCTGCCACGGCGGCGCTGTTGGTTCCGACCGGACAACACGGGCACGGGTGGGAGCCGGGCCCGAACGTGCGCGAGGCGATCTACGGTGCGGAACTTTTCGTCCACGGCATGGAGGGATTCCAGCCGTGGGTCGACACGATCGCACAGGACCTCGACGCCGACGACGCCGACGTAGCGACTGTCGACGCCAGCAGCGGCGTCGACCTACTCGAAGCCGGTGGTAACGACGACAGCCACGACGACAGCCACGACGACAATCACGACGACAGCCACGACGACAATCACGACGACAGCCACGACGACAATCACGGTGAGCACGATCACGGGGCGATGGACCCACACTTCTGGATGGATCCACTCCGTGTAAAGACGGCCACCACGACCGTCAGCGAGGCGCTTGCCGACGTCGACTCCGAGCGCGCGGCGACGTACGCCGACAACGCCGATCAGTTCCGGGCGGAACTCGACGATCTTCACGCGCAGTTCGAATCGGTCGTCGCGGACGCCTCCAAGGAAACGATCCTCGTGGCGGGACACGACTCGTTGCGATACTTCGGCGACCGATACGGCGTTCGGGTCGAGTCGTTGACCGGCGTCTCGCCGGACGACACGCCGACGACCCGCGACATCCAGGCGGCCCAATCGATCATCGACGAACACGATCTGCGGTACGTCTGTGCCGATCCGCTGGAATCCCGCCGGGCGGCCGAGCAACTTGTCGCCGAAACGGACGCCGAGGCGGTGCTCGATCTGACAGCGATGCCGGGGCTGACGGAGGCGTGGGCCGACGACGACTGGGGGTACGTCGACGTGATGGAGAACGTAAACCTTCCAACGCTGGAGCGCGCACTGGACGCATAATGGGCTTAATCGAGGTTCGGGACGTCTCCTTCGCCTACGCCGACCGCCCCGTGATCGATGGCGTCTCGCTCACCGTCGAAGCCGGCGATTTCTTGGGGCTCGTTGGGCCGAACGGCTCGGGCAAGACGACGCTGCTCGAGTTGATGATCGGCCTCCGGGAGCCGGATCGCGGCTCCGTGTCGCTGTTCGGCGAGTCGGCGCACGCCTCGAGCGAGCGCGACCGCATTGGATTCGTTCCGCAGAACGCCGGCAACAGCGGCGGCGAGATGCCGGTGACCGTCCGGGAAGTCGTCCGAATGGGACGATACCCCCGGAAGCTCGTCGGCCGGCTCGGAGACACAGACCGGAGGGCCGTCGCCGACGCCATGCGCCGGGTCGACATCACCGACCTCGCCGAGCGCCGGGTCGGACGGCTCTCCGGTGGCCAGCGCCAACGGGTGTTCATCGCCCGCGCGCTGGCGGCCGAGGCCGACCTCCTGGCGCTCGACGAGCCGACGGTCGGCGTCGACGCCGAGTCGCGCGAGGCTTTTTATACGCTCCTGGGGGAGTTGAACGACGAGGGAATCACGATCATCCTGATCGAACACGACATCGGCGTCGTCACCACCCACGCCTCGGAGATCGCGTGTCTCAACCGGGAGCTGTACTTTCACGGCGACCCGGAGACCTTCGTCGAAACGAACGCGCTGGCCGACGCCTACGGCGGCACCCAATCGGTCGTCCATCACGATCACTGATGCACTCTTACACGAACGCGGACGCGAGCATTCTGGCGGTGACGCCACTCGACCGTGGCGTCGGAGTCCTCCTCGACACCGTCTGGGGAACGGTCCTGGACGCGGTCGCCGGGCTCACCGGGATCGACATCCTCGGCTTTCCGTTCATGCAGCGGGCGTATCTCGCCGCGATCTGCATCGGCGTTATCGGGCCGCTCGTCGGGGCCTTTTTAGTTCACCGCGAGATGGCGATGATCGCCGACACGCTCGCGCACTCGGCGTTTGCCGGTGTCGCTGCCGGTCTGTTCGTCAACGCCGTGTACGCGGTCGCCGTCCCGCCGTTGCTCTCGGCGCTCGTCGTCGCCGCCGTCGCGGCGGTTTTGGTACAGACGCTCGTCGACTACGCGGGGGCGTACCGGGACACCTCACTCGCGATCGTGCTCACCGGGGCGTTCGCGATCGGAAGCGTCCTCATCACCGCGACCGACGGCGGCATCGCCGTGGGAATCAACGCGTACCTCTTCGGCAGCCTGGCGACCGTCTCGCGGCCCAACGCAGCGCTGTTGGTCGCGTTGAGCGCTATCGTCACCGTCGGCATCGCGCTCGCGTACCGACCGCTGGTGTACATCACGTTCGACGAGATCGGTGCCCGGGCGAGCGGGATCGGGGTAAGGCGGTACAACCAGTTGCTGGCAGTGTTGACTGCGGTCGTCGTCGTCGGTTCGATGCAGATCATGGGCGTGATCCTCGTCGCCGCGATGCTCGTCGTCCCGGTGGCCGCGGCCGCCCCGGTTCGCGGGTTCAAGCGCTCGATCGCCGCGGCGGTCGGGATCGCACAGCTGGCGACGATCGCCGGCGTTTCGCTCTCGTACGTGTACGACGTCGCCGCCGGCGGCACCATCGTCCTCGTCGGAATCGGCCTCTACGTTGCCAGCAAACTCGGCGTCCGGTTCCGTAACCGGGCGGTTGCGGGGATACCGGCCGCCGACGAATCGGAGCAGACGGCGCCGGCGGCCGACGGCGGCCGGGAGTAACCCGACGTCCGGCGAGCCGGAGAGTACTTTTCGCCGCGGGTCGTACGCCGACATAGATGGTACGGGTACCCGGAGTGTTCGATGCCGAGCGTGTCGCAGTCGTCGGCGCGACCGAGCGGGAGGGCTCGGTCGGTGCCGCAGTGATGGAGAACCTCCTCGAGGACTTCGGCGGCGAAATCAGGCCGGTGAACCCGGGCGCCGACCGAGTGTTCGGGCTCCCCTGTGTCGACGATATCGCGGAGACGGACGCCGATCTCGCCGTGATCGTCGTCCCGCCCACGGTCGCCCTCGACGTCGTCGAGTCCGCCGGCCAGGCGGGCATCGAAAACCTCGTCGTTATCACCGCCGGGTTCGGCGAGGCGGGTGGCGAGGGCGCAACGCGGGAGCGCAAACTGCAGGAGTTGGCCGAGACGTACGATCTCAACCTCGTCGGCCCGAACTGCCTCGGCGTCGTCTCGACGCCATCGGGGCTGAACGCGACGTTCGGCCCGCGGAACGCACTGTCCGGGCGGATGTCGTTCATGAGCCAATCAGGCGCGCTCGTCACGGCCATCCTCGAGTGGGCCGGCGACCGCGGCCACGGATTCAAAGACGTCGTCTCGCTCGGCAACAAGGCCGTTCTCGACGAGACGGACTTCGTCGAGACGTGGGGCGAGGACCCCGACACCGACGTCGTGTTGGGGTATCTCGAAGGGATCGAGAACGGCACCGAGTTCGTCGAGACCGCCCGCGAGGTCACCCGAGAGACCCCGGTCGTCGTCCTCAAGTCCGGCCGCACCGAGGCTGGCGCGCAGGCGGCCTCCTCGCATACGGGGGCTATCGCGGGCAGCGAGGCGGCCTACGAGGCCGGCTTGGAGAAGGCCGGCGTGATCAGGGCGGACTCCACCGAGGAGCTGTTCGACTTCGGGGCGATGTTAGCCGGGGGGCGGCTCCCGACCGCCGACGGCGTCGCCGTCGTGACGAACGCCGGCGGCCCGGGGGTGATCGCGACCGACGCTATCGGGGACTCCGAGCTCGAGTTGGCGACCTTCGAGGACGAGACGCGACGGACGCTTCAGGAGTCGCTGCCGCCGACGGCGAACGTGTACAACCCCGTCGACGTCATCGGCGACGCGCCGGCCGAACGGTTCGGGGACGCCCTGGACGTGGTCCTCTCGGATCCCGGCGTCGGCGCGGCCGTCGTCATCGCCTGTCCGAGCGCGGTCCTCTCGTTCGACCGCCTCGCGCAGACGCTCGTCGAGGCCCGAAAGCGCGAGGACGTCCCGATCGCGGTCTGTCTGATGGGCGGGGCCTCGGTCGAAGGCCCCTCCGAGACGCTCTCGGACGTCGAGACACCGACGTACTTCGACCCGACTCGGGCTGTCCGGAGCCTCGCGGCCCTCGAGCGGTACCGAACGATCCGAAAGCGGCGCTACGAACCGCCGGCCTCCTTCGACGTCGACCGGGACGCCGCCCGGTCGGTCCTCGAGCGAGTCAAAAGCCAGGGCGACAACCGCCTCGGCATCGAGGCGATGGAGCTTCTCGACGCCTATGGGATCCAGACGCCCGAGGGCGACATCGTCGACTCGCCGGGAGAGGCGAAGGAACTCGCCGAGCGAATCGGTGGCGATGTCGTAATGAAGGTCGTCTCCCCCGACATCCTTCACAAGACCGATATCGGCGGCGTCGAGGTCGGCGTCCCGCTCCGGGACGTCGAAGATACCTACGAGGCGCTCGTCTCCCGGGCGCGGAACTACCGGCCCGACGCCCGCCTGCTGGGCGTGCAGGTACAGGAACTGATCGACCTCGACGACAGCGTCGAGACCATCGTCGGTATGAACCGCGACCCGCAGTTCGGGCCGTTGGTTCTCTTCGGCCTCGGGGGCGTCTTCGTCGAGGTCTTAGAGGATACGACCGTCCGCATCGCGCCGCTCTCGGAGGCGGAGGCCGCCGGCATGCTCGAGGACATCGACTCGACGCCGCTGTTGCGCGGCGCCCGGGGCCGAGAGCCGGTCGACGAAGCCGGGATCGTCGAGACAATCCAGCGGCTCTCCCAGCTCGTCGTCGACTTCCCCGCAATCGTCGAACTGGACATCAACCCGCTCGTGGCGACGGCCGACGGCGTCGTCGCGGTCGATATCCGACTCACCGTCGATCACGAAACGCTATGACCGTACTCGTTACATCACTCGAAGAGAGCACAGGCAAGACCGCCGTCGCGCTGGCGCTCGGCACGGCCGCACAGGCGCGCGACGAGCGGGTCGGTTATATGAAACCCAAAGGGACCCGCCTCCAGTCGGCCGTCGGCAAGACGCTGGACGAGGATCCGATGCTCGCCCGCGAGGTGCTTGACCTCGACGCGGCGATGCACGAGATGGAGCCGATCGTCTACTCGCCGACGTTCGTCCAGGAGGCGATACGGGGCCGGGAGGACCCCGACGCGTTGCGCGAGCAGGTTCAACAGCGCTTCGAAGCACTGTCGGCCGACGTCGACCGCATGATCGTCGAGGGGGGCGGGTCGCTCACCACCGGCGGCATCGTCGAGTTGACCGACGCCGACCTGGCCGAACTGCTGGACGCGACCGTCGTCCTCGTCGCCAACTTCGAGGACTCGAGCGACCTCGACGACGTGCTCGCGGCCGCCGACGTCCTCGGCGACCGTCTCGGCGGCGTCCTGTTCAACGACGTGCCCGACGCCGCCTTTGACTCGCTCGCGAGCGACGCCGTCCCGTTCCTCGAGGGGCGCGGCATCCGCGTCTACGGGACGCTCCCGCGCGACGAGGAACTCGCGGGCGTTACGATCGCCGAGTTGGCCGACGAGATGGGGGCCGATGTACTGACGAGCGGCGTCCCCACGGACGGCCGCATCCGGCGGTTCGTCGTCGGCGCGATGTCCGCGGGCGAAGCGCTGGGGCAACTCCGGCGTGTCCGGGAGGCGGCACTTATAACCGGCGGCGACCGGACCGACGTCCAAACCACCGCGCTCGAGACCTCCGGAGTTGAGTGCCTGCTCCTGACCGGCGGGTTCTACCCGCCCGATACCGTCCTCGGTCGGGCCGAATCGGCCGACGTTCCCGTCCTGTTGGTCCGAACTGACACCGCCACGACGCTCAACCGGACGGATTCGGTGATGAACACCGGCAAAACGAAGGACGGGCGGACGGTCGATCGGATGAGTCGCCTGCTGGAGGACTACGCCGACATCGATGCGGTTCTCGACGCCTGAGAGCGCCCGAAGGCCGCGAGAGGGACTTCGGGATTCGGGCGGCAGCCACGAGAGGGACTTCAGGCGGCAGCCACGAGAGGGACTTCAGGCGGCGGCCTCGATAGCGTCGACGAGAGACCCTTTTTGTTGGACTCCGACCATCCGCTCTTTCGGTTCGCCGTCGGCGAACAGATACAGCGTCGGAACGCCTTGGACTTGGTATTCGGTGGCAAGGTCTTGGTGGGCGTCGATATCGACTTTCAGGACGGCCGCGTCGGTCTCGGCCGCCACCTCCGCGACCGTCGGCGCGAGCATCTTGCACGGCCCACACCACTCGGCGTAGAAGTCCACGAGGACGACCGGGTACTCCTCGAGTAGCTCCTCGAAGTGCCCGATACCGCCGATGTCGATGGGTTCTGACGGCGTATCCGGCGTCGTGACCCGCTGTTCGAGCCGTTCTCGTTTCTGTCGTCGGATCTCCTCGAGATCACTGGCGCTATCAGAATTGTCCGTATTGCTCATAACTGCCGATACGGTCGTATCGGAATTAATTCCTTCGGGGATGTGTCGCTGCGATGCCACCCAGGGTGCGTGACGCGCTGGCGACCCGTCGGTCCCGCGGACCGCCGGCCGAAAACACTTAAACGGAGCCGACACGACCGGGCGGTATGGAAACGGAATCGACGCCACAGGAGATCACGTCGCTCGTCGGACGGGAAGTGTACTCGAACAACGGGGTGTTCGTCGGTGAGATCGAGGACATCCAACTGGACCTCCAGCGCGAGGCCGTCACCGGTCTCGCGCTGGGAGATATAAATCGGGACCTGTTCGACGCTCGGGCGTCGGGCTCGGAGGGTGTAATCGTCCCGTATCGGTGGGTTCGTGCGGTCGGCGACGTCGTCCTCGTCAACGACGTGGTCGAGCGACTCACCGAGCAGGAACCCGACGACGAGGCGGCCGCCTAGCTCCCGTTCGATCCGTCGCCGCCGCTTCCGCTCTCGACGCCCATCGCCTCGAAAAGCTTCGAGCGAACCGCCTGTTCCGTGAGTTTCAACAGCGTCTCTCGGTTGTCGCCCGTTATTTCTAGCCCGGTGAAAATGCCAAGCGGGATCTCCGCGGAGGCGTCCGTCGAGTGGCCCCGGACCTCGCCGATCTCCTCGAAGGCGTCCTGTAGTACGTTGCCGATGTTGATCCGGATGTCCTTCGAGCGGGCGGCGAGATAGATGGTGTCGTCCGCGATGGCGAAGACGGCGGACGTCGTGATGCCTTCGAGGTTCAGGAGGTGCTGGGCCGCCTGCGAGAGGGCGTCGCGATCCCGGATAAACCCGGCGTTCGACACCAGATGCGAACCTTTCACCTCTCGGTTCCGGATCGCCTCGGCGAGGACGTCGAGCGTTTCGGGGCTCATCGAGGGGGATTCGACCTGCTCGAGCGTGTCGTGGTCCGCAAAGGGGTACAGATACGCCGCGGCCGTCAGGTCTGCCGGCGTGGTGTCGCGCTTGAAATCCAGCGTCTCGGCTCTGATGCCATACAGGAGCGCGGTCGCGACCTCCTCGGAGAGGCTGAGATCGAACTCCTGGACGTACTTTGTCATGATGGTCGACGTCGAGGAGACGTTCGACCGGATGTCGTTGAACGCGGCCCCGTAGTCGACCTCGGGCTCGAAGTGGTCGATCAGGATGTCGACGTCACGGTCGACGACCGGATCGGTCGCCTTCGCGCAGTCGACGAGCGCGAGCGTGTCGTACCGCTCGAGGTCGGTTTCGGCCAACGAAACCAACTCGATCCCGAGGAGGTTGACGAACGCTCGGTTTTCCTGGTGTCCGATCTCGCCTTCGTAGAGAATATCGGCGTCGATGTCGCGGGATTCGGCGATCGCCTGAAGCGCAACGGCCGAGGCGATCGAGTCCGGGCCGGGAGAGCGGTGGGCGAGAATTCCAAGCGAGTCGCCGCTCCCGATGAGGTCCGAAAGCTGCGTCGCTTTGTACTCGAGTTCGCCCTGCTCGAGCGCCCGGAGCGCCGAGTCGGCGATGACGACGGAGGGGTTGATCACGACGTCTGCGCCCGCCGCCCGGAGTTCGTCGGCCATCACCGGGTCGGACGCGCGCACGATGATGAACTGGTCACCGTCCCTGTCACCGAGGTTCTCGACGGCGGCGAGATTTGCGTCGACGTCCGGCGAGAGGATCAACACGACGTCGCGGTCGGCGACGGCCTCCGCGGCGGCTTCGGATTTGATGTCGGCGCGGCGTGCGTTGAGGTCTTGATCCCGCAGCGCCTCGACGCGCCCCTCGTCCTGATCGAGGATGAGGACGTCCTTGTCCTCCCCGACGAGTTCCTCCGCGACGGCGTGGCCGACGCTTCCGCAGCCGAGAATCGCGTACGTCGACATCGACGCCATCGAGACGGCGGTGCTCATTATAAGGCCCACGACGACGCGCTATCACTTAATTTGCCCGTCCGGATCCCGGCATGGTAGACCGTCTCCACCGCTCCGAGGAACGCAACGTATTTGAGTCGACCGCCGGTACATGTGTTTGTGGGCCGATAGCTCAGTCAGGGAGAGCATCTGGCTCTTAACCAGACGGTCGGGGGTTCAAATCCCCCTCGGCCCGCTTACTGTCGTGACGCAACTGATTCGAACAGATGCGGGTACAGCGACGGCATCGCCCACTCGTGGACGATAGAGTCCACCACATTACCTGGAACGCCCCGATGCCGTCCGACATCGAGCGTTATAACAGCAACCATCACAAGTGATTACACGTCAATCGCACTGCAGTCGTGCGATCGAGTGTGCAGTGTCTTCCGATTATAGAGATTCGAGGAGAATACTGGTGGCTTTAGCCACCAGATGAATCCGACAATTTACGTTACAAACCATCGTGCCGTACGCCGTGCGTGGAGAACTGGCGGTTGACTCGGTGGTCGTCGCGGTTCATAGCCGGAAACAAACAGTAAGCCGACCACGCCGACAGTCGTTAACCAATCAGGTAACTCGAAGCCCTCTCCGGGGTACGAGTAACGGCTTCGTGGCAACGCCACTGGCTGACTGTCCAGCAAACCGTAGACTCCCAACCGTCGGGACTGACTTGCCCGGCCAACACCGGGTGGGAGGCCCGCGCGTTTACCCGCGGGAGGATGTCACATACTCCGCGTCAGAACGTCGATCTCGGAGGGGTTCGAGAGGAGGTGTCCGGCGGTCGCCGCGGTCTCCCGGCAATCGAGGAATTCGAACCCGCGGTCGTAGACGGCGAGAAGCGGGTCCCGCGAGAGTTCCCCGATCGGTTCGTCGGCGGTCGCCTCGATCGGGACGTACTCGGTCCCGGGGAGCGCCTCGGCGTCGACGTCCTCCGGGAGGTCGGCCCGTCGAACGCCGACGAGCATGTGTTCGGGCACGAACACCATCGCCGTCCGATAGCCGAACGGCGGTTGCGAGAGGATCCCACCGAGCAGATACGTGGCGTCTTTGCAGTCGCCGCGCCCGTCGACGAGCGTTTCGGTCGGGGCGCGGTGGTACTCCGGGGCACCCTTGGTCTCCGGGTCGACGGCGTACTCGAAGCTCCGAACGAACGCCACGGCGGCGGCGAGGCGGTCTCGCGGTGGGAGGCGGGCTCCGAACTCGGAGTCTGCCCCGTCGGCGGGGGCCGAACCCCCGCCGAGTGGGCTAATGGACGCGAACTCGCCTGCGAGTCGTGCCACCGTCCGGCTCGACCGCGCCGCGTCGAAGGCGCTGAGATACCCCCACGAGCGGTCCGCGGCCGCCCGGTAGGTCGACTGCTCGACCGGAAACCGGAGTCGGAACCGGCGGTGATCGGGGATCCACCAGTCGTATTCAAGACGATACATCCCGCGCGCGAGCGTCCGTCGTCCGTTTTCCAACCCGCCGCTCTCCGGTCCCTCCGACACGCCGCTCTCGGTGTAGAACGCGTCGACAGAGCGCCCCGTCTCGAAGGGATTTATAACGCCGGCGATGGTGCCGGCGACCGTCGCGCGGTTGAGCGTCTTCGTGAGAAATGTCCGTCGGTGCATGGGTGTCTCGCGCCGTCACCGAGGCGCATCGGATCGGTAGCCCTCACCGTACTGAAGCTATTATATTTGTTATATGTCGTGCCGGTGTGGGATAGAATCCCGTACGGAACGCTCGGTGTCGATATGGAGTCGGCACCACCTGTGCGGGCGTCACTGCCCCGGCGGTGCGTCGGAGGCGTTCTCGTCGGTCCCGCTGCGGTACTCGGCCACGGCGTCGAGAACCAAAATCGACGCGTACAACAGACAGCCGACCAGCAGGAACCCCAACACGAACAGGTTCGGATCGGCCTCCAGAAGGGTCCTCCCCGCTTCGGACACCCTCCCCGGAGCGGTCGTCGTGGCACCCGCCGTCAGCGGCCGCACGACGGGTACACCTCGACGTCGGGCCACCCCTCGATACCCGTGGTGAGATGGATCTGATCGGTCACGTCCTCCATCGCGTCGAGGACGCCGTCCAGGAGCACCGCGAGTTGGCGGTAGGCGGCCGCGTCCCCGTCGTGCGTACCGGCGAAAGCCGCCTCGAGTACCCGGTTTCTGACGGTGTCCGCCTCGCCCTCGATGGCTCGGATCGTGCTCACACCGCCCGTGATCGAGACGTCGTCGGGACGACACAGCGCCCGGAGGAACGGTTTAACGACGCCCTCGAGTTCGTTCATCGCCGAGGCGGCGAGCGCCGCCATCTCCGCGAGTCCGTCTAGACACGTCTCGCGCCGCGTCGGCGCAATGGCGACGAGTTCTCCGGCGAACTGTTCGGCGGTGTTGGCGATCGTGTCGAGGTGTTCGTACAGTTCCAGGGTTCGATCGGCGTAGCGGCGATCCCACGCTGGAGGGACAGCAACGTCGCCGCGTTTGGCGTCCACGAGAAGCCGTCCGAGTTCCAGTTTGATGGCGTCGCACTCGCTTTCGTGGTGTCGTATCCCGGCGAGGGTCGTCCGGTACTCCCGTCCCGCCCCGTAGCTTTCGACGAGTGTCGACAGCGCCGCGACGCCGTCTGCGAGGCGGTCGAGATACCGGCCGGTCGCGGACTCGAGGCGTCGCTCGAACGCGACGGCCTCAGGGTGGTGGGCGTCCATGTCGGACCGTGTGTGAACCACCGCAAGAGCGTTGCTATGACCGTAACGTAGAGCCAGATACGGTCGCGGCCCGGAACGTACTAATATATATCCACCAGAACTGCGCCCGCGTTCGGCCTCGCGGTCCGGCGGCCGCTCGCGCCGTCGCGTCCGAGGCCAATATGTAAATATCGCCACTCCGGATCGCCGTCGTCGGGCGGAGCGCCACGCTCACGACCGACAGCGGGACATCTCGCGTTCGACCCGCCGCCGCTGGGCCGCGATCGTATCGAGTAACTCCGCGACGACCGACATCACCGGGTAGTCGGCGTCGAGGTCCTGATAAAAGTACACCGTCACGTCGGGGACCTCGGCGGGGAGCCGCTGGATGCGTCGTTGGTCGAAGATGGCGTCCTGTCGTCGGGCCGAGAGCGCCTCGCAGTTCTCCTCCATCACCCGCAGGCGCGACCGGTAGGCGTCGAGGGTGCCGAACCGCATCCCTCCGAACTCGGTCGCGTCGAGGTCGGCACACTCCGCGGCGAGTTCCTCGAGTTCGGATTTCGCATCCAGCACCGACTGTCGTTCGCGGTCGACGACGTCGACGAGCGAGTCCCGGGCGGATCTGGACGTTTCGACCGCCGACAACAGCGTTCGTTTGCACCGGCCGTTGAACGCGGCCCCGTCGGTGAGCGCCGAGGCGATGTCGGGCGAGAACTCCTCGGCGAGGCTCTCGACATAGGTGTCGTCGTACTCCTCGACGTAGTGTGGGACGCTCATCAGTGTCGATTCGTAGGCCTCCCGAACCTGCCGGAGCCCCGTTGCGGTGCTCGGAGCCTCGGTCGCGACCCCGACCGGCTGCCGGTCCTGGGGCGTGTGTCGCTCCGTCGGAATCGAGCGAACCCGATCGGCAAACGCTTCGAGCGCTTCAAGTTCGTCGGCGATTCGCCGCCGCTCACACCGGAGTTCCGACGCCGCGGCGGCTAGCCGGTCGTCGATGTCGGCTCGGGGGAGTCGCGCGTCCATACCGATCGCAGGGTCGAACTAGCTTATAAGTCGTCGTAATTGGGATATCGACGGGAAACCCACAATATATAGAACTACATAGAAGACTATTCACAATGTGACCAGTAGTGAGCAGTCTACAGTACTCATAGCACCTCATTTATACGCATCCTGGAAACTCATAGACTATGGCACCAAGTCACCTCGGCAGACTGACGCGGCGTACCACAATAAAGGCGATCGGCGGCGGCGCGGGCGCACTCGCCTTCGCCGGCTGTACCGAGACCGAAGGCAACGGAAACGGAAACGGAAACGGTGAGGGCGACATGTCGGGCGACGGCGGCGACTCGGAGTCGCTCTCCGGCGAGATCAACATTGCCGGCTCCAGTACGGTCTTTCCGCTCATGTCGGCTATCGCCGAGGAGTACTCCGCCGAGAACTCCGAAGTCAGCATCGACATCAGCTCGACCGGTTCCGGCGGCGGTTTCTCGAATTTCTTTTGCGTCGGCGAGACGGACTTCAACAACGCGAGCCGACCGATCAAGGAAGAAGAACGGAACCTCTGTTCGGAGAACGACGTCGAGTACATCGAGTTGATTGCCGCGACCGATGCGTTGACAGTCGTCATCAACAACGACAACGATTTCGCGACGGAGATGACCGTCGACGAACTCGCACAGATCTGGCAGGAGGACCCCGCACAAACGTGGGACGAGGTTCGAGACGAGTGGCCCAACGAGGAGATCGAACGCTACGGCGCCGCCGACACCTCGGGTACTTTCGATTACTTCGTCGAGAACGTCCAGGGCGCGGAGGCCGGCCATACGGACGACTACCAGGCGACCGAACAGGACAACACGATCGCCCAGGGTGTCGCGGGTAGCGAGTACGCGATCGGCTACTTCGGGTTCGCCTACTGGTTCCAGAACCAAGATCAGATCACACCCGTCGCGGTCGACAACGGCAACGGCCCGGTTCTGCCGAGCCTCGACACCGCGGCCTCCGGGGAGTATCAGCCGCTGTCGCGGTCGCTGTACACCTACCCGTCGATGTCGTCGCTCGCCGAGGACCACGTCGCCGACTTCGCCCGTTACTTCGTCGACCAGTCCGACAACGAGCAGATCGTCGCCGAGGAGGTCGGCTACGTGCCGGCGACACAGGACGTCAAAGAGGCGCAGATGCAGAAGCTTGAAGACGCGATCGAAGAAGCACAATAGTACCAGACGATGCTCCGGCGTCCCCCTACCACACAGACTTCACGACGGCTTCCGACCGCGCGTGAGACACCACACCACGCGGTGTGCCACAACGGAGGTGCCGTCCGGTGAGCAGCGGTACGGAGGCGCCGGACCTCCAGCGATCGAGCGGTATCGAACGGATCAAAGAGAGCGGATACGGCGGGGTGTTCGTGGCTTGTGCCGCCGTGACGCTACTGACGACGGTCGCGATCTTCGTGACGCTGCTTTCGGACGCGTTCGCGTTTTTCATCCAGGTGCCGGTCTCGGAGTTCCTGTTCTCGACGGACTGGAGTCCGAATCCGATCGGCGGTAGCCAGGTGTTCGGCATCGTCCCGCTGGTCATCGGAACCCTCACCGTGACCATCACGGCCGCGTTCATCGCGCTCCCGATCGGAACCCTCACGGCAATCTACCTCAGCGAGTACGCGACATCGCGGCTCCGGTCGATCCTCAAGCCGATGCTTGAAGTGTTGGCCGGCATCCCGACAGTGGTGTACGGCTACTTCGCGTTGGTGTACGTGACGCCGGCACTGAAAGCGACGCTGTTCCCGCAGATGAGCACGTTCAACGCGCTCTCGGCGTCGCTGATGGTCGGGATCATGACGATCCCGATGGTGTCCTCGATCAGCGAAGACGCGATGAGCGCCGTTCCGGACTCGTTGCGGCAGGCGGGATACGGCCTCGGAGCGACGAAGTACGAAGTCTCGACCGGCATCGTCGTACCGGCGTCGCTGTCGGGGATCGCCTCTTCGTACATCCTGGCGATCTCGCGGGCCATCGGCGAGACCATGATCGTCGTCGTCGCGATGGGCGCGCAGGCGAACATGCCGGACGTACAGCGGGCGCTTTTCGGCATCCCGTACATCCACCCGGGAGCTGTTCTCTTCGATCCGGGTATGACGATCACCGTCTCGATGGTGCAGATTGCCGGCAGCGACCTCACCGGGGGAACGATCCCCTACGACGCGATGTTCGCCCTCGGATTGGCGCTCTTCGTCGTCACGCTGATCATGAACGTCCTGAGTGACCTCATCGCCCAGCGGTACCGGGAGGAGTACTGATGGCGGTCGAAAGGGATACCGCCGAGCCGACGTTCGGGGAGGTCAGCCGCCTCAAGGGTATCGTGTTCAAGTACCTCTCCTTCGGCGCGTCGGTCACCGGCATCTTGGCGTTGGCCGTGCTGTTGATCTACGTCCTCATCGACGCGTTCGATCTCACCAACGCCAGCCCCGAGTGGCTCCTCACGTACTTTCTGACGCTCGTGGTTCCATTCGTGGGGTTCTGTCTGTACAGCGCCGGAGACCGGGCAGTGACAAAACGGACAGTCCTCGCGCTGGCCGCCGGGCTCATATCAGTGGCCGTCCTCTTCGAGGCGGTCGAGCTATTCGTCCGGCCGATTCCGCGGCTTACGTGGCCGCTCGTATATCTCTTCCTCGTCGCGATTCCGGTGACCGGCTACGCCACCTACGTCGGCGCACAGAAGCCGGTCGGCGGAGCCGGATTCGGCCTGCTCGGCCGAACCGTGGGCGGGGCCGCCCTCGGCACCGCCGCGGCTATGCTGTTCGTCGTCTTCGATATGCGGCTGTGGTTTCTCGTGTACACGCTCGGGGTCTTCCCGGCTGTCCTCGCGCGCCTCTACGGCGCCCGGCGGGACGTCGGCCTGGCGGCCAAACTTGCAGTCCCGGTCGGCGTCGTCGGCGTCGTGTCGGCCGCGTTTCTCCGGAACGTCGTCCGGACGTATCCGACACCGGAGCTCATCTCCCTGTGGACGTTCGGCGTCCCCATCGCGGCCGCCGCCGCCACGCTCGTCGGCTCGCGTGACGCCAGGCGGGAAACGACGGCGGCGATCGCCGGCATCTCGCTCGCCGCGGCCGGCGTTGGGACGACGCTCGGCTCGTCGGCGCTCCCCGAGGGATCGGTCGTGTTAGTGCTCGCCGCGACGGTCGCACCGACTGCGACGTACCTCCACCACGTCAGCCGGTCCGAGGCGGGGACGGTCGGCTTGGCGCTACCGCTGTTGCTCGGCGGCGGTGCACTCGCCGGTGCGGCCGTCGTGGGCGCGCTCGGGTTCGCCGCGCCCGACCCGTGGATCGATCCGGGATTCGTCACGCAAGCGCCCTCCCGAAACGCCGTCGATGCGGGGTTGTACCCCGCGATCGTCGGTTCGGTCATCATCATCGCGATCGTCGCGCTGTTGTCGTTCGTCCTCGGCGTCGGCGCGGCAGTCTTTCTCGAGGAGTACACCGCTGGAACCGGCGCCGTCGGCGTGGCGACCCGGCTCATCCAGATCAACATCGCGAACCTGGCTGCCGTTCCCTCGGTCGTCTATGGGCTGCTCGGACTCGGCCTGTTCGCCAACCTGCTCGGGTTCGGGTTCGGGACGGCCGTGACCGTATCGCTGACGCTATCGCTTCTCATCCTGCCGATCACGGTCATCTCGGCACAGGAAGCGATCCGGTCGGTGCCGGACGACCTCCGGCAGGCCTCCTACGGGATGGGGGCAACGCGCTGGCAGACGACGAAGAACGTCGTGTTGCCCGAAGCCCTCCCCGGCATTCTGACCGGCACGATCCTGGCGCTGGGACGGGCGATCGGCGAGACAGCGCCGCTTATCATGGTCGGGGCCGCGACGACCGTCTTCAGCGCGCCGAACGACGTTTGGAGCCGCTTCAGTGCGATGCCCATGCAGATCTTCGCGTGGTCCGACTTCCCGCAGTCCGAGTTCCGATACGGTGTCGTCGCCGCCGGCGTCGTCACGTTGCTCGTCGTCCTACTCGGAATGAACGCAACCGCGATCATCGTCCGGAACAAGGCGGAACGAGACTCCTAACATGTCACAAAACGAACTCAACGATGGAAACGAACAGACCGACTCGGCCCTCGGCGGCTCGACGGCCGGTAGCGATGGGTCCGCGACCGATTCGGACAACTCGCTCATAACGACCGACGTCCGGACGGGCGACGCGACCGGGCACGGTGGCTCCGAGCGGACGGTCGTCGAGACCCGTGACCTCGACGTCTACTACGGGGACGAACGGGCCATCGACGACGTCTCGATGGAGATTCCGGAGAACCACGTAACCGCGCTGATCGGCCCCTCGGGGTGCGGTAAATCGACGTTCCTCCGGTGTGTCAACCGGATGAACGACCTCATCGACATCGCTCGCGTCGACGGCACCATCACGTTGCGCGGGACGGACATCTACGACGAGCGCGTCGATCCCGTTGCCCTCCGCCGGAAAGTCGGCATGGTGTTTCAAAAGCCCAACCCGTTCCCGAAAAGCATCCGCGACAACGTCGCCTACGGGCTCGAAGTCCAGGGGCGAGAGGTCACGGACGAACGGATCGAGGAGTCGTTGCGCGCGGCGGCGTTGTGGGACGAAGTCAAAGACCAACTCGACGAGTCCGGACTCGCGCTCTCCGGCGGCCAACAACAACGGCTCTGCATCGCCAGAGCGATCGCCCCCGATCCAGAAATCGTCCTCATGGACGAGCCGACCTCGGCGCTCGATCCGATCGCGGCCTCGAAGATCGAGGACCTCATCGACGAGCTAGTCGAGGACTACACGGTGATCATCGTCACCCACAACATGCAGCAGGCCGCCCGGATCTCCGATAAGACCGCCGTCTTCCTCACCGGCGGCGAACTCGTCGAGTTCGGCGACACGAACAAGATCTTCGAGGACCCAGACGACGATCGCGTCGAGGATTACATCACCGGCAAGTTCGGGTAACTATGACACGAGTCGAGTATCAAGACCAACTGGACGACCTCCGTGAGAACGTGGTGGCGATGGGCGAGACCGTCCTCGATCGCTACGACGCGGCGTTGACGGCGCTCGAAACGAAGAACGAGTCGCTCGCCGAGGAAGTCATCGAGGGAGATGGGGTCATAAACCAACGATACCTCGACCTCGAGAGCGACTGTATCGACCTGTTCGCACTCCAGCAACCGGTCGCGAATGACCTCCGGTTCGTCGCCTCGTCGTTCAAGATCATCACCGATCTCGAGCGCGTCGGCGACCTGGCGGTCAACCTCGCCGAGTACGCCATCGCCGCCGAGCGCGAGCGCTACCCCGAGATCGACCTGATACACATCGGCACCGAAACCGGGGCGATGGTGGCCGAGGCGATAGACGCCTACGAGATCGGGAACGCCGAGCAGGCGTCGGCGGTCGCCGCCCGCGACGACGAGGTCGACGACCTCTGTTCGGCGGCTGGCGACGCCGTCGTCGAGGACCTGATCCGTACCGATTACGACGACGAAGCCGAGGACGTCATGGACGACGTCTCCAGGCTGCTGTTGACAGTTCGGGACCTCGAACGCGTCGGCGACCACGCAGTGAACATCTGCGCCCGAACGGTGTACATGATCGACAGCGACGCGGGGTTGATTTACTGACAATGAGCCGAACGTCCGAGGACACGAACGGCCCGATCGAACGGAAGGTGCAGGTCACCGGGGGGTCGACCTATACGGTGTCGATCCCGAAGTCGTGGGCGAACGCCCGCGAGATCAGTTCCGGGTCCGCTGTGCACCTGTACCCGTTTGACGACCGCCTCGTCGTCGCCAAGCCCGAAGACGGTATCGTCCGTCGCGCCCGGATCAATGTCGAGACCGTCGGGACGGAATCGCTGACCGAACGGATCGAGGCGGCATACGCGGCCGGGGCCGACGAGATCGTCGTCGAATCCGATACCGAGTTCGGCTCGACGGAACGCCGGCTCGCGAGCGGCGCGATCACGGGCCTCGTCGGAATCGAAATCGCGACCGAGACGCCCGAGGAGATCGTCGCCCGGAGCCTGCTCGATCCGTCCGAGGTTTCCCTCGAGGGAACGATCGACCAGCTCCGCGGAATCTCGTTGTCGATGCACGAAAACGCCGTGCGGGCGTTGATCGGGGCCGACGACGACAGCGAAGAGCTCGCTCGCCACGTCGTCTCTCGGGACAACGACGTCGACCGGCTGTTCGCGCTCGTCAGCCGCCAGTTCTACCGGGCGCTGACCGACGTCCGCGAGATCGACAAACTCGGGATCGACCGTCGGATCGCACTCACCCGGTTTCGGACGGCCAGACAGCTCGAACGGGTCGCCGACCACGCTGAACTCATAGCCGACGTGGCCCTCCGGCGCGAGGAGCCGCCGGGCCCGGAGCTCGGCGATCGATTCGAGGCGATCGCCACCGACGCCAGACGCGTCGTTCGGACGGCCCTGGACGGCAACACCGGCGAGGCGCTGTTGCGCCGCGACGAGGTCGTCGGCCACCTCGACGACCTCGATCGGGAGCTCCACACGGCCGATCGAGAGGGGACGTATCTCGACGGACGGGTCCTCGAGAGCATCCGGCGGACAGCGGAGTACGGAGGCAACGTCGCGGAGATCGTCACGCTCGCTGATATCGCGGACCACGTATGACCACGAACACGACCCACGATCGGCAGGAACCGAGCGATGACGACGCAGAATCGGCGTACGCGCTCGGATTCGTCTGCGTCCAAAACGCCGGGCGGAGCCAGATGGCGACTGCGTTTGCCGAGCGGGAGCGAGCGAAACGCGGCCTCGAGGACGTCGTCGAGATCACGACCGGCGGCACCCGTCCGGCCGGGTCGGTCCACGACATCGTCGTCGAGATCATGGCCGAGGCCGACGGGAGCGGGATCGACCTCTCGGATCGGACCCCCAGGGAGATATCGACCGCGGAACTGAACGCGTGCGACGTCGTCGCGACGATGGGCTGCTCGACGCTCGAACTCGACGCGGACGACGTCGACGTCCGCGACTGGGCGCTCAGCGATCCCGACGGCGCCGACCCCGAGACCGCCAGGCGGATCCGGGACGCGGTCGAGGAACGCGTCGCGGCGCTGTTCGACGAGGTCGAGGCCGATCTCTCCGAATCGGCGTAAGACGTTCGTATTTCAGATCGCCAGCGTCGCCCGGAGCATGTCCCGCGTCCCGGGGCCGAGTCCGACTGCGAGAATGGCGATCAACAGCAGGTAGGCGTACCGGGGGCTGTCCTCGAATATCTCGTCGTTGAACACCCAGACGACGAACACCGCCGCCGCGATCTTGATCCCGAGGAACGGCCACGCGGTGCCGATCGCCTCCGAGAGCCACGCCGGCTGGATACTCTCTGTGATCCGGACGGTCGCCTCGTTGACGACGTGTTTCGAGCCGTAGGTCACGCCGATCCCCAACGCGTCAGCCCAATCGAGGCTCACCACGTTCGCGATGCCGTCGACGGAGTGGCCCCACACGATTACGGCGCCGACGTACCCCGTCCCTTCGTTTATGAACGGGGCGTATCGCTGGCTCGCCCACCAAAACAGCGCGGCGACGAGGGTCGCCCCGCCGAGGGTGATGGCTGCGACCGCCGGAAAGAAGCCGACGAGTTCCGAGGTCGCGGAGACGTACAGGAGCCCCCCGACGGTCGCGACCACAGCGAGTGCGCCCGTCGCGGCGACGTACGGCTCGTACGCGTCGATTGTCCCCTGTCGCGAGAGGAGGATCCAGAGGACGACCGCGCCGAGCGTGAACGCGAACATCACGAAGTAGATGAACGGGCTGATGATGAGCGCGACCGGCGGGTACGGGATCAGGGTGTCGACACCGGCCCGCAGAAACGTAACGTTCACGTCCTCGACGACCCGGAGCGCGCCGCCGAGCAGCATGAATGGAAACAGCGCGACGTAGAACCGCGGGGTCATCCGGACGTCCAGCCGCCGGAGCAACAACAGCACGCCGACGAGCATAAACACCAACACGACCGCGTAGCTGACCGTCGAGACGGCCGTATATCCTGGCTCCGCGACGATCCCCTCAGCGTTCGAACAGGCGAGTCCGTCGAAGAGACGTTCCGTCGTCCCGTCGGATCGAACTGCACAGCTCGCGCCGTGGGCGTCGGCGTCGACCGGCCCCCAAAAATACCGCCACAGGAACCCGTCGTACACCCGCCCCGGGAACGCGACCGCGCCGCCACCGAGGAGCGCGATGCCGCCGGCACACGTCGCGAGCCACGCGCGGACGGGGTCGACGCCGTCGGGTAGTTGCATACGACTAGTGCCGGCCGAGCGCGGTTTCAGAGTTCCGGTCGATGGCGACTCCGCGACACTACCGGGGCGGCGTTTCCGGCGTCCGGGCGGCGTCGAGTACCGCCCCGTGTGCGGCCCCGTTGGAGGCGACCAGCCCGCGGCTGTCGTGCCGCCACGGCTTGCCGTGGATGTCCGTGACCGTCCCGCCCGCGGCCTCGACGAGCCCGGCGCCGACGAGCGTATCCCAGGGGTTCGTCTCGACGTTCGTTACGACTGCCTCGACCGCGCCGACCGCACACAGCGCCAACTCGAGTTGCGCGGAGCCGACCCGTCGCATGTCCCCGAACCGCTCGACGATCCCTCGACAGACGTCGCCGTACTCGTCGCGCCGGTCGGGTCCCCACCACATCGTGGGCACGACCGCGAACGTCTCGGGATCCGTTCGATCGCTGACGGCCACGGTCTCGCCGTTCCGGAGCGCCTCCCCGGAGTCCAGTACGAACGTGTCCCCGAGCGCCGGCGCGACAGTCGCCCCGGCGATCGCTTCGCCGTCCGCCGTGGCCGCGACGCTCGTCGCCCAACTCCGGCTCTCGCGAACGTAGTTCGCCGTCCCGTCGATCGGATCGATGACCCACCCCGGACCGTCCTCCGGGACCGTGCTCGGGGGTTCGTCCTCCTCGCCGACGATCGGTTCGTCGTCGAACGACGCACCGATCACGTCGACGACGCGCCGCTGCGCGTCCCGGTCCGCCCGTGTCACGACGTCGGTCTTTTCGGCCTTCGTCTCGACCGTCAGTTCGCCCCGAAACGACTCGGCTGCGAGCGCCGCCCCGGCCTCGGCCGCCCGGTGCGCGCAGTCGGCTCGCGTACCCATACTGTCCCCGGGACCCCGGACGGCAAAGCGCCACCGATTTGTCGGCTCCGGCTGTAGATCCACTTATGCACACGCTCGCGAAACGGATCCACAACATCACGCCGCGGGACGTCCGCCTCACGTTCGAGGACGGATCGGCGGTCGTCCTCGAGATGCACTCGGCGGAGTTCTTTCAGGAGGCCTTCCAGGCCGAGGGAACCACCCCCGACGGCACGGCGTACCGCCTCGTGACAGACGGCGACGACGACCCCCTCGTGGCCGGTAAAAAAACCGACGACGGGTGGGCGAGTGCCGGCACTGTCGAGGCGGTCGAACCGGCCGAGGACTGACCGGCCGGTGGCACAGTCGTCGAGGCCGATCGGGCGAGGGTTCATATACTGTGACGGGACCATCCCGTCCCGATGCGTCACGTACTCACGCTGTCCGCACTCGTCGTGATCGCCGTCGCGTTCGTTGCCGTCGCTGCGGTCGTGGGCTCCAGCCTCTGTCTCGCGAATTCCGACCCGGGACGAATCGCCGTCGTCGACCGCCTCGCAGACGACACCGCCGTGTTGCTCGTCGAGCGCGGCGACGGAACGTCCGAGCAACGCGTCGTCGACCCGGGAACGATCCCCGAGTCCGGGAGACACGAGGGGGCAGTACTCGACGTGACGCGCGAGGGATACGTGTACGACCGGACGGCCACGGAGAGCCGCGAACACACGCTTTCGCGTTGGTTCGACGCGCTCTCCGGACGGATGTGAATGCTCCACTCCGAGGCGGTGGGTACAGGCCCCGAGAGCCGCGGCTCCCGGCGTCGCCACTGGGCGAATCGGAAGTTGTTGCGAGGGAAGGCCGCTCCGAGCACGGTCTTCCCGCATTCGCTCGCGACGCGGTGAGCGTCGCTTCGCTCATGCGAGGGGAGGGATTTGAACCCACGGACCTCTACAGGAGCGGATCTTGAGTCCGCCGCCGTTTCCGGGCTTGGCTACCCTCGCACGCAACACCTGCTAATGATCGCATCGGATTTAACCCACCGGTTTCTGTCGGGCGGTTTTATATACTAGTCGCCCCGCGTCGACGACGGCACCGCCCGGAAGCGGACGACAAAAATATCCCGACGCCCAACGGAGCGTATGATCGATCACCCGCGACTCGCCTCGACCGACGAGGACGAACCGGCGATCGCCGTCACGCTCGACCCCGATGGGGGGCCGAACGTCACCACCCCGGGCCGGGAGACGTTCACGCTGTCGACGCGGGGAGCGGGACTCGTCGTCGACGACCTCGGGTACTCGGGTGACGAGGAGGTGGCGTCGGTGACGGCCAAAGCCCTGCTTCTCACCGGCGGCGCGTACCGACCCGACGAGACGGTCGATCCCGTCGACGTCGTCAAACGGCTCCGCTCGCCCGACGGCGGGAAACACCCCACCGACGCCGAGGTCGAACGCGTCGCCGAATATATAAAACGTGCCGAACTCGAACAGCGCGTCCGCTGGCTCGCGGCGGAACTCGTCGAGGGGAGCCGACTCACCGAGGTGATGTCGACCGACGAGATCCGGACCCAACGCGGGCGAATGAACGGGCTCCGCGGGATCGCCAAGGATTTATAAACAGCGTCGCCCCGATAGGCGTGCTACTCGAGCCTCTCGGCGTACTCGTAGTCGACGTTCCGGGCCGTGGGCCGCGATCCGTCGAGCGCGATCGCCCAGCCGTCGACGGCGGCGGGGTCCTCGAGCGCGTTCGTGAGCCTCGTCCGGACCTCGAGCAGGTCGACGCCGTAGAAATCGCGGGGGACGCCGTGGAGGTACTGCAACGCCGTCTCGAAGAGGCTACGCATCCCGTCGTCGTTCCCGAAGTCGACGTGTTTGTACGCGCCCGCCGCGACCTGCACCATCCCGTGGAGGAAGGCGCTCTCGGCCGTACCGCGCCCGTAGTTGTACCACTCCGCCTCGAAACAGTCGTGGGACTCGTGGTACGTGCCGGCGTTGTACAGGCGGACGCCGTGACTCACCGCCCGCCGGAGCGTCGCGTGCTCCCAGACCCCTCGATCGGGGTGCCAGCCGGTCGGCTCCCCGGCGGCGGGCGGATCGACCGTCCGGTCGCGGGTGTGATCGTCCATGCGTCCGCTACCGGCGCGGCGTACCTAATTGCGTCGCACCGACCCGGCACACAGAGTCGGGAACAATCCGCGACAGGCCTTTTAAACCGGGGGCGCAACGACGAGCCATGCGGGACCTCGACGAGACCGACCGGGAACTGCTCCGGCTGTTGCTCGAGGACGGGCGGGCCGCGTACAACGAACTCGCCGACGCCGTCGGGCTCTCCCCGCCGGCGGTGAGCGACCGGATCGACCGGCTTCGGGAGTTGGGCGTCATCGAACGCTTCACCGTCGACGTCGACCGGTCGCGGCTCCGGGAGGGGACGCGACTGGCGGTGACCCTCGGCGCCGTTCCGGGAGAGACGGCAACGGTTCGGGAGGCGTTGGCCGACGTGACGGGCGTCGAATACGTCTTCGCGACCGCCGACGGCCGGCTGTTCGTCGTCGGGACGTTCCCCGACGCGGACGTCGAGTCGACGCTGTCGCCGGCCCTCTCGACGGGGGCAATCGAGCGCGTCGACGTCTCGCCGCTCGCGGCGGCCGACTGGCACCCGGCCCTCGGTGACGCGACGCTCGGGCTCGAATGCGTCGAGTGCGGCAACAGCGTCACTGTCGAGGGGGTCAGCGCGACCATCGACGGGGAGCGCTATGAGTTCTGTTGTGCGTCCTGTCAGGCGCGCTTCGAGGACCGATACGAGGCGTTCAGCGAGGGGGCCTGAGCGGGCGACCGACCGATCGCCCCACGAGAGAGAACGAACAGTGCTACACCGAGGCATCGTCCCCGACATCCGGTTTCGCGACCTTTGTTTCGATATCTATGCAGCCAGTGGCCACTGGCTTCGTAACTGGTGTCGAAACTCTATTTCACTTTGCTTTCGAAACGACAAACCGCATGAACGTCGGGGCCGTATGTACGAATATGACGAGACGCGAACGGATCGGCGTCGGCGGGATGCACTGTTCGACGTGTTCGGAGACCGTCGCCGAGGCGCTCGAAGCGATCGACGGCGTGTCGGAGGCATCGGTGAACTACGCCACCGACGAGGCCACCGTCGAATACGATCCCGAGACGACGGGGTCGGGGGCGCTCTACGCGGCGATCGAGAAGGCGGGCTACGAGCCGCGCCGGGAGCGCCGGACGATCGGCGTCGGCGGGATGCACTGTTCGACGTGTTCGGAGACCGTCGCCGAGGCGCTCTCGGACCTCCCCAGCGTATCGGAGGCATCGGTGAACTACGCCACCGACGAGGCCACCGTCGAGTACAACCCCGAGGTGTTCTCGATCGAGCGGGCGTATGAGGCCATCGAGGCGTCGGGGTACGAACCGATCGAGGCCGACGATATCGACGCCGAAGGCGAGGAATCCGCCGCCGAACGCGAACTCCACAAACAGCGACGGCTCGTGCTCTTCGGCGGCGTCCTCGCGCTTCCGTTTATATACCTGATGTCGGCGATGTTCACCCCGCTGCCCAAACCGGAGGCGGTCGGCGGCGTTCCGGTCGGCTGGATCCAGTTCGCCGTCGCGACGGCGCTGATGGCGACGCTGGGTCGGGAGTTCCTCGTCGGCGCGTACACGGCGGCGAGAAACGGGACCGCGAACATGGACACGCTCGTCGCGGTCGGGACGAGCGCTGGCTATCTGTTCAGCACCGCGGTCGTCCTCGGCGCTATCAGCGGGGACCTCTACTTCGAGGCCGTCGCGTTCATTCTGTGGTTTATTACCGTCGGCAACTGGCTCGAGGCCCGCTCGAAAGCCCGCGCCTCCGACGCGCTGCGGGAACTGCTCGAACTGGAGGCCGACGACGCGACTGTGATCCGCGACGGCGAGGAGACCACGGTCACAACGGAGGACCTCGAGGTCGGCGACGTGATGAAGATCCGCCCCGGCGAACGGATCCCGACCGACGGGGTCGTCACCGAGGGCGAGTCGGCCGTCGACGAGTCGATGCTGACCGGCGAGTCCGTCCCGGTCGAGAAATCACCCGGCGACGAGGTCGTCGGCTCGACGATCAACGAGAACGGCGTCCTCCTCGTGGAGGCGACGAACGTCGGCGAGGACACCGCGATCCAGGGGATCGTCCGCCGGGTCGAGGAGGCCCAGTCCCGACAGCCGGACATCCAGCGGCTCGTCGACCGCGTCAGCGCGTACTTCGTCCCCGCCGTCATCCTCAACGCCGCCGTCTGGGCGGTGCTTTGGTACGCCTTCCCGACGCAACTGCACGGGATCGCGGAGTTGCTCCCTATCGGGCAGGTCGGCGGCGGCCCAGTCGCCGGCGGCGTCCCGGTGTTCGAGTTCTCGATGATCGTCTTCGCGTCGGCGGTCCTCATCGCCTGCCCGTGCGCGTTGGGGCTCGCGACGCCCGCGGCGACGATGGTCGGCTCGACGATCGCGGCGCGGAACGGCGTCCTGTTCGAGGGCGGCGACGTCCTCGAGCGCGTCCGCGAGGTCGACGCCGTCGTCTTCGACAAGACCGGCACGCTGACCGAAGGCGAGATGCGGCTGACCGACGTCGAGGCGATCGGCGGCGCGGCGAGAGCCGACGGCGGCGCGGTCGCCGAACCGGCCCCCGAGGAGTCGTTCGTCCTCTCCGTGGCGGCGAGCGCCGAGTCGGGATCGGAGCACCCCCTCGCCGAGGCGATCGTTCGGGGGGCCGACGAGCGCGGCCTCGAGCTGGCCGACGTGACGTCGTTCGAGAACGTCCCGGGCAAGGGGATCGAGGCCACCACCGACCACGGCGACGTCCTCGTCGGCAACCGCGCGCTGTTGACAGCGAACGGCGTCGACCCTGATCCCGCCGACGGAACGATGGCGCGGCTCGAGCGGGAGGGCAAGACGGCGATGCTCGTCGCCCTCGACGGCGCGGTCGTCGGCGTCGTCGCGGCCGCCGACACGGTCAAAGAGAGTGCGAAAGCGACCGTTTCGGACCTCACAGGCCGCGGGTACGACGTGTTCATGCTGACTGGCGACAACGCCCGAACCGCGGCGGCAGTCGCCGAGGCGGTCGGGATCGACGACGGGAACGTCCGCTCGGAGGTCCTCCCCGACGGGAAGGCCGACGTCGTCGACTCGATCCAGGCCGACGGCACCCGTGCCATGATGGTCGGCGACGGCGTCAACGACGCGCCCGCGCTGACGGCGGCCCACATCGGCGTCGCCATCGGCTCCGGTACCGACGTGGCGATGGAGGCTGCCGACGTGACGTTGATGCGATCGGATCCCGCCGACGTGCTGAAGGCGATCCGGATCTCCCGGGCGACGATATCGAAGGTTCGACAGAACCTCTTTTGGGCGCTCGCCTACAACGCGACGCTCGTCCCCGTCGCCTCGCTGGGCGTACTCAACCCGGCGCTGGCCGGCGCGGCGATGGCGGTGTCGAGCGTCTCAGTGATGACGAACAGCCTCGCGTTCGCGACCTACGACCCGGCCGAGGCGTACGTCCCGCTCCCGCTGCGCCCCGTCGCCGCGCTGCGGCGCTGACCGCGGTGAGGTAATAGTCGGGTGCCGCCGAGCGGGTGGCAGCCACGCTCCGGGGTATTAATATTCGCCGGCGCGTCGTTCGGGCATGACCGACGCGACGACGTCGCCGACAAACATCTCCGCCGAGGAACTGAAACGCCTCGTCGACTCGGGAGAGCCGTTTCGCCTCGTCGACACGCGCGACACCGAGAGCTTCGAGGAGTGGCGACTCGCCGGCGCGACGCAGTTCTTTTATAAACCCGACCGCGAGTTCGATCCCGAAGCGTTCGCCTTGGAGACGGGGATCGATCCCGGCGACCCCGTCGTGACGATCTGCGCGAAGGGTGTCTCCTCCGGCGCGCTCGCCGAGGAACTCGTCGACGCGGGATACGAGGACGTCCGCCACGTCCACGACGGGATGCGCGGCTGGAGTGCGGTGTACGACGTCGTCGACGTCGACACCGACGGCCCCGCCGAGATCGTGCAGCTACAGCGGCGCGCGAAGGGCTGTCTCGGCTACCTCGTTGCCGACCCCGACACCGGCGCCGCGGCCGCCGTCGACCCCACCCGCCACGTCGAAACGATCCGCGAGGCGGCGGCCGACCGCGGTTTCGAGATCGAGCGAGTCCTCGATACACACATCCACGCGGACCACCTGAGCGGCGGCCGACGGCTCGCCGACGCCCTCGGAGTCCCCTACCACCTCGGCGAGCGCGTCGCCGAGCGCGACCCCGGCGTCGCGTACGATCCCCTCTCCCGGAACGAGGTACTCGCGGTGGGCGACGTCGAAATCAAGGCGCTCTTTACCCCGGGACACACCTCGGGGATGGTGAGTTACCTCGTCGGCGACGAGGCGCTTTTGACCGGCGATACGGTCTTCGTCGACGGCGTCGGCCGAACCGAACTCCAGTTCGGCGACGCGGACGCCACCTCGGGGGCGGCACTGTTGTACGAGTCGCTCCAGGCCACCGTCCTCGCCGAGCCGGATCCCGTCACGGTCCTCCCTGGGCACTTTTCGGTCTCCGACGGTGGGGCGTACGGGACCGAGCCCGGATCGGAGGTCTCGACGACTGTTCGGGCGCTCCGGACGGAGTTGTCGATCCTGCGCGGCGACCGCGAGGCGTTCTCCGAACACGTCGTCGAATCGGCCCCGGAGAAGCCGCCGAACTACGAGCGGATCATCGCCATCAACCGGGGACACTCGACGGTCGAGGGGGACGAAGCCATCGAGTTGGAACTCGGGCCGAACCGGTGTGCGGCCGAGTGACAGCGTGTCCGTCGCGGGCGGCAGATCTCCGCGCGTCGACGGCCTATCCGTTTCGCCGGCCCGCCAGCCGCGCGATGTACACGAGACTCCCGCGGTGATCCTCGATACCGAGCGACGGGGCGGCCGCTTCCGGCGCGGGGTCGGAGAGCCCCGATGCGACGTCCTCGAGTTCCTCGCGGCTCCGCTCGGAGAGCCACCCGATCGACTCGTAGTATTCGAGCGCCGACAGCGCCCCGTCGCGACCGGCCGCGGTGAGCAACTCCTCGAGCCACTCGAACACCTCGAGTTGGGCGGTGTACGCGTCCGGAAGCCGGTCCAGATACGGTTTCGAGACGTCGGGTCCGGAGAGCTCCGAAAGAAGAGCAGCCGCGTTCGGGGGCCGTCCGTCACCGGGCCTCTCGGGGCGCGACGTTGCCCGTCGTCGGTCCGGCCGGGACGCCGCGCGGTCGCCGGCCGGGTGCGAGTGGTGCTCGGATCGACGTTCCCCGGTATCGCGGCGACGGTGGCGCGAGCGGAGGTACGACTCGACTTCGTCGGCCGGTTCGTGGCGTTCGGCGGTATCGGCCGCGGCGCGTCCGCGGTCCGGCTCCGGCGTTCGATGCCCGGCCTCGGACCCGGATACTGCCCCCGTGTCGCGTGACTCGGCCGGTTCGTGTCGACGGCTCCGATCGACCGCATCTGCCGCTCGCCCGGCGTCACTCTCTCGAGGTGGCGTTCCCGTCGGCCGCGGCGTGGTCGGTTCGACCGGGACCGACTGTCCACCGTCGCCTCGATCCCCGTCGACGGACGTCGCGGCGTCCCGCCGCCCACCGTCCGGTCGCTGGGGGTCGGATCCGTCGGCCTCGGACCGGCCGGAGGGGTCCCGGGCCGCATCGCGCAGCTCGCCCAGATCGTATCTGCGGGGGTTCAGCGGACCGGTCATACTCTTATAGGGAGTTCGCAAGCACACTATTTAAATCCGGAGCCCGTTTCGAGCGCCGTATCGACCGGTTTCAGCGCTCGAAACAGACGAGCACATCGGGAGTACGGTTTTTAAGTAGGGTGCCGAACGTCACGACATGGCAATGCAGGACGCCCGGTCGACGACGCTTCGGGACTTCGACGTCGACCCGAAGGTCGCCGCTCGCGGACACACGCCGTCGCTGTTCCCCCGCGAACGGTTCGTCCGGTGTCGCTCCTGCGGCGTAACTGTTCCGTACTCGGTGACCGCGGAAGGCCCGATCCGGCGGGCGCTAGACGAACTCGCCTCGATCCCGTGTGGGCGCTATCAGCTCCCGGACGTCCCTGTCGGCGATCACGTCCCGACGGTGACGCCAGAACACCCGACCAAGGGGCGCAGCGTCGTCTGTGAATCCTGTGGGCGGAGCGCCCGGATCGACGGCGACCGCAAGCGAGTACTGGAGGAACTCGCAGCGGTGCCCTGTACCACCCGCCTGAGTCGTGTCGAGTTGGTCGACCTCGTCTTCTCACCGACGGCGTTCACACCGCCGCTTTCGGACCTGGGGATAGAGCGCTGGTACGGGCGACTCGGCAGGAGCCACGGCGACGACATCGTCAGGCAGTTCCGCCACGACCGCTTCCAGTACACGATCTACGTTCGAGAGCGCGGCGACGGGACGTACGCCGCTTCGCTCTCCTCGACGCCGAGCCCGTCGGTCGATCCCCTCGACGAGCTTCCGTTTCCCACCGCGGACCCCGAGACCCCCTCGACGAGAGCGGCGGCGATCACGCTCGTGACGTTCCTGTCCGCGACCGATCCGCTCAGGCCAGGCGAGTTCTCGGACCTGCACGACGCCTACGAGGACGCCTACAGAACACACCGCGAGGGGTGGATCGAAAACGCCTACGACGACGCGGCGGCGACGTTCGAGGACCGCTTCGGCGCGCCCCCGGCGGCGTTCACCGACGCGTTCTCCGACAGTTCGGCCGACCACGAGGAGGTACTTCGCCGGATGGTCGGCTCCGGGGGGTTCGCCGACGCCCCGGAGGCCGAGTTCGCGGCCGAGATGCTGGGCCACGACCACGAGTTCCCGGGATTCATCGACTTCGTCGCGGACCGACACGGCTGGTCGCCGCCCGTCCCGGAGCGGTGAGGACCCGACGCCGTCGGCGACCCACCCCCCGAACGAGTCAACGGCGTCAGCCCTCCGGCTCCGTCTCGCCCGTCACGGGGTTGTACTGTCCATTTATGTCCCACTCGTGGATGCAGTGTCTGTCGCCGACCTTCCGTTTTCCCTCCTCCTCGGCGATCACCCAGTTGTGGGTGTCCTCGTCCCAGACGTCCGTTCGTCCACACTGCTCACAGATCCGTCGCATCGGCGGCACGATTTCGGGGCTCATACCGGTGCGGTGGGTCTCGACCGTTATCAACCATCCGCCGTCGGATCGGCATCGTCGACCCAGTCCCGGTGGCCGCAGTGGTGCGGATTCCGAGCGCGTGTCGATGCGGTCTTGTCCCTGCGAACCGTACGGCGGCTATGCGCCGACGCGAACTCGTCGCGGCTCTCCCGGCCGTCCTCTCTGCCGGCTGTACCATCGGCGGCGAGCCCGAACGAGCGGGCGAAAACGACTTTTCAGTCGCCCTCCCTGGCCTCGAGGACGGACTGTTGCCGGAGCGGTACACCTGCGACGGGACCGGCGAGTCGCCGCCGCTCCGAATCGAGGGCGTCCCCGACGCGGCCGAGTCTATCGCGGTCATCGGCGAGTGGCTCCGCGGGTACACCCCCCAGACGATCTGGTTGCTCTGGGGAGTGCCGGCGACTGACCCGCTCGAACTCCCGGCCGGAATCCCCGACCGGGAGCGCCTCGACTCGCCGGAAGGTGCAAGCCAGGGGCTAAACGGCGGCGGAACGGTCGGATACCGCTCTCCCTGTCACGAGACCGCCGACGATCAGGCGTATCGGTTCATCGCGCACGCGCTGCCGGAACGTCTCGACCTCGCCCCCGGTGCCGACCGCGACGCGTTCGACGACGCCATAGAGCGCGACCTCTCGGCCGTCTCGAGTACGTCGCTTCGCGTCCGGTACGAACGGTTCCCCGAAGAACGGTCGTCGTAGCCGGTCCCGCGCCAGCACCGCGGGCGGTTCGCCCGACGGCGAGGCGGGGCGCGGCGATTCCGAGGACGGCCACGCTTATGCGTCGCGTTCCCGTATCCACGACCGATGAGCCTCGATGTCGATCGACCCGACCCGCCACGACTGGAGGAGACCGACCCGAACGAGTACGAGGACGCCGAGGTCGTCGGCGACACCGACTACAAACGCGACGAACTCGAGTCGTTGCTCGAGGCGGGCGCGTGGGCGGACGCGTTCGACGAGTGGGCCGAAACGACCGATCTGGACGAGCGAGCGTTCGGCATCGTCGCCGAGCTGGGGATGATACAGCACTTCGACTTTTTCTGGGACGCGTTCGCGGATCGGGTCGGCTACCACGCTCCCGGAATCCCGGAGGACTGGAAGGAACGCGACCTCCACCCCGAGTTGTCCTCCTGGGAGACGGTCTCGGGGATCAACGCCTCGATGGCCGAACTCGGGGAGACGATCAGCCGAACGCTGAAGGAGGAGTATATCGACTGGGAGACCGACTACGAGGCCCCCGACGACCTCCCCGACTTCTGAGTTAGAGCCAAGAGACGAAGGCGTCGCCCTCGCGGCTCCGGGCGATGTACTCGCGTTGCATCGCGGCGATGGCTCCCGGCAGGTCCGCCCCCTCTTCGAGGGCGTCGCGAACGCGGGCTTTCTTCCAGCTACTCGGGGTCGCCCGCCCGCTCCAACGGCGCTCGATCGGCGAGAGGTACTGCTCGATGTCGTCGGCCGGCACGCCTTCGGCTTCGAGCCCCGACCGCGCGTGCTCGAAGAGCTCATCGAAAATGACGTCCGAATCGCTCGTGCGCTCGCCGGCAGCGGTCACCCACGCCAACTCGGCGTCGAGGCCGTTCTCGACGGCATCATAAAAGCTCGATTCGGCTGCCGACCACGGGAGTTCGGCGACCGGGTGACCTGAACCGACCAGCCCGCGAAGCACCCCGGCGACGAGCGCCTGCATCCCGACGACGTCGGCGACGGACGGCTGTGTCGGAATCGGGCGGTACTCGATGCGCAACGACCGCTCGTCGTTGGCCGCGTCGACGCGGGCGCCACCGATCACGCAGCGAAGCCACCGCCAGTAGGTTCCGCGTTTGTGGTCGAACTCCCAGATGCGGTCGGCCAGCTCCGTCCGTTCGGTTTCGCCGTCGATCCACTCGCGCAGAAACGGGGCGTAGCGGCCGTCCTCGAGGACGCGATCGACGACGTCGGTTGCCGTTCCGATGTCGCGGGGGACGCTGACTTTCGCGTTCGGCGTCCGGTTGACCGACTGCTCGAAGACGTCGATCCGGAGTTCGTGCGGCGTCGCCTCGACGAGCGCCTCGGGGTCGTCGGCGTCGCCGTACAGCTCGGCCGGGAGAAACGGCGAGTTCGCCGACAGCGCGAGGATCGGCCCGAGCGTCCGGATCGCCGCGTTGTAGTACGCCGGTAATTCGGCCGCACTCGGAACCTGGAGGTGTGGCTGTATCGACGTGGCGAGCGACTCGAAGAGGATCGTCGGGAACTCGATGTCGGCTCCGGGGACCGACAGCGAGATCGGCCCGCCGCCACCGTGTCGGAGCGCGTCGTTGTCGATGCCGACGTATCGAGGGTCCTGGCGCATATTCTCGGCGAGGACGACGCCGTCCCGCTCCGCCGTTGCGGAGAGGTACGCCATCGCCCCGCCGGTCGGCGGGAGCGTCCACATCGCATCGAGTACGAGTTCGCACCCGTGGTCGCGGGCGGCCGAACTGGCGCTTTGGGTTCGCTCGCGGATCGCCTCGGCCTGGGTTTCGAGTCCCGTTTCGCTCAACACCGAGGGATCGGTGTTGATTTCGACGTTATGAAGCCCCAGTTCCTTGTTCGCCGCTGCGGTCTCGAAGACCTCCTCCGGGAGGCGAGTCAGACGCGGACCGGCGCCGTCGCTCCCGTCGTTCCCGCCGGCCACCGCGTACACCTCCATTTCGAGGCCGACCGCGAAGTCGGGGTTGTCCATCCGTCCCTCCTCGATGGCCGCCCGGAGCCACCGAGCCTGTTCGGTCAGCCGGGCCTCGAACGGTTCGGCGGTGTCCGGGTCTAGCGCCCGTCGAACTAACTCGACCGTCTCACCCGTGGCGTCGCTCATCGTCGTGTCCCGCCGGTTGAATCGCCGTCGTGGTCGCGGTGTGGCCCCGGCCGGATCGAGGGGTGAACGACCGTCTCGGGGGGGATTGCAGTGTCCATACCCGCCGGTCGGTGCGGTGGCTCAAAACTGTTGTACTCTCGGTCCGATCTCAGGTCGCCCGATCGAACCACGCCGGCCGCCGGACCTCTGTCGTTCCGACGTCGGAGTACGCGATCGAGCGCGAGGCGACGACGTGGTTGCCATCTATCCGACCGTCGTACTCGATCTCGAGACGTCGCACGAGTCCCGACCGATCTACCACCGCGACGAGGCTGACGTTTCGTGCCGGGGCGGCCGCCCGGAACGGGAGCTCGGCGTCGGGGGCACCGACGTCGACGAGCCGGTAACGCTCGCTACCGCCGACAGACCGAGTCGATTCCACCCGCGTCGGCACCGCGTCGAGGCTCTCTGCGATCACCGTCGTCGGCGAGCGGGGGACCTCGAACGCCCCGGTGGTGGCCCAAAAGCGCCACGTGCCGACTCCCGAAGCGGTCGGCGCGAACTCGTTGTACGTGGGGTCGTCCGTGCCGAACGCCCGGACGTACGTTTCGCCGTCGGACCAGAACTCCGAGACTGCCGGCGGTTCGCCAAGCAGTCGCGGCCCCGCCGGGCCGTTCGTCCGAACCGTCACGAAATACGTCCGGTTCGCCGCGAGCCGGAGGTCGGTCAGATACTGCGATCTGACGGTCCCGTTGGCGTACCGGACCGTCTGGTTCGAGACGAGCCTGTAGGAGCGCTCCTCGAGCCGTCGGTCGTGTGCCGCCGCGAGCGACCGCGAGTCCGAAACGCCCGACCCGTCGATCCCGGTCGGCCGACCGCGCTCCGGATCGGCGTCGGGGACCGCCACCGGGGTCACTGTCTCCGTCGGTGCCGGCGGGGAGTCGCCGACGGTACCGCCGGTCCCGGAACAACCGGCGAGTACGAGCAAAAGGGCCACACAGAGCCGATACACGGCCCGACGTACCGCTTCGGTCGATATAAACCCCCCGCTGGTGAAGGCCGATACCCTCGCAACGGCGGGGGTGACGAAGTTTTAACCCGGCAGCGGGATACCGCCCGGTATGCGAGTCTTGATCCCCTACGACGGGTCCGAACAGGCCGAGGCAGCCCTCGAATACGCTGGGAAGATCCACGGCGACGACGAAATCGTCCTGTTGTACGTCCTCGATTACGTGGAGGCGGGATACCGGGCTGCGCCGGAGGCTGCCCTGGCTGGCTACTGGGAGGAGTGGTACGACGAGGCGGAGGCGTCGGCAAGGAAACTGCTGGCCGAGGCGTCGGAGGCCCTCGGTCACGACGCCGAGACGAACGTCGTCGCCGGCTCGCCCGCCCGCGCGATCGTCGAGTTCGCCGACGACGAAGCGATCGATGCCGTGATCATCGGGAGCCACGGCCGGGAGGGGCTCTCCCGGATCCTCCTCGGGAGCGTGGCGGAGACGGTCGTCCGTCGGTCGCCGGTCCCGGTGACGGTCGTCAGGTGACCGCCGGAGACCGCGGATCATCCCCGTCCCGATACACGTAAACGGCTCGCCCGACAGTTGCCGACAATGAGTAGGGACGCCGAAACGGGGTCGGTCCGGGTCGTCGGGACGGCCCACGTCTCGGAGGCCAGCGTCGAGGAGGTCGAGTCGGTCATCGAGGCGGAACGCCCCGACGTCGTCGCTGTCGAACTCGACGAGGGGCGGTACCGACAGCTTCGCGGCGAGACGCCCGAGGACCTCGATGCGGGCGATCTGTTGAGGGGAAATACGGTCTATCAGTTTCTCGCGTACTGGATGCTCTCGTACGTACAGGCGCGTCTGGGCGATCGATTCGACATCGAACCGGGATCGGATATGAAAGCCGCCATCGAGAACGCCGAGGCCCTCGGCATCGACGTCGCCCTGGTCGATCGCGACATCCAGGTCACCATCCAGCGATTCTGGGCGCGGCTGTCCGCCTTCGAGAAGCTCAAACTCGCCGGCAGTCTCGCCGTCGGTCTGGGTGATTCCAGGGAGATCGGAATGGGCGTCGGGATCGCCCTCGGCCTCGTCGCGTCGATCCTCGCCGGGGCCATCGGGGGACCGTTCGTCGTTCCCGCGGCGTTCGGCCCGGGGATTCTCGTCGGGATCGTCGATACGGTCATGATCGCTCTCGCGCTCGGGCTGGCGTTCGGGCTTGCCATCGTTCTCGGACTCGAGAGGCTGGCACCCGAGGACGACGACCTCCAGGAGATCGACATCGATCGGATGACCGACACCGACGTCGTGGGAGCGATGATGGAGGAGTTCCGGCGGTTCTCCCCCGGCGGTGCGGAGGCGCTCATCGACGAGCGCGACGCCTACATCGCCCACCAACTCGTCGGGCTGCGCGAGGAGGGGCGCAACGTCGTCGCGGTCGTCGGCGCGGGCCACCGCGAGGGGATCGAACGCTACCTCGAGACGCCGTCGTTGCTTCCCCCGATGGCGTCCATTACCGGGCGGAGTTCCCGAGGCCGGGTTTCGCTGTATAAACTGTTCGGGTACGCGTTCACCCTCGGGTTTCTCGTCTTCTTTGCGCTGTTGGCGATCGCGACCTACACCGGCGTGGAGGGTGCCTCCAGCGCTCTGCTGTTCCGGCTGTTCGCCGCGTGGTTCCTGATCAACGGGCTCCTCGCGTTCGGCCTCGCCAAACTCGCCGGCGCACACTGGCGGTCCGCCGGCGTCGGCGGCGCGGTGGCGTGGCTGACGAGCGTCAACCCGTTGCTCGCCCCCGGATGGTTCGCGGGCTACGTGGAGTTGCGGTATCTCGAGGTCAACGTCGGCGACATCTCGACGCTCAACGAGATCATGTCCGACGAGGAAGCGCCGCTCGGACAGCTGTGGGACGATCTCACAGCCGTACCGCTTTTCAAGCTCATCATAATCGTCGCGCTGACGAACGTCGGGAGCTTCGTTGGCAGCGTCGTCTTCGCGACTGTTCTCCTGCCGTATCTGTTCGCCGGATCGGGGGTCGAAGGAGCCGGAGGCGTCGCGCGGCTGATGATCGAGGCCGCGTTCAACAGCGTCGAAATCCTCGGCGAGGCGGTACAGTGAGCGCGTTTCGCTTCGACGGTATCCGTTTTTATCGCGACGAGATCAGAGATCTCTTCGCCGCGTGGGCCGCCCTCGGCCTCGCGTTCAGCGTCTTCATTTTCGTCTCAACCGGTCGAGCGGTGTTCCCCGATATCGCAGGCGCCGTGTCGTCGCCGCTGTTCGTCCGCGTGTTCGTCGCTAGCGCTTTGACCGTCGGGGTCGGATTCCTCCTGCACGAACTCGCCCACAAGATCGTCGCGGTTCGGTTCGGACAGGTCGCGTCGTTCAGGGCCGACTACCGGATGTTGGCGCTGTGCATCGGCGCCGCCTTTGCCGGCTTTTTGTTCGCCGCACCGGGGGCGGTGTATCACCGCGGACGGATCACGCGGCGACAGGGCGGGCTGGTTTCGGTCGCTGGCCCGCTGACGAACGTCGTCCTCGTCGGCGTGTTCCTCCCGCTCGTCCTCTTCGGTGGATTCCCCGGGCAGATCGGTGCGCTCGGCGTGTTGATCAACGCCTTCCTCGCGGCGTTCAACATGCTCCCGTTCGGGCCGCTCGACGGGAAGTCGGTCGCCGCATGGAGCAAGCCGGTCTTTGCGGCCGTCTTCGTCGGGTCGGCGCTGTTGGCGATCGGTTCGTTCCTCTTCGTCGGATTTCCGACGTTCTGATCGCCCACGGGGGCAACCGACGCGCTTTTGCCCCGTTCGGCCGCCGGGTCTGGTATGAGCGACGACGACCCCGAGGAGGGGCTCACATACGCCGAGACGGGCGTCGATATCGACGAAAGCGAAGCGGCGACGGCGGCGCTACTCGGCGCGATCGGCGAGTTCGAGGGCGACTACGCCGGATTGATCGACATCGGCGATCGGTACCTGGCGCTGGCGACCGACGGCGTCGGGACGAAGCTGCTCGTCGCCGAAGCGCTCGACGATTACTCGACGATCGGCATCGACTGCATCGCGATGAACGCCAACGACCTCATCGCGGCCGGAGTCACGCCAGTGGCGTTCGTCGACTACCTCGCCGTCGAGACGCCGGACGACGAAACGGCCGAACGGGTCGGTGACGGGCTCGCCGCCGGAGCCGAGCGCGCCGGGGTCGCGCTCGTCGGCGGCGAGACGGCGGTGATGCCCGACGTGATACGCGGGCTCGATCTCGCCGGTGCCTGTGCTGGACTGGCGACCGAAACGGAGCTGTTCGACGGCCACGCGCAGGTGGGTGACCGCCTCGTCGGGGTCCCGTCGTCAGGAATCCACTCGAACGGGCTGACGCTGGCGCGCGAGGCGGTGACGAAGGACCACGCCTACACCGATCCGTTCCCCTACGACGAGGACCGGACCATCGGCGAAGTGCTGCTCGAACCGACGCGAATCTACCGCGACGCTCTCGAACCGCTACAAGCCGTCGAAACCCACGCGACGGCTCACATCACCGGTGGCGGGTGGACGAATCTCGAACGGATGGGCGAGCGCCGCTACGTGATCGAGGACGCCTTCGACCCACAGCCGATATTCGAGTTCGTCCAGGCGGAAGGCGGAGTCGCCGACGAGGAGATGTACCGGACGTTCAACATGGGAACCGGCTTCGTCGCCGCGCTCCCCGAGACGGACGTCGAAGCGGTCGTCGATGCAATAGAGGACGCACGGATCATCGGTCGTGTCGAGTCCGGTGACGGCGTCGAGATCCGCGGACTGGAGCTGTGACATCCTCCGCGCCGTGAACGGTGCGGCTTCCCACGCATGGGGAATACCAGCTAAGTTTCGCTGTTGCTGGTAGAGAGTTCCGACCCGTGGAACGCCGAGAGAGTCACTTGCGAGTGTTTCTCGCTCGTCTCTCGATGGGTCGCGGTGCTGTCACAGGCACTCCCATCCCGAAGCGAGTCATTGCCTGCCGGTTTCAGCGGCACGCTCTCTCCCCACGGGTCAGCCCGTTGTGCAACGTTGATTGAGCCGTTTATATCGCCCTGAAACTCCGTAACGTGGCACCCGTCGTTGGTACACCGGAACGTGGCTTGTGCGGCTCTGTTTCCGATGTGGCCGCAAGCGTGGCACGTCTGGCTGGTGTACTCCGGTCGGACGTACTCGACAGGGATACCAGTCTCTCGTGCCTTGTCCTCAACGCGGTTCTGTAACCGAGCGAACGCCCACGCATGGAGCCGCCGGTTCATGTACGAACCGTAGTCCAATTCTTCGCGGATGTACGTCAGATTCTCCATCACGAGTACCGGATTCTCGAATTGTCGGGCGTACTCGACAGCCTGCCAAGACGCTTTCTCGACAATATCGGTGAGCGCGTTCTGGTAGTGGTCGAATCGCTCGTCTATCCGCCACTCGGCGGCATCACGCTCTTGGAGTCGCTTCAGGGTCGTGTGCATCTCTTTGCGAAGATGCTTCGTACGGCTCCCGTCACACACGAACGGGCCAGTTGGTGAACCGTCCTTGAGGGCACAGCCCGTTATCAGGGCGGTTTCACCAATGTCCAGACCGATGTGCGTCACGTCGTCGCCGTCCGTCGCGTAGTCGGGTTCTTCGACCGGAAATTCGACGGTGACGTGTAACATCCACGATGTGCGATTCTGTTGCAGTCGGAGTTGTCCCGCCGAAGCGTCCCCGTCTACGAGGTCGTGCCACAGACCCTCTTGTTCGGGATTGATACGAAGCGGTATCCAGAAATTCGTCCCTCGTCCGGGTTGCGGTGCCCACCACGTAAACTCGTAGTCTCGCGCCGGAGAGTGGTCAAACTCGGCGGCTTGGTTGGTGAGCCGAACCGGGTGGTCGTCGTCCAACTCTTGTGCGTCGTAGGTGTCGTGGAGTTGTGGGACGTAGTTGCACAGTGCCGCTTTCGCCTGATACGGAAGGTCGTAGGGCGTCACCACGTCACTGGTAGCGCTCATCGTGTCACACCCGGCGTCGAACGCCTCGTGAAGCCCCTCACGGTAGGTTTCGAGTAGGTCACACAGTTTCCGCTCCTTGTGTGCTGTCGGCGGGGCGAGGGTCGCTTCGAGCGTCTTAGTCGTCGTTTCCATCCGTCTCTAACCCTTGTTCGATTAGCTCGCGGTAGGCACGCGGATGACGGATACCATTCTCACGGGCGTACTCTTTGACCCGCTCGTGAAGGTCGCCACCGCGCTCCATATCTATCTCCGTTCGCACAATATTTTGTACGTTTTTGCCCTACTAAATACGTACGTTGGGTATTCAGTCAGGCAACGGTCACGGAGATTGTGGCACGGAGCTTACGCGATTCACTCCCGCCCTGTCGTCCGAGAGACAAAGTCTCTCGTGATCACGAAACTCTTCGATTTTCGAACGACTCAGTCCTCGGTTCCGACAGAGCGTCGGAACGCTCGTCCTTCGCGGGAAGGGCGGGATTCTCTCGCTGTTGGAAGATAGCGAACAGACGGGGAAGCGTCCGATCGACCCGTCCCCGTGCTCCCGCCTCGGGGGCCGACCGCGACTCGTCAGCGCACGGGCGGTCTGGTCGCCCGATCGTATATAATTCATCCGACGAGGCCAGCGGCACGGCAGTCGACAGAACGCCCGCTCAACAGACCGGCTTCGGGTTGACGCCCATCGATTCGAGCGCGTCCGTGTACTCGTCGTAGGCCGCCTGGATCGCCCCGTCGGCGGCCTCGCGGGCGCGATCCCACCGCTCCGCGTCGTCGCCACACTCGGCGTCGAGCAACGCCGCCGCCCGCGACAGCTGCGCGTTGAGATCGTCGCCCATCGCCCGGAACAGCCCGGCAGTCTGTGGGTCCGCATCGCCGACAAAAAAGCCCGTCATCTGCGTCTTCGATTTTTCCGCGGCGATCGTCCGGCCGACGAACCCACCGAGGCGCGCCGCCGTGTCGTCGAGCTCTCGGAGGTACACCTGGATCGCCGGCACTGCCCCCGGTTCGTGGTCGTCGAGTTCGCCCGCGACCGTCCCGTAGTGGGCCCGTTCCTCGCGTTCGGTCTCCGCGAACGCCTCGGCGACCGCGCCGCTCTCGGCGTCGGCCCACTCCCCGTAGGTCTCGGCCGCGTGGTGTTCGGCCGTCGCGGCGGCGGTAAGGACGTCACCGGCGTTCATTTCGCCACCGGTGTCGGCGAACAGCGACTTCGACGACCCGAGTCGCGAGAGTTCGGTCTCGTTCCCGGCGCGGACAGCCTCGATGAACTCCTCTGAATCCATACGCGTCCGTACGTCACGTTCGGGCTTGTAAGCAGCGGTCGGCGGCTGCAATATCGAGGGCGATCACCCCGTTCTGGACTGTCGCACCGCAAAAAATACTGCTTCGGTCCTCGCTCAGTCGTCCGCCTCGCCCGTCTCTATCGGCGCACCGACCAAGTTGCCCCACTCCGTCCAGGAGCCATCGTAGTTGATCGTGTCGTCGTAGCCGAGCAGCTCGTGCAGCGCGAACCACGCCACCGACGAGCGCTCGCCGATCCGGCAGTACGCGACAGTCGTCGAGTCGCCGTCGATACCTTTCTCGGCGTACAGCGCCTCGATCTCGTCGGCGGATTTGAACGTCCCGTCGTCGTTCGTCACGGCCGCCCACGAGATGTTCTGCGCGCCGGGGATGTGGCCGCCGCGCTGGGCTGTCTCGTTGAGTCCCGGCGGGGCGAGCACCTCGCCGCTGAACTCCTCGGGGGAACGGACGTCGACGAGCGGCAGGCCGCGGTCGATCGCGTTCTCGACGTCCTCGCGGTAGGCCCGGATGGACTCGCGGGGACCGGAGGCCTCGTACTCCACCGCGGAGAAGGAGGGACCCTCGTCGGTCGTCGGGTAGTCGTTCTCGAGCCAGTACTCGCGGCCGCCGTCGAGCAGTCTCACGTCGTCGTGGCCGTAATACTTGAACTGCCAGTACGTGTAGGCCGCAAACCAGTTGGCGTTGTCCCCGTACAGCACCACCGTCGACTCCTCCGTGATGCCGTGTTCGCCGAGCAGAGACTCGAAGTCCGCCTTGTCGAGGATGTCGCGGGTCGTCTGATCCTGGAGATCGGTTTCCCAGTTAAAACCGACGGCCCCGGGGGCGTGGGATTCGTCGTATGCCTCGGTGTCGACGTCGACCTCGACGAGTCGGTGTGTCGGATCGTCGCTTCCGAACTCGTCGAGTCGGTCCTCGACCCAGTCAGCCGATACTAGCACGTCGTTCGCGTATTCGGAGTCACTCATTACATCTACCTATGCGCTCTCGGTATATAAACCACCATCCGTGACGGCACGCCCCGCCGCTCCTCACCGGTCACGGCAACCGATTCGACTGACCGGGAGACGATAGATGCGGCTGAAATTGCCGAAAACGACTGCCATGACACCCGAGCCCCCGGCGCAGGCGAGTCCCGGGCCCACAGCTCCGTCGTAGATGTCGGACACGTTTGCTGCTTCCAGCGGCTGATTCGCGACGGCGGCGGACGAAAAGCGGTTAAACTGGCGGGCACGAACACGCTATCGTGAACGACCGAATCATCGGCTCCGAGTGGGTCTCGGACCGCCTCGACGCGCCGGGGGTCGCCGTCGTGGACGTCAGGGACGCCTGGGAATACGAGGGAATCGGCCACGTCCCGGGCGCTGTCAACGTCCCCTTCGACAGCTTCCGCGCGGACGAACACGGCGCGGCCGAGGCCGGAATGCTCCCCGGGACGGACGCCTTCGCCGAGTTGCTCGGCGAGGCCGGTATCGCCACCGACGACGACATCGTCGCCTACGACGACACACACGGCGTCTTCGCCGCCCGGCTGCTCGTCACGGCGGAGCTATACGGCCACGACCCCGCGAAGCTACACCTCCTCGACGGTGATTACTCCGTCTGGAACCGGACCGAGCCGACCACGACCGACGACCCCGGTCCCGACGCCGTGTCGTACGCGGCGGCGTTCGATTCCGACGGCCCCCTCGTCGGTCGCGCGGCGATCGAAGCCGCCCTCGACGATCCCGACGCAGTCATCGTGGACACCCGGGAAGCCCACGAGTACGAGGCGGGCCACATCCCCGGGGCGATTCGGCTAGACTGGCGCGAGCTCGTCAACACCGACGCGCGCACGGTCCGACCGGAGGCGGAGCTCCGGTCGCTGCTCGAGGAGCGCGGCATCCGCCCGGAAAAACGGGTCGTGCTCTACTGTAACACCGCCCGACGGATCAGCCACACATACACCGTCCTCCGGGCGCTCGGGTACGCCGACGTGAGGTTCTATGAGGGCAGCCTCACGGAGTGGGAGCGCGAGGGCGGGGCGATCGAAACCGTCGAGTGAGGTGGTGGTTCGAGACTCCCGGGCTCCGGCGACGCAGTGACACGGCGGCCGACACCCGACGACCCGTCGCGACACAACTGTTTTTACTATCGCGCTCGGATTGGACGTAATGACATTTGATCCCAGTGGTGGCGTCGAACCGGACGAGGTACGCGAACGCGTCGACGAGCTTCTCGAGGACAACGAACTCGTTCTCTTTATGAAGGGAAACAAGCTGATGCCGCAGTGCGGCTACTCACAGAAGGCCCTCGACGTCCTCACGAAGTACCACGACGCTGACGACATCGTCGCCGAGGACGTCCTGCCAGCGCTCGACGCGTACCGGGCCGCCCTCGAGGAGCAAAGCGGCTGGGAGACGATCCCACAGACGTTCGTCGACGGGGAGTTCATCGGCGGCAGCGACATCTTAGAGGAACTCCACCAACGCGGCGAACTGGCCGACGAACTCGGCGTCGACGTGGACGTCGAGTTCGATTCCGACTCCGACGCCGATGACGGCCTCGAAGCGCCCTTTTAGACGACTTTCAACAGCTGCCGTTCGAACTTCCCGACCCGGACCCGCTGCCAGCCGCGCAGTGACTCGTCCAGCCCGGGGTCGCCGGTGTCGACGCGCAATACGCCGATATCGGAGAGCTTCTGCTTCGAGGCGACAATCTCGAGTTCCGAGCGGCGGATCACCGGCGGCGAGATCTGGTCGTTCCCGCGGCCGAAAATGAACCCCTGACCGCCGATCGGCGAGACGACGACGACGTTGCGCTCCCCCAGCGATGCCAGTATCTCCGTCTCCCCGGCGTCGCTGGCGAGCACCGCGCCGTCGTGCCAGACGTCGACGCCGAGCGGCGAGCCGTCGATCCCGAGGTCGGTCTTGATCGCGTCGACGGTCGACCCGGGGCCGAGGACGTACGTCGCGTCGTCGTCCCCGATTTCGGCCGCGACCGCGGCGGCGAGCGACTCGACCGTCCCGCCGCCGATCTGTTTTGCGGACTGTACCTCGTCGCCGATCGGGACGGCGGCGAGCGCTTTCAGCTCCGTGTTGACGTCGCCGCCGCGGTAGGCGTCCTCGTCGATGTCGTTGACCTCCCGCGTCTCCGTTCGATCGAACGACGCCGCGATCCGACCGGCGGCCCGCGGCGTGACGGCGAACACCGACGAGTAGACCTTCACTCCGCTCGGGACGCCGAGTATCGGCGTCTCGTCGGCGAGTTCCTCGAGCGTCTCGGCGACGTCGACGGCGGTCCCGTCTCCGCCGACGAATAGGACGAGATCGACCTCCTCCTCGACGAACTGCCCTACGGCCGCCCGCGTGTCGGCGGCGGCCGTCTCCCCGCCATCCGGGGCGTCGACGACGACGGGCGAGAACCCGACAGCGCGGGCCTCGCGTTCGCCCATCGCTCCGCCGTACGTGTAGAGTTCGACGTCTTCTGGCTGGCTTCGGAGGTGTTCGAGCGCCTCGCGGGCGCGGCCGGGCGACCGCGGTTCGGCCCCCCGGTGGCGGGCCTCTTCGAGTTTATTATCGGTGCCTTTCAGGCCGACCCGACCGCCCATTCCAGCGATCGGGTTCACCACCAGCCCAACGCGTCGCATATTGGGTGTCGGCGGCGGCGAGTGAAAAGGGACCCGGTGTCGGTGGCCGACTGGACGCTCGGCGGCGGTTCCGAGCCCCGGGGGGACACGCTGTCTCGGGACGCGTGCGAATAGAATCCATTAAGAACACGGGGGGACGACGGTCGCGTATGAATATCGTCCTGCAGGCGTTCGAGGACAGTCCGTCCATCGTCGACGCGTCCGGTTGGGTCGTGTTGCTCGCGAGCCTCCTCATCACCGTCGGCTGGCTCTGGTACCTGTATCGGTAGTCACGTCGACGCCTCGATCCCGTTCTCGCGGAGCCACGTGATCGCCTCTTCGACTGCATCCCGGTCGGTGCTCTCGACTTTGACGCGGACGTTCTCGCCGGGGTAGCTACCGACTTTGACGCCGAAGCGCGTCTCCAGTTCCCGCAACCGGTCCACCAGCGCGCTCTCGGGTTCGTCGAGCGTGACCGTCTCGACGTGTCGGCGCTCCCCTTCGAACTCCGAGGCGACCGACTCGAACATCGCCTGCATCTCCTCGGGGACGCCGGGCAGCACGTAGATGTTCTTGACGACGCAACCGGGCGCGACGCCGACGGTGTTGTGCAGCGGGCGGGCGTCGACCGGGAGGTCAGCCGTTCCGTTCGTGAGGTCCGAGCGTTGATAGTCGCGTTCCTCGTCGAGCCACTCGAGGACGGCCTCCGAGGTCCCGACGTCCCGGCCGACCGCGGCGGCGACGGCTTCCATCGTCCGGTCGTCGTGGGTCGGCCCGAGCCCGCCGGTCGTGACGACCGCGTCGTACTCCGCGGCGTACTCGTTGATCACACGGGCGATGTCCGCGATTCGATCCGGTACGACCGTCACTCGCTCGACGGACGCCCCGCGCTCGGCGAGGCGTTCGCCGAGCCACGCGGCGTTCGTGTTGACCGTATCGCCAGCCAGCAGTTCGTCCCCGACGGATACCAAAGCGACGTCCATAGGTCCGGTTCGAGCCGGAACCGAATAAACGGTGAGGACGGGCCGTCCGGACGCCCCGAGCGATCGTACCGGCGGGACGCGCTACCGCATCCCCGGGGGCGGCCCCTCGCGGTCGTCGTCACCGGTGTCGACGTCGAGCCCCGCCTCGTCGCGGCGCTTCTCCGCCATTCGAATACTCCGGTAGTAGTAGACGATCCCGGCAGCACCTAGGATAGCCCCGACGACGGCGAGACCGCCGAACAGCCACAGGTCCCGGTCGAGATACCATCGAACGCTGAGCACGGACGTCTCGACGTTGTCCCACCGGAGACGGACCCGATCGCCGACGACCGCCCGGTCGTCGTTCGACGGTCGCGTCCGCGAAAGGAGCGGCACCGATGCGTCCCGGTCGGGTGGGAGCGCGACCTCGTAACTCCCGTGCACGGGCGTGTACACAGCGATCTCCTTGCCCGATTTCGGCGTCGTGAACGCGATCTGTCCCTCTTCGGCTGGCAACTCGACGACGGTTCGCTGTCGCGTCGTCTCGACGGCCAGGGCGTCCGTCGGCTCTTGGGTCCCGTCCGAACGGAGCAACACCGCCTCGCCGTCGACGTACCTGACGACCGTCCCGTTGGCGTAGCGGAACTGCAGCGCCTCGAGTTCGAGGGGGTTTTCGATCGTCAGCGCGTTCGTCCGGTATAACTCGATCGTGCCGTTGTCGCCGGTCACCTTCGCCGAGACGTTATAAACTGCGGTGTAGTTCCCCCGGTTGACCCTGATAAACGCGTCGCGGTCGGTGTCGTAGTCGTACTCGGCGTCTGCCGAGAGCGCCTCGGGGTCGCCGGCGTCGTCCCCGAGGATCGTCGTACAGCCGGCTGTCCCGAGCAAAACGAGCAGCGCAAGCGCGGCGAGCAGGCGGCGGTTCATGACTAAGGGACGATAGCGAGCAGTTCCGCTTCGAGGTGCGGACCGACGTCGGCCAACAGCCCGGGGGCGTCCGTACCCTCCCGGCAGATGACGCTCGATTCGAGTAGTCCGACGCGCTCGACGGTGACGATGTCGTCGGCGTGACCCGATCGGTTGACCGTCGCCCGGAGTTGGGCCCGCGTCGTGCTGTTGGCGTTGACCCGGCCGGTGCCGCGGGTCCACTCGTAGAGGCGGTCTCGTTCGGCGTCGGCGAGGCTGTGTGGCTCCCCCTCGCCGCCCTCGACGAACCGAAGCGGGACGTGCTGGACGAGCCCGAACCGCGTCCGGATCTGGGCGGGGCTTCCGGGACCGAGACCGAGCTCGTCGGCGGGGATCCGAACCGACTCCCCGGCGTCGAGGACGAACCCCCGGTCGTCCCACGACTCGAGCGTCCCGACGTAGGTCTCGCCGGCCTCCCGGTGGGGCGTGATCGCTCCCCACTCGGCTTCGAGCAGGTTCCGCGCGACGGGCGCGTCCTCCCCAGTTACGGTCACAGAGGGGAAATCGTCGTCCCGCAGGCCGACGGTGAACTCGACGCCGAGGTCACCGAGTTCGTTCTCCACGAGCGACTCCAGGGAGTCCATCGCTCGACGACGGCCCTCGCCGAGCACGTACACTTTGGTTGCGAGGACGACCATCAGGCGTCCACGGCCCCGTCGATGTCCGCGCTGTTCACGTTCAGTTCGTCGCTGAGTTCCTCGACGCGTCTCTCCATCGCGTCGATGAGTCGGTCGTTGTCCATCGTCTCGAGTTGGCCGCCGCACTGGGGGCACTCGAAGCCGAACTCCATCGCCTCGCCGAACTCGAACCGGAGCTGGCACTGCCCACAGAGGTAGAACTCGTTGTCGGCCTCGTACTGTCGTCGCTGTTCGAGCGCATCGAGCAGCCGGCGCATCTCGGCTTCGAGCTGCTCGGGGATCGACTCGTATTCGAAGGTCCAGAGGTAGGTGAGCCACCCCGAGTCCTCGTCGCGCAGGCGGCGATACGAGGCGAGGTCGTTCTCGTACAGAATAAAGAGCGCCCGGCGCACGTCATTGAGCTCCAAGCCGAGTTCCTCCGCGAGTTCCTCGTCGGTGACTTCGCCGTCCGGCGGCGCGGCGGCGACGGGCATCCCCGTCGGCCCGACGAGTTCGTGGAGGTACTTCTGAATCACCGGGTCGTTCAGTAGTTCCTCAAAAGCCATTACACGTACATCGGCCAGCGAGTCGGTTAAAAGCTCCGGAACCGGGGTGCATCGAGTGCGGTCGCGTCGGTCACACCGATGAGAAGGTCACTTGTCGCGCTGTCTGAGCCGCTGTCTGGTGAACTGCGGCTGGGATCTGAACCCACTGCTCCGCCGGAACGAGCGCCAAAGCGAGATGGCGAGTGGAACCGAGACGACGACCGCGACCGCGGCGGCCAGCGGCGTCGAGAAGGCGTACAGCACCGACGAGGAGATGAGCGTCGCGGTCAGAAGCGCCGCGAGTGCGATCCGTTTGGCCAACCGTTCGAACGTCTCCTCTTCGCGGCTGAACTCGACGGTAAGCGTCACGTCCCCGCGGTCGAGGTCGTCGAGCGTGGACTCGAGTTTCGGCGGGACGCGGACGAGCGACTCGCCGAAGTCGCGGGCCTCTCCGGCCCGCTCCGCGACGAAGTCGCGGGCGCTCTCCTCTATGAACCCCTGTTCGCGGAGGTAGCCGGTCGCCACGGAGATGAAATCGAAGTCCGGATCGAGCGTGACACAGACCCCCTCGACGACCGTCGCGACACGCAACACCAACGCGAGGTTCGGCGGGAGCCGAAGCGGGAACTCGTAGATCGTGTCCTCGACCTGCTGGATGATCTGTTGGACGCGGTACTGTTCTATGTCCTCGCCGCGGGCGTCGGCGATGGCGAGTTCCATCACGTTCGACATCACCTCCCGGTCGGCCTCGGGGCTGAGCGTCCCCATCTCGACGAGCGCGTCGAGGATCGCGTCCGTGTCCTGGGCCGCGACGGCCATGTAGAACTCGATGATTTTGTCCTGGATGAACGGGTCGACGCGCCCCGACATCCCGAAGTCGTAGAAGACGAGCCGTCCGTCGTCCTTGACTGCGAGGTTCCCCGGGTGGGGGTCGGCGTGGAAGACGCCGTCCTGAACGATCATCTGGAGGTATGTCTCCTGGAGCGTCACGGCGAGGTCGGTCCGGTCGAGCCCCAGCTCGTCGAGGTTCTCGACGTCGGAGATCTTCGTCCCCTCGACGTACTCCATCGTCAACACCCGATCGCTCGACAACGCCGGGCGGGCCTCGGGGACCCGGATCCGGTCGTTTTCGGCGAAGTTCTCGCCGATTTCGGTCAGCATCTCTCGCTCGCGGCCGTAGTCCATCTCCTCGCGGATCGTCTTCTCGAACTCGTCGGCGATGGTCTCGAGCGAGAACGACCGCGCCTGTCCGACGAACCGCATCAGGATCGGCAGCGACCACCCGACGACACGCAGGTCCGCCTCGACGAGCGGTTCGATGTTCGGTCGTCGAACTTTCACTGCGACCCGCTCGCCGTCGACCTCGGCGATGTACACCTGTCCGAGGCTCGCACCGCTTATCGGGTCGGTGTCGAACTCGTCGAACGTCTCCTCGATGGGGCCAATATCCGACTCGATGACCGCCTTTGCGTCCGGCCACGGGGCCGGTGGCACGTCGTCTTGCAGTTGTTCGAACTCCTCTATGTACTCCGGTGGCAGCACGTCCGGGCGCGTCGACAGTAGCTGGCCGAGTTTGATGAACGTCGGCCCGAGCGTCAAAAGCGAGTTCAAAAGCGATTGGGCGCGCGCTCGACTCGTCTCGGGGGCGACCTGCCGGCCCCCACCGAAAAGAACGAACCGCTTTCGGTCCCGCGCGTAGGCGAGCAACAGCGGGAGAAACTGGTAGGCGACGACGAAGAACCGCCGGTAGGCCCGGAGCATTACCCGGCCACCTCACGGCGTCCGCCGGGGACGCGGGGCTGGCCGTTAGCGGGGACTCGGCGCCGGTCTCCGCCGAGGTGACACCGTCTCATCGGTATCCGTTCGCTCCCGTCACGAGATGGGAATCCGCTGGCCGCCGTCGGCGTCGGACTTGGGGAGCGTGAGCGTCAACACGCCCCGCTCGATCGATCCCTCGGCGTCGGCGCCGGTGGCGTCCGGCGGCAGCGGCAACTCGGCGTCGAGAAACAGCGCCCGCTCCTCGGAGAGGTACCGGAACTGCCGCGGGACGGACTTTTCGCGCCGAGCCTCGATCGTCAACCGCCCCCCCTCGATCGTCACGTCGACCGTGTCCACGGTCGCCCCCGGCAGGTCGACGACGAGGAGATACGCGTTGTCGTCCTCCAGCAGATCGGCGAACACCGTTTCCGGAAGGTCACCGAGCGCCTCGCGCAATTGCATACGCCTACTTACGAGCGCGCCCGCGTTAAAAGCCCCGGTGGCGGCCAGCCGACGGCGTCCAGGTGGCGGCCGCCCGACGGCGCTTCGGCGGGGGTCGGCCAACGGCGTCCCGACACTGGACCGCCGGCGGACCTCAGAGCTCGGTCTGCTCGATATCGAGGGCCAGCCCCGAGACGTGGTCGTTGTACGCCGAGACGAACCCGCCGAATCGGGGGGCGTACTCCCGAACGTCGGTCGCGGCCGGAGGGCCGTACTGCGAGAGGAGGTACACGCCGCCCGAGCCCCCGACGCGCAGATACGACACGGCGTCGCGCTCGCGTTTGAGTTCCCAGCGCGTCCCGTCGACGCGCGCGGTAAACGTGCCGTAGTCGCTGCCCTCGTGACGGTGGAGTTCGCCGGCCATCCGCCCGCAACACGACTCGATCCGGTCGACGATGCGGTCCCGTTCGGCGACGATCGATTCGGCCGACTCGATCGCAGGAAAGCCCGAATCAACGCCGTCGAGGACGCCCTCGAGGGAGTCGACGTAGTCGTTGTAGGCGGCCACGAACGCCCCGTAGTCCTCGAGAGCACGAGCGAGCGACTCCGGATCGGCTGGCGACTGCGTCGAGACGACGTACGTCTCCCCGCCGCCGCGCGGTTCGTACAGGAGGAACTCCAACTCGCCGGCCTCGTACTTGACCGTCCACTCGCCGCGATCGGTCGAAAATGCCCGCCGACCGTAGCTGCCGCCCTCGATCCTCGCGACGCCGCAGGCGATGCGTCCGGCGTGCTCGCGGACGGCGGCGAGCACCGCCTCGCGGCGGTCGGTCAGCGCCGAGACGTCCGCGGTGTCGAGGTCCAACTCCGAGAGGTGTGTCACGCGGGTCAGCCCCGGTAGCCGGCGAGTTCCTCGAAGACGGTGCCCCCGTCGTCGATTGCGGCCCGGAGCCGACGGACGCCGGGTTTTTCGACCCGTTCGGGGTCTGCGACCACGGTCACGCGCTCGGTGCCGCAGGGGACGAACCCCATGCCGAGCGTCTCGGCCGTGGCCCGAAGCCCGAGACCGGCGTCCGCCTCGCCCGCGAGGACCTTCCTCGCTGGCGACTCGTGGGCTCGGACCGCGAGTTCGAAGCCGTCGATGGCGTCGGTCAGGTCGCGTCGTTCGTCGCCGCGCTCGTCGGCGAGGCCTTCGATAGCCTCGTCGAACGTCGATCGGAGCCCCGAGTCGGTCGTCCGGTTTATAAATCGGAGGTCATCGTCGACCAGGTCCGGTAGCCCCTCGACGCCCGCCGGGTTCCCGGCCGGGACGACGAGGCCCCACTCGCGGGTCCACCCGCCGAACTCGACGCCGCCCGGCGCCGCGTCGCCGGTGGTGACAGCGACGTCGGTGACGCCGTCGCGGAGCCTGCGCCGGCCCTGTCGGCTCCCGACCGCCAGATACCGGGGGCGGTCGACGCGGTCGAGCAGCCGCGACAGCGCCGGGTCGTCCTCGCCCGCGCCGAACAGCGTCGGCGGGCGCACGTCGCCAGAGAACAGCGCGACTTCGACCGACTCGCCCGAGTCGAGGTACTCGACGTCCGGTGGCACCGAGACGATGCCGTCGGCCTCGACGAGACTCGTCGTCGCGCCGCTGCCCTTGTCGACCGGGTAGACGAGCGTCTCGCCGTCGCCATCGGTGACCAATCCCGCGGGCATGTATCGGTGTCGCCCCTCGCTGTAGCGCTCTCGGACCGCCATTCGCCCCTCGATCGTCGCCGTCTCGGGCTCTGGACGGCCCGCGGCGCGGCGGATCGCCGGGGCGACGAACGCCCGGAAGATCGTCAGCGCGGAGACCGGATACCCCGGTAAGCCGATGTAGGCGCTGCCCGCCAACTCGCCGACGAGCATCGGTTTGCCGGGTTTGACCGCGACGCCGTGCAACAGGAGTTCCCCGGTCTCCTCGACGACGCGGTAGATGACGTCGACCGCCGAGGCCGAGGTCGACCCCGACGAGAGGACGAGATCGCACTCCTCGGCGGCGGTCCGGAGCGCCGACTCCATCGCGTCGTAGTCGTCGCCGGCGTGGGGGTACAGCTTCGCCTCGCCGCCGGCCTCCTCGACCGCCGTCGCGGTCGTGTAGCTGTTGACGTCGTAGATCTGGCCGGTGTCGCTATCGAGGGGGTCGCCCGGGCGGACGAGTTCGTCGCCCGTCGAGACGATCCCGACCGTCGGCACGCCACGGACCGGAACCTCGTCGACGCCGATGGCCGACAGCAGGCCGACCTCCCGCGCCGTCACGACGGTGCCGGGACCCAGCGCGCGCTCGCCCGCCGCGATGTCCGCCCCGGCGAACATGACGCGATCGCCGGGGGCGAGCGACGTCCGGACGAGGACCTCGTCGGCGTCGCCGGGGTCGGTCCGCTCGACCATCACGACCGCGTCCGCGCCCGGCGGGAGGACGGCCCCCGTCGATATCTCCGCACACTCGCCCGCCCCGACCTCGACGTCGGGTTCCGATCCCGCGTGGACCTCGCCGACGAGGCGAAACGCGACGGGGTCGGCCTCGTCCGCACCGAACGTGTCGGCGGCCCGGAGGGCGTAGCCGTCGACGCTCGCGCGGTCGAAGCCCGGGACGTCGAGGTCCGCGTCGACCCGTCCGGCGAGGACGCGGCCTCGGGCCTCACGGAGCGGGACCGTCTCGGATTCGGGCGCGAGATCGAGCGAGGCGATCGTCTCGCGGGCCACCTCGGGATCGGCGAGATCCCGGAACTGCTTTCTATCCATTGTACTCCCAGTTCTCGACGGCGACAGTCTCGCCCGCAGCGAGTCCCTCGCGACTCTCCTCGACGACGACCCAGCCGTCGGCCAGGGCGACACTCGAGAGGACACCGGAGCCGCTGGCGCGCGTCGGCGTCGCTTCCAGCCCCGATTCGCCGTCCTCGAGCGTCACCCGGACGAACGTCCGGATCCCGGGTTCGCTCCGTATCTTGCGGGTCAGCGTCGCCTCCCGCGACGGCAGCGGTTCCGGCGTGACGCCGCCGAGGTGATCGATCAGCGGCCGGAGGAACTGGACGGCGTTGACGATGCACGCGACGGGGTAGCCGGGGAGCATGACGACGGTCGTTCCCTCGACGCGTCCCAAGGCGACCGGGTGGCCGGGCTTCAACGCGACGCCGTGGACGAACACCTCGCCGAGGTCCCGGACGACCTCGGGGACGAGATCGCGCTCGCCGACCGAGGAGCCGCCGGTGGTGACGACGACGTCGCGGACAAGGTCGCGCTGGACGGCCGCCCGGAGCGCCTCGCGGTCATCGGTGACGATGTCCCGGCGCGTGACGTCCGCCCCCCAGCGTTCGGCGAGCCGTGAGATGCTAAATCGGTTGGTCTCGATGATCTCGCCGGGATCGGGGTCGGACTGGACTAACTCCTCGCCCGTCGGGACGACGGCTACCTCGGGGTGGTCGAACACCTCGACGGTGTCGACGCCGGTCCCCTTCAGGAGTCCGAGATCCGACGGTCGAAGCGTGTGTCCCGGCTCGTAGAGCCGCTGGCCGGTCTCGACGTCCTCGCCGACAGGGCCGACGTTTTCGCCCTCCGCGACGGCGTCGAACAGCTCCAGTTCGTCGCCGACGCGTTCGGTCTCCTCTATCATCACGACCGCGTCAGCGCCCTCGGGGAGTTCGCTGCCGGTGTGGACGCGGACGGCCCGGTTCGGTCCGGCGGAGTCGTCGGGCTCGACGACCGCCGGCGAGCGATCCGACGCCTCGAAGGTGTCCTCGGCCCGGACGGCCCACCCGTCCATCGCCGCCCGCGGGTAGTGGGGCACGTTCATCACCGCGTCGATCGGCTCCGCGACGGTCCGCCCGTCGGCGACCGACAGCGGAACTCGTTCCGTGCGCTCGACTGGCGGGACGTCGAGGAGCGCCTCCCGCGCCGCCGAGACCCGGGTCCGCTCTTTGAACCCCGCGTCGCTGAGATCAGCCATACACGTGTTGGGATCCGCGTCGACAAAAAGGGTCAGTTCCACGCGAGTTCGGGTGGCCCCAACTCGATTCCGAACGTCGGGGCGACGAGCGGGTCGGGCGGGTCGTCGCTCGGTCGCCGATGACCGGCGTCGAGAACCGCCGCCAACCGTTCGCGGGTCCGATCGTCGATCTGTGCCCACTGGAGTTCTTCGCCCCTGACGCCGCCTTTCAGCAACGTCACGTGTGCCGGGTGGGGCCCCCGGCCGACGCGGCCGCCGTGTCGGGCGAGCAGGTCGGCGATCGGCGAGGCGAGCCGTCCGAGATCGAGCGGGACGTCCAACGCGACGACCATCGGGTTCCTCGCGGAGGGATGGACGTGGTACCCCGAGAGCGTCCCCCGCCAGGTGCCGACCGATTCGGCGAACGCGCCGAAGTCGGCCTCGACGGCCTCGGCTTCGACCGTCGGAACCCGGACACCGAAGACGCTGACGTGTGGGCTCCTCGCCCGTCGGTACGGCTCCGGGGCACCGAGCCACCCGTAGAGGTGGTCACGAACCGTCTCGACGGTCGTGGGATCGAGCACTGGACGGGCGATCCACCCGGTCACGACGCGGCCGTCCATGTCGAATCCTCGTGCCGGATCGGGAATTCGGTGTCGGTTCAGGTGGGGAGATCCGTCCTGGTGGGCCGAAAGCTTAGGACCGCCCCGCCCGAAAAGACGGTGTGGACCGAGTCGAAGTCAGCACGGTCGTCTATTTGCCGGCCGAGGACGTCTACGAGTTTCTCCTCGCGTTCCGGCGGTACGCGGACTACTCCGAGTACCTCGAATCGGTCCGGCAGTTCGGCGACGGAGGAGCTGGAACCGAGTACGCGCTGCGGTTCGAGTGGTGGAAGCTCCACTACACCGCTCGATCGGCGGTGACCGAGGTCGACCCACCCCGACGGATCGAGTGGCGGATCCTCACGGACCTCGACGCCTCGGGCCGGTGGCTGATCGATCCGATCGAGGACGCCGACGGGTCAACACAGCGGGCTGGCGAGCCGATCCGGGGCGAGGACGGGTCGGCCCCCAAAACCGAGGTGACGTTCGTCGCGGAGTACGCTCCCGGGTCGGCCAGCGACGGGATCGTCGACCTCCCGCGGTTCGTCTCGCTGGGCTGGGTCATCGAAAAAATCAAACCGAAAATCCGCGAGGAGGCAGAGCGGATCGTCCGCCGCGTCGTCGCCGACCTGGAGGGCGAGACGCGCGACGTGGCGTTGCGGATCGAAACGTCCTGACGGTCCCCCGATATGTATACACCGCTCCGGCCCGGTTGCCGGCACCGCGGGCCGCCGCCCGCAGCCACGACCCTTTTTAATACGCGCGCCGAACGCCCGGTCGATGCTCGCGGGCACGAACGTCGCCTTGGGCGTGTCGGGGTCCATCGCGGCAGTCAAGACGATCGAGCTGGCCCACGAACTCCGGCGACACGGCGCCGAGGTCCGGGCCGTGATGACCGACGCGGCGCGGGGAATCGTCCACCCGTGGTCCGTGGAGTTCGCGACGGAGAATCCGGTCGTCACCGAGATCACTGGATCGGTCGAACACGTCGAGTTGTGCGGCTACGACGGGTGGGCCGACGTGTTGGTGCTCGCGCCCGCGACCGCGAACACGATCGGCAAGGTCGCGGGCGCGATCGACGACACTCCCGTCACGACGGCGGCGACGACGGCGCTCGGGGCGGGCCTCCCGACCGTCGTCGCGCCGGCGATGCACGAGCCGATGTACGACCATCCCGGGGTTCTCGAGTCGATCGAACGCCTCGAGTCGTGGGGCGTCGAGTTCGTCGACCCGCGCCTCGAGGAGGGAAAAGCAAAGGTCGCGAGCGAAGAGGCGATCGTCCTCGATGTCGCGCGGGCGGCGGGCGAGACTCCGCTGGCCGGCGAACACGTCGTCGTCACGAGCGGGGCGACGAGCGAGTCGATCGATCCCGTCCGGGTGGTCACGAACCGTGCCTCCGGACGGACCGGGCGGGCGGTAGCGAAGGCCTGCTACGCCCGCGGCGCGGACGTGACGCTCGTGCATGACGGTCCCGACGTGTCGTACGCCGACACCCTCGCCGCCGAGAGCGCGGCGGAGATGCTCGACGCCGTCCGGTCGGTGGCCGACGGGGCGGACGCGCTCGTCTCGGCGGCCGCGATCAGTGACTACACGATCGAGACCGCCCCCGAGAAGCTCCGCTCGGGGGAGACGTTGACTCTCGAGTTCGAGCCGACACCGAAGCTTATCGACTCGATCCGCGCCGAACACCCCGAGTTGCCGATCGTCGGGTTCAAACTCGAGACGACGGGCGAGGACGAAGCGATGATCGATGCGGCCCGGGAGTCGCTCGAACGCGCCGGTCTCGCCTTCGTCGTCGCCAACGACGCGAGCGTTATGGGGTCGGAGACGACGCGGGTGCTTTTCGTCTCCGAGGACGACGTGACCGTCCACGAGGGCGAGAAAGCCGCGATCGGCGGGCGGATTGCCGACGCGCTCGGGGACGCGCTGGCGTAAGTTTGCGCGGTTGGTGATGTGGGTGGCGCAGTTCGAACGAGCGCCCGCGAGCCGACGACAGCCGACTCATACTGACAGACAAACGAATATACACACGACGCACGAGGATCACGCCGTTCGACGGAGCGACCGGCGGATCACTCGTGAGTCGGTGTTATTTGATTTCGTCCACCAGTATCACCCTCGAAGACGGTTAGACCACTCGGCGCCGGGCGGCTTCTGACGACGGGATCAAACGTCGGTGACGTCGACAGAACGAGCGAGGACTCGACGAAAGACCAGCACGGATCGGTTCGGATGGCCGACAGTATTTATCTAGTGCTCGTCGCCAGGCGCAACGCTCCGGCGTCACTCGCCGTCGAGAACCGATTTCTCGGAGTACGTCGTTCCGCAGGCGCAGGCCGCGTATCCGTGTCGGACGTCGCCCTCGGCGTAGATCCCGCCGACGGCCTCGTTTCGCTCCTCGACGAACGCGAAGACGAACGTGGCGTAGTGTTCGCCCGACTCTTCGGAGTCCGGGCAGGTACCGCCGGTGCAGTCGCTCTCGATGTCGCCATCGGTGTCCATCGCCGTCCCGGCGAAGTCCATCGCGTCGAGGCCGGTCGCGCGCTCGAACGCCGCCTGTCCCTCCTCGCCCGGCAGCACCAACACGACCCCGTCGTCGACGCGAACCCCGATGTCGGCCAGCCGCTCGATCGATCCGACGCCCGCCTCGTGGAGGTAAATCAGGACGTCGTCGGGACGCTCCCCCGAGAGGAACGCCTCGTGTCGGTCCGGCGCGTCGGCGTCGCTCACAGCGTCCACCCGACCGACTGGCCGGAAACGGCTGCGCTCGCCGAAGGCTGCTCGAACATGAAGCGGGCGTTACTCGTCCTCGTCGTCGCCGAGCAGTTCCTCGACCGACTCGTCGCCTCGGCTCGCGACCTTCGCGTTGATTTGGCGCGTCTCTTCGGAGACTTCCGCCCCGCGGACGGTGATGCGCTTTCGCTCGCCGTCGACAGTCGGCTCGAAGCCGACGCCGCCGGTCGAGAGGAGCGTCGTCGTTTCGGCCCCCGAGACCTCGCCGTGCATCGGCCGGCCGGACTGGTCGGAGCCGCCGGTGATCTCGACCTCGTAGCCGGAGAGGCCGACGGCATCGCCGTCGACCGTCTCGCCGATCGAGCGCCCGATGAATCGGTTCGCGTCCTGTCCGTCCACCTCGAACGAGTAGGTGGTCCCGTCGTCGTCGCCGACGATGACCTGAAAGTCTGCCATACCCGGTGGAACTGGTCGCGGCGGCAAAAGGGTATTGAAACCGCCCCGCCCCCATCGCCGCGCCGACAAGCGTTTGTTTTCCCGCCGGTAGATGGAGATACGTGAACCGAACTGCCCCCCGAGACCGGAGGTCGACGGCGTGAATCCTCCGGCTCGACCGACCCGCCGGGGAGCACTCTTGACGCTGGCAACCGGCGGCGCGGGCGCCCTCGCGGGCTGTCTCGGTGACGGCTCCGAGGAACCCACCCGCGAGGCGCCGCTCGATCCCGCCGTCGGCGGGGCCCCGACGTTTCAGTACGACCGACGGAACACCGGCGACGCCGACGCCGCCGGTTCGGTCGACGCCGAGCCCGCGGAACGATTCCGCGTCCGGACGGACGGTCCCGTCTATGCCTCGCCGGCGGTCGTCGAGGGGGTGGTCTACGTCGGCGGCGGCCGGCGGGTCGACGCTGTCGACGCAACCGACGGGGTGCGGCTGTGGTCGGCCGAGGTGCGCGGTGCCGTCCGCTCGGCGCCCGCGGTGGTCGACGGGACCGTCTACGTCGGCACGAGGGGCGACCGCCTGTACGCCCTCGACGCCGACGACGGTGGCGAACGGTGGCACTTCGACGCGAACGGCCCGGTCGACGCTGCCCCCGTCGTCTCCGAGGGCGTCGTGTACGCCGCTACCCGCGCGACCGAGGGCCGCGTGTACGCGATCGACGCCGACACCGGAGCCGAGCGCTGGCGATTCGGGACGGCGTACCGAGTCATCTCGTCGCCGGCGATCCTCGACGAGGTCGTCTACGTCGGCGGGTGGGACTCGGCGGTGTACGCGATCGACGCCGGCGACGGCACCGAGCGCTGGCGGGTCGGGACGGAACAGCCGGTACTGTCCTCGCCGGCGGCAGCCGACGGCACCATTTATATAGGGGGAAATGACGAGACGGTGTACGCCCTCGACGCCATCGACGGGGGTGAACGGTGGGCGTCCGAAACCAACGGCATCGCGACGACCCCGGGAGTCGTCGACGGGGTCGTCTACGTCGGCACCGAGACCGACGCGGGGCGCGTGTACGCACTCGACGCCGACGACGGCAGCGAGCGCTGGCGGGTCGACGCCGGAACGGCGATCACGACGCCGCCGTCGGTCGCCGACAGCGTTTGCGTCGGCCGGCGCGACGGGAGCGTCGTGGCCTACCGTCGGGACGACGGCACGGAGCGGTGGCGGATCGGAACGGACGGGGAGGTGCGGGCGACACCGACACTGGCCGGCGACGCGGTGTACGTCGGCAGCACCGACGGCAGCCTGTACGCCTTCGATTAGTCCGGGCGGTCGGGCCGGTGATCGCTTCCGCGGGGAGCTACTTGCTGTGTTCGATCGCGTCTGTCGCCGCCCGGAGCCGCTCGACGTCGTCGTCGATGGGTCCCCGAATCGCCCGCCGAAGCGTCCGCTCGGGCCGCCAGTCGACGACCTGTGTCTCGAACGTTTCGAGGTCGACGCCGAAGCGGCTCCGGACGACTGTGTCGGCCCGCTCGCGGGCCGTCCCACCCGCGCCCTCTGGGGCGGCGTCGGCGAGCGCGTCGAGTCGGTCTGCCCACGCGTCGTCGTCCAGACCGGCGAAGGCCCGTACCTCCTCGGGACGCTCTAGCCCCTCGGGGGCCGCCTCTGCGAGGAAGTAGCCCCACAGATCGCCCTCGACGTGGTGGCGAACGAGTCGCCGTAACTGCTCGACGCGCGCGTCGACCGGGGGGCGGTCGTCGGGCGGCTCGACGCCGAGGGCCTCGTAGTGGGCTTGGATCGCCCCGTGGAGGTCGCGTTCCGCGCCAGCGACGGCGAGCGCGACCGCGGCGACAGTCTCGTTGTCGGCCGGATCGAGGAGTGAATCGAAGAGCGCCACGTCGGTTGTTCGGCGTCGGCGTGTATATACTGTCGCCCGCCGGGGTCGGCACGACCGCGGTCGCCAGCCGACGGTACGCGAGCAGAGCATGCGGTCCGTGACTGTGTGGACCACACGACGTCGTGGGCGAACTCGGGGTCACAACTCTTATCGCCGCGTGCGGACCTACCACACCTATGGAAAAACACGAGATTCTCGACCGCCTCTCGGGGATTGAGGACCCCACCCTCGAGGACGACATCGTCTCGTTGGGGTTGGTCAACGACGTCCGGATCGGTTCGGACACGATCTCGATCGACCTGGCGCTCGGTGCTCCGTACTCGCCGAGTGAAACCTCGCTCGCGGGGGACGTCAGGGATGCGCTCGCCGACGTCGACCGCGATGTCGACCTCTCGGCGACCATCGACACGGGCCTCGAGACGGGCGAGCAGATCCTGCCCGACGTCGAGAACATCGTCGCAGTCGCCTCGGGAAAGGGTGGCGTCGGGAAGTCGACGGTCGCGGTGAACCTCGCCGCGGGGCTCTCCGAGATGGGTGCCCGTGTCGGGCTGTTCGACGCCGACATCTACGGGCCGAACGTGCCGCGAATGGTCGAGTCGGACGCCCAACCGAAGGCGACCCGCGAGGAGACGATCGTCCCGCCGGAAAAGTACGGAATGAAACTCATGAGCATGGACTTCCTCGTCGGCGAGGACGACCCCGTGATCTGGCGGGGGCCGATGGTCCACAAGGTGTTAACCCAACTGTGGGAGGACGTCGAGTGGGGCGCGCTCGACTACATGGTCGTGGACCTGCCGCCCGGCACCGGGGACACACAGCTGACGCTTCTGCAGTCGGTTCCCGTCTCCGGGGCGGTGATCGTGACGACGCCCCAGCAGGTCGCCCTCGACGACGCGCGAAAGGGACTCCGGATGTTCGGCGAGCACGACACGCCGGTGTTGGGGATCGTCGAGAATATGTCCGGGTTCGTCTGTCCGGACTGCGGCGGCGAGCACGACATCTTCGGCAGCGGCGGCGGCGAGACGTTCGCTGCCGACGTCGATATGCCGTTTCTGGGCAGCCTGCCGCTTGACCCTGCGGTCCGGGAGGGCGGCGACAGTGGTCGCCCGATCGTTCTCGACGGGGGCGACACCGCCAACGCATTTCAGCAGTTTGCCCGGAAGGCGGCGGACATGCAGGGGATCGTCCGGCGGCGTGAGGTCGTCGACCGAAACGAGACACAGAGCCGGAGCCGCGCTGACGGCGGCCGGAACCGGTAGTTCCGGGCGTCGTCTCGGGCGTGGCTCCCACACTGGATTCGGGTACGGTCTCCACACTGGATTCGGGTACGGTCTCCACACTGGATTCGGGTACGGCTCCCACGCCGACCGGCGTTCCGTGCGGTTTAAGTACCGGGGTCGGGTATCGACGGTTGCAATAGATGCAGGGGTGTCGACCCCGAGTCCGAGAGGGCGACGATACGCACACGCGAGTCGTGGTAGCCAAGCATGGCCCAAGGCGCAGGGTTGCTAACTCTGTGGCGCAAGCCTCCGGGGTTCAAATCCCCGCCACGACGCTAACCCAACCACACATGAGCACGGAAGAACCAGACGCGGACGAAGACGGCGAAGACATCCAGTACTTCGTCCGAATCGGCCAGACCGACCTCGACGGGACGAAGAGCGTCGAGCGGGCGTTGACCGACATGAACGGCGTCGGTCGCCGCGCCGCTCGCATCATCGCCGACAAAGCTGACGTCGATCGCCGTGACGTGATCGGCGCACTGGACGAGAGCAAAATCGACGGAATCGTCGATCTCGTCCAGGGGTACGCCGACGAGGTCCCCGAGTGGCTCACCAACCACCAGCGGGACTTCTTTAGCGGCGAGACCACCCACGAGGTCGGCAACGACCTCGATATGAGCCGCCGGCAGGACATCAACCGAATGAAGATGGTCGACACCTACCGCGGCGTCCGACACAAACGCGGCCAGAAGGTCCGCGGCCAGCGGACGAAGTCCACCGGCCGAACGGAGGGAACGATCGGCGTCAACGTCGAGGCGATCAAAGAAGAACAGGCCGAGGAAGCGGCCGCTGAGGACGAATAATGGCACTCGGAAACAACACCAAGTTCTACGAAACGCCGAATCACCCCTTCCAGGGCGAGCGGATCGCCGCGGAAGGCGATCTCGTCTCCCGATACGGCCTGGCGAACAAAGAAGAGCTGTGGCGGGCCCAATCGGAGCTCCGCGACTACCGCCGCGAGGCTCGACGCCTCATCGGCGAGGCTCAAGGCGACACCGAGTCGGCCGCCGAGGCCGGCAGCGAGTTCCTTGCCAGGTTGAAACGGATCGGCGTCCTCGACGAGGGCGACAGCCTCGACGACGTCCTCTCGCTCGACGAGACGGACATTCTCGAGCGCCGCCTCCAGACGGTCGCCTACCGGAAGGGCCTCGGCAACACGCCGAAGCAGGCCCGGCAGTTCATCGCTCACGGCCACGTCACCGTCGACGGCGCCCGCATTAGCGCCCCGTCGACGAAGGTCGACGTCGGCGAGGAGGACCTACTCGAGTTCGACGAGACGAGCCCGCTCGCGGACGATCTCCACCCCGAACGGGCGGAGGGACAATAACGATGGCAGACGATACTACCTGGGGCATCGCACACGTGTATGCCTCGTTCAACAACACGATCATCACCGTAACGGACCTGACCGGCGCCGAGACGATCGTCAAGTCGTCCGGCGGTACGGTCGTGAAGCAGAACCGCGACGAGGCGTCGCCCTACGCCGCCATGCAGATGGCGGAGGTCGTCGCCGAGGACGTCCAGGAGGCCGGCATCGACGGCGTCCACGTCCGCGTTCGCGGTCCCGGCGGCAACCTACAGAAGAACCCCGGTCCCGGTGCGCAGGCGACGATCCGTGCGCTGGCCCGGGCCGGACTCGAGATCGGTCGCATCGAGGACGTGACGCCGACTCCACACGACGGGACTCGCGCCCCGAAGAACGCCGGATTCTAACATGTCCGGCCAGTACGACGTAACGTTCATCGAGCGGGACGAACGGAGCGCGCGTTTTCTCGTCCGGGGGATCTCGCCCGCGTTCGCCAACGGCATCCGCCGGGCGATGGTCGCCGACGTTCCGACCCTGTCGGTCGATACGGTTCGCGTCATCGAGAACTCCTCGGTGATGTTCGACGAGCAGATCGCGCTCCGGCTCGGGTTGATCCCGTTGACGACTCCGGACGACTACGAGCCGGAGGAAACGGTCACGCTGGCGATCGACGTCGAGGGGCCGGCGACGGCGTACTCTGGCGATCTGGTCTCCAGCGATGGACAGGTCCAGCCGGCCGAGGAGAACGTCCCGATCATCGATCTAAAGGAGGGCCAGCGGCTCGAACTCGAAGCCGACGCGGAGCTGGGCTACGGGAAGGATCACGCCAAACACCAAGGCGGGGTCGCCGTCGGCTACCGACACCTCCAGCGGGTCGCCCTCGGCGACGACCGCGACGAGTTCGCCGAAGACGATCCGGAGATCATCCGCGGCGTCATCGAGGACGACGGGGAACTCGTCGAGACGGCGTCGTTCGACAACGACCTCAGCGACCGATACCCCGACCGCGAAGTCTCGGTCGAGGACGTCCCGAACGCGTTCGTCTTCGACGTCGAGACGGACGGCTCGATGACCGTCGACGAACTCGTCCTGAAAGCGGTCGAATCGCTTCGGACGAGGGCTGACGAACTCGAAGCCGCAGTCCAACTCTAAACACATCCGATGTCCTCAGATACCCCCACGAACACGGCCGATCCGGGTCCGAGCGGCGGTACAACCGCGCGTTCGGCGCCCGGGTCGACCGAAAGGGGTTTTATCGGGGACAAAGAACGCACTACTGCGAGCAGGGATAGCCAAGTCAGGCCAACGGCGCAGCGTTCAGGGCGCTGTCCTGTAGAGGTCCGCAGGTTCAAATCCTGCTCCCTGCATCCACTTCTCAGGAGCAACAACGATGAGTAGCAAAACGAACCCGAGGCTGTCCAGTCTCATCGCCGACCTGAAGTCGACCGCCCGCAGCGGCGGTGGCGAGGTCTGGAGCGATGTGGCCGAGCGCCTCGAAAAGCCCCGGCGCACGCACGCTGAAGTCAACCTGGGCCGCATCGAGCGGTACGCACAGGAGGACGAGACAGTGATCGTGCCCGGCAAGGTGCTCGGGTCCGGTGCCCTCCGAAAGGGGGTCACAGTCGCAGCCGTCGACTTCTCGTCGACGGCCCAGACGAAGATCGACGACGTCGGCGAAGCGATCGAACTCGAAGAAGCGCTCGAAAACAACCCCGACGGTGCGGACGTGCGGGTGATCCGATGAGTTACGCGGAGTTCCACGCGGACGTCGTCATCGACGCCCGCAACTGCATTCTCGGCCGTGTCGCATCGCAGGTGGCCGAACTCGCCCTCGAGGGCGAACGCGTCGCGGTGATCAACGCCGAGGCGGCGGTCATCACCGGCGGCGAGGAAGACGTCATGTCCGTCTACCGGACGCGACGCGAAGTCGGCTCCGATCGGGGGCCGCAGTACCCCCAGCGGCCGGATCGGCTGTTCAAACGGGCCGTCCGCGGTATGCTGCCGTACAAAACGACGCGGGGACGCGAGGCGTTCGAGAACGTCCGGATCTACCTCGGCGACGCCTACGAGGGCGACGACGAGGTCGAACCGGAGGTGCTCGACGGCACGTCCCTGGATCGACTCTCGAACATCAAATTCGTCTCGCTCGGAGAGATCAGCGAGAACTTGGGTGCTAACGTCACATGGTAACGAACACATCAGGCAAAAAGAAGACGGCTGTCGCCCGCGCGACGGTGTCCGGCGGGAACGGCCGGGTTCGGATCAACTCCAAACCGGTCGAGCTCGTCGAACCGGAGCAGGCGCGGCTGAAGATGCTCGAACCGTTCCGCATCGCCGACGAGGACCTGCGCGGGAACGTCGATATCGACGTTACCGTCTCGGGTGGCGGCTTCGCCGGGCAAGCGGACGCGATCCGAACCGCGGTCGCCCGCGGTCTCGTCGAGTACACGAACGACGCCGAACTCCGGGACGCGTTCATGTCCTTCGACCGATCGTTGCTCGTCAACGACGTTCGGCAGTCCGAACCGAAAAAGTGGGGCGGTCCCGGCGCGCGGGCCCGCTACCAGAAATCCTACCGCTGAGGTGATGAAGGTATGATGGTACCGGTACGGTGTTTCACGTGCGGTAGCGTCGTCGGCGAGCACTGGGAGGAGTTCAAAGAGCGCGCCCGCGAGGGCGACGAGGACCCCGCCGAGGTGCTCGACGAACTCGGCGTCGAGCGGGCGTGCTGTCGGCGGATGCTCGTCTCGCACAAGGACCTCGTCGACATCGTCTCACCCTACCAATGAGGGGGACGAACCGATACGAGAAGGCACGCATCCTGGGGGCCCGAGCCCTGCAGGTGTCCTACGGCGCGCCGGTACTCATCGACACCGACCAGACCGAGCCGATCCTCGTCGCGGCCGAGGAGTACGATGCGAACGCGCTCCCCTTTACCGTCAGGCGGGGGGAGCAATGACGCTCATCACCGAGGTCCGGCTTCGACGGATCCTCGACAGTCGGGGCAACCCGACCGTCGAGGCCGAGATCCGGACGGAAAGTGGCGGCTTCGGCCGGGGGGCGGCGCCCTCGGGTGCCTCGACCGGCGAGTACGAGGCCATCGAGCGGCCCGCCGAGGAGGCGATCGCGAAAGCCCGAGAGGTCGCGGTGCCGCGCCTCGAGGGACAGATCTACGCCGGCGACCAACGCGGCGTCGACGGCGCGCTTCGAGGGGCCGACGGCACCGACGACTTCTCCGAGATCGGCGCCAACAGCGCCGTCGCGATCTCGATGGCGGCCGCGAAGGCCGCCGCCGACGTCCTCGGCGCACCGCTGTATCAACACCTCGGCGGTGCCTTCCGTGGACGGGACTTTCCGACCCCGCTCGGCAACGTCATCGGCGGCGGCGAACACGCCGCCGACGCGACCCACATCCAGGAGTTCCTTGCGGCACCCGTCGGTGCGCCCTCGGTGTCCGATGCGGTGTTCGCGAACGCTCAGGTCCACGCCGAGGTCGGCGAGATCCTCGCTGATCGAGGGATACCGGCCGCCAAGGGCGACGAAGGGGCGTGGGCCCCGTCGATCGACGACGGCGGAGCGTTCGAAATTATGGACGAGGCGACGTCGTCGGTCGCCGACGACCTCGGCTTCGAGATCGGATTCGGACTCGACGTGGCCGGTGCGGAGCTCTACGAGGACGGCGCCTACCACTACGGGGACGACACTCGAAGCCCGGACGAACAACTCGACTACATCGCCGGGCTGATAGCCGACTACGACCTCGTCTACGTCGAGGACCCGCTCGACGAGGACGACTACGACGGCTTCGCCGAACTGACCGAGCGAGCCGACGATCGGACGCTCGTCTGTGGCGACGATCTGTTCGTGACCAACACGGAGCGGCTAGAGCGCGGCATCGAGTCGGGGGCGGCAAACAGCATCCTGATCAAGCCGAATCAGATCGGGACGCTGACCGACGCCTTCGACGCGATCGAGCTGGCGCTCCGGAACGGATACGACCCGGTCGTCTCTCACCGGAGCGGCGAAACGGAGGACACGACGATTGCACACCTCGCCGTCGCGGTCGACGCCCCCTTCATCAAGACGGGGACAGTCGGTGGCGAGCGAACCGCAAAGCTGAACGAACTCATTAGAATCGAGGCAAACGCATGAGCGACAACGAAGAGGGAGTCGACGCCACCGAAATCGACGAGGAACTCGACGAGCTCGAAGACGAGCTCGAAGGGGAACTCGACGAGGCCGAGGCCGACCCCACGACGGACGAACCACCCGCCGACACCGCCGCGGAGGCGGACGAGTCGGCCGAATCCGACCCCGAGGCAGACGACGCCGACGGGGAACCGGTCCTCGACGAGGACGTCATGCCCGACGACGAGGCCGACCTTCTCATTCCGGTCGAGGACTACCTCGCGGCCGGCGTCCACATCGGGACCCAACAGAAGACGAAGTCGATGAACCGGTTCATCCACCGGGTCCGAACCGACGGGCTGTACGTCCTGGACGTCTCCCGGACCGACAGCCGTATCCGGACGGCCGCGTCGTTCCTCTCGAACTACAACCCCGAGCAGATCCTGGTCGCCTCCTCGCGGCAGTACGGCCGGTTCCCGGCCGAGAAGTTCGCCGATGCGGTCGGCGCGCGCGCCCGAACCGGGCGGTTCATCCCGGGCACGCTGACGAACCCGGACTACGACGGCTACATCGAACCCGACGTCGTCGTCGTCACCGACCCGATCGGCGACTCCCAGGCCGTCAAGGAGGCCATCACCGTCGGCATCCCGGTCATCGCGATGTGTGACTCGAACAACACGACGTCGAACGTCGACCTGGTGATCCCGACGAACAACAAGGGACGAAAGGCTCTGAGCGTCGTCTACTGGCTGCTCGCCAACGAGACGCTGGATCGCCGCGGCGCGGAGCCGGCGTACGCGCTCGAGGACTTCGAGACGGAACCGTAGCGGGATCGCTTCTTCGGGGGCGGTGCGACGCCCGGTTTATATATGTTGTTCGCCTCGCCCACCGAGCGGAAGCTCCGAAAGCTGGTCGTAAGCCAGTCGCTCGGGCAGTTCCTCGGCCCACCGGAGCGCTACGGGCGTCCCGTCGGGTGTCACGGACGGTCCCCCGGTGGCCGCGGGGTCGTCTCCCGGCGTTCGGACGCCGTCCGCCTCCGGGTTCGGCTCCGAACCGGTCGTCTCCGTCGCCGTGGCGTCCGCGTCCGGAACCGGTGCGCCGCCGGCGATCGAGCCCCTGAACGCGACGTACGGGTTCGGAACCGGCGGTCGATCGGTCGGATCGTCGAGGTAGACGAGTTGCACCCCTGCAAGCCCCTCGATCGCGGCCTCGGTTCCGGCCGTCTCCCGGACGCCGCGTTTCGCACAGTCGGTGTAGGACTCGCCGGGGCGCCGCCCCGCGCCGGGTTCGATCCAGCCGTCGGCGCGCTCGTATCTGGCCAACAACACCGCCCCGTCCCGCACGATCAACACTCCGGCACCGCCGACGACGCCGAACGACTCGAACGAATCGACGACCGCGTCGCGCTCTGCCGGGCCGCACTCGACGCGCCGGCGAACGAGGTCGACCTCGCCGTACGCCGCGGCGAAGTCCGAGACGAGCGCGCTGACGTGGCGGCGCAGTTCGATCGACACAGCTGACCTGTGAGCGCCAGCGGCTTGTGCGTTTCCGTCGTACCGTCGCGTGACACGGGATATAGAGACACTGAACGACGGGGCCGGGGCGACGCCCGGATCTCCCCGGCCGCAACGACGACTCGGCCGTGGTTCGTTGTACGAACGCACCAGACTACCTTTTTGAAGTGGCTTCGTAGCCATACTCATGTCAGACATGGATCACACAGTGTCGACACGACGCGACGTGCTCGCCGCGACGGGTGCCGGGCTCCTCGTCGGCGTGGCGGGGTGTACCGGCAACGGCGACGCCCCGGCGGACAGCGGCGGTGACGGGACGGAAAACGGGTCCGGTGAGGAAGAAGACGGAGAAACCGACGGCGGAGGCGACGAGACGGGGGACGCGAACGCCGAGGCCGACCTGGGCGAACCGGTCGCGTTCCCGGAGGACGTCTCCTGTCCCGTCTGTAACATGATACCGGCGGAGTACCCGGAGTGGAACGCACAGCTCGTCCACACGAACGGGGATCGGGCGTTCTTCGACACGTCCGGCTGTCTGGCGGCGTACACCGCCTACACCGACCGGTTCGACGGTCCCGATTCCGACCTCGAGGCCGCGTGGGTTACCGGCTTCGAGACCGGCGACCGCCTGCGTGCGTCCGACGCGTTCTTCGTCCGCGTGACCGACCCCGACCACGTCGACGACGTCATGATGCGGAACCCGACGCCGTTCGCCGACCGGGGCGACGCCGAGGCGTTCGTCGAGGAGTTCGACGCGTACGGCGACGGAGACATCATCACGTTCGAGGAGTTCGATCGGGACCTGGCGATGTTTTATAGAGAACGGTTCATCGAGGGCGACGACGGGGCGGACGGCGATATGGACATGGACGGTGGCGATACGAACACGGACGACAGGTGAACGCAGCGGACGCGATCTAGGCCCGTCTCCGGACTGCTCCGCGTTCTGGCGTGCGACCGGGACGCGAGGCGTCTCGTCGACGCCGTGAACCGCTTTCGGGCCGAACCGAGCGAAACGACCGATCCCGGACGCGTTCGGGTACTCTTTTTGTTCGGCCCCCACGAGCCATCGGTATGACCACGTCGAGCGCCCCGGGCAAAGTGTATCTCTTCGGCGAACACGCCGTCGTCTACGGCGAACCGGCCGTTCCGTGTGCCATCGAGCGCCGAGCACGGGTCACAGTCGAGCGGCGCGAGGACGAACGGCTCCGGGTGCGGGCGAACGATCTGACCCTCGATGGGTTTACTGTCACTTGGGGGGGAGAGACCGACACCAGGCCGGACGTCGACGTCCCGGCGCCGCTGGTGGAGGCGGCGACCGGATACATCGACGGGGCGATAGCGCAGGCGCTCGATGCGGCCGGGGAACCGGCGGCCGGGTTCGACGTGACCGTCGAAAGCGACATCCCGCTGGGGGCGGGGCTCGGCTCCTCGGCGGCCGTCGTCGTCGCCGGGATCGACGCCGCGACGCGCGAACTCGGCGCCGAGTTGTCGTCAGAGGAACTCGCCGACCGGGCGTATCAGGTCGAGTACGACGTCCAGGACGGCCAGGCCTCGCGGGCGGACACGTTCTGCTCGGCGATGGGCGGGGCGGTCCGCGTACAGGGCGAGGACTGTCGGCGGCTCGGAGAGGTCCCGACGCTGCCCTTCGTGGTCGGGTACGACGGCAACACCGGCGACACCGGTGAACTCGTGGCCGGCGTCCGGGAACTGAAACACACCTACGGCTTCGCGGCCGACGCGGTCGAGTCGATCGGCGACCTCGTCAGGGCGGGCGAGGCGGCGTTGCGCGACGGCGACGTCGAGGAGCTCGGTCGGCTGATGGACTTCAACCACGGGCTTTTGTCCGCGCTCGGCGTCTCCGCGCGCTCGCTCGATACGATGGTGTGGGCGGCCAGGGAGGCCGACGCCCTCGGCGCGAAGCTCACCGGCGCGGGCGGTGGCGGCTGTATCGTCGCTCTGGATCGGACCGAACAGACCCACACGGCTCTGGAGTACACGCCGGGCTGTACGGACGCGTTCCGCGCCGAACTCGACACCGAGGGGGTTCGGGTCGAGCGATGACGCCGGAGCAAGACGCGCCGGACCGGTCCGAAGCAGGTCTGGAGACAACGACCGTGTTGAAACTCGGCGGGAGCGTCGTCACACAAAAGGGCACGCCGGAGACGATCGACGCGGGGGCGCTCGAACGGGCGGCCGAAGCCGTGGCGACGATCCCCGGCCGCGTCGTCGTCGTCCACGGTGGCGGGAGCTTTGGCCACCACTACGCGGCCGAGCACGGCGTTTCGAGCGCGGAGGGGACACACGACGACGGTGCAATCCGCTCGATTCACGGGGCGATGAAGCGGCTCAACGAAGCTGTGGTCGGGGCACTGGTCGAGGCCGGGGTGTCCGCCCTTCCCGTCCATCCGCTCTCGGCGGCGACCCGGGCCGCCGACGGGACGCTTCGGCTCGAAACCACTCCGGCGGCGGCGATGCTCGAAGAGCGATTCGTCCCGGTGTTACACGGGGACACGATCGTCCACGCGGACGCGGGGGCGACGATCGTCTCCGGCGACGAACTCGTCGTTGCGCTCTCTCGCGCGCTCGACGCCGACCGCGTTGGGGTCTGCTCGTCGGTTCCGGGCGTCTACGACGCCGACGGGGACGTCATCGAGCGGATCGGCTCCTTCGACGACGTCGCCGACGCGGTTGGCGCGAGCGACTCGACCGACGTCACCGGGGGGATGGCCGGCAAGGTCCGCGAACTGCTGTCGCTCGACGCGTCGGCGTACGTCTTCGATCTGGACGGGCTAGAGGCGTTCGCCGGCGGCGGCGACCCCGGGACCGAAATAGAGTGACCGTGTCGGTCAACCCACTAGTTTTTAAACCCCGAGTTCGAACCTCCTGATAACCGAGCGACGGTCGCCCCGGATCCGGGCGGGCGGCCGGCAGTTGCGGGCGGGAGACGGCTGACGGGGCCACGCGATCGGGTCGTCCGATCGAACGCCTCGCCGGTTCCGACCGTCGGCGCACCGATCCGTCGGTGTCGCGTCCGTCACAGACGGCCGTGTATATGGCCGGCCGCCCAGCCGTCGGGTCGACGATCGTCCTCTCGGAGGCAAATCATGGAAGTCGAAATCGCAACTATCGGCGGCTACGAGGAAGTAGGGAGACAGATGACGGCGGTCCGCGCCGGCGACAACGTCGTGATCTTCGATATGGGGCTGAACCTCTCGAAGGTTCTCATCCACGACAACGTCGAGACCGAACGGATGCACAGCCTGGATCTAATCGACATGGGCGCGATCCCGGACGACCGCGTCATGTCCGACATCGAGGGAGACGTACAGGCCATCGTGCCGACCCACGGCCACCTCGATCACATCGGGGCGATCTCGAAGTTGGCACATCGGTACGACGCGCCGATCGTGGCGACGCCGTTCACCATCGAGTTGGTCAAACAGGAGATCCAAAGCGAGGAGAAATTCGGCGTCCAAAACGACCTCATCAAGATGGACCCCGGCGAGTCGATGGACATCGGCGAGGACTGCGAGTTGGAACTCGTCAACGTGACTCACTCCATCATCGACGCGATCAACCCGGTCTTGCACACGCCGGAGGGGGCCGTCGTCTACGGCCTCGACAAGCGGATGGACCACAGCCCTGTCATCGGCGATCCCATCGACATGGAGCGCTTCCGCGAGATCGGTCGCGAGGGCGTGCTCTGTTATATCGAGGACTGCACGAACGCCGGCAAGAAGGGCAAGACGCCTTCGGAGTCCGTTGCGCGCGAACAGCTGAAAGACGTTATGTACTCCTTGGAGGACTACGACGGCGGCATCGTTGCGACCACGTTCTCGAGCCACATCGCCCGCGTCAAGTCCCTCGTCGAGTTCGCCGACGACATCGGTCGTCAACCCGTCCTCTTGGGCCGCTCGATGGAGAAGTACTCCGGGACGGCCGAACGGCTCGACTTCATCGACTTCCCGAACGATCTGGGGATGTACGGCCACCGCAAATCCGTCGACCGGACGTTCAAACGGATCATGAACGAGGGCAAAGAAAACTACCTCCCGGTCGTCACCGGCCACCAGGGCGAACCGCGGGCGATGCTGACGAGAATGGCCCGCGGTGAGACGCCGTACGAACTCGACGACGGCGACAAGGTCATCTTTTCGGCCCGGGTGATCCCCGAACCGACCAACGAGGGCCAACGCTATCAGGCCGAGACGCTCCTCGGGATGCAGGGTGCGCGTATCTACGACGATATCCACGTCTCCGGGCACCTCCAAACCGAGGGCCACTACCAGATGCTCGACGCGCTCCAGCCGGAGAACATCGTTCCGGCCCACCAGGACATGAAAGGCTTCTCGCCGTACGTCGATCTGGCCCGCGGCCAGGGCTACAACGTCGGTGACGACCTCCACATCACCCAGAACGGCAACATCATCCAGCTTACGGAATGACGAACCCAGAACGCGTCGAATCGGCTATCGTCGACCGGCGTGCGATCGTCAACGATGCGATCGCCGAACAGCTGCCGGTCAAAAAGCCGGAGCGGCTCTATGAGGCCTCGCGGTACCTGCTCGACGCGGGCGGTAAACGCCTCCGCCCGGCGGTGTTGTTGCTCGTGGCGGAATCGATCTCGGGGACGGACGCACCCGCGACGGGCTACCGGGATTTCCCGACGCCGAACGGCGAGCGCGTCGACGTCCTCTCCGCCGCCGTCTCGATCGAGGTCATCCAGTCGTTCACGCTGATCCACGACGACATCATGGACGACGACGACCTCAGACGGGGCGTGCCGGCTGTCCACCGCGAGTACGACCTCGAAACCGCGATCCTGGCCGGTGACACGCTCTATTCGAAGGCGTTCGAGTATATGCTCGAGACTGGTGCCCCGGCGGACAGGAGCGTGGACGCGCTCAACGAGCTAGCGACGACCTGTACGGAGATCTGTGAAGGGCAAGCTCTCGACGTCGACTTCGAGAGCCGCAGCGACGTGACGACCGAGGAGTACCTACAGATGATCGAGTACAAGACTGCGGTCCTGTACGGGGCCGCCGCGTCGATCCCGGCCATCCTGCTCGGGTGCGACTCGGAGACGATCGAGGCGCTACACGGGTATGGCCTCGACGTCGGGCGGGCATTCCAGATTCAAGACGACCTGTTGGACCTGACGACGCCCAGCGAGGAGCTCGGCAAACAGCGCGGCTCCGATCTGGTCGAGGGCAAGCGGACCGCGGTCACGCTACACGCCCGGAACAACGGTATCGACGTCGAGGAGCTGGTCCCTGCCGACCCGAGTGACGCCGAAATCGAGGTGGCCCTCGAACGGCTCCGGGACGCGGGGAGCATCGACTTCGCCCGGGAGATGGCGATGGACCTCATCGAGCGCGGCAAGGACCGACTCGAGGTGCTGCCGGAGAACGAGTCGCGTGAACTCCTCGCGGGCATCGCCGACTACCTCGTCGAGCGGACCTACTGACCCGTCTCCGTCAGCCGGTGCTTTCCCGAATGTTTATGTGCGATAGCAGGGGCAGCGTTCTCCGTGAACTGACTTCGAGCCGACAGCCGGTCGAGGCGCTCGCGCGGATCACCGCTGTCGGATCTCCCCCTAGATCCGCCTGCTTGCCCCCCAACGGATCGCGAGAAACCCGCGATGTTTTGGTGGTTCCCCCAGTAGTCGCGGCCGATGGAACGAGAGCTTCGTGAACGTGTAGAGCGTGCGGCCGAAACCGCCGCGCTGTTCAACGCGCTCAAACACGACAGCGACGCGCAGGTCGGTGCGATCATGGGGCCGATGATGGGCGAAAACCCCGATTTCAGGCCCCACGGGGACGAGATTCTGGGTGTCATCGCCCCCGTCATCGAGGCGGTCAACGAACGCTCGACGTCGGAACAACGAGATCGGCTCGAAGAACTCGCCCCGGAGCGGCTCGAGGAACTGGCAGCCGAGGAACACGAGGACAACCAGCGGCTCCCGGACCTCCCGAACGCCGACTCCTACGGGGAGATCAGGATGCGGCTGGCGCCGAACCCGAACGGCCCCTGGCACCTCGGAAGCGCCCGGATGCCGGCGGTAATCGGTACGTACAAACACCTGTACGATGGCTGGATGCTGTGTCGGTTCGACGATACGGATCCGGAGACGAAACGGCCCGATCTCGATGCCTACGACGAGATCCTCTCCTCGATCGAGTATTTGGGGTTCGAGCCCGACGACGTCGTCAAAGCCTCCGACCGCGTCGAGACGTACTACGAACACGCCCGGCGACTGATCGACGAAGGAGGTGCCTACACCTGTAGCTGCGACGGGGCGTCCTTCTCGGCGCTGAAAAACGACGGGGAAGCCTGCCCCCATCGGGACAAAGACCGCCAAACGACGCACGCGGAGTTCGAGGCGATGGTCGACGGCGAGTACGACGCCGGCGAGATGGTGCTTCGCGTCCGGACCGACATCGAACACAAAAACCCCGCGTTGCGCGATTGGGTCGCGTTCCGGATGGTCGACACGCCGCACCCGCGGCCGGAAGCCGAGTCCTATCGCTGTTGGCCGATGCTGGACTTCCAGTCGGGGATCGACGACCACGAGTTCGGGATTACCCACATCGTTCGCGGCATCGACCTCCAGGATTCGGCGAAGCGACAGGAGTTCGTCTACGACTACTTCGGGTGGGAGTACCCCGAAGTGCTCCACTGGGGCCACGTCCAACTCGACGCCTACGACGTAGAGCTGTCGACGTCGACAATCAAGGAGCTCGTCGCAGAGGGCAGCCTCGACGGGTGGGACGACCCGCGCGCGCCAACGGTCGCGAGCCTCCGACGCCGCGGGGTCCGCGGCGAGGCGATCGTCGAGGCGATGGTCGGACTCGGGACGTCGACCTCGAACGTCGATCTCGCGATGTCCTCGATCTACGCCGAGAACCGCGACCTGATCGACGACGACGCCGATCGGCTCTTTTTCGTCCGCGACGGGATCGAGACACCCATCGACGGTGCCCCAGAGACCGCCGAACCACCCGTCCATCCGGACCACGCGGACCGCGGGCGCAGACACATCCCGGTCGGCGGCGCGGTTCGGATCGAACCCGACGATGTCCCCGATGCGGGCGAAACGGTGTGGCTGAAGGGGCTCGGGCCGGTCCGGTACGACGGCGACACCTTCGAGGTCACCGACGACGACATCGCCATCGTCCGTGAGGGCGACGTAAACGTGATCCACTGGGTGCCGGCCGACGGGAGCATCCCGCTTCGACTCCGGACGATGAACGGCGACGAGATCGGACGCGCCGAACCCGGTATCGGGGCGTACGACCCCGACGACGTGGTCCAGTTCGAGCGGATCGGCTTCGCCCGGATCGACCGCCACGACGGCGAGGAGTCAGTCGCGTACTTCGCCCACCCGTAATCGGACGGATAAATCGCTTCCGATCACTCAAGATTTAACTTCGGGGAACCCACCGTATCGGTAGGAATGGCGATCGACCCGAACTTCGAGGAGACGCACGAAAACGAGGGGACGGAACACGGTGTCGATGTCTGGGGGCCGACGGAGCCCCCGGAGCAACTCGGCGTCCGCGGCACACACGTCGCCGTCGACTTCGACATCTGTGTCGCGGACGGTGCCTGCCTCGAGGACTGTCCCGTCGACGTCTTCGAATGGGTCGAAACCCCCGAACACCCCGAAAGCGAGCGGAAAGCGAACCCGACAAACGAGGCTCAGTGTATCGACTGTATGCTGTGTGTCGATGTCTGCCCCGTCGACGCGGTCGACGTCGACCCCGGACGCGAGAACCGTCTCTAGTTCAACCGCTCCGGTAGCGATCGGTCTCTCTGCGAGCGATGTCGCCGCCGTATCGGTCGACAATCGGCCGATACGCGTCGCCGAACGCCCGCATACACGCACGTCGTGAGACGTGCCCCAGCCGTTCGGCTGTCTCCCCCCATCCCCTGTTTTGGAGCCCCCGGACGACGAGCAACCGCTCCGCGTCGGGGTCCTCAAGCCCCCCCTCGAGCAGCGTCTTCAACGCGAGCGTCCGGAACGGGCCGGGCGCCGTATCGTAGAGACCGGGGCCGTCGGCCGCGCTCGCGACCAGACGCCACTCGAACTCGTCCAACTCGAGCGGCACGTCTGCGTCGGCGGAAGCCAGCGCCGCCCGGACGACGTCCGGATCGAGACCGTCGAGCGCGCCCGCCAGGACGTCCGCGATTCGTCGGCCGAACCACGCCGAATGTCGATCGGCGAGGTCGCGTCCGGCGGCCGAGAGCGGCCGGAGCATCACCGCCGAGTGCTCGCCGCTGGCGTCGTTTCGCGTCGTCGAGAGGTGGACCGTCCGGTAGCCGTTCGCCGACCAGAACCGAAGCAGCGCCGGCGTCGCACCATAACTGACGCCGAGGTAGTCGACGCTGGGAGAGGCGTTCGGCGATCTTCCCGCCCCGAACTCCGCTTGGAGTTCCGCGAGGAGTCGCGAGCCGAACCCGGAGGAGCGGACGGCGTGGTGTGTCACGATCCGGACGACCCGGAGACCGACCGGGGCCGCAGCTTCCGGGTCGCGCAGCTGACTCGTCAGCAGATCCGGGATCAGGTTCCCGCCGATCCGGTCGCCCTCGTATGCGACCCGCCGCGTCTCCGCATCGAGGCCACCCTCCCGCGATAGGAGTGCGGCTGAAACGGGGTGGCCGTCGACCGTGAGGGCACGGATCGAGGCGTCCGGCGCGTCCAACAGCCGCGCGAGGTCGTCGGGCTGGGTCCGGTAGTGCGCACGGACTAACAGTCCGAACAGCTCACGCAACAGCGACTCGTTCGCCGCGAGGCGGTCGCGGTCGATCCGCTCGTAGGTCACGTCCGACGCGGTCGCCCCCTCGAAGAGACCGCCCGGGGGTGGGGTCGAATCGAGCAACAACGCATGGAACAGCCACACTTCGATGGGGTCCGCGGGAGCGTACCGAATCGGCTCCGAGAGGTGACACGCCGTCACGTCGTGTGACGCCTCGAGCGACTCGCGGAACCGAATATCGAAGCCGCGACCCGATCCCTCGTAGCCGCGAACCGTCGTCGCAAAGCAGGCGCTCGGGGCGGCAGAGAGGAGTTCCCGGAGCACCCGAACGGGGATCGCGGCCGCTTCGTCGACGAACAGCACATCCGCGGACGACGTCGCTGCGTCGGCGGGCGGGCGAAACCGTACCTCGCCGTCGTCGGTCCGGAGGAACGGCCGGGTGTCGCCCCCCCTGCCGTCCTCGAAGGAGCCGTCCATCGACGCCAGCGCCTCGGCGGCGCGCTCGAAGAGTTCGGCCGCGTTCCGGTAGCTCGGTGCGGTCACGAGGACGCTCGCCCCGGAGCGCGCGAACGCGGCCGCGGCGAGCCCCGCCGCGCTCGATTTCCCGCGTCCCCGATCGGCGTCGAGCACGACGGCCGTCTCCGCCTCGGACAGTCGCTCGCAAGCGTACACCGCGTCGCGTTGGTCTACGCTGCGGCAGGCCTCGTACACCGCCTCCGGGAATCGGTGGGACGTCGGGGGGCGAATCGGGGGCGTCGCCCCGCGGGGCCGGACCTCCGACCCGTCGTGTTTCGTTCGCCTCCCGGCGTCGACGTCGGCGATCGAGACGCCGCGGTGCGTGCGGAGGGTTTCGATCAGGTGGCGTCTGAACCGGGTGCCGACGTCACCGAGTAAAAACGGCGGCGCTGCGAGCGTTTCGTCGAAGCGTCCGTGGCTGCCTGCCCACGATGACAGCGGCGGCGTCAACACCACGAGCAGACCGCCCCCGTCGACGGCCCCGGTCGCCTGCCCGAGCACGTTTGGGCGGCACGTGTCGTGACAATCGAGGACGAGACAGCCGTAGGTGGTCCCGAGAAGCGTCTCCGTCCGGTCGGTGGCGATCCGTTCGCCGACGACGTCGCGCTCGGAGACCGTCGCGACGGCCCGATCCGTGCTGACCGCTCCCGCGGCCTTCCTCGCGCCCTCGTAACAGGCCCCACGGTCCCCGGCCAACACCAACAGCCGTCGCTCGTTCGTGGCCGCGGCCGCGGCGAGGAGTTCGCGGGCCGTCTCACGAACCGTATTCATGCCGGAGGGGACGCACCCGATCCGGAAGACGCCACCGATCGATCGGATCGACGGGCGCGCCGCTTGATAAGCGTTAAATGCCACGCCGCCGGACGGAATGGTATGAGTAGTAAAAGCGAGGATCGCAGGGAGCACACCTGTATCTCCTGTGGGATCAACATCTCCGGGACGGACGCGGCGAAGTTCGACTGCCCGGAGTGTGGGACGCTGATCTACCGCTGTTCGACGTGTCGCAAGCAGAGCAACCTCTATGAGTGCCCCGACTGTGGGTTCACGGGGCCGTAACGATGGGGAAAGTCGCCGCCAAAATGAAGGTCATGCCGCAGAGCCCCGAGGTCGACCTCGACGACCTCCAGGAACGACTCGAGAACACCCTCCCGGAGGGCGCGAAAATCAGCCGCGTCGACCGCGAGGACGTCGCGTTCGGCCTGATCGCGCTGTTCCCGACCGTCGTCATCCCGGACGAGGCGGGCGGAACGGACACCGTCGAGGAGGCGTTCTCCGGTGTCGACGGCGTCGAGAGCGTCGGCGTCGACGAAGTCGGCCGAATCTGAGCTACCTCTTTTCGGGGTTTTGACGCCCGAGAACGCGCCTCGTGGCGTCTCCGGAACGCACGTTTTATGTGTCGGAACTGTGTAGGCCGCTACAACTATGCCCAGTTCGAACGGTCCACGACAAGCGACGCGCAACAAGCTGAAAAACGACGCCCGCGACCGCGGGGCATCGCCGCCCCAGCGCTCCGTCGAGGAGTTCGACGACGGCGAGAAAGTACATCTCAAACTCGACCCCTCCGTCCCGAACGGACAGTTCCACCCCCGATTCAACGGCCGCACCGGTACGGTCGCGGGCAAACAGGGTCGCGCGTTCAAAGTCGAAATCGAGGACGGCAGCGTGACGAAGACGCTCATCGCTGCGCCGGCTCACCTCCGGCGACAGCAGGCATGACGCTATTCAAGCAGGTTATCGACGAGACGTATCTCACGACCCCCGAAGCGAAAGAGCTTCTGGCGGACGTCGAGACCGAGCGCGCGCTCGACGAGGACCGCGAGATGCGGTATGAACTCGCGCGGGCCATCGAGCACGTGAATCGCTTCTCTGCGCTTGAGGCGGAGGAGTCCCGCGAGTTGGTCGAGGAACTGCTCGAACTCGAGAAGGTCGACGAAGCGAGCGCTTACAAGATCGTCGACCTGCTGCCGGAAGACCGCGACGAACTCCGGACCGTCTTCGCACAGGGCCGCTACACCCTCTCGGGCGAGGAACTCGACGAGGTGCTCGACGTCGTCGTCAAGTACGTCTGAGGGGGAGCCCCGACGGACGCCAGTGACGTCCGCCCACGGGCGCGGCCGCTCCGACGGCCTATCGCGCTCCGTCTGCCCGTAGTTTAAATATCGTCTCTTCGTACCCGAGAATATGAGCGACGACGGAGACAGCGCCGGAGAACGAACCGCGGTCGTGTTGGACTTCCTCCCGAGGGGGCGACCCGACGACGACCGGCCCCAATACGAGCGCTCGCCGGTCGCGCTCGCGCTTGGCGAGACGGATTTCAGTCTCGTCGAGGCCGCGCTGACCGATGACGCGGGCGTCAACATCGGCGACCAAATCGAGATCGATCCGCCGGGCGGGAACGTCAAACAGCTCCGTCGGGCCGAGTACAGCGACCTCACGAGCACTGCGGAGTCCGAACTGGAGTATGCGATCGATCAGATACTCGACGCCGACGAGGACCGATTCGTCGAATTCTACAACGACGCCCAGCCGATCACGACCCGGCTACACGTGTTGAACCTCCTGCCGGGCATCGGAAAGAAGCTCAGAAACAACGTCCTCGACGCGCGAAAGAGAAAGCCCTTCGAGAGCTACGAGGACATCGAAGAGCGGGTGGCGGGACTCTACGAGCCGAAGGACGTCCTCGCCGAGCGGATCCTCGAGGAACTGCGAGAAGAGGACCTCAAATACCGCATCTTCGCCCGTCGCGAGGAGTAGCGCCCAGAGACCGGGGGCGCAGAACGGAAAACGCGAGTAATATACGGAACCGGGCGTTAGCACGGGTATGCGCGACCCCGACGCGCTCATCGCCCGTGCGGGCCTGCGAGGCGACCCCGAGCGCGATCAACACTTTCTCGTCGACGACCGGGTGCTCGATCGACTGCCCGGCTACCTCCCCGACGGTGCCGACACGAGCCACGTCGTGGAGATCGGCGGCGGAACCGGAGGACTCACCGACCGGCTGCTCTCGGTCGCCGACCGCGTCACGGTCGTCGAGCGAGATCCCGACCTCGCCGCGTTCCTGCGGGAGGAGTTCGCGGCCGAGATCGCTGGTGGGACGTTGACCGTCGTGGCGGGCGACGCCCTCGAAGTCGATCTTCCGGCGTTCACCGCCTCGGTCTCGAATCTTCCCTACGGCGTCTCCTCGGAGATCGCGTTCCGGCTCCTGCCGGCGGGGCGGCCGCTGGTGTTGATGTTCCAGGCGGAGTTCGCCGAGCGGATGGCCGCGGCACCGGGGAGCAGCGAGTACGGCCGGCTGTCGGTTACGGCGGGCCATTACGCCGACATCGAGGTCGTCGAGGCGGTGCCGAAGGAGGCGTTCTCGCCGCCGCCGGCCGTCGAAAGCTCGGTCGTTCGGGCGACGCCGCGGGTCCCCGAGTACGATGTGCCGGACGACGAGTCGTTCATGGCGTTGGTCCGTGCGGTGTTCACCCAACGCCGGAAGACGATGCGTAACGCGATCCGGAACACCACCCACATCTCGGGGATCGACGACCCGGAGGCGCTGATCGAAGCGGCTGGCGGGGAACTGATGGGCAAGCGAGCCGGAAACGTGCCTCCGGGCGAGTTCGCCCGGCTGGCCCGGCTGGCGGCCGAGCAGGGGTGACGGGTCCGATGCTGACGTACCGGCTCGGCCGCCGACCGAAGACGTATTATAACTCCGATGCAGTCGAGAACGACCTTGCCGACGGATCGGGGAGAGCGGACCGGGACAACGCCGATGGCCTTGCCGACGGCACCGGGGTGTCGGTCACCGATCCGCCGACGGACGGGGACGGGGACGCCGCCGAATGAAACTCGCAGAGCAACGCGGGATGGCGACGGTGTATGAACCGGCCGAGGACTCCCGGCTTCTCGCGACAGCGGCGATCGACCGGATCGACGGCGGGCGGGTCCTCGAGGTGGGCGTCGGATCGGGATACGTCGCCGATCGGATCGCGGCGGAGACGCCCGCCGACGTCGTGGGATGCGATATCAACCCCGAGGCGTGCCGGCGAACCCGGTCGGCGGGCATCGAAGCCGTCCGGTCGGATCTGACACACGCCTTCCTCGCGGATAGCTTCGACGCGGTAGTGTTTAACCCGCCGTACCTCCCCACGCCGCCCGAAGAGGAGTGGGACGATCCCCTCGAATACGCCCTCTCCGGCGGCGAGGACGGTCGACGGGTGATCCGTCCGTTCCTCTCCGATCTCGGCCGCGTTCTCCGTCCGTCGGGGCGGGCTTACCTCCTCGTCTCCACACTGACCGACGTCGACGCGGTCGTCGAACTCGCCGACGAGGCGGGGCTGGGGGCGGAGGCGGTCGACGAGGCGTCGTTCCCGTTCGAGCGTCTCGTCGTCCTTGAAATTACTCATGCGAATAGATGAGTAGGAAATATTAAACACCGTCATCTCGTATCCGCGCACAATGAGTGACGTGATCGCGACGACACCCGGACTGTACCCGCTGCCCGACTGGGCAAAAGAGGATCTCGCCGACCTCAAGGGGCATCAAAAAGACGACCTCATCTCCGGCGATGAGGGCGGGGAGATCGCCGAGGCGTACGCCCGCGCCCGCGAGGAGACGGTCGACAGACAGCGGGAGGCGGGTCTCGATCGGGTCGTCGAGGGGCAACTCCGGTGGGACGATATGCTCGCCCATCCGCTCTGTGTCCACGACGATGTCGAGACGCGAGGGATCGTCCGCTACTACGACAACAACAATTTCTATCGGGAGCCGGTGGTCCGCGGTGAGTTGACTCCCGGCGGCGACGTGGCCGCCGAACTGGAAGCCGCCTCCGAGGCGACCCAGGCCGTCCTCCCCGGACCGTACTCGCTTTCGGACCTCGCGACCGACGAGCACTACGGCGACGACGCGTCGTTTCTCGACGCCGTCGCCGAGTTCCTCGCCGCCGAGGCGGCCGAGTTCCCGCCCGTCGAGACGCTGTTTTTGCTCGAACCGTCGCTTGTCACCGACGCACCCGACGACGGCGAGGACGAACGCGCCAGCGCGGCCATCGACACCGTCGCCGCCGCCGTCGACGCCGACGTCGTGGTCCACACCTACTGGGGGTCGATTCCCGAGAAGCCCTACGCGCACCTGATGGACGCCGACGTCGACGCGATCGGGTTCGACTTCGTCTCCGACCACGAGGGCAGCGTCTACAACATCCAGGAGTACGGCACGAAAGACGACATCGCCTTGGGCGTCGTCGACGGACAGAACACACTCGTCGAGGCACCCGAGGACATCGCCGAACGGATCGAGTGGGTCGACTCGCAACTGCCGAACGAGGCGTTCGGGACGATCTATGCGAGTTCGAACACCGAGTTGTTCTACCTGCCGACGAACAGGGCGGAGGCGAAACTGGATGCGCTCGCCGCCGCGCCCGCGGAGGTGTCCCGATGAGTTCCGACCGCGTCGACACCCGCGAGCAGTTCCGCCCCGCCGACCACCCGAGCGAGCACTTCCTGCTCACGACCGTCGTCGGCTCCTACCCCAAGCCGACGTGGCTCAACCGCGCGAAGGACCTCGCCGAGGACGACGACCGAGGATTCGACGACGACGCCTTGGCGGAGGCGATGGACGACGCCGCCCGTCTCATCACGGAGGAGCACGTCCGCGCCGGGCTTGACGCCGTCGTCGACGGCGAGATGCGCCGAAACGAGATGGTCGAGTACTTCGCCGACCGCATCGAGGGCTACGAGTTCAACGGCCCGGTCAAGGTGTGGGGACACAACTACTTCGACAAGCCCTCGGTGGCCGACGAGGTCGCCTACACCGAGCCGTGGCTCGTCGACGAGTTCGAGTTCACGACCGGCGTCGCGGATCGCCCGGTGAAAGTGCCGATCACCGGCCCGTACACCCTCGCGTCGTGGTCGTTCAACGAAGCCTACGACAGCGAAGCGGAACTGGCCTACGAACTCGCCGACCTGGTCAACGAGGAAATCGAGGCCCTCGTCGAGGCGGGCGCACGCTACGTCCAGATCGACGAACCGGCCCTTGCGACCACACCCGACGACCACGCCATCGTCGGCGAGTGTCTCGAACACATCGCCGACGGTGTCCCAGAAGACGTCCGACTCGGATTGCACGTCTGCTATGGCGACTACTCGCGGATCTACCCCGAGATCCTCGAGATGCCGGTCCACGAGTACGACCTCGAACTCGCCAACGGCGACTACGAGCAACTCGACGTGTTCAAACAGCCCGAGTTCACGAAGGACCTCGCGCTGGGCGTCGTCGACGTCCACACCACGGAAGTCGAGTCGGTCGAGGAAATCAAAGAGAACATACTGAAAGGCCTCGAGATCGTCCCGCCGGAACGGCTCACCGTCTCGCCCGACTGTGGCGTGAAACTGCTCCCCCGCGAGGTCGCCTACGAGAAGACGGCGAACATGGTGACCGCGGCCCGCGAGGTCGAGGCGGAACTCGACGCCGGCGAAATCACGGTCGGCCACGCCGGCCAGCAGTAACGAGGCGGCCCCCGGCGACCCGCCTGCCGCGTTCGCTCGTCGCGGTAGCGCACACACGGTTGTATTTCGTCGAAACTCGTTGCTCGTTGCTCCACCGAAAGCCATTGCTCGACGGGCGGCCCGCGTCACATAAAAAAGCGGCGCAGAAGACGGTCTACTCGTACAGCCAGGTCTCGTCGATCCGGTCGTAGTCGTGGAGGTCCTCGTCCTCGAAGAACAGATCGATCTCGCGCTCGGCCGAGCCCGTCTCGGTGTCCGAGCCGTGGATGACGTTGCGTCCCAGATCGAGTCCGAAGTCGCCGCGGATCGTGCCCGGCGCGGACTCGGCGGGGTCGGTCTCGCCCATCATCGTCCGGACCTGTGCGATCGCGTCTTGGCCCTCCCAGACCATCGCAAAGACCGGTCCCGAAGTGATAAAGCCCGAGAGGTCCTCGAAGAACGGCTTCTCGACGTGTTCGGCGTAGTGCTCGCGGGCGAGTTCGTCGTCGATCCGCATGAACCTGCCGGCGACGAGCTTCAGCCCGCGCTCCTCGAACCGCGAGACGATGTCGCCGATCAGACCTCGTTGGACGCCGTCGGGCTTGACCATCACGAAGGTGCGCTCGACGTCGGCCATCTACGCGTCGACCTCCTCGTCGGTCTCGGCATCGTCGGCCGTCTCGGCGTCGGTCTCGGCATCAGCGTCGGCGTCGACGGGCGCGTCGGTAGCTTCCTCGGCATCGGTCTCGGCATCAGCGTCGGCATCGACGGGCGCGTCGGTGGCTTCCTCGGCGTCGGTCTCGACATCAGCGTCCTCGACGTCGGCGTCCGCCGCCTCGTCCTCGTTGCCGATCCACTCGAGGTCTCTGGCCTCCCGGCCCATCCGGTAGTTCTTCTCGCACTTCGCGTCCGCGAACCAAAGCACCGTGCCGTCGTTCTTGACGTACATCGTCCCGGTGCCGGGTTCGATCTCCTGGCCGCTGTAGTCGCAGGTGCGTTTCTGAACCATTATTGTCCTCCGATGGAGTCGGCCTCGCGGGCCGTCTCGCGAAGCTGTAACACGTCGCCGACACGGACCGGCCCGAGGACGTTCCGGGCGATGATCCGCCCTTGATTTTCGCCCTCCTTGATCCGGCATTTGACCTGCATAGCTTCGCCGTGCATGCCGGTCTTGCCGACCACCTCGATTACTTCGGCGGGGGTCGCGCCGTCCCCTTCGTTTTCAGCACTCATACTCACTCACCTACCGGAGTTCCTCGACCTTCTCGGCGATCGATTCGACGTCGTTGCTCGCCTCGCCGGCATCGACGATGGCGGCGGCGGCGCTGCCGACCTGTAGCCCGGCGGCGTGGCCGATGTCGTCCTGCGTGCCGACGAAGACGTGCGGGACGTCCTTTTCTGTGGCTATTTCCGGCAGATGCATGACGACTTCCTCGGGGCTGACGTCCTCGGCGACGAAGACGAGCTCGGCGTTGCCACGCTCGACGGCCTTCGTCGTCTCGTTGGTTCCCTTCTTTACTGAGCCGGTGTCCCGGGCGACCTCGAGCGCCTCGATGGCGTCGTCCTCGAGGTCCGCGGGAACGTCGAAATCTACGTATACTGACATTATTGGATCCTCCCACGCGTGGGCTCGCGCTCCCCCGCCGTCGAACGCGAACGGACCGTCGTCGGCCGACGTCCGCCGGTTCTTCACACCGGGTCGGTGCATGTTGAGTCCTGTCTGGCTAGGAGCATCACAACCCCGCGTAGGCTGTACACCACCGTACTGCGTCACCGCATAAAAGCGCTTATGAACGGTTCCGGCCGTGCGAACGGCCCGCAGACGCCAGTGACTGCGTTTCGCCGCCCCCGGAGGGAATCACTGAATGAGAATATTATTTTTTGAATAGAAAAATCTAATTTCATTAGTGAAAACATTTAAGTAGTGGGCAGTCCAATACAGTAGTGTATGAGTACTCAAGAGACCGTACGCCGTCAGGCCGGAAGCGTCGAGGAGACCGCACTGAAGCTCGATTCCGAAAAAGCCGAACAGATCGTCGACGCGTTGAACACCGACCTCGCGGCGACGTACGTCCTGTACCATCAGGTCAAAAAGCACCACTGGAACGTCGAAGGCGCGGAGTTCCTCGGCGTCCACGAGTACCTCGGCGAAATCACCGACGACCTAGAGGAGAGCGCGGACGAACTCGCCGAGCGCGCTCAGGCCATCGGCGGCGTCCCGCTCTCTGGCGGGTCGACCTACGAGGAGCACGCCCCCATCGAGCCCGAGGGTGAGGACGTCTACGGCGTCCGGACCTCCATCGAGAACGACATGGAGGCCTTCGGCGTCATCATCGAGTCGCTGCGGGACCACATCGGACTTGCGAACGAACTCGGCGACTACGCGACGGAGGAACTCCTCCGGGAGACCCTCGAGACGGCCGAGGAACACGCCCACCACCTCGAACACTACCTCGAAGACGACACGTTGGTCCTCGAGTCGGCGACGAACTGACGACGGATAACTGGCGGCTCAGAGCCGTATCCGAACGCGGTCGGAACTCTCCGCCGTTCGGGCCGGTAGGCGTCAGCGTTGCACGTCGACGGTGAGATCGGTCGCGATCCATCCGTCGCTGTTGTCCGGTTCGGTGAACACCGACCGATCCGGCGACGTCGCATGAACCCGAAGCCTGATCTGCTCGTCCGTGTCGGCGGTGACTGGCATTACCCTCCCCTCAGCATCGACCGATATAAAGTGTTTTGGTGCACCTAAAAATTCGCCGGCTCGATCGGCCATCGACGCACCGTAGTGTTTTGGCCCTTGCCGCCACAGTTCCCGTATGGACGACCGCGAACGCGGACTGACAGAGGCGACGGCCGAACTCTCCGAGACCCTCGAGTCGCTCCGGGCAGAGCTCGAATCGGCGCCCGAGGGACCCCGTGGGTTTCCCCGCCCGCCGGGTCCCGGCGAACTCCTCCGGTTTACTGAACAGTACACCATCCCGGCGACTATCGCGCTGTTGGAAGCCGCGATTCGGTCGCTGGAGCTGTTGGCTGCGGCGCTTCGGGTCGCCGATGGCCGACCGATTGAGGCGGCGTCGGGGCAGTCCGAAACGCCAGCGGGGGACCGGCTCGCGGCGACGAGTCGCGAGACCCTCCGCCGACTCGATGGCGCGCTCGCCGAACTCCAGTCGGCTGCCCGCGGGGATCCCTCGAACCCCGAAATGCGGCGGCTACTCGAAGAGGCACGGGGTCTCAGGGCGGAGGTCGACGACCGTCTCTCGGAGGCGATCGAAGGGGATGTCTCACGGTCCGAACGCGACCGTACCGCACAAACCGAGGGCGAAAAGCCGGGGACGCAGCCCGACCGGGGAGCCGAACCGGACCGGTCCTCCCGGGCCGAACGGGACGACCGAACGGAGCGCGACGACGCGGTCGCTATCGACGTCGACGAGGAACTGCAATCGATCAAGCGGACCGTCGAGGACGGTTCGGGGGGCGTCGAGAGCGAGGCCCCCGACCAGTCCGACGCCGACGGGGACCACTCGCCGGACGGGGACCGGTAATCGGCTACCCGACGGGCTCGAACCGGTAGCCGTCCCACGACTGGCTTGCCGCCTCGCGGATGCCGGCTTCGGGGTCGCGCAGCTCCTCGCAGTACACTGGGCGGACCTCGTCGCCGATGGACACCTCGCCCGTAGTGAGCTGACAGAGCGCCCTGACGGCCTGCCCGTCGACGTCGAACTCGACGATCGCGAGGTGATTCGGCTCGCGAACCCCCGGCGGCGTCGTCTGGGAGGTCGTCCAGGTGACCACCACCGCGGTGTAGTCGCTCAGGTCGACCGTCCCGACCGGCTCGTCGCCGTTCGGGCCTCGGGGATGTCCGGGGTACGTGATGGACCCGTCCTCGTAGCGGTGGGCCTCCATCGTCATCGTGCGGCCTCCATGACGGTAGTGGTCACACAGTTCCCGAACCCGCCGACGTTGCAGGCCAGGCCGACGTCCGCCTCGACTTGTCTGTCGCCCGCGTCCCCGACGAGCTGGCTGTAGATTTCGTACCCCTGGGCGACTCCAGACGCGCCGAGGGGGTGTCCTTTTGATTTCAGCCCCCCGGAGGTGTTGACCGGGAACTCGCCGTCGATTTCGGTCGTTCCCCGTTCGACCTCGCGCCAGGCTTCGCCCTCGGGTGCGAAGCCGAGCCCCTCCATCTGGAGGAACTCGAGGATCGTGAACATGTCGTGGAGTTCGGCCACGTCGACGTCGCCGGGCCCTACGTCCGCCATCTCGTAGGCCTCTCGGCCGGATTCGACGACGCCGCCCATCGTCGTCGGATCAACGCGTTCGTGAACGACGTGGGTGTCGCTCGCGCCACCGACACCGGAGACGACGGCGTACTCGTCGGTGTACTCCCTGGCGACCCGTTCGGGGCAGAACAAAAGCGCCGCCGACCCGTCGGTTATCGGGCAGAAGTCGTACAGCCGGAGCGGGTCGGCGACCATCGGTGCCTCCATCGCGGTCTCGACGTCGATCTCCTTTTGGAACTGCGCGTGGGGGTTTCGGACGCCGTTCGCGTGGTTTTTCACCGCGACCTTCGCGAGGCTCTCCCGGGGCGCGTCGAAGCGATCGAGGTAGAGCCGCGCCGTAAGCCCCGCGAACGAGGGCAGCGTCACGCCCTGCTTGTACTCGACGGGGTGGGTCAAGGAGGCGATCACGTCGGTCGCCTCGCCGGTCGTCCGGTGGGCCATTTTTTCGCCGCCGACCAGAAGCGTCATTTCGGAGGCCCCGCTGGCGACGGACTGCCAGGCGGCGTAGATTCCCGCTCCGCCAGAGGCGGAGGTCTGATCGACGCGTTGGGTGTAAGCCGGTACCGCAGCGAGGTCGTGGGCCAGCGCGTTCGGCACGCCGGTCTGTCCCTCGAACTCGCCGCTGGCCATGTTCGACACGTAGAGGTGCTCTACCGCCTCGGGTGAGACGCCGGCGTCGTCGAGACACGCTGTTCCCGCTTCGGCGAGTAACTCCCGGACCCACGCCTCCCGCCGGCCGAACTCGGTCATCGAGGCGCCGATGACGGCTACGTCTGACATGGCTACGCACTCGCCGGGGACCGGCGTAAACGTTCGGTCTTGGCGGGTGGAATCGAACGAAAGGGTTTTTGGCCCACCTAAACGAAAGGGGGTGTAATGACCGCAGATGCGCCCGGCCGAACGACGGGAGGTGACGCCCGTGTCCAGTGACGTGCAGGGACGCGGTGGGACTCGGACGTCTCTCTCGACGACCCGAACGGTGCTGGAACTCGACGGGCTGGAGAAGTCCTACGACGCGACGACAGTCATTCGTGATCTCTCCGTGAGTGTCCGCGACGGCGAGTTGCTCACCCTTCTCGGTCCGTCGGGGTGTGGAAAGACCACGACGCTTCGACTAATCGCCGGACTCGAGCGCCCCGACGGCGGATCGGTCCGACTCGACGATACCGCCGTCAGCGGCCCCGAGTTCGTTCCGGCCGAACGCCGCGATGTCGGCGTCGTCTTCCAGGAGTTCGCGCTGTTCCCACATCTTTCGGCGCGCGCGAACATCGCCTTCGGCATCGAGGAGTGGCCCGAGGCGGAACGCGAGGCCCGCGTCGACGAGCTCCTCGAACTCGTCGGCCTCGCCGATCACGGCAAGAAAGCCCCCGAGGAGCTCTCCGGCGGCCAACAACAGCGCGTCGCCCTCGCCCGTTCGCTGGCCCCGGAGCCGCAGTTGCTGTTGTTGGACGAGCCCTTCTCGAACCTCGACGTCGACCTCCGAGTCGAGATGCGCGAGGAGGTCCGCGAGATCCTCAAGGAGGCTGGCGTTACTGCCGTCTCGGTCACGCACGACCAAGAGGAGGCGATGTCGATCTCCGACCGGGTCGCCGTGATGAACGACGGACGGATCGAACAGATCGGGACTCCCGAGGAGGTGTTCCAACAGCCCGAATCCAGGTTCGTTGCCGGCTTCCTCGGGCACGCGTCGTTCGTCGCGGGACGGGTCAAAGGCGACTGCGTCGAGACCGGCGTAGGCTGTGTGCCCCTCGATCGAATTCACGGGCTCACCGACGACTACCACGGCTCCGAGGTCGATCTGATGGTCCGGCCGGACGACGTCCGCGCCCGCCCGGCCACTCCCGGCGAGGCCAACGGCGAGGTCGTCCACCGCCGGTATCTGGGTCCGACCGTCCTCTATCGCGTGGCGATCGACACCGGCGACGTCGTCGGTTGCATGCACAATCACGCCGACAGAGTCTCGCTCGACGATCCAGTCGTTGCGAGCCTGGATGCCGACCACGAACTCGCGTGGTTTCCCCACGACGAGCAACGGATGGCCGACGGCAGATCGGACCGAGGCGACGCCCTGTAGGGACCGTCTTTTTTTAGTGTGCAGTCGAAGTCAATATCGTACTGCGGTTCCGTCTCGCTGTCGGCCTCCGTCGTAATAACCATCGCAAGGGATTACACATCGATCACACTGCCGTCGTGCGATCGAGTGTGCAGTGTCTTCCGATCGCTACTATAGCTCGATACGACCCCGAGCAGCCGCCTCTACGCCCACGCTGTTCGGTGGTCTCGAAAGGTGCCATACCATCGCAAACGGGCAACCGTCCACGACGACCCGGAGAAGATTCATGCCGTGGAGCGACGCCCCAGTCAACGAGGGGTCGGTTTGTATTAAAGGGGGCGCGGCGACGGAGGTCGTCGCCCACGAAGATCGGCTCACAGAGCCGCTCATCAAGGAAGACGGGCAGTTCCGCGGGGCGACGTGGGAGGAAGCGTACGACCGGATCGTCTCCGAATTAACGCGCATCCGCGAGGAGTACGGCCCCGACGCGATGGGCTTTTGTGCCTCCTCAAAGACCATGAACGAGGAGAACTACCTCCTCCAGAGGCTCGCGCGCCGGTACGGCACCAACAACGTCGACAACTGCACCCGGATGTGTCACGCCTCGACGGTGTGGGCGCTCCGGACCAGCCTCGGCGCCGGCGCGATGACCAACAGCATGGCAGACCTCGAAGAAGCCGCCGACCTGTTCTGGATTCAGGGGGCGAACCCCGGAGAACAGCACCCGATCGCCAACAGCCAGTACTTCCGGCAGGCCGTACTAGAGGGCGCGACCGTCATCCAGGTGGACCCCCACGCCAACGAGACCACGCGGTCGTTCGACATCGAAGGGACTGACCGCCACATGCACCTCCAGGTGGATCCGGGGGCCGACATCCCGCTTCTCAACGTCGCCCTGAAGACGATCCTCGAACGCCACGCGGCCGACCCCGACGCGGGCTGGATCGACGAGGCGTTCGTTGAGGAGCGCACCGAGGGGTTCGAGCACCTCCAAGAGACGCTCGCGGACTTCGACAAGGAGGCCGCGGCCGAGGAGGCCGGCGTCCGCCTCGAGGACATCGAACTCGCCGCCGAGAAGTACGCGATGGCGAACAACGCCGCCATCTTCACCGGGATGGGGATGAGCCAACACGCGTGCGGCGTCGACAACATCCAAAACGAAATCAACCTCGCGCTGATTACGGGCAACATCGGCAGGCCCGGCACCGGCGTAAACCCCCTGCGCGGGCAGAACAACGTCCAGGGGACCTCCGACGTGGGCGCGATGCCGAACGTCCTGCCCGGCTACCAACTCGTCGACGACGGCGAGGCCCGGCGGAGCGTCGAGGACGTGTGGGGCTTCGAGGTGCCCGACGAGCCTGGACTCACGAACGTCGAACTCTCCCACGAGTTCGGCGACTCGGTCCACGGGCTGTACGTGATGGGCGAAAACCCCGTCATGAGCGAACCCGACGGCAACGCGGTCGAAGAGCGCCTGAAGTCTCTGGAGTTCGTGGTCGCCCAGGACATCTTCATGACCGAAACCGCTGCATTCGCCGACGTGGTCCTTCCGGCCACCACGTGGGCCGAACGCGGCGGCACGGTTACCAACACCGACCGCCGGGTTCAGCGGATGCGCGGCGTCGAGAAGGTCCACGAGAACACGAAGCACGATCTCGAGATCCTCATGGAGATCGGCAGCCGCCTCTTCGGCGAGGACGAGTTCCGCTTCGAGGACGTCGAGGCCGTCTTCGAGGAGCTCAGGGCTGTGTGTCCGATCTACCACGGAATGACATACGACGGGCTCGGCGAGGAGGGAACGCATTGGCCCTGCTACGAGGACGGCGACGAGGGAGACCAGTTCCTCTATGAGGACTCCTTCGACACCGAGAACGGCCTCGGGCGGATCGAGGGGGTCCGCCACCAGCCGCCGGCGGAGGTGCCCGACGAGGAGTACCCGCTGATCCTCACCACCGCGCGGCTCGAAGAGCACTACAACACGGGGACGATGAGCCGGCGCTCGCCGACGCTCTCGCGACAGCACCCAGAGAACTTCGTCGACGTCCACCCGAACGACGCCGACCGGTACGGGATCGAGGACGGCGACGTGGTCGCGTTGCGGTCCCGTCGCGGCGAGATCGAGGTCAAAGCACAGGTAACCGAGAATATAAAACAGGGCGTCGTCTGGACGACACCGCACTTCGCGGCCGCTTCCGCGAACCGGCTCACGAACGACGTGCTCGACGAGCGGGCGAAGATCCCGGAGTACAAGGCTGCAGCCGCTGAGATAGAGATCGACATCGAGACGGCCGATAGTTCGTCGACTGGCGACTGAGCTGGTCAGACGACGTTTCGTTTGGGCGCTCGGGAAAGCAGATTTTATATAGCAATATATGATTTATGAATCCGAGGAGCGCAATAGATGAGGCTAGTGGTCTCAATGCATACGCTCTTGCAGAGATCGTCTCGGGTGCGTGTAGCACGTACCGACACCTCCCTCTCGACACCATTATATGAACGGGTGTTCAATTGGTCATCTATGAGTTCACAAACGAAACGACTCGAACGCCTCATCACCGAGGAACGCGGTGGATGCTGCGAGGCCGATATCGAGGAACGGCTCAATTCGCTGCGCTCGTATCAATCGGAGACACCTACCAATCCCGAATCCGACCTATCCGCGCTCAAGACGTTGGGGAACGATACGCGATACACTATCGTCCGGTTGCTGAAAGCCGCGGATCGGGAGTTGTGTGTCTGCGAGATTAATCCCATCGTCGACGTCAGTGACAGTGCGATCAGTCACGCTCTTTCGGACCTCTACGACGCCGGACTCGTCACGCGACGAAAGGACGGGACGTGGCGGTACTACGAGGCGACCGATCGGGCCGAGGCGCTTTTGAGGGCCCTCGACGCGACGCGGGGGGCCGATCGATGACCGACACACAGGTTCGCGTCGCTTTCATGTGTGTCCAGAATGCGGGGCGATCGCAGATGTCGACTGCATTCGCCGAACACGAGCGGGAGCGTCGAAATCTCGGCGATGTCGTCGAGATTCTCACCGGTGGCACCCATCCTGCCGAGCACGTTCACGACGTCGTCGTCGACGTGATGCGTGAGGAGGGATTCGACCTCTCGGATCGCACGCCACGGAATATTTCGACGGCCGAACTCGAGTCGTGTGACTACGTCGCCACGATGGGCTGTTCGACACTTGAAATCGATGCTGACGCCTCGAACGTCGATATCCGTGACTGGGCGCTGGACGATCCCGACGGGAACGATCTCGACCGGGTTCGAGAAATCCGTGATGAGATCCGTGACCGTGTGAGTGCGCTTTTCGACGAGATCGAACAGGAGGTGACCACGAATGCCTGAAACGAGCGACTCCTCGACGGAGTCTGGTCTCGACGCACAGACCCAACGGAAGGTTGTCCGGGAGCGATACGCAAGCATTGCCACGGAGGAGAGTGAAGCGGAGAGTAGCTGCTGTTCGAGCGACGATTCCTGTTGCAGTCCCGGGGAAACGACGGCTCCCACCGACGAGACGGCCCGCCAACTCGGCTACTCCGATGCCGATCTGGACAGTGTCGACGGGAACGCCAACTTGGGGTTAGGGTGTGGGAATCCGCAGGCAATCGCGTCGCTGAACGCCGGTGAAGCGGTACTCGATCTTGGGTCAGGTGCGGGTTTTGACTGCTTCCTCGCGGCCCAGGAAGTCGGCGAGACAGGCCGTGTGATCGGCGTCGACATGACGCCCGAGATGATCAAGAAAGCGCGTGCGAACGCCAGTCAAAATGGCGCCGAGAATGTCGAGTTCCGCCTCGGGGAGATCGAACATCTCCCGGTTTCAGACGACAGTATCGACGTGATCATCTCGAACTGCGTGGTGAACCTCTCGCCGGACAAGCCCCAGGTGTTCGACGAGGCGTTTCGCGTTCTCCGTCCGGGCGGGCGACTCGCGATTTCGGACGTCGTTCTGACTGCAGCGGTGCCACACGAGGTCCGGGCTGATCCGGACTCCGTGGCATCCTGTGTCGCTGGCGCTTCGACCATCGACCGACTCGAAACGATGCTTGACGATGCGGGCTTCGAATCGGTGCGTATCTCGCCGAAAGACGATAGTGACGAGTTCATCCGCGACTGGGATGACGACTACGACGTGAGCGAGTTCCTCGTCTCTGCGACCATTACCGCTCGAAAGCCGGAGGTTGCCGATGAGTAACGCCGACGCCCACGACCACGGCCCGAACTGCGGCTGTGAGAGCTGTGGTGACCCGCGGTCGATGGACTTCCTCGATAAGTACCTCACTGTCTGGATTCTCGGTGCGATGGCCGTCGGCGTGGGCCTCGGGTTCGTCGCCCCGTCGGTAACTCAACCCATTCAGGACTTCCATCTCGTCGAAATCGGTCTCATTGCGATGATGTATCCGCCGCTTGCGAAAGCCGATTACTCACAGCTTCGCGCGGTGTTCAGCAACTGGCGCGTCCTCGGATTGAGCCTCATTCAGAACTGGTTGATCGGCCCGACGCTCATGTTCGGGCTCGCCGTCGTCTTCTTTAGTGGCCTCGTGCCCGGCCTGCCCGCCCGGCCCGAGTTCTTCCTCGGCCTCATTTTCATCGGGATGGCCCGGTGTATCGCGATGTTGCTCGTCTGGAACGAACTCGCTGAAGGATCGACCGAGTACGTCACCGGTCTGGTCGCGTTCAACAGCCTCTTCCAGATCGTCACCTACGGCGTCTACATCTGGTTTTTCGGGCTCTTTCTTCCGCCGCTGCTCGGTATGGAGACACTCGTCGCCGGCATCCAGACGTTCGATGTGACGCCGATGCAGGTGTTTCAGGCGATCGTGATCTTCCTCGGGATCCCCTTCGCTGGCGGGTTCCTCACGCGCTACATCGGCACCCGAACCAAGGGGCAGGAGTGGTACGACGAGGAACTCGTCCCGAAAATTGACCCACTCACGCTCGTTGCGTTGCTGTTCACGGTCATCGTGATGTTCGCCACGCAGGGCGAGAACATCGTCGCCGCGCCGGCTGACGTGCTCCTGATCGCGGTGCCGCTGACCATCTACTTCGTCGTGATGTTCCTCGTGAGCTTCGGGATGGGCAAAGGAATCGGCGCCGACTACTCGACGACGACGGCGATCGGCTTCACTGCCGCCTCGAACAACTTCGAACTCGCCATTGCCGTCGCCGTCGCCGTCTTCGGCGTCGGTTCTGGCATCGCATTCACCACGGTTGTCGGCCCGCTTATCGAAGTGCCAGTGCTGCTCGCGCTGGTCAACGTGGCGCTGTACTTCCAGCGCAAGTTCGACTGGAGTGATGCCACGACCGGACAGCTCAGCACGTCTCCCCCTACTCCGCCCGCCGAAGACGACTGACGATAGACCACGTCGATGGAGTCACACACAGACACGCTCGATCCCCTTCGCTTCGGGTTCGTCTGTGTCGACAATGCATGCCGGAGCCAGATCGCCGCCGCTCCCGCCGAAACCCAGCTTCAGGTTCGAAATAGAGCCGACATTGAGGTGGTTTCTGGTGGGACTGATCCCGCCGAGGCCATTCGGATGTCCATCATTGAGGTGATGCGTGAGAAAGGTGACGACCCTTCGATCGGTCGCCGACATAGATCACCCGCGACGCGCTTGAGGTGTGTGATTCCGTCCTCTTGATGGGCTGTTCACTGACTTGCAACTGGGATTATAGCTCTCGCGATCCATCGAGGGCGACAAGGACGGCGTTTTCGCGCGCTGTCGCACGATATTTCCGCCACTTCCCCTCTTTTCGACGAGTGATGAGTCCAGCCTCAGTAAGTTGAGATAATGCATGGCTGATCGCGCTGTCGCTGACGTCAAGCAGCGGCGCAAATTCACAGACACAGAGTTCTTCGCCTGCGATGTGGAGAATACGAACGATCTTGTACCGGGTCTCGTTCGCGAGTGCCGACAGCAATCCAACGTCCTCATCCAGCGCAGGGCCACCTGCGGCCGTGTCTATCTCTTCGAGTTCCTCAAGACGCTGGGATACTTTTTCGTCACCACACCCACCCCGTTCGTCGGCGAGATACCGCTGTAGCCGCTCAGTCGATGACATACATATCGATTGAGCAGATATTAGATTAAGAATTGCGGAGTAGGGGCGAGCCACGCATAGCCAATGGTCACACAATCATTCCACAAGTACGTAAGGTAACACCGAGAACTGTGTCGACAGCAGCGGACAAATTCGACGCGTGGTGGCCCTCAACGCGGTTCATTTCTCACAATTCGAGTGGTGAACTACGTCTATATGAGTCGAAGAGCTTATGAGTATGGTTGAACAAATATTTAATTGAATGCAATGGAATATCGTCTGTCATATGACCGGTGATCGCCGAATTGTTGACCAGACGATTGAGCGAATATCCCTTCCGAATCAATGACTGAACTCACCCTATACGAAGAAGCGATGTGTTGTTCCACTGGCGTTTGTGGTCCTGATCCCGATGAAGAGCTCATCGAAGTCAGCGCCGCCCTTGACCAACTCGAAGCGGAGTTCGAGAATGTCGATGTCTCACGGGCGAACATGCAGCACAACATCGACCAATTCCTCGAGGCACAGTCCATCTCCGATCTGGTCGAGGAACACGGCCCCTCGATTTTGCCGATCACCGTCGTCGACGACGAAATCGTCGCCAAGTCGGAGTATCTTTCGTACGACGAACTTGCGGCAGCACTCGAAACTGCCACCCCGACCCAGGAGGCCTAACCGATGAGCACAACGCCTACCGACGCACGAGCGGTCGTCGAACCGACGGGCGAGGAGACCGAATTCGTCTTTTTCAGCGGCAAAGGCGGCGTCGGGAAGAGTACCGTGAGCTGCGCGACGGCGACCTGGCTCGCGGACAACGACTACGAGACGCTGCTGGTGACGACGGACCCTGCGCCGAATCTCTCGGACATCTTTGGGCAAGACATCGGCCACGAAGTCACCGCTATCGACGGCATCGAGAACCTCTCGGCCATCGAGATCGATCCGGACACCGCCGCCGAGGAGTACCGACAGGAGACGATCGAGCCGATGCGACAGTTGCTCGATGACGAGGCACTCGAAACCGTCGAGGAGCAACTCAACAGCCCGTGTGTCGAAGAGATCGCGGCCTTCGACAACTTCGTCGACTTCATGAACAGTCCCGAGTACGATGTGGTCGTCTTCGACACGGCGCCGACCGGTCACACGATCCGGCTGATGGAGCTCCCATCGGACTGGAACGCTGAACTGGAGAAGGGCGGCTCGACCTGTATCGGGCCGGCAGCCTCGATGGAGGAGCGCAAACAGGACTACGAGCGCGCCATCGACACACTCCAAGACGATGAGCGTACGTCCTTCGCGTTCGTCGGCAAACCCGAGGACTCTTCGATCGACGAGATCGGACGCAGCGCGAGCGATCTTGGCGACCTCGGGATCGAGTCCCAACTGCTGATCATCAACGGCTACCTCCCCGAGTCGGTGTGTGAAGATCCGTTCTTCGAGGGGAAGCGTGAAGACGAGCAGGCTGTCATCAAGCGTGCACAGACGGAGTTCGACGCCGATGCGATGGCGACGTATCCACTCCAGCCCGGCGAGATCGCGGGACTCAACCTACTCGCGGATGTCGGCGGCGTCCTGTACAACGGCGACGAGGCGACCGTCGATATTGGGACGGCGACCGACGTCGACGCCGAAACCGCGGTCGACTTCGATTCGATGGCTGACGCCGAGGCAGTTGCCGACCAGCTTCGACCGGGCGACGAGACGCAGTATCTCTTCTTCACCGGCAAGGGCGGCGTCGGCAAGAGTACGATAGCCTCGACGGCGGCGACGAAGCTCGCCGAAGCGGGCTACGAAACGCTCGTCGTCACAACTGACCCGGCTGCCCATCTCGAGGACATCTTCGGCGAACGGGTTGGCCACGAGCCGACCTCGGTCGGCCAGGCGAACCTCCACGCAGCGCGGATCGATCAGGAGAAAGCGCTCGAGGAGTACCGCACGCAGGTCCTCGACCACGTCACCCAGATGCACGAGGACAAGGAAGACGCCCAGATCGACGTGGACGCGGCGATCGCAAACGTCGAAGAGGAACTGGAGTCACCGTGTGCCGAAGAGATGGCCGCCCTCGAGAAGTTCGTGAGCTACTTCGACGAGGACGGCTACGATGTCGTCGTCTTCGACACCGCCCCCACTGGGCACACACTCCGACTGCTCGAACTGCCCTCCGACTGGAAAGGGTTCATGGACCTCGGTTCGCTGACGAAGGGCGCTGCACCCGCAAAAGGCGATCAGTACGACGAAGTCATCGAGACGATGAAAGACCCCGAACGGAGCACCTTCGCGTTCGTGATGTACCCCGAGTATACCCCGATGATGGAGGCATACCGGGCCGCCGCGGATCTCGCGGATCAAGTCGGGATCGAAACCTCGCTGGTGGTCGCGAACTATCTCCTCCCCGAGGAATACGGTGACAACGCGTTCTTCGAGAATCGCCGCGCCCAGCAGGCGGAGTATCTCGGCGAGATCAGCCACCGGTTCGACGTGCCGTTGATGCTCGCCCCGCTGCGTCAGGACGAGCCGGTCGGCTTGGACGAACTGCGCGCGTTCGGTGAGGAAGTCACCGGACTGGACGATATCACCGAAGAGACGGAAGCGGAGGTGACGGCGTCGTGAGCGAGGCTGTGTCGGAAGAGCCAGCCGTCGAGGAGTCGCTTCAGGCGTTCATCGGGACGCTCCGTGACTCAGTGACCTATCGGAAATTCGCAGACGCTAGCGAACAACTCGAAGCCGACGAGGAAGCACAGGCCCTGCTGGAAGCGTACCAAAAAAAACAGCAGGAGTTGCAAGCGGACGAATTCGATTCGTCGATCATGAGCGAACTACAGGAGCTCCAGACTGAGGTCTCAAACAATGACACGATCCAACAGCACCAGGCAGCACAGGAGGAACTCGTCACCCTCCTCAAACAGACGAACGACGTCATTAGCGAACAGATCAGGCAGGAATTCGCGCAGTCACTCGGAGGTGGGTGCTGTTGAGCGCTTCTGACGGTGAAGTTCTGGCCGCCGCTGAAGCGCTCGGCAAAGACATCGATGTAGCACAGTCCGAGGCAACAGCAGCCGAGTTCGAGTCGCTGTTGATCGAGTGTAATGAAGCGATCAACGACGAAATCGGTCTCCAGTACGGTGATGTCTGCGGCGCTGGAAGCAACTGCTGCTAACCGCAGCTAAGAATATTTTTCAACTATTCACCGCCAGACAGTAGTTGAGACTACTCTTCTCGATCCATACACCACTCTGGCGCAGTTCATAAATAGTATGAAAACCTAGACTTGTATAGACAAATGGCTCGAATCACTGGCTCCTATCCGGATGACCTCGATCTACTCATCGAGGGCGCTGTCGAGGCTGGCGTGTTCGGAGGCAAGAGCGATGCGTTGCGCGAGTTCGTCCGCGAATACTTCGAGGACCACGAGAACGAGCGCATTGCGGCTGCGGTTGCGCTCTACGAACGCGAACGAATCACACTCGGTGATGCTGCGCGACTTGCCGATGTCGATCGCTGGACGATGCGTGATCTCCTCCGTGAGCACGGCGTCGAACCCCGCCTCGGACTCGTTGACGAAGACGACGAGGCCTACGAAATAGAGGCAGCGAGCGGGCTCGAATTTGAGGATGAGGAGTCGCCTGCGAAATGACAGGCGATGATATTCCGGCGAATCCGAGTGTCCTGAACACGACTGTCCTCTCGAATTTTGCGTACATCGACTAGCTGTGGGTGGTTGCGGGACTCTCTGGGATCTGTACAGTGCCGGTCGTTCGCGAGGAACTCGAACACGGCGTTGCTGATCATTCGTATCTCCAGACAGCACTCGATACACTCGACGACGGGATTCCAGTCGCGACCATTTCGGGCACAGTCGCAAACAGAGAGGCGGTCGTCGGTGACCATCTCGATCCGGGTGAAGCACAGGCGTTCGCCCTCGCAGACGCACACGACGGCCGATTGCTGACCGCCGATGGCGATGCCCGATCATTTGCGAAAGAACAGGGCGTGACCGTTGTCGGGTCGGTCGGCGTGCTCCTCGTCGCGATCAATGCTGGGAAGATTACTGAACAGACTGCTGACGGATGGCTCTCAACGTGGATCGATGAGATCGGCTACTACGTGCCCTATCGAGATATCGCAGCGTATCGATGACTGATTGAGTGTGTAGACTCACTTATGACGGGTATTGAGAATCGATGATTTCACGCTTTTTGACACGGGAATGGAGAGGCAAGGATGACCGCGTACCGCTTCCGGGTCAAATTCGCTCTCGATCCGACATCGCTGTGGCGGGACATCGTCGTCGGTGCTGACAGAACGATTGCTGAATTCCAGTCAGCGATCAATCCTGCAGTCGGTCTCGACCAGACCCATCTCTGGTTCATCGGGGACGACGAGGAGTACTGGGATAGCGAGGTCAAGTATCAGTGCCCACAGGAATACGAGCAATCGAGTGGCGGTGATCCGGTTTTTCGCACCGAACGCCTTGAGAATGCGGGTGAGGTGACGATTGGTGAGATGGCGAGACAGTTGGGCCTCCAACAGTACGACCGGCTCTGTTACCTCTACGACTACGGTGACGAGTGGCGCTTCTACGCTATCCTGAAAGACGCCCCCGACGACGAACCATGTGATACGGAACCAGCAGTTGTGAATGAGAAGGGCGAGTCAATCGATCAGTATGGCTCATCGAGAGAGCGGCGTTTTTGAGCGAGTCGTGTTCAGCGCCTCGTAGTGGCACCAACTCGTGAGTCTCGCCAGAGTGTCTTTCGACGGATTGCCCACCGACCACACGTTGATTGGCCAGTATACGATGCGACGCCGCTGTACGAGAGAAGCTCGATCGACGGGCTGGAATCAGATATCAGGATTGTCTCGCAGACCTGGTTCAGACACGACTGCCACGAGTCGGTCGAGAACTTCGTTAGTTCACTCCCGCTAGCGTATTTCGAATTCCAAGCTCACGACCGCTACGCGGGGGACACTCGCTACGAGATGGACTCCCTCTTTCGCGTATTTGTCCTGAAGGAGTGTCACGGGTGGGAGTACGAATCCGCGCTGATCGAGTATCTCGGGTGTCGCCCGGCGCTCTGCGAGCAGTTGGGCTTAGAAAGTGTACCGGACCAGTCGACGCTGTGGCGAAGTTGGCACAAACGATTCCCCGCCGAACTTCGCAGTACAGTCGAGACAGCCGCCCGGACGATTCTGATCAAAGCCCAGAACGCGGATGTTGCAGTCCCACGGAAACCAGAGCGACACCTACCATCTCATGGTGACGAGGAGGACGAATCGGACCCAGACGATCAAACTGTCCTCAACGAAGCAGCAACAATTACGGAGCACGTCAGTCGCGTTGTCTTCCCGGCATTCTCACTGGATCGAGGTGAGGGCTGTGAGATTCACGAGAACGCTTACTGGGACTTACAGACGTATCTCGGACTTCGTGAGCGCCTCGCGGCCAACGAGGGCGCTCGGAGCTTCACCTACGAGTCGACTCGTGAGCGGACACCGTTAGGTCACTCCCATCGAGAACACATTCGTGACCTCTCAATCGCGGAGATTCGCGAGATGTACCGACAGGCCGTCAACAGGCTCCTGAACGAAGTCTCTGAGACAGAGCAGTTCTTTCGGGCTGGCATCGTCGCAATCGACATCACTGAAGCCGATCCTTTCACCGGCGACAGGACCGGCCACGAGGACGAGATCATTGGAACGAAAGAGCAGACCGACGAGTACGCCTATCAGTGGGCCACCGTCCAATTAGTAGGAAATGCCGTCCCAATCGTGCTGGACGCGCGACCAGTTCAGAAGGGTGAGTCCCGCTTAGAAATCGTTGAGGACCTCCTGGATTCGGCTGAGGAAATGGTTCACGTCGATAACGTGCTGATGGATCGAGAGTTCGACAGTCAGCACGTCTTCGAGATGCTCAGCCAGCGTGGCCTGTCGTACGTCGTTCCCAAGCGGATGCAGACCAGCGAGAAAGCCCAGGCCAAGCGGTTGCTCCAACGAGATCGGGATCGATACGAGACCGACCGGAAGCTCCACCTCGGCAAGAACGAATGGCACGAGACGACGCTGATCTACCGCCGGAAAGAGAACACTGAGCACGATGATCACCGGCAGTACTCGGTATTCATGACGAATCGAGGGAGTGGACACCTCACGGAGTACGGCCACCGCTGGGAGATCGAGAGCGGGTACAAATCGATTAAGCGGTTCATGGCTGCGACGACGTCGAAGCATTTCGGACTCCGATTCTTCTATTTCGCGTTTGCGTGTCTCCTGCACTCGATCTGGCGAGCGGTTGATCTCCTGGTGCAGGTGGAGTTGACCGGAGAGTACGAGCATTCACCGATTGTGACAGCCGACAACACGCTGACGCTGTTGAAGAAGGAAACCGGAATCGGATAGTAACGGGACTCACCCCGTGGTAGCGCGGCGTCTGAGTGGCTACGCTGTCGGAAGTCGTCGAAATTCGCACATATGATTGGAAGTCCAACAAGATTGACCGTTTGGAGAGCAATCTGAGTCAGTTTCCGCTCACTGAATCGGCCGAAACCACGCATCACAGCCCCGCTATACCCGCTGTAGTCTCAACTCACAGAGGAGCGACACGCAGACGCGAGTGTCTCCGGCGATCGGTCACGGCAGGAGGGAGAGCAGTCGACAGCGCTCCGGGCGTTCTGATGACACAGCGTTGACGGCATACGTTCGGGCAGCCGGTTAGACGGGACACGAGTGGACCGCGCGCGGACACCGAAAGGTCTGGTCCCGGAGCGAGAAGACGCCCCACAACTCGTGCTCTATGGGTCATAAGACACCGCCCCGGAGTGACCCGGAAAAACTGATGCGGCCGAGAGCACTCTCTCCGTGCCCCCGTCCTGGCGAGCGTCGTCAGCGCGAGCGACACGACCCATTTTCCTGCGCCTGTCGTCCGAGAGAAACTTCTGGCCGACCCCTCAACGGCCTGTTCGCCGGTGTCGCCAGCGTCCGCCGGTCCAGCCGAAACGCCCTTTTGAGCTGTCTCGGCGGTCGCGTCTCCGCATCCACTTCCGCTATCCCGGTGACGAGTCTGTCACCGTTCGACCGAGTTCACGGCGACAGCTCCGGGTCCGGACGTCGACGGGGCGTCGTGGACGAGCACCCCGGAATGATCCAGACTACGGCGCCCCGGGAGAAATTCAGTGTATGAAACCTACTCGCGTCCAAAGGCACGGCCCCTCCCCGATTGCAGCCGCGCAGGCCACCGACGATCGGGCGTCACGGGGTGTTTGGCGGACAGTGGCTCACGCGCTGTCGTCCGTGTCCGGCGGGGGCCGAATTATCTGGGTGCGTTGTAACTACCGGTGCGGCCGGCTTACTTTTCGATTCTGGTCGACAACCGTGGCGAACACCGAGTCGACTACCGACAGTCCACGTGTACGCTCTAACAGCGTATCTCCCTACCGTCTGGTCTGGTGGCTGAAGCATTTATATAGATGTGGCAGATTCGTCGACGTTTCGTATGCGACTTCGCACCCAGTGTACAGGAACGGTGTCCCCCCTGTCTCGCTCGCCCACCACAAACAACCCGACCGTAGAGATGCGTCATCCGTGACCTCCTCCTCGCCGCAAACGGCGAGGCTTCCCACGGTACCGCACCGCTGGGGTGGGATATTTGCTGGTTTAGGGCCTGTCGGTATGACGGGCCGATGGCGGGGCCACACCGCCGTTACTCTTATCCCGGCAAGGGATTCGGAGTTATCTTGTGATCGAGACACCACAGCGGTTCGAGATGGGTGTCTCGAACGTTCTGGATCTCGGAATCCCGATACTGTGCATTTGAGTGGGCGATGTAACCGCCTCGAAGTAGTTCATACGACGCCACGATACCGCTTAAATATCCGTATTGCTGTCGATTACGAATGTATCCGAATTGTCGGATTCACTCCCCGTCCCCAGAACGGTTCGCGTTCTGGTGTGCGAACGAGAGCTTCGCTCTCGTCAACGCCGTAAACGACGGGATCCTCTCCTCGAAAAAAGATAGACGGAGGGGAACGGCGAGTACATCTAGAACTACTCTATCACGGGGGTCATTTTCGAGGAGAGCACGCAGCGGCGACGAGGTGCTATCATGGGGTACCGTGTGGACCGTCGGCGTAATATACATATCGTCCAATCTAACGCACGCGTTGAAAAAGTGAATCAGATATACTGAATTATTTCATTGAGAGGCGATAAACACAGATCAGATGCGTAGATAAGAGCCCTTATCGACGTGTCTGACGTACTTTGATATGAGGGGCACGCGAACGCGAACGCATGCCCGACAGCGAACGCGTCTCGGTACAGACCTACGTCACGCCGACACAGCGGAGACGGTGGCGAGAAGAAGCCGACGAGTTCGACATGAGCAACGCGGAGTACGTCAGGACGATGGTACAGGCCGGGCGTCGGAGCTTCGAGTTGACTACAGAGAGCGATGCGACGGATGGCGATATTTCTGACCCAACCCCAGGGGTTGACGGACTAAAAGAGCGGGTCCTCGAGGTTCTTCGCGAGGACGGTACCGCCGACTGGGATCGACTACTCGCCGGCGTCACGGACGACATCGAGGACCGACTCGAAGAGACGCTCGACGACTTGCAAGCAACCGGCCGGATCAAATACAGCGGTCGCCGGGGCGGCTATACGGTGATCGACGATGAGCACTGAGACGTCGGAGGCGGCCGACTCGGACGATTCGATCTCGTATTTCGTCCAGGACATGACCCTCCACGGCAGAAGCGAACGGACCAGAGCGGCCTACGAGCGAGTGCTCCGTTCGTTCGAGGCGTTCCTCGAAGCCAGCGAAACGAGTCTCGCGGACGCCGACAGGCGGAGATGTATGACGTGGGTACACTCCCTTCGGAACAGACACGCAGACAGCACCGTCGCGACGTACGCCGCCTACGTGCACCGGTTTTACGAGTATATGCGACAGGTCGGCGTCTTCGACGCCAACCCGATGGCGCTCGTCACAGAGGAGATGGAGGAGTCGATCGATACCGATCCGACCAGACGCGAGATCTCTGTTCCGGGGATGCGGTCGTTCGTCTCGGAGCTCTCTCACCCGCTGGAGCGGGCGCTCCTCGGAACGCTTCTGAAGACGGGAATCCGGGTCGGCGAGTGTTGTAACCTGGACTTGCGGGACATCCACCTCGACGATTCGGAGGTTTCGGCCGCGTTCGGTGTCGGCCATCGTGGCGCGCTCGAGGGTCGTCCCGACTCGGTGTACGTCCCCAGCGAACCGACACGGGGGGACAGCTACAACGGCGAGGAACGCACCGCGTCGAACAAACGGAAGCGTGATACGGTCCTCCCCGTTGATGGCGAGCTGAAACGGCTGTTGAAGACGTGGCTCGCGATCCGACCCGACGTCGACTCGCCTGCGGAACCGCTGTTTTGCTCGACGAGCGAATGGGGACGGCGGGTCACGCCGTCGATGGTGCGCAACGTGGTCGCCGAACGGGCCAGCGAGCGGGGGTGGTATCACGAAGGCGGGAACGCTGAGGAGAACGTCACGCCACACTACTTCAGACACTTTTTTACGACGCACCTCCGCGATGAGACCGGCGACCGGGGGATCGTAAAATACCTCCGGGGCGACGTCGCCACGGACGTCATCGACACGTATACCCACAACTGGGGCGATCGGGTCCGAGCGGTCTACGAGGCGAACGTGTACCGAATTTTGGAGTGATCGCGCGCTGCTGTCGGATTTTGTCGGCCAATCAACCTCTGGTGTCCGTTCGACGCACGATATATAAATCGTATATTGCTATATCAAATCCGCATTCCATCCACGAGTGACTACGAGGCGCTGTTGAGGGGTATCCAAAGACTACGAGGCGCTGTTGAGGGGTATCCAAAGACTACGAGGCGCTGTTGAGGGATATCCGAAGACTACGAGGCGCTGTTGAGGGATATCCGAGGCTACGAGGTGCTGTTGAGGGATATTACTAGAGGAGCCGCCGGAGGTCAGACCGTCGTCTCGACGCTGCCGACGAGTGTCCGGGCGATCGTGCCTACCGCGTCAGTATATTCCTCGGGGTTCTCGAGGAGAACGGTCTCGCTCGGGAACAGCCGTTCGCCGACACGAAGCCCGTGGTCGCGCGCCGTCGACCCCGTCACCGTGAGGTACACTCCGAGGCCGGCCGAGGCGATCGCGGCCTCCTCCTCGCGGTCACCCGGGTATCGAAAGGAAACTCCCTCCATCGCGTCGGTTCCGACGATGGCTCGGACCAGCCGTTCGTACCGAGGCGAGATACACAGCGGCCCCTGGTACGTTTCGAGAAACGATCGGTCGGGATCGCTGGCTACATCCGGGGTCGAAAGCAGCGCGTGATCGACGGTGTCGCCGAGCCCGTCGACGACCCGCACGTCGGTGTCCCGGGGATCGATGCGGTCGTTGAGTTCCGACAGCGAGGAGAGCGGGTCGGATTCGATGCCGACGACCTCCTCGAGGACGAGGTCGGCGCTGTCGAACCCGAGCGGGAACTCGTGTTTCCGGAGCGCTCTGAACGGTTCCTCTCGGCCGACGAGGTGGAGTTCGTGTTCCCCGACCTCGACGCACAGCGAGTCGAAGACGATCCGTCGCGGGGACCCCGGGCGCGCATCCCGAAACAGCGTGTATTCGGGGTGGTGCGGGTCGGTATCGCTGTAGTCCGCCAGCCGGTCGTACACGTCGCCAGCGGCCGTCTGATCGCCCTTCGTGACGGCCTTCTCGTAGCGAAGCGTCGAGACGACCGCGTCGGCCACCGACTCGGCGTTCCCGACGGCGGCGACCCGTTCGAGGACCGCTTCGAGGGGGCGTCCCTTCCGCGGCACGGCGACGGGGATCGTCGTCATAGTCGGGTCCAGACGCCCAGTATACAAATGTAGCTTGGTTTACTCGCGGTCGGACAGCTCGTCGGGGTCCGCCTCGGAGGTGGTCGTGCAGTCCGGATCAGTGCCGGTACTCGAGTCGGCGACGGCGGGATCGATGCCGGTGCGACCGGTGTCGGCGCCGACAGCGGTCCTGCCGCCCCGGGGAGTAGATCCGCCTGAGGAGGCCCCACCGAACGCCTTCGCGAGTCGGTCCCGCATCTCGAGGACCGCCTCGAGCTCCGAGGAGAGGCTCTCGACCTCGGTCTCGAGCGCCTCGACGTCGGCGCGGACGGCCTCGAGCGCGTCGGCCGCGCCCTCCGCGGTCGTCTCGACCTCGTCGACTCGGCCGACGGTTTCGTCGTGTCGCTCGCGGAGGTCGGCGACGACCGACTGTGCGTCGCCGTTCTCGTCGAGGAAACCCTCGAGGGCGTCAGTGTATGCTTCGAGGTCAGCAACGGTCGACTGGAGGTGTCCGATCCGCGTCTCGACGCTCGTGGAGGCCTCGACACCGAGGGCACGCCGGAGTGCGACGACGTCGGGGTCGTCGGGGGACGCGGCCTCGAGTTCGTCCGCGAGCGTCTTGACGAGTCCGCCGTCCGCGCCGGCCGTCCGACCGGGGGCGTCCGGGTCAGGACCCCCTTCGGAACCCGAGTCGGCGGCCGGTGTGGGGTCGGCGGAGGCGTCCCGGCGGGGATCGACGTCGTTGTGCTCGACCGACTCGAGACCGAGGTCGGGGGAGGCGTCCGAGTCGGGGGAGGCGTCCGAGTCGGGGGAGGCGTCCGAGTCGGGGGTGGACCTGTCTATTTTCGCGGGACCGGCTGATCCTTCCCGGTCGTCTGTCGGCCCGCTACCGGTGGACGGGGGGAATACGGCGTCGGCGGACCCGACGTCCGGGGAGACGGCTTCGAGTCGGGGCTCACTCAGAAACGTCGCAGCGACGTCGACGTCACCGCCGCGGAGCCCGTAGACCGTCGTATAGGACTCCTCGGGCGCTATCTCGCGTTCGAACACTATCCGGTCGCCGTCGACGTCCCAAAACTCCGCGCCGTACTTCGGATGAAAACCGATGTTCTCGGGGCCGACGTCGTCCGGAACGGTGTCGACAAGCCGGACCGAAGCAGCGGTGTCGCGGGTCGAACGGAGGTCGAACGCGATGGCGGGCACGGGGAAGTCGTCGGGTTCGAACGACTTCTCGACCGTGACGCCGTCGGTCGCCGTCGTCACGGTACCGGAGGGATCGGCGTCGGGCATACGGATCGGTTCACGCGGCGGCGCATAAAGCTACGCGACGGTTCGAGCGCTCGAACCGTCGCGTGTGTTCGACGAAAAGAACGATACACTGCGGTCCGCTATATCGATTGACGGCGATCGACGGCAGTTGACGGCGATCGACGGCGACCGGCAAGTCCGCTGGAGTCTCGGGCCGGGGAGACTTCAGAGGTCCGTCCGGTCGCCGATCTCGAGGATCTCGATGGTTCGGGGGTACTCGAAGCGCCGGACGTGATCGAAGAGAACGGTCGGGTCTGCGGTGAGGCCTTTCCACATGTCCCAGTGTGTCGGGAGGAGCCGATCCGTCTGGAGTTGGTTCGCCGCTTCGGCGGCCATGTTTTCGTCGGAGTACCACTTTGTGTACGCGGGTTCGCGGGTCTCCTTGTCTGGGATGGTCCCCGAGGAGCCGAAGGCCGCGACGGCGAGGTCGATGTCGTACGCCGAGCCGATCGCCTCGAAGGCCTCGCTGGGACGGGCGTCGCCACCGTGGAAGAACGTGCCGGCCTCACACTCGACGACGTAGGAGACGGGGTGGTCGGCGTCCGGGTCGTGAGCCGATTCGACGTGGATCGACAGCGATCCGACCTCGAGGCTGTCGCCCTCCGAGACCTCGGCGATATCGCCCGAATCGACGCCGTGGTCCTCGCGCCACCCGTCGGCGATCTCGACCGACGCGGAGGGACCGAAGAACGTCGCGTCGGTCCCGGTGAGGATCGGTGCCTGCGAGGGACCGTGGGTGTGGTCGGTGTGCTCGTGGGTCGCGAGCACCGCGTCGGCGGCGGCGACGTCCTCGGGGGCGAACGGGACCGGAATCATCCGGACGGTCCGGGGCGGGTCGCCCGTTCCGAGGTACGGGTCGACGAAGACGGTCGTACCGTCGGCGGCTTTCAGAACGAACCCATTGCAGCCGAGATACCAGACGGCGAGCCCGTCGGGATCGGCATCGGCGACGGCCTGCGGGAGCCAATTGCCCCAATCGGAGTGGATGGCCATATCCGATCAGGGGTACCCGAGATCAAAAAGCTGGGCGGTCCGCTCCCGGGCGCTCGCCCGGCCGTAGCCCTCGGGATGTCACCGTCGCCTGAACCCGAAGCGTGCTCGTGGGGAATATAAAAGGGTTGCCGGCGGGGTATAAAAATAATCTCCGGCGGCGGTATATAAATAATTGCCGGCTGAGAGTATAAAAGCGCCGTCGATTAGAGGTACAAAAGCGGTGTCGTCGGTGGGGAGGTAAAAACGACCGTCGAACCTGTATAAATGATCCCGAAAATGATCCCGGTGACCTCGTGTAGGTGGGACCCACACGGGGCTGACGCGAGGCGGTGATGGCGACGAGATGGCTCGAAGTCCGTCGTTTTGAAACCGGACCGACGGGTCGATCAGTCCTGACAGCAGCCGCCCGCCGTCTCGCCGAACTCGACCGCGAGCGGTTCGGAGATGATGTGATCGAGCTCCTGCAGACGGAGTTCGATGTCGGATTTGGCCTCCAGGTACGCCGACATCTTCGGTTTGTCGTGGAGTTCCTCCTGGGCGGCCTGCAACTCGAGGAGATCATCGTTGGTGGCCGTCCCGGCCTCTCTGGCCATCAGGAACTCCTCGCGGAGACGCTCGAACGCCTCCATTTCCTGCTGGAGTGCCTCGTCGTCGGTGACCGCCGCCTTCGCCTCGAGGAACGCCTCGTAGGCCGGCAACTCGGTGATCGCCTCGCCGAGTTCCTCGGCGAGTTCGGTCGCTCGGGCGTCCGGGGTCGTCTCGATGCTCATTATGTCGAACTCGGAGCGATGTCGTATAATCGTGGCGGATGCGGAACGATCAGGGGTGCGGTCGGAGACGCACCGAAACGCGGCCGTTTTAGGCCGTGGCCCACAACGGGGGGTAATGAGCCAGAAATCGGACACCGAGCGAACGGCGGGCGACCTCCGGAACACCGGGATGGCGCTCAAACACGAGCGGACGTGGGACTACGAACTCGATCGGATCGTCGAGGCGGTCGACGAACGCGACGCAAAAAAGGTCGGACTGCAGTTTCCCGAAGGACTGAAACGGCGTGCCGGGCGGGTCGCAGACGACCTCCGGGAGTTGCTGCCCGACGATGCGACGGTGCTCATCTCCGGGCAGCCCTGTTATGGCGCCTGCGATCTGGACACCTACATGATGCGGCGGACGGACGTCTTCGTTCACTTCGGCCACTCGCCGATGAAGGAGTCGGAGAAGATCATCTACGTGCCGCTGTTCTCGAACGTCGACGTGACGCCGATCATGGAGGAGTCGCTCGAAGAGCTGACCGACCCCGAGGACGACGCGGCCGTCGGCCTCGTGACGACGGCCCAGCACATGAACCAGTTCGACGAGATGCGATCGTGGTTGGAGGCGCGCGGCTACGACGTCGAGACCCGCCGCGGCGACGAGCGATTGACACACGAGGGGCAGGTACTCGGCTGTAATTACGCCTCGGCGGACGTCGACGCCGACCAGATTCTCTACGTCGGCGGCGGGAAGTTCCACCCGCTGGGGCTGGCGATGGAACACCCTGAAAAGAACGTAATTATCGCCGACCCGGTCAACAACGTCGTCACCATCGCCGACACCGAGAAGTTCATGAAACAGCGCTACGGCGCGGTTCACCGGGCGATGGACGCCGAGGAGTGGGGCGTCGTCTTCTGTACGAAGATCGGTCAGGGCCGCTGGGACGTCGCCGAGGAGATCGTCGAAAACAACGAGAACGCCTACCTGTTGACGATGGACGAAGTCACGCCCGATCGGCTCACGAACTTCGGGTTCGACGCCTACGTCAACACTGGCTGCCCTCGGATCACGACCGACGACGGACCGCAGTTCAAACAGCCCATGTTGACCCCCGGCGAGTACGAGATCGCGATCGGCGAGAAGCCCCTCGAGAGCCTCTCGTTCGATACGTTCCACGGGACGTGGTAGCCGGACGGACGCCGTCGTGACTGCCCGAACGAGACGACCTGCCTACTGGCTGTTCATCGATTCGCTGGCGATGTTCCGCCCGCGGGGTTTCAACGCGACCTCGCGTCGGATCCGTACCTCCTGGAGGACGTCCAACTCGACCAGTTCCTCGTAGATCTCCTCGACGTCGTCGGGGTCCATGTCCAGAAACTCAGGCACCTCGAAGGAGGAGACGCCGGAGTATAGCGCCATCAACACCTCCTCTTCGTCCTTGCCGAGATCGATCGAGGAGGCGTTCTGCTCGGCGCCGCGTTCGAGCACCGACCCGAGTACAGAACAGTGTTTCTCGTTGCCCGAGAGGTACGTTTCGACGCTCGTCCCCTCCTCGGTGTGTTCGGCCTCGAGGACCGGACGCTCCGCGGATCGGACGCTCCGTTCGTCCCGTTCGACGGTCCCGATGTCGTCGATCTCGATCCGGACGAACGAGCCGTCCTCGACGGCGAGGTTGACCGCCTCCTCGCCGATCTTGACGCGGGCCTTCTTCCAGCCGACATTCTGGACGACGCCGCCCTCGATCGCCGGATGCTTCAGGAGAACAATGTTGCCGTCGAGGATCGTCTTGTGTAGCGTCCGTTCGAAGTCCTCGGACTCGCCGGTCGAAACGAGAAAGACGTCCCGGCCGATCCGGACACTGACGTAGTCCGTCACCTGTGCGATCGCCTGGTTGACGTCGTAGCGACCCTCGATGGTGTCGACCTTCGAGAGCTGGATCGTCCGCTTGCCGTCCGCGCCGGCGAGGATGAGCCGCCGGTTCGAAAGCAGGATCCGCCCGTCGGTCCACCCGATGTCGCCGAGTTTCGTCCCGTCCCGTACGACCTGCGTGAACCGGCCGGTGGTGTCGAGCAGTTTCCGCTCGGACTTGCTCACGGTCCGTCACCCCCGCCGATGCCACCGAGCTTCGACAGCGCCGAGAAGGCCGCTTCGCGGAGGCCGTCGTCGTCGGTTCGGTCGACGAACTCGCCGAGCGCCGCCCGCGCGTCGTCGCCGCCGACCTTTCCGAGAACGAAAAGCGCCTTCGAGCGCGCCTCGCTCTCGGCGTCGCCGTCGTGGACGAGATCGAGCAGCTCCTCCTCGAGACCGGGGGCCTCGAGCGTCGTGAGGCTCGTCGCGGCAAACTGTGCCGTCATCCCGTCGTCGTCGCCGAGCGCCGACAGCAGCGCCTCTCTGGCCATCGATTCGTACCCGTCGCCGACGACGCGGCCGAGGAGCCACGCGGCGTTTCGCCGCTGTGGCGCGCCCGAACTCTCCGCCAGGATCTCGGAGAGCGGCGGGACGACCTCGTCGGCCGTCGCCGAGCCGAGCCGGTCGGCCGCGGCTTCGCGCACGTCGTGGCTCCGCTTCGGCGGGGCGTTCGAGAGGATCTCGACCATCGAGAACATCGCGGTCCGACGGACGGTCTCGCTTTTGTCCTCGAGGTAGCCCACGAGGGCGTCGACGGGGGCGACGCTGCCGAACTGCCCGAGCGCGTCGGCGACGACGCGGCGGACCGATTCGCTGTCGTCGCTGTCGACCGCCAACAGCACCCGGAGTGCGGCCTCGGTCCCGACTTCGCCGAGCGCCTCGGCAGCGGCCGCTCGGACGTCGATGCTCGGGTCTCCGCGAAGCCGCGACTCGAGCGCCTCGACCGCCCGCGGGTCGCCGATCCGGCCGCAGGCGACCGCCGAGCGGGCCCTGACGCGCGAATCCGGGTCGGAGAGCCGCTCGACCAGCGCGGCGGTCACGCTCGGGTCCCCGACGCGTCCCAACCCGGTCGCGGCCGCCATCCGGAGTTCGGGTTGGCCGTCGTCGAGCACCTCCGCGAAGGCCCGGGCCGCGACCCAGTCGGCGGCGGCGGCGAGGTCCTTCCCGGAGAGTTCGTCGACGACGCGCTCGAGGGACTCCTGGCTGTGGTGATCGAGCGCGTCGATCGCAGCCGCCCGGACCGCGTCCGCGTCGTCGTTTTTGACGCTCGAAACCAGCGCGTCGATGACCGTTTCGCGCCCACCCGCCTCGGCCGCTCCGAGGATCGGGTCGCCCCCGGGGCCGTCCTCGAGGACGAGATCGGACTCGTCGATGTCGTCGGTCTCGAATATCCCGCCGATGATCTCCGCCGCCCGGCAGCGGATCGCCGGATCGTCGCTCCGGCGAAGCGTCTCGACGAGTTCGGCCAGGTCGCGCTCCCGTTGCAGTTGATACAGCGACATCTCACTCTCTCCGGTAGATGTGGTTACCCCTGTCGTAGGCGTCGTACTCCGCCCGGAACGACCGGGGAAGTGTCTCGGATTTGCCGATCGTCAGGAAGCCATCCGCCTCGACCGCGGCGGTCAGCGTCTCGAAGATCGGCGTCTTGTACGAGCTGTCGATGTATATCAACAGGTTCCGGCAGAGTACGAGGTCGTACCCGCGTTTGGGGGTCCCGCTTATGAGATCGTGTTGCTCGAAGGAGACCATCCGCTTGACCCGGTCGCGAACGGCGAACGACCGCGCGTCCGCGTCGATGTCGACGTGCTCTTTGGGGGCCGACAGCGGCTCGAGCTGCTCGGCGATGTCCGTCGTCCGGGTCGACTCGTAGACGCCCTCGCGGGCGGTCTCGAGTATCTCGGCGTCGATGTCCGTCGCCGTTATCTCGACTGCACGCTCCCGTATGTCCGGATCGTCGCGGGCGAGCATCGCGACCGAGTACGGCTCCCGACCGTCGGCACAGGCGGCGCTCCAACAGCGAACCGTCCCCCCGTCGGCCGTCAGATCGGCCAGCACGTCCCGGAGCCGCTCCCAGACCGGCGGGTTGCGGAAGAAGCTCGTGACGTTGATGCTCAACGCGTCCAAAAGCGCCGCGCGCTCGCCGTCGTTCGCCGACAACACCTCGAGGTACTCGGCGTACGTCTCACAGTCCGTCCGCCGCATTCGCGCCGAAATCCGACGGTCGAGATACGACTCGTTGTACGAATCCGGCTCGAACGCCATCCGATCGGCGATGTACTCGATTACGTCCGCGAGTCCCTCGGCTTCCGTTCGGCTCATTCCTCCAAGCTCACCACGTCGAGGATCGGAACGATGTTTCCGTCGCCGAGAATGGCGGTGCCCGAGAGACCCGGAATTCCGCTGAGCGACCCCTCGAGGGGCTTGACAACGACTTCCTCTTGATCGCTGAATGAATCACACCTGAGCGCGACCGGGCGAACCGACTCGCGGATCCGGACGAGCATCCCGCCGTCCGGACTACCGTCACCATCCGCGTCGACACCCCCGGCCCCGAGAGCACCGACATCGTCGCCCCCGTCAGCAGCGAACTCGGTCCCACCGGGATCGCCCGACGCGGCCGCCGCGTCGTTGCCGATCGCGTCGTCGATTTCGAGGGCCTTATCTAGCCTGATTACGGGGTATACGTCGTCGTCGTGCCTGACGACCGATTTCCCATTGACCGTCTCGGTGTCGCTCGCGTGGGTCAACTCGTCGATGTTCTTGATCGGGATGCCGTACTCTCGGTCGCCAACCTCGACGAACAACACGTTGACAATGGCGACCGAGACGGGCAGGCGAAGTTCGACGGTCGTCCCCTCGCCGGGCGTGCTGTCGACGTCGACGGTGCCGTCGAGTTGTTCGACCGTGCTGTGGACGACGTCCATCCCGACGCCCCGACCGCTCACGTCGGTCACCTCGCTCGCGGTCGAAAACCCGGGATGGAAGACGAGGTCGTATGCCTCGTCGTCGCTCATCGACTCGGCCTCGGACTGTGGCACGACGCCCTCGTCGATCGCCTTCTGTCGCATCGCGTCGGGATCGATCCCGGCACCGTCGTCCGAAACCACGATCGTGACGTGGTCGCGCTGTCTGGCGGCGTCGAGTTCGATCGTTCCCTCCCGGGGTTTGCCTGCGGCCTCGCGCTCCTCGGGGGATTCGACGCCGTGATCGACCGCGTTCCGGAGGATGTGGATGAGCGGGTCTTCGATCTCGGTCAGGATCGAACGGTCGAGTTCGATGTCCTGTCCGTGCATCTCGAAGGAGATATCCTTACCCTGGCTTCTGGCGACGTCCCTGACGACCCGGGGAAGGTTGCTCACGACCCGCCGAAGCGGAATGAGACGCATATCCATCACGGTGTTTTGTAGCCGCGAAGTCACCTTATCGAAGTCGTTCAGGCTCGTCGAAGCCGTCTCGATGTCGCCGTCCTCGATGGCCCGCCGGATCGTGATCCGTCCGGTGACGAGTTGTTCGACGAGGCCGTGGAGTTCGTCGAGGCGGTCGACGTCGACCCGAACCGAGGAGATGTCGTTCCCGCCGGCCGACGTCGACGAGGTACCGCCGCCTCCCGAACGTTCGGCGTCGCTGTCGCCCTCCTCGGAACCGTCGGCATCGTCGCCTGTGGTGTCGACGTCGCCGTCCGCCCCAGAGTCGTCTGTGTCGTCCTGGACAGCCCCGCTGTCGGCGTCAGTATCCGCGTCCGTCGTGTCAGCGCCGCCGTTTCCGCCGACCTCGGTCACGTCGAACGATTCGACCGCGCCGATCCCCTCGAGCTCGCCGGCGAGGCGGTCGGCGCTTTCGGCGGGCACGAACACGTCGAACGTGCCGTCGTACTCGCCCTCCTCGATCCGGTCGCGCGCGGGAGCTGTCCGCAGGTCCTCGAAGGCGTCCGCGAGCGGTTCGAGAACCAACATCGCGTCGACGCCGAGCATCCCGTCGGGGTCGACGCCGACCAGCGCGTGGACGAGACCCTCCCACCCGTCCGTCGTCGGCACCTCCTCGGCGTGGGCGAACGTCGGCGCCGCGCCGTCGGTCGCGCCCCCGGGCCCGCTGCCCCCGCTTTCGGCGTCCGTGTCGGTCTCCTCTTTTTTCCCCGTCCCGGCGCCGCCCTCGATGGCCGCCCGAAGCCGGGCCGTCGTCTCGTCCGGATCAGTCTGTGTGTCGCCGTCGCGGTCGATCTCGTCGACGATCGTCTCGATCCGATCGACCCCCTCGAAGGCGGCGTCCATGATCGCCGGTGTGACCTCGATCTCGCCGTCGCGGATCTCGTCGAGGAGGTCCTCGAGAACGTGTGCGAGTTCGCTCGCGTTCGAAAAGCCCATCGCGCCGAAGTTGCCTTTCAGCGTGTGGGCGGTCCTGAACACCGATTCGATCGCCTCGTCGTCGCCGGGGTCGTCCTCGAGCGCGAGGAGGGCGTTGTTGAGGTCGGTGATGCTCTCTCGACACTCCGAGACGAACGCGTGTATGTGGTCGTCGTTCATTGTTGCTTCGTGGTGGCGTTCAGGATCCCCGCAACGAGTTCCTCGCGGGGGCGCACCTCGTCGACGACGCCCGTCTCGATGGCCCGCTGTGGCATTCCGAACACCGCTGATGTCTCTTCGTCCTGTGCGATCACCGCCCCGCCGGCCGCGTTCACGGCCTCGACGCCGGCGGCTCCGTCGGACCCCATCCCGGTCAGCACGGCGGCCGAGAGCGGATCGTCGATCCGATCGGCCGCCGTTCGGAACGTCACGTCGACCGCGGGTCGGACGTTGTTGACCGGCTCCGCCTCGGTGAGCGAGACGCGGAGCCGGCCGCCCCCGTAGCCCGACACCTCGAGGTGGCTGCCGCCCCGCGCGACGAGGGCCTCGCCGCCGCCGATCCGATCGCCGTCCGTGGCCTCCCGAACCGAATACTCGCTGGCGTCGTCGAGCCTCGCCGCGAAGCGCTCCGTGAACCCGTCCGGCATGTGCTGGACGACGAGCACCCGGAAGTCCGCCTCGATCGGGAGGGTCTCGAGGATGCCCTCGACGACGGTCGGCCCCCCCGTCGAGGACCCCACGAGGAGCGTGGGGCGGTCGGGGTACTCCGTCATCGGCGGCGTCGATCCGGACGAGGGGCCGCCGGTCGTGCTCTGTCGGGCCCGTTCGGCGGCCGCCTCCGTCGCGGAGATGTCGGCGTTCGCGACCGACCGAACCGCCGACACCAACGACTCCTGTTGCTGTTTGAGGCCGACCGACACCTCGCCGCTCGGCTTCTCGAAGAAGTCGACGGCACCCTTTTCCATCGCCTCGAACGTCAACTCCGCGCCGTCGGCGGCGTGGGCCGACAGCACCAACACCGGTGTCGGCCGCTCGGTCATGATCTGGTCGACGGCCTCGATGCCGTCGACGCCGGGCATCTTCAGATCCATCGTGACGACGTCGGGGCCGGTTTCTACGACGGTCTCGACGCCGTCCGCGCCGTTCGAAGCGGTCCCGAGCACGTCGATCCCCGCATCCTCGAGCATATCACAGATAACCGTCCGCATGAACTGCGAGTCGTCGACGACGACGGCGCTCACCGGGTCGGTTCCGCCACGTTGGGTGGTCTTCGTCCGCGTCATGTGTCCCGCATCACCGACCAACTGGGGCAGCTCAGTCGGCGGGCTATCGGGCGGTACGAACCCTCCGAAACCTCCCGACGACGCGGTGTTCCCGACGCTCTCATACTTGGAACTGTTTCGGTACCCATATGAAGGCCCGTTCGGACTCAGCGTTCGTCACGGACGGCGAGCGCCGACGGGACGCCCCGCCGCGTGGGTCGTAAGGTATTGGACGTCCCCCTCCAAACGACGCGCATGACCACGTTCGAGGCCGGCGACATCACGCTCCGGAAGGTTCGGGAGAACGTCTGGGAGATCCCACAGGAGGGCGACATGCGTGTCCCGGCGCGAGTGTTCGCGAGCGAACGCCTGCTCGAGGAGATCGTCGAGGACAGGACCCTCGAACAGCTCCGCAACGCGACCCACCTGCCGGGCATCCGGAAGTACGCGATCTGTATGCCCGACGGCCACCAAGGCTACGGCTTCCCGGTCGGCGGCGTCGCGGGCATCGACGCCGAAAACGGTTGCATCTCACCGGGAGCGATCGGCTACGACGTAAACTGCGGCGTGAGAATGATAAAAACAGACCTCTCCTACGCCGACCTCCGGGGTCGCGAGACGGAACTCGTCGACGCGCTCTTCGAGGCCGTCCCCTCGGGGCTCGGCGGCGGCGGCGTTCTCGAGGGCGACCACGGCATCCTCGAGTCGGCGCTCGAACGCGGCGTCGAGTGGTGTCTCGAGGCCGGCTACGCCGTCGAGTCGGACCTCGAACACTGCGAGGACAACGGCGTTCGCCGCGACGCCGACCCCGAGGCCGTCCCCCAGCGCGCGAAGGACCGCGGGCAGAACCAGATGGGATCGCTCGGCTCCGGGAACCACTTCCTCGAGGTCCAACGCGTCGCGGAGGTGTTCGACCCGGAAACCGCCGAGGCCTACGGGCTCGAGGCCGACCAGGTGGTCGTGTTGATCCACTGTGGGTCGCGAGGGCTGGGCCACCAGCTCTGCACGGAGTACCTCCGACGCATCGAGACGACCCACAGCGGCCTCGTCGATGCCCTCCCCGACAAGGAACTCGCGGCGGCTCCGGCGGGCTCACAGCTCGCCGAGGAGTACTACGGGGCGATGTGTGCGGCAACCAACTTCGCGTGGGTCAACCGACAGCTCATCACCCACCGGACGCGGACCGTCTTCGCCGACGTCTTCGGGGAGCCCTGGGAGGAGTTGGGGATGGAGTTGCTCTACGACGTGGCCCACAACATCGCGAAGAAGGAGGTCCACGACGTCGACGGCGAGGACCGGGAGCTGTACGTCCACCGGAAGGGCGCGACGCGGGCGTTCCCGGCCGCCCGCCCGGAGGTGCCCGACGCCTACCGCGACGTCGGCCAGCCGGTCGTCATCCCCGGTAGCATGGGCGCGGGATCGTACGTCCTCCGCGGGGGGGCGAACTCTCTGGACGTCTCCTTCGGCTCGACGGCCCACGGCGCCGGGCGGCTGATGAGCCGAACGCGGGCGAAAAACGAGTTCCGGGGCGGGGACGTACAGTCGGAGCTGGAGGGCCGAGAGGTGTACGTGAAGGCCCAAAGCGGCGCGACGATCGCCGAGGAGGCTCCCGGTGTGTACAAAGACGTGGACGAGGTCGTCCGCGTCTCCGAGGCGCTCGGGATCGGCGACCCCGTCGTCCGCGTCGAGCCGATCTGCAATATAAAGGGGTGATGCGGCGGGGAAACGGACCCCGAAAGTCGGAACCGGTGACCGATCGACGGCGGAGCGAGTACGCACCGAGAACGCGCCTGCGTTCACTCGAAGCGGGCGAGCGAGGACTGTTCGCTTCCGGAATCGTCCGGCGGGGGTTCGCTCGTCGCTCCCGCGTCGGTGTCGTCGGCACCACCGCGCTGGGACAGCGAGGCCCGACGGCGCACTTCGGGGTCTCGTAGAGCGCGTTTGGCCTCCGATTCGACGGCCGCGAACTTGTCCAGGATCCGCTTTCGGGCAGCCTCGTACTCGACTATCGGGTAGGGGTAGTCGTCACCGACCGAGACGCCGCAGTCCTCTTGGACGTGGAGTGGCGTCTTCTCCGGCCGCGGCAGGTGCTCGGTCGGGAGATCCGCCAACTCGGGCACCCAGTTCGTGACGAACGCACCGTCCGGATCGTTGTCGGAAACTTGCTTCCGAGGGTTGTAGATCCGCATCATGTTGGTGCCGTCGACGCCGGCTTGGATCTGGAACTGCGTGTAGTTGATCGCGGGGTCGGCGTCCAGCAGGTGGTAATAAAACCAGTCCGCGCCGATCTTCCAGGGCTGTTGTAAGAGATCGCACAGAAACGACGCACACATCGCCCGCATTCGGAAATTCAACCAGCCGGTCTCCTCGAGACACCGCATCGACGCGTCGACCATCGGGTAGCCGGTTTCCCCGCGTTTCCACGCCGCGACCAGCGCCGGATCGTGCGTCTCCGCATGGAACTCCTCTAACACGGGATTGACTGCCGTCTCCATCCACCCCGGCCAGTCGGCGAGCTTCTGATTGTAGTGTTTGTTCCAGTAGAGCCGCGAGACGAACATCTGCTTTGCTCGCCCGTCACGGCAGTCCTCATCGATGAACTGATACACCTGTCTGACCGACACGCAGCCGAATCGGAGATACGGCGAGAGCTGGCTCGTGCCGGTCCGGGCGTCGCTCGGCGCTGAAATGCGCCCCGGATACGCGGCCAGCCGATCCGCAAACGACTCGACAGCCGCCCACGCGGCTGCCGTCCCCCCGCGTCTCTCGATCGTTTTCTCCGGATCGACACTGTGTCTCGCTTCGATGGCTTCGACGGACACGGGGGTTTCGATGTGGTCGAGTTCGACGGCGGTTTCGTCCCACGTGACTTGCTCGTCGGTCAACCACGCCTCGACGTGGTCGCTCCAATTCTCGCGCGAGCGTTCCGTCCCCCGAACCAGCCCGTCAGCGTCGAGGAACGTCACGTTACACGCCTCCGCCGCCGCGTTGTCGCGGCGAAGCCCATACCGACCGGTCGGATCAGCAGTCGTAGCGATGTCCCATCCGGCGTCCCGAAACGATCGCAACACCGCGATCGGATCACCATACGCCAGGGTGAGCCCACCGCTTCGGTCGGCGTACTGCGCGGCGAGATCCGCCACCGACTCGTGCACGAACCGGATGCGTGCATCACACGCCAGTCCGTCCTCGCCGTAGAACGATGGGTCAAAAATAAAGAGGGGCAGGACGCGATCGTACTCCCGTTCCGCGTACGTCAACGCCGGATGATCCGTCGTTCGCAGTTGCCGGCAGTGCCACACCACGCACCCACCGTCCCCGTCCGGCGGATCCGGTGACGGAACGATGGCCCTGTTCTGGACGGGAGACGAACACATTACCGTGTGTACACCGTCGGCCCGGCGTTCAATAAACGTGACTCCGAGCGGCGTTCGCCGCCCGAACACCGTGACGCCACCCGGCGCATCGTGTACGAGACGTGCGTCGCCGTAGAGCGTGACGATCACTCCACGCGTTTCAGTATCTGTGGGGTGACGATCACTTCGAGTGCGGCGATCCCGAGTGCGACCCAACGGATCGTGCCATCGAGGAGGGCGAATGCGATGACAGCGACGACCGCGGCATTAAAAAAGGTTACACCGTAGCGGACGGTCGGGTTGTCGAAGATGGAGGGCATTCACGTGGGTCTTGTTCAGGGGTGATCAAATTTTTTATATATTTCGTCACGAACGAGGCGCTCCGTTCGAGGGACGGCGGCGTCCCGACGGGTTCGATACCCGCCGGAACGGGATCCCCGGCTACCCCCCGATGCCGTCGAGCGAGTCGGGACCCCCACTCGCGCCGGGACGCTGTGGGCCGCCGTCCTGCAGTTGCAGGTAAGCCGCGGCGATTATTCCGTACAACAACACGAACAGGACACTGTTGATCGTGTTCACGACGAGTTCCCCGACGATCGCTGACCCGGCGAGATCAAAGAGCGTCCCGACGATACCACTGACGCCTCCGACGGCGCCGGCGAAAAATACGAGCACCGTGAGCTTCAATCGATGCCCACGCGCCAGCCCCCAGCTCCGTTTGAGCCCGCCGATGATGCCCCGGTCCTCGACGCCGACGGCGAACGTGAAAAACAGGAAACAGATCGCGAGGAAGACCCCGGGAACGAACAACAGCGCGAACCCGACCATGATGGTGAGGCCGACGACGAGTCCGCCGACGAACATCGAGAGCGTGGCTCGTCCCATCCGATCCACATAGAGGTCGCTCGGAAAGCTCGACAGTTCGCCCGGCGGCCGGGTGAGCGCCCGCGACAGGACGACGAAATACGCGGAGCTGAGGACGACCGCCGCGACGAAGAGGCCACCGGCGACAGTCCCCGAGACGGGAAGAGTCACTCCGAGGGCCGCTTCGATTTCGCCGGCCGGTCCGTCCGAAAAGACGCTGGTTGCCACTGTGTTGACCGACGCTTGCGTCAGCAACTGAAGCACGAGAAACCCGGCGAACAGGATCCCGCCGGTCGGCGTGAGTACTCGCTTGATTCCGTCACCGATCGCCCGCCCGAGCTGGAGGGTCATGTGTCGGTCCCGGTGCGGCCAGAAGATAACTACGGGGATGGCTCATACTGCGCTGTGAGCTACCGCCGGAGGCCTCAAAACACCGTCACGAGGCCGCCGAAGAGGCCGACCGTGACCGCGAGACGACCCAAGCTCCCCAGGAACGTCGCGACGGCGAATTTGACGTAGTCGGTCTCGAGGATGGCGAACGCGTAGATCGAGATCGTGTCGGGAAAAAACGGAACCGACAGCGCGACCGCGAGGCCGCCGTAGCCATAGCGTTGAGCCAACTGCACCGATCGCCGCTCGGACCACTCGAGGACGTCGAACCGCGAGCGCCGCAGCCAGCGGACGACCGGGCCGGCCTGTTTTGCCTCCTGGCCGATGTGGAAGGCGAACACGCTGCCAGCGGCCTTTCCGGTCGCGCTCACCAACATGATGCTCAGGAGGTTCCCGGCCGGCGAGGCGCCGAGATCGATCGGGGCGAGCAACACGACCTCGCTCGGTCCGGGGAGAACGAACGCGATGAGAAACGAGTACAGGAAAACGACTCCCATCCCCACCCAGCCGGTCGCCGATTCGACCAGCGCTTCGAGCCCCCCACCGAGTATGGAAAACAGTGTTCCGATCATGTTTTTTGTCGGATCTTGTCCGCCCGTACGGGGCGGGGCGATTAAACCGTAAGGGTTCGGCATCGGCCACCCGTCCCCGTCGGCGACGTCCCGCACTCGCCGTCCGTGTTCCGCTCTCGCCGCTGGGACCCCCGTCGGCCGTCGGCGTTTTTATCCGCCGTCGCGTCCTATTCCGGCTATGGCAAACGAAAGCCCCTCCACCCGCGACGGCGATTCGTCGGGTTCCTCCGGAGGCGGGCCGGACGGTCGGTCGCTCGCGATCCACGCCGCGACCCGACTGCTCGGCGTCGGTATCGTCGTCCTGCTGTGGTACCTCACCCGCCCGCTCTGGCACGGGTTCGTCTACGGTGTCCTTTATTCGCCCGGGCTGACGGTGTTCGGCGGCGGGTCGATCATCGCGGCACTCGTGCTGTGGTTTCTCCCACCCTTCGACACGGGCGATGCGGACCGCCCGCTCGGGCGCGTGCTCCGGGAGGCCGATAGTCCGGTCGACGTGCTGTTGGAACTGCAGGGTTCTCCGGGACGGAAGCTTCGGCTGTTCGTCACCGCTGTCGGCGTGTTCGCGGTACTCTCCGTGCTGGTCAGCGTGCCCGCGGGAATGCTCGAACAGCGGACGCTCGCCCAGACGACGATGGACGATGCGACCCAAGTCGAGACGTTCCCGCAGGCGAACCCCGAGAACCCGCGTGTCGTCCCCCGGCAGGTGGCGGACATCACGACGCGTGGCTCCGTCTCCTACCGCCAACACCGCCTCGGGACGAGCGATATCGCCCGAAAGGAGGACGGCTCGCTGGCGTGGTCGTACGCGATCCAACCGGACGGGTTCCGCAACACCCTGATCGAGAACCAACGCGGGGTGCTCGTTACCGACATGACCCGCATGGACGACAGACAGATCCAGGTCTACGAAGAGGACTTCACCTACGGCGAAGGGATGCTACTCCACCGCTCGGCGGATTGGAACCTCAAGACGTCCGACTACATCACGAAGTACGACGACGACGCCGTCGAGTTCAGCCACGACGGGCAGCCCTACATGTACTACCCGAAGACGGGCCACGAGTGGCACCTGACGCCGTTCCCGCATACGACGCCGACGTGGGACGGCGGGGCCTTGGTCCACCCCGACGGGCGGATCGACCATCTCACGCCCGAAGAGGCTCGCTCCGAGCCGATCTTGGAGGGCCAGCGGCTCTACCCGATGACGCTCACGCGCGCCGAGATGGGCTCGCTCGGCTACCGAAACGGCATCATCAATCAGCTCCCGACTGTCGGCGCACACGAGGGAGAAATCGAGGTCGCAAGGCTCCCCTCGGAGGCCGACAACGCCCAGCCGTTCGTCATCGACCTCGAAGGCGAACGGATGTCGTACGTGACCGCGATGGAGCCGCACGGCGAGGACACCCGCGGCCTCGACGAGGTGTGGTTCGCCGACGCCGAGACGGGCGAGTACACCTTCTTCGGGACCGGCGACGAGACGCTGACCGGCCCCGAGCGCGCGATGGGCATCGCCCGCTCGGCCGACTCGCGGACGAACTGGGGGCAGAACTTCGTCGTCACCGAACCGGTTCCGGTCACGATCGACGGGAGCCTGTGGTGGCACATCAAGGTCTCGCCGACCGACTTTACCGACGTGACGCGGAACGTCTTCGTCAACGCCGACACAGGTCGGACAGTCGAGATACGCGACGACGAGGCCGTCCGGTCGTTCGTCGCCGGCGAGGTGATGGACGAGAACCTCGAGCCCATCGAGGACGGCGAGGGGACCGCCAATGCCATCTACTACGTGCTCGTTACCGACGAAAACGGGGACGTGGTCGAACGGATCCCGGTCGAGCCCGGTCAGGGGACGACTATCGTCGGCCCTGACGACGAGCGAGTGCGGAATAACGGAACGGCGTCAGCCGCTGGGTAACTCTGTAGTCGAGTCGTTGTCGTTCGTTCAATACCTCGGCTGAGGGTCTGGGAACAACGGAGATGTCGTCGAGATCAAACACGGCGAGAACGCCGGGCATCTCGTTAAATACTCTTCCGTCTCGCGGAGACTCTTTTTGAGCTCGCCTCGGTACAGAATCAACGCAATCTGTACCCACTCGACGTACCCGTCCGCGCCGTCCGGCGCGGCGGGTACGTCCGGATCGTCAACGTGCTGTTTGGCAAAGTCTCGGCACATCCACGCCAGCCGTCTGAGCGATGCCATATCGCCAGATGGCGTCCATTTCCGGGTCAATCTGACGGAATATTGTACTAAGAGCGTCTGAGACCGTTGCCACTATGCGGCGAAACAAGCCAACACACCACCTGCAGCGCAGCTCGACCGGTGAGTGCGGACGGGGAGTACCACCTGAGGTGATGCCGACCAGCCATCCTACCGCCGAAGGAGGATCGCCTGCTAGACGACCGTTTCTGAGAGAGCGGTCGCTAGATCCCCTCGTGGTGGACCTCCTGCCTGCCGTACATCGGCGTGGGGATCCCCTCATAGCGTGCCTTCAGCTGCAGCCCCAGATACAGCGAGTAGTGGCGTGACTGGTGCAGGTTGCCACCGTGGAACCACAGATGCTCCACCTGCGTCGGCTTCCACATGTTGCGCTGCTCGCCCTCCCACGGTCCGGGGTCTTTAGGCGTGTCTGAACCGACCCCCCAGACCTTCCCCGCCTGCCGTGCCGTCTCCTCATCTATCAGGTCAGCCACCCAGTGGTTCATCGAACCGAACCCCGTAGCGCACACGACAAGGTTGGCCGGGAGCTCGGTGCCATCTTCCAGCAGGATCGCATCCTCGGTGAACTCGGTCACCTGCCCATGGGCCATATCGATCTCTCCGTCGATAATGAGCTGACTGGCGCCGGTGTCGATGTAGTAGCCCGAGCCACGGCGGAGGTACTTCATGAACAACCCCGATTCGTCGGGACCAAAGTCGGTCCAGAAGCCGGCGTCCTCGAGTGCATCGTAGAACTCGGAGTCGATTTCCCTGATTTTGTCGTATTTGGGTTTCTCGAACTCATTCATGATGCGGTACGGGACGGATGCGAAGATCATGTCCGCCCGGTGGGTGTCGATGCCGTTCTCGACGGCCCGCTCGGAGTACAGATCACCGAGTCCATGCTCCAGTATTGACTCCGTCTTGATGACGCACGTCGATGACCGCTGCACCATCGTCACGTCTGCGCCAACCTCCCAGAGCCCCTCACAGATGTCGTGGGCTGAGTTGTTCGAGCCCACCACTACAACGGACTTGCCCTCATACTTCTCGTCGGGACCGGGGTGCTCGGATGAGTGGTGCACCTCGCCGTTGAAGCGCTCTTCGCCGGAGAGGTCGGGCACGTTGGGCTTGCCGCTCATGCCCGTCGCCATCACGAGCTCCTGTGGGCGCAGCACGAGCTCCTCACCGTCGCGGTTGACCTCGATTTCCCAAGTGCCCGCCTCCTCGTCGTACCGTGCATTTGTAGCCTCGGTCTTCGACCAGTAGTTCAGCTCCATCACCCGCGTGTACATTTCCAGCCAATCACCGAGCTTGTCCTTCGGTGAGAACACTGGCCAGTTGTCGGGGAACTTGATGTACGGGAGGTGGTCGTACCAGACAGGGTCGTGCAGCGCGAGCCCCTTATACCGGTTGCGCCAAGAGTCTCCTGGCCGGTCGTTCTTTTCGACGATGATTGTAGGCACGCCGAGCTGGCGGAGCCGTGCACCGAGCGCGATGCCACCCTGTCCCCCGCCGATGATCACGGTGTGTGGCTGCTCGGTGTACCCCAGGTTCTCCAGTTCCTCCTCACGGAGATTTGTCCACGGATTGCGCTCTTGGTCCGCAACCTGCTCTGTACCCTTCAGTCGGTTTCTACCCTTAGGCTCCTCATACCCCTTCAGCTCCGTCAGTGCGGTTAGGAAGGTCCACGCACCGCCATCTTTCAGCCGGACGACACCCTCACCACGACCCACCTCGGTCTCGAAGGTGAACCAGGCGGTGATGATCCCGTCCTCCTCCTCCGCGGGCTCGGTAAGCTTGAAGGTCGACGGACCGATGTGCGCGAGTGTCTCCTCAAGCATGTCCTCGACGCCACTGGGATTCTCTACCGTCTTGATGTTCCAGGTGAACGCGACTAGATCGCGCCAGTAACTCGTCGGACAGAACATCTCCGCCGCAGCGGCGGCATCCTCTCGGAGCATCGCATCTTCAAACTCCTCTAGAAACGCCTGTGCTGTCTCAGTCGCATGGTCGACATCAGCATCGGCGAGCTGTTCGGACGTCTGCTCTATCGAGCTCATTGGTCCATCTTCTCCGTTGCGGTGGTCGCCACAGCAAGTGTCAGTACCGATTGCGGTTCGGGCCGGTCGGTTGGGTCATTACCGGACATCAATGTATGGTATGCCTCCTCATAGTTAATGATTATGGATAAAAGGTTCATATATGGAAACGCTGTTAGCCGACTAAACCATATATAAAATGTTGTTAACAGACTAAACCACGTCTAGCGGCAAAATGATTACGCCGTCCAGGGATCTACTTTTTTCGCAGCCGGTAGGCGGTCAGAACGTGTGTGCGGCGCAGCCGCTGTATAACGATAGCAGATGCCGATGGAAGGCTCCGGCCAACCGTTGAGGGCCGCGGGCGAGGTTGCGGATCTCCTGATAGGCCTGTGTTTAATCACTAGCGGGCAGTGGATCACGTCGTGAGATCAAAGTCGTTGAAGCGGGAGAATCATGATTGTGTCGACCCTCATTTCCCGCTTCACCGAGTGGTGTGTTTGGATCGGTGACCTGAGCGACCGTCTCGTCCGCTCCAAACTGTGCCTCCGAGGTTGTGCTGTTCCTCTTTATTCGGACTGGGGCGTGTCTAACCGGAACAGGTAGTGCCAGCAAAACAGGGCGTCTCAGCGGTTGCGATCAATCCACCTACAGAAGTCGTCAAACTCGTCTGCACCAGCTTGCTCCGCAATCTTCCGCAAAGTACCAACCCGGATACGATCCTTCCGGGGAACAGAGACCGTTCGAGGCTCAGTATCGTGATCTTCTGGAGGTATCCACTTCAGAATCATGTGACTGCCAGTCGTGCGGATCCATTTGTACCCGCCGACGTTACACAGTACTTTGACGATATCATCGCCAGAGAAACCTCGTGTGCCCGTCAGACAGCCTACTTCAGAATATCTGCAAGGTCTCCAGATGTGTTAGCTTCAGGCTCAATCCCGATGTCTCGGAGTTCTTCGTTTGTCGGCTCTCGGCCAGCCTCTCCCCTGTATGCCGCAACAGCATCATCCAACATCGCAAGCGCCTCTTGTCTCGTCTCTCCCTCGGCCGCTACGTCTGTCTCCTCATCGCAGGCTATCCAAATCGTACCGTCATCAGACAACTCTAATGAAATCTGAGTCGGCATCGTCAACTTGTCTTCATCCGACTGTGTACTCATACAGTATTATACATCATGTTGTAATAAAAGCATTCGGCAGGTAGGCAAGACTCAACCGTCAGCTGAATATTTTGAGTTCCGCGATTTCCGTAGCGCGTGGAGTCTGGCGATTCGCGCTCAAGAAGGGAGTGATCGGTCAAAGAAAGCCGTCTCCAACGCCATCGAGATGTTATCCGACGATGGGATCATTGATGAAATCGCTGAGAGGATCTATCGAGCAACTGAGCTCCTCGTCATAGTCGGAACACTGTGATCTAATGGGCCTTCTAATCGCCCGTTCGAAATTGATAGCCCCACTCGAGAAGGATTTGCTTGAGTCGCTCTTTGTCCTGTAGACCTGCGAGATAAGCAACCTCGCGAAGATCGGTCGCAGGGAGCGTCTCGATATCTAGATCAGCCTTCACCTCTGTAAGTATCTCATCCTCAAGATCGCGAGTTTCTTTCTGAAGGCCGAATCCAACCGTCTTACGCTGGTCTTTCACCTGATTCCGCCGGAGCAACAGACGCTTTGGTACGTCTAGTCCGTCATCTCCGATAGGAGCCTTTGTAGCAGATCTTCATCGACAGGGTCCACGGCACCTTTGCTACCATCGATGGAATCGGTACACAACGGTGCTACCGGCGATAAACACAACCAGCCAGACCGTCATCGCGATCGCCATCTGTAGAAATTCGGGACGGGTGATCGATCCGTAACTGTTCGTCGGGTAGATTACCAGCGTCCCCCACATGAACCAAAACGGCAGCGTCAGTGCCGCCCAAGTGACCGTCATAATCGTCAGGAAGCCAGCGAGTCCCCAGCGCTTGATGTTGAAGATCTCCCCGAGGTGGCTCAAGACAGCCAACGCCTGATATCGCATCGGAACGACGATGTCGTCCGCTAATCTGTAGGCGATCCGCTTTTCGCCGTGTCGCTGGAGGACGCCATCATCGGCCAGGTCGTTCAAGTAGTTCCGGGTCTGTCCCTCCCCGACACCCAACTCCTCGCCGAGCGCGGCGTACACCTCCGCGACATCGAACCGGGTTCCCGGACGCTCTTGGAACCATTCCACGAGCCGTGCTTTCTTCCGACCTGTTGGTTTTGTTATGTCAAATCCCTGGATGACGTCCGTGGCATGTCGCATTACGACATCACCTGACGAAACGGCGTTTGAAATAGCTGAAATCGGATTGTAGATGTATACAATCCGGTTCACACATTAAACATCTCATCGATTCATCATCCCTGCGCATCCAGGGTAGCCTGCAATGCTCGGGCATTGCCAGTTGGGTAATCAGGAGCGCTGATTACAAGTGTTCGGGTCTGGGGACCTGGCTAGGGATGCACCCGTTCGCTTTCGCGTCGACAGCCGACGTGGGGTGGGCCCACCTTTTCGAACAGTCCACAGAACTGGGCTGGCAATCACTGACCAATGAACCACACAGAGATACTAATCAAAGGGGAGTTGCATACGTCCCGCGGTGATCTGGAGGAGGAACGGACACTGATCAAAGACGGTGTCGATCACCTCATTTTTGAAGGACCCGAACAGGAGAACTGGCAGTTCGGGTGGAGCCAAATTTGGTTTGGATGGGTATTAATGATATTTGAATTCCTCTTTGCTCGATCCCTCTACGTCGATAAGACGATCATCAAGGATCTAGCTGAGCTTCAAGACGTTGAGCCACAACCAACCCGCGAATCGAACGCTTCTATACTCGAGAACGCACATATCTTGGTTGAAATCGCCAGTGCGGGGTTGTTTTTTGTATTGTTTGCGACCGCTCTTATGATCGGATGGCTTGGACACGTTCTCCAGGGGTCACTGTGGCTTCTCGTGAGCTCGTTGTTCCCTCTACTCCTCGTACGGAGTCACGAATCACGTCGAGGGACTGTTGGGCGTGACATACGGATCGCTGAGATGATCGAGAAGGCAGCTGAAGACGGTGGCCGAGTCGTCGCAATTGTCGGGGCCGATCATGTCAACGGGATCGAGCGAGCTCTTCCCGATGATCTTGAGCCAGAGGTTAGATCCCCAGTTTATAATCGCCTCTCTCTACAACACCTCAAAGATCTGTTCTATCCGACTCTCGCGTCATTCAGCGTGCTGTACGTCATATACAGTGCGATGTTAGCGGCTGTATCGCTCTTCGTCTGAGCGATACCGGTAGCGGGATGACTGCAGTATCGGAAGCAATCAATAGGTTTGCTCTTCGGATCATCGTGACGTCGGTGAAATACTCACGAAGCGATCGAGCCTAGACTGTCTTCGCTATCTCGTTGACGCTGCCACGGTCTGTTGCACTAGGTGAGCAGCTCGAACCTCACGCCTCCCATCGTCCACCGTATCGAAACCGTTCAGCGACGGTCACGGACGCGATTGCTCGTCGTGACCTGGATGTCGAGTTTCTCGGTGCCACGGATCCACGAGAGGTACTCTCCGAGTTGTGTCGCCTCCCGCAGCGATTCGATGGTATCGTAGTCGTCTCGCAGTTCTTCGTTGGTGAAGACTGCGTGGATCTGCTTGTGGCACGGCCGACAGAGCATTACGGTCGGGCTCGTCGCTCGCTCCTCGGGGCGGAGGTGGTGTTCTTGGACGACCTGTGGATCGGCAATCCGCTCGTCCGAAATCACTCGCCGACACAATGCACACGTCGTCGGCATCGGTCGGTCATTGGTGATATGCACACAAAACAGTTCAGGTCGGTGTTCGTCTCTCCCCGGTCGCTCGGGCAAATTCAGCGCAGTGCTGGATATGGGTCACGACTTGCGACGGCTCATTCATGCAGAGCGTGACGGCCGATCACCGCCACGGGAGCCACGACTCACTCGTTGCACTCTCGCGTTCGGCCTCGAGTTCGGCTTCGAGTCCGCGCCGTCGCTCCCGCTCGGCGTCGAGTTCCGATTGCAGTCGTTCGGCTTCCTCGAGCGTCTCCTGCAGTTTCGTTTCGAGCTCCTCGATCCGTTCGAGGCGATCCGCCTCCCGGGCGCGAACGTTCTGAAGACCGGTATCGTTCGGCATCGATTGTCGCTCGCCGCCCGATTGATCCGTAGCGTCGGCCCCCGTTGTCGAAGCGTCACCCGACGGTTCGTAGAACTCGCTCGTCCCGGCGATGGCCCGTTCGGCCGTCTTCTCACCGTAGGTGCTGCCGTCGGCGAAGTGCCGTTCGTCCCACTTCTCGCGCATCAGCCCCGACTCGCGGAACAGTCGATCGAGTCGGGTCACGTCCCCGCTGGTCCAAAACGCCAACAGCGAACACAGCGCCATGTCGGCCTCCGAGTGGCTCTCGTAGCCGGCGGTGTTGCCGCGCCAAAGCCGGCTGAACTTCTCGCCGTTCGCCGCGTTCTTCGCACGCTCGAGGAGGTCCGCATCCGAGAGCGAGGCCGACGTCGGGGGCGGTCGAGATCTCTCGTCAACGCCGTTCGTGTCGCTCTCACTCGAGGGTGACTTGGCGCCGTCGTCCGCCGGAGAGACGTACTCGCGATGGATCGCGTGGAGCGATCGTGTACGCTCGTTGATAGTCGTTGGCGTCCCATCGACGTGGTCGCCAGTGACGGTGAAGAACCGCGCCGTCTCGTACAACTCGACGTCGTCCTTCCGGTTGCGGCCCTCCGGAAGCGCCCCCTTGACGAGGACGTGATAGCCCGTTCCGGAGGGGCTGATCTCGGTGAACGAGTCCAAGCGATCGACGATGTCACTCGCCCACTGGCGAGTCTTCCCGGTTTCCGGAATACGACAATCGTCCAGATCCACGCCGACGATCGGGTCGTCATCGGTGAACACGAACCCGACGCCAGTGGCGTCCGTAGTGGGTGAAGTAGCCCGGTCGCGAGCCGTCTCGAAGGTCCCCCAGGTGGCTGGATCGGTCGTCGAGGCGAACTCCCCCGACGCGGGGTCAGTGGGAATTTTTGTCATTTTCCCGTCACGCTCTTCGGCCCGCCAACAGAGCCACTGCCCACGAGCGAGGAGCGTGTTCGGGAGCTCGGATTCGGTCGGGATCGGCTCGGACATCGGCTGTTGGTTTCTTCTCATACGGGGTGAATAAAACTGTTCGGGCCGACTCGCCGGCCCAGGCTGTTGAGCGAAATCCAACAACGGCTCAAAATCGAGTTTGTGCTTTAGATGGTCTGAGACACTCTGTTTCGGGACGTAACAATCGGGATTTCTCCCGCAAGGTGGGCTGTTTTCGCGTGTTGTTGCCCTGATTTCGCGCGATCCAGCCATATTCGAGCGTTCGAAGCCCCGTTCGACACCCCCATCGTTTCCGGTGGAACGGCAAATACGGGCCTCAAACGGCCAATATACGGGAAATAGCGTCGGTCGTACCCAACCGTCTCAGAATCGGTACGTGCCGGGAGATTCCAAAACCTGAAAACCCCCAACAATGCCGTGTTACTGCTGTTTTTTGTCTGTTTTCCAATTTCGTGATGGGTGCATTCAGGCGCCTCGCCCCGGCATCGCCGTCGACCTCATGTTCAAAATCGTACTATACAGCGTCTCTCAGCGGTGTTTACAGCCAGCTTCGGGGACGTAGAAGGACGGTTTCGACTCGAGTACGATAGCGCCACCACTACCGCGTCGAACACCCAGACACACTGAGGGAGCCGAGCTGATTGTTACGTCCCGAAACGGCTCTCGAGAGGACCTAACAACTCGAATTCGGTCTCTGACGGGATGTTACATTTTGGGGGAACAACACCGGTTGACCGAGGACGTTTTTGCCAATCGACGCCCGGCAGCGAGTGCAGACGGGACTGCGCCCCCGTCCCGAGCTCCGATCGGCGAACGGTTCCAACGGCACGGCGACGACGCCGTCGTCGAGCGCTCGTATGCCAACGCCGTTACACATACGTATCAAGTGTGATAGTATTGGAGTGGGTCGGCCGCCGGCATCATCGCCGGTGTGTCATCCCGAGTCGAACCGACCCACCGACCGGAGCGAACACGGACGTCGAGCGCGCGCCCCGATGCCGAGCATCGGTTGACGATCGTCCACCGGGTGGTCCGGGACTCGAGTCAAACTGTGGGTCGTCAGCGGCGCACGTGCCGAGGGGGTTCGACGAACGGTTCGAACACGGTTCGCGGGGAATGTCACTCGAGCAACTGGGATCGCATCCGTCCATCGCCCGACCTATCGCTCCGACTCGACCGATACGACCGGTGGGGGGTCCGTCGTCTGCATGAGTCGTTCGTGTCAGTAAACGTACGTACTGCGGCGATCGAACTCGCCTCGTAGATCGACACCGGTCAAACAGTATGATCCGGTGAGTCACCGTCCGCTCACTCGTCGTCCAACACCGAATCGCGCAGGTAACTGAACGTGTGCATCTCGGTCAGCCCGGGGGTATCGATAGTGAACAGACGTGTCGCCGTCGTTCGACTGTAGGTCTTTTCGACTCGCGGGTCGCCCTCGCCCGGCTCGTTCAGCGCCTCGAGGACGTCGTGGCCGCCATCGCGGTTCTCGACGATCCAGATCGCCGCCTCGGGCTCGTGGCGGGCCATCTTGTCGTAGTCCTCCGGCACCGCCCGCAACGTGTCGTGATTCGACCGCTCGGCCTCCACCGCCACCACGACCTCGCCGTCGGCATCGAGCCCCGCGACGTCCAGGCGGCCGTCCGCGACGTCGTGATAGGGGCTGACCTCGACGGCCGCCGAGTCGTCGCTCTCGACGAACGCTGCCTGGACGTACCGTCTACCCAACTCGACCATCGCGACGTGAAGGCTCGACTCGCTCAGATCGCCCGCGCCGTCGCCGTGGGCGACGCCCTCCCGGTGGCGGATCTTCGCCGCCGCCCGGCCCTCGGGCGTCACCGTGTACAGGACGTGCGGGTGCGTACAGTCCTTCGCGAGCAACCCGTCCTCGAGTAACCGCTCGATCTCGTCCGTTCCGACGCCGACGTACTCGCGTAACCGCACCATGCTGTCGTTCAGGAGGTCGTACTCCAGCTCCGGATCGAAGCGCCGTTGATGGGCCGCATACACCGCCTGCAGGAACCGCAACTGCGCGTCCGAATAGCGGCTCTGAGCCCGCTCGTCGGCCGAGAGCTTCAGACTCACCGAACAGACCGGGACGTCGTCGCGGTCCACGCTCTCGAGGCTGTGACAGCACTCGATGGCTCGCTTCAGTCCCGCCCGCGTCGGATCGTACCGGGAGTCACACGAGTCACACACCACCGCGTGGCGCGCCCCATCGTAGCTGACACACGCCGGCATCCGCTTCGTGTGCGCCAACAGCGAGCCGGGCGGGCTCTGCGCCTCGGCCGGCGAGGGATCGGCCTCAGCGGCCGCTGTGGCCGCCGCATTCGCGTCCGTATCTGCTTTCGTCTCCGTCTCCGTTCCAGTGTCGGGGCGGTAGAACCGACTCACCGTCAGGTCCAACCCACACTCGAGTCGCGTCCGGTCGCGGACGGCGTCGAAGGCCGCCTCGAAGGCCGTGCGTCGCGCCCCCGACAGCGATTCGTCGCTTTCGTGGTGGCCCGCCGGAATCGGCGCACTCTCGACCAGAAACGGCCGGGGCTCGGAGGTGCCGAACTCGGAGGGCAGCGAGACGAACCACTGCCCGCGCCGCAACGCCCGCAGCCGATTCGCCACCTCGTTTGGGGGCATCGACTCCGTCGCCAACCGTCGCTTCAGGTCCGCGTCCACAGAGACGTTGCCCGTGACAACCGTCGAGACGTTGTTCAACACCTCCGCGTACGCCTCCGCGTCCGACTGCCGCAGCTGGGCGGGAAACTGCATCGCCAGCGTCACGGAGAGCTCGAACGCCCGCGACTGGGCGAGCAGTTCCGTGACCAGCCCGGACGACGCCACCGTTGCGGCCTCCTCGAGATAGAGGTTTACCAGCGCGTGGTCGCCATCGTGAGTAGAACTCCGCTGTCGCCGTCGCAGCGCCGTCCACAACTGCGACAACAGCGCAAGCGTGACGACGCGGCGGCTCTCCCGGCGCAACCCGCCCGTATCGAGCAACACGACGGCGTCCTCGTCGACGACGTCGCGCAACTCGAAGTGCGGATCGTCGCCCTCGGGAACGTGGTTGAACAGCTGCCCGAGGCGGTCGTCGAGGGGGATCTTCTCGATGCGGTTGGCGACGCCCTGCATCAACTCGTCGAAGGAGCGTTTGCTGTTGGCGGCGACGCCGGCGAGCATCCGCCGGAGTTCGGGATCGACGACCGGCGGTGCGTCACGTGTGTCTCGCATCCGGGTCGCGGCGGCCTGGAGTTCGCTGTGGGCGAACGCGTCGTCGCCGTGGACGGGATCGAACATCGCCTTGACGAGATAGCGGATGATGTCGGGCGAGCGTACCGCCCGTTCGAATCGCTCTCGGCCCATCACGCCGATCAACATCTCGATGTAATGGTCGGTGACGTCCTCGACGGCCGTCGTGCGGTCGATGCCGTCGGCGAGTTGCTCGCGAATGTCGAAAAACGAGAGGGCGGGCAGCGTCTCCGCGCAGTCGAAGTAGTAGACGTCCTCGAGGTCGCCGTGGCGGGCGTAGTGGGCTTTGAGATACTCGGCGGGCATGCCGTCGCCCTTGGGGTCGATCAGAATGTCGGCGCCCGCCGTGGCCTCGTGATTCTCGAGGATGGCGTTGATGAGGGAGGTGGACTTCCCGGAGCCGGTTTTGCCGAACCACGCCGCGTGAAGGGTCTGCAGGGAGGGCGGGAGGCGGACGGGCGCGTCAGCGGCGGTATCGTCGCCGGTGAGCGGGTAGCCCACTAACATGCCCGAGTCGTACTGGGCGAGCAAGGCGTCGTCGGGGCGGGGCACTGCGGTGCGTTCCTCGGGCGTGGCTTCGAGGGCGCGTCGGCCGCGGGCGGTGAGGGCGTCGCCGTCGACGAGACAGAGGTTCGGCGCGGTGTGGGCGTCGGCGACGAGTTCGGGGGCGGTGTTGGCGGTGATCGGCAGGCGGGCTTTCAGGCGGTCGAACAACGAGGGCTCCTCGGGGCGTGTGCCCGCCTCGATGGCGTCGGCGAGGCGGCCGACGCGCTCTTCGCTCCGTCGGACGACGGGGTGGACGTGATAGAAGGGACCGTCGGCGGGGCGGAGTGCAGTCCCGAACTCCTCGAGGGTGGCCTCGGCGCCGTCGCCGGAAGCGACCGCTCGAGCGCAGACGGCAAACGAGCGGCCGGGGTCGGTGGCCTGTATCGAGCGGATGCGGCGTTGGTGGGCGGGATCGGCGTCCTCGACGTCGGGATCGACCGTGTACTCGTCGAGAAGGAAGTCGAAGAAGCGCTGGGCGGGCGTGTCGCGGTTACGTGTGAGTCGGTCGATGCGGAGCGAGGCGTCGGCTCCCCAGTCGGGTTTGGGCGCGAGCAGGGCCTGATAGTGGACAGTGGCGTCGGCGTCGGCGAGCGCGTCGACGGCGGCGGCGAGGGGGAACTGGGTGTGGGTCCCGTCGCCGTCAGTGACGGGCTGGAGTCGGGTCTGCCAGTCCTCGCGACGCTCGCCGCGGCCGCGGAGTTCGAGGGCGGCCGTCGGCTCCGCGGGGAGTTCGGGCGGCGTCTCACGATCAAGTTGGGTGCCCTCGGGGAAGATACTCCGGAGAGTGTGTTCGACGGTGGCGGCGTGCGTGCCGGCGGTGCCGACGTAGTAGGCGATCTGTCCCTCGGTGGCGACGAGGCGGACGTCGAGTCGGACGTCGTATCCGAGCGAGTGCAGGCGGCTGAAGGCGGCCTCGAGGCGGGCGGCGTCCAGCGGGTCGGTGTCGAGGGTGACCCGAAGGTACGTGTCGACGTCGGTCGCATATCGCTTTGGCATATACTGATAGTATGTAAAATGTGGTGCGAATACGGCCGTATAGTTTCGAGAGTCGTTACAGAATTCGATTCGAAAACAGCATCTGAGTGTTCGTATTCGGCGGATCCATCTCTGAGCAGTTCCAGACGACCGTTGTCAACTCTCGGGATGTGGCTCGTCGGAACGGTGATAGAGGTGTGTCAGAGCGGTCTGACAGCAGCTCCGAAGCGAACGATAGCACCGGAAAGAGGATGGGGAAATGAGTGGGCGCGGCTCTGTCTCGGACGCCGTTAGAAAAGTCCGGACTCCAAGGGATTCACAGAGACGCAAGGAAAGCCCACGGCTTTAGCCGTGGGCGGAATCCGACCCCGACACAACACGCCGAATACGTTCAAAGTGCCCCGGTGTCGTCGAGATACGCCCGCACGTCGTGGAGAAAATCCCGGTAGCGTTCGAGGCTTTGCAGCGCGGCGTACACGTCGTCGTGGTCAATGGCGTCCCCGTACGTGTGTGCGAGGACGTTCCGAAAGCGGGCTGCCTGCACCATCTCTTTGGTAGTCGTACGGTTGAGAACGCCGACTTCGTCTAGTGCAAGCATCGTCGCCGGGTTACTCTTCGGGGGTGAACCGCGTTCGTGAACGACGAGCGTCCGAGCGATGTCGAGCGTGGCCTCAGTCACCTTGACAAACCGTCGCTCGACCACGTCTCGGGTCTCTCGGTCAGCCCGATAGGACTCGCGGGACAGCGACTGCTTTGCCGCGAGGACTGACAGGCTCTCTTCGATTGTTTCGGCCGCGCTCACGATCCGTTCGATATCGTCGTCGGAGATCTTCATGCAAGATGGTCGTCGATGGCGGCGAGTGCGTGGTCGAGGCGCTCGGCCGGTGACCGCAACTTCTCGTCGGCGTCCTCAAGCAGTGCGTCGTGGAGCCAACGTGCCTCGGCTTCGGTACCGACGAGACGGTCGCCGTCACGAAAGACCGCGCGAACGAGTGCTGGAGACGCTGCCCGGAGGTCGATCACGTCGACATCGTCGGTTCCAAGCGCGAGGGCGAGGTCTGCCCCGAGTGACAGGCGTGAGTCTAGGCTCCCGGATCCACCGGCTTCGAAGGCGACAGCGACGTCGATGTCGCTTCGGTCGTGGCTCTCGCCGCGTGCCCGGGAGCCGAAGAGGAACGCTACGCTGACCGGATGGTCCGCCAGCGTCTCGGCCACGGTGTCGCGGATCGACCGGTCGTCGCGGCTGGGTGCGTCCATACGCTTCGATAGGCGGATAGCTGTCAAAAGCGTTCGGTGGCGAATCGCGGACGTTCCGGACAGTTCCAGTACTTCCGCTATCCCTTGGGTTCCTGTTTGTGATTGATCGCGGTATTGCTCCGTCGTGTGTGTCCCGGACCGCCAAGATGCGAGTGAGAGTGAGACGATGCCAGGGGTGTTCACCACCTCGGATCACCCGGCAACCGTGTGGATGCGCCCTCTTTGATTTCGTCTGGAAGGCCAACAAGCGCAATGTTTGGCTGGTCATGGACGATCTCACGATGGAGCACGGCCGATCGATTCGGTCACCAAACGATTCGACCGTGGTCGAAGTTGAGTAACGCGATCCAAACTGACGCGTCCTCCCGCGCCCGCACCGCACGTCGTCGGGCCGGTCCTCCCTGCGGTCGTCCCTCTTGCGGTCGGGCTTCCGCGCTTCTACAGCCGATTGGTTCGTATTAGTATTTAAACAACGGCGCGTATATTGGCAAGGTGTCACCTCGGGTCGCTGTGGAACCTGAGTACGTTCACTGACCCGACACCGGCTGGGTGAACGACTCCCACCGCGAGGGTTGGGGCTTCGGTTCGGGTCTCTCAGTGTGATATATCGCCTCGAAGACCAACTCATTCCGGAGTCGCTTGGTAACGCTGACGACGGATCGGAGTTCACTCTCTCGTTAGGTCACGGTGGTCAAGACGTCGAAGCGGACTGAAAAGTCGGAATCGGTGTCTGTCGGTGTGAGCGACAGGTGTATACCGGTGTTACTGTCGAACGACGTTCGCCGCGCGGGGGCCCTTGGGTGAGGACTCGATGTCGAACTCGACATCGGTGCCCTCCTCGAGGTCCGGACCACCGACGTCCTCCATGTGGAAGAACACGTCTTCGTCGTCGTCGAGGTCGCCGTCGTCTGTCGAAATGAAACCGTAGCCGCCCGTATCGTTGAAGAAGTCAACCGTACCGTTTGCCATTACATACAGATAGAGTGTGCAACGTGGGATAACCCTTCCGAGGGTCGCGGTACCAGGGCACTTCAGGCTGTGTTGAGCCCTCCTAGCCGGTGCCAGCGGCGCGTGTGACGCCGCACGCTCCGTCCCCGCCAGCCCGTTGCCTCGCCCCCCTCCCCTCGCGCGTCCTCGAGTCCACCGGCGACGATCGATTCCTCGCGCGCCGGAGGCCGCAAGCGAGCCGAGCTGTGGCGGCCGCTGTCTAACTCCCGCCCACGGCACGCCGCCCTCGCCACTCGGACCGACGCCCGCTTCCGGCCCCGCTGCGGCGTTCGCTCGCGCTCACGCCGGTCGGGCCCGGTCGCGGTCGCTCGCGACCGACCAGTCCGGGCGTGCGGGCGCTCTCCGCACTGCCCGCGCCCGTTCCGGGCGTCTGGTCTCGACGCCAGCGGGTAAGCGCGGGGGGTTGCGCGCCGTGGGTGCTCACCCCGCCACGCTTACTCCGCTGGACGCTCGCGTCGGTCCTCGTGATCGGGCGCTCTCCACACCGCGAGCGCCCGAGCCCCGACTCGTGGGGGCTCCCTGCGGTCGCCCCCCTCGCCGGGGCGGCGCGGGCGGCTGGCTGTGTCCCGAGGCTGACGCGCCCTCGCTCGCGCCCAAGGGCGCTCGCGAAGGCGCGAGCGAGGGCGCGACGTGACTGGTCGGGTGATGCAGAGAAATCCGCGATGGTGTGACATCGCGGTTTCGGACGCCGTGGTTGGCGCCTTCAGGAACCTGTGAGTTCCAATGTACGATACGAACGTAACAGCAAATAAGGATTCGGTCGAACAGCGCGGTGAACAGGCGGCGGCGCGGAGCGGGCGGACGGACGGTGCGTACGAGCGTGGCTTCGACGAGGACGTCGAACAGAACGACGCCAACACGTGCCCCGAATGTGGCGGTCGGGTGACAGCGAACGTCGACGAGACGGTGTGTGACGACTGTGGTCTCGTGATCGACGAAAACAAGATCGACCGCGGGCCCCAGTGGACGGTCGACGACGAGGGGAACGCGGCGGGGCGACACGTCGGGCGGCCGAACACGGTGGAACGACACGATCGCGGGATCGGGACGGACATCGGGTACTCGCCAAACGGGTCCGAGTCGAGCGTCGATTCGAAGAAGCGCTCACGATTGCACCGACTGCGTCGCGAGCACCGACGCGCGAAGTTCGACTCGAAGGCCGAACGCAACCGGATGAAAGGCTTCCTCGAAATCCGGCGGATGGCGGGGGCGCTGGGCGTGCCGAAGAGCACCCGAGCGCAGGCGTGTCAGCTGTTCCGGACGGCCCAAGACGAGGGGCTGTTGTGCGGGCGATCGATCGAGGCGATCGCGGCCGGAGTGCTGTATGCAGTCTGTCGGATCAACGAACACCCGCGGACGATAGCGGAACTCGCCTCGGTGGCGGTGGTGTCGGCAACGCGGATCGAGAACGGCTACACGGTGTGCAATCGGGAGCTGGGGCTGCCGGTGCCACCGCTGGCCCCGGAGGCGTACCTGCCGAAGGTGGCCTCCGAGGTCGACGCCAGCCGAAGGACGCAGCGTCGCGCCCGAGAGCGGCTCGAGGCGGCCGAGACGGTGGCGACCGGGGGCGTCCACCCCGGTGGGGTCGCGGCCGGGGCGCTGTACCTGGCCGGTCGGGAGACAGGCGAGCGAGTGACCCAGGGCGAACTCGCGGAGGCGGCGGACGTCTCGCGAGCGACCGTCCGGGCGCGATTCCAGGAGCTCGAGTAGCGGGAGCCGAGCCCCCTTTTTTGCTGGTGGGAATCGGGGGCCTCGCTTGTGGGGGGAGAAATCGAGGGCGTCGGTGTGGGCGAACCGAGGGGCGTCGTGGCGGATCGCCCGGGGCCGGTCGTGGAAGCCGTTCGAAGCCGGGTCGCGTCCTGTCGGCGGTGCTTTCTGGTGCGGTCGACACGCGGGACAGACGTTCTGTTTTGAGGGCACTCGCGATCGGGCGTACCGATACGGAGTTCGGAACGGGCGGCTGTGACGATTCGTGTGTGATGGGCCGGCCGTATCGGGGCAGTTCGAGGGCTGCGTGAGCTATCCGGCGTCGCGCTTCATTCGACCACCACCCACCAACCGCCGCCCCACCCTCCGCTCCGTGCTCGCTCTCACTGTCGCTCGCGTGCGCGCGCAGCCACGACCGTACGTCGAAAAGGCGGGATTTTTGTTAGAAATGGACTTTCGCGATCGCCGCCGGATCGTCGCGTCACACGTGGTCGAGTTAGAGATCGATCATATCCTCACCTGCGACCGACACTACAACGCCTTCGACGTGACGACGCTCCCCTATCGGAGACCCGAGTGGGCGCTATGAGTGAACAGATCCTTACTGCTGAACGTTGTTGGTGTCTTGACCTCCTCCCGCGCCTGAAGACGCGGGAATCCCACCACGGGATTTCAGGCCGGTCGTGGCCCTATGGTTTCAAGACGCATACGTCCCAAGCGTCTCTTGGTTGGTAGCATCGGCTTGGGTGTCTTGTGGGGCGGTCAAACGCCCCCCATCCTCAGCCGAGTCATCGCCATCCGTGTGTTCTCTTGAATGGCTCTCACCGCTGAGGTAGCGGTCTGCGATATTTATCGCGCCGTTCACGTCCGCTTGGTACTCGCCCATCCAGCAAGCGTCGTTCGTACACTTGAACGTCGCCTGTCGCGAGCGATACCCCACTTCACCGCAAGCGTGGCACTCTTTCGACGTGTTGCGCGGGTTCACCGTCTCGACGGGGATGCCCTTCTCGACGGCCTTGTAGCGTATCTGCGCGTGGAGTTTGGCGAATCCCCATCCGTGGAGACGCCGATTCATGAAGTCACCGTAGTCCATCGACTCCCGTATGTGCGTCAGGTCTTCCAGAACAAGAACGGGATTCTCGACGGACTCAGCGTACTCCACGACCTCGCGGGTAACACGGTGGAACACGTCGTCTATCTGGTTCCATATATCGTCCCCGAAGGACTCTGCGATACGGTCACTTCCGCGCGTCTGGAGTCGGCGCTTGGCGGTGAAGTAGGTCTTGCGGAGCCGACGGACGGTCTTGCCTTCGTCGGCCCACAGTTCGGGCGCGGTCGGAGATCCGTGGTCGTCGCGGTGACACACCGTGACGAGTGACGCTTCCCCGATGTCTACTCCGATGGGCGTCCGTTCTTCGGCGGACCCCTCGGAGCGTTCCTCTACGTCGCGGGTGGCGGTGACGTGGAGATACCATTTTCCGTCCCGCTCGAACAGCCGACTCTCGCCCATCGTGGCGTCTCCCGCGTTTAACGCTTCCAACCACTCGCGCTGTTCAGGGTTCGGTTGGGCGGGCATCCAGAGGTGGTAGTCCTCGTGGTGCGGGATTTTGACGTACCACTCGATAGCGTTCTCGGGCTTGTGGTCGAGCCGTAGCCCTTCGTTCGTGAAGCGGACGGGGTGGTCGTCGTGAAGTTCGCCCGCGTTGTACGTCGTCGTGAGTTGCGGGACGTACTTCTTGAGCGCGTTCTTCGCGTACCCGCTCAGGTCGTAGTTGACCACCACGTCGTTCGCTTCGGTCTGCGTGGTACACCCAGCGTCGAAGGCGTCTTGGAGGGCGTTCTGGTACGCCTCTCGCGTCTCACGAAGTTTCCTCCGCTTGTGGGCGTTCGGGTCCACAAGTTTGAGTTCCAGCGTCTTCGTGAGTTCGGTCACGAATCGCCCTCCTTGTGTTGCCGGATGTAGTTCTCGACAGTCTCACTCGAAACGTGCCCGGCGGTCCCTGCGTAGTATCCTCGCGCCCATCCGATTTTCTCGCCGTCGTGGTCGGCGTATCGGTGGTTGTACTTGCGCGAGGAGATGCCCTTGAACCAATTGGCGAGTAGTGCCGGTTCGTTCTTGGGTGGGCTACTGACGAACAGGTGAACGTGGTCGGGCTGTACGGTGAGGTCGAGTATTTCGACGCCTTTGTCGTCGGCTATTTCATAGAGGATGGACCTGACACGACTGGCGACCCCGTTGACGAGTACCGACTGTCGGTACTTCGGCAACCACACTATGTGGTAGTTGAGGTTGTAGGTCGCGTGCCGTGTGGTCTTCATCTGTGTTGTACACTATGGCCCGTTGTCTGCTTAATACTACCGATAGAACGGTGGGAAATCCAGCCGTGGCGTCATCGGCGGGTGTGTAGGCTATGGTCCGCTTGACCCCCGCCTAAAGACGGGGGTATGCGCTCGTAACTTTATCATCACTGATCCAGTACTACGGAACTTCATTTAGGACATCGCGTAGACCATCTGGGTTGGACCAAGCGAAGCATCGATTGTGAAGTTCGAAGAGGCGGAATTCGTTGAGATGCACCCAACTGTATGAAACTGGGGCGTCTTCGCTGTCGTCTCTATCTTCAAGTCGCTCTATGATGTCTGATGTCGAAAGATCGATATCGTTCTTGTTCGCCGCTGTGATGAGTGAGTCCAGTTCTTCTTCGGTGGTAGCTTCGTCGAGATCGTCGTTGAAGTAGATCGTGGCGGCAGCGGCGATGACGTCTGCTTCGGTGTTGAGGTTCTGTTCGGTCATCCACGCGTAGTCCCGCGGTAGCACGTAGGATTTGTCGAAGTATGGTGTCGTGCTGATCTTTCCGAGTTCGGTGATTTCGCCGCCGGCGTCCTGTTCATACACGGCGACAATGGTGTCGGCGTGCGCAGCGAGGAGTGTGAATCGGATGCGGAAGACAGGGAGCCGATCAATATCCAATTCTGGGAGATCGCCCATCAGGAACGGGTATGTACCGAGTCGCTTGTCTAGTTCGTTCTGGACGATTCGGAGCCGTCGAATGTAGGGCTCGCGGTAGCTGCCGAGGATGAAATACGAATCTTCGGGAGTGTGGAGGTGTGGAAGTTCTTGGTTGGCGAACCCCAGTATGTCCGATGTTTCGTGAGGTTCTAATTCGAGACCTTGGAGCGCATCGTTCACGCTCTCCATGATCTCCGCTGCATTTGGAGGCGGGCCGGGGTCAGCCATGCTGTGTGCTCCTCGGGGACTGAATAAATAGGTTGCTAACTAATATGGCTAATACGCCGGTTAACCACACCAGTTGACCCAAAGTATTATTCGCATCGCCAAGGTACTCTCAAGTGAGATCATGAGTGATGCGCCTGCCGCGGAGGGTGGCGGCCCGTTCGAAGAACAGCGGCAGATCTACGACCTGCTCTCCCAGGAGACGCGACACTTGATTCTGCAGTTCATCCTTGGCCACCCAGAGCATCTCCCCTCACTTGATGAGTTGGCGTACATGATGCCGAAGAACAAGGCCGCGATCCGGGATCAGCTGGAGGTTCTCAGTGACAACAATATTATTGACTGTTATCGGTACCCGCCGAATGAGGATGCGCGCGATCTCCCCAGTCAGTTCTACGGCCTGACTGAACACGGTGTGGAGATTCTCTACGAGTACAAGTATCTCCGTGGGCTTCCGGTCGCGCGTGCACTCTACGATAACACGCGCCTGTCGGAGAAAGCCAAGCGGCACCGTGACGCGCCGCGTCCAGAACTGCCAGACACAGTCAGGAACGCGCTCACGATTGACGAGGAAGACGACACAGAGTTTGACCGCTTGGAGCGGTATATCCGGGAACGAAAGGGGAACACGCACAGCGTTGCCGACCAGGTAGCCGTCGCAAAAGCGTTCTACAAGGCAGGAATCGACTCCAAGGAAGAGGGTATCAAACGAGCAGAGATGGTTGACTCGCTTGATGTCGATATCGAGTACCAACCGAGGACGGTACTTAGTCATCTCGTGGATATCGGGATCCTTGCGCAGACAGCGCCACCCGGGCCGGACGTCTTTACGATTAGCGAGCGGCTTGATGACATCGTGAACGGGCAAGTGACTGAGGAAGCTGAAGCGAATCTGAAGGCCCTCATCGCGCATATCGACGATGAGCTGCAGGTCACGGCGCTTTCTGAGGATGCTGCGGAGCGAGATGGGCCGCAAGCCCGTGCCTCAGCACCGTCTGTCGCCGTCGCTGACGATGCTGGGCGGACAATCCGAAGTATCCTCGCTGCAGAGTTCGGTATCGAACCAGAGCAAGTCATTGACTTTCTGCGTTCCGGCGACCCAGTGGACCGACTCAATACAGCTGTCGAAGCGATTGAGTCCTCTGAAGAGGTCACGAAATCGGAAAACTACGGGCAGATCGTATTTGTCAGCCCAGCATATCGCTACCGACTGACCGAGCAGGCGATGGAGCTCGTGTAGTCCCCTCGGAGAATCGGGCAGGGAATCGACGAGATTAGTCTCCGAACAGTCGAGAAAAGAATCCACCGGAGTCGTCGGTATCCGACGCGTCTTCTGTGTGGTCTGACTGTTCAATGTCCGTGCCGGTTTCGGCCGCCCCGTTCAGGAGTTCGTTGACGGAATATCCGATCCATTCAGCGAATTCCTCGGGTGCGCCGATGTAGACGCTTGTGGACGATTTTTCGGACATGAATCGTTTGGGGAGGCGCTTCTCGTAGTCGTACACTTCGTACTCTTCGCGGTCGAAGTCGGCTGTGATGGCATTCGGTTCTGACTCGAACGTGACACGGCCGCCTTGAATATCCCGCTGCCACTTCAACCGTCCCGTGTCGTACGTTTTCTCGGCCGGTTCGTCAGCGGGGAAGTACTCGGGTTGCTCTCGACCGGCTTCGTCGTAGAATTCGCGGACAATGCGGCGGACGTCTTCGATTGTACCGTTCCCGTCGGTCCATGGTTGTTCGGTGAGCATTCGCCGGGCCACATAACTGAAGATCGGGTTCTGTCGTTCCAACACCTCCGAGAGGTCTTGTTGGGCTTCGCGGAAGCCCGGGTCCTCCGGATTGGAGGGAAAGGAGACGTCCATGCTCAGGATCTTCATTCGGTTTCGGAACTCGGATTTCGGGAGCGCGTCGTTGGTCGTGAAGATGAGACACGGTTGATCGACGCTGGTGGGCGTCCAGTCGCCCCAGTAGTTTCGGATCGGGCTCCATCGCTGGATCTTCTCTTTTTCGGCGTCGATGATGGCGTACGGAAAGCACGTGTCCCATTCGCGGACGCCGCGGACTTCCTTGACGCCGACATCGTCTGCATCCACACCGGAAATGACCGTGTTGTCGGAGACAAGTCGCAGGATGTACTCGGTGAGCTTATCCTTTCCCGCGTCGCTCTTTCCTTCGATGTAGAGGTGTTGTAGGACGTTGTCCAGCGTCCGTGACGGTGACGACAACGCCTCGGCGTACTGGTTGGCGAACGGGGCCCAGAACCCGTAGAGGAACGCCTCGTACATCTGTGCCATTACTGCGGTCTCGGACTGTGTGTGGCCGTGGTCGTCGACAGTCTCGATGTAGTCTTCGATGGTTTCGAGGCAGTGATCCAGGAGTTCGGGGGTCGGCTCGTCGGTGGCGACGAGAATCATCTCGTCGTCCTCGCCGATCACGATTTGCTCGGCCTCCGGCAGGACCGACATCGTCGGGATGGCTGTCGATTCCTTGACTTGGTTGTTGTACGCGCTCAGCGGTGCGGTGATGCTGTGGTCCTCGACGGTCGCACCGCGGTCACGAAGCCCGGCCCCGAACTCGTCGGCGGTGTCTTTGTCCACCTTGCTGGTTCCCATTCGGATCTTCTCGTCGGGCGCGCGGATACGCGGTCGGTCGAGCCCGTCCGTCAGCCCCGTTTCGTGATCCGATTCGACGAGCCCGACGTCCGGTGACTCCTCGTCCGCAGCGTCAGTCGACCCGTCTTCGTCCGTTAGCTCGTCCGGCTCGACGACGTTGCGGTCAGCGTTCTCGGGGGCTTCGACGAATGCGACCGTCTCGTCGGCCTTTTGTGGGTCGTCAACGACCGCAGTGACCTGATCGGCGACGTCTTTCAGATCCTCGACGGCGTCTTGGTTCAGAGCAGCAGTGTCGCTCACGTCGAGATCGCCAGCACCGACCCAGTACTCGATGCGGTTCTCCCGCTCTTCCGGTGAGTCGGCCTCTTCCAGCGCCTCGACGAGCCCTTCGAGAAGCGTCTGATCGCTGTATCCTTCGCGGTACTCGTCGATGAATCGCTCGAACTCTTCGTCCAGTTCGGTCCCGACGTCGGTCGTAATGACGGAGATCTGGTTCGTGTGGTACTCCCAAGAGTTCCGCGAGAGGTTGGCCGACCCTTGGACGAGTTTCACCGTGTCGTCCGGCATAACGATTCGATAGATCTTCGAGTGGACTGTCTTCCGGTTCTTCAGTCGAACCGTGAGTCGGTCGTTCTGTCGCAGTCGGACGAGCGACCTCGCCGTCGAGACGTCGTTCACCTGGTCGGCGTAGTCGTCGGCGTTCCCGATGAGTACGTCGAGTGAGCCGATGTCGTACTCGGTCAACATTTTCACCATCAGGTCGGGCGTCTCCGCGTACGTCACGGCGTCTACGTGACGAGCGCCTGCGAACAGATCGAGGAAGTCGGCCCGCTCTTTCACCATCGCCAGGCGGTATTCCGCAGCCCCCGACCCGTAGAACTCCGGCATATCCGCGAACCTGTCGAACGAGATATTCGCCGTCAGTTCGTCCATACTCACGGCAACAGTCTAAAACGAATAAAACCGTGCGCCGGATCGGTAGTGGAGTAGATATGACAGAGATCTTACTGTTCTTCGCGTTCGAGAGACCCAACGACGGTCACGGCCAAGCGGGAGAAGGTTTAGCTCTCGGCACCCTCCCACGGCTGAAACCGTGGGCATTCTCCTGTATTCTCTACGGCTAATATTCCAGATTTCGGTGTGTCGAACGAATCACGCGATTTGTGACGGTGGCCGGCGGTACGTGTCGTCGAGTTCAGGGCCACCGAGTGCGGTGTAGAGGTCGATCAGATCGACAACGTCGCTCCTGCAGTAGTCCTCAAGGAGTCGCGTGAGCTCTCGATGGACGCTGGTGTGTTCGATTTCGGCGTCGACGTTTTGCACGTATTTGTCGCCGATGACTCGTCCGATGTGTTTGCCCTGGACGGCTGGCCCGTCAATCTCCGAGAGGTACGTCTCGGGGAAGTCGTAGTCGTCGTACCAGACGCTGTCGTTGTTGATCCCCGCGATATCGTACGCTTTCCAGTCCGGGAGGATCGGCTGGCCATCCAGGAGCTCGTCCGAATATTCGTCGGCAGCGGCGAGGGCGACATCGATGTGGTTCCCGAAGAGAGACTCGGTTCGCTGTCTCAGTCGCGTGTCACTCGTTGTGTCGAGCTCGCGGGCCCAGGTGAGTAGGTGTTTGCCGTCGAACCAGGTTCCGTTGTACGTGAGCAGCCGCTCTACGTTCCGTTTCTCACACCACTCGAAGAGTTGTTCGAAGAGATCGCGCGTGTAGGCGTCGTCCCAGTTTCCGCGTCGGAACAACACGTCGGTTTCAGGTGTGTCCTGTAACGCGTCGACGTACGCGAGGCCGACGGCAACCCACTCGAAGTACTGCGTGTCGTTCGCGTTCGCGGATGGTTCTTCGAGTGGGCTCGCGGTTTCGATGTCGAGAACGAGAGTGCCCATCGGTAGAGACGTGCTCAGTGGGTGGTGGAGATGGTTTCGATGCGTGTTCCGAGGTACTCTTGGAGTTCGTCGTCACAGCAGTACAGATAACAACCGTTCATGCCGTGGGTCATGAGCGTCCGGTAGGTGTTTTTGATGAGTTCTTCGGCTATCTCGGCTGCTTTCTCGGGCTCCTCGTCAAACATCTTCTTGATGCCGAACAGCGACCGGTCCGTACTCGCCCGTGCTTCGTGATCGACGATGATCTCGCCGTCGCGGTATTTCAGATCGTCACCGATGATCACGCCGACGTAGTCGAATTCGAGGCCCTGGCAGGTGTGGATGCATCCGACCTCGTCGATCGAGCCCTCCGCGATCGCCCACGGATCGCTATCGTCGAGGTTCCAACTCCGCTCGTAATCGCCGATCTCGATGTCGGTTGCGTCCGGGTCGGCACGGCCGTCTTTCTCCCACTCCCAACAGTACCCCGCTACGACCCGGGAGAGCCGGGTCTGTTCGTTCTTTGCTTCGATCGCCGCATGCAGCGCTTCAGGGGAGTCGAACACGCGCAAGTCGAAGTCGAGATCGAACCCGTCTGCGTTCGCCGTGTGGCGGATCTGTAGTACGTCGTCAACCCAGGCGATGTAGCCTTTCGAGCCGTTACAGTGGAACTGTGATTCGAGCGTCGACTCCTCGATTTCGGCGCCTAACTCGGTAGCGTGTTTTTCGATCTCGTCTTTCGAGCCGATGTCGTCGATGTGGACGCGCTGGCTCTCGTCGATGAAGAACACATTGAACTTGGCGGCGTTGATGATCTCCATGATCTGGTTTTCACCGCGACCGAAGAACGTCGATTCCTCGTTCAGTCGATGGGCCTCATCGGCGATCAACGCGGGCAGCGTGTTCGACTCCGTCTCGACGAAGCTGCCAGCGCCCGTAAAGAGGTGTTCGATCTCTTTGACCAGTTTGTCACCACGCAGTTTCTCCTTGTAAACCTCGCGTGGCGCTCGGTTCTTCGAGACGTACTGAGCGACCATGTCGTTTTGAATCAACTCCGCGAGGATGTTGATCGCCACCACGGTCTTTCCGGTCCCGGGGCCGCCGTCGACGATCAGCGTCCGTTTCTGACCGTCTCGTCGGCAGCGTCTCGTCAATTCGACGGCCCTCTCGAAGACGACCTTCTGGGAGTCGATCAGCGTGAACTCGTCTCGTTCCTCTGGCATCTCCAACAGCGAGTTCTGCAGGGATTTTGCTGGCCTGATCTTCCCCTCGTTCATCGCATAGAGGTTCTCGCGGTCGTCGCCGACGTCGATCTGAGACTCGAGGAAGGCACGCAGTTTCTTCGCATCGCCACGAATATAAATCGGTGCCTGCTCGATGTAGGGCCGGTAGAGGTCGTTATCGAGCGTCTCGCGGTGTTGTGCCTCGAAATTATGTAGATACGCCAAGATATGAAGCTCGATCGGTTTCTCGCGGATCGTGATGTTGAAATCCGAGAGCAGTTGGGCGTACGACGCGGCCTGATAGCTCGGATGAGGGGTTTCGCGAATCCCGCCGCCGAGGGCGGTTTTGACGATGCCGTCTTGGGTCTCAACGCGTTCCGTGCTGTCTCCCTCCCACTGTTTGAGCTCGATGATAACCACGTTCGCGCTGTCCGCCGCGTCGTAGCCGGAGACCAGAAAATCGATTCGCTTGGATGTCAGCGGGATTTTGAGTTCGATCGCGACACCGGCATCGCTCGGGACGGAACTGCCACTCAGGACGCTGTGCATGTACTGCAGGGAGTTCTTCCACGATCGGACTTCTCCGGGACTGCCCATCCCGACCCCCTGTGATTGATACCCCTGCTTGATTTTCGGGACGAGTTGGGCTTCCAACGCGCCGTCGAGAAAGCCGGCTTTCGTGTTTTCGTAGACGAGCATCGACGCTTACTTGTCTTGGTTTTCGCTGGGTTCCTGATATTCGTTTGCCGGGAACCGGGCTCTGTTTTTTTCGAGTTTGCTCGCCAACGCGTCGTCTAGCTCAACGTCATACATATCGGCAAACCGAAGCACGAAGAACAGAACGTCGGCCAACTCGTCTTCGATATCTTCTCTGGCCTCGGGATCTGCCAGCAACTCCTGTTGTTCGTCTCGATCTTTGAAGCGAAACTCCTGGAGCAACTCGCTCGATTCGTTAGTCATCCCGATCGCAAGCTCCTTCGGCGCGTGATACTCGTCCCACCCGCGTTTCGCACAGAACTCCCGTACTGCGGCGTGCATCTCTTTTATCGACATGGTCGCAGTACCACCGGCGTGGCTAAAGAGGTTCACAACCGAGCAGAGAGGTTTGCTGACGATACTGTTGATTTGTGCGTCACTCAGTTCGGCGAGAGCCACTGAATGTGATCCACACTGCGAGTGGACGACATCGGCGACAAACCAATGAGCCTCGTGCCGTTTGGATCCGTATGGACGCAGCGTTCGAGGTGAACCAACGCTACCGGGATACGGGGTCGTGGCGAAACGACGACGACCAGTTTCTTCGCTGGCTTCGGGGGGCGCTCTCGGCCGGCATCAAAAACACGGGCGGTATCAGGGACCTCTCGTTCGAGGACTCTGACGAGCCTGCCGCGCTGGTCCTCGTCTCCAACGACGACGGTGTCTCCCAACACGAAGATCCCTGGCAGGACTCACTGAGTGTCTCTTCGGGACACATCGAGTACTGGGGCGACGCGAAGGCCGACCTCGCGTACGATGAGTCCATTCAGAACGAAAAGATCAAGACCGCGTTCGAACGTGCCGCCCGCGGGGACCGCTCGGCCGTGCCCCCGGTTTTGATCTTCCGGAAGCCGGAACCCGGTGTCGTCCAGTTCTGTGGCCTGTGCGTCCCAGTGAGCTTCGAAGTGGCGACCTATTACGACGATTCGGGAGCCCGGATACCGAACTACCGGTTCAATTTCGCCGTTCTGAACACCCCTCGAGTGCCGGTTTCGTGGCTCCACGAACGGGCCGAACGGCACAGCGATGCGTCCGCACCAAGCGAGTGGACCGAGTGGACGTCAAGCGGCGTCATCTCTCGGTGGCCTCTCGGGGATCGAATCGAGGATACGAGCGGGCATCGCCGTCGGATCGAGCGCGCCGAAGCCGTCGTCAGCGGCCAGTTCCGCGACGACATGCTGGCTCGGTTCGAACACCAGTGTGTCGTCACCGGGATCGACGAGACGGCCGTGTTGGATCTTGCACACGTGCTCGCACGGAGCGACCGTCCGGATCTCGTCGGGGACGAGGCGAACGTCCTCGTGATGAACTCGCTCCATCACCGCGCCTTCGATGCGGATCTGTTCACGCTTTCGGACAGCCAGCGACTCGTGGTGAACCCCGAATTCGATCCGGGGCATCCGTTCTTGCGTCAAACGATACTCGGTCGAGCCGGCGAAGAGATTACGCTTCCCGGGGAGACGAGCGTCGACGAGACGTATCTCACAGAGCGGAACAGCTCGCTGGCGTGGGCGTAATGGCACAGATGCGACGTGTGTCACCTCCGTGGGGCGAAGAGAATTCCCACGCCGAAGCAGACACCGACGACGGGTGGCTTCGACCCTTCGCCTCCGCATGGAATCAGCGTATTTGAACACTACCGCCCAGACCCCCACCCAGAGTGCTGGTATAAAAAGCCCGTACCAGATTGTGTTGCTGGACCAGTCGTCTACTGCTAGCGTCGAATCTGATTCCGTGATGTATCGTATCCACCCTCCCTTACCCCACCGTGTCCAGTGTCTCGGGCTAGGGCCGGACGTCTCTGTGTCGAGTCTGAGTCAGTGGCTCCGGCCGAGACGCCGTTGGACTTCATGGGTAACGCCTACGATGTCCACCGTTTCATCGAGTGCCTCGAGGAGGAGTTCGGGATTCGTATCGAGGGCGTACTCGTAGTACCGGCCTCCGACTTCGCCTTTGTTCCGCTCGACCCGGCTGGCGATTCCCAACATGGCGAGTTCGTTCAGGTGGTCCCGCATTCGCCGTGGGACGAGCGCGTCCGTCGCTGCCCGATCGCAGACGACCTCGTATCGCTCCTGGATCGTCCGAGCACGGACCGGCGTGTCCCCTTCCTCGTGAATCATCACGAGCGCGTACAGCACTAAGTGGCCGTGTTGGGTAAGCCCGGCAACGCCGTCGGCGATGCGACTGCGTTCAAGCGCGGTTCGGGCGGCATCGACATGGGCTTCAGTGAGTTTCGCCGCGTTCTCCTCGACTGCGATGTCTCCGGCTTCCATCAGGAGGTCGAGACTCTGGCGGGCGTCGCCAGCGTCTTTCGCACCGAAGGCGGCACACTTTGCGATCACCTCCTGTGGGACGACTCCGTCATAGAAAGCGATCTCAGCACGCTGACGAAGGATGTCTCGAAGTTCGTTTGCGTCGTAGGCCGGGAACTGGAGTTCCTTCTCACACAGGCTCGATTGGACCTTTGAGCTGAGCCGTTCGCGGTACTTGAAGTCATTCGAGATGCCGATGATACCGACCTTGCACTCGCTGAGGTTGCCGTTTGCTCGCGCACGGGGGATCTGATAGAGGATCGAGTCGTCCTCGATGTGGTCGACCTCGTCGAAGACGATGACGATCGTCCCACCGATCGAATCAAGCTCCTCCCAGAGCCACTCGTTTACTTGTCGTCGTGGATATCCGGTCGGCTTCAGTTGGTCCGTGGGGGCGCGTAACTCGTTGATGAGTTGGATCGCGACTTGATAGCTCGTGCTTAGATCTTCACAGTTCGTCCGAATCGTCGTGACGTCGATGTCGTACTCGGCCGCATCCGATTTGAGTTGATCGAGAAGGTAGCGTGTACACGCCGTTTTGCCGACACCAGCCTTTCCATAGAGAAAGATGTTAGACGGCTGATCGCCGTTAATGACCGGTTGCAATGCGGCGATATACTGCTGTAGTTCTTCGTCCCGTCCCACGATCTCTTCCGGCTGGTAATCCTCCCGGAGCGCATCGCGGTTACGAAAGATGTCCGTGTCTGGTTCGAACAACCCCATCTGTTTCCTTGAGAACACCGTAGCAGGCAACGGATATAAAATCACCGTGTCTTTTGTGTCGAGTGTCATTAAATAACCACCCCGGCACGTCCAGTGTCTCGGGCTCTAACGACTTTAGCTGTGACTGCCCGGACGCGGGTAGTTTGGACACTGGACGCACTGGGGTGGGGGTATTCGGACAGCAGTCCCATCGAATTTCTCAGAGAGGACTTTTCCGGTTGGCTTAGCCTGAGGGCCAGATCGATCGACGAAGACACTGGACACACTGGGGTGGGGGAGTAGTGACGCAGTCTATAGTAGGTCTTTCTTAAAATAGGGGTCGTGAGTAACGGTAGTGTTCAGATAAGCTGATTCCATGCGAAGGCGAATGATCGAAGCCAATTGTCGGCGGTATCTGCTTCGGCGTTGCTGAAACAGTTTGAGAAACTGGTAGTTCTACGTTTTATCTCTCGAAAGACACGTTCGACGCTATTCCGATTTCCATGTTTTTCATATTTGAAATCGAGACTGTGACGGCGGCAAGCGTCTTTCAATGAGTGCGAGCCATCGATGAGAAACACGGCGTGTTCTACGTCGTGTTTCTCGCGGAGTTCGGCAAAGAACGCGTGAGCAATTACGCTGTTTGTGGTTGGCTCAAGCGCTGTGTATAGCAATTCGTTTGTTTCAGGATCGACAGCCGCGTACAGCCAATATTGTTCATCATTGAGCCGGATCACCGTCTCGTCAACGGCGACGTGATCCGGATTTTGACCAGACTCAGGCTGTAGATCTGCTTTCTGAACCCAATTATGCACAGTTGACCGAGCACGATTGACACCAAATAATTCAAGAATAGAAACAGTATTCGAAAGTGATAATCCAGCGAGATGGAGCTGAATACTAAGCTTCATCAGAAATCGTGGTGTCGCTTCTCGTTCAACAAACTCTAAGTCGATCTCGTCCAAATTGTCGTTGAGGCGGGCGTTTTCTGGCATAGACACTCAAAAAACGCACCGCCTCACCCTTCATCCTTATCTGAACACCGCCGTGTTATACACACTGTCATTCATCACTCGTCTGCTGTAATTGATTCGCTTCGTAGCGTTTTGAGACACAAAGATCATCGCGTCAGTGGTAAGATGCAGCCGACGTATCTGTACGCACGTTACCGTTCGCGAATGACGCGAATGACGTGAACCGCCCTGGGGTCAGCCTCCGAGGCACCTGGCTTGCTCCACCTGTCGAATGGAGTTCGGGTCCGGTAGCTCGGCATACCACCGAGTGCTGGTATCTCGCCTTTGCCCCCGCATCCACATCATCTCCGTATGAGTGCCTACGGACGCAGTCCTTCGACACGCCGGATCGGGAGTGGCGCCGGATCGACAACGAGTCGACCTCCCATCGACGTGCTGACGGCAGGGAACCGGGCGGCGACCTCTCGATACGGGGGAACATCCTCTGCAGTGGGTGCGTCTCCGCATCGACACGGAGAACGTGTCGTCGGTGGCCGAACTACTCGGGAGGGTGAGTCGGCGTGAGACGCTCGCTGGTGTGGCTCGCTGTCGCCCTCGTCGCCGTCGTGACCCCACCCATAACCGGGACAACCCAGCGTAATCCCCTCACAGCGATCAACAGCGCACCGAGTGATAACCAACCACACGGCGCAGTGGACCCGCATATCCACATCGCACCTCCGAACGCAAGGCTGTGCGGGCGAGGTGCGACATGACGCGACTGCGTCGCGCGGTGCTGCTGACGGTGTTGGCAGCCCTCCTGCTGGCACCGGCCGCGCCAGCGGTAGCGACCAGCGCGACTGGTGGGTCGGCACCAGTGGGGTCACAGGCCGCGGCTATCTCCACGGCAGGTGGGTCGGCGGCCGCCAGTCCGGCGACGAACCGGATCGCACCGGGACAGAACGCAACCGTGCAGTCTGTTCCAAACAGCACGGACTGGCCCGAGATTTTCGAGCCAAGCACCGTGAGTCACAGCGACGCGGGCGAGACCAGCGCGGGGACGGAACTCGCCGTCGTCGACACGACCGTCGAAGATCACGCCACGCTCGCCCGTGCGGCCCGCGAGGCCCATATGGACGTTGTGAACGTCTCCAGCGCCGCGGAGATGCAGGCGGCACTCGCCGAGCGCTCGAATCTAGCGGCGGTCCACGTCCTCTCCCACGGAACCATCGGGACAGTCCAGATCGGCACTGACACGCTCCACCGGGAGACGCTCGACCAGTACAGCGGCCTGATGGGGGCACTCAACGGGAGTCTTGCGGCCGATGGCGACGTGTTACTCTATGGGTGTCTGGTGGCCAAGAACGGCACCGGCCGGGCGTTCGTCGGCGACGTGGCGAACGCGACTGGCGGTGACGTGGCGGCCTCTGACGATTTGACTGGTGCCGAAAGTCAGGGTGGGGATTGGGAACTGGAGGTTGCTGCTAGTTCAGTCTCAGGTAACGAATCCGAGCCAGTCACCGTCAGAACGGAGTCTAACCGAATTCACCCTGCGTTTCAGGTACCACGGTATCAGAATGTATTGAATATCCCATCGGATGAAAATTACGACGACGACTCCGACCCAACGACGTTCTCGAATACGGACCAGTTCACACATGACGGTATAAAATATACTATAACTGGTACAAATTCGCCATACACTCACAATATCACTGCTAGCCAATGTGACAAGATACCTATTTGTGGTGGTTCAGATCTGGCAATGCTTTTCGACTCAGATGGTCAGTATTCGGTTTCCAGTGTCAAAATCGAGGACGCAGATGGGGACAACTTTAAGCTGAAGAGTATGACTATCGATGCGCTTGCAGATAATGACGTGACGGTATCACCAGACAGTGGTGCTTCAGTGAGTTTCACAAGTAATGGTACTTATGTCACGAAAGAACCGTACACTTTCTCGAAATCTAGTTTCGAAAACACCCAGAGTGTCACTATCTCTGGTGGAAATATTGTCCTGAATATTGATGATATCAATTTCGAACCACCTGTTATTCCGAACAACGCACCCACCTTCGACAATGACTCCTCGACCACGATCACGGTGAAGGAAGATTCCGGCAGTTACAATCTCGACTCGAAACTGGCTGTCTCCGATAGCGACGGTGGAGACACCCTGGACTGGTCGATCAGCAGTGCTCCAACCGGGTCGACCAGCGGCTTCGGCGGCGACGAAGCCGTCAGCGCGGGCAGCGGCGTCACCCCGTCGGGGATGACCTACACGCCACCGAGCGATACCAGCGGGACCAGCGCCGATTCCTTCGACGTGCAGGTCAGCGACGGTACCGCCACGAACACGATCACCGTCAACGTCGATATACAGGACGCCCCGGAAGTCTCGTCGATCACACGCAAAACGCCGACCAGCCAAGACACCAACGCCAACAGCGTCACCTACGACGTGACCTTCTCCGAGAGCGTCAGCGATGTTGATACCAGTGACTTCACCACTACCGTGACCAGCGGGAGTCCGTCACCCAGCATCTCCAGCGTCGGTGACGCCGGGGACGCCGATGGCTCAAGCTACACCGTGGACGTGTCGGTCGCCAACAGCGGTGACGGGACCTTCCGGCTGGACCTGAGCGACGACGACACCATCGACAACGCGAACAACGTGCCGCTGGGTGGGGACGGTACCAGCAGTGCTGGCGACGGCAGTTACATCAGTGGCGAGAGCTACACCATCGACAACACGGTACCAACGCTGTCCGGTGCGTCGAAAGTCGACGACACCACCATTCGGGCCACGATCACAGACGGCGTCGATGTCGACGAGTCGACAATCGACGCGAGTGATTTCTCGCTCAGCAGTGGCTCGATTGCCTCGGTCACACCATCAGAAAACGGCGCGGATGCGACCGTCGATATCGATCTGACTTCCGCAGTCGACACCGACACAGTCGACGTCACGATTTCGGGAAGTATCGACGACACCAGCGGCAACTCGCTCACTTCGGGCACCAGTACCGTCTCGGGCATGGACGGCGTCGCGGCGGCACAGGACACGGCACCGACGTGTTCCGAGGTATCGTTTTCGGGGGGCGATGGTAGCGCAGACGATCCCTACGAGATCGAGAACGTGAGCCAGTTGCAGTGTATCAATGCAGATCTCGATGCACACTACGAACTCGTCTCCGACGTCAACGCTTCGGCGACGAGCGGGTGGAACGATGAGAAGGGGTTCGAGCCGATCGGGAGCTGCACCGAAGTGGGTGAGGCGAAGCCGTGGGAGAGATGTTCTGGCCAGCAATTTACCGGGACCTTCGACGGTAACAGTCACACCGTGTCCGGGCTCACAGTTGACCGCCCTGATACGAACGGAGTGGGGCTGTTTGCCGCTGCTGACGAAGCACGGTTCACAAACCTGCGGCTCGCGTCAGTGAACATCACCGGCGGCGAGAATACCGGCGGATTAGCCGGGCAGCTAGTATCCGATAATATCGATACGAAGGACGGATTCGTTGGGAACGTCTCCGTCAACGGAACCGTAACCGGCGAACTCGATACGGCCGGTGTCGTGGGTCACGGGTATGACATCACCCTCGAGGACCAGGTCGTGTTCACCGGCAGAGTCGTTGGCTCCGACGAGGTCGGCGGAATCCTCGGTCGCTCGTCGTCGGATACGACGGTGAGTACGAGTTACGTCAGAGCGACGGTGGAAGCCGACGAAGCCCGAGGTCGCGTTCACGGTGACAATGCGGACGCCGGTGGACTCGTCGGAAACAGTGGCAATCCATCCGACTTCACGAACGTCTACACTGTTGGGTCTGTCACTGGAGACGTGGCCGGTTCGATCGTTGGAGGCGGGAACGTCCCCTCAACGTTCGAAGACGTGTACTGGGACACCGACAAGGGTCCAAACGATGCCGTCGGGGGATACGAACCTAATGGTGTCGTTACCGCACTATCCACAGCCGAGATGCAGGGCGTCACTGCCGAAGAGAACATGGACTTCGACTGGGCTGGAACGTGGCAGAGCGTCGCCGGCGACTATCCGGTGTTTCAGTGGGAAGCCGCTGCCGTCGGAGAATCGTCGATCGCCGGTATCGATGCACCGGACACGACTGCGGTAGTAAATGAGACCGGCGGAGTGACCGTCGTCGCAACCGACGAGTTCGGTAACCGTCTCGAGTCGACGTCCATCTCTGTCGACGCCACGGATGGACTCTCTGGGATCAACACTGGCGACACGGAAACGACCGATTCGAACGGTCAAGCTACGTTTACGTTCACCGAGGAAACGGCTGGGACCTACGATCTAACCTTTTCAGCGGACGAATCGATAACCGATACTGCGACAGTGACCATTCGGGAAGGGGTCAATTGCGCAGTGGTAGAGTACAGCGGTGACGGGTCCACTGATGATCCATACGAAATCGACTCGCTGGCGAAACTCCAGTGCATCAACCAAGATCTTGATGCGCACTACGAACTCGTCTCCGACGTCGACGCCTCGGCGACGAGCGGGTGGAACAATGAGAAGGGGTTCGAGCCGATCGGGAACTCCAGCCAGCCGTTCACCGGCACGTTCGACGGAAACGACTCGACGATTTCGGAGCTCGTAATCGACCGACCGCAGACGGAAGGTATTGGCCTCTTCGGTCACGTCGGCACCGATGGGGAGGTACGAAACGCCACGTTGGAAGCGGCGGAAGTCACCGGGGGAGATGAGGTCGGCGTCGTAGTCGGAGACAGTGCCGGATCGGTGACGAACGTGACGGCCTCTGGGAACGTCACTGGTGACGAGTACGTTGGCGGGGTGGTCGGATACGCGGATAGTGGCGTTATATCCGACTCGCATGGCTCTGTAACCGTGAACGCGACCAACTCTGTCGGTGGATTGGTCGGACAGGGGTGGTCCAACGCTGCGATACGAGAGTCTGTTGCGACCGGATCAGTGAATGCATCGGGATCTTGGGCCGGTGGACTCGTTGGCGATATCTACGGTGACAGTAGTATCGAGAACTCTATGGCGAGCGGCAACGTCAATGGTGACCAGTACGTTGGCGGATTGGTCGGCTACAGTAAGGGAGTCGTGACGAACGCGACTGCCGCCGGAACTGTCTCAGGTTCTGATAATGATGTCGGTGGGCTGATCGGGTATACTGCCAGTGGGGAACTGGCGAATGTAACTGCGTTCGGGGACGTCTCGGGCGAAGCTAATGATGTCGGCGGATTGATTGGCGATAATGCTGCTCCGGTCACGAACGCGACAGCGTCTGGTGACGTCTCAGGTCAGGAAGATGAGATTGGTGGCCTGATCGGTGATAACTCTGGATCGGTAACGAACGCGACAGCGTCTGGTGACGTCTCAGGTCAGGAAGATGAGATTGGTGGCCTGATCGGTGATAACTCTGGATCGGTAACGAACGCGACAGCCTCTGGGAACGTCACTGGCGACGACGAGGTCGGCGGCCTGACCGGTGATGATGATGCATCGGTAGTGCGGAATGCAACTGCCTCTGGGAACGTCACTGGTGACACTGAAGCCGGTGGGTTGATCGGTGTGAGTTCTGGAACGGTGAGAGACGTCACGGCGTCTGGGAGTGTCACTGGTACCACTGATGTCGGCGGGCTGATCGGTGATAGTTCCGAATCGGTAGTGCAGAATGCAACCGCCTCTGGCAATGTCACTGGTGACGAAGAAGCAGTCGGTGGACTAATCGGTGACGTAGACGAGGGAGGGAAGATCCTCAACTCGTACGCAACCGGTGATGTTTCCAGTAGCGCGAGTTGGGCAGTTGTCGGCGGGCTCGTTGGCGACAGCTCTGGTGAGAGAATCGCTGATTCGTTTGCAACTGGCAACGTCACGACCGATGGTGAAAACGTCGGCGGACTGGTCGGTATCCATCGTAGCGGAAACATCACGAACGCCTACGCGACCGGGAGCGTCGACGGCAATGCATCGCTCGGTGGCCTCGTTGGGAACGTTTCCGGCGGTAACGTCACCCTCTCGTACGCGGTCGGTGCTGTCGCCGACGAACCTGCTGCTGGCGGTTTGATCGGCACAGTCCACAACTCGCCAACGGTGCAAAACACGTACTGGGACAACCAGACCACCGAGCGGACCTCTTCGGCTGGCGCTGGAGCGCAATCGCTTCGCACTGTTGAGCTGAAGGGTGATAATGCGAAGACAAACGCGACCGGCTTCGACTTCCAGAACACGTGGGATATCCGCAGTGGGGCGGCAGTTTCCTACCCGTATCTGCGGAACAACACCCAATCGCCGCCACCGGGGCTTGAGAGTCCGTTTGCTGGCGGCACTGGATCTGAATCGTCTCCGTTCGAGATCAAAAACTGGTATCATCTTGACAACGTAAGTCGGCTCCCGGGTGCGAACTACACGCTTGTTGCCGATCTTGATTCGAATACGACAGGCTACGACGAGGTGGCTAATGCGAGTGCGAACGACGAGAAGGGGTTCGAGCCGATCGGAAGCAGCGAGCAGCGATTTGTCGGAACGTTCGACGGACGCAACCGAACTATCTCGAACTTATATATAAATAGGAACTTAAATTATGTTGGACTATTCTCTTATGTTGGCGAAGGCGGAGACATATATAATCTTACAGTTGCAGACGTGAACATCACCGCAGAGCTCCATGTCGGCGGAGTTGCCGGGACTAACGGCGGCACACTTCGTAACATCTCGGTAGATGGAACAGTCAGGTCCACCTCTGAGGGGAATTCAAACAGTGGTGGTCTTGTCGGTGAGAACACGGGTACGGTCAGAAGAGCGACCGCTGACGTGACAACTAGTGGTACAGAGGCCGTCGGCGGTCTCGTTGGAACTAACGGTGGTACGATCAAGTACTCGAGTGCGAACGGAAACGTATCTGGTTCCCAATCCGTCGGTGGACTCGTCGGTGTCAATTTTGCGAGAGGAAAGACCGCTACTATCGAACAGTCCTCTGCGAGTGGCGATGTAACAGGGGACGCGCTCGTGGGAGGGCTCGCTGGCCAAAATTTCAAAAGCGTATTAAATACCTCTTCGGCAAACGGAACGGTAACTGGCGATAGCTATGTCGGGGGCCTCGCCGGAGTCGCTGTTGGCGGGCAAATAACCGACGCAAGCGCCAATGCGACCGTTGAGGGTACCACGTCCGTTGGGGGCCTCGTCGGCGCGAACGGGGCGCAAGGACAGCCTGGAAGCACGATTACCAACGCGAGCGCCAGCGGGACCGTCAGCGTGCCCGATGATGCGGAGCCCACCGAGTACGTGGCTGGGCTCGTCGGTCAGATGTACCTCGGGAACATTACGCGGTCAAGCGCCTCCGGCACTGTCGACGCGCCGGATGCCACCCACGTCGGCGGGCTCGTCGGTTACGCCAATGGTACTGAGAGTAACAATAGGCGTGTACAAACCATCCGCGAGTCCTACGCCACCGGTGACGTCACCGGGAACGAGTCCGTGGGCGGCTTGGTCGGAACGACCCGCAACGAGACGGTCGTCCACAGCTACGCGGTCGGCAACGTCACCGGCGACACGGCCGTCGGCGGACTCGTCGGCAATCACACCGGAGCGAACGCCAACGTAACCGAGGCGTATGCCGCCGGGACAGTCTCCGGGGGAACCGATGTCGGCGGTCTGATCGGCACGACGCAGGCGTCGCCGACGGTCGAGAGCGCCTACTGGGACACCGAGACGACGGCCCAATCGTCCTCGGAGGCCGGCACCGGTCTCAACACCAGCCAACTCAATGCCAACGAGAGTCTGGCCGGCTTCGACTTCCAGAACACGTGGGATATCCGCAGTGGGGCGGCAGTTTCCTACCCGTATCTGCGGAACAACACTCAATCGCCGCCACCGGGAATACACGAGCTTGCTCCCACACCCGGGGCGGGCGGCGATGGCAACGACGATCGCGACAGCGGTCAAAGCAACGAGGACAGCAGCGACAGTAATGACAACAGCGGCAACGGCGCCAGTACCAGCGGTGATAGCGACGACGACGATGACGATCGTTCGAACGTGGACGTCCGCTCGATGGCACAACCCGACGCCGCGGGAGCGCAGGACGGTGAGTCCGATGTGGCCCCGACCTCGACCACCGGATTCGTCGTTTCGATGCGGAACGTCGACGGTGGCGAGCAGATCGCCGTCGACTTCACCGAACAGCGCCGACCGACGGCTAGCCAACCCACAGACGAGGAGGCGCCGTCGACGGAGAACGAGGAGACACCATCCGGGGAGTCGGCGCCCCGCAACGTCCAATCGGACGGCCTCGTGCTCACCGTCAGCGAGGAGGGCGACTACGAACTCACCGTGACCGCACGCGACGTCGATGTCTTCGCCACGGCCGCCGAATCGGGTGATGGCGACGCCGAGCCTTCCGACGGAGAGGACACGGATCGTGGCGAGGGCGAGTCATCCGGCGAGGTGGACCTCTCGACGGACACCTTCGACGAAGAGAGCACACGGTTCGTCGAGGCGACTTCCGCTCGACCCGTCGGCTTCATCACCGTCGAACACACCTTCGATTCGGACGACCTCGAGACGGCGACACACCGGCTCCGTGTTCGCAAGAGCTATTTGGCGGCCACTGGCGCGACCGCCGAGAGTGTCGCCCTGTACCGCGAGGAACCGGAGAGCTACCGCGCGCTGTCGACGCGGCGCGTTGGCGAAGACGACGCGTACTACTACTTCGAGGCGGACACGCCGGGCTTCTCGACGTTCGTGATCGGCACAGAGGCCCCGATATTCGACCTCGGAGGGCCAACGCTCGAGCAAGCCGATGTGGAGACCGGTGTGATCGACGCGAGCGTCCCGGTCGAGAACATCGGGACCGAGCCGGGGACGTACACGGTTCGACTGCGGGGTGACGGTGTCGTCCTCGCAGAGACCGAGGTGTCGGTGCCGGCGGGTGAGATCGTCGAGGCAACCGTGCGAGCGACCGTCCCCGACGCCGATGGGCTGGCGCTTACCGTCGCAGGAGAATCGTTGGGAGAGTTCACCGTCGAAGACAGCGATGCCGATGGGTCCGAACGCACGACAGACGCGGGAGTACAATCGACCACCGACGCCGAAGATGCCACCGATGAGCCCTCCGACACAGCCGACGGATCGGCCCCTGGTGGACAATTCCTCGTCCTACTGGTAGCTGCTGTGTGGATCGTGGTCGCCGTGTGGGCACTGCGGCGAAGGGACGAGCCGTGAGCCCTCCGGGGGGCATGCCCTAAGACGCTGACCGGCACAGTCGAACTGAAATTATATAATATCTCTACTGCGTTTCGTCTTGTATGATCAGCGAGGTTCAAGCAGTCCTCCTCGTTCTCATCGTGAATCTCTTCGCGTACGTGGCCGTCACCCTCGTGGCGTGGTGGAATCGCCACAAGCCCGGCGTCTGGTACTTCGTGTTCGGTGCCGTCTTTATGATCCTCTTTTCACTGTCGGATATCGCCGTCCTCACCACGCGCAGCGTCGCACTCATCGAACGGATACAGGTACTCACGACAGGGCTCGCCCCGGCAGCAACGGCGACCTGGGTGTTGTTCGTTCTCGGATATCTCGGCTATCTCGCGGACGTCTCGCGGTGGCAGCAAGCGGCGGTGATGGGGGGAATAGTCGGGCTCCCACTGCTGTTGGCGGCTATTCCGGGCATATACGTCGAGCCGAGCGTCGCCTCGCTTTGGGGGACGCCGAGTTCGAGCCCGCGTTTCGACGCGGTCGGCTCGGTCGTTCTGCTATCGACACTCGCTGCGTTGTTGATGGGGAGTCTCCTCTTATTTCGAGCCGCACTCGCCCAGCGCGTCGTCAAAGTGCGAACCGCAGCCGTGCTCGCCGTTCCCGCGCTGGTGTTTCTCCTCGCTGCGACGGTCGGCATCGTCGGCATTGTCCCCCGAACACTTCCGTTGCCACGAGTCGTCGGACCGTTCGCCGCTGCGGCCTATTTGTATTTTTTCGCGGTCGCAGAAGGGTTCAGCGTGCTGCCCGCAACAGGGAACCTCGGAGTCGATCAGGCCTTCGACCAACTGGACGCCGGTGTCGTCGTCGTCGAGGACGATACCATCATCCGCTGTAACCCGACTGCTACGGAGTACCTCGGCCTTGAGCGTCCAAACGTAGCCACAGGTGAATCGGCGGCGGCTGTTCTCGGCGAGTTCGCAGGCCGCCCAATCGACGACCCGGTAGTCACCGTCAAGCAAAACGATCGCGTCTACGAGGTCACCCGCTCACAGATCCACTCCAGCGGGGTTGTACTGTTGATCCAAGACGTGACGACCCGGCGGGAGCGGCTGGAATTACAGCGCCAGAACGAACAGCTCGAACGGCTCGCCCACATTGTCTCACACGACTTTCAAACGCCGCTATCGACCGCGAATAAACTGACAACGCTACTCCGTCTCGATGAGGGCGTATCCGGAACGGAAGCCGCCCAAACCATCGACGATCTGGAGGCGGTCCACGACCGTCTGGCCACCTTTGCCGATCAGTTACCGACGCTGGCACGCGAGAGTGCATCGATCGGCGACCCCACAGACTGCGAGCTGGCAGACGTCGCGGCGTCGGCGTGGGACGTTGTCGAAACCGGACCATTGAAACTCGACATCGTGTCGTCGCGCCAGCTCATCGGTGACGACACCCGTCTCGAACAGGCCTTTCAGAATCTCTTCGAGAACGTCGTTATGCACGGTAACGTCCCTACCGAGTGGCCAAGGAATCGACCGGACTCGTCGACTGCGTCTGCTACGCCGCCGACCGACGTCTCGAACGCAGTCCAGCGTGAAACAAGCGCGTCGACGGTCACTGTCGGACGAACGGAATCGGGGTTCTACGTTGCCGACGACGGGCCGGGATTCGTTGCGACACAAGATGCGAAAATCTTCGACTACGGTATGAGTACCGGCTCCGGGTCGGGGCTCGGACTTGCGATCGTCCGCACCATCTTCGAGGCCCACGGCTGGGAGATCTCCGCGACCGAGAGTGCGAGTGGTGGGGCCCGATTCGACGTCCACATCGAAACAGGACCACCCGAAATCGAGACCGAAAACGCACATGTCGGTGGCTGAGCGGTGTCACATACCAGCGCTTGAAGGTATACAGCTTATATTCACGTCTATGATACAACCGAAACAAGAGCCGTGAACGGACGAACCGATGGGCGAGATGTAGCAACTGAGCCACTACTCGGCCCTATGCCGGTACTTCTCGTGGACGACGACCCGCAGTGGGCCCGAGCGACGGCTCGATTGCTCGAGACCACCGAGCCGAAGCTAAAGGTGACAATCGCGAATAGTCTCACAGCCGGACGCGAGGTGCTCGATGCGGAACCATGGCGCTGCATCATCTGTGATTATCAGCTGGGCGATGGGACTGGCTTCGATTTGCTGGAGGACGTCCAAGAGGAGACGCAGGACTGCCCGTTCCTCCTCGTTACAGGCAGGGGTGACGAACAGATTGCGAGTCAGGCGATCAGTCGGGGTGTCACCGACTATATCATCAAGAATCACGACGACAGCGAGGCAACGCTGATTGGCAACCGGGTGCGGAACGCCATCGCCTCCGCTAACTTCCAGCGGCAGTTGAGCCGGGAGTACCAGAGCAAGACGGCGATACTGGATCTGCTCCGCTCTACGACGCTGTCTGAGGGGCTTTTGGGACAGTTCTGTCGGATTCTGGTCGAGGAGAATCAGTATACCGGCGCTTGGATCGGCGCAGTTGACACGGATTCGGAACGTGCGGTCGTTCCACGAGCAGTCACAGGGTGTCAGGCGTATCTCGAGGCAGTAACTGGTTCGGCGGGCATTCGATCGGATAGTGCTGATCCAGCAACGCAAGTCCTCTCTCGGAACGAACCCGTTGTCGTTTCCGTGCCCGAGAGCCAAGACAGCGAGGGAGTCCCCACAGCGTACAAACTCGGCTCCGAGCGCTGGGTCGAACTCGCGCGTGAGCACGGATTTACTACTGCCGCTGCCCTCCCGATAACCTACGACGACGTTCGAATCGGAACGCTTTGTGTGTATCTCTCCCCAGACGATCCGCCGTTAACCGGACGCCGCTGGAAAACGCTCACCGAGTACGCAGACGTAATCGGCCACGCACAACACAACGAAGAATTGGCACAGTCACTGCTCGGCGACCCCAGCCAGTGGGTAGAACTCGAGATAACCGACCCGTCAGTTCCTCTAGCCGAACTCACGTCTACCCTCGGTGGCTCCACCTGCGCTCGTGTGCTCTCGACGCGCAGACGAGACGATGGAACCCTGCAGTACCTGACGATGATCGCAGATACCTCGATTGAGGAAGTTGAGGCGGCTGCTGAGGAATCGGGCACGTTCGAGTTGAAGTCGCCAGTCAAAACCGCAGATGGCATTCGCTGTGACCTCTACAGCACCGTATTCCCACCGGAAACAACGCTAGTGATTCATGGGGCGACAGTCGAGGAGGTCACCGCGACGGACGGAACGGTCCACCTCATATCAGCAGTGCCTGACCACGCTACTGCGACCACGATCGTTGACACGCTCGAAGAACAGTTCGAAACCGTCAGGATGACCGCGTTGTGGAACACCGAGAGGGAATCGATTGAGGAGCTACCGTCGCCGCTCGCCTCCCTCACTGACAAACAGGAATCTGTCCTCCGCCAAGCGTACTTCCGTGGGTACTTCGAGCGGCCCCGCCAAGTGTCCGCGTCCGAATTAGCCCAGACGCTCGGTATCGCTCGTGCAACGATGACACAACACCTCCGGGCTGCACAACGGAAGGTCTTCGACGAACTGCTAGACGAGTAATGGGCTGTGCACACGAGGCTAACGCCTGCGTTCAATTAACTGGAATTAGGCGCTAAGTCCCCTTCCTCAAGGAGCAACGCAAGGAGCGAAGCGACCGAGTAGCGCAGTAGGGAGGGGATACAGCGCCGCACGGTTCTCAAACACGTTCGTCGCCCGGCCCACGTAATCACAACTCTTATTTGTGTATTTTGTGTATAATATGTTGTGACAACGCGCAAGAACATCTCCATCCGAGACGACCAAGAGGAGTGGATACAGGAGAACCACCTGAATCTCTCCTCGTTCGTCCAAGAGAAACTGGACGAACTTATCGAGGAACGAGACTCATAGATGCACTACAACTACAAGTATCGGCTCGACCCACCGGAAGCCCTCGCGGAGACGCTTCTGCACCACGTCGATACTTGTAGGCAACTCTATAACCACGTCCTCTACAAACTCAACGAGTCAGACGAGATTCCCGCCCGCTACAAGGTACAGGGCACACTCCCCGACCTCAAATCGTGGTGGGACGACCTCGGAGACGTTCACTCGAAGGTGTTGCAGATGGTCGTCAAGCGCGTTTACGATAATCTCTCCACACTCAAGGCGAAGAAGGAGAACGGACGTGCCGTGAGAATGCTCAAGTGGAAACCGCCTCGGGATTACCAGTCGTTCACCTACAACCAGTCCGGCTTCAAACTCAAGAATACGAGTGGTCGGCCTGTCCTGTGGTTGAGCAAAATCGGAGAAATACCGATTCACCTCCACCGAGACATTCCTGAGAACGCGACCATCAAACAGGTCACAGTCAAGCAGGAACCGACGGGTGAGTGGTTCGCCACATTCGGTATCAACGTGGACGAAGCAACGCCTGAGAAACCGGAGACACCCGAGAAAGTCGTCGGGATTGACGTAGGCATCCTGAAGTACGCTCACGACACCGACGGGTACGCTATCGAGAGTCCTGACTTCAGCGACGAGCGTGAGCGGTTGGAACGCGCACAGCGCACCCTCTCGCGGAAACAGCACGGCTCAGCGAATTGGGAGAAACAACGCCGGGTCGTGGCCGAACGACACGTCGAATTGAAGAACAAGCGCCGTGACTTCCTCCACAAACTCTCGAACTACTACGCCCGCGAATACGACCTTGTGGCCGTAGAGAATTTGGACGCGAAGGGTTTGGTGGAACTACCGGGCAACTCGCGCAACCGTGCGGGTGCGGCGTGGGGGACGTTCCTGCGGATGCTCGAATACAAGTGTGAACGCGAAGGAACGCATTTCGTCGCCGTGACCCCTCGTGGAACGACGAAAGAGTGTGCATCCTGCGGCGTTTCGACTGACAAACCGCTTTGGGTGCGCGAACATTCATGTCCGTCGTGTGGGTTCGAGATGGACAGAGATGCGAACGCGGCGTGGAACATTCTTTCTCGCGGCCTCGAAGACGTAGGAGTGGGATACTCCGAATCAACGCCTGTGGAGACTGCGCTCCCTGTGGACACCGTTGTGTCTGCAAAGTGCGTCGTGGAAGCAGGAAGCCCCTGCCTCAAGGAGCAGCCGAAGGCGGCGAGTAGGCAGGGGTAGTTCACAAGGTCTATAGGCGGGACAGGGTGAGTGCATCGGGGCTTGACCCCGAGACGGTTCACTGCATCAGACATCGGCTTCGGCTTGACAACCATCCAGGTTTTCCGGCACGTGTCTGTCCAGAGTGCGACCAAAGTCGCTTAGACGCTCTGTTGTGCGTTGGTGACAATCTCCTAATGAGTGTGGACGGCACAGCTGAAGGTGTTCGCTGCGGTGATTGAATGAGGAAAGCCAGGAGGTCGTCCGCACTGGCACAATTAGCAGCGACACTGACGAGCCAGTCGCGAGTCCTGCCCGGAGATACCACCCCATGCTGGTATCCTTGTTATCAATCACAAACTGGAAACGCATCATATGCAGGCTGAATGCCACTCGCTACGGTTCGGACTGTCTCGGGGAGGGCTCACACGCCGAGTGGGGTCACTGAGAGTGCGGTCTGAGTAGCTGGTTGGGTGTACGTATGCATGACACACATAGGGTATTGATAACCGTGGTGCTCCTCGGAGCGGCTCTCGGGGGCACTCTGCCAATCCTCTCGCTAACAGGTGTTGCAGAGGGCTCTTCGTGCCCCTACAATCTGGGTGGCACTGAGATTGACGGCGCGTTAAAGATTGAGATCGACTGCGGTGGGAATATTGGAGTCGAGCGCTACGATGGGTCGTCGTTCGTTCGGCAGTACTACAACTTCGACGCCTCGGACACCGCAGTCTACGTTGACGGCACACTCTATGACATCCCTGGCGGGGGAACGGCCGATGCCGGAAATAACAATCTCGAGGTCTTCGATCAGTACACGACCAACGGTGGCGACACCGTCGTCACGGAGTACAGCGACCCAGGTGCGGGATTCACCCTCGTCCAGCGTGTCACGTACTCGGGTACCCAGCAGTACTTCGATATTACTTGGGAAGTGACAAACGTCGACGATAACGGTGGTGACCTCACCGGCGTTCGACTCCTCCACGGCAAGGACACCTACCTCGCTGGCGGAGACTTCGGGGAAGGGTTCTGGAACTCGGGGACGAATACGATCGGGGTAAAAAAGGACGTGAGCGGCGAGGAAAACCGGCTCACACTCCGCGGGATCACTGACCCGTACAATTACCAGAGCGACAAGTATAGCAGTATTAGGAGTAGCATAGCCAACGGCGAGCTAACCGAGAATGTCGACACGAGTTCCCACGACAACGGCTACGCGATGGAGTGGCGGATGAGCGCGCTTGCTGATGGGGATAGTTGGACAGTCAACGCCCGCGAGTCGTTCACGCTGTCGTCACTCGTTGTGACGCCCCCTAGTAAGCAGACACTCAGCGGTGACACCGTAGACCTCACCTTCGACGTTCAGAATACCGGAACTGCAGATACGACCGCGAGTTTCACCACGAGTGGGCCCAGCGGTTGGGGTATTACGACACCCGCCGAGAGGACGATTAGTGCCGGTGCCACGGAGCAAGTGACGATAACTGTGGATCCGCCAGATTCGGTGGTGCCACCGGGGTCGGACAGCCCCGGTGACTACGACGTGACGCTAACCGGGACGCCGTCCAGTGGGTCGTCGGACTCGGGGACCGGACAGATTGAGGTGCCAAACGATCCACCGACAGCGCGTGATGACTCGGCAAGCGCCGATGAAGATTCTCGTGTCACTGTCGATGTCGTCAATAATGATACCGATCCGAACGGAGATTCTCTGGCTGTAACCAGTATCATCAACGGTCCGTCCCACGGCTCTGCGCAAATAACTGGGCCAAGTAACGGCCAGATTCGGTTTGACCCGGGTGCCGACCAGAGCAGTGATGTCAGTATCACCTACGAAGTGAGTGACGGCAACGGTGGCACAGACACAGCGACACTTTGGGTTAGTGTCAATGACGCGCCAGAAGTGTCGTCGATCACGCGCGCCTCGCCGACGAATCAGGTCACCAACGCAGACAGCGTCGATTTCGATGTTACCTTCAGCACTGGGGTGAGTGGGGTGGACGAGAGTGACTTTACGCTTAGTGGGGACGCCAATGGTACTATCCAGGGCTTTGGGCCAACCTCCGCCAGCAATACAATCACGGTCACAGTCGCCTCGGTTTCAGGTGACGGCGAGCTCCGGCTGGACGTGACTGACGACGGCACAATACGAGACACGGCCAACAACGTCGCCTTAGGGGGTATAGGCACTAGTGGTAGCGCTGACGGTAGCTTCACCAGCGGCGAGAGCTACACTATCGACAACACCAAGCCAGGATTTAGTGCCGGCAGCAGTAACACCGCGTCAATCAGCGAAGAAAGCACAGCGAACAACTTCCTGAACATCGATGCCGGCGACGACGGCACGCCGGGGTCGGAAGTGTCCGACTACAGTCTCTCCAGCGCCGCCGGTACCGATGCCAGTAGCTTCAGTATCGACAGCAACACGGGCCAGATATCTCTCGACAGCGCGCTGGACTACGAGACTCCATCGGACGCAAACACCGACAACGAATATGAACTCATCGTGACGGCCACGGACGATGTCGGAAACACGAACACCCAGACGGTGACGGTGTCGATCATCAATGTGAACGAAGCGCCGACACTGGACACGAACGCGGGTATGACCGTCGACGAGGGGTCGAAGGAAAACCAAATCGCGAACGCGACTCTGGCCGCCAGCGACCTCGAACAGTCGGCCGAGTCGATTACTTATGACGTGGCTACCGCTCCCTCGGACGGCACGCTGTTCATCGACGGGAGTTCCGGCGGGACCGACGACGGCACGCAGGACGGTGAATCTGCCATCGGCACAAGAACGTTCACGCAGGCAGACATAGATGCCGGTAACCTCCTGTACAGCCACGGCGGTTCGGAGGCCAGCACTGATACGTTCGAGTTCGACTTGACAGATGGCACAAACACCGTGGCCGGAAACACGTTTCAAGTCACCATCGACAGCGTCAACGACGCGCCGAGGCTTTCAGTGTCGCCAACCGACCCAACGTTCACTGAAGACGGGAACTCTGTCGAGGTCTTTTCACCGCCAAACGTGGATGTCGTTGAAGACGGCCAGCAAATTGAGCGTATCGAACTCACCGTGAGCAACGTCATCGACGGCTCGGCAGAGAAACTGATCGTCGATGGCAGCAGCGCGGCCCTGACTGACGACACTGTCCTGACAACGAGCAACAATGGACTCGATGTCAGCGTCGAAGTCTCAGAGACCACTGCCACGGTCACGGTCGATGGTGGGTCGGTCAGCGAGACGACCGCGAACACGATCATAGATACCCTCGCGTACGAGCACACCGGCGATGACCCGACTATCGCCCTAAACCGGCGAATCACGATTACAAAACTCACCGACGACGGTGGGGCCACCAACGGCGGTGACGATACGGCTACGTTTTCGACGTCGAGTAACGTGTCTATCTCGAGCGCCAACGACGCGCCGACGCTCTCCACAGACGCGCGCTCGCTCAGCAACATCGACGAGGACGCAGCCGCCAACAGCGGCACGCAGGTCAGCACGATTCTGTCTTCGGCTGGCAGTACGGGCGACGCCGAAGGCGACACGCTGGGAATGGCCGTCATCAGCGTCGACGACACCGACGGCAGCTGGGAGTACTCTACCGATGGCGGGAGTTCTTGGAACACAGTTGCCTCGGCTTCGCCTTCGGGCAGCAGCGCACTCCTGCTGGCTGACAACGACCTCGTTCGGTTCGTTCCCGGTGCCGATTTCTCGGGCAGTGCTGGCGGGTCGCTCACGGTACGTGCGTGGGATCAGTCGAGTGGATCGGCAGGAGACAGCGGTGCCGACGCAGGCTCACACGGCGGGACAACCGCTTTTTCGAGCAATACAACCACGGTGGGTATCTCCGTCGACGATGCTCCCGAAGTCACGTCTATCACGCGCGCCTCACCGACAAATCAGAACACGAACGCGGACACCGCCAAGTTCGATGTGAGCTTTTCGGAACTCGTCTCCGGCGTGGACGACGGCGACTTCGCCCTCACCGGCACCGCCAGCGGGAACATCCAGAGTTTCGGTCCACGGAGTGGAGTGGACACGATTACTGTCACTGTCGATTCTGTCAGCGGTGATGGATCGCTCGGCCTCACCCTTACCGACGACGGCACAATTACGAGCGACAACACCGACGTCGAACTCGGTGGAGTCGGCCACACTGATAGCTATGGTGACGGCAGTTTCACCAGCGGCGAGAGCTACACCATCGACAACACGGCACCGACCCTCGTGGATGCGACAAAAATCGACGACACAACCATCGAAATCGCCCTTTCAGAGAGAAACGCAGGATTCGATGTTTCGTCCATCGAGCAGGGTGACTTTTCGCTGGATTCTGGGACGATCTCCAGCATCGAAAAAGCCAGTCTCTCCGACGGAGACACCGGCACCCAGACAGTCATCATCAATTTGGATTCTGCCGTCGACGACGACACGGTCGCTATCAGTCTGCAACCAGACGGCATCGAGGACTTGAACGGCAACACTCAGATCAACGGGTCGGTGAGCGCGTTTAGAATGGACAGTGTTGCGCCGACGCTTGCGGATGCATCAAAGGTGGACGCAACCACGGTCGAGGTCAACATTTTCGACGGCGGCAGCGGCATCGACAAGGCTAGCATCGACCAGAGCGACTTCACTCTTAGCACCGGCACTATCAGTTCAATCGACACAAGCGGCGTCTCCGACGGTGCGACCGGCACGCAGACAGTGACACTCAATCTCGACGCTCCGGTCGATACGAGCACTCTTTCGGTAGGCCTCTATTCGGACGGAATCGATGACAAGAATGGAAACACACTGAGCAGTGGGTCGACCAGCGTCTCAGGAATGGACGGTGTCGCACCAACGCTCGATGGGGCTTCGAAGATCGACGACACGACCATTCAGGTTACACTCACAGACGGGGTCGATATTGACGAAAAAACTATCGATTCGAGTGATTTCTCGCTGAATACAGGCTCGATTTCCTACATCACGCCCGCTGAGAGTGAGTCGAACACGAGTGTCACACTCAAGCTTGCATCCAAGATCGACGCCGACACGGTCGACGTCTCGATTGTCGGCAGCATCGAAGATATCAACGGAAATTCACTCACAGCGGGCACCCAAACCGTCTCGGATATAGACGGCGTCGCGCCAACGTTGGATCGTGCATCAAGCGTCGACACCACTACTATCAGGGTCGACATCTCAGACGGCGGTAGTGGCATCGACAAGGCAAGCATCGACCCCGGAGACTTCATCCTCAGTTCGGGATCGATCAGCGAAATCGACACGAGCGGTGTCACTGACGGGGCACCCGGTACGCAGACAGTCATTATCCATCTCGAGTCGCCCATCGACGCCGACAGTGTCTCTGTCAGTCTGCAATCCGACGGAATCGATGACAAGAATGGCAACGCACAGACCAGTGGGTCGGCCAGCGCCTCGAGCATGGACGGCGTCGCGCCCACACTGAACGATACGTCGAAGATTGACGACACCACGATACAGGTCACTTTCACAGACGGAGTCGATGTCGACGAGACATCTATCGACGCGAGTGATTTTTCCTTGAGCAGCGGTTCAATTGCATCGGTTACGCCCCGCGAAACTGAAACAGGCGCGGCTGTGGATATTGACCTCAGTTCTCCAGTCGACACTAACAGTGTCAACATATCGATTACCGGGAATATCAACGATACCAGTGGCAATTCGCTCACTTCAGGCAGGAGAACAATCTTTGATATGGACGGTGTCGCACCGACGACAGCGTCGTTCAACGTCAGCAACCCGTCGAAACAGAACGTGTCGATCTCGTTCGAGAGCGATGAACAACTCTCGATAATTAACATATCAATCAGTGGTGCCGAGTCTACGATACTCACTCGATCGGATTTCATCGAGGGTGACAACCATGACGGCACCTACACATATACCGCGATGTTCACCGGCTCGAGTGACGGCGACTACACCGCGACACTCCAGACAGCCGAAGACAGCAGCGCCAATGATGGCGCCAATGGAGAGTCAGACAGCATCACTGTGGACACCACTGCACCGACGGTATCCTCATTTAGCGTTTCGAACCCGTCCGGACGGAATGTACAGGTACGCTTCACCACGGATGAACAACTCGCTACGATCGCTGTCTCGGTGAGTGGCGTCGAATCTGCCACGCTCTCAGCCGGCGACTTCTCCGAGACCGATAATGGCAACGATACCTACACGTACGAGGCTACCTACGACGGTTCGAGTGATGGTCGCTACACCGCCACGCTGGACACCGCCGAAGACGCAGACGGCAACGACGGGGCGAGCGGTGACTCCGACAGTGTCACCGTAGATACGACGGCTCCAATCGCCGAGGCTGGAAGTTCTCAGACCGTCGATGAGGGAGTGACCGTATATTTTGACGGAACCAACTCGACAGACAACCTCAATATCACGGGCTACTCGTGGGAATTTGGTGACGGCGCAACGGCTTCTGGCCCGTCACCTGTGTACACATATGTTCAGCCGGGCACGTACACAGTGACACTGACAGTCACCGACAGGAACAATAACACTGCCACGGACACATTGACTGTCACCGTCGAAGACACCACTGCTCCGAGCGCCGACGCCGGTGACAATCGCACCGTCGAGAAGGGAAGGAGCGTCCAATTCGATGGGACCGACTCGACCGACAACGTCAATATCACGACATACGAGTGGCGATTCGGCGACGGTACGAATACCACTGGCCCGACACCAACCCACACCTACTCTCGACCAGGCATCTACACCGTGGCGTTGACTGTCTCCGACGACGGCGGGAATACCGATACGGACACGGTCGTGGTGACGGTTGCTGCGAATGGTAGTCTCGAAATCGATACTACTCGAACCAACCAGAGCCTTATTGCTGGGAACACCGCCACGGTTGCGGTGAACGTTACGAATTCCGGTCCAGTCGCCATACTGGAACCACTCACCTTGTTTGTGAACGGTACTCAACGTGCGACTGCCAGTGCTAACCTTGCTCCAAACGAGACCGCCACAGTTGAGTTCCAGATCGGGACGGATCCGTCTACCACAGATGACCTCACGATCACTATCGAGGGCAGTGAAAACAATGCAACGAAGATTATCCCGGTCAGCGCGCCCACCGATTCGTTCGTTGTTATTTCGGCGATTGAGACGAATTCACCAATTCTCACCGCGAACTCGCTGGTCGTCACGACCAAAGTAAAGAATGTTGGGCAGACGGCCGGTACACAACCGCTCACCTTCTCTGTCGGGAATCACACCCAGCAGACATTGGTTACTCTTGGGCCAAACGAAACATCTCAAGAGACGTTTTCGTGGAATCCAACTGCTGAACAGGCCGGCGTTTACACGCTTGAGATTACGACTGGTCGTGACACGGCTACTGCCGACGTTTCGGTCGTGACGCTCACGGATGCCACCCCGAGAGTCAACACTACTGGCCTTCCCGACGTCCTTGATTTCGGCACTCTTCGCCTCACCGAAACGGCAGCACAGACAATCAAAATCCAGAACATAGGCAATGTAACCCTTCGGACAGAAGCCGAACTCAGGGACAACGCTGCGAGGCAATTTAATATAAGTGAGCCAGCAGGTGATGTCGCCCCCGGCACAACGGAAGCTCTGACAGTCACATTCGATCCGAGTACGCGCGGGGGTGACCTGACTGCAAATCTCACAATCAATACTACGGACCCCGATACGCCGACACAGACAATCACACTCCGTGGTGCTTCCGAATCTCCCCTCATCAACGTGGCCCCGGCAGACTCCCTAGATTTCGGCAGGAGTACGCCGGACCAAGCAGGCTCTACTATGTCTAAGGACATTATTATTACAAATGACGGCAACGCGGCTCTTGAAGTCACCAATCTTAGCCTTGGCTCGGGCGACAGCTTCGAAATTGACACGACTGTGCCACTGACGATAGCTGCGGGGAACTCCCGAACCATCTCGCTCACCTACACCGTGCCTGAGACCGGTGGCACGGTGACAGATAGTCTCACGATATCGTCGAGCGACCCAGAGACTGACACAGTAAGCGTTCCACTCCGGGCGGTGGTCAAAGAACCCAGACTATTCACGCAACCGGATAGCATCGCGTTTGGCAACCTCTCGATCGTCCCACCGGATACGACCGGCAACGTATCCCGTGAGCAGATCACCGAAAGACGCCTCTACCTCCAGAATACCGGCAATGTCCCACTGTCGAATCTGACAGTGGCTTTTGCCTCTGACACCAAAGCGTTCAAACTCGCTTCCGATGGGGATTTTGGGACCCTCTCACCGAGTGATTCAGGAAAATTCGTCGGCATTACTGCTATCGCCAACCAGACAACACTCGGCGAGCAGTCGGCCACACTCGAAATAACCGCGGACGAATTGCCCTCACCAGCTGTCATAAACGTCACAATGACCGCAACAGCGCCGTCGGCGGCTGTCACCGATAGCATCACCCTCGACGACACGGCAGTCGGCGGAGCAACCACTGCCGCAGTTCAGATTAAGAACACGGGCAACGCCACGCTTGCGGTGAACACTTCTGCCGGTTTCAATTCCTCTGAGCAGCGGTGGGTGACCATCTTGGACACAGGGCATCAGCAGCTTGCACCAGGCGAAACCACAGCCGTCCGCCTCCAATTTGCGCCTGATGCTGCTACGCCGCTCACCGGTGACCTGATCCTGCAAACGAACGATCCAACACTTCCAGCTGGCATGACAACAATAGCGGTCACCGGTACCGGCATCACGTCGAACCTCACAGCCGTGCCGTCAGCCCCTGAGTTCAACGCTGTTGGCAATGGGACACGCGCGACGCGGACTGTTAGTCTCACTAACGACGGCCAGTCAGCTATCAGTAATCTGACTGCGACTATGCTTGGTGACAGTCCAGAGCAGTTCACAGTTGAGACGGACCTGACGAACGTCTCACTTGCGAGCGCGCAGCGTCAGCCGGTCACTATCCGCTTCGAACCGACTACTCTTGGCGAGAAGACGGCTTTAGTGACGTTTACTGGCACGAATGAGAATGGGCAGACGACAACCACGACAGTACCGCTCGTGGGAGATTCCACGCCCCCTGAGCTCGAACTCACTCGCGATACGATTGCCTTCGGACCGGTCAGCGTTGTCAGCGAACCCACAACACACAGGGTTGGCATTATAAACAACGGCACTCGAGGAACGACACTCACAATCGAGAATGTGCGCCTCGCTGACCCATCCACACCGTTTGAAATCGCGACGGCACCCACCGGAACCAACCTTGCTAGTGGTGAGCGCGCCGATGTAGCGGTCAGGTTCGCCCCCAAGGATTCTCAGACCGGTATTTTCAGCACGGAGCTCGTGATCAACACGAGTGACCCCGAGTCACCGACAGTGCGACTGCCGGTCAGTGCTGAGAGTCGCGCACCCGAGGCCGTTATCAGGAGTGAAAATATATCGAGCAGAAAGATTCCCATCGGAGACTCGACCGAGGCGTCCGTGACGCTGGCAAATGACGGGAACGATGTGCTCACGATAGAGGCCGTCTCGATAGAAGGTCCTGATGCCGGTGTTGTCAGCCTTACCCGCTCCCATGATGGTCGGATACTTGCCCCGGGCAGCGAGCGACAAATCACTGTCGAAGTTACCCCCAGTCGGACGGGACCCCTTGCTGCCGCCCTCAAAATTCAGACAGATGACCCGTTCGGACTCACCCACACGAACGGGACAGCTATCGCGGATAATGCTGTGCCTCTAACCGTGACGGGAGTGACCCCAGCACTGTCGGTCACTCCGACGAATACAAGCGAGATTACTATCGGAGAGACGCCTGTGGGAAGCACTGCTAGCAAGAGCGTCCGTGTCGCAAACACTGGTGACGCGCCGCTGATAATTGCGGCCCCTGAGATCAGGGCCGACAGCACCGATGTGTTTACACTTTCGACGGGGCCGACCAAGGGAGTCACTACGATCGGGCCCGGCGAGTCACTCCGATACAGGGTTAGATTTACTCCAGAGACTACAGGGACTGCAACAGCGAGACTCGTGTTCCCGACGACAAACGACGACAACGTGGAACACCTGACGTTTGATCTGAGTGGGAAGGGGATTAACGCCGACGTCACAGTCTCGCGTGATTTTGTTGAGTTCAAGCAGGTTGAACACGGGAACAGCAAGACTGCTTCATTCAGCATCCACAACGATGGTGCTGTGAACACTACGGTGACTGACGTTGTCATCGCTGGCACCGACGCTAACTTCTTCGAGACAAGTCTCGAGACCGGCACAATCATTGAGGCTGACACGACCCGAACAGAGTCAGTCACGGCGACACCGACTATTGCGGGCGACCTTACTGCTGTCATGGGCGTGAGTTTCAGTGACGGGACCGACCGGACAATCACCCTCCGGGTGACTAGTGTTGAAGCTGAACCAGATATATCAGATAAAGTACAGTTTGCAGACACACGGGTGGGACACCGCTCAGAGCGATTCGTTACACTCGGTAACAACGGCAACAGACCATACACGATTGAGTCGGTTTCGGTCACTGGTGACATAAATCAGTTCGGACAGAACCTCACTGCGAATCTCGAGGGTAAGACAGTAGCTGGCGGAGACACCATTTCGGCACCGCTGGTGTTTGCACCAACTGACGATGACGAGGCACTCAACGGGAACAACTCTTCGTTGATGCTTGTGATTACAACTGATGTGGATGCCACGACTCACACAGTTGCTGTCGACGCGATGGGCGTGACGCCAGATTTCACCGCCCCTGATGTAATGCAATTCGGCGAAGTCCCGCTTGGAAAACGAGTCACGCGCAATATCACGGTGAGAAATACGCCGAATGCGACAGCACCCATCACGCTTGAAGACACGACGCTTGGAGGAGAGGATCCTACGGACTTTGAGATTGTGAACCGTGACGCAATTGCAGAAAAGTCACTCAAACCAGGCGAATCTGTCGAGATTGCGGTTGCATTCACTCCGTCTGAGCCGGTGAGGCGATCGGCTTCGCTCCGTCTGGAGACGAACGATCCACGACAGCCGTCGAAAATCATCAGCCTCACCAACTCGGAAACGTACGTCGTCGTCAAGTTCGGTAGCGTGCTAATTGACTACTTTAATACCGATGACGGAAGTTTGCCAAAGACCGATGTGTACGATGGAATCGAGCGAGACGGAGCGTTTGACTCGTTTAACCTGACTGCTGCTCGCGATGGAGATATCTCCGTCAAGTTCACAGACGTGACGGCCGAAAACGAATCGACGGCATTAGCTGCTGGATTCGCTGAATATGACCGCTCGAAATTCGACTCAAAATTCGACACGGTACGGATTTTTGAAACTAAGTCGAGTTTATCGGCGGCAAATTTCACCAAAGGAACCCTCGAGTTCCGAGTCACGAAAGCCACACTTGACGAGGCTGGTGTGGATATCACCAACCAGACGGACGTCGAGAATTCTGTAGGTGTGTTCCACAGTCACCAGAACGCAGAATTCGAAACGCAAAACACGACGCTCGTCGCTGATCGCGGGACATCATTAATTTTCGAAACAACGTTTACAACGTTTTCGACGAGCACAGTGAGCATCAAATCATTCAACCCCACGCTTGACACAGTGAACATACCAGCGGAGGTCTCAGTCGGCGAGTCAATCACAGCAGACGCAACGGTCACAAATGTTGGCGGTCACTCTGGCGATGCCGTGGTCGAACTGGAGGTGGATGGGACCCAGCACGATAGTTCGACACAAGCGCTGGCTGCGGGTGCTACTCAGACGGTCTCGGGTCTGGAAAGCACCGCGACCGATTCGGCTGGCACAGTCAATATAACAGTAACATTTATAAATGATGAAACCGGCGAAGAAATCGGCGAAAAGAGAAAGACAGTGTCAGTTTCTCAGGCACCCACTGCCTCGCCAGAAGGCCCCGAAAATACACCCTCCGGCGGAGAGAGTGGGACACCACCGGATAGAGACGGAGAGACCGTAGGAAGCCGTACATCGGTATCCATTGGCGCCACGGGAGTTCAGCAACCTGATGACAAGGATGGGAGAGCCACAACTGGTGAGACTGACACGGGGCGCGTCGAACCGCGGCCGCCTATCACGATCTCGGTAGAGAACCCCCGACCGGGCCAGACACTTGTTATCAACAGGACTGGGGCCGTAATCGTTGATCAAGGGGCGACAGCGGCCAGTGACTCTATCGACAGAGCCAGCGCTGGCGGCAGGACCGAGTTCGCACCGAACAACTTCAGAATAAACCAGTTGACCGTCGATATTGACACCGACCGCAACTTTGAGCTGTCGGTGACAGCATACAAGCACGACCTGACGCCAAGTGCGTCGATACTGAGGGGTGACACGGCATCTGCCCAAGCTGAGACGAGGGGTGTCTCCAACGATGTCCGGACGGCCGCGCAGTCATTCGAGAGCCAAATGGGAACCATCTCGGCAGGCTACCTGAAAATCAACACCACGCTCGCTCCTGAGCAAGTCACCAACGGGTCCATCGAATTTAGTATTCGAAGGTCATATCTCCACGAGTTAAGCGTTGAACCCGAAGACATAACGCTCTATCACCGGCTTTCCGACGGCAAGTGGGAGGAGCGTGCCACTGCGTACCGTAACAGTGGTGAGAGGTACCACCACTTCAAGAGAACAACGTCCAAATTCTCGATGTTCGTGATTGATACTGACGCCCCTCAACTGGACGTAACTAATAGCCGCCTCGCTAAGACGAAAATCGAAACCGGAGAGACGGTGACAGCCACCGCAACCGTCACCAACCGCGGACTGACTGCGGGAGAGACGACTGTCAATCTCACGGTCGGTGGTGCAGTTGTCGATACTGAGACTGTCGTCGTTGAGAGCGGTGACTCAAAGGATGTAACGCTATCATTCGATGGTGGGGAGCCCGGCAAGTACGATCTCACTGTGGGAGGGAGTGATCTCGAAACACTCAGTATTGAAGACGCCGAGGAGGCCACGCCGAGTCCAACTCCAATGAACGGCGATACGCCTTCGGCAGGGGCTATCGATGGCAGTTCACCGCTGCTCGCCGTGACGATACTACTCCTGGTATTGCTGGCACTCGGTCTGTGGTGGCGCCGTACCGAGTGATACGGAATGACGTCCTTCCTATAAATCGGCGCTTAGGAATACGATGCTCTCCACGGCGGTTGTCTCCCGGAGCTCACGCAGTGTGCTGTGGTCAGGATTGGTGAACGTCGAGGACACGATAGCGAAATAGATGCGGCGAACGCGTTGATCGCGCAACTGCCGGGCGTGTGTCTCAATGTACTCCCGAATCGCTCGGTCATCTGTGGCGATAGAATAGCCGTCTCCGCGGACCTTCGCGTCGACTCGTGATCTCCGAGATAGTGGCCGGTCGCCATGCTCTCCGGCGCAACGACGATGTGTGGAATTACCGGTCAATCGATCCGGCCCGCCGGTACGTATTGAGCCGACCGCTGCGGTCGACAGTGATCTGCCCCTCCTCCTCGAGCTTCCGGAGTTTGTTGTAGATCCGGTGGTCTGGAAAATCCAGCTCTTCGCGGAGGTCTTCGATCGTTTTCGGGGCCTCCAACGAGACGAGCAGCGCGTTCTCGAGACAGTACGAGACGAGCCGCTCCGTGATTGGCGCGACAATGTCGTGCCGTTCCTCGAGGACGTCGAGCGTATCGAGCACAGCAAACGAGAAGAGTTGACCGGTGCGGTCCTCCTGGGCCTTGATCTCCCGGAAGATGCTCTCCCAATCGAGGTCGGCTCGCCTGGCGATCAGTGCGGCGTCTTCGAGGTCGCCCTCGCGCTCCGTGATCGATTTGAACACGAAGATGTCGGTCAGCGAGAGCAGATGCACGTGGAGATTGTCGTACTCGAATGACTGGTCGCACCGCTCGATCATCGCCGGCGTTAGCTGGAGCTGGCCGGCAACTGCCTCCACGAAGATGTCCCAGCGCGGACACCCCTCCTTTTCCAGTACGAGACTGGGATCGAGCTGGTCGTATGCCGTTTTCAGATCGCCACGCTCCTCATATCCCAGTTCCTGAAGCGATTCGGCGAGTGCGAGGAACGTCTGTCCGTCGTCGACGACGAGGTCGACGTCTTTCGTCGAGTCCTTCAGGCCACGCAGGATGAGGTTGCCACCCCCGAGAAGATACACGTCGACGGGCGTCTCCAGATGTGCTCCAAGCTCTTCGAGCCCCCGTCGAAGGCTATTTTCCGGGTGTTGGCCGCGGGGGTACACCCCATAATCGTTCGCGAGATCGACGAACTCCTCCCACGGGAGAAAGAGCTCCTCGTGGTGGACCTCCCGCTGGTCGATGTATGCAAAGAGGTCCGCCCACTTCTCGACGCAGTCCCACCTGTTTGCGAGCCGCCACAGCTCGCTGGCCTCGAGGGTCGCGCGATGCGTGAGATAGAACACCCCGGCCATCGCCATCTGTTTTTTCGTCTCTGCGACGGTCACCGCATGGATCAAAACCGCTTCGAGCTCGAGCGAACGGTCGCCTCGGTGGGCGTATGTCTTCGCCGGGTGGTAGTCGACGCCGTAGCGGGTGAACGCCGAGAACGCCGTCGGCGTTCCGTCGATGGTGTCCTTGCTCGTCGCGACGAGTCGGTCGCCGTTCGCGCGGTATTCCGTTTCGAACGGTGTCGTTCGGGTTCTGGCTCGGAGAAACGACCGAAGCGTGTCATCGGCGACCGCGTACCCGTCGTCCGTGCGTGTGATCGCACCGGTCTCCTGGATTTCGTTCACGTGCTTGTAGAGGGTGGATGTGGCGAATCCTTGCTGTTGTAACTCCGAAATCGTCTTCGGACCGTCGAGAAGCGCATCCAGAATGTCCTCTTTCGTCCCTGTCAGCACGTTTTCGAGTGCGTACCGGTCGAGCAGCTCGGCAAGCAGCGTCGCTTCGTACGTGGTGGCCAGCTGTACGCCATCGGTTCGGTCCACGAGGTGGTCGGTTTCGAGATCGCCAACGACCTCCGACGTCCAGCTCTGACTTTTTTCGATCGCATCGGCTAACTCGCCAACCGAGTAGGACCGATCCCGCAAACAGTCGAGAACCCGTAGCTCTGCTTCCCTCATATATTCTGTTCTCACCGAATTGTTTATAAATATATCGGTGAGGATAGAATAAAAACGCGTTCGTGCGCAATCCGAGTGGCCAACCGGTGAGACGATTGAGCAAGCTTGTTCCCGGGAGACAATTCGGTCTGTGGGTCCAAATCAAACGCAAGCCTGAGAACGTTTTTATGAATATTTGAGCAATATAAGGATATATTGAAACCCAGCGCATCTATGCTACTATGACCGAATTCAATCCAACTCCTGAGCCTGAGACCGACCAGCCACGATGGCAGGAGGGCTCAGACACATTTAGCCGTGTCTACGATGTAGCTCTCGGGGTCACATCCCCGACAGCGTACACTGATCTCGCGGAGCTCGCGGACTGCTCTCCGAATACAGCAAAAAAGCATCTCGATCGTCTGGCGGAGATGGGTATTGTCCGTGCGCATCGCGAGAACCGCCCTGCAACGTACGAACGAAACGCAGGGTATCTCGAATGGCAGGATGCGAACCGGATTGCCGCTGACCTCTCTGTCGACGATATCCTCGACCGGGTTTCGGACCTCGAAGCGCAACGCTCCGAGTACGAAGAGCAGTTCGGCACGTCCGATCCAGATACCGTCTCCGTCTTTGAGGCTGGTGACCACGAGACGATTCACGAACGTATGACGGCGGTGAGTGAGTGGAAAGGCGTGATTCGCGACCTTCGTCTGTACGAACTTGCCCGGCGACTCTCGCAAAACGACGGCCATCTGATCCCTGCTTGAGATGAGTCCTCCCACAGAGGATTCAGGGCCCGACCCGACAGGCCCCCCTGATCGGCAAACGTTGCGTCTTTTCGAGCGACAACTTGCATCGGATTCACTGGTCGCCGAGACTGTCTTCGAGCCGGATCCGTATGAGCCTCGATTACTGCGAGCGGTACTAGACGCAGGCCAGTATCCCGGAGTCGTGACCGCAGTTCGAGTCGATATCCGGTGGTTCACGACGGATGACTTCTCGATTCACTACCTCGAAACACGGGATGGTGACCACTGGGAGTGCCGGTGGGACCGACACCCAAACACGCACAACACCCGGGTACATGTTCACCAACCGCCGACAGGTGATGACATCACTGATCTCGAACTCTCTTCGCATCATCCACTCGCTGTGTACTCAACAGTCTTTGATGCGGTTGAGCAACGTATTGAATCTCTGTGGTGACCGCTGTAGTAACCATCGCAAGTGATTACACATCGGTCGCACTACTGTCGTGCGATCGAGTGTGCAGTGTCTCCTGATCGCCACTATAGTCTCTCAAGAACCCACTTGTTTGTCCCCACCATCCGTTGCGATCACGTCGATTCCACGGTCGCCTGGCTCCCCTACTACCCGCGTGTTCCAACCGAGATATTCCCAGACGTCGCCGACAAACAACTCAAAATCGTATGGATCCATCTGCTGGAGCCGTCGCCGGAGGTAGTCATGCGAGGGGGTCGCATAGTCGGTCGTGTCGTCGGGAGAATCAGACATACGCAGTCGACCACCTACACCGGCATATCACGGGCAACGACGTAACACTAGCTGTGAACCGACTCTTCATTTTTGTTGGGGACAGCCTTCCTATTTTTATCTCCACACAGATCACACACTTGGCGAGATGGCTGGCTTGTCGGAGGTCAAGAAAAAGCTCCTCCGTCTCAGTGTGTAGTTCTTCGAATCTCGGAGTCACTCGTCCTCGTCGGGCCGCTTCGAGAGTCGATCGAACCGCTCTCTCGCACTCTCTCGTCGCCGCTTGGTCTCCTCGGAGTCGTATGCGGCCTCAACTAGCGCTTCGTCGAGGACTTCGACGGCCAACACCGCCCCCGTCTCGCGACCGTCCTCCGGGAGCGCCTCGGTCTCGACGACGAGTTCGTAGAGATCGCCGGAGTCGTCCGCTAGCTTGAGGCGCGCTAACGACCCCTCGAATTCGTCGATTACTGCCGTGTAGGAGCTATCGGGAATCATCAGTACCCCTCCGTGAGGACCTGCTCGCCCGCGTCGTTCGTCACGATCACCGTGTCACCATTGTTGTTCCAGATCGGTCGGCCCGAACCCCAGTACAGCTCCGTCGCGGTGTCTTCCCCGCTGCCGGTTCGAAGCGTCACCTCCGCGCCCGGATCGAGAACCGTCCCATCGGGGAACGTGTACGTCGCCCCGGCGTCGTCTTGGACCGTCCACCCCGAGAGATCGATGGGCGCTTCGCCCGTGTTCTCGAAGACGACGTACTCGTCGTTGCGGTTCTCCCTGTCGTCGCCCGCGGCGTCGTAGTTGAATTCGGCAACGGCGAGTCCCTCTGCTGGCCCCTCGTTCGTGTCCGTCCCCTCCACGCCGCCGTCCGTGGCGACCGGCGTGGACTCGCGCACGCCGCCGGAAGCGTCGATGACGGCCCGCTCGCGGAGGCCGCTCGGATCGCCCGGTTCGATCGCCGTCCCGTCCCGCAACGACAGCGGCGCGGTCGGGGCTGTCTGTTGGGTGCCGACGCTGACGTGGGTACCGTTGCTCTGGAAAACGGTGGTGCCGTGGGTGGCCGTCCAGTAGGTCGTGATCGACCGCGTCGCGCGCCGCTGGAGCGTCTCGTCGTGTGGATGGCCGTACTGGGAGTCGTACGACGGGGAAATCACGACGGCCTGTGGGTGGGCTGCGTCGAGCAACGCCGACCCGGTGCTGCTGGAACTGCCGTGGTGGCCAGCCTTCATGACGGTCGTTTCGAGTCGGTCGCCGTACTCCTCGACGAGGAAGGCCTCACCTTCAGTTTCGGCGTCGCCGGTGAACAGCATGCTCGTTTCGCCGTGGCGCACCTGGAGGACGAGGCTGTTCTCGTTTGGATCCTCGCCGGCGAGATAGCCCTCGGGCGGCCCGAGGACGTCGGCACTGACGCCCGCCATCGGAATCTCGTCGCCGGCGTGGGCCTGGATCAGCGTCACGTTGTGTTCTTCGACGGCGTCGAGGTACTGGTCGTAGGTCTAGGTACTCGAGGTGATGCCGGGATCGTAGACCGCGCCGACGCCGTCGCCAGTCGTCTCGAAGTGGGTGATGACGTCGGCGTGGCCGCCGATGTGGTCGGCGTCTGGATGCGACGTGACGAGATAATCGAGGCGGTCGATACCCAGCGTTTCGAGATACTGGATGACGTACTCGCCGTCGTCGTTGAAATGCCCCGAGTCGATCAACATCGTCTCGCCCTCGGGGCCGATGACGAGGACGCCCGCGGCTTGCCCGACCGCGATGTAGTGGACCTGGAGTGTGCCCTCGGCAGGGGGCGTCGGCTGGTCGCCGTCGTCGTCCTGTGGCGTGTCGCCGGCTGGCAGGCCGCCGGTACAGCCCGCAAGGGAGACAGACAACAGAAGGACGACAACGGTCGCGACGTGGAGACGCTTCATACTCCATTCGATGGGGCTGGAGGTCTATTAAATACATTTCAAGTGGAGCTACAGTCAGCAGACAAAAGAACCGCTCCAGTCGTCTTAACCAACAAAAGTATGAATTCGTCGTTTGTGTTGGTTAACACGGGGAGGGTTGATGTCCTACGAACCCCCGACCCCACCGGCAAGCCTCCCGACAGAGATCGTCGCCAACAATCTACGCCACAAGAGCGTAGTTCATTATCAAACCACTTGTTGACAAAGGTGTTTGTCATAAAACTGCCTCTGGCTCTCCATACTACCACACTATCGTTGAGATTAGCGACAGACTCTTCGAGCGTTTTGATTGGGCGACAGCAGAGGGCTCAGGTATCGAACGACATTCCATAGCCCCATTCCTCGAGTTCGCCTTCGACATCATCGAGGTGGTCGAGTCCAGCCCGGACTAGGGCCTCCCGAAGATCTGTAAGGGAGACGTTAGTATCAAATCGCTCCTCTAGTTCCCGTACAGCGTCTCGTTCCGCCCGTTTTGTTTCTGGCTGCAAAAACAGTGGGACGCGATCACGACCATCCTGTACCCCATCCCGACGGAATTTATACGGAATACTCATTGGCCGCTGTTGGCTCTCGGTGGTCTTAGTACTAGATCGCTCACGTGTTGTGTCATTGGTCGCCTGTTTAGACTCTGTTTCACCAAGAGCTGGGTCATCTGTTGTCGTCTCGTCAGCAAACGGGTCCTCACCAGCACCTTCCTTCATCCCCGTCATGCAGATAGCACCCCGTGGTCGAGATCACCGGGTTCCGGCGGATTCGGTGCCTTGATCCCGACGCCGGCCTCAAGATGTCGTGCAATACGATCGAATTGCCCGAGTGTCTCAAGTTCGTAGCCACGGCGGCGATCGCGGTGGTCCCGCACATACCTGAACGCAGAACACTGTTGCATCCACGCACCTTCCATCATTGAGGCTCGTTCGCCAATTATCTCTGGAATCGGGTAATCGATTTTTTCGAGGATCGTTCGTTGGTCACGAGTATTTTTGAACCCGATTGGAACAGCGGCCAAAACGCCGACCTCTACGTCGAGTTGGTCCTCAAGACCGGCAACTAGTGATTCTAGTCCTTGAACCGCTGCGCGACCTTTCGCGCTTGGCTCAACGGGGATAACCAACGAACGAGTCGCGTGAATTGCATTGTAGAGGTGCGGTCCCTCAGTAGCCGGTGGATCACAAATGAGAACGTCGTATTCATCGGGGACACCAGCATCCCGGAGAACACGAAGTAGTTGAGCGTGCATACCGAAGGCTTCGCCCATTGCCTCTGCTTGTTCTTTCTCTCGTTGGAGGTACTCGGCAAGGTCTGAGAGCATATTGTGCTCTGGAATGATATCGACTCCCTCGACTGTTCGGATGAGATCGTCGAAATCACCTTTTGATCGACGAATCATGTGCCGGACGAGGTTATCGACTGGTTCAGTACGATCAGTATCGACACCGAAGAGTCGGGAGAGATCACCATCTTGCGGGTCGAGGGGGACTACAAGTGGTTTGAGGCCCGCCCGTGCATGTGCGACAGCGAGATTCGCGGCAGTAGTGGTTTTGCCAACTCCTCCTGCCTCGCTGTATGTTGAGTATGCTAGCATGTGATGTTCATTGATGCCATTCATCTTGAATGTTCGTCAGACACATATAAAATAACAATTCATTTTTGCAACTCATGAAAGTGAGTAGTTACGTTAAAGAGTAAAACTACATACACACCATATTGAACACAACTCATGAATACATATAGTGAACATATTTACTGAACACGCATACAGAGCAGTATTCAACGGTCCACAGTCCTCAACCTAACGATAGAATCCACTTTTGACCGCATGGAGATATTACTGGGAGCCTTCGACTTCCTCCCCGCGCGAAACGGCGAGGCTTCCGCTAGCTATCCGTCATCGATACTGCGAAACCGTTCGATACGGGACGTAGTAGCTGATCTCATCGATCCATGTCGACAGCCACTTGTCGGCAGTAGCTTCATCGATCTTCCCAGCATCGATTGCAGCCAACAGAACGCCAACCGACCCGATAACGGTCACGCCCTGGTCTTTCGCAAACGATCGGGCATCTCCGTCGTCGGTGAGCAGCCGACCGTCATGTGCGTCTGCTAAGGCGAACGCCTGCGCTTCCCCGGGATCAAGATGATCGCTGACAACTGCTTCTCTGTTTGCGACGGCGTCCGAGATTGGTGCGACCGGAATCTCATCGGCGAGTATATCGAGTGCGGATTGAAGATACGGGTGATCATTAACGCCGTTTTCCAGTTCCTCGCGAACGACCGGCACTGCACAAATTCCAGAGAGTCCAGAAACCACCCATAACTCGTCGATATACGCAAAATTCGAGATGACAGTCGTGTTTAGGACGCTCGGATTCGCTGGAATCCCGTCGCCTGTCATTTCGCAGGAGACTCCTCCCCATCCGAATCTTCATTATCAAATTCGAGTTCTTTTGCTGCTTCCACCTCGTAAGCTGCGTCGTCTTCGTCAAGGAGTCCGAGGCGGAGTTCAATACCATGCTCGCGGAGAAGATCACGCATCGTCCAGCGGTCGACATCAGCAAGTCTCGCGGCCTCACCAAGGGTAATCCGTTCGCGTTCGTAGAGGGCAACCACAGCTGCAATACGTTCGTTCTCGTGGTCCTCGAAATAGTCACGCACGAACTCTCGCAACGCATCGCTCTTCCCCCCGAACACACCAGCCTCGACAGCACCCTCAATGAGGAGATCGAGATCGTCTGGGTAGGATCCGGTAATTCGTGCCATCGTTCTATCCCAGACTACAACTTCATACTATTTATGAACTGCGCCAAGCTGCGATATGGATTGAGACGGTCAGTGTGAACACAACCTCGGAGGATGAGAATGATGCGTGCCTTCTGTCTTCTCCATTCCAACAGATTCCACAACAAGCTCCAGACTAACCCTACAAATCGCTTCGCAATACTCCGAAATTTCGAAGCAGCTCGGTACCTCTTGGAGTGCTGGTATTCCCCCATCGTGAGAGAGCATATCTACATCACTGCAATGCTGCAGCTGTAGATGATAATTGTTAATATTTTCACATTCTATGTTGTTATATGAGCGTCGTCAGCGTCTCGATGCCCGAAGAACTGCTCGAACGAATCGACGAATTCGCGGAGGAACACGGCTACACTGGTCGTAGTGAGGTTTTTCGTGAAGCCTCTCGGAACCTCCTCGGCGAGTTCGAGGACAAGAAACTCGAAAACCGCGATTTGATGGGTGTCGTCACCGTCGTTTTCGACTACGAGACGACAAGCGTCGAGGAGAAGATGATGCACCTACGCCACGAACACGAAGACACCGTCGTCTCGAACTTCCACAGTCACGTTGGAGGTCATCATTGTATGGAGCTATTCGTCCTTGAGGGGTCGCTCGAAGAGATCTCAACGTTTGTCGGGAAGATTCGAGCGACCAAGGATACGCTCACAATCGACTACTCGGTGGTACCGGTAGATGACTTCGGCCCGTTGGCCGAAATGAACTGATTCTATCTTGCCTCTCTCGCTGAATTCACGCCAGCTCTAGCAACATATACGAACTCTACCTTCCATTGGCATAGAACGTCCACGTGAACGGACAGATCGTGACTCTGTAGACCACATTGAGCGACTTCGGGATGAGCTCGGCAGTCTAATCAACACTAGATATTGATACTCTCTTGTGGAATTTTTGTTAATACTTGCTGGTGAGTCCATTAGATATATTACTCTCAAGACAATTTTTAATATATGCCCATCGTGAGCTCCTCGATGCCGGAGCGACTCCGAGACGGTCTCGATACATTTGCGGACGAACACGGTTACACCGGCCGGAGTGAGGTCATCCGCGAGGCGTGCCAATCACTGCTTGAAGAGTATCAAGAGACAGATTACGAAGATCGGCGGGTATTGGCGACAGTTACTGCTGTCTTCGGATACGACGAACCGGAAATCGAACGCCGGATGATGGATATCCGCCACGAATTTGAAGTGTCGGTCCGATCGAACTCCCACAACTGTCTCGAAAAAAACGCTGGCTGTGTCGAGACGTTCGTTATCGAGGCAAAGTATAATGTCGTTCTTGAATTCATCGCGACTGTACGCGGCGTGGACGAGTCTGTGTCCGTTGAGTACACTGCTGTTCCGGTCAACGTAATGAACGTCGAAGCTGGTGAGCCGTTCGAAAAAAGCGCTGAATAGCCCTGAAAACCGAATCGCGGAACCGAGATGTTGTCAATAACAACCACTCCATAACAGAATATTTATTATCATCCTATCTTACAGAAGGCAAGTTTATTATATCTATATTCTAAATTGCCAACATAGCAATGGCACATATCCACCTCGGCGAAGGTTCGTTTCCGCTGTGGGCACTGATCGTGTGGACGACTCTCGGCGTCGCGCTCGTCGGCGCAGTTGTCTACCGGGTCCGTAAGGGCGGGATCAAGACACACCAGATTGCGCTCGCTGGTATCGGCGCAGCCGCGAGCTTCGCGATCTTCCAGTTGAATATCCCTGTGTGGGGTGGCATCCACATGAACCTCACCGGCCTCGTGGGGATTCTTGCTGGGCCGCTGCTCGGAGCGCTCATCGCACTGGTCGTCAACATCTTTTCCGCAGCGCTTGGCCACGGTGCAGTTGGCCTGCTCGGCGCGAATACGCTCGTCAATGCCTCTGAGGCCATCGTTGCCTACTACGCGTTCAAAACCCTGATGAGGATGGACTGGGACGTCTTTCCTGCCAGTGCGAGTGCTGCGACGCTCGGTCTCTCGGCAGGCGCGTTCCTGATGGGCGCGATCATCGTCATCAGCGGCGTGAACGGAAGCGCGCTGCCGCGTGGTGACCTGACGATTGCCGTCGCCGGGCTCGTCGGGCTCAACCTCGGTGTCGCCGTCATCGAGGGGATTCTGACGGGTTTCATCGTCCAGTTCCTCGCTTCCGTCCGCCCCGACCTCGTTGGTCTCGCAGACCGTGACAGCCAAGAGGAGCCGACTGGGGTGACCGCCTGATGCAGCGCTGGAAGCAGTACGGCGGCCTTGCTGGCCTCTTCGCTGCCTTTCTCGCCGCTGGCTACTGGGGGTTCACCGCGACCGGTGGTGCCCTGCCGTGGGCCAAACGCTCTGCGAAAGCCCTCCAGCGTGGTGTGCAGGAGGGCGGCGGTTCGCTTGTCGATTTTGGCCGCGGTATCGTGGTGGCCGGCCCCATTCGGAAGGGCGGGCTGATGCTTGAGTTCAGCGCGCTCGTTCTCGTGTTGGCTGTCCTCGGTATCGGGCTGTACGTCTACGTCGACCGCTACGGTGGCTTTGAAGACGGAGAACGCCCGGCCCGGTAACCGTGACGACACTCTCGAACCACGTTCCCGATCCGCGGCTCATCACGGCGTTCGCCGAACGCCGAGACGGACCGTTACACCGCGTCAATCCATGGACGAAGGTCGGCGTCGTCGGTGCACTCGTCCTCGCGGTTACTGTGTTTGACCGTCTCGCGCTCTTGGCCGGTCTGTACGGAGCCGTACTGGTGATCTACGGACTCGCAGGGCTGCCCTTCCGACGGTTAGCCGGCTGGTACACGCTGCCGATGCTGTTCATCGTCTCGGTCGCCGGACCGCTGGCGTTTCTCGAACCGGGTATGCCGATCGGTGGGGCGCTCTCAACGCCGCTTGGTGAACTTTCTCTCACGTGGGCAGGGCTCGTCCTCTTTTTCGAGCTCAGCTGCCGATCACTCACAGTCGTCACGTTTGCCCTGACTGCGTCGATGACAACAAAATACACCGACGTCGCGTATATGCTCGGACGACTACTCCCGCGACCGATCGACCAGATCGCGCTGCTCACCTATCGGTTCACGTTCGTTATGCTCGAGACGCTCGAGGATCTCGTGAAAGCCGCACTCTCCCGTGGAGCGAACTTCTCGGAGTTCTGGTCGAACAAATGGCTGTACGCCAGAATCCTCGGCATGACGATGCTGTCGGCGATCGAGCAGTCCGAGCGGCTCGTCAAGTCGATGGAAGCTCGCGGCTACGACGGCGACATCACGCTGTACGGCGATGTATCGCGGCCACCGATCCACGAACTACTCATCGTAATCGGGTTGTACGTCGCTGTCGTCGGCTACGCAGTAGTCGCGGTATATGGGGTGAGACCGTGAGTCAAACCGATTCCCCGCTGGTCGACCTCCGGTGTAACGCCCATACCTACCCCGACGGCACCGTCGGGATGCACGATGTCGACTTTTCGGTGTACCCCGACGAGGTGGTCGCACTCGTCGGCGGTAATGGTGCCGGCAAGTCGACGCTGCTTGAACACCTGAACGCTACCCTCATGCCCGACGAGGGCGAACTGGTAGTCGACGGAATTGCGGTCACCGAGGACAACAAGCCTCATGCCCGCAAAGAAGTCGGGTTTGTCTTCCAGGATGCCGATACACAGCTGGTGGCGCCCACGGTGCTGGACGACGTGCTATTCGGCCTGCAGAACTACGGAATGGCTGGTGAGGAGGCGGAGCATCGCGCCCGTGAGGCGCTGGCGACGGTTGACGCCGCCCATCTCGAGGATCGAGTCCCCCACTACCTCAGCGGCGGCGAGAAGCGGTTGGTCGGCCTCGCCGGCGTGCTCGTGCTGGAGCCGAGTGTGGTCGTCCTCGACGAGCCGCTGGCTGGTCTCGACCCTGAACGATCGCAGCTGGTTGCCCAGCGAATCCGACAGGTTCATAAAGAAGGCATCAGCGTCGTGCTATCGACCCACGACCTCGAGTTCGCCGCCGAGATTGCCGACCGTGTCTGTGTGATGGCCGATGGGAACGTCGTCGGGGGTGGCACACCACGGGAAGTATTCTACGATGACGACCTACTAGATCGAGCGAACCTTCGTCCGCCGGCGGCAGTCCGGATCGCTCGCGACGCAGGACTCGAAGGGAGTACCCGACCAGTCACGGAAGCCGAACTCGTCGAGGCTCTCTCCGACCACGAGACTTTGTCTGAAACGATCCGCACGGAGTCGCTCGATGGCCGTAGCGGAGACTGATCGCCTCCCCGGGTGCCTCGCGCCACTTCCCGATCGAGTCGAATCGGTGGCCCTCTGGTATGTGTAGGTGATCGTCGTGATCGACCTCGCGGGCATCGCGTTTGCCTTCTGGTACTACATCCCCCAGTTCCAACTCGAACCGGTCGTCGCGTGGCCAGTCGTGCCGAATAGCTCTCTCTGTGTGAAACAGCCGTCAAGGGAGTTCTTCAACGAACTCTTTGTACTCGTCGTGGTCGAACACTTCAGAGATCTCAACCTCGTGCGTACCGTCACGCTCCAGTAACAGCCGAGCCTGTTCACTACTCCGACTATCGGGTAGTTCGAAGACGATCACAGCGTCGTAGTCCTCAATGCTTCCGTGGTAGGTATCGAGAACTTCCCCGTTTACCTGCCTGACGATATCTCGCATATTTTCGTGCCACTGTGGCATACTCTCGATCTCCTGCTTCGCATCCGTCGTGTGCTTGGCCAGCGCTAGATACGTTTGCATACGACATATAGGAATATGCCACCGACAAAAATAATATTTTGGATATAAATTTTAATATTTTCTGCTATTATAGAGAATTAGAATGTTAAACTGACGATGGATTCAGATACTATTATACTTATAATTTCCACCCATGTCACCGACAATTCCTCATTTGGCAGATTGCGTATTAACCGAATTGCGACGAGTCTCGGGCGGCTGGGTTGACTCCAGACTGTGCGACGGGCAAGTTAGACGTCAGACAGGAGGCTATCCGGTGCGTGCATCGATCCCGGACTCGGTAGGCCACTATATCACTCCCAAAGTATATAATAAAATAAGAATTATAGTTACTAGCAATACATATGTTTTGAGCTTTGATTAATACCCGATGCGCACGAGCTTCAACATCCCCGACGACCTTCTCTCCAAGTTCGATGAGACGTGGCAAGCAGAGGGATTAGATTCACGCTCGCGTGGCGTCCGCGAAGCGATGCAGGCGTACATCGAGGTCCACACCAGACTGGAGGATATCGAAGGCGACGTCGTCGTTATCATCGCCTTCGATTACGAACACGAAGCGGTTATCGAAGAGGTTCACGACGTACAGCATCAGTTCCAGGACGTCATCACGGCCACGAATCATATCCATGAACGGGAGTGGTGTCTCGAGACGCTCTTCTGCAGCGGATCGGCACCCCGTGTCCGGGACCTCACCTATCGCTTGCGCGATTTCGATGCGGTGAGTCGGGTCAAACTGATGCTCCTTGCGGAGCACTAGGCCGTACTGACGGCTGGTTCTGTTGAGATCCTTGATTGATGATAATTTATCAGCGGACAAGGCGAATACCCCGAGGCTTGACCTCGGGGATGAAGCCGACACGCAGTAATACAAATCATTAAGTTGAAACATACCTAATCAAGAGACAGCGATGGAACACAGTCACCGCTACCAAGCCTACCCAACAGGAGAGGTAGCGGAACGACTGGAACGCCATCTGAATGTTCATCGCCAACTCTACAACCACGTCCGCTGGGACTACACGAACAGCCCCGAGGACGACAAACCGAGTGAGTACGACCAGAACAACAAACTTCCCGAGTGGAAACGCAAGTGGCCTGTCTTCAGTGAACTACACTCGAAAGCCGCACAAGCTACCGTCGCACGATTCCACCGGAACCTCTCGAACCTTCGCAAGAAGAAAGAGAAGGGCTACAACGTTGGTCGGCTCAAACGGCAATCGCCCACCGACTACCGAAGCGTAACGTACAACCAGTCCGGTTTCGACCTCGATGAAAAGAGGGGCCACGACAGGTTCGCTTACATTCGCTTCAGCAAAATCGGCTGGGTCAAAATCCGTTACCACCGCCCGATTCCTGACTGCGCTTCAGTCAAGGAAGTCACGTTCAAGAAGGAGACGACCGGGGAATGGTTCGTTTCCTTCGGCCTCGAAACCGACGACTCAGAACTGCCCGAGAAACCCAACGTGAACACGCTCAACGCGAGCAACAGCGTGGGTATCGACCTCGGCATCCTCATGTGGAAGGGCCGTGCGTATCGGCGGTGTACTCAACGATATCTATCTGCTGTAGACGCTCAAGATCGTATCCGAATATCGCCTCTCCCCTCTGATTCGCGTCCAGAATACTCCCCGTCTGTGGGTCGTATAGTGTGATTCCAATGCAGAGTGAGTCATACTCTGTCGGTAGTTCTTCGGTAATTGTCTCACTCATCCACCCGTATTCAACACGTTTATGTTAATCAAGATTATTATATTGATAACAAATCTAGATCATATTCGGTACTTCCCAATCGATGTTTCGGCGGGTCGCTGGATCGGTGAGTCTCTCCAGCGATCACCGCCGTGTTCTTGAGGTGACTTCACGCTGAACGAGTTCTGAGGTGCCGAGATGAGCTGTGTCGAACGATGTCGACGTCTCAACTGAGAGCTGCCGCTCACAGCGGGCACCCCGAGGCCGCGGGCTGAGCGTTCAGCCCGCGGCCGATCCGTATGCGTCCGGGACGCCAGTTCTGTTCATCTCTATCTCCCACCGACGCTCCAACTCCTGTTCCAGTACGTGCCTGATCCAGTCACAGAAGGTACCGAACGTGAACTGCGTTGGCAGGTCGCGCCCGCCCCGCCGGGGGCGGGCGACGACCGCCCATCGCAGCACTAACCAGATATTCTCCAACAAGAAACTCACCAGGACGAACGCAAATCGAACGAGTGGATCTTGGGTTGTCGTCGTCGCTCGCGCCTGGCGAAACAGCCGATAGCTCGTCTCGATCGCCGATCGTTTCCGGTAGCGACGCTCGATCTGCGTGGGCGTGCGATCGGCCAGATCGCACGCCACGTACCCCCGCACCACCTCCCCGTGTTTCCCTCGGTCACCGTTGTGATACGAGACCGAAACTGCGAGCGGGAACCGGAGTTCCCGCTCGCTGTCCTTGAACATCCGGTAGGTCGTCATGTACGAGCAGTGCGTGTCGAGTTTCTCTTTCATCCGCTCACCCTTCTCCTGGACAGGGATCACGGTGGTTGCCAGCTCCCGTCCACGACGGATGACGCGCCCGTTGTAGAAGCCTCGATCAGCCAGCAGCAGGTCGATGGCGAATGGGTAGGCGCCGACGCGGTCGAGGACGCGCTCGACCGCGTCGGCTTCCTGCTCGTCGCTGCGGACGTAGGTCAGCGCCAGCGTCACGGGTTTGCCGTTCGAGACGACGTAGGCGGTGCAGTAGCGGTGGCAGGTCGTCGTGCCGTCGGTGGGACTGGACGAGCAGAGTTCGCCGTCGTCCTCGTCGGGGTGGCCGTGATAGGGGTTATCGACGAAGTCGATGGAGACGATTCTCGACCGGTCAGGGTCGAGAATCGTCAGGGCGAGGTGCCGAAACAGGAGATTGGCACTGAACTCGAGCCAACCACGCTGGAGGGTGTGCAACCAGGTCATGACGGTGTCGTCACAGGGGGTACCGTCCGTCTGGGAGGTCACGTCCCAGACGGACGTCTGGTTGACGCTGGCCATGGTAACGACCGGCCAGATATCGCCGGAATCGAGGGGCGAGCCCTCGATTCCTGGCAGAGGAAGCTCTGTGATTACATCAGCCGCCACTTCTTTGACGTCCCTTGCTGAAAGAACACCGTCTGGTTCGGGGAGATCAAGCACACTTACCCAACCAGACGTCTTCCTCAATCAGACCGGTGATCTAGCTCCGCCGCTCACACCGGTTGGGAAGTACCGATATTCTGATGTGTTTGTGAACGGTGTCCTCTCCTAATGAGGCGATCGAGTAATCCACTACTCGGACATTCGGCACTGCCCGGACGGTGTTGATGAATCCGGATAGGGCCTCCGTGGTCCCCTCCAGGACGTACAGTTCCATGCAGTACTGGTCCTGAACGTGAGCATGGGTAGTCGCAGAGACGATAGTATCGTACTCGTGGCGTACTCCCGTGAGACGCTGTTGGACAGCGGGTTGGCAGTATTCGAAGACTACCGTGACTGTACACATATGTTTCTGCCCGTCAACAGCTCCTCCCTGGAACTCTTCGAGCAGCGTCCGTGCCCCTTCGCGTACGACCTCGCTCCGTCCACTGTACCCATGCTTGTCGGCAAACTCGTCGATGTGTTCAACTAACGCCTCGGGCATCGAGATGCTAACGACGCTCATATAGCAATTTTTAACTCTATATTATTATTTACTGTTATTACTATTTCCATTTTAACGTAATAATTAGTATTTTAACTAAGCAAATTCATAATAAGGATGTGCAGTCCAACAACAATCCGATCCCGGTGACGATCCTTAGTGGCAGCCTGGGTGCCGGAAAGACGACGACACTCAACCAGATTCTCAGTAGCGAGCGGGAACTGAACGCCGCCGTCTTGGTCAACGACATGGGCGAGGTGAACGTCGACGCCGACCTCGTCGAACGCGAGTCGGATCTCACCCAGAGCGACGACGAGATTATCGAGATGTCGAACGGGTGTATCTGCTGTCGGCTCCGCGGAGACATGCTCGACGAGGTAGGGCGGTTAGCCGACGAGCGAGACTTCGAGTATCTCCTCGTGGAATCGTCCGGGATCAGCGAACCGATTCCGGTCGCACAGACGTTCGCTCGCGGGTTCGAGGACGCCGAGTTCGACCCGACGGGCGTCTACGAACTTGACACGATGGTTAGCGTCGTCGATGCACACAGCTTCTGGCAGGGGTTCGACTCGGGTCAGGCACTCACCGACGACTCGATCGATCCCCAAGGGAACCGCGTCCCGGAGGAGGCGCTCATGGACCAGATCGAGTTCTGTGACGTCCTCCTGTTGAACAAGTGTGACCTCGTGCCGGATGCGGAACTCGAAGAGATCGAAGCGGTGTTGGAAACGCTTCAGCCACGGGCGAAGATCATCCGGACCGAACACGGCGCGGTCGATCCCGACGACGTTCTGGACACCGGTCGGTTCGACTTTGATCGCGCGAGTCAGTCGGCTGGCTGGATGCGTGAACTACAGGAGGGCCACGATCATGAGGCAGCGGCTGCGGAACACGGTGTCACGTCGTTCGTCTTCGATGCAGGTTGGCCGTTCCACCCCGAACGGATCGCTGATCTGTTCGCCGACCTTCCCGACGGTATTATCCGCGCGAAGGGGTTCTTTTGGTCGGCTGGCCGTGAAGATATCGCAATGGGTCTCGACAAGGCGGGCCAGTCGGTCCGCGCTGGTCCGAAGGGGACTTGGATCGCTTCACTCCCGAAGGCACAACAAGAACGGTACTTTGCCGCCCGCCCTGAGATCAAGGAGAATTGGGATGAACAGTGGGGCGACCGCGGGACGGAACTCGTGTTTATCGGCCGTGAATTCGATCAAAAAGCGCTCGTCAAGCAGCTTGAGGACTGCGTCCTCTCGGAGGCCGAAATGGACGAGAACTGGAACGAGTATCCGGACCCATTCGGTCCCGACGAGCAGCGTGAACTCGCATTAGCCGACGACTGATGGCTATCGACGAGCAACCCCCGATTACGATCCTCAGCGGTGGGCTCGGAGCTGGGAAGACGACCCTGCTGAACCACCTGCTGAGCGTCGCCGGCGAGCAATACGACATTGCTGTCCTCGTTAACGACGTCGGAGAAATGAACGTCGACGCCGACCTCATCGAGAACGGCTCCGAACTCTCGATGGAGGGTGGCGGTGTCACGGAGCTGTCGAACGGGTGTATCTGCTGTGGGCTACAGGACGAGCTGGATCAGGAGTTGTTGCGTCTCGCCTTCGACGAGGAGTTCGATCACCTCGTTATCGAAGCTTCAGGTATCAGCGATCCAGCCCCCATCGCCCAGCGGTTCGTCCCGCCCGCACGTTCGTCGGCACTGTACGATCTCGATACGACCGTCACGGTGGTCGACGCCGCACAGTTCCATCAGGCGTTCGTCGATGGCCACCCACTCAAGTCGACAGACGACGACGCCCGACCACTGTCGGACCTCCTCGCCGAACAGGTCGAGTTCTGCGACGTACTCGTCCTCAACAAGTGCGACCTCGTCACTGACGAGGAACGCGAAGCGGTCGAACGCGTCGTCCGAACACTGCACCCAGGGGTTGAGGTCGTCCAAACGACTGAAAGCACTGTCGACCCGGAACGAGTTCTCGGAACGGGTCGATTCGATCGGGACGAGGCGAGTAACTCCGCCCGGTGGAAACAGGCCCTCTCGACCGATCACGGAGACGGCACAGACGTCGATTCAGACGAGCACCACGAGAGCCAGACGGAGGCGGACGACCACAGCCACGAACATGGCGACGACCACGATCAAGCGCACGACCACAGTCACCCACCAGAGGAGTTCGGTGTCGACTCGTTCGTCTACGAGCGCCACCGACCGTTCCATCCCGAACGGTTCAGCGAGTGGCTCCGCTCGTTCCCTGAATCCGTCGTCAGAGCGAAAGGGCACCTGTGGGTCGCCGGACGCGATCGCTACGCCCTCAACCTGAGCCAAGCGGGAACACAAACTCACATCGAAGTCAACGGTCGGTGGGCGGTCACGCTTCCTAAGCCCCAGCGCGAGTCCTACCGCGAATCGCGGTCGGACCTCCACTGGGACGATCAATGGGGTGACCGCGAGGTGAAACTCGTCTTCATCGGCGCTGGAATGGACGAACCCAGTATCACCGACGCCCTTGACGACCGCCTCGTTTCGGAGACAGAGGTGGAAGACGACTGGGGAGCGTTCGAGAATCCGTTCCCGGGGACAATGGAGTACTCACAGCCCCCGATGGAGCAACGCCTCGTGGTAGGTGACCGATCGTGATCCAGAATGACCGCGAACTCCCGCCAGCAGCGGACCGACGGACGACGGACGCCGACGGCCACGACTGTATCGACCCGCTGGGCGTGGCCATCGTAACCGTGTCCTCGTCCCGCGGAGATGGCGTCGAAAAGACGCCGTCCGATCCCAGTGGCGACGCCATTGCGAGTATCCTCATCGAAGCGGGTCACGTCGTCACGTCACGCCGGATGATTCCAGACGACTACGTCCGAATCAAGACCACAGTGAGCGACTGTCTGGACAGCCCGGACGTCGACCTCGTCGTGACCACAGGCGGGACGGGAGTCACCGTCGACGACGTTACTCCGGACGCGGCGAGCGAGCTCTTCGACCGCGAACTACCGGGCTTCGGCGAGGCGTTCCGATGGCTCTCGTGGGAGGAGGTACGGACGCGCATCGTCTCCACCCGTGCGACAGCGGGTATCGCCCGCGACGTACCGGTGTTTGTCCTCCCGGGAAGTGAAAACGCCGTCGGGCTCGCCACGGCGGAAATCATCGCTGAGGAAGCCCCGCATCTCGCCGGACTTGCAACTAGCCACGAGGTGGAGTAAATGCAGGGGTCCAAGATGTATCAGGAGGTAATCCTGAATCACTACCGTAACCCTCGAAGGTGGGGCCGCCTCTCGCCGGTTACCGTCTCTCACACTGGCGAGAACGCCTCCTGTGGCGACGAACTCACGTTCGACCTCAGACTCGCCGGGGACGGTGAGACGATCGAAGAGGTCGCGTTCACTGGAGAAGGCTGTGCGATCAGCATTGCGAGCGCGAGCCTGCTTGCGGAGGAACTCCCGGGAATGACGCTCTCGGAGGTTCGTGATCTCGACCGCGATGACGCTCTCGATCTCTTGGGAATCGAGCCGACGCCGATGCGCATCCCGTGTGCCGTGCTCGCGGAGAAAGTGGTTCAGGACGGCGTCGAGAGCTACGAGGAGGGTACGTAACCGATGACACTCTACGGAATCGGGCTGGGACCGGGGTCGGCGGACCTGCTCACGGTTCGCGGCAAGCGACGACTCGAATCGGTTGACGTCGTCTACTCGCCAGGACGACTGTCACGGCGCGTCGCAGCCGAGTACGTTTCCGAATCGAAACTGAGTGACCTCGAGTTCACGATGACGACTGATCCCGAAGAACTGCAGGCGGCGTGGACGACGGCAGCCGCAGAAGTTGCGCCGAAAGCGCGAGAGTCCGACGCGGCGTTCGTCATGCTCGGCGATCCCTGTATCTACTCGACGTTCGGGCACTTGCGTCGGACGCTTCGCGAGCAGCATCCCAGTGTCGACATCCAAGTCGTTCCCGGTGTCAGCAGTGTGACGGCGTTCGCTTCGGTCCTCGGGGTCGACATCGACGCTGGCGCTGAACTGACGCTACGCGAGGCGACCGACGGAGAAGCACCGATCAGTCCGAATCGGTTGATCCTGTTTAAATTGACTGACGCACCGACGACCCACGAGAAGCTGACTGCGGCAGGGTACGATGTGACATTCGGTCGGCGATTCTTCATGGATACGGAAGAGACTCTCGTCACGAACGACCCGGTGAGGTGACCGATCGGGACTACTACACGCTCGCGTATGCCGAGAAACGGCAGGCAACCGGGTCCAAGTGATACACGGAAGCGTCGGTCGTCCGGGTAGGATCAACGAGAGGCGGCCTCAGGCGGTGACACCGAGAGTTTCTAGTTCTTCGGTGGAGTATTCCGCGCGCAGTTCTTCCGTCGAGTGCTCTTCGAGGACTGCCGCTCGCTCTTCGTCACTCATCTCGGTCAGGTCGCTGAAGCAGTGGCACATCGCAATCCAATCAGAGGGGCATAGCTACTAAATGCCTGTTACCACGCTTCTCGGGCTTATGTAATACAGAATCTGCGGTGGCAACGATTAGCAATTCCAGGGCCCACATTAGTTATTCCAGATCTGATTAGTAAACTAAATCCCCAACCAGTGGATTCTTATTAACTTTATAGTTCTAAATCATAGCACTTATTATCTAAAGCACTTTTATTAACAATAGATGCCTCGATACACCCGACGACGCCTCGTCGCGACCGGAATCGGATTCACCACCATCGGCTCCCTCGCTGGCTGTCTCTCGAATGACGCCGATACCGGTGACTCAAATGGAAATGGACCGGAAGCTCAGTCATCGTTTTTTGTGTTCGGTGACTTCGCTACCCACGTTGCGGGCGACACCGCGACTGCCGAGACGCTCGTCCCAGTCGGCCAACACGGACACGGCTGGGAGCCCGGTCCAGACATCCAGGGAGATATTTTGGAGTCGAACCTGTTTATTTATGGGCCCGACGGGTTTCAGCCGTGGGTCGGCGATCTTATTGCGAGCCTCAGTGACGACGGAGCAGACGTGGAAATGGTCTCTGTTGGCGGAGAGGTAGACCTCATCGAGGGGGGTCATGATCATGGAGCCGAGGGAGGACACGACCACGAGGCTGAAGAAGAGGACGGATACGACCACGAAGACGAAGGTGAAGACGAACACGACCATGGTGAGGAACACGGCGACGAGAGCGGACACGACCACGAAGACGAGCATGGCAGTTCGACCCCGTGGGAGTGGGCTGGCCTGTATCACCTGGACGCCGGCACGTACACCTACGAGTTCGAGCAGGGGCCGGACCCACGGATGCACCTTGCCGTCCTCACGACCGAGGAGGGTGGCGACCACGGTATCCACCACGTCGAAGAGACTGCACACCCGCTGTACGAGAGCGACCACGACGCACAAACGTCGGTCGAAGCCGGTGGGACATTGACGCCGTCCTCCGAGTCGCTCTATACGCTCCAGTTCGCCGAGAGCGGGACGACGAGCTACCGTCTCCAGATCGAGTCAGCCGGACACTACGTGCTGTTCGCCCAGCACGTTCCCTCGGAGTTCAGCGCGACGTTGTCGAACGAGAGTGGCACGTCGGTCTCGCCAGAAGTGACTGAAACGGCTGGCGGACACGACCACGAGGGCGAGGATGAACACGAAACCGAACACGACCACGAGGCCGAAGGTGAAGACGAACACGACCACGGGGCGATGGATCCGCACTTTTGGCTCGACCCCCAACGGGCCGCTCAAGCAGTCGGTACGCTTGAGACGACGTTCGCCGAAATGGATGGCGAAAACGCCGATGCGTACGCCGACAACGCGGCCGCCTACCGCGACCAGCTCGAGGAACTCAATGATGAGATCCGGTCGACAGTCGATGACGCGCCAAAGGACACGCTGTTTGTTGCTGGTCACGATGCTTTCCAGTATCTCGAAGACCGCTACGGCCTGCGAGTCGAGTCGCTGACAGACCTTTCGCCGGACGACCAGCCGACTCCCCGAGACATCGAACGTGCCCAAGACATAATCGACGAACACGGTCTCGCGCACGTCTGTTCCGACCCGCTAGAAGATCAGACCGCAGCTGAGCAGCTCGTCGAGGAAACCGACGCAACCGGGATTCTGCCGCTGACGGCAATCCCGGGGCAAACGAGTGAATGGGCCGACAATGACTGGGGGTACATCGAAATTATGGAGAACATCAATCTCGACACACTCGAAACCGCTCTCAACGCATGAACAACACGGGGCCTGAAAGAACGCGTCCGAGTTGGGACGGAGCCGAAACGCCTGGTCCGTCTGAAAGTCCTCGGTCGGGACTGATCGCACTGGTTGTCGGTCCGGCGAAGAGGCCAGCCTGCACGATATTTCCGCCGGACGTGGCCGTTCCGTATCGGACGACGACGTGGATTACGGCGCACGGGGATTCGTTCGTCAACCTCGAGGAGTACCGATGACTGCCGAAACAACGAACTCGGAGCCAACGCGAGAGCGCTCGACTGTCCCCGTCGTCAGTGTCGATGACGTTAGCTTCGCGTACGGGGACCTCCCCGTAATAGAATCAGTGTCGATCGATATCGAGCCAGGGGCGTTTCTCGGACTCGTCGGACCAAACGGCAGCGGCAAGAGCACATTATTGAACCTGATGCTCGGTCTTCAAAAGCCCGATACGGGAATGGTTCGGCTGTTTGGCGAGCCCGCAAGCGAGTTCGACGCCGGCGAGCGGATCGGCTATGTACCACAGAACGCCACGACCGCCGCTGATCGAATGCCCGTTACCGTCCGTGAACTCGTTACGATGGGGCGATACCCGCGGCGGCTCGTCGGTCGGTTCTCAGACGACGACCGTCGAGCGATCGACAACGCACTCCGCGCGGTCGAGATCACAGATCTGACAGACCGCCGAGTCGGTCAACTCTCTGGAGGCCAGCGCCAGCGCGTCTTCATCGCCCGTGCGCTCGCCGCCGAAGCCGATCTGTTGGCGCTCGACGAACCGACGGTCGGTGTCGACGCCGAGTCCAGAGAGGCTTTCTACGAGTTGTTAGCTGATCTCAACGACTCGGGACTCACTATTTTGCTGATCGAACACGACATCGGCGTCGTCACGACCTACGCCAGCGAGATCGCCTGTCTCAATCGACGACTGTACTTCGACGGCAACCCGGAAGAGTTCGTTGCAACGGACGCCCTCGCAGCTGCGTACGGCACCGATCAGCACGTGCTGACTCACGATCACTAATCATGACTTCTCACTCCCTCGCGACGGCCCTATTACAGGCGTCGGCAGATCGATTGTCGCCGATCGAGGGTCTATGGCGACTCTTCGAATGGCTTCTCGTCTACGTGTACGGAGCTGGAATGAATCTGCTGTCCGAGTTGTTAGGTGTACGGATGCTTGGCTATCCGTATATGCAGCGAGCCTATCTCGCGGGGGCCTGTATCGCCGTAATCGGGCCGCTCGTCGGGACGTTTCTTGTCCACCGCGAAATGTCAATGCTCGCCGACACGCTCGCTCACACTGCCTTCGCGGGCGTCGCGGTCGGGCTGTTTCTCAACGCGGCGCTATCGCTGTCGCTGTCGCCGCTGTTGACGGCTATGATCGTCGCCATCGGAACGGCGCTGCTCGTCGAACTCCTGATCGATTACGCGGGGGCGTACAGCGACACCTCACTAGCGATCGTCCTCACGACTGGATTCGCACTCGGGAGTGTCCTCATCACCGCGACAGACGGCGGGATCGCCGTCGGAATCGATGCGTATCTCTTTGGGAGCCTCTCGACCGTCTCAAAAGAGAATGTCGGGCTACTCGTCGCGATGAGTTTCCTTATCGGTACGCTCGTCACAGCCGCGTACCGTCCGCTGTTGTACGTCACTGTCGATGCGACCGCAGCGCGGGCCGCCCGGATCAACGTTCGGCTCTACAAGCGCCTGATGGTCGTGCTCACGGCGCTCGTCGTCGTCAGTGCGATGCAGATCATGGGTGTCATCCTCGTTGCGGCGATGCTCGTCGTGCCGGTTGCCACGGCGGGATTCGTCGCCCAAAGTTTCAAGCAGTCGATATTACTGGCAATCCTCGCAGCCGAGTTCGCCGTACTATCGGGCGTGACGATCGCGTACGTCTATGGACTCGCAGCCGGCGGATCGATCGTCCTCTCTGCGGCGGCAGTCTACGCGACGGTTCTCGTGGTGGCGAAAGCTGATACTCGGTGGTTGATCCGATCACTGCCGAGACGTACTGGCCAGTCAATCGAACACACACAACAGGGACTCGAAGCCGATGGCGGTGAACGAGAGTGACTACTGACTGTGCCCGCAACGAACACAAGGACGTTGACAGTCAGCCATACGAGTACGTGATCGTCGGCGGCGGTATTCACGGCACCTGCCTGGCGAACTATCTCCTCGCCGAGGGAGGGTACAGTCACCAAGACATATGTCTCATCGAACCTCGCGAACAGTTACTCGCGTCGTTCGAGACGAAGGCTCGTCAGTGTGGAATGCGAACGCTCCGGTCGACGTTCGTCCACCACATCGGCACAGAGCCGTTCTCGCTGGAGTCGTTCGCCGAGGGAGCGGGTCGGGAGGACGAACTCGTCTCGACGGAGAACTATCCGAATCGACCGACGCTGGAACTCTTTCTCGATCACGCTCGATACGTCATTGACCGACGTGGTATCGACGAGTGTCACCTCCAGTTGAGGGCGACGGGAGTTACTAGGACGGGGGCAGGTGACCGACTCGAAGTACAGACGGATGCTGGGTCGCTCAAAGTTCGCCACGTCGTGTTAGCCATCGGACTCGGTGGCTCGCGAACGCTCCCCACGTGGGGGACGTCACTCCCGGACGACGCCCCGCTCGTTCACGTCTGGGACGACCAGTTCGACCCAACGATCGCAGCGGAATTTTCGGGGCCGACGTTCGTCGTCGGGGGCGGTATCACCGCTGGGCAACTTGCCTGCCGCCTCTCGGAACACACAGACGTGACACTCCTTTCGCGTCACGACCTAGAGATCGAACTGACCGAAGCCGACCCGTACTGGATCAACTGGCGACACATCGAACAGGAGATCCACACGCTCCCGCCGGGGTCGAACGCTCGGCTCGACCGGATTCGAGCCGCCCGCAACGACGCGACGATCCCGCCGTACGTCGAGCGGCGACTGGATGAGGCTCGCGATTGTGACGACCTCGAAATCCGGCGCGGCGAAATCAAATCTGCATACGCCACAGACGACGGCTTACTCGTGCGGTTCGACGACGGCACGACGGCAGCGAATGCGCAGGTCGTCCTCGCGACCGGACTCGATCCGGTCCCGGAGCACCCACTAGTCGGATCCGTCGCCGAGTCGTTGTCACTCGAACGCGGGGCCGGCGGCTTTCCCGTCCTCGATGATGAGACGCTCGCGTGGCGAGGGACTGATGGTACCCGTTCTGCGGTGTACGTTTCTGGAGCGCTCGCAGAGCCCAGCGTCGGTCCCTTTGCCCGGAACATCGTCGGCGCTCGTCGAGTCGCAGAACGGCTCCTCACGTCACGAGCGGGGACTGTTTTAAAGAAACTACCGTCGGCTCTCAGAGGGGAGTCCTGACTGGACGTCTCAGTCGGTGACCGACGCTGCAACGGCAGCAGACTAGCTGTTTGGGACCACGTTCTCAACTGACGACGACTGGCTCTGACGAGAAAACGGGGATTTCGAGCGAAATCCTACCGAACTGTCCGCTCAGTGGTTCTCGTGGATGTGGTTGCGCAGCGCGTCGGTCTCGTCGAACTGTTCATCGCACTCAGCACACGTGTTGTGATGAAGCGCAACGTGTTGGGTCACGCCGGCAGCACTCTGGAACTGTGCATCGCAACTGGAGCAGGTGTACGACATTACATTAACAACTCAGGTGCTGATACATTAAAATAGTTATTAAAAAGCAGGTCAGTAGAATTGGTATGGAGTATTAATTTGCTCACTATGATAACTAACGACCTGCCAGATCATTCGACGTGATATATTAGTGAGTGAGTGTATGGATGTCGACTTGTGGTATTTATCCTCAGTCGATCACATCGGGTTTGAGTGAAAGGGCTGTGTTGAATCATCGCTGCGCCACCGGACTCAGCGCATATTGCTCTTGGACCAGTGACTCGGCTCACTGATGTTCCAGTTGTCGACCCAAGTCAATCTGCTAGTTATCACATCGTGGAAGATCTGAACATTCTCTTTGCGATGGTCCCTACGCCGGACCATTTGCCACCGAGGCCGACAGACGTTCCCCGAGAAAGTATCAAAAACGGGGGCCTCGCAGGAGTGGAACGCTGCTATGTTGTAAGCGACTGTTTAGAATTAACTATCGACCCCCATCACCGCGAAACCAGGCTTGAGGGCATCGATAGGTATCTCGACTCCCTGCCAGGTAGCTGGGTCGACGAGTCGATAGTCACACACGTCTCAACTGGGCTACGAGCAGAATACCAGACGCGGTACGAGGTAGCGACAGACACCTATCTGATTCATGGTGCTGGTCCGCCAACCAGTTCTGTCGGCGCTGCTATCGACGAGAACGAACGCCCACTCATCGAGCTATCGGTCTACTCAAACGGGGCTATCAGGATCGAGACGCACGACCCGACGAACTTCGGGCTTCAGGGACTCGAGGGAATTGGGCCGACGAAAGCCGAGCGGCTTCGAGAGCATGGATTCAATTCCCGTGACGCGATTGCGGGGACGACGCCGAAGGAACTCGCCAAGATTCGCGGGTTCGGTGAGAAGACAGCGACAGCAGTGCATACATCAGCGACGGCTATCGCGACCGGTGAGGTTATCCAGCGAGACGGTGGGGCGCTTCCGAACGGAGATCCGGTGTTCATCGATATCGAAACCAACGGGCTTAACGGCGAAATCGCATGGTTGGTTGGGGTTCTCGATGGCGGGAGTGAGGAGGGTCACTATCTCTCGTTTCGACAGCGGGAACACGACGACCCAACCGAACACGTCGACGCGTTCATGTCGTGGCTGACTGGCGTCGCGAGGGGGCGACCTGTGATTGCTTGGAACGGCTACAATTTCGATTTCCCGATCATCAAACACCATCTTGAACGAGATGCCCCGGAATGGGTCGCTGACTGGGAGAGTCGCTATCAGTTCGACCCACTGTACTACGCTACAACGCAGGGACACGCAACGCTCCCGGCTCGGAGCAACCGGCTAGAGGCCGTCGCTGCAGCACTTGGATGGGTGTCAACGACGACTGGGGTCGATGGAAGTACAGCCGCAAGAGAGTACAATACATGGCGACAGACCGCGGACCAGCCAGACGGCTATCAACCGGATTGGGAGCGCCTCGAGGCCTACTGCGAAGACGATGTACGGGCGCTAGCAACAATTTATGAATCCCTTCAGGATGTTAGCCGCCGCCCCTCGGGAACAGAGACACCGAGGAATCGAACAGGCGAGCAGAGTAGACAAGGTTCGCTTTCGGACTTCTCATAACATCCATGAGCCGTAACGCACCACAGCATGACGATGTCCTCTCCGAGGAGGCATTGAAAGAATCGTTCCCAGAGTATTCCAGGCAGGTAACTGCGAGTGAACACGTACCGGCACGGGATGCAGACACAGTCCCTGCCGAGGAGGTCCTCCGAGATAAGCTCGCCGATAGTCTTAATAACGATCTGTACCGGCATCAGGCGAAGGGGCTCGCGTCACTTGCCAACGATGAAAATATCGTAGTGACGACGTCAACCTCTTCCGGGAAGACTCGTATCTACGCCCTCCAAATCGCCAGGAATCAACTGGACAACCCAGACTCGACGGCACTGTGCATCTACCCGATGAAAGCACTAACTCGGGATCAGGAGAGGACACTCAACGATCGCCTCGCCGAGTGGGATGTTGATACCCGGACGGAGGCCTACGATGGGGATACGAAGCAGGATCTCAAGCGAGATATCCGGAGCAATGCTGACACAATCCTAACCAATCCCGCGGGATTGAACGTTTACCTTCCGCGGCACAACACCGACAATGGGTGGTCGCGGTTCTACAATAATTTGGAGCTCATTGTCGTTGACGAAGCACACCAGTACTCCGGTAGTATGGGTACTCACGTGGCTTGGATCCTTCGCCGACTGCGCCGGCTATTAAAATACTACAATGCTGACCCACAATTCGTCTTAACAACGGCGACTATTGGAAACCCTGCCGAACACGCCACACGACTCACAAGTGAGGAGTTCACCGTTATCGACGAGGATGGATCACCTCACGGAAAGCGTGACATCGTCCTGTGGAAGCCGCCGATAGATGACAAGGCGCTTCGTGAAGCCGAGGCATATAATATGGATCCTTCAGAGGGTGGACTCGAAGAGTTCCGTATCTCTACGGGAGAAGAAGCCGCAAAGGTCACTGCTCATCTTGCTATCAACGAACGGCAGACGCTCCAGTTCTGTTCAGCTCGCCAAGGGACAGAAATTGCTGCTCAAAAGATCGGTGGTGCCGCCAGGGATCATCCCCGAAATTACCATGTCGATACAAAAGCCTACCACGGGGGGCTTGGAAAGCGCACTCGGAGAGGGATCGAAGCCCAACTCCAAGATGGCGTTGTCGACGCGGTCGCCTCAACGAACGCACTCGAGCTTGGTATTGATATCGGCGGTATCGACGCAACAGTCACGAGTGGCTACCCGGGCACCCGTCAATCATTCTGGCAACAAATCGGGCGGGCCGGGCGTGGGCAAACCGACGCACTTTCGGTGTTAGTTGGCGGCGCTGACGCGATGGATTCGTATATTCTTGACAATCCGTCGTATCTCTTCGAAGACGATGTCGAGGATGCGGTCGTCTCCATCGAGAACGAACAGGTCTACGCAGATCACCTGTGCGTCGCCGCGAAGGAACGACCATTGACTGACGAAGATGCCGGGATACTCGGCCAAGAGGACCGGCTTGCGGAGATGGTGTCGATGTGGCAAGAAGCCGGCGTGCTTGAGCGTGGCGTCGATCTCGATAACGGCGTTCACTACATGGGGGATTCACGGCCAGAAAGCCGGATCTCGATTTACGACACGAGCGGACGGCAGTATCTCATCAACTGCATCGATGGCGAGATAGACCACGACCCCGTCACAAAAGAGCGTGCCTACCGCGACTACCACAAGGGTGCACTCTTTTTGCACGATGGCGAACAGTACGAGGTCGTGGAGGTCGAACACGATACTCGGACCCCGCGAATCCTAGTCGAAGAACGGGGAACGGGGCGCTACACACAAACGCTGTCTGACAAGCGTATTTCGAATCTCCGTCCAGAGATGTCTCAAGACCTCGGCGACGGCTACACGTTGTGGTTCGGTCGTGCTAACGTCGATATCGACTACGCGCAATATCTTGTTCATAACATTTCAACTGGCGAAATTGAAAGTGGACCGCATCCAACTGGATCACCACCGTTGTCGCTTGACACCGAGCTCATGTGGGTGTCGCTCCCCAGCGACCATCTTTCGACCACGATTAGCAGACTTGATCAACCGCTTTTGGAACCGACCAAACACGCCGAGGCAGACACTGGACTCACCGAACCGGAGCGGTACACCTACGGTGGCGGTATTCATGCTGCCGAGCACGGGATCATCCAATTAGCTCCGCTTGAGTTAATGATTGATAATAGTGATATCGGTGGACTCTCAACGCCCAGACACCGGGACGAGCGAATTCCAGGGCCGGTGTGGTTCGTCCACGATGGGATCGACGGTGGGATCGGATTTTCTCGAGCCATCTACGATAACTTCGAGGCGATCGCCAGACGAACTTACGACCACTTAGACACTTGCGACTGTCAACGACGACGTGGGTGTCCGCTCTGTATTATGTCTGAGCACTGTGGAAATCAGAACGATCCGCTTGATCGTGTAGTTGGGAGACAAATTCTCGGTGACGTCATCGACCGATTGTGATGCTATCTCAGCTATACGCTATCCGAGGGGGGTCACAGATAGGGGCTCAAGAGAGCGTTCAATTCAGCCCCGATGACTAGCGCAATCGCTGTCGAGAGTATACCAAGCCCCAATAATACGTAATTGCCGACCGTGCTGTCAGCGTTCCAGAGGTCGTACGAATAATGCCGGTTATCGCCAAACGGTGTGACTCCCATCGGGGTAAGCGCATCCGCAGCAATATGCGAGCCGATCGTGAGTCCGCCCACGAGCGCCATGTATACGCCTGTTCCAGCGACGAGGAACCACTGTGACGTGACAGTGAGTCCGAGCGCCCCACCGAGTAGTCCCGCGACGGCGGCAACGCCGATCGCAAACCGCACTGTATGTGTCGGCCCTCGGTGGGGAACATTCGGCAGCTTTTGATCCCAATCCGGCACCATCGCTAACCCAACCGAAAGGATGGCACCACCGACAGCGGCTACCTCAAACCCAACGGCCAACGCTCCCATCCCAACTGGGGCATATGCCGTCAGCGCAGCCCCGTAGTGACCTTTCTTATACATCCCACGACTGTTTGTTGGGAACTCAGCGTCTTAGGGTGCATGGTAGCCCGGACAGCGCCACCGTCTTATTCCGCGTTCCGGCGGCGATCTGGTTCTAAACGCTTCTTGAGCGAAATACAGTCGTAGCGGTAAGTGGGGAAATCTGTCGGTGCGCTCTACCAAAACAGAATTGAATGCGAACCCGCTCGGCTCCCGTGGCTCCGCGGCGACTCTGTCCGCAAACGTATCAACTGTTGGTATCAACGAGTCGTCGCTCAGGACTCAGGTGTAGGTCGTCTATTCTCAGATTCGTTGAGTCTATCGACCTCCTCTCGCGACTTCAGTCGTGGGATATGCCACCGTAATGGGGTCAAACGGACTGACGACGTGGTGAAAGACTGCGGCCTTGAGCGAACGCACGCCCGAGTCTGCCTGCATGCACGAGCGCAGGTGTTCCTCGCGCTGTGTCTGCGTCTCGTCGTCGCAGTCACCAACTACGAACGAGGAGACAATCCGGGAAGCAGTGATCACGGTGTGAGAACTCTTCTATGACACCATCTAAATTAGGTAGGTAGATACCGTGTTCTATATGCTTATCTGAATGAAGCGGCAAATATTGCTATCGCTATCTGTCTCTGAAAAAATCGACTGTTATTTTCTCTTCCCCGCCGGGGGAAGCCTATGTCCCTACTCGTATTAACCCCCGAGTAGGTGGGTTGACCAACTGTATTGGCCCCCAGTTGGCGAGGGTTATGCACGATTTAAAGGCACAAGCCCCCTGAGGAACGTGAGAAAGAGAATATCAGTATGAGATTTGTGAAACATTATTCCCTTCCTCTTGGTCCGGGCTTGGGGCTTACTCGATCCCGTCAAAGACGGAATCAATTTATACTTATACCTTAAGGTTTGAAAAACTTTCGGTTATTATTGGACAAATGAATACCAAATATAAAAATCGGTTAGAAATACCTTAAATTAGATTCCGGTTTGATTCCTGAGTGTAGTATATACCCTCACTTCTATCTAAGCCTTCTCACAAGCCGTATGAGTTATTCCATACTGTCTCGAAGGGTATCAATCACATATCAATTCTAATCGGCTTGTGTGGCTTTTCAGAGTATGGGGGTGGGAGAAAACTTTCCCAACCCCCCTTACCAAATTGAGATAAGCAGTCTCTCAGGATCATAGTTGATACTCACGGACATAAGTACGTAAAGACATCTGGAACGGTAATCCGGTTGAGTGCACAGAGCGCAGCATCACGAAGTTCGTCGAGTGTGTCGAACAGACGGTTGCCAAGTTCTTGATCGAGTTGTCGCCAGCACTCTTCCGCGGGGTTCAGCTCCGGTGAACCCCGCGGAAGGTAGCATAGTTCGATCGGCGTGTCTTCGACGAACTCCTGGACTGCGTTAGCCGTGAAATACGACGCGTTGTCCAAGATGACGCAGATTTTCTTGCCGAACTCTGTCTGGAGTGCGTCTAGCAAGCGAATCGTCGTGTCGCTGTTGAAGTTCTCTGCACACGGCAGAAAGAACGTCTCCCTAGAATCGCTGACTGCACCGAGCAACTTGATGCTATCCCACGCGCCCGTCACCGGAAGTGACGGGCGCTCCCCTTCCGGAAACCACGCATAGATCAGCGTCGAGAGTACCTGACGCGTCTGATCGATGGTCAGGATCGTGTATTCATCGTCCAAGTTGTCGCGCTTTTTTTGAACCCTTCCTGCCAGGCTTCTTGGGCTCTCTCGTCGGATTTGTAGAACTCCGGCCGGGCTGTCTTCCAGGACAGCCCGGCCTCGGAGATCAGTCGTCGGACGTGACGTTCGCAGTACTCAACACCGAACTCCTCGGAGAGATAGTGACGCGCCAATGGAACAGACCACGCGGGTGCGTCGTATCTGACTTCTCCGGGTGAGTCGTGAAGAGCCTCGACGAACTGGTCGTGTTCTTTGTCAGAAAGCTCGGACGGCCTGCCTTCTCGTGGTTTATCATAGACAACCTCCTCGAACGGCTCGTCGGCGAGCCGTTCGAGTCGGGTGAACCACTTTGAGGCCCAACTACTGGAAAATCCGTAGAGTTCGGCAGCGTCTGTCTGCGTCAGATCGTCGATCTCCTTGTAGGTAATCGCAGCCATAATCCGCTTTGCTGCGTCGGCTTCATCGACCTCCGCCAGGATCTGGCGGAGGTCTTCGACAGAGACCTTCTCCAGCCTCGCCATACCGTTTCTCGTGGCTGGAGTTACATGAATTTTTAGCCCTCAGTATGAGTCTTGTAGTGGTGAATACCGAATTTTCAGGGGGAGTTTCCTCGGCTGTGTTTTGATTTTCTCTCTCCCATAGGAAGGTTTGTCCGCTTTCAAGAATGGCAGTAAGATCAATCGGTTGTTCTACCCCTAAGCTTCCGCTGTGTCCAAAGTTCATGGTATATGATATGGGTGGGTCGTATTCTTAATTGAGACGATCTGATTACTGTCCACGAACCAGTTATATCTGAGCATTATCTGTCTTTACTCATTTTTAGGCCACTGATCACTTTGTCTGACTACCCCGTTTGTTCGCTTTTGCTTCTACCATACTCGGCGTAGAAGACGGTAACGTAGCACTCTCAGAATCATCGGTGCCTTCCCCAAGTGCCTCAGTCACTCTGACAGTGAGCCTCATACCTGAGTCGTACTCTCTCTCTTTCTCCTGGCGCGGTTCTCGCCTACGAGAGTAACGCTATCTGCGTCGTCATATATATGATGACCTGAGCGGTGAAATGCTGCAGGTTCACCCCCATCGGTTCCATATGATGACCGTCATCTACGCCAAAGAGGAACATACGATGAGCTATGATGACTTCGGCGCTTCGCTCATGCTCGGCGTAGATCGGTCTGGAGACGCTGTATCGTCTACAATTCCAAGTTTTCGCTCTATTACATCTCTGGTTTCTAGGCACTGTCTAGTTAAACTAGTTTGAGGAACGAGCAGGTCGTCGAGGCAATTTGGGATGATGCTCGCAGACCTGCTCAGCGAGTGTTTTGCGGCGGATTTAGAAGAATGTTGGGAGCGTGAGCGGACGGTGACGCCCGTCAGGGCGTTCGCCGTCCGACTCCACGCGACCGGTTGTTCACTCAGAGAAACAACAACGATTCTTGCTGAATTAGGCGTAGAACGCTCTCACGGAGCGGTTTGGAATTGGGTGCATCGGGTTGCTGACAGCGTTCCTGACCCGCCGTCGGCGCAGCCGACGCGGGTCGCTGTCGACGAGACTGCTGTCAAAATCAATGGAGAGTGGTCTTGGTTATACGCTGCAATAGACATCGAGACGAAGTTGATCCTCGACGTACAATTGTTTGGACGACATGGCACCGATCCGGCGGCTGCGTTTCTGCATGGACTCCGCGAGAAGCACGATCTCTCCGACACCGTGTTTCTCGTCGATGGCTATGGCTATCAGACTGCCCTTGCTCGGTTAGGACTGAGTGGTCGGCTTGATTACGTCGACCGAAACCTCATCGAAAAGTGGTTTCACACACTCAAAATGCGGGTCGACCGCTTCCATAATTCATGGGTCGGCAGTCGGTCAAGCGCACGTGAATGGTTTGAACAGTTCACACACTACTACAACCGCCAACGACCGCATCAATCGCTCAACGGACGAACGCCAGCTGACGAGGTGCTAAACTAGACAGTGCCGGTTTCTAGCTCAAACCAATTACCTGAAGATTGAGTCACTCTGATTTGATCTGCGAGCACGACGCTCTCCGCCTCAGGATGCCTTTGTGCGACAGCATTTGCTGCTCGGATCTCATTGTCTGTGGGTGACTCCGCTTCGACCTCTACAGGATCTAACGGGAGAACGGCTGGTTTCTGATCTTCGCTACTCTCCTCCTCACCTTCATCATTCTCGTCCTCTGCCTCTTTATCCAGCTTGTCTGCTTCTATTTCGATAGTACCTGAGCTGGAGCCGAGATCTGGACGGCCAAACAGTAGATTTCTTCGGCGGTTAATGATCTTAGCGCGTCTTTCCACGGGACTCATATCGCCCAGTAGGACTTCCTGTAGTGTTGACTGTCTAATACCGATGCTATCCTCGAAGTGTCTGAACAGGCTAGGTTCGTGCTCGTTCATATACTCACGGACAGAGATAATTATAGATGTTTGGTGGGTCTATAGACGCAAGCGCATCGAAGACGGCTTCTCTCAGTTCATCAAGTTCTTCGAAAAGTTGGTTACCAAGCCGCTGATTGAGTTTCTGCCAGCACCCTTCCGCGGGGTTCAGCTCCGGTGAACCCCGCGGAAGGTGGCACAGTTCGATCGGTGTGTCTTCAACGTAGTCGTGGACATCGTTCGCCGCGAAATACGGGGCATTGTCCAGGACAACACAGATTTTCTCGCCGAACTCGGTCTGGAGTGCGTCCAGTAACCGCGTCGTGATGTCAGCGGTAAAGTTGTCTTCACACTTCAGAAAGAAGGTGTCACCGCTGGCGGTGACACCGCCCAGCAGTTTGAGACTCTCCCACGCGCCCGACACCGGGAGTGTCGGGCGCGTTTTTTCTGGAAACCACGCGTGGACAAGATCCGTCGTGATCTCTTGGCGTGTCTGGTCGATTGCTATGATTGTGTAGTCGTCGTCCAGATCGTCCGTCTTTTTTTGAAGCCTTTGCGGAACGCATCCTGAGCTCGTTCATCAGCTTTGACGTACTCTGGCCGGGCTGTCTTCCAGGACAGCCCGGCCTCGGACATCAATCGCCGGATATGACGGCGGCAGTACTCAATATCGAACTCATCTTCAAGATACTGCTGGGCTAGCGGAACCGTCCACGCACGCGCATCAAGTCCAACTTCTTTGGGAGAATCGTGGAGAGCTTCGATGAATTGGTCGTGGTCAGCTTCGTCAAGTTCGCGTGATTGGCCGGGGCGAGGATCATCGTAGACGACCGACTCGAACGGCTCTGAGTCGAGCCGTTCGAGTCGGATCAGCCAGTTACGAACCGTGTTTGGATGGACATCATGCCGCTCCGCAATTGTCTGCTGCTCGACACCGTCCTTGTAGGCGATACCGGCAAGAATTCTCTGAACTGGTTTCTTTTCATCAACTTCGGCTAAAATCTCTTGGAGTTCGTCAACAGTGATCTTCTCCAAGTAGTCCATACCGTAAAAACAAGCTCTATACACAAATAAGTTTAGCCGTCAGTATATTATATGACCTCCAAAACGTGTTCTCCATCTTCCGTTACTCCAAAGATTTTGTAATTCGGTTTTGATTCAGTAAGATCTTCAACGAGTCCCCGCTCTTCCAACCACTTCACTTGGCGTCTCACCCAGGGCGTTGAAATCTCAAGATCATCCGCCAATTCACCGTTCATTTGGGGGCTTTCGGCTAGCGCCTTGAGGACCTGCATTCGCCTCTTGCTGGCTCGGATTGAGCTTACTAAATCCCAGTTAACATCTCTGTATCCCTCTGATTCGGGCATTTTGGAACCTCTCACCCCTCCTCTGTGATGCATTCATATATAGGTAGGGTTGCATCGTATACCACAGATCCCAGTGCAGAACATCGAGCATGTCGTAGCCCAGAATATCGTTAGTATACTGGCATGGATAGAATGTGGTATTTATGTCCCCCCACGGGCGGGCGAGAAACGTATAATGTGAGTAATAGCCTATTGTGGGGAAGATAGCAACGGAACCGATGCGATCAGCACGTTCCCCCTCCCCCTCAGTCGGCTTTGCCGCGTTGAATTAGCCGCCGTGGGATAGCATTGGTATCATCAGCGTAAGCGGCCACTAGTTTCACTTTCACACCGGCTGGGTGACGTTTTTGTGCATAAAGCAAGGAGTGACACACGGGAGCTACGGAATTCAATGTCACACGCTCCGTTGCTCCCTTTGATTCTCTGCTATGTCGAACAAAACTGAACCACTCGGTGTTTGTCCAGAGTGCGAGACCGAGCTGCAATCGCATCAGACGCTCATCGAGTACGAAACTACTGAAGGAGACACTGGTCGGTTCGTTGACTGCTATTCATGCGGTGAAGTTGTGAAACCCGAGTAAGGCCTATCGCGGTAATCAGCTCTGCTGCCTCGTGTCAGCTATCTCCAGCTAACTGTTTTACGCGCGAAGCAGATGGGAGAGAAAGCATTTCACTAGATCCCCATCGTACTATAGAATCATCACGCTGAAGCGGAGATCTCGGAATTTGAGCCGAAGACATAGTAGACCTATTTTGGAACGATGCCTCTGTCAATTCTAACGTAGGATCCAGATCGACGGTTTCCTGATTAGCCTGAAACCTACCTTCGACATCAACGGTCACACTTGTCCGATCTCTAGCTCCATTATCATCAACAACGATCAACGTGGCTTCGTATTCACCTCGAGTTCGGAACGTTCGTTCAATAGTCTCGCCTTGTCCACCGGGGGTCGCCCCCTCGATCTGCCATGTGTATCGCTCGATCTCACCATCTGGGTCCGATGAGCGGCTTGCATCGAATGTCACGTCTAGTGGAGCCTCGCCTGAAGATGGGTTAGCTTCAGCAACAGCATTCGGTGGTTCGTTTGACTCAACTTCAATTTCGACTGTATCTGTATCTGTGTTATCCTGTTCGTCAGTTACCGTCAGTTCAACGTCGTAAGTACCTGGATCAGTAAATGTGCGTGTAGCCTCTTCTCCAAACCTTGGTCCCCTTCCATCATCGAATTCCCAGCGGTATCTTGCAACATCGTCATCTGGGTCAGACGATTCACTGGCGTCGAAGTCCACCTCTAACGGGACTTTCCCAGATGTCGGGGAGGCCTCGGCAACTGCTTCTGGAGGATTGTCTGGAGCGTTGACAGTGATTGTCACCGTATCGGTATCTTCATTTCCCCTTTGATCAACCACTCTTAATTGGACATCGTATCTGCCGGGGTCATCAAATTCATGAGAAACATCTTCACCACGCTCGGGAGAACTTAGATCATCAAATCGCCATACATATTCTGCGATGTCTCCATCAGGGTCATTCGACCCACTTGCGTCAAAATCAACGTTAAGCGGGGCCTCACCTGATGTAGGAGACGCTTCAGCAACTGCTTCTGGTGGATTATCTGCAGCTTCGACGGTTACTGTTAGCGTATCAGTATCTTCTGCACCGTCGTCGTCAACCACGCTTAATTCAATGTTATACTCTCCTGCTGTTTGGAACTGTCTCGTGACTTCCTCACTACGCCCATCTGGGGTTGGACCCTCAACGCTCCATCTGTACTCCTCAATAGCTCCATCAGGATCCGATGACTCACCAGCGTCAAGTGTTACAGTAAGTGGAGCTGTACCTGATAACTGATCGGCGTTAGCGATAGCGTCTGGAGATTCGTTTGGACCAGGCGTATTTTCGTCTGAGCTCTCGTCTCCCTCCTCTTCACTGCCGGGTAAGTTGTCTCCGCCGTTAGGCAGGTTGTCTCCGTCGTTGGGTAAGACTCCACCACTGTCTATATCTTCGCCGCTTATTATTTTCTCGTCACGCAGCTTTATTACAGGATTCTCGCGTAGTTCAAAACTACCAGTATCAAAACTATCGACAATTTCTGGCCGCTGTAGCTCGCACCCGTCCCGTGTTGGCCCAGGTATATTCTCAGACAGTAGGGTTGTATTGAGTCTGCCAGAACAGACAGCTAATGATGACTTATCTCCAAGAGGACCTATCGACAACGATAGCTCAATTTCGTAATCTGAAGATTCCCCATTTTTTATATGAGTTGCAAGCCAGTCGTCAATATCTTGATTATCTATGTATGCCCGGATTTCAATTGTCTGTGTTTCACCGGGTTGAATTATATAGCTATTTTGTTCCGATTCCCAATCCAACAATAGTATTTCATTAAGTCTAAGGCTCCCTGAAAAATCAGTAACTGGGATTTCTTCAGTAGGATGGTTGTTTCTCACCGGCACTTTTAAAATAATTTCTGTCTGCTGTTGATTTACTGTTCCCCACTCTGCATTCGTGTTATTGACTGTAATAAGATACCCTGCCTTATCTCCCTCAAAACCCTTCAGCTGCATTCGGATACTTTCTCGAATATCTGTCTGAAATCTTCGATTTTGTTCAGTAGATGGACTGACGTTGAGATCACCTTTCGAAAAGTCCCCAGATAATTCGACTTTCATTTCAGACTCTTCCCCGTTCTCAATATGTGATACCCACCACTCTGGGATGTCTTCTCTCGATATCTGAGATTCAATAGTTGCAGTCGATGTGCCTTGCTCAATTGTCTCTTCAGATGTCGTTGTAGATACCATCTGATATCCGTTCATCGAAATATCAGCACTCACCTCAGATTGAAACGTCGTAGCTGGGTTGGTTATTTGAGCCTCTGACTGTACCTCTATTGACTCTTCTGTTACTTCTCCCCACTGGTTGTCAACTATTCTTATCTCCGCCGAATCATTTGGCGAGTCTGTAACAGTTGGAACCATCCCTGGTGCTGCAACTAATACGCCGCCAGCAGCTACAGCGGATAGTATAGTTATCCCACCTATTATTTGCAGGATCTTAGCTATCATACCTCAGAATGGCTCACGCATCAACATAGTATTTTTGCTCATGCCCTGCGGTAATAAGTCGACTAAATCTTAGCTAGAGCCGATAAAAATGCACGTTAGGTATTTATTAATATCTAATCAGGTTTGAACGGTGAGCTAATCCGGTACTCAAATTGAGGTCTTCCTGGGGAATCCGTATCTCTCTTCCGTCGATCAGCAACACCAATCTGATATAGATTACGTAAAAGTCGATCTGCTTGCGAACGGCTCATACCGAGATCAGTAGCTGTCTCTTGAGCCGTCGACCACTCTGCTCCGATGAGATAGTAGAAAACCTTGGCTCGTCCTTCAATCTCATCAAGAGTCCGGGAGATATCAACCATAACTATACCCAATATCGGTGCTACCAAAGTACCTTACGCGAATAATTATTGCCCAGTTCTGGCTAGCTCCATTGAGGCACTATTTCGTAGCTATACACGCCAAAATCAGTTCAGAATCATCTAAGACGTAGCGTATTACATATATCCACACGTTTCACATGAGTGTGAATTGTGTATATTCCTACCGGGGAATATCTGCGTCATGCTACCCCACGGCGGTTGCTAAAATGGACTCAAAACAGCTAATTGCTTCCTCACCTAGTTGAGTGCCTCTCATCCGATCGTACCCCACCGTGGGGCGTACTTTTACGCCAATGCTCTCGCCCAGCCACGGCTGATAGATATTTGATGCCGTTACCGAGTAGCGTGTCAGGTCCGGCGAGTAGATGCAGCACAGAATTCTGTTGATCAGGACTCCTGTTCTCGTCTTTGTTTCTGTTCACACCAGTTGAACAATTCCTGTCTCAGGTTATCATCTGTTTCTCCGAACATGCTTCCAAGACGGTACCCGAGATTATCCCATGTGAGAGTCTCAGGTGGCGGCCCTTCAGAATATTTTGCTCCGTTGAATACCGACGCCGTCTGCGGATTATATCGCTGATTTCAGGGGAATTGGACGCCGTCTTGCGATATGGGGCGTCTCAGGACCCTCGCACAAACGTTTCGAGACTTTGCCACAAACCACGTAGAGGAACCAGACGTACCCGCCGCGCCGGACGGCGCGGACGGGTACGCTAACTCCACGAAAATCGCGCTGCTTCTACTTAAAGAGGAAATCAATAAACCACTCCGGAAGCTCGAAGATTACCTGAACGAGATGCCGGGAATCCTCGATGTGTTCGGCCTTGAGAAATCTCCAGATTACTCGTCGTTCAGCGTTTGGGACGGTGAATTTCCGATGAAAGAGTTGCGCCGCCTGCTCCGCCAGTCAGCGGAGCAGGCGGGGCTTTCGGGCACTGCGTCGATTGATGCCAGTGGCTTCCAACGAGATCAAGCTAGCTCACACTACCGAAATCGAGTCGGTTACTCGTTCAATGCTATGAAGACGACGCTGCTCGTTGATACGGACTCACTTGCCATCATGGATGCTCATTTCACGACGAAGAAAGCCTATGACGGCCATATCGGACTGCAGGTCTTTCGGCGCAACGCCGAAGACCTGCAGGAGTTGCTGGCTGACAAGATGTACTCGTGGAGCGATCTCCGTGAAGCCTGCCGTGACGCGTCAACGCGACCAGTAATCAAACACTGTGAGCAAAACGGACTCAAGAAGGCCCACAACGCTCGAATTGACGACGATGTCTACAATCAGCGGTCAATGAGCGAGACAGTGTTTGCGATGGTGAAGGACGGTGGCGATGAGATTCGCTCCCGGAGTTGGCACGGCCAATTCCGGGAGCTCACGCGCAAGTGCATCGTACATAACCTGACGCAGGCGGCGAGTTAGGCTCGCCGCCTGCTCTCCTTCTCTGGACGTATCCGTGAGAGGCATCGCCATCGTCCACCTCATTCTTCGTGCGGTATCTTGTGAAACTGATGTTTTGACCACTGCGTAAAGCCGCTAAAATTGAATCGTCCGATCTTAGAATCCGCAGAGAGAGCGTAGCTACCCGTGAAAAATCTAATATCATAATACTGATTCTGTCGCTGTCTTGCGTTCAACAGAGCAGAATATTTTGATGATGCCCCATCATCATTGAGGTCTTTGACAGCTGCAGTCCACCCTCGTTTGAACGCTCCTTGCCGGTCGCTTCCGGGATCTTCTTGTCGAATATCTCCAAGTGGAATCGTTGGATCGTTTGCCATACTGTCATCTGAGTAGTCTCATACAAAAAGCCCAGTGCCGGTATCCTAAGGGGTCTACCCTCCCGTATCTTACACTGCAGCGTGTCATAGAACCATTCTCAACCGAAGGTAGATGTATAAATTGAGTGGTGAGATTGCTGCTAGATTGGAATGGTATTCGTACTGGTATGCAAGACCTATGGCGCATATTCATCGTGGGTTTGGCGTATGAAAAATGTGCGAACTTCTCGACACTTTTTTTTCGTAGTTATGATTGGAATTCTCTATGACAACGAATCAATCGGCCGAAGAACTTGTACGAGAGCCACCGGAGGTAACTCTTTGGTTGGATGAGTTTGCCTCATTGCTCGGGTTTGAACGAATTGCCGAGTCACTTCCCGGAAATTTCCCGCCATCATATGTGTATGCTGGATTTATGATTCCCATCTTTACAGCGTTTGATTTCGGTTACGACTTGTTCGTAATTGGTGGCGAAGTGCACATTTACTATCTGAACCCTTATTATGCGCTCAATCCATTCTTGTTACTCGGCGCGGTGTATGGAGCACGAAAACTCCGCAAAGAGTACGCCACAGCGGTGAGGGAAATGAATCTTGAAGACCGAGCACAGACGCATGAAGCAGATGATCTTGTTGACACCGTTCCCCAGAAATTACCGTGGGTCCTGTTTGTAATCGGCGCAACTGTTCAATTTCTCCCGTCAGTGACGGATCCCTCCGGCCTTGTCTTTACCGATTACGTAATGAACTATTTCGTGCTTCCGTTTGTGTACACACCCATCGTCATTCAGTTTCTTGCAGTCTACTTTTCTATTGAATTTATTGCACCATTCCGGCTCTGGCGTTCAACTGTCGGGATCGATTTCTTAGATCCAGAGGGGGTAGGTGGGCTTCGGCCACTTGGTGAACTGGTCAAAACCGCGTACTATTATATCGGTGCTGGATTGATCGGATACGCCTTTGTCATATATGCTCCGCTTATAGATACAGGATGGGTACCCAATACGGGAGTGAACGTGATATTTACTACTGTGTGGATTATATCAATCGGAACAGTTGCATTTGCGGTGCTTATCCTTCATCGGTTCATGCGCCGTGAAAAGCGAGCGGAACTTCAACGTCTTGAAGCGGAGCTCTCGGCTCATATTGATTCCCGTTATGATATACTTGAATACGAAATTCAAGACGACCGCCAAGAATACGTGCAAAATCTGCAGGACCGGATTCAAAAAGTCAGTAAAACACGAGAGTATCCCGCCACATTCACAATCTGGACCCAAATCCTGTTGAGTATTGCACTTCCGAAAGCATTTCAGCTATTCATTAGCGGCTTATAGTCCCACTCAGTAATAATCCCTCTAAGGATTTTCTGCGGGACCAATCTACCAGCCGCATCTCGCTGAACTTAACCTCTGACCTCTGTATCTTGCACGCTGTTTCTGACAGCGCTTAGATAGATGCCCCACTGCGCATTCTATGACACGCTGTACACTGGCTTATATTCACCAGTCCCCAGATGAGTACTGCTATCTCACTGCGTTCGGCTAGACCCTCTTGACCATACAGAGCGTGCGGTACTGAAGCAGTGGATGCTCCCCCACGGTGGCGGCGGAGACTCCATTCTCAATACTCGAATAGATTCTCCGGTATAATGTCAATATATTGTCTTTTCACATTCACACACTCGTACATTTCTCATTCTACCCCGTGTAGATTGTGAGAACAATGTAAGGGGGTTTGAGACGGCGTCTTCCAGTAGCAGACCTCATCCCGTCCCGTGGGGGAGGGCCTCAAGATTCGAGAGGATTTCTTCACCGGACTTGCTCTCTTGAAGACGCTCGTAACCTACTGAATCTTTGAAGTAATTCTGGTAGTGAGCAATCAGATCCTGTCGAGCATTTTTATCATGCTCAAGTGCTCTCTGTGTTGATTGCCATTGAGCAATAAATTTGGTCTTTAACTGTGCTACTAGCATGGAGTATAACATATCGATATTATTTTTGATTGAGTACCAGCTCTGCTTGATATCGCTTCGACGAGGTTCATACAGCAATTCACTTGAAGATGAAATCTCGTAGAGTTGTCCAATAATGCAGGCCCGGACAACGCTACTATTGCTCATTGCTGTTGAATTAGCAGTTTCATCCACTGATGCCAGTACTTGAGGTGGTAATTCTACTTTGGTTGAGGTAGCTAGCTTTTGATTTGCAATCTTAGTATTGAATGTCTTTTTGGGAAACTCCAGTTCAATAGAGTCAACTCGTGAAAGTGCTTGAACCAGTCGTTTTAGATCTGCGGCTCCTTTGACCTCTTGCTCAATAGCACTGATATTATTGAGGACAGCCTGCTCACAGAAATGTTTGATCGAATGATAACTATCCAGATTCTCACATGCTTCGTTAATATATGTCTTCATTACCCTTTCTAATCGAACAGTCTGGTAGATAGTTTCGCCCATATATTTTTATGATTTGTATAGTTGATCGACAAGCTTTTTAATCCAATCGCAACCTCGCACGAATCTCTGTGGTGGACTGAACATAGGCATTAGATCGCTTCTTCGCATCGTTTTTGAAGGAATTTCTCTAACCCATACGACTCTAACTCCTGATTGAACTCTTCAGGGTCATCAATGAGTACGATCACTTCATCAGTAGGATCAAAATAAATGAGATTCTCCTCCTTTGCCCGATCTTTGACATCCATTGAAACGTGCTCTCGAAAGTAGCTCGGTTCTACGTCCATCATCGTTAGCAGCCCATCATCAGAAACCCACACGGATACAAAATCGGGTAATTCGATACTTTCCAGACGGGAAAACGTATCAGATCGACGATTTGTAGGCTCGCTATCATCGTTTTCTTCGTTCTTTTGTTTAGGGCCGCCAGAGGAGTTAAAATCATCAAGAGACATGCAGATCACTCTTACAAGCAACCATTGGCTCAGATCGTGTTTGCCTACTCCTTCCGTTGTCTATCAGGAATGTATTCATTCCAGTACTGATCGTATCGTTCATGATTTCACACTGGATACAATGCCTCCAGTGAGGCAGAGACCCGCAGGTAGAATCGAACTACCTGAAAGCACCAGCTGCGGGTCAACGACCGAATTTCAACTATTTGCTGCGGTGATGTTCTGGGCCATGCCGACCATAGATCGAACTGTCGAGTTGATATCTAAACGGTAGGAATTCATTAATTTCAGGACGGATTTCGTCGCTGATTTCTGTATACTCTGATTCTGCCGTTTGATACAATCTAGAGGAATCAGAATCCCCAACGACGGTTATGATGTCTCCTGCCCATCTTCCGAGATGTGTGACTTCCTGATTTTGTGGATCGCCTTCTCCAAGTTCGCTACTCCGCTGGAGCAAGTACGGAAGCACCCGAGGCAAGTCATTAGCGCAGATTTCCCAGAGCTTGGCTCCACATCCAAGATCTTCGGGTGAGAGGTATTCCTCTCGTTCTTCGTTTACTATCAGGTATGACTGCTCCATCTCAGTCACCTCCGTCACCAGCCTCTAAGTGGCGCTGATGGAACTCCTCGATGGCCTTCGTCGCAACATCCTTTTTATTTAAGTCCCACTCCGTCTGCTCTCGATACTCATCTATCAATTCTACGGCGTGTTCTGTAACGTTTACTGCTGGCATTTTTATTGTCACCGGTTCATATTATGATACGTTTGGCACGATTATAAAGTATTTTCCTGATTTGATTAGATTTGATATAGAGAGGTTCACGCGCTGGAATTTGAGCTAAACACGTGATGACGCACGTTCGCTAATATCGGGCGTGTTCCCGGCTACGATCAGTTTCAACGGACCGGACGTGGGATACACCACACCGTGTTGAAATCCGTCACAAGCGCCGTACAACGGTGAACATTAGATACCTTCAAAAGACGATATATTTAGCAAAATGTGAACTGCTATATTCTCCGGCTTACCCCCAAGAACCAACCACCAAGAACGGGGTGTGTCTGCTTATATTACTCCATGAAGTCTGTCACGTTATGATTTCGGGAGTTATCTACAGGGAGGTATTGAGCACTGTTTCCTCCATTGCTGATCTCTATTGCTCCCTGATCTTCAAGCTCATTAGCGTGCTTTCGGATGGTTTCCGGACTCACTCGAAGCTCTTCCGCTAATCGAGCTTGTCTGACGTTTGGTATTTCCAGAATCTTCGTGAGCAGGTCAAGTTTATCACGAGCTTTGTCTCGTTGCCGCCTCATTGCTGCCCTATTCACGCCAGAGATTTCATCTCGCCTCCGGGCAAAGTAATCCAGCATACTGGAGAACGATTGGCCCCAATAGGTCATTGCTTGCTTAAGATGGTCCTGTTCAACGGTATGCGAGCAGTTGTCCAAGGCGGCCATGATACAGGCAATCCGTAGCGCATGAATCGTGTAACGTGTGAGCATTGGTTGGACAATTACTCCGACCCCCTCCGAGTAATATTCTAGATCTGTCTCGATTCGCTTACGGATCATTGCCTCAAGCGTTTGCTGTGAGAGTTCAATCTTGAACTCAATGCCCTCTGAGTAGTGCTCGGTTATGTGGCTGAGAGTCCGACAGATGCGTTGAGTGAGTTCTTTTTGTTTGTCTGCGCTGATGCTCCTCTCTCGCTCTTCATCAACGCTTGTCTCTGTGAGAATCTGGCCAATGGTTTCAGTCGTGTCGCTGAGGTTGACCTCGGTGAAAAAATAAAGTGGCCTCGCCAGTGTCCCCTCCCCAACGAGTTCTGAGACCTTCTCAGCACTAATCTCGCGTGGGGGGACGGTTCCCACAATAGTACATGAGGAGTCTGTTGTAATAGTCCCCTCTCGCATCTCACGAGTGACCTCCTCTTCGTCCATGATGATTCGTAGGCGACGACGGACATCTTGGTGACTAAACAGGTCTTTGGCTTCTCGGAGACCGAGGACATCATGCTGGTCGGCTACTCCCTGCTTATGCTGTCCATCAACGCGCGTGCCCACGAGGTTCCCGTTGGTGATGTTGTCAACACTATAAAAATCGAAGCTCATCTCATCATCAAGTCGCTTGTCAACCCGGTTAGCAACCCTCTCGGCCACGTTGAACGCCGACTCTTTTCCGCTGCCGCTTTTTTGGAACACCAAGGGGTGGACTCGGCAAGGTTCACTTCCGTTCTTGAAGCTGCAATTGCGGAGGCTCTCGCCAAGCAATCCCAGTGCCAACCCAAGGTGCATCCTTGGGTTGTCATGAGACTCTTGATCTGCGATCTGAATGTAGCTACTTATAAACTCTTCTCCCCAGATTTCGGGATTTTCAGCTTCTACTGCATTATTTTTACTCATATTTTACTTTTATCGCTCTGTGGGATCAGTCTATTTTGATCCCGTCCAGTCTTCGGGGATACACCCTCTTCCTGTTACTGTCTAGACATTGCTGCGATGCTAGCCAATTCTGCTCTGAACGAATAGACACGACAGGCAATTAACAGAGATTTAGCAATTCACGACCATACTCCCACCAGCTCGTGAACAATCCCACGATTCTAGAATTAGCGGTGAGAAGAGTTTAATATTTTGCTATTTGTCGGTCTGCTAATTTGGGGATTTGCTACTCAAGGTTTTTGAATAATCTCTCCCAAGAGTTCGTATATTTGCCAAATGGATGCCGATATCCGTCTCGTTTGGTTCGGAGTTCTTTCTTTCCCGACTCCGGGATTTCTTCAAGAATGCATTCACTCAAGACGAGGAAGTTGTCTTGATCATCGGTATAGCCGTTGGGAGTAAGATGGTCGATGATTATTCCGAAGATATCCACTAGTTCGGAATCGTATTCAATCTCAATCCTGGGCGGAATATCCTGCTGGTTGTCTCTCCAATTTGTTTCTTCAGCTGAATTGAGATAGATATGTGATTTATTCTCGCTTGTTACTCTGGTGTGATGGGTCTTTCCGACAGCATAGGCTGTATTTCCCTCAATCAAAAAATAGTGAGACTTAGCAGCTACATGGGAATGCGTCAGTGAGAACCCACGGAATTCTGCACGATCCTTGAGTTCTGCCATCCAGTCTGTGTTTGGCTGCTCAAAATCGTCCAATCCCATACACTTTTTCGCTTAGTCTCTGCCGCACAAGTAATTGGCTGCATACTAAGTGATCCATCCGAAGTAGATTGCGTAGGATCACAAAACGATCAAAGTAGGAACATTAAATATTGTATTTCATCCCAGATAAAACAGATATTCAGTCGGTTATCTCTTTCATCACCCGAATTGCTGCCTTCTTAGCTTCTTGAATGTGCTCTACTTCCATTCCGACTGCAATCTCAGTCACACCGTCTTCAGGATCAACTGATGTCACTCTGTGAGCGTTACAGAATCCTGGCTGGTCTGTGTAGGTCTTGTACGGAGCGATTCGCACTTTCTGTCCTGTTTCTTCATGCTCAAACTCCGCGATGAGTTTGAAGTTGCCTGAGAACCGGCACTCGGTAGCTGTCCATCTCTCAGGCACGTCTATCTCTGGCTCATCATCGATCATGCGTTTTCTCCTCGGTTGTTCGACCAGATCTGATAGCGAATGCTCATTAGATATACCTCACGGGGTCGAGGTCGGTGTTTCTCGCTATTGACCGAACACGCTCGTTTTGATATTCACCTGTCGCACGGTCGCTCTCGCCCCAATCGCAGCACGGACAGCCGTTGCCACGGAGGATGTCTTCTTTCTCGTCCTCGCCCAGTTCGTGGGTGATATAGTAGAAACCCCATGGCTCTCGACATTGGCCGCAGAGAACCTCATTCATCTTCACCATCTCCCGTGGGCGCGTGCGTAGGATACAGAACCGAGATACCCATACTCGCCATCGGGCCTTCTTGTTCCTCGACTTCTTTCCACTGCTCTACGGTTTCGAGTAATTGCTTTGCTTTCTCGGGGTTGCCTTGTTTTATCCGGAGCCAGTGAGCTCTAGCTGACTCAATCAGAGCATCCAAATCTCGGTCGAACACAGCCGCTCCCCGTTCACAATATGCCGAGTATCCGCTTTCTCTGAAGTCTGCAACGTGCTTCGCTGCATGTGTGGGACTTGCGTAGCCTATCGAGTCGTCCATTATCGCCGCTATCAACTCCTCATCGCTCATCTCCTCCGCCGTGTGGGTGTTTTCTTCTTCAGCGCAATCGGTACACAGCGTGTCGTACTCATCTGGAATCCTGTACTGCTCGAAGTACCCGACAGTGATACCGGAATAGCTGCCACACCGGTCACACGTCGAGATACTCTCGTCTGCTGAGTTTTCTGTCATAGCCAATCTCTCAAAGAATCGGCTGGTTCAACCGCTGAATCGCCGATTCAGGAAGCAGAGATACAAACCACGGTTATCAAATCTATTCAAAATAGGTTAGATGAACGCTCTCTACGTGGATTAGCCGATTCTACACGTGCTCCTCTGGCATGAGGTCCTGGAAGTCCTGAGCATCAAGCCAGTCACAGAGTTTGACAAGTTGCTCTGTCGCAGCTTCAAACATTTGCTCGCCCTTCTCCGCAGTGGCATCTGTTTGGTCTCCTAAGACGCCGTTCCCCGTGTTATCAGCAGCATCGTAGAATGTACGTGCCCCAAATTTCTCTGTCTCTGCTGCATCAACACTCGCTATCCCTCCATCTCTCGCATCTTCTAGACGGTCTTCACGGACAAGTTCTGGCCTAAGGTGCTGAATCATCGCCGTCTCCTTCGGACCTCCATGAGGCCCGTTCTGCTCAAACAAGTCATCTACGAGGTCAGGGATACTATCGTTCCACATCCATTCTATTGCATAGAGTACCTCCTCATCACGAAGCCGTCTACCAACCTCGCGGAGATGTTCTATGTTTCCGCCATGAGCGTTGACATAGATGACTCGGTCTATGCCGTGGTACGCTAGATTTCGTGTTATTGACTCTACATAGTCCCGAAAGACAGGAGCGTCAGCCCACATCGTCCCGTGAAACTGCCTGTGATGAGGACTTACTCCGATATTGATAGTCGGCGTACAGAGGTAGCCAGTTCGTTCAGCGACTTCTCGTGCAAAACCCTCTGCAATCAGGTGGTCCGTCCCCTCTGGGAGATGAGGTCCGTGTTGCTCAGTTGAGCCAAGTGGAACCAGCGCCAGGGATTCGTTCTCAAAGTAATCCCCAAGTTCTGGCCAGGTCTCGTCGGCAAGATACATACTGTGTGTTGGAGGGTGGCGGACTCTTCAATCTGTGCAACTTCGGAAGTTTAGACCCCTCAGTCGAGTAGTCCTCGTTGTTCGGCTTCTTTCCTCGTTAGGTCAGGTGTCAGTTCTGGATACTGGTCTGTCAGGTGGATTTTCGGATGACAGCTCTTGCAGACCGGCACTCGGATATTCTCCTTGTACGAGACGTGGTGAGCCACGAGATTCGGCTTGTACTCACCGCAGGCTGCACATGCATGTCGAGGGTCGTCTATCTCTTCACCACACATACGAACTATTCAGTCCCTTCAGGCCCGTACTTCCGATAGCGCTCTCGGAGGTCGTCAGTAATCAACCGGAGATACTGCTTTGTCGTATCCAGACTCTCATGACCCATGATATCCGCTAGCGTCTTGATATCCATGCCGTTCTTCAGAGATTGGACTGCGAATCCGTGTCGCAGGGAGTGAGCAGTGATTTTGTATCTGTTCTGGCCGTTACCATCAGTATACATCTTCGACTGGATGCCTGCGTTCTTGGCGGACTTCACGATGACTTGGTTGATTTGGTGGGGGTTGAGTCGACCACTTCGCTCAGAGACGAAAAGGTGGTTCGATTTCTCAGCCCAGTTGTAGCTCTGACGATAGCCGCTATCAAGCCATATCTGCAGGAGTGTATCGAGAGTCGGTTGATAGAAGACAACCCGATTCTTGTCGTTCTTGCCTCGAATCTGAATATCTCTGTTCTCTCTGTCGAGGTTGTCGAGTAGTATGTCCGCAGCTTCCTCACGACGGAGACCGGTCTGCCACATCAACTCAATCAATAGTTCGTTCCGAGTCTTAGGACCAGGGCAGTGCTCTTTCATCGCCTCTTTCTGCTCTCTGGTCACATATGGGATGTCCTCGGCGAGTTTGTCGCTCTTCTTTGTGGGATTCCGATAATCGACGATATCCGCCTGGTTCAGGTTGACCTCTTCTGCTGGGTTCTCATCTATGACGTTCGCTTTGTCGTGCAAGAACTCATACAGCATCGAGACAGCCGCGAACTTGTCCTTGATTGTCGTATCGCCGTATCCCTTCTGCTTCAGGTGTATCGCGTAGTCTTCGAGTCTGAGTGGTGTGAATTCCTGAAGGGTCTCTTCATTCTGGTTTTCGAGCCACTCAGTGAACTGGATGAGACCAAGTTCACGATTCTGGATTGTCCCTTCGGCTTTGGTCGCTCTTGTTCGCTGGAGATACCGAGAAGCGTCATCCAGAATGATACAGTCGACAATGTCCACGTTATCACATGGATTTTGTTGAATCTCGCCTTCTTCAACGAGATAAACGAAGTACTTCTTGAGACTCCAGAAGACACCTGACCGGATATCTCCATAGGGTGTTGGCTTCCGCTGCTTGACCCACTGGACGAATTCCTCTATCTCCGTTGCCCCACACTCCGTCTCGGAAAAATCTTGCTCCGCAATCCACTCGGAGAAGGAGCTCAGAGATTGGTTGTGAGTCTTGATGGTTGACTCTGCGTAATCGCAGTCTCGACACTCACCGATGAAGGCTTCTGCTGACCTGAGCATAGGACTCAGTCCTCTTTGTAGTAGTGGACGGTTCCAGCAGCTGATTCGGTGGAGTATACAGAATGAGTCGTACTCTGCAACCGGTTGATAGCTAACTGCACGGCTTCTTCATCAGCATCAAGGATAGCAGCGATATCGTCTATTGAACCGGTACATGGTCCCCGACCAGATTGAGTAGTACTCCTGGACGGAGATGTCACCTCCTGCTCGTCAGGACCCATGGCCTCCGCCATGTATTCTATATCTACCTCATCTTCCTCGCCTGGGACTGCACCTTCTTTTTGTGCCACGGCCTGCTGAATCTCCGAAATGGAACTCGGGAGGATTCTATAGACCTCTGTCGCCAGTTTAGTAAGGTCTTCATCCCCGTAGCGGTCAGATTCGATAGCGGATAGCCTACGGTCCATCGACTGGAGTTTGTTCGAGATTTGGTCCAGTTTGTGTATCACCTCAGGTGACGGCTCCTCCGAGTCTGCCCCATGCGTGGCTGCTGCAGTGATTGGCCCATCCCGAGAAATCTCTTTTTCCATGGCAAGACGAAGCACCTCCGACAGCGTTGTCATGGGACTTTCCTCCACATAGTCTTCCCATCTTTGCTTCTTCTTTTTGGACAGTCTTACTGCTACGGTCTTGTATTCCTCTGACATTGCAGTATAACGTTGCAAAACCCAACGTATTAACAATTTTCTCTAAAAACAGAGTTACGTCCACTCGACCGCGTATGCCGCGCCGTCGTCGTGGAGGCGACGCCCCACCTCCCGGAGGTGTTCGACGTTGCCGCCGTGGGCGTTCACGTAAACGATCCGGTCGACACCCTGATAGACGAGGCTCCGCGAGAGCGACTCGACGTAGTCCCGGAAAGTCGGCGCGTCGACCGACAGCGTCCCGTGGAACTGGCGGTGGTGCGGGCTGACCCCGATCGTGATCGTCGGCGTGCAGACGACGCCGGCGCCGTCGGCCGCCGCGCGCGCCAACCCCTCGGCGATCACGTGGTCGGTCGACAGCGGGAGGTGGGGGCCGTGCTGTTCGGTCGATCCGATCGGGACGAGCGCGGTCGAGGTGTCGGCGAGTTCCGCGCCGGCGTCGGGCCACGTCGCGTCTCCGAGGTACATACGGGTGCCGACGTCCTCCACGTTGTTAAACGATGCAAAACCGGTCGACGTCTGGAGGGGCGATACAGGCGACTGTCCACGGCTTCACCCGCGGGACGAATCTGTCGTGCTGTATCGGCGGCGGCCGGTTTACACTGAACGGGGACTCATGGCGCGCCCGCGATGACGACTCGAACCCGCTCGTCGCCCTCGTTGAACAGTGCCCGGTGCGTTTCGCCGTCGACCCGGATCGCCTCCCCCTCCGAGAGCGTCCGTTCGGCCTCGGGGTCGCCTCCCTCGCCGCCGACCCGGACGGTCAACGCGCCGTCGACGACGAGATACACTTCCTCTTGGCCGTCCTCGGCGTGGTCGTGGGGTTTGCCCTTCGCGCCCGGGTCCAGTTCCAGAAGCGTCATGCCGAGGTTCTCACAGCCCAGCGGCTCCCGGAAGAACCACATGCCACCGAACTCCTCGGGAACGACGCTGTCGATGTCGCCGGCGCTCGCGGTCTGGTAGGCCATACCGGGCGGTCGTTCCGGCGAAATATAAATGCGGTCCCGCGGTTCGGGGATCGGCCTCGGCGCGCTCCGAAACGAACATAGCGCGTCGGGACGCAACACCGACAACCGAATGCGTCAGTACCACGACCTCGTCGCCGAGGCTCTCGCCGAGGGGACGTACAAGCCGAACCGGACCGGCGTCGACACCGTCGCCGCCTTCAGCCACCACTACGAGGCGGACCTCGCAGAGGGGTTTCCCCTCCTGACGACGAAGCGGATGGACGGCTACCGGTGGAACTCGCTGATACACGAGTTGCTGTGGTATCTCTCGGGGGACGAACACGTCCGGACCCTCCGCGAGGAGACGAAGATCTGGGACGCGTGGGCCGACGAGGCGGGCCGCCTCGACACCGCCTACGGGCGCTTTTGGCGTCGGTTCCCGATCCCCGAGGGGACGGATCAGCTCCCCGGCGAGAGCTGGCCGGACGAGTCACACCCCCGCGTCGAGACCGAGTCGACGGCTGAGGGCGGCTCCCGGCGGGTGTTCGACCAGCTCGGGCACGTCCTCGACACGCTCCGGGAGGCCCCGAACTCCCGGCGGATGGTCGTCAGCGCCTGGCACCCCGCCAACGCCGCCGTCTCGACGCTGCCGCCGTGTCACTACACGTTCGTGTTCAACGTCCAGGGCGACCGCCTCAACGTCCACCTGACCCAGCGCTCCGGTGACATCGCTCTGGGAGTCCCGTTCAACCTCGCGGCGTACTCGCTTCTCGCCCACGCGGTCGCGAACCGGACCGGCTTTGAGGTCGGCTCGTTCGGCCACACGATCGTCGACGCCCACGTCTACTGCGGGGCGAGCGAGCGCGGGTCGTGGTACGCCGAGCACCTCCCGGCGCTGCAGGAACGGCTCCGGGGCGTCGAGGACCGCGAGAGCTATCTCGACGTGCGCGAGTGGCTCGAGGAGGCCGCCCCGCCGGAGGTCGACGGCGAGACGGGGTACGACCACGTGCCCGGGCTGTTGACCCAGCTCTCCCGGGAGCCGCGCTCGCGCCCGCGGATCGAGGTGGCGAATAAACCGCTCGACGAACTCGAATACGGGGACATCCGGCTCTCGGCGTACGATCCGGCCCCCGGAATTTCCTTTTCGGTCGCGGAATGAAGGTCGCGCTCGTCGCCGCGGTCGCCGAAAACGGTGTCATCGGCTCGGACGGCGAGATGCCGTGGCACTACCCGGCGGACCTCCGGAAGTTCAAGGAGACGACGATGGGGCACCCGGTCGTCATGGGGCGAAAGACCTACGAATCGATCGCGGATCGACTCGGCGGCCCACTCCCCGGTCGGACGAACGTCGTCCTCTCGCGTCGCGACTCGCTCTGTCTCCCCGAGGGAGCCGTCCACGCGCGGGACCTCGACGCCGCTTTCGAGGCGGCCGAGACAGCCCTCGCCTCCGGCCAGGAGACGGCCTACGTCGTCGGCGGCGCAACGGTGTACGAGGCGTGTCTCGACCGGGCGGACGAACTCGTCGTGACCGAGATCCCCGAAGCGCCAGCGGGCGACACGCACTTTCCGGAGATCGGCCACGAGTGGACCGAACACGGCCGCGAACGAGTCGGCGACGTCTCGGTCGTCACGTACCGCCGGACGTCCGCCGGCGAGTGAGCGCGTGACGCCATCGACCTCGGTCCCGACCCGCGGAGTTTTATACGACGGCGGGTGAGAAACCCAGTATCGATGGATCGTGCATCCGGTCGAGGGGTCGTCTGGCTGTTCGTCGGCGTGCTACTGTGCTCATGTGCCCTCGCGGCCACGACCGCTGCGGGAGTCCCGGCGGGACCGGCGTCATCGGTCGAACGGCCGGCGGTCGAGGGGAGCCTCGGCGACCTCTCGACCGAGGCGTTCGAGGCCGACCGGACGCGGTTTCTGATTACGGTCTACGAGAACGGGAGTTCGGAGTGGGTGTTCCGATACGAACAGCGCCTCGAGGACTCGAACGCCACGGGGGCGTTCGAAACCTACGCCGAGCGATTCAACGGCGAGGAGACCGAAAGCTACGCGAATTTCCGGGCGCGAGCGACGGCGCTCACCGGGTCCGGAACCAGCGTAACCGGACGGGAGATGGCGGCCGAGCAGTTCCGGCGTGACGCCCGTATCGAAGAGCGACCCCCCTCGGGCGACGAGTTCGGGGTCGTAGAGATGTCGTTCGTCTGGACGAACTTCGCCGAGTCAGACGGGAACCGTCTCGTCGTCGGCGACGTCTTCGTCGACGGACTCTACGTCGGCCCCGAACAACAGCTCCGGTTCGACCGCGGCCCGGACGTTCGCTTCGAGTCGGTCGCACCCGACCCCGACAGCGTCTCCGCCGGGACGCTCGAGGAGAGCGCCTCGGTCACCTGGCTCGGCGAGAAACAGTTCACCGATCGCCGGCCCCGAATCGTGTACTACCTCCGTGATACGGGGGCGGGTACCGGGTCCGGGGCTGCCGCCGGTACGGAAGCCGATACGGGGTCGGGGGCGCCTCCTGGCTTCCGCTCTCCCGTCTCGCTCCTCGCGGCGTTTTTTGTGGTTCTGCTCGGCATCGGCGCCGCACTCGCGTACCGCTCGCGGGACCGCCGGGACTCCTCGGATGGCCTGACGGACGAACCGACCCACACGGAGACCGGGGCTGTCGAGGGGACGTCACCTCCGACCGAACAGCCACAGCCGGCCTCCGAGACGACGGGAAGCGCCGCCGGGACGGGAAGCGCCGCCGAGACGGGAGGCGCTGCCGCGGCCGAAGAGACGGACACGAACGTGCCACCAGCGGTGTCCGAGGCCGAACTGCGGTCCGACGAGGAACTGGTCGTCGACCTGCTCGAAGACCACGGCGGCCGGATGAAACAGGTCGACATCGTCGACGGCACGGAGTGGTCGAAATCGAAGGTGTCGATGCTCCTCTCGGAGATGGAAGACGACGGGGTCATCTCGAAGCTCCGCGTCGGCCGCGAGAACATCGTCTCGCTCGCCGGGCACGAACCCGACGCTGCCGGCTCCCCGTTCGACGACGAAGGGTGATTGAGGCCGGACCGACGGTGTGAAACCGAGACAAGGCGACGGTGAAACGCAACCGTTATACATTACTCACTGATACGTAGAAACGCGCTTGACGCTCCGTTGGTGTAGTCCGGCCAATCATCTTGCCCTCTCACGGCAAGGACCAGGGTTCGAATCCCTGACGGAGCATCCTACCCCTCTTCCTTCCGGCGATTTTGCCCATATCACCCAAGAGAGCAGACCAATGTCTAAGGGCAAATCGACTCGGACGAAATCGGCATCCCGACGCCGTCTTGCGATTAGCCGTATTGCCAGACCACGTGGATTCGAACGAATCCCGCGTCTACCTGAACCGATACCTACGGGGGGTAACCAATGACTATCCCTGATGAGGTCCCTGTCGTCACCGATGTCGCGGAACAGTATCTCAACCCAAAGCAGCTACTGGACTACCGCTCAGAACGCGAAGAGTGTCTTTCGTGGCTCCTCACACTCGGCAAGAAACCGGAGAAAGGCCAGGGCTATGCGCTCGGTACCGTCAAACCACGCGCATACCGGATGGATCAGTTTTACCGCTGGGTTTGGGATCAAGAAAACGGATACACTGCCAATGTTACGACGAGTCACGCTGACGCTTGGATGAAACACTTAGCGCAGGAAGATTACAGTAGTACTCATAAGACGAACTGTCAAAAAGCGGTTAAGATGCTGCTCAAGGCACTGTCTAGTTAAACTAGTTTGAGGAACGAGCAGGTCGTCGAGGCAATTTGGGATGATGCTCGCAGACCTGCTCAGCGAGTGTTTTGCGGCGGATTTAGAAGAATGTTGGGAGCGTGAGCGGACGGTGACGCCCGTCAGGGCGTTCGCCGTCCGACTCCACGCGACCGGTTGTTCACTCAGAGAAACAACAACGATTCTTGCTGAATTAGGCGTAGAACGCTCTCACGGAGCGGTTTGGAATTGGGTGCATCGGGTTGCTGACAGCGTTCCTGACCCGCCGTCGGCGCAGCCGACGCGGGTCGCTGTCGACGAGACTGCTGTCAAAATCAATGGAGAGTGGTCTTGGTTATACGCTGCAATAGACATCGAGACGAAGTTGATCCTCGACGTACAATTGTTTGGACGACATGGCACCGATCCGGCGGCTGCGTTTCTGCATGGACTCCGCGAGAAGCACGATCTCTCCGACACCGTGTTTCTCGTCGATGGCTATGGCTATCAGACTGCCCTTGCTCGGTTAGGACTGAGTGGTCGGCTTGATTACGTCGACCGAAACCTCATCGAAAAGTGGTTTCACACACTCAAAATGCGGGTCGACCGCTTCCATAATTCATGGGTCGGCAGTCGGTCAAGCGCACGTGAATGGTTTGAACAGTTCACACACTACTACAACCGCCAACGACCGCATCAATCGCTCAACGGACGAACGCCAGCTGACGAGGTGCTAAACTAGACAGTGCCCTTGGAAGCATCTCCCCATTTCGATGACACCAATGTCTCCGCCCGCGAGTTCTCGGTTCTCTTCGAGCGTTTCACGGGTTTCTCTGGCAGTTCGGACAATGCGACGTCGAAGGGAATCCCACGATATCGGCTGTCGGTTTTCCGTTGGTCGGGCCACGATGACGATATCGAAATCAACAGCTCCCCCTTCGATGAACTTGTTCAGGTCAGAATTGATCGGGTAGGTTGCCGTCACCTCAAATCCTGTGTTACATAGGGATTCCAGCAGTTCACCCCATGATTCGGAGTCACTATGGTGGTAAGTGAACGAGAGTACTCCGTCCGATTTGAGTGCAGTCCGAACCACAGAGAACGCCTCTGTAAGTTCAGTCTCGAACTCTTCACTCCCTTTATTTGTTGCCGGATTTACCACAATACTTTCGTCCCGGGGCGCGGCGGGATCCTCAAAACATTCGTATCTGTCCCCAAGTAGCACCCGCTGCCACACGTAATAGTAGTCCGAGAGTTCGGAATACAGAATATTGTGATAGTAGGGGGGGTCAGTGATAACCACGTCATACTCCTCTTCGGCGTCAAGTCGCCGCATATCTCCCTGAAAGACATCCGAATTTTGACCGACCGGCTGTGAGAAAGGTTCCGTCTCTTTGGAGTCGTTTCCATCTACGTATCGCTCGGTAGGAGCGTTCGCGTACTGGATGCCGTTGATAATACTCTGAACCGACGAGCGGAAGTTACCGAGCCCATATTCGGTTCCCCAAACGTTTGCTTCTGCCGGCTTTGTGGGGGGATCGAATGAATTGGTCTTGAATATGTCGTGTATGTGGTTTCGGGTGTGATGATATCCAACCATTCGGTTCGTATACCTGAGAGAGCCGCTTAGGGCGAGAAGTAGGAATTCTTGGACGTTTTCATCGTCGATCTTGGAGATACTTCTGAGTAGCTTTGCGATAGAGAGTTGTTGACGGTCTGTGAACATATCTGTCCAATGAGTATACCCATACTTATGAACGTCATGTGCTCCAGGAGCGGAGCCGTCATATTGTGTCGAAGCGGTGTACCAGCCAGGTCGGATCGGCTCTGAGGGAACAAATCGATGTATATCTGAGTTCGTTTCCCACTCCTTTGCCGCACTCTCGTAGTTCTCGATATCCGCCGCTTCGACCGATTTGTAACCTTTTACAACGGACTTGGTTTCCCCACGATCGTCACAGTGTTCGCAATAGTATTCAACCGCGTAGAGACGCTCCGTATCGCCATTCTGTTCTTGAATGGCGTCCGGAATCCCGTACTTTTGCCCACATTCTGGACAGCTATAATTGTTACCTCTAGTCACATTACCGTTGCTCGGGGTGAACGTGCTGCTACACTCACTACAGGTGTTTTCCTCTTGCCAATTATCTACGAGTATAACTTCCCCGCAGTCCGGACAAAGGACGTTATACTTGTCGTCGTTTTCGTAACGGCCCGCTGCTACCCGATAATCTTTAAATAGCGGAACGGTATGTCCACAGGAGACGCAGTCGAGTTCCTTGACCCAAAAGTTGTACATCACGTCAGCGTTGTGATCACCATTCGGACAAGGTGTTTTGTAGTATTGAGTGATCTCGTCAGCAACATCTTCTTTGACCTGTTCGAAGGCAACTTTAACATCCTCAACGTCTGTCTGGCCGGCATCAAGTTGCTTCTTCGTGACGAACCAAGCGACCGGATTCAGATCAACACCTACCGATTCGACGCCAAAGCGCGACGCCTCGACCAGCGACGTGCCGCCACCCATGAACGGATCCAGAATCTTCTTGTCTTTGATCCGGATGTCCTTCGGGTAGAAGTCCCACAGTGACTCGGGATCGTCCATATCGACATCGTTGATGGCTTGGACGAGGTCATCTTTGCTCAGTCCGTTGTTCCCGAGTTGCTTATTTTCGCCTGGTTCATAGACCTCGACATCGTCTGCGGTCGTGCTTTCGTTGAGCAGCGAGTAGAGTGTGATTGCACGGAACAGACAGCCCGGCCTCCGCGCCCACCATTTGTGCATCGTGTAGATTGGACGGTAGTATTGCTTTGCCCGACTTTCCTTCTCAGCAATCTCGTTTACCCGCTCGATCGGGAACCCACGTTCAATCGGGAGTTCAGGACGACCCTCCGACTTCTCAGATTGTTCCTGCTTAGACATAAGTGAGCCTTACCGTCCTTTTCCGCAGGAGCCATATAAAAATACGTAACTAGAACCCGAGATATCACCATGGGCCATCTCTTACGACTTGGTTTAATATAGCCCACGAGTCGTGTTTAGAACCGAGAGATGGGCCACGTATACTATCACTATCCCGGGGACAAGCAGTTCTCTCTTGACTTCGTCAATCCCGATCCCGCTGAAGTCGTTTCGAAGGTTGTTGGATACGACGATGACGTAGCGGTGAAGATTAGCCAATACGACCTCAATAGAGAGTTCTACGTCGTATACACCTCTCGCGTTGGCGGTGGTGCTGTGAGTAATATGGAGTTTAACCTGAAGGAGGCACTCGCTGAGATGGACGACGACAACGGTACCATCGTTGCCCGGCTTTTCGAGATCTACCAGGCGCTACTTTCTCAGAACGAAGAGGAAGAGGGCACGCCGGTTAAAGCGTACAAGCGGGAGGATGTCGAAGCACTGGCTGAGGCTCTCGACGAGACGTCGTGGGAAGGGTCTGCAACGGATGTTGCCGGGAGCCTCGCGTCGAATCTGATTCTAAAACATGCGTTGCCGAACGCCAACCATCGGACTGCCGTTGCACTGATCCAGTTCTATCTACGTCGTCTCAATTCGGACTTCTCGATGCCGGAAACGAAGGTGGAGATCGAGCCCGAGACCTACGACTGGCGCGAGTGGGTGAACGAGTATATCAACGAATCAAAGCGGCTACTGACCGTTCGCCGGAAGAACGTCCGGTTCAAATATCTGCGCGAGTTCGGGGCGACGACACTTGAGCGGAAACACGGGGTCATGATCGAGTTGGATGAATACGAGCTCGATATGTATCCTCACGAAGCGGACGTCCTCTATGCCCAAGAGCACGAAGACCTCTGGAGAGACTTCGTCGAGGAGGCTGCCGAACAAGCTGGCTATCCAGAACTGAAAGATGAGCCGGGGCTGTCGAAAGCAGACTTCGCAGAAAGGATTCGCCAGTTGGAATAGACGATTTAGACTAGTCCTGAAGCGTGGCGACTGTTCGGCCCGTTTCCTCGGCCTCTGCGCTACGCGACATATCGTACGCCGCGAGCGCCTCGTCAACCGCCTCGTCAAGACTCATTGTTCAACTCAAAGTTGGACATGCGACCGTATAAACTCTTGCATGGCTGTGTTAGTGGGTCAGACTGGATTCCAGACAGCAACCACACTCGATCGAATAGCTACCGGTAGTGTTCAGATAAGCTGATTCCATGCGAAGGCGAAGGATCGAAGCCAATCGTCGGCGGTGTCTGCTTCGGCATTGCTAAAACAGTTTGAAAAACTGATAGTTCGTCGTTTTACCTCTCGAAAGACACGTTCGACGCTATTCCGATTTCCATGGCGTTCATATCTGAAATCGAGGCTGTGGCGGCGACAGGCGTCTTTCAGTGAGTGCGAGCCATCTACGAGAAACACCGCGTCGTCAACGTCGTGTTTCTCGCGGAGTTCGGCAAAGAATGCGTGAGCGATTGCCTTGTTTGTCGTCGGTTCAAGCGTTGTATACAGTAATTTGTTTGTCTCGGGATCGACAGCAGCATACAGCCAGTACTGCTTATTATTGAGTCGGATCACGGTCTCATCCACCGCAACGTGATCCGGATCCCGACCAGATTTGGGCTGTAGATCTGCCTTGTGAACCCAGTTGTGAACAGTAGATCGAGCTCGACTGACACCGAATATCTCAAGGATAGAAATGGTATTCGAAAGTGATAGGCCAGCTAAATGGAGTTGAATACCAAGCTTCATCAGCAATTTCGGTGTCGCTTCTCGCTCCACAAAACCTAACTCGATCTCGTCCAAATGGCCGTTGAGGCGGGCGTTTTTGGGCATAGAGCACTCAAAAAATGTGCCGCCTCACTTTTCATTCTTATCTGAACACCGCCTAGCTACCACGCACAAATTGTATAAGAGACTGCAGTCAACTGATGTCCAATGCGTTCTACCCTCTGTAACGCGATTGGGAATCGAAATGTCGTCGAACTCCAGTATCGAAACCAGCCTAGAGTCGTAGAGCCACACAAGGTGGGCAAGACGACAAAAGGAAACGTCGTTCTCAGCGGCTACCAGAGTGGGGGCCGCGGCAACGAAATCAACCCTCCGGATTGGGGACTATACAAGCTCAGGAAAATCGGAAATCTGAACGTCACCAACGGTTCGTTTTCCGGTCCGAGGCCACAGTATTCGCCAAGCGATAAGCGAATGACGCAGATATACTGCCGACTATAGAAGGACTCACCACGCACTAGTTCAATTCAGTATTTTGTGAAGCCATGATAACAATAACACATCTGGTGGCATGAACCTCCCAATAGATCCCGCGGACAACGACGCACCTCCCCAAGAGCTCATTCAAAATCTCCCGTCACAGGCTGCTCGTCGTCGTGTTCTCCAAGCATCAGAGATCGACCTTGATGTGAATGACTGGAGCTTCGCTGAAGCGCTGGATGAACTTTCACAAATCGAACTGCGAGAGGCAGTATCACAGCTCCGCTTTGCGGGAGCCCGAACGATATACTACTATCGTGTCGATGACCTCCGTCAGGTATCTCCGGATGATGCAATCAACGAGGGTGACGATGATGGATCCTCAGGTGCCTACGGATCTGAGGTTCGAGAGACGCGCAGGGATCACGACCGACTCTACGTCGTCTGCAATGTTCCGGAAACGGGCTCGCAAGCTCAGCTGACGCTTTCGGAGAAGCATTTTCAGACGACTGTTGCAACATTCAAACCGAGGACGCGGCTTCTCGCAATCCGTGCGCCTGATGAGGGAACTGCGGATGCAACCACTCAGACTGTTGTGGGTCATTTTGGGTTGGACGAAGCATCTCGTATATCCTTCCTGGAGAACGGCCTCCGTGGGCGGTTCGAAGCTGACTGTATTGAAGGCTATTCTACGCTTCAGCTTCGGCACACGACAACGTCGGCTAACACAAAAGAGATACAGGTTCGTTCCAAGGAAGCAGAAGACAAGGAAATCATCGATGTCCGCACCGACGCAATCGTTGACGACCTCCTCCGGCGTAGTGACACGGAACTCGGCGCAGCGACGGGACTCGTCACCGTTCCGACTAATGTCCACTCGATAGAACACGGCGAACCGCTGCATCCGCGAGTAACAATTGGATTTCCGGATGGATGGGTGGCCTTCGAACAGTTCGTCCCTGAGCAGATCCTGATCGAGTTCGACGATTTGGTTCGAGATTCGCTCTGAGCGCGGTTCAAGATCAGGTCCCTGCTATACACGATAGGACTCTAATTCGGTTTGAATTCCCTCAACAAAGCTCAAGTCACAAGCTGCCCTCGGCTACGACTCCAACTAACAGGATCCGGTTCGAGAGCTCACCACTCCTCCCTCCGTGTTGTCAACTCACGGTCCGGGAGAGAAAATCGAAAAATCGCCCAACGTTTTCTCGACCGAATTCATCAACATCTGCAGTATTCACCCCTGTCGGTAGCTCCAACATCGCTAAATCATACCCGTTCTTCACGGAGTAGTCATTCTCGACAGCACCATCGTTGTCTGGATAGACCAGCACACCCGGCGCATCATAGGCTGTCTGGTACGCTACGACCTGATAGACGTCGTTATTCTTGACGCCGGTCTTCCACTTGGCGTCCCCGACCAATACTGGCTTACCGTGACGCTTGACGATGAAATCAGGCCGCATACGAATCGACGGACTCCCCCTAAGTAGATTGTCGGTTCGAGCCTGCCTTTCAACGCTCCAGCCATCTCGTTCGTCCACAGTTTCGCGTGCAGTTCTCTCCACCACCTTTTCGAACACCTCATTCATTCCGATCAATAGGGAGTACGATGCACCCTCACCGGCGACGATATCTTCGAGGTAGATGTGTTTCAGTACGAGCCGAGACAAGACCAGAACCTTCTCATAGTAATCAGTAAGGCGAGTCAGTTCGATCCGTTCGGCTTCCTCGATCGAAACTTCTCGGAGCGTCACTCGTCGTCTGAGCCGCGATTCGTATTCGCGTAGTTCACCAGCGATCTCGGTGCTATCCACCACCGACGACAGCGCGTTCGCAACGCAGAGAATCGTCTGGTTTAGCCTGGTATCATAGGTAAATTCGTCGTAGTCGCACTCGAAATCCGTCTTCCCGGGACCTCCTGCGAGCTGTCTCTGGACGTTTAGTCTGCTACGGAGATACTCTTCTGTTCCTTCTACATTGACGTACTCTCTCCTGAGACCTTGAGACAGAACTACCTCCAGCTCTTCGAGAAACAGGGCTGCTACCGTGTCCACAAAATTCGTCCCGCTTTCGAGTTCCGTTTCGCGCGAGAGATGGGTTGGCTCTGCCCCGTTTGCGTATCGTAGTAGCGTGACTAGGTTCGGATCCCCGATCTTCGGTTGTATCTCAATAGTGGGTCCGTCGGGGAGAGCGACGACTCCGACTCGATGATCCGTGTGCAGTACGACCTGTTTGCCTCGTCTGTACTCCACTCGTAATCCATCGACCTGTGATTCGATCATCTCGATATCGTCATTGGACAGGTCGATTGGGTCCGATTCGTCGTACTCGGACAGTTCTATCAGGTCAGCAGTTGTCACTCCACTCCACCATCCTCGTCAACGAGTTCGGAAAGCGCGGCGCGGAGAGCGTCGGAATCGAAATCGGCGATCCGCTGTTCCTTCCAGTTGAATAGGTTCTCACCCCCGCCATCGAATATGTGTTCTTTGAGCCGCTCCATGTCTCCGAAGTAGTACTCATCGAGCAGCGGGAGTATCTCGTTCTTCCAGGACTCTACGAGACGCTCGTCCGTGGTACCACCGATAAGGTAGGAGTGACCAACCTGTTTGCCTTTCCCGAGGTTCCCACTGTCCCGAATACGTTCGTTGATCGCACTGAGTGCGAGAATGGAGAGAGCACCGAGGTCCTCTCCCTCTTCGACTGAAGCCTTGGTTTTGACGTCCTGTTCACCATCGAAGCCAAGCTCGTCGTAAAGAACTTCGCAGTTCGGCGGGAAGTGTCGAAATCGGAATCGCCGACGTATCGCGGCATCGACGAGGGCGATTGACCGATCAGCCGTGTTCATCGTCCCGATAATGTAGAGGTTCGGGGGCACTACGAGCCGGTCTTCTGAATGTGGCAGCTCGTCTCTCATCTCGTTCAGTTCACCGAGTCGCTTGTCGTTCTCGATGAGAGTAATCGTCTCGCCGAAGATCTTCGGGATGTTTCCCCGGTTCACTTCGTCAATGATAAGGATGTATCTGGGGGCATCTGCTTTCGAGTCGGCGTCTTCGTAGGCCTCGACGGCGTCCTCAGCCATCTCCTTGAACACGCCAGCCTCGGGTTCGTACACGAGGTCGCCGTCCCGAGTTTTCGCCGTTATTCCCTCGATGAAGTCTTCATATGAAAACGTCGGATGGAACGTTACTATCCGAAGGCGGCCCTCAACAGCGTCGTCGAAATGGTCCTGTTCGTCCAGTCCCCTGTCTATCCACCACTTGGCGAAGTTGAGCGCTCCATAGGTCTTCCCAGTTCCTGGTGGGCCGTGGAAAACGATCTGTTTCTTGCGCTGGAGATGTTTTTCGACGGATTCGAACCACGATAACTCGTCGTACTCTGCGGAGTCCGGTTCTTCGATTAGTTCTTCGTTCCACCTCCAGAACGTGTCCAACCGTTCTCTGTACGCTTCGACCACGTTCTGGATCGATATTTCGTCTTCAGACTCGAACGACTCGTCATCGTATTCCTTTCGAGGGACATCGCTCCCGTTGTCGATCCCATATTCGATCTCGTTGGGATAGAAATAGATGTACAGTTGATATGCTGATTTGTGATCTCCGAGAACGCTCGGATACAGAACAGCCCACGAACGAGTATTCGGGATGTTAGTTGCGCCCTGGTAGGTGACGTAGTGAGTAGACAGTTGGTCAGCGTCTATCTCGTTTCGCAGATAATCGAGTAAATCCTCGATGTACGCCTCTACACGGTCTTTGGCATAGTTGTAGTAAATCTGGGCGAGGATCTTGTAGTCGTCCCACGAGTTCATAATGTTCTTTTCGTGGTTTACATTCTCTCGTGCGGCGATTTTATCGATATCTACGGATTCATCGTCAAGGATAGCATCGAGCACATCGTACCGGATTTTGGCTATTTTCTGGCGTCCTTCGTACGCCTCAAGCTGATCTCTGAGAAATGCCTGTGGTAGCATGCGAATTTCGTCGAGGAACACAGAGGTTTCCTCCTCGAATTCCTCTAACTGGCGAGTGTGTCTGAAGAAGTATCTGAGAATGAGATTGTATCTACATTCCGCCGAGTGCGTTACAGTTCTCACGAACTCTTGAGCGTCTTGGAGCGTAGCGTCGACGAGTTTCTCGCTCAAAACGTCCATCTGGATTGTCGAACAGTAGTTCCGATACAAATCGTATCTTCTCCCGACCGAAAGATCGCCGAGATCGGGACTGTGTAACCCAGTGAAATAACGAATGAGCGTCTCAAAGCCTTCCTCATCGTACAGTACGTATTGGTCGGGGTCAGAAGTCGTCAAGAGAGCACTAATAACCGTGAGATCTATACCTTGATTCGTCCTGAATCGCTCGATGCGATCTTCGAGTGGGCTCTCATCTTCGAATAGCGCTACCAGATCCTCGACAAAACTTCCAGCGTCGTCAGCTACCTTCGCCTCCAAGTCGTCGAAGTCTTCCCCGGACAGAATTGGGTGATCGTCTCCCGTTCCTTCTCTCAGTTCCGACGTATATTGCGATACCGTGTCCGCAGTCAGGTCGCGTTGGTTGAGCCACGAATGGCCGCTATCCAGAATATCTCGGGTCCGGCCTCTCTGATCCTCATCAGCCGATTTAAAATCGAGGTACGTATCGGTAGCCGCGTGGAGGGCCTCTCCGTCAAGGTCAAATTCCCCTACTGAAACCACGTTAACCATACATCCAGCATTGACAGAACGGACAAAATAACCTTGTGTGGGGAACGCTCAATTCACAACAGCAACCCCCAGTTTTCATATGAGCCTATTCACGTGCGAAGTGGCAGGGTTTGGAAACTGTGTCCACCAGCTCCAAAGCCCTGTAGAACGTTACTTCAGTCAACGATTTATTGAATGCAACGGCTACCGAGACAGTTCCACTATTTGAGCATCTTGAGTTTGACTTCTGCTGGAGTGCGACGTATTCACCCCCGTTTCGAGGAATGTTTGTACTGGCCGGGGGAATCGCGTATGCGGATCATTCAGTAAACGAGCGGTTCTCGTGATCTGTAGTCGGCTATATGACACGCTGGTGTCGTCCAAAATTACTTACGCGAATCGGGAGACGACGGCATATGCGTCGCCTGCTGACAGGGCCTGCCCTTCCCTCGCTTGAAACCGCTGCAATCGACTTATTAATAGAAAGCGTCGATACGCACCCGCAAAGCGTCCTCCACATCACGCCACAGAATCATCCAACTGAAGCCACACGCGATCGCTGGAATGCTGCCGCCCCACCAACGATGGCGAGCGTGCTCACACTCGATGACATCGTCTCAACGGCGTACCGGCGCGATCAGTACAAAAACGATATCACGCATATCGACCGGCCACTACTGTTTCGACTCGTGGAATTAGGTGTCGAGGGGATCGATTCGCCTGAAAATCCCCTATACTCCGGTGATACGTTTGCAAGCGCCGGGCTCGTCGAAGAGGCTGAAGACCTCTTCACGAACCTGGAGTTCGCTGGCCTGCTCTCCGCCACGGGGATGCAAAACCGACTTGAAACCGAAGGGCTCAACGAGCGTGCCGTACACGTCGCGGAGTTAGCCGCCGAAATCGAGGCGGCACGAACCGAGCTCCTCGCTGAGGAGTACCCCGAAACGTACCGGACCGAGCGGATGGAACATGTCACAACGGAGTGCTCGCTGTCGGAGCTGTTCCCGTCAGTCGAAGCGATCGTCATAAGCGGCTTCACCCGTTTTGAAGCTCTCGAACAGAAATTCCTTGAGCAACTCGTCGAGACGTGGCCGACCATCGCGGTCGCGCCCCAACAGGTCGACACCGACGACGTAGCCGGGGTAGACGTAGGCGCAGCCCAAGCGATCGCCACGTATCTCGAGTTGGGCTTCGAACAAGACTACCACGAGCCAGCGACAGCGCCGCGGACGGCTGCCCGACGTCGGCTCACGCGGAACCTCTATCGGCACCCGAGCGTCGGCCCGTCCGTGTCCGACATCGACCCGACGGCGCTCGATCTCACGGTCGCCGAACCAGAAACCGTGCCCGAGGAACTCCGCTCGGTCGCCCGCGATATCCGCGTCCGGCTTGCGGAGGGAACACCGCCGGAGGAGATCGGGGTCGTACTGACGAATCCCGCCCAGTACGCCGCACAGATCCAGGAGCTCTTCGAGGCCTACGACATCCCGTTCCACATCGAAACCGACCAGCCGCTCGCCGAGACGGCCCTCGGCGACGCCGTCACGACCATTTCAGCACTTGCCGAGGAGCCACGCGCTGTCGATGACCTCCTCGGGCTACTCACGAACCCGCTCGTGGCTATCGATAACTCCGAAATCGATCACCGCGCCATCGCTCGAATCGCGGCCCGGGCCGACACAAACCGACTCGCGTCGACACTCGCGTACGCCGACGAGTCCGTCACCGCGGGCGTCGAGTCGCTGCTCCGCGACGTGGAGGCGCTCGCGACCACGTCACTCGATGCGTTGCCGGCGCAACTCGAGACGCTGTTCACCCGACTCGGGATCGACGCGGCGCTGGAGGGCGAACGGACACTCTCCAGAGGCCGCCTGAATCGCGAACAGCAGGCCAAATTGAGCCTCGACCGCGTCCTCGAGACGCTGGCGATGACCGCACCGCTGGCGGATCTCGACGCCGGCGATGCCATAGCGCGGCTGGAACGTGCCCTCAACGGCGTCTCGGTCCGCGGAACGAACGGCGGCACTGACCAACACGTCGTCATCTGTGGCCTCCCCGACGCCCCGCCGCGGGCGTTCGAGCAGGTCTACCTCCTCGGGATGACCGCCTCACACGTCCCGTCGGATCCCCCCGAGTCAGCGTTCACTCGCCCGATCTACGAAGCCCACGCCGACTTCGAACAGCGCGACGTCGCCGCCGAGGCTCGATCTCACGTCGGAGCGCTCCTGAGCAGCGATGCGACGCTGCATCTCTCGATCCCACGACGGAGCACGGACGGCGAACCTTACGTCGAGGCGGATATCCTGACCGAGCTCCGCCGGCTCGTCGACCTTTCACCCGTCACGATTGACACGGATGCGTCACCGCCCGGCTCGCCAGAGGACGTCCAGCGGGCGATCGGTGGGCTCCCGGCGACCGACGTCGAGCGAACGACAGCGCTTGTAGAGGACGGCGTCGCCGCCGGGACGTTCACGCCGTCGGAACACGCACGCATCAACTCGGGCACGGCCTGCGCCGCCGCCCGGGCTGACCCGGATCGGCTGACGCCGTACGATGGCGTGTTGACGCCCGAGACCGTCGCGATGGTGCACGACGAAGCCGATCGGGAGCCCTACAGCGCCAGCCGGCTGGAAACCTACGCCGCGTGTGGGTTCAAATACTATATGCAACGAGTCGTAGAGATTGACGCCCCCGAGCCGCTGACGCCCGAGCCGGATGCCGGCGAGCGGGGTACCTACATACACGACGTCCTCGAACACTACTATCTGGAACTGCAGTCGTCGATCGGTGAACCGGTCGCTCCCGATGGTGATTTCGAGACCCGACAGCGGCACCTACTCGACGTCGCCCTCGAGCGGCTGGAGACGGCGTTCAGCACGGCGGGCGACACGGCGTTCCAGCACCGCTGGCTGACGACGGTCCTGGCCGGGCTCGGCTCGCCAACGGAGAACGACTACTACGGCCCCGACCGTGAGACGGCTACCGGCCAGCCGGTGGCTCGTGGCCTGTTATATCGGTTCCTCGAACACGAGTTCGGCGAGGTGGCGAAGACGACCGCCCAGCCAGCATGGTTCGAAGGCCGCGTCGGCACGCCGTACGATGCCGGCACACCGCTGCAGGACGCCCCCGCCGAGATCGAGACGCCACACGGCCCGGTGCCGGTCCACGGGCTGATCGACCGGATCGAGGTCGTCCCCGGAACGACGCCGACCCAACTCGTCGTTCGGGATTACAAAACCGGGTCCAACACGCCGAGCGAATCTGATTCGTTGCTCGGAACGAGCTTCCAGTTGCCGCTGTATGCGCTGCTTGCCGAAGACGCACTCCCGGCTGAGACCGTGGGCGGCACGTATTATCAGATCTCCTCGCCGAGTTCGGTCAGCTCCCGAAAGGGGCTTGTCACCTCCCAATCGATGGCTGTCCATCACGGTAGCGACGACATTGGAACGCCACTAGTGCGGCATACATACCCGTATTTCGAGACGCACGCGGCGTTCCGTCGTTTTATCGAGGAGACGACCCCGCGCCGACTCGGCCAACTCACGAACGGGATCGCGACCGGGCAGTTCCAGCCAACAATCTTAGATCCTGACGACGCCGGCTGTCGGTTCTGTGATTACGCTCACGTCTGCGATGTTCGGTCTCACCAGCGGCGAGAGCTCATCGACACGATCGATGCCGAGGACCACCCGGTCTACGTGCCACCGAAAGCCCGCGAGCAGTCGCCGGAGGACGTCGTACCGGCGGAGGTGGAATGACGATGGTGAGCTACGAGGACCTGACCGACGAGCAACAACGGGCGGTCGATGCACTCGACAGAAACGTGACGCTGACAGCAGGGGCGGGGACGGGCAAGACGACAACGCTGACCGCCCGGTATCTGTGGATGCTGGAGGATGCCCTCGCGACAGCCGATCCCGAGACGCTCGACCCCGACGACCCGCCACTCCAGCCGAAACACATCGTCACGACGACGTTCACCGAGCGAGCCGCGAACGAACTCGAAGAAAGCATCCGAACCGAGATCACGGACCGACTCGCCGAGTTGGACCCCGACGCGTTCGATGCCTGGCGGACGATCGCAGACGAACTCGAGCAGGGCTACATCCACACGCTACACGGGTTTTGTGCGCGACTCCTGCGCGAGCACGCCTTCGCGGTCGATGCCGTCGACCCAGGCTTCGACACGCTCGACGAGAACGAGGCAGCGGCGCTGATCGACGACACCGTCGGTGCCGTACTCGAAGAATACGACACACACGACGCGATGGAGACGCTGGCCCAGCGTTTCTCCCGGGATCAGCTCCGGTCAGTGGTGACCGATCTGCTCGGGGAGCGACCGGAAAGCATCGACTGGGCCGACGAGTGGGCCGACGCGACCGAAACGGAGTACATCGACTTCGTCGAGACGCATCTCCATCCGATCGATCCGGACGTCGCCGCTGCAGTGCTCGCCGACCCGGCGGTCGTCGACGCGATCGAGACTCTCACCGAGATCATCGAACAGCCGCCGGATATCGACACTGGCGGGCGGGTATGGAAACGGGCTGCGGGCGTCGTTGAAATCATCGAACCAGGATATGACGACGGTCAGTCGACGCGAGCCAAACAGGCGTTGATCGCCGATCTGAGCCAACATCTCACCACAGGCGATGGTGAGCAGTACGCGGGCTATTCGGGGGCGAAAACCAACTGGGACGGCCACCCGCGCAAGACCGCGTTCGATAATGCCTTCGAGACGCTGGTCGACCGGCTCTGCCCGGAAGAGTACACCGTCAGCGTCGACCTCGAGGTCGAGCGCAATAGCTTCGAACTCGTGTCAGCGCTAGCGGAGTTAACCCTACTCGCTGCTGAGAAGTACGAGGACCGCAAAACCCAACAGAACGCCGTCGACTTTGGCGATCTCGTTTCCTACACCGTCGAGTTCTTGCAAGCGGAGCGAAACGAAGCTGTCCGGCAGGAACTCCGGGATCGCTTCGAGTACGTGATGGTCGACGAGTTCCAGGATACCGATCCCCGACAATGGGATCTGATCAAGCTTCTCACGGCGGCGGATCCAGATGACTTCGACGCGGAGAACGTCTTCGTCGTCGGCGACGTCAAACAGAGCATCTATCGCTTCCGAAACGCCGACGTCACCCAGTTTCGCGAAACAGCCGATATCCTCGAAGCCGTCGCTGACGAGGATGACCAGCCAGCCGTACACCAAGACGAAAGCGACGGGACTGCAGCGGACGACGACCAGTTGTCGACGAACTTCAGAACACTGCCGACAGTGCTCGAGTCGATCAACCAGCTGTTCGAGACCGTCTTCGAGGCGGATGGCGACCCTTACGAGGCGGAGCCACAGCGATTGACTCCGGCCCGAGACGACCCAGCCGAGGTAGGCAGCGTCGAATACCTCGCGGTGCCGTCCGATCCCGAGTTGCGGGCCGCCCGCTTCGAGCACTATCCCGACTTTGCCGACGCCGAGCCGGAACACGACAGCGAACTCGAGGCGATGGCGCTTGCGGCACGGCTGTCGCAACTACTCGACAAGCCAACACAGGTGTACCCCGACGAGGGCGGCGACGATGCCGCGGAGTCGGGAGATGGCCCGACGCGGGAGCTCGAGGCGGACGATATTGCGATCCTCCTTCGGAGTCGAACGCATCTCAAGACGTACGAGCGGGCGTTGAACGACGCAGAGATTCCCTATTCGGTCGCGTCCGGATTAGGTTTCTATGAAACGACCGAGATCACGGCGTTATTGAACCTCTTCCGTGCGCTGGCCGACCCGAGCGACGAACGGGCGCTGTACGCGGCGCTGCGGTCACCGTTATTCGGGCTGGCAGATGATACGCTCGCGCGATTGAAACGGCACGGCGAGCCGCTGTGGGCCGCACTCGGAGAGAGCAACCACGAGGACCTCGCCCAGGTCTATACGTTGCTCACGCGCTGGCGACGGCAGGCCGGAATCACGGTCAGCGATGATGATACGAACGAGGAACCCGATGTGGAGGCCGAATTCAGTGGTTCGTGGGCGTCGTATCTCACACAGATTATCGAGGAGACAGGCTTTTTCGTCAACATCAGCGTTGGCGACCGGCCACAGCAGGCTATCGCAAACGTCGAGAAATTCCGCGAGCAGTTGCGCGGGTACAGTGATGACGATGTCCGCAGTCTCACGACGCTCGTCAACCGGATCGAACGCCGCGTGAGCCGTGGTGGGCGCGAAAGCGAGGCCGATACCACCGCGGAGGGCGTCCAGATTCTGACGATCCACGACGCCAAAGGCATGGAGTTTCCCTTCGTCGTCGTCCCGGGAATCGGTCGAGAGTTCAACGACAAGCCGTCCCTCAACGACCAGGTCGAGTTCGAAGAAATCAACGGCGAACACGCGGTCGGAATGAAAGCCCCGCAACCGGATGACCCGTTCGAGTTGACCGATACGATGGCCCGAAACACGCTCCGGGACCAGCGTCGGGCGGAAGAACGCGCCGAGGAAAAACGGGTGCTGTACGTCGCTTGCACACGGGCTCGCGACCATCTCCTCTTGAGCGGGCTGCACGAGTCGGATAGCGAGGCTGACGTGTCGTCACTTACCGAGCTCAAGCAGGCGACGCCCGACGATGCCTCGAGTTGGCGCGATTGGGTGCAACCGGAGCTCCTCACAGAAGATGTGTGTAGGGCCCTGGAGTCGGCCACTCGCGTCGAGCGAGCATACGGCGACGGATCGTATGCTGTCTCGCTTCCGACGCCGCCCATCGAACGAACGCCGGCGACGACCGCCGAGGATCCGGCTGTCGAGCTTTCGGAGTCGCCGCCGACACCTGAGGTTACGTTCCGCCTGTCCGCCACCGACTGGGCGGCGCTGCAAAGCGAGTACGGGGAGTTGGCGCTCGATACAGAGGCACGGACGCTCTACGTCGAAGAGGTCGATCCCGACCGTCCGGATCGCCGTCACGGCGACGAGTCGGCAAGTCTACAGGGTGGGCCCGAAAGCGACGCCAATCAAGAGGAGTCTACACAGGCGGTCTCGGACGTCGAATCGAATATTTTCGGCGAAATGGTCCACCAGCTGTGTGAGCTCCGGGCCCCGGAGGGCCGTTGGTCGGATATCATGCGACAGACGCTGGCTGCAGAGGAGGCAGCCGTCGACCTGACTCCGGACCTGCAGGCCCGAGTGCGCAAGCATGCCCAACGTGGAATCGAGTACATCCAACAGCGGGCTGCTGCGGCGGATGTCGACCAGCGCTATGACGAGCTATACGTGACCGCGGAGTTCGACCGCGGTGAGATTGTTGGCTACATCGACCATCTACTCGTCACGCCGTCGGCATACCACATAATCGATTACAAGACCGGCGATGTGACCGAGGACGAGATAGCCGACGACGCGGCCTACTACGTCAAACAGATGCATGCCTACGCGGTGGCATTGGCCCAACAGGATACGACACGATCCGTTCGAATATCGCTCGTGTTCACAGCAATCGATGCGGACTGGACCACCGAGCTTGAGCCGGCTAAAATCGAATCGATCCAAGAGGGGATCCAGAGGACGCTGCTTGCCGAGGTCCCCGAAGAGAGCAGGTGAGACGCCTCAGTCACACCACCGCTTCGAGTGAAGAGCATCGGAATCGGAATAGTCAGCTTCGGAGGAATTCTCTGGGGTGATCGGTTCAGGACTTATTATACCGTACGAATGCCAACACGGGGCTCCCTGAGAGGCTCTTACCGAAGACAGCGAAACATTAGTATCTGTATCGAAGTTGGGAAATCGGGCTGTGCAAGATGGAACGTGCGTATATTGCATCTCCTATGCTTGATTCATATTGGTCGATCTTGGCATCAGACCGCTGATCAGGCACTGACAGCGGATTACAAATGGTGGCCAGTTGGGTCTGCCAGCTATTTCGAATGGATCGTTGAACGGCTTCAGAACGGGAAAAATAGATCCAGGCCATTGGACTCAAAAAAAGTACCTCCTGGAGACAAAATAAGCGTCAGGAAAAGTACCGTGGTCACTCGCGTGTGGTACAATCCGTCGGACGGTTCGGGCCACTATTCTCCGATACCGTATTCCCATTCTCATCAAGGACGAGGACAGATTCAGCTCGACCAGCCATCGTTCTTCGGTCAGCCTCCAATGAGTCGATTTCGCCAACCTTGTAGACGACATCGTCGTCTGACGGAACCTTCCACGTGTCCAGCTTTACAACGCTGTACTGTCTTCCTTCCGCGTAAAGTTCGTTTCGTTCGGAGAGTCGCCTCGTCGTCTCTATACAGATATCACCATGACTAATTATTGGTTCATCGCTCGGTCGAGTGCCTGTTCATGGATTTGTGTCAGTATCGGTGCCAGCTCAATGAATTCTTCAAACGCCTGTGCCAGTGTCTCATAGGCTACGTCGGGCCCGCCGGTTGGATCGAAGGAATAGTACTTTTCGGCGTGGACTTTCTTTCCGGCGACGTGTTCAATACCGTATTGCTGCCGGATGTCAGCTAACTCATCGTAGTATTCGTTGTTTGTCAGCTCTTTGATTGCTTCTCGATAGGTATTCGGCACCCCGTGGCGAGATGTGTAGACTCGAACCCTAAGTCGACCGTCGGTGAACGTAGACCGCTTCCGGAGAAAGTGCTGGAATTCGAGCCGATACACGGCAGCATCGCGATCATCAACGGGAGTCCGGTTCGCATCGAGTCGCCAGTCATCCCGATAAATCAGACCTCGTTTTGAGTGCTCACAGTTCCACTCGTCGGACCAAGTGTCCGGTCTGTACTCCTCGAGAAATCGCTCCGTCCAGCGTTCTTTCTCTCGATCGTGGATGTCTTCGAACGCGTCACGAGCCTGCTGGATTTCGTCGTGGTACTTGAGGTACAATTCCATCTTTTCGCGTTGGCGCTCCGAATATTCTTGGTCGGTCATGCTTACCTCTCTAGTAATTGTGTCACGAAAATCTCGCAGTTGAGCCATGCCCCGTTCTGTCGCGTCACCTTGGATGGACAGCAGTACGTCGTCAAAAGCGTTGACGAGCTCCTGCCAAGAGACATCCTGAAAAGCCTCGGCGCTTGCATTCGGTCGATCTGCCTTCGAGATGTACACGTAATACTCGCTGTCTGGGGGAACCGAAAGGTCACTTGGGGGTAGGTCAGAGTCTCGGTAGTAGTCGCGAGTCTGTCCATCCCGTTCCCCCGACGTTACCTTCAGTTCGCAACAGACCGCCCACTCTTCGAGTAGAGCTACAAGTAGATCCAATCGATTTCCGTGTGACCCGCCTACTTCTGATTTGACGACAATGTCATCTGGAGACTGATACTCAAGCTCGGCGTCCTCGCTTCCCTTGGTGACCAGCTTGAGAACTACGTCAAGGATCGTCGTGTTGAAGCCGTGTGGCTGCGACGGATCGAGAAGATACTGAAGCCAAGAGATCCAATACGTTTCTCGAGGACGGCGGTCGAGCACTTCTAACGTCGTCTTGGGTGGCTCGTCAACCTCCGGAACGGCCTGAACCGTTGTCGCGAAGTCTTCTAACTGCGTTCGAAGATCGTCAACGGTCTGATCCATGCTTAATGATATTTATTTTCGATAAACATAAACTGGCATGATCAATTCGACTGTCCTGAGAGCACCGTATTAATGAATGTTTTTATTGATTAGATGGCTACTGCGAACTCCGCGGAATTGGTTTTGTTAATTAGATTCCTGCCAGAACGCCTCGTACAAAAGGAAAGGCGCGAATCGGTCAGTCAAAATGAGTCAGTATCAGGATTACGTCCGATGGTGGTCAGTGCTTATAAACAATCACCGAGTCATCTTGCTAAGCAATAGTGGACGTTTGACAAACAGAATTTGGGGCGGCGTCCTATATCTCACATATTAATCGCCGAATAGTGATTCACGGATCCGACCGACGATCCCGTCGCTTTTGTTGTCGTCGTTTTTATTCGCCTCACCAGCGTTAATTTCTACAGATGTTTGAGGCTCTGATTGGGCACCAGATGCCGCTGATGAAGGCCCGTTACGATCACCCCCGTCGTTGGACTCCGCTTCTACTAAACTTTTGGAGGCCTCCGAGGGCGGTGTTCAGATAAGAATGAAAAGTGAGGCGGTACATTTTTTGAGTGCTCTATGCCCAAAAACGCCCGCCTCAACGGCCATTTGGACGAGATCGAGTTAGGTTTTGTGGAGCGAGAAGCGACACCACGATTTCTGATGAAGCTTAGTATTCAGCTCCATCTCGCTGGATTATCACTTTCGAATACTGTTTCTATTCTTGAATTATTTGGTGTCAATCGTGCTCGGTCAACTGTGCATAATTGGGTTCAGAAAGCAGATCTACAGCCTGAGTCTGGTCAAAATCCGGATCACGTCGCCGTTGACGAGACGGTGATCCGGCTCAATGATGAACAATATTGGCTGTACGCGGCTGTCGATCCTGAAACAAACGAATTGCTATACACAACGCTTGAGCCAACCACAAACAGCGTAATTGCTCACGCGTTCTTTGCTGAACTCCGCGAGAAACACGACGTAGAACACGCCGTGTTTCTCATCGATGGCTCGCACTCATTGAAGGACGCTTGCCGCCGTCACAGTCTCGATTTCAAATATGAAAAACATGGAAATCGGAATAGCGTCGAACGTGTCTTTCGAGAGGTAAAACGTAGAACTACCAGTTTCTCAAACTGTTTCAGCAACGCCGAAGCAGATACCGCCGACAATTGGCTTCGATCATTCGCCTTCGCATGGAATCAGCTTATCTGAACACTACCCCTCCGAGCGTGTCGTTGAATCGACCTCTGAGGGGCTGTTGTCTCCACTACTGTTGGATGCTTCCTGAGGCTTATTCTCACCGGCTTCCAGATCCATATCTTCCAACTCGGTTAGTGATTGCTCATTTGCCACCGAGTCTGTCTCGTCTTCGTCGGGTTGCAGTGCCTCCCGTGAGGCTTCAAGCAGCTCCACTAGTTCGCTTGGACGTTCGTGATACAGCGGGAAGAGCCACCAGACGCGCTGGAGGCCTTCGACGGGCAGTGTCTCGGATTCACGGAGATTGTCCATCGCCGTCTGCCAGTTGTCTTGTTCAAGACGAGCCCCGTCAAGATCTAATGTCGCCAGCAACTCAGTCGTCGCCTCGAAGGTGAGTGCGTTCAGGAGTTCTTCAAGTTGGACGTTCCCTTGAACAGTTTCAACCTCCAGATCCTCTAGCAGGTCTTGCGCCCACAGTTCGTGACCACGCTGTTCAGCCCGCTCTAAGAGCTCGCTGTCGACACCGGCGTCATCAATAACCGGTTGAACGCCGATCATCTCCCCGAGTTCACGGACCCAATTGAGTTCCTGCACGTACTCTTTTGAGTCAAGCCCGGGGACGTAGTCGCCTTCCTCCGGCATCGCGATGAAGTGATGGAAGTGAGGCCGCTGCTCGCCGTGTTTCCGAAGCACTCGACCCATTCGCTGTACCAATTGGAGTTTAGTCTTCGTCCCGGCGACGTTGATGCCGACCTCAGCGTCGGGGACATCAATCCCTTCGTCAAGCATCTTCGGCGAGATCAAGACGCCGTTGTCACATCTGCTGAACGCGTCGATGTTTCGCTGGACGGTCTGCCGTGTCTTCCGGGACGACGATTCTAGCTTCGAGTGGGCGAGATACACGTCGTCAGTTGTCCCCGACAGTCGGTCGGCTATTTCATCCGCTGTCTCGATGTCCATCGCAAAAATAACGAGTTTGATCGGAGAGTCTGAATCCGCGAGATATTCTTCAGCGAGTGCAACCGCATCATCGATTTTTGGCTGTGAACGGTGCCGAATCCAACTTCGCGAGTGGATCGTTGCAGCGAGGTTCTCCCATTCTTCTGGGATCGCATCGTTGGATAGCGTCCGGCCAGCTGCCTCGTGGGCGCGAATGAAATCTCCGAGGTCCTCAAGTTCGACGAACGGGACCGGGAGTCGTTCCAGCAATTCGGTTGTCGCATCCGCATGCTTGAGGCGTTCGAATTGGTTCGAAATCCGGTCCGTGGTCTCGTCCCACTCCTCTTGCTCATAGGGATCAAGCGGCGTTGGATGGACCGTCCAGTCGAAGTCCGGGATGATTCCATCCCGCTGGGCCTGCTCAACACCGTAGGTGTACACAACGTCGCCAAGCAAGTCAGTGAGTTGCCGACGTTTCATGCTTGCGTCGTCCCCGATCGTCGCCGACAACCCCATCGCAGCCTTGTAATTTGGTCGGGCAATCGCTGCTCCGTAGCCGCTTTCGTTGGCGTAGTGGTGGACTTCGTCGTAAATGACGAGATCGTATTCGTCAGCCAAATCGCGGTCGTACCGCGGTAGCAGTGATTGGGCGGTCTGAAACTCAACTCGTCCATCAGTGAAACTCACGTCAGCGGCTCGTTCGCCGGGGTCGTGTGCTGGCATCGGTAGCCCGAGTTTCTCCTGGATCTCACGCTCCCACTGTTTAAGAATCGCATTCGAGTGAGCGACCACGAGGATCCGGGCCTCATCCGTTCGTGTCGACTCCGACTGTTCTGGGAACGCTCCGCAGACGTCCGCGATCGCAGCGATCCCAGCGACGGTTTTACCGGTCGCCGTCGCCATCTCGAGAATACCCTCGCGATCATTTTGCTGCCAACGTTCGAGCCCGGTTTCCTGATTTGCCCACAGTGAAACCATCAACAACGGGGCACGTAACCGCTTACGAGCCTCGGCTTCGCTAAGATCCCCTAATGCAGCAGCTTCGCTCAACAGCGGCTGCAATAAGGACCGTTCGGCATAGGCTTCCTGCTGGGCAGCAGTAACAAAGAGTTCAAGCAGATATAGCCCCCCACCGCGACCGATATGTGTGATATCGAGCGCACTCGGATCGAATCCGCGCTCGCGAAGGTGTTTCAATAGGACGGTTTCGGCGGGGCCTGAGAGAACGTCGGCTCGAGCGGATCGTTGCGCAGGGAGTTTTCGATTGAGAGCAACGATATCCGATCGAAATTGATGGAAGCGCTCGCGGTTTCGAGTAACTGGTGTTGGATCGACGAGTCCCTCGATTCGCTCAGTGATGAAATCAGCAAAGAGCCCACTATAGTACTCTTCCAGATACTCCCATTCGACGGGGTCAACCGGCCCCTCATATCTGGAAATGATGATTTTGTTAGCGACCTCATCATCGAGCAAGACGAGTTGCTCAATCGCTGGCCGTTTTGAGAGCACAGCGGACTGATACTCCCCGAAGAAATTGTACTCGTACTCATAGCCCCCCAACCCGGTCATGTGGTACCTCGGTTCATGTGAATCATCATATACGTATCGGTGAAATCAGCGCCTTTGCCCACATTACGACACCCAATTGGAGTCGTCTCGTGTTCCGTCGCCTGTCCCAGGCAGTAGGTGCATCCCCATGCTGTCGGCGAGGCCTGGGATGGCGGACCCCTTGTGACGGGGGTGCAGCCTGATGGCGTCAGCCGGCTTTCCCGTCTCACCGAGTGATGCTCGAGTCGACCTCGGGGAGACAGGCTTTCGGCTAACGCGCAGGTGCGGAGCAGCAGCGGGCCCGTCGCGATAGGTGATCACGAGCGTTACTCCGATCGTTTAGACAACTCGACCGCCGTGTCGCTACAGAGCCTCGTCAGCAGGTCGAGTTCCTGCTGGAGCGTTTCATCGCCAACCGCCACCATCTCGTCGGCGAGATACGCCCGAAGCTGCTGGAATCGGGCCGCGACATCATCCGGAACGGCCAGCGGCACGGAGTCGCGCTCGTGCTCGCTTCGACCGTCCTCGAGCAGCCAGTCGTCGACGGCAGCCGAACGATCCGACGCTGTATGGACGGTCTCCGCCCACTCACGGAGTTCACGGGCATACCGGGAGAGCGCGATCGCCTTCCGGACGCCATCGTGGGCGTACGACTCGGGGGCGTCTGGCAGCTCGATCCGAAGCCGCTGGCTGTAGGCCTCGCCATCCCGTTCGGTCCACGACGCGACCAACTCGAGATCGGCGCTCAGTGCGGCTCGATCCAACCGGACGAGGACGATCCCACCGCGGGTCTCGCCGTCCTGCTTCGGCGACGGGAACAGCGTCCCGACGTGCATGAGCCGCCCCGTCGCACTGTCGGCTGAGGGCGACCCGGAAACGGCTTCGATCGCACAGCCCTCGCTGTCGAGTTCGAGCGCGAGGTCGTACACCAGCGGCGTCACCATGTAGGCAAACTCCGCGCCGAGTCGCTGTCGGAACTCCTCGCCCGACGTCACGAAGTAGTGATTCGCCCCCCGAATCCCCGAAAGCGCGGCGGCGAGGTCGGCGTTCTCGTCGAGACCCATCCCGACAAACGTCGTATGAACGCCGGCACTGGCAGCGTCCGCGAACAGCGACGTGAGTTCGCCCTCGTCGGTGGCTCCCGCGTTGGGCATCATATCCGTCATGAAGACGACTCGTTGCTCGCGGCCCTCAGCGGGCGTGTCGGCCAGCAGCTCCCAGGCGGCTTCGAAGCCATCGGCGAGATTCGTGCCCCCACCAGCCGTGATCTCGCGGATGTGCCGTCGGATCGCCGGCAGATCCGTCGTCTCGACGTCACGAAGCGGCTTCGCGACGTGGGAGCGATTGTTGTAGAGCACGACCCCGAGTTGATCGTCGGCCTCGAGTTGCTCGGTCAACGCACAGAGAGAGTCGATGGCGGCTTCGAGTTTCGTCTCCTCGCCGGCGTCGGTCTCGCGACGGCGACCGTGTTCGTCGTAGTAGTACTGATCGAACTGGCTGTCCATCGATCCGGAGATATCGAGCACCGCCACGAGATCGAGGGCCGGACGCTCGAAGTCCGCGGCGGAGATGTTCGAATCGAGACCCACGGCGACGTATGGCTCCACCTCGTCGGTGAGTGGATGCTCGCTGATAGCCGACGCGTACTGCGGAGCGAACAGGGCATCCGTCTTCGGGGCAGTCCCGCCGGTCTGGAAGTGGTAATCGTAGAAGAGCCCCTCGGTCGCCAGCGCGTCCGGTTGTGGCGTGTATCCGCTTCGGATGTTCTCCCGGAAGTTCGTCACGTCGGCGGCCCCACCCGTCGCCATTCCGAGTGAGTCACTGGATGATGCAGGCGAGGCAACTGACGTTTGTATGGAGTCCATCAGTACCTCGCCCGTGTGGGACTCGTTCGTCGCGTAGCGTTGCTGTGATTCGACCGACTGCCCGCAGTCCACACAGACGAATTCGGGGCCTGAAACAGACAGAGGACTCGACGACTCCATCGGGATCCAATCGTCAGTCTCGGCTTCAGTGTCCGGCTGCACCTCGGAGACACGACTCTGGTCCGTAACGACCGCCACCATGCCGTCGAGGTCCAGCCGGTCGACAGCTGTCCAGAGGCTGGACTCAAAGCTATCGAGCGCGGTACCGCGGCGAAGCGCCCCGCCACAGTCCGGGCATACTTCCTGAGTTGACTCCGTCTTCGTCTCACAGTGGACGACATCCGCGAACACGTACTGCTCGCCTGCAACAAGCCCAGCGAGTTTGTCACTCGCAGAACCAGCCAGGACAGGCACCTCCGTTCCGTCCGTGCTCTCGACCAGCAGTCGCTGGACAAGCGTTCCGTCGCAGTCAATCACACGCCGACTGACGATCGTCGCTGTCAGTTCCTCCCACGCGCCGTCTGGAGCTGTTGTATCGGTATTCATCACGAGCGGCGTCGTATCCCGGACGCCAACCGGGCGGTCATGCGCGTTGTGGTGTCAAAAACGACATCGCGATGCCGTTTTCCCACCCACCCCACGCACTACTTTGCGCCTTATTGATTTAAATCTTCCGTCGAGGGGAAGTGTTATGCTACTAGAGCGTCTGTAAGCGACAACGTAATGTTGATAGAGTGCACTGCACGCCCGTGTGAGAGACCGACCGATCGGTCTATTGCGCGGGACAGGCAGCTCCCAGCAGCCATCGGGGCGAGATGAGCTTCGACGTCGGCGACGATACGCTCGTTCGAGCGCTCCGAGAGCACAATCCGTGGTGGGACGACGGTGCGACCGCCCTCGCGCCGACGCTGCCGGCGAGACGGCGGAGCGATTACTATCATCTGGCCCGCCCCGACTCGGCGGGCAGCCAGTTCGAAGACCAGTCTGTTCTCGGCTTGACCGGTCGGTTCGGCGTCGGGAAGACGACGCTACTGCGGCAGTTCATCTACGATCGGCTGACCGACGGCGACGCGCCCGAACGGTTCTGCTATATCCCATTCGACGCCGACCCGCTGTATCAGTTGCAGTCCGACGATCAACTCCACCAGGCGATCCGCTACTACGAAAGCCGCGTTCTGGGTCGGTTGGACGATCCCACCCCGCATTTTCTACTCTTGGACGACGTCCATCGGGTCGACCACCCCACCAAGCGCTCTATCGAGGGATGGGGAACGGCGGTGGCGGAGACGCTCAAGTCCGTTCCCGGACGCCACGTCGTCGTTACAGCTAGCGCCGGCGGCCAAATCGAGCGAGAACTCGACCGCGTCGGAGTTGCTGCTGACGAGTACGACGTCCAGCCGATCCTGCCGGAGAAGTTCCGCGATTACCTCTTCACGCTGTACCCCTCGTTAGAGGACACAGACCGCCGTGTGAGCCCAACGCCGCTCCGATATGGGGATTCGAGCCTGCCGGCGGCACTCGACGGTGGCGACCCGGCAGCGCTCGTCGAGACGATCCGGGAGCAACACGACCGCGTCTCGGACGTCACCCGACGCATCCAGTCGCAGGTCGTCCACTACCTCGCGATGGGCGGTATTCTGAGCTATGCGCAGGACGGAGCGATCGAGGACGCGAGCGATCTCGACGACGCCGCGTACGACCGCCTGCTCGGGGACGTCCGACACGCCTTGTATCGGGAGGTACCGGCTTTCGAGTCGGTGAAGACGATCGCGGATCTCGAGCGGGTGTGTGCGCTGGCGGCGCGCAATCAAGCGACGGAGTCGGTCCGGTATCAGCGACTCGTCGAGTTGTTCGACGTCGACCGACGAACGATCCGTGATAGCTACCTGTCGGCGCTTGCCGAACTGTATCTCCTGACGGCGACGACGGAGTACGACAACGCCCGCCCACGCTCGGTTCGGCTCTACCTTCGCGATACAGGGCTCGTCACGGCGTTTACCGATGGCGGGCCGACCTCGGCTCTGCGTGATCGGGACGTAGAGGCGAACCTCGCGCGGATCGCAGCGTTCGATCATACGATGCGATTCGCCTACGGGGTTAACGCCGCCAACGGGAATGACGTCGAACCCACAGTCGAGTACTGGGAGAGTCGCCACGGGACGGTGGATTTCGTCTTCGAAGTCGACGGCACGCCGATTCCGATTGCCCTCGCCTACCAGCCCCCCGTCGACGACAAGCGGGCGGCTTTGAACGCGTTCCTCGAGACGTACGAGACCCCGGTTGGCTTCCTCGTCACCGGTGATACTGTCGGCGACAACACGGCGATCCAGCAGACAGGAGATGGGATCATTCAGCTGCCCTACTGGCTGTATCTACTGCTCTGCTGATAACCGGTCACTCAGTGTCGAAGGCTTTAGCGATGGTTCGATCCCGTTCGAGCAACGGCTCTACCTTCGGACTCCGGGCTTCGATGACTAACTCCTCGTTCTGCCAGTGGCGTCCATCCTTCTCATTCCAGAGACCGTAGATCGTCACGCCCGGTAACCGAATAACCCCAAATCGGATCGCAAGATGATACAGCAAGCTACCGAAGTCATCCCACGTCGCGGTCGATCTATCCGGGAGAAATTGTGGGAAGTCGACATGCTGTGCGCGGAGACCCGCCTCCTCGGCTACGTCGATGAATCCGAAATCGTTGCTCAGTAGAAGCACCTCCTTACGACTCTCGGCGTCGAATGTGTGGTACGCGTCGACGATCGCTTCATCGCCAGTATCGCTCTCAAGCACATCGATATTGCGTTCGGCCATGAGACGACGATACTCGTAGAGGCCAAGGAAGCCTTCCCGGTTGGCTCCTGCCGGTTGGTTATCGAGTCGTTCGAACTCTTCACCGAATGCTGTCACCAGCGATGAGGTCTGATGCTGTTTGTAATGCCAGTCAAGTTCCTCTTTGACGCCCGTCGCGAGCGCATATCCGTTCGTCGGCGACCGCCCCCGATCATCCGGTGTCCCCTGTTGATGATCAATATCGAGTACGTTTGCGATCCGCCAGGGCATAATATTCGCATCGATACCGATCACGAGCGGGGCGTGGCCCGCCTCAAGGTCACGATATCCGTGTCGGTCAACGCACGCTTCGATCGCGTCTCTGTTATGAAGATCTAAAACGCCGCCGGCGACCAAACAGCGGACGTAGGTGCTATCGTCCGGGAGATCATCGTATGCATCCTGGACGTATCGTCGCTGTACGGTCTCTCGGGCGTCGTTGTACTCATACAGCGACTGCGTAAATCGGACTGGGCTCTCGAAAGGGTCGCCAAGATCGAACTGCAGCAGTTCCCCGACTTCGTCGCATGGATGTGAAACAGTAATTCGTCTGGTCCCTGTCTCGTACAGTCCATTCAGAAGCACCGTCAGATGGTCTCGAGAGAGGATCATGCAAACACCTCTCTGAAGTCGTACAGCGTCGTGGCACTCCGCGGAAGATCCGCGTACACGCGCCCGAAGAGTTTCCCGGAGTGGACATGGAGATAACAGACTTTGGTCGCTTCAAATCGAATTCCGGCTTGGAACGCGATGGCTGACATGAATTTCCGCCCCGGCGTCACGTCAACGACGACCTCCCCGTCAGCTGCTTTGGCAGCCTCGATAGCGTCTCGGAAGTGATCGACGATCGCTTGGAAATTTGTTTCGGACTCAAGCGACGTACACTCGACAGTGGGGGTGTCGCCACCGTACGCTTCAACGATGGTTTCGACGAGGTCAATAACCCGATCAAGGTGAGATTCGACACCCGGATTGCTGAGCAAATAAATGTGGTTAGGAACGTACTCCCATTCAGTACACGCAGCGGCGAGTGGATTTACTACTGCCTCGGCGTTCGTGCTCCCCGTTGTCACCCAGTACCGATCCATATGGGGGATGTCTCGGGAGTGTAATTAACGATTGGTGTTAAATTACCACCAAGGCCGGTGTGCCCATTGAGTACAGCAGCGGGGCTATTCAGAGGGGAACACCGAAATCAGGCTGTCAAAAGGCTGCGCGATATCCAATAGTAACGTGGTAGCCAGAGGAGAGTTGAGGATTGGCTTACCAACGATTCTGACCCGCTAGGCGGTTAGAACTCATACCGTGCAATCTCATCTGAGCCGCATTCGGGACAGGTATCCGCCCCACTGTCTATGGATGTCCCGTAGCGCCGACACTCGCTTACACTAGGGGCCTACGTCCCGAGAGCAAGCATCTGTTTCAGTCGGCTGATCGTACTCATGCTGGCTTTATAACTGCTTGACAACCCGGACATTCAGCGTGAACCGCCTCAGGGTCAAGTGGTTCGAGACGCGGAGCGTCTCGTCATCGCGGAAGACTTCGTCTTCCGTACGACCCCGAGGCTTCCCGTTTCAACGACACGACTTGCAGGAACCGACGAAGACCGACCTCCATCGGTTTCCACAGCGGTCGCAGTCTCCACGGGCGTGACTTCGGCCTGTCCCAAACCTAACTCCTGAAGCCCACGAGAAAGAATGTTGTACGACGCATTCGCGTCCCTGTCCACCTCGAACCCACAACTCGGACAACTGTGTTCCCGAACCCACAACGGCTTCTCCGTCTCAACACCACACTCCGCACACTCCTTGGTCGTCCCCGCAGGGTTCACTTGGACGACGTGCGTACCGTGCAGGTCGCCCTTGTACTCCAGCATCTCGATGAATCCGCGCCACGCGGCGTCCTGCTTGTTCCGTGAATTTCCGTCGCTTTGGAGCATCCCCGCGATGTTCAAGTCTTCCACGAGCACAGCGTCATACGTCTTGACGAGCCACGTCGTGAGCTTGTGCTGGAAGTCTTCAACCTTCCGCTTAATTCTGCGCTTGACCTTGGCGACCTCACGGCGCTGTTTCTCCCAGTTGTTACTCCCGTGTTCTTTCTGTGAGAGATTACGTTGTTCCCGACGTAGGCGCTCGTACTCGTCAGAAACGTCGAGCCAGTCCACGCTGTCGCCGTCCGACGTGTAGATGTAGTTGTTGATGCCGAGGTCGATGCCAACGCAGTCCTCAACATCCAAGCCGTCTATGTCGGGTTTCTCGGGGAGCGTGGCGTCCTCGACTTCGAGGCCGAACGTGACGTACCACTCACCAGTCGTCTCCTTTTTCAACGTGACTTCTTTGATAGTGGCGTTATCGGGGATTTCGCGGTGGTAGCGAATGGGGATGCCACCGATTTTGGAGAGCCAGATCGTGGCAGTCCGACCACTCGTGTTTTTGAGTTCGAAGCCAGACTGCGAGTACGTCATACTCTGGTACTCTTTTGAGGACTTCCACTTGAGCCACCCAACCTTGTGCCCGTTCTGCTTTTTCTTGGAGAGGTTCGAGAGATTGTCGTAGAAGCGTTCGACGGTCTTCTGCAACGCCTTCGAGTGGACTTCGGAGAACACAGGCCACTCGTCCTTCCATTCGGTGAGGCGTTTCTGGTGTTGGTACGCCGAACCGATGTTGTCCTCGTCTATGTCGAGGACATTATATTCGTAGCGGGTGTGATTGTAGGCTTGGCGGTGGATGTCGATGTGGCGTTCCGCCTCCGCAGTCACACCTGTTCGGTCAGGGTAGGCGCGGAAGCGGTAGTCGTACCACATCGCTGTACCTCGATTATCGTTGTGTTGCTACTTAATGGCTTATGTCACGGATTGTCGGCTTCATCCACGAGGTCAAGCCCCGCGGCATTCGCCTCGACAGCCTGTAAACAGCTGGCTGCCCATCAATTTTGTACTCGATGAGGACATCAATACTCGTCACGCTCGCACTGCAGCGGGGACAGTCACCGAGTGTTGAGAGATCCGTTGTGGACATTGATTCTCGCCTCGTAGTTGTTTGAAAGGGGAGGGGCGCGTGACACTGAGGGTCTGATACCCTCTATATGGATCGGTTGGCCCAAGGAAATAAATAGCTCCTCAAACCGGAGTGAAAGTATAAACACGGATCGTAGTCTATCGCTTGTTTCCTAGCTGATGCTACTCTCGCCAAGCCGGACAATCTCATTATGGAATATCTCGCCATATCGAGGTAAGGATAGGCGGATTGTATCCGTCCTTTCGACATCTAATATTAAGTGTTCACGACCGATCAGTTGAGTATAGACTATCAGTATGAGTCTTGATTTCGATCACGCATATCCAGAGGTCGGGTACCAAATCGCTGAGTGGGATATGCTAAAACCACCAGAGGAACGGCTGATGGCGTTGACTCATACGAATCGATTGAAACTCTCGGAGATGTCGCCGAGACCGGACGGAGAGATGACGCAGTACAGTCTCTTCGACAGCGAGGGGAACGATTATACGCAAGACGATTTCGAGACACTTCCGGAATCACCTGATCCTGAGCGGCTTGATGAAGTACTTCAGAGAATCGAGACAGCCGACGGGAAGCCACTACGTCTCGCGCTTGTAGAACTTGCTGACCTTGCAGCCGCTCACCCGGATGAATCGATTCCAGCAGCTGAACCCATGTGTACGCTCTTGGGCGATGCCGTTCCTGCCGTCCAAGGAGAGGCGCTCGGGATCCTCACGAATATCGCCGACGCCGATCCTGAAGCGGTACGACCAGCCGTCGACGCGGCTATCGGTCGACTGTCCGATGGGACACACCAGTTGCTCCAAAACGAGGCACTACAGTTTCTCAAAGCCTTTGCCGACCACGACGTGGAACCGCTCACAGAAGCCGTCCCACGGTTAGCGACGCTGCTTCATGATGACGCAATCGATCCGGAGGTGATTACACAGCTCCTTTTGAGTGTCTCTCAATCGAATCCGGACGCGCTACTCCCAGTCGTCCCAAAGCTGGAGCGATATCTTGAGACTGAACCACAACCAGCCCACACATGGCTGCTCGCGGCTGTTGGCTACCTCAGTAAGACACACCCAGGCATCGCCAAAGAGACGATTCCAATCGCGGCTGAACTAGTGGATGCTGAGCCGACCGTACTTCGTGCTAATGCAGCCGGCGTATTGGCTGATCTCGCCGATGAGTACCCAACTGAGGTGAAGGCAGTAGCTCCCAGAGCGATCGAATTCTTGCAGGATGAAAACGATCACATCCGATATAACGCATCATCCATCCTCGCTCGAGTCGCAGAAGCCCATCCAGATGCGGTTGAACCAGCGATCGAGTCTTTAATAGATGTACTTGACGACGAGATGGCCGATACACGGTTCAATGCTTGCTGGGCGTTGAAACGAATTGACGCGACAGCAGCGGTCGAGAAACTGACTGAGGTTGCAGCGGCTGATCCCGACGAGGATGTCCGGGACGTCGCTCAATTGGCGGTCGATTCTATCGAGGAGTAGACCGTCGGATGCGTTGCCCTCAGTAGAGCTTCGCACTCGGTCGACTCTTCCACTAGAAAACATAGCCAACGGGGTTGCAATTCCGCCGACTCTGGATCGGTCTGTTTTGTAGGAGCTGTTAGTTTCTCTGGGGACAGAATGAAACAGTCGGAGTCGGATTATCAAGCTAAGATAGAATGAACGATCTTGAACAGGCGATTACGTTCGCGACAAAGGCCCATGCCGGGCAGACCGATAAGGCCGGAGAGACATATATGCGGCACCCGTTGCGCGTGATGCAACAAATGGAGACGGATCGGGAACGTGTCGTCGCAGTCCTCCACGATGTCGCCGAGGATACGCCGAAGACGCTCGACGATATCGAAGCGAAATTCGACGTGACGGTCCGTGAGGCGGTGGATGCGCTGACACGACGCGATAGCGAGGATACGTACGAGTCGTTTATCCAACGCGCCGCAACGAACGACCTTGCACGGGGAGTCAAGATCGCTGACATTGAGGATAATATGGACTTGACCCGGCTATCATCTGTCAGCCAGGAGCTACTGGAGAAACAGCAAAAATACCACTGGGCATGGCAGTATCTCCACTCAGTAGAGGAGTAACATAATCGCGGGACAATTACCGATCCGCGTGGCAACTTGATTCATATCTGCTCTGCAGACTGATTTGGGCTCTGAAAGCACCCGCAAATTAATCTCGGGAGTGGAGCCCGGATGCAATTACGCGTTCGCCTCGCCATCCCCAAGGAAGTGCAGCAACGCCTTCATATATGTATCATCATCTCCATCCTGTTTTTCTAAAAGTGTAGATAGCTTGGCCGCTCTATCAGCATTGAATTTGTCGTTCGCAATCTGTCGCTGAAGCCAGCGAAACTCTCTCTCCGTGTCGATTATAAATTCTGCATCGGTTTCGATCGCCCAACTCTCGAAGTCTTCGAAGGAGAGACTCTCAACTGATCTGTTCTGGACATATGCGTATCTGGCTATCGTAGCAGCGTGCAACAACCCAGAGTCATCCTGCGTAATCGCAGTCTCATCCACCTTCATGCTCGAAAGTGGTTTTGCCAGCGAGGTAAATCCTAGCCAGTCGCATAAACAGAGTATACAGGTGCGAGAGTCGAAGAGGATATTATGGCATGCCGATAACCGGTCGAAAGCCGATCTCCGGCAACGACGTCATTCCTGATTCAGCGTTCTCTATCGTTCGAATATAATCCGCTAATGCCTTCAGATCGATACGTAGGCGCGTCCAGTCCACGAACACCCCCGGTTGGCCGCGAACCATCGACGCCGCAAGCGACAGTGGGTCTGCAACATCCGTTGGTGAATCGAATTCCGCTGTCTCCATCGTCTCTGGCAAGTCCGTTCCCACTCCCAGTTGGACTCCGAACACCTCTTCGTCACCATCCCACCCTGACATGGTCGGATGCTCCCAGCCTTCATCAAACGTCTCTGGGTGGACGAGATTGAACCCCATCCGGAACTCCCCGTACGCCCGGAGATCCTTCGGATGGACCAGGACAAGCGTCCAGCGAGCATACTCAGGGATAGCTGTGTACTCGATGGCAACAGTCGAATCAGCACTCATCGGAGGTACACGGTGGCAGAACGAGTATTTGAGACTGGCGGTTTAACTCATTCACCTATATAAAAGTAAGGGTGTGAAGCGTTCATAACCACCACACTAGCATCGCAGTTCGTGGCCGTCTTTTCGGTCCGGTTCCAGTTGTAGTTTCAGTCTAGATGGCGTAGGTCTTTATCGAGATCAGATCGTATCCGAGGTATGTCCGGCCCGACGTCCGATGAGTCCCTCGACACCGTATTTGAGAAGCTCACGACAGCCGCAGAACAGCGACATGAAGCCAACAAGCTAACTGCTGAAGCCCGCACGTCGGTCCGAAATATTCTCAATGAAGCGTTTGGATCCGAGGTTACGATCACAGGCGTCGATGCAGCAGAATCCACCCGCATTTTCGTCGAGGTAGAGGCCGATATGGACCAACTCGATCCGGATGGATTGCCAGCAGTTGCCGAGGTAACCGTCCGCTCGCCGGAAGAACTGGTGATTACCAACACCGATGGCCAGCTCAAGAACCCAGATGATCTGAAAGCGCTAATACGGCATATGTCCTCAGACGAGCAGGTTATTCCGATTCCGAGAGTCATTGATAAGGCCCGTAGTTTGGGCACAGATCGCGAACAGACCTGGGTGTGGATCCAGCGTCTGTACCGCCGCGGCGAAGCGTATGAGCCAAATACGGGGGACCTTCGACTCGTCAAGTAATCGGGAGGTATCAGTGACGCATTCGTGTCCGGGTGATAAGCGAACGTCCTCGAAAAATTGTGTGTGGTCACTCACCGCCAAACGGTGGCTTCGCTGGCGAATGCCTCGTCTTTCGTGATGACCGCCTCGGTGCCCCGTACTCGGTGGTTCGCGATGAGCAGGGCGTCATGGAGCGTGTAGTGGTCGATGAGACTCCCGGCGACCGCAAGATCCTGCTCGTCGGCAGGGGCAATCTGTACGGGGCCATCGTTCACTAAGCCCCGAAGCACTGCGTTCGGTGTCGTGTCAACCGTGACGCCGGCGATCTCTTTTTTATTAACTGTCGTCCAAATGGCCTCACTTACAGTAACTGTCGGTGCCTCAATCACGTCGATTCCCTGCTCGGCCCGCTCGAAAAGTTCATCAACAGCGGGTGGAAGGCGGTCAATGAGATACCGTGCCATCGCAACGCCGTCTGCGGTATAGCGGCTCACGGCTGCCACTCTGTCCGTCGCTTCTCGTGGATCTCGGCTTCCAGCTCCTCGGCCATCTCTTCGCGCTTCCCTGTGGAAACATCCTCATCGACGAGCATCCCACGTCCACTCGATCGCGTGGCCTTTCTGACCCGAATCCCGTCCTCGGTTTTTTCCCAGCGGATCTCGTCACCTTCTTGTAGCCCGAACTCCTCCCGAAGCTCTTTCGGGATCGTCACCTGTCCCTTCCGAGTGATACGAGTCGTTTCACCATCAGTCTCGTTTTCGGTGCTCATACGCGGTACTACTCATTGTAGTACCTAAGAACTGTCCCTCCCATCGAGCAGGTCTCAGCCAACTGCCTCGCTTTGGAGTATAGTGGAATTCGAATCGATCAAGATACGCTTTCGCCTGCGCTGGTGAGAAGAAGTCGTAGAAGGCAGCCGGCTTATGCGTATTGAGCTGATCCATCACACCCCGGATGCAATCCGCATCCGGGTAGTGAACATCCGCCAGTTTGACCATCCGGTCAATCCATTCAGCGTTTCGTAGGCGTCTTCGGGGTACTGGTTTGGTTCGGCAACTCCTCAGAGCACCCCCTTGACGGCGGCCTTCGGGTACACTCCGTCTTCGATGTGTTCACAGAGGATCGTGAGATTCCGCGTCGAGAGCGTGGGCCAAGACTCGTTCTCTCGGGTCTGGTGGGCGAACTGGACGATTTTCTTGAGCGTCGGTCGGTCCACGACGGGGTCGTTGCTGTTCACCTGCCTACCGAGTGTCTCCACTTCTTCCTCGATCTCCTGAATGTAGGGCTGCTCGAACGAACGGAAGCGGCCTCTCGTTGCCGAGTTCATCGGCTCCGAATCCCGGTACTCGCGTGTCGGCGGGTTCGTAGTGATGACCATTCGAGCCGACGGGTGCGGCTCAACGAGTTCACCGTGGCTCTTCACCAGGAGTGTCCCCTCGTTCAACAGCCGGTGTAATGCGATGGCGGCGCCGGCCTGCATGACGGGAGACTCGTTGATGACGATCGTATCGCCGTTCAGAAGACCCTGTTTCACGGCGCCGTCTCGGGGAACGATGACGTCGCCATCGGGAACGAGCGAGCCGAAAAGATCCTCGGGTTCGGTCGCTCGGTCGACATCGATGGACTGGTAGCCCCGGTTCGTCTTGTGGCATAAATACTTGATGAGATAGTTCTTCCCCGACCCACGCGGCCCGACCACCCGAACCGGGACGAGGCCACGAGCGAGTTTCTTCGCGATGAGTTCATCGAGGGGGACCTGGAAGCGTGGGTCGATGGGGACGGCTGGTGGGACGACCTCGCCGTTGTCGTCGACCGGGAGCGCGTTATAGGCTGCGTCGGGGTGAGTCGCGGCCTTCGGGACGCTCGGATAGTCGGGATCGTCGAGGATGTGCAGGCCAGTGGGGACAGGACTCCCGGAGTTGCGGCCGATATCGGAGATGTACATCCCGCGCTCGTCGTCGGGCCCCCATCCCTCGGAACGGTGCTGGGGTTCACCGACGGAATCGGTGACAAGCGAGAGGTCGGTGACGCGAGCGGCGGCCCGTTCGGTGTCGGGATCGATCCGTTGGCCGTAGTAGGTGGCAGCGGTCTTTCCGAGGCGGAGTCCAGCGGGGACGTGCGTGCGGGCCTCTTTGAGGAGGTTCTCGGCACGGCCCTCGGTGAGCGTGCTGGTGAGGTCGGCGATGTCGTCAACGTTGGCGTCCGCGAGCGACGCAAAGTCGTCGTAGCCGACGTCATAGAGCGCGTCATTAATCGAATCGGTGACGACGCTGATCACGCGGAAGTCGACGTCAGTGTCTTGCTGGAGTTCGCCGAAGGCGTCGGTGATTACCTTCGGTTCCGTCCCCTGTGGTGAGACGCCGGTGATGGTGGCGTTCCCGCCCGAAGAGCGATCTAGCGTGTAGATGCCGGCGTCAGCCCCTTCATCGATAAGATCTGCGGCATCTTGATCGGAGGGGTCGACGTAGTCGGACACTCGTAGCGCCACTCGCTCGACAGGGATGTTGCCTCCTTCACGCTGGGGGAGTCGCCACTCGCGGTGGATGCTGAGGACATGAGTTCTGATGGTCGAGGCGTTCTGTCTGGGCCTTTCCAGCCCCTTCACCTGTCAGGGGGCGACAAAAATGGCGCTCTACCGTCGAAGAGCGTACAACGGTCGGTTTTCAGAAGCGAATTCCGAATAGAGAAACGAGGCACGGCTCTCGGTGATGACTGTATTGGTCAAATTGCTGAAAGAGTGGTTATCCAGAGAATTGGTATCTGTTCTCGACGGTATCCGCGAAATCGAACGCCTTGATCAGTTGAACGTGGTTCTCGTAGTTGTGTTGGGAGAGTGCTCGCTCGATCCCGCGGAATGCGGCCCTGTCGTTCGTGTAGATCGCAATCGAGTTTGTGCGTCCATCTTCCAAGAGTGTCGCTGCTGCCCCACCCACTTCTGCATCGGCTTGCTCTACCGTGTGCTCGGGACGATCGCTGGCGACGGAGATGTACTGTCGAACCATATCCATCGTAGCTGAAACGATGGGGTTCGAGTAATCAACTTCATCCAGGACCTGCACCCAGCCGGATTCGATCGCATCGTCAATTGGAGGTTGGTCGTAGGGGCAGGACTCTGGCGTGAGCTCTTCGTATACTCGCTGCGGGACCAACAGAACGATATCGTGTTCGGTCACTGCCCGCTCGAGTAGGCCAATCGTATCGTGGCGCTCGAATCGAATGAAGAGATTCGTGTCGATGAGGTGGCTTTCGACATCGGGAAAGAGGTGTTCCGGCACGGGTACTACTCGCCGATTCGCTCGTCGACATCTGCATCCAACGTCTCTATATCGAGTTCCGTCGAAATCTCGTTCTCTGCATCAAGGAGGATCTCCTGGAGTTCCTGGAGGATTGTTTCGGCTTCGAGGACGGGAATCTCCTGCTCGCGAGCCATAATCCGGGCAGTCATCTCCGATTTCGTGTAGGCCCGAGCGTATTCGATGGCCGTCGCCAGACCGCTGACTTCGTGGCGTTCGAGGTAAAGTTCGATATTGTCGTTTGAGTCGCGTTGAGCCAGGGCAACGAGAAGCGTCGGGGTGATTTGAAACGTCTCTTCCCCGGTCTGTATGGTCATATCGACCCGACGAGCACTATATCGGTGCGGCTGAGAGTCCGTCACGCGCTTGAGGACACCGATTTCCACGAGATGTTTGACATCCTCGTAGACCGTGGTTTGAGAACTCGAAGAACGGCTTGCGAGCTCCTCTACAGTGGGGGTGTCGAGTTCGAGTACCCGAGCGTACAGACGTGCCAACCGTTCGTTCTGGATCACGTCAGAAACTGCCAGCATCGTATCCAACGGGTGCGAACCCGAGAGAGCTGATTTGGCCATATATTTTAATTTCCGCGGAATACATAAAGCTGTATCGGTGGGCTAAGTGGCGCTTCCAACCGTTGATTGAGGGGTTTGTTATTCCTCAAACCGGAGAAGAGACTCATCATTTGATAGAACCGTGTATAAGAGGTAGAAGACGTATGCAGCACGCGCCGATTTGAATCTCTATTGACCGCATCTTAATATCCTCAAAAGTAAGTTTATTTAACAAGCAAAATAATACTACTTAATACAAAATGACCTTTTCATTTGATACCACGTATAAAAATTTGGACCCAAGCCTCTATTCGCGAGTAACCCCGAAAAGTATCGCTGATCCAGAAATTGTAGTTCGTAATGACGGGCTCTGTGCTGATCTTGGATTGGATCCAGCGGAACTCAATGCTACCATTCTAGCAGGCCAAGACCTCTTGGAAGACCCAATCGCCCAAGCATATGCAGGCCACCAGTATGGGAACTTTACCGCCCTGGGCGATGGGAGAGCGATGATACTCGGCGAACATGTGCGCGATGGTGATAGATACGATATCCAACTGAAGGGCTCCGGTCGAACGCCGTACTCGGGGAGAGGCGACGGCAACGCAACTGTCAGCTCGATGCTCAGAGAGTATCTGTATTCATACGCGATGCAGAATCTACACATCAAAACATCGAGAAGCCTAGCGGTCCTCGAAACTGACGAAGCGATCCGACGACGGCGGACGGAACCTGGAGCCATTCTTGTCCGAGTGATGAACAGCCATATTCGATACGGGACATTTCAGTATGTTGCAAGCCGAGCAGCCGACGAACTACAGCGATTCACTGACTACGTTATTGACAGACACTACCCACAGCTAACTGCAACGGATCGTCCATACCTCGATTTCTTTGATGCAGTCATGCAGTCGTCGATTGAGATGGTTGTCGACTGGCTGCGTGTCGGATTCGTTCATGGCGTGATGAATACCGACAACATGAGTATCGATGGAGAGACGTTTGATTACGGACCCTGTGCGTTCATGAATTACTACGATGAGGAGACGGTCTTCAGCTCGATCGATAAGCACGGGCGATATGCGTTCGGCAACCAGCGACCCATTTTGCGGTGGAATCTCGAACGTCTCGCAGAGGCGCTCCAACCGCTGTGTACACGAACGGCGCTCACGTACGATGAACTCGAAAGTGAACTGGACGAATTTGACGATCGATTTGATGCACAATACTACACGATGATGCGAAAGAAGCTGGGGATCACCTCGGATGATGAGAAAGCACTCGTCGATGAATTCCTGGAGTGGCTCCGCAAGTCGAACACAGACTATACCAATACGTTTCTGGAATTAGAGACGCCCGGTACGTTTGATGACCCAGCGTTTGCAACTACGGAATTCGAACAGCTCAGAGAGAAACTGGCTGCTGTCGGCCTAGATGAGGAGTTGATGCAGGAAGCCAATCCGCGGTACATTCCTCGCAACTACCTGGTTGAAGAGGCACTGGACGAGTATCTCGAAACTGGGACTCTATCCACATTCGAACGGTTATTGAACGTGCTGGAAAACCCTTATATATCGAAGGAGACGGCTTCACAATTCCAGCAACCACCGCCACGAGAATTCGATACGGAGTATACAACGTACTGTAATACGTGAGCCAATCGTACCAAAGTAGGTATATTCATCAACTCGCCATTGCTCAGGCGAGGACACTATCATCGGGCAAACGGCGGTTACTGTCGATGAACTGCTGGGCATCGCCGATCGAGAGAGCAGTATTCACAAATGCAAGACTCGCGCTCTGTATTCAGCAGCATGATTCTGATATACTCAGTGTCTGTCACCTGGTACTCTCGGTTGTTGCCAGTGTCCGTGCGAGCGTTTCGAGTTCGTCCCGCCGATCAATCACTTCGAGCCACTGCTGTGGAAGCGATGTACTACCAAAGCGTGCGTCAGCTACCGCCTGTATGACGGCTTCGGTAGTCTGAGGGAATCACGGAGAAGCCCCAACCGTTGTGATCGGGGAGTTTCACACCGAGTCGTTCATGAACGTGGACATGATCAGATCCTCGGCTGTTCGTAGCCGGTACTGGACGGTCGAGGACGGTGTCTCGAGCGTGTCAGCGATGTCTTCGACGGTCACGTTTCGGGGTCGGTCGTAGTACCCCTGTTCGAACGCCGTTTCGAGCGTCTCCCAGTGTCCCACGGACAACTGGGCTGCGGCACGGGCCGTTGCGTCCCATCCAACCGACGATTGCACCCGGGAGAGATCAAGCGAGAGGCCGGGCCGAAGCGACCCCTCGATGGCGTCGTACAGCTCTCCGATCGCCTGCTCGCTCGGGTAGAGAACGCGCCAGCGGTACTCGTTGTCGATCCGGCGGGCCTCGAATACACAGCCTTCGCCGACGTGGTCGACGACGACGTACGGGATCGAGTGACAGTCCTGTATCTCCGTCCGGTACGTGTAGATCGTTCGCGTCGTTTTCGTGCTGTCGAGGACGTGGTACTCCCGGTGCGTTTGGCAGTTCGGCGTATCGAGGCATTCGTTACACTGTGAGCAGTCGAGATACTGCGAGTCGAGCCGCTGAAGCGCCTCCGTCGAGCCAGTTATCTGGTCGATCCGCCACATCGACGAGTCCGTCACGAAACACCACGACGAGCGTGCCGAGAGCGACTGGTGCTCCCGAAAAATATCCATGAGCGGATCTACCCCCTCGCCGAACCGGATACTAAATTCAAACTCCTGCATTATTGTGCCATCTCACGTGAAGTAATTAGCGGGTGAGTTAGTATAAACTAGGATCGGCTGGCCGCATATAAAATTGCGCGTTATTCGAGTTATGTATTGCGATTTTTGAATACAATTTTGCCACCGAGGTTCGTGTATAATCAAAACAACTCCTACCATCGGCCCCCCCTCAGACACAGGTGCCGGCAGACCATGAGTGATCAAAAGCAACACGCCTCTGGCAGCATCGAACCGGGCGATACGAGCAAACGAGTCGGTGCGGAAGTCATCCGCGAACGCGGCTGTGACCCCGAGGAGCTCCGAGAGAAACTCGTCGACGCGGTCGGAGCCGAGTTCACGACGTACTACTACTACACGAACCTCCGGATGCATCTGGCTGGAGAGGAGGACTACAAGGAGATCACCGAGGACGCGCGGCTCGAAGACCGAGCCCACTTCGAGTTGGTCGTCCCTCGGATCTACGAACTGGAGGGGTCGCTTCCGAACGACATCCGTGACTTCGCGGATCGTGCGTCCTGTCCCGACGCGGAGGTCCCGACCCCGATGGACGACGACGGGTGCCTCGATACCAGCACCCTCGAGGTCGAGGATATCCTCGAAGTGCTGCTCGAGGCGGAGCGCTGTGCGATCCGCACCTGGAGCGAAATCTGTGATATGACCCGTGGCGCCGATCCGCGCACCTACGATATGGCACAGCGGATTCTCAACGAGGAGATGGACCACGAAGCGTGGTTCATCGAGTTGCTCTCGAAGGAGCGCGACGGCGAAATCAACCCCGCCGGGCACTTCGCCCGTGGCGAACCCGGCGATGCGCCCTACACGAAGAACACCCCGTTCAACGATTCGGCATAACTACATATGTCCGACGCCGATACCGACGTGTGGGATGTCACGATCGAGATCCCAGCTGATGCGGATCTCGAGGAGGCCGGCGAAACCCACACGATCCGTGTCGGCAGCGAGGAGTACATTTTGGCTGCGGCCCGAGAGCAGGGGCTCTGGGTGCCTGCTGACTGTCAACAGGGATGGTGTATCACCTGTGCCGCGACGGTCTTGGAGGGCGACGTCGATCAGTCCGACGCGAAGCGGTACTACAGCGAGGACGCCGATGCGGACTTCGCGCTCATCTGCACGGCAAAGCCGAACTCCGACGTGACACTCAAAGTGGGTGCCCACGAGGAACTGCTCCGGCACCGCGCTGACACCGATCGGCCCCCGGGATCATCGAAGCTGTGAGTACAACGCGGCCCCCTCCACATCGAAAGGGAGAGTGATCGGAGGGGCCGCGGGTAGTCGGACAGCACTCGACTGCGGTGCGGTTTCCCGCCCCCGCCTCTCAGCGGTAGGGGAGCCGGGGGTCGGACCACTCGGCACGATAGGGCTACGGGCCACGCCACTGTTTCACGAGCGAAACGCGGTGGACGCCACGGGGCTTGGCCCCGGGGCCCGTCACACGTGGACGGTGGGATTTTTTATGATAGCAAGCAAACAACCATCACAATTGCTGATACGGAACGGAATCCGAACCGGTCCGGGTCGGCGGCTTTTCCCCACCAGTTTCGCTGTCGTCCTCGTGACCTTCGAGGACGAGTTCGAAACCATTCGGAGCGCATTCGATACGCAGATTCTGCAGGGCGATGTCGTACTCTGTGGCGTGGGCCCCTGTTTTGTCTACTCGAATACGGGTATCCACGAGTCCGATCTGATTCAATCGCTCGAGCTTACGATACACCGTTGATCGTGCAATGTTGCGATCCTCGACCAGTTCGGGTGCCGACATCGGCGTCTGATGGAGGTCTTGTAGTATCTGCCGGCACTCTTGATCAGCGAGCGTTTTGAGAAGTGTTTTAATCGATTCCTCGTCAGCGATGCGTTTCGGACAGTCGGTAGCGTTTCCCATCGGATGTCACTCTCCCAACTGAGTGTTGAAGCCGATATGCATAATTGCCTGTTTAGTATAAATCAACGAAGCACGTCACAGAACAGCCACGCTGATTCGGAGAGTTAAATCTGGAGCGAATTATTCAAACCAACTGCGGATCCAATCAAACACACCGACGTCCTCCTTAGAAGCAGATCGATCATCGTCTACGCTCTTGTGAAGCAGATTCCGTTCTCGTGCATACGCAGCGATCGAGTCGTCATCGGAACCGAGTCCGAGTTCCTCAATATCACCGATCCATTCGACATCGTGGTCGAGCTTCCGGAGATAGTTGATCGTCGCCCGTTAGACGTTTTCGTCGGCGAGAATCCGATACTCCATCAGCCACGTACATCGTTTGGATCGGTCGTCAGATGCTCGTGCTCCTCGATCGCGGCCTCGCGCTGCCGCTCGACAGCGCGCATCTCCTCGGGGTGGTCGTGATAGTAGGTAAGCGCTCGGTAGACATCTGCCACGTCGAGATCGTGACGATCGGCAACGGTTCTGGGAGTGAGTCCTCGACCCTCGATTTGCTCTTTGATGAACCGCACAGTGATCCGTCGACCGTCGAGATGTGGCTCATCGTGGAGTTCGCGCACGATCCGTCCCGCCGGTTGGCTCATAGCCGTTCTACATTGCCACTATACTTGAACGTCCGGCCTTGATCGCCTATAGTAGCGATCGGAAGACACTGCACACTCGATCGCACGACGGCAGTGCGATTGATGTGTAATCACTTGCGATGGTTACTATAGAAGTACCGAACCGTTATATTCCCGACTCAGTCCTTCGAATCGGACGTGCTGACCGGGCAATCGGCTGGGTGTTTTATATACCTCGGCGCAAAATATTCTCGCTGTAGCAGGCGCAGACCGTATATGGAGGGTCATCGAATTGGGACTCGAAACCTTGTCGTCCCAAAGCTGGCCGGCCTCTCACGGCAAGGACCAGGGTTCGAATCCCAAACGGAGCATCCCCTTCCTGCCGCTGTCTTGCGATTTTCGCTCGTTCAAACGAGGAACGAGCAATATGTGAAAAACCAACCCGATTCAACGGATCGACCGACCCCGACGCAGTACGGCGATTAGAACTGTTGCCCCGGCATCGAAGCTCAGCGGATTACCCCCTCCGCTGTCGGGCGAATCGACGTTCGCTAATTGCTGGACCGGCACTGCGACTCACCGGATCTTCTGAACGGAGGGGTATCCAATGAGTCGACTATTAAAAGGATTCGCGAACCACGGTGAAAGTACAGTCAGAGAACGACGCTCTTATTTTGTACGTATGTGTTTACCCCGAGGATGCAACAGCGGGTACGGTCTGAGCTCGTGAAATCATCTCGTTGTTTCGAGCGATTCGCTTGAACTCGTCGTAGGGATTGCGTCCCTGCTGGCGGCACGTCGCCAGCAGGGACAGCAGCGTCTCATGCACGAACATACCGCGGTCGTTCCGGAGTGTTCCGATGATTTTCCGGAGAACCACTGGCTCACGGAGCGCATTTTCAGCGGCGTTGTTCGTTGGGGAGACCGCTGGCTCACCGATAAAGGTGAGCCAGTGGTCGAGGCCTCCTTCGATCTTGCCGAGTAGTGTTGCCACTGGTCCGTCAGGAACTGACCGTTCTATCAGCGATTCAAGCTCTCTCCGCGCCACACGTTGGAGTTCTGCTCGCTCGCGGACTGTCAAGTCGCTCTCCAGCCGGGTCTGGAGAGCGACGTACAGCTGTTTGAGGGCACGGTAGATCGGTTCGCCTTCCGTCTGTTTCTCGGCGGCGTCTTCAGCCTCCCGTAGAATATGCGCCCAACACCGCTGGAGGTTGCTGCTGAAAGCCGGATACGCCGTCCACCCGTCACAGACGACTGTTCCCGCGAAGTCCTCGCCGAGGACTTCCGCGGGAACATCACTTCCTCGACTCTCCCTAGCCACGTACAGCGTGTGCTCCTCGGTGGTGAACGTCCAGATCCATGCCTGTTCGCCGTCGCGTTTAATTCCAGTCTCGTCAACGTGGACAACGTCGGCTTGCTGGATCTGACGGCGAATCTGCTCGTATTCACAGCGACCGGCGCGTGCAACGCGCTCGGTCGCGTGCCACGCGGACGCACCCGTGAACTCCAGTCCGTGGAGTTGTTCGAAGCGATCGGCGATCTTCCGGTAGGGAAGGCGGTGATCGTACCGAGAGAGCGCCGCCTGTGCGATGACATTCACCCCGAACTGCCCCTCATCGGGGCAGTCGGGGTGTGAGGCGACAGTCTCGGCACCACAGGAGTGGCACTCGTAGTGATGGCGGTTGTACTGTGTGACCTCTGGTGGCTGTGGATCCGGGAGTTCCTCGACGAGTCGGGGGCTGACGCCCGCCGACTCGTCGAACGCTTCACCACAGTCTGGACAGCAGTCACAGGTAACCTCGATCTCTTGATCCGGGTCAGGAGCGTCGCGCCATTCCGGGTCATGTCCGGACTTTCGGCCAGGCGTGCCACCGTCAGTACGTGGTTGTTCGTCGTCCTCGTCCCCATCGGACGAGGACGACTCCTCCTGGTCCGATTGGTCTTTGCTCGGTGGTGTATGGGGTCCCTCGTACCACCGAAGCTTGGCTCTGAGCCGCTTGTTCTCCTCTCGAAGTTCCTCGTTCTCTTTCTCAAGTGCGACCAGACGCTCAAGGATCTCTTCCTTGGTAGGTTCCGAAGAGGTCATGAACAGGCGAGACGGGATGGTCTCCGGTCTGGAGACCATCCCTCGAAAGCGTGTTTGCCCGCCTGTTGCATCAGTCTACGACACCAGTTGGGTGGCACTCACGAGAGAGTGACGATATCCATCTGGGGGTAAACACGTACTTTTGTACTATACCATGGATGCTCCTGATAGCTTACTTAGAAAGTTGGTTGAGACGGTATACTACGTGGTGTCTCAATCAATTTGAATACATTCTTGAACTGGATGCGATTCTCGAAGTCGTTCGTTTCAACTGGGAATACGGCTCCTATCTCGCATCAACATCAGTTATTACCATGCATATGAACTCGTTTCCCACACGGGTAGTTCGACCTCGATATAGTAGTGTCGGTTAGTTCATTACTCATCAACGACAGCGATGGCACCGTACATACCCTGCGCGCGGTGGGGGATGCAGGCGTAGAGGACCGCACCGGCCTCGTCGACGGTCTGCTCGATGGTGTAGCCCGCCTCGTCGGTGAGTTCGCTCTCGAACTCGTAGTCGCTGCCGTCCTCGGAGACGACGTTGTGTCCGCCGCCCTCACCGGTCCACTCCCAGACGATGGTCGTCCCGGTAGAGACGACCATTCCCGGGGAATTAAATGAGAAGCCGTTTTCCCCGGCCCCCGTCTCGATGACGACCTCGTCTTGGTTAGTCATGTCATCAAGCGATCCCTCGTAGAGATTTGCCTCGTTGTCACTGACGAACGTTTCAGCTCGAGCCTCTGGTCTCTCTGAGCCACCGTTATCAGTTATCACGAGACCGTCATCAACGACGGCGACAGCGCCGTACATACCCTGCGCGCGGTGGGGGATACAGGCGTAGAGGACCGCACCGGCCTCGTCGACGGTCTGCTCGATGGTGTAGCCCGCCTCGTCGGTGAGTTCGCTCTCGAACTCGTAGTCGCTGCCGTCCTCGGAGACGACGTTGTGTGCGCCGCCCTCGCCGGTCCACTCCCAGACGACGTTCGTCCCGGTGGAGACGACCACGCCCGAGGGGCTAAACGCGAAACCGTTCTCGCCGGCACCCGTCTCGATGACGACCTCGTCCTGGCCGGTCATGTCCTCGAGGGATCCCCCATAGAGGTTCGCCTCGTTATCGCTGACGAACGCTTCCGCGCGGGCCTCGGGGCCTTCGGCACCGCCGTTGCCGACACCATTTTCGACTCGATCATCGTTACCACCGTCATTGCTACTGCTTACTACTGTTTCGCCTCCACCGCTATCTGCACTTGATGGCGGAGAGTCAGAAGTACCTGCGCTAATTCGCCAGCCCCCGAGACCTACTGCCCCTGCACCAAGTACTGCCAGCAGTGATCGTCGATTAACTAATGATTGAGTATTCTTTGTTGTAGCAGTAGTTCCCGCGTTAGACCGTGTGTTGGCTGTTTCCTGCTTGGTTCGTTCTGGCTCCGGGGCTTTTGTTTGCTGAGCCTGCTGGCCGCTATTCCCTGTTGTTTCACTGGCCCCATTCGATGTCTGAACACTGTTTTTTAATGACCCATCCGTATCGATAGTGTCCTGTGTCGTTGATTCAATTAGGTTTTTGACACCATCTCGGAGGTAGACGATACTGTCGTAGCGAGCAGTCTGCTCTTTTTTAAGAGCAGGCATAATGACTTCGTCAACCGCTGTCGGAAGATTAGCGATATCGCTCGGAGGAGTTGGGTCCTGAGAGAGAATACTCTGCATTACTTCAGTCATTGAGCCTTCGAATGGTGGTCTCCCAGTTAGCAACTCGTAGAGCACCGTTCCGAGTTGATAAATATCGGTCTGGTCATTTGGAGAGCCATACTTTCCGGCGTCAAACTGTTCTGGAGCCGAATAGTGCGGTGAGAGACCGTCAACGCTTCCAGTTTCATCAAGCATCATGCGTGCGAGGCCCCAATCGCTTACCTTCGGGACCATCCAGCTATCGCCGTATTGTCGAAATAGAATATTAGCGGGTTTGAGGTCATGATGGGCAACGCCGTGCCGATGAGCGTAGTGGACCGCTTGACAGATACAGTATCCAACCCAAAGTGCTTGCTCCACTGGAAGCCTTCCATCATTGAGCAAGCCCTGGAGATTCCCGCCGTCCATGTACTCCATCGCCAACCACGGCAGCGGGTCGGTTCCCCCGTCAAACAGGCTTACAATATGATCATGATCGTCAAGTTGGTACCAGACTTGGACCTCATCTCGAAACCGGTCTATGGCGTCTGAATGAAGCGTGCCTTGAAAACGCGGCTGCTTGATCGCAACTGGGACTGTATTGCCGTCCCGAGTAACAGTAACCTGATACACGTCAGCGTTACCACCTTGCCCGATGAGTTTCCCGTTTGAAAAATCATCCCAACTAACTGAAAGTGCCGAGGTAGATGGGATTGTTTCTGGAGGGCCCCCCGTTCCTAAACTCGGCATGAAGCACACTATTAGGAGGTAGTTTACAAATATTTGCATCAGTTCGGCGGCGGTGTTCAGATAAGAGTGAAAAGTGAGGCGGTACGTTTTTTGAGTGCTCTATGCCCAAAAACGCCCACCTCAACGGCTGTTTGGACGAGATCGAATTAGGTTTTGTGGAGCGAGAAGCGACACCGAGATTACTGATGAAGCTTGGTATTCAACTCCATTTAGCTGGCCTATCACTTTCGAATACCATTTCTATTCTTGAGATATTCGGTGTCAGTCGAGCTCAATCTACTATTCACAACTGGGTTCAGAGGGCAGATCTACAGCCCGAATCTGGTCGGAATCCGGATCACGTTGCGGTGGATGAGACCATGATCCGACTCAATAATGAGCAGTACTGGCTGTACGCTGCTGTCGATCCTGAGACAAGCAAATTACTGTACACAACGCCTGAACCGACGACAAACAAGGTAATCTCTCACGCGTTCTTTGCCGAACTCCGCGAGAAACATGACGTTGACGACGCGGTATTTCTCGTAGATGGCTCGCACTCACTGAAAGACGTCTGTCGCCGCCACAGCCTCGATTTCAGATATGAACGCCATGGAAATCGGAATAGCGTCAAACGTGTCCTTCGAGAGGTAAAACGACGAACTACCAGTTTTTCAAACTGTTTCAGCAACGCCGAAGCAGACACCGACGACGATTGACACTGCTCTCGACAAACTCTCTGTTCTTAATGTGAGTAATTACTTCTGGTGTCTACTATAATTTCAGCCGGGACCACTGTTGGTTGAAATGCCCCTCAATCCCGTCGCGTACCGCCTCGTGAATCGCCAACGCCCGCGCGTTTTCTTCACTGACAGTACTGCTGTCATCGAAAATTACTGACGAGACTCGCACGGTAGATGGTACGCTACAACATAACTCAGCTTTGCACGTTAGCGTCAGCAGTTGAGTGAACGAAGAGGTGATCAATCTCTTCCATGAGATCGTCGACGCCTCGGTCATCGTTGTCTCGAACCCACGAGAGAAGGTTGTAGACGGCTTCTTTCAGGGAATGTTCGAGGTTCGCTCGAAGCGATGACGCCTTCGAGCGAACCGTCCCCAAGGCGCTCGACTCAAGATCAAGACGAACGAGACTGTAGGCAGCCATCAGAAGGTGCCAGTGCCGACTGGCACCTTCTTCGGTCTGCATCTCGCAGTCTCCCAAGCCTAAATCCTGTTTCGAGTCCTCGAAGAACGTCTCGATTCGCCATCGCATCCCGTAGGAGCGAATCACGTGCTCGGTCGGTGCGTCAATTTTGTTCGTAGCGAGGTACTTGACCGGGTTCTCTTCGTCCTCTTCGGCCTCTTTTTCGGCAATAGCCAGCTTCACGTCTCCCAGCTGGGAGACGGGAAGCTTCTTCGTCCAGATGTGATAGGTATCGTCCTCGATGTCGCGTTCAGTCGTGTCGATGCGCTCTGCCAGCGCATCGACGCGAATTTCCTCGCCGGCGTAGGTCACCTTGCGGTTGCTCCGGAGCGGGCCGATCCAGTCCTTGTCGTAGGATTCGATGCGTTCAGGGAGGCCAGAATCGTGGGCGAACCACGAGTCGAAGAGGTAGGTATCCGCCGGGACACCTACCTCGTTTTCGAGTTCAGTGATGATCTCACGGGCCAAATCGTACTTTGTGTCGTGGTTCTGGTTATCCTCGTCTTGCTGTTCATAGAGGCGAAAGGTGAGTGGATAGGCGGTTTTGTCGTCAGCGTAGAAGGCGTAGATGAGGTCTTGACCCCAGACGGTGTCACCTTCAGCGTGATCGTAGAAGCGCCCGACGCCGGGGACTTCGTCCCCGGCTTTCTCGGTGATCGTGTCGTCAAGGATGATGTAGCCCTTTTTCGACCACCGTGTCTCACCGTGTTTCTGGAGTTCTTCGAGGCGTTCGTGGTTGAACTGCCGTTCGTCCCAGTCGTACTCAGTGAGGAACTTATTGAGAGCACGCTTGCCCTGTGCTGGGAGAACTTCGCGTGCGATGCCCGCCACGGTCTTGTTGCTGGCCGCAACAAGACCTGTGGCGTAAGTTTTCGCGTGATGACGTTGTGCCGGAGACAACGACTCAAACTCGTCGAACACGCGCGTGCACGATAAGAAGTCTGTAATCGGCATCATCCGTCCTTGTCACTTCCTTCGTCACGCTACTACTTCAACGTGCAAAGCTGAGAACATAAGTTAAAATGTTCCTACGGGACAGAAATTGAAAATATTTCTGCGAATTAATGAATCAAATCCGCACTAGGGGCTATATTTCTTACCGGTATACTTTGCAAATGAAACAGTATACCGGAACGTATCCCCGCGGAGATCAACTACCAAACAGCCTTTTTAATACGGATAGGAGCATGGACAGCACTTGAGCCGAATCCTGCGACTGCTCTTTATGATTCTCTTTTGTTTTTGATTTCATACCGTCTAGTGCAGGCGACCCCTCGCGACTGGTGGTCTGTTCAACGTCATTCAATCCCGGTGCATTCTCCCGTTGCTGCCAAGGAAACTTCCTGTTCTCGTCGCTTTTCGAGTGTTCTTGGATCGAATCTAAGACACCGGGAGAATCAGCGTCGTTCCGGAGGTTGCTTCCAGCGGCGAAATGATCGTCTGGCTCAACGGTAGTCTTGGAGTCTTCCGATACCGAGGGATCAAAATCAGCAGCCGGGGATGACTTCGACTGATCGTCGTAGGAAATAGACGAAGCGGGAGCATCAAGCGCGACAGCGCGGAATAGTGTCGCTATATCACGACGGAAATCAAGCATGGATTCGTACCGGTCGGCTTTCTTTTTCGCGAGAGCCGTTCCAACGACAGTATCAACAGCTGTTGGCAGGGCGTCGCTCACTTTGCTGGGTTGTGCCGGTGACTCGGCGAGGTGGCCGCTGATTATCGTTTGGGAATCCCCTGAGAACGGCGGCTCACCGGTCAAGAGTTCATATACGATTACGCCAAGCTGGTAGATATCAGTGAGATCATCCGGCGACCCACTGGTGTCGGGATCAAGCTGTTCTGGTGCCGAATAGCGTGGAGAGAGCCCATTGACATCGCGTGAGTCATGTAACAGTTGCTTTGCAAGCCCCCAATCGCTCACTTTCAGGAGGTCCCATGTCTTCGTCGCAGTTGAGCGGAACAGTACGTTATCAGGCTTTAAATCAAAGTGAGCGACACCGCGCCGATGTGCCTGGTGAACAGCGTCGGCTACGCAGTAACTAATCCACAGAGACTCCTCAATAGATGTTTCCCCAATCCGGGCAGCAAGCGACCCGCCATCCATGTACTCCAACGCAATCCACGGAACCGGCGTTGAACCCCAGTCGATAACGTCAACTACGCCCGTAATATCGTCCAGTTGTGCCCATGTTTTTGCCTCGGAGGTGAAGCTGTCCGTAGTGCGATGGTCGAGGGTTTCCCGGAAGCGTGGCTGTTTGAGTGCGACTACGGTACCGCTTTCCGTCCGCATCTTCGTCACATCGGCTGTTCCGCCACTTCCGATATGTTCCAATTCTTCCAGAGAATTGCGGTCAATATCGATATCTGGCGATTCCAGCGTTTGATCCGGGATCAGTTCGTACTCGTTTGGATTAAGAGTCATCTGATATCGAGTTGATGATGATATATATGGCGTTCCAAAGCCACGTATAGATTGCCCTCAGCCGCTATTTTTTGTGCTGTGTTGAATAGCGCTGTTGGCTGGGGAGGTCGGACTTTGAGTCGGTGTATCAGAGGCTACTACTAAGCGGCCTCAAAGTCAATGTCGCTTCAGCCTAGCTCAGAGACCGCTATTCAACACGGCAATTTTTTCGTCGAGTTCTGATAAAAACAGTACGGTGATATCTGATGGCTCTACAGCGCTGTATGAGAATAGCTTTTTTGTCTTAGCTCACATTAAGAATACAATGGCTCATGAAAAGGCTGGCCGTCGGCAGTTCTTACAGTCTGTAGGAGGGGCTGTTTTTGTCGGGTCACCTTTTCAAGCATCAGATTTCGTAGCTGAGGACCGTTCGATATCAGAAGGGTGGCACCAGTCGGGATATATCAGCGCCAATACGGGGTATGCGGCAAGCAATACTGGACCAACAGGTGACATCAGACAGGCCTGGATCTTTGAGGATGTTGGTCCGCAGGGAATAACTACAGACGTGGTAGTTGTTGGCGCAACTGTCTACGTTGGCGGTGATTCTGGTTTCTACGCGCTGGCAACGGAAGACGGGACCAAGCGCTGGACATTTGGGGACAGAACTAACACTTCATTTGGATCGCCCTCTGTCGCGAATAACGCTGTTTTCGTCGCCAGCGATCCAAACGGTGAAACTGGAACACTATATGCGCTATCGACACATGATAGAACCGAACAGTGGACATACGAACTGAATAATGGCGAAACCCAACCGAGAGTTGATGCCGGGACTGTTTATATTAGTGGAGGCAATCATGTGTATGCCATTTCGGCTACTGATGGCTCCAAGGAGTGGGAGTCACCATCGCCATCTGGTAGCTTTCTCCGCTCGTCATTAGCGGTCGCTGATGACACCGTCTATATCGGCGATTCAGTCGACACTGGATTATATGCGTTTTCTGCAGATACAGGATCTGAAAAGTGGTACCACGAGACAGATAATGCAGTTGAAAACGCGCCTTCAGTCGCGAACGGAACTGTATATATTGTCGACGATGGCGGAATATTACACGCGGTGAGTACAACTGAGGGAACCGAGAAGTGGCGGTTCGATACGGCTGGTTCCGGAAGTTCCTCAGCAAGTGTAGCCGAGCAGACTGTGCTCGTCATCGGTAAGGATCTTTATGCGCTGGATTCCTCAAACGGCGACGTACGGTGGCAGTATAAAATACGCGCCGGCGATGTTCAGCCCGCAATTGCTGGTAACCTAGTCTACGTACTGGATAGTCGGGGTATCATTCACGGATTAAACAGATCTGATGGAAACGAAAGGTGGTCATACGAAGTTACTGGGGCAACGTACAGCACACCGGCGATCGCTGACGGAAATATCTATTTAGGGACAACCAACGGAGTGACCGCGCTTACAGAGGCTGGAATACTGGCCGGCAGACCACGCATAGATGCGGATAGCGTACCCGATATAGATCTTGATGCTAGCCCTGGAGTGCTCCCGGAGGAAGCAGAGAACGTTCTTCCCGCTGCAGTTGGTGGGCTTGGGATCGGGGGGGCTGGTCTATGGTGGCTTGCTCGAAGAGGAAACGATACTGAAGAGGAAACTCCAGATAACGACGAGCCATTTGGTGGAGTAATCGGTATGGAGGCAGATGCGGTTACCGATGATGAGTTTGAGGAGTGGCTTGCCGAGGAGTTTGACGAAGATGATACTACGGAACCGGACGAGAGCACAGAGCAAGCAACCGATGGTTCAGCTCAGGTCCTCCCTGTGTTGTTCGGATACCTCAGTCCCAGTCGGGTCAAAGAGTGGTGGCTGACCAGACAGGGCGAAAATACAGATACTGATGATATGGAGGAGACTGAAACAACAAGCTCCCCAGAGACCACTGCATCGGAGAGATCACTAGACACAACTTCTGAGCTCACACTAAACTCAAAAGAGAGGGAGACGGCCCAAAGCAAGGTCCTGTATTCTCCGGATAAGATCCCAACTGTTCCTAGTGTGGAAGTAGAATATGATAAGCTAACGAATAGAGAACCCATCGGGGAGGGTGGGAACGCCGACGTAATGAAGGCGACACTACCGACAGCCGACGGGGATATAGCGTTGGCAATCAAGGAGCCTCGAATGCATGGCACGCTCCATACTGATGATATCGAACGACTGCTCAAAGAGGCTGAGATATGGAGCAAGTTAGATTCCAATGATCATATTGTCGGTATCGTAGAATATGGCAGCAATCCACTGCCATGGATTGCGATGGAGCACATGGACGGGGGACATCTCGGCGAAAGGAATGGCGAGATGGATATCCAGCAAGCGCTCTGGACTAGTATTGCCATTACAAACGGGCTTCACCACGCACATCGGCGAGGAGTGGCGCATCTCGATTTAAAACCTGAGAATATCCTGTTTCGTACAGTCCAAGACGCATGGGACGTACCAAAGATAGCTGACTGGGGCTTATCGAAACATTTGCTCGAACATCCTGGAAGCGTCGAAGGGATGTCGCCCCACTACGCGGCACCAGAGCAGTTTGATGACGAATATGGCGCAACCGACGATATTACGGATATCTATCAACTTGGCGCGGTCTGTTATAATTTGATTACTGGAGAGCCACCGTTTAGTGGTGAGCCGGCAGAAGCGATGTATAATGCTTTACATACACAACCAACCCCACCAAGCGAACTTGCGGATGTACCGGAAGGCTTGGATCAGGTCCTGCTGACGGCATTGGCCAAAGAAAAATCTAACAGATACGACTCAGTTGTGCTGTTCAGGAACGACCTGCGGGAATTGCTCAACAGGTATCAATAGCTCGATTTAGACGCATCGTAGGTCAAGGTAGTGAGAGACGCATATCTCGCTCATTCTTCCTCAGATCTCGTACATACTGCAACGGTTATATTATCACTCCCGCCGTTCTGATTTGCGCGGTGAACGAGGGTTTCTGCCGTCTCAGTCAGTGTCGGTTCCTCACTAACTATTTTTGCGATGTTGCTGTCGGAGACTTCTTCAGTAAGACCGTCAGAGCAGAGTAGAAGCGTCCCGTCGATACCCTGCGTATAGAAGTCCGGCTCGACATCGTCCGTTGTTCCAAGCGACTGTGAGATGACGTTTCGCTGTGGGTGATCCTTAGCTTCAGCTTCCGTGATCTCACCCGCTTCAATCAACTCTTGGACGAGCGACTGGTCAATGGTTACCTGCTCAATATCATCGTCGATATGATAACACCGACTATCACCGACGTTTGCGACAGTCGCCTCAGCTTCATCAATGATTGCCGCGACGACGGTCGTCCCCATTCCAGATAATGATGGGTCATCTGTAGCGTGAGCATGTATCTCTCTGTTAGCCGCAGAGATCGCATTTGCAAGTATAGCTTCGTACTCGGTTTCCTCAGCTGGAAGCGAGTTCGCAACAATCTCTTCGATTTGGGTCGTCGCAATATCGCTTGCAACGTCACCGGCAGCGTGACCTCCCATTCCGTCCGCAACAACCAGTAGGTACTGTTCCCCGATTGAGGCTGTCAGAACGGCGTCTTCGTTCGCATCCCTTTTTATTCCAACGTCCGTTAATTCGTGTGTATTCATAATTCAGAGCGTTCCACACTTGTTTACCGATCAATCAGCTCGCCCGTACAGCTTCTCGGCGCGATCTGCTAGCAGGTCAATTTCTTCGTTCCACTCTTCGTCGATACCACTCCCTCGGAGTGCCCCAGATGACTTGTTTTCGAGCCGCTTGGTTACCTGTTGTAGCTCGTCGAGGACTGGCTCGTAATCGGGGTCCTCAACTTCATGTTCTGCGACGAAGTTCTTCAATTCGGTTGCGTACTTTCGGCATTCAGGAACCGATTCGTTGGTGGCTTTTCTAAAGTTGACCGCTATTGCGCGGGCATGAGCCGCTGGGGATACACCCTCCATGACATCTCCTTCCTGTTTCATTCCAAGCTTTTCCTTAAGTTCCTCTTTCGAGAGGGTGTTACGGTCTCGTTCGACCGTTGCGCGAATCTCGGTCGTGATACCGAGTTCGATGATACAATCGTCCTTGATAACTGTATTCTCCCCTTCGGCGAGTTGTTGCTCACGGAGGGTTGTTTTCACGCTCACTGGATTCTTGCTATTTTGATTGCGGACACGGATTCCACGAGCGTCGGGGAGGAGTTCAACTGGTGCTGACCCGCCCTTTTTTCGAGAGACGGCAGCATCTCGGACGCCAAGTTCGATCGTTTCATCGTCGGTCTCAGCAATAACGGCGTGGCTTCCGTCATCAAGCCGATAGAGCCCAACGGGCCCGTTAATCGGGATTCGTCGAACCGTCTCGGCGTGGGTTGCGTCGCGTTTGGGTGTCAAATAGCTCTTCATTTATCCCATGCTTCAAGACTAGACTTCGTCGACTCGATGGCCATCTCGAGATGTTTTTGCGTTATCGGGACAACTTCATCCGAGGCACGAGCTTCTTTGAGTGCTTTCCGGGCAGCTGTCGAAGCGATAATCTCGAGGTCGCTTGCCGAGTAGCCATCAGTACGTTCCTTGATTTGGTCCCACTCTATTTCGTCGGTCAAGACGGGACGTTCGCGAAGGTGAACTCGGAGAATCGCGCCACGAGCAGTCGCATCCGGCGGTGGTACCTCGATTCGCTCGTCGAATCGACGCCATGCCGCGGCATCAATCTCGTCAGGGAGATTCGTTGCGCTAACAACGACGACATCTTCACCTTTGGTCTCAGACATTTCCGTGAGAAACTGAGTGATCATCTGGCTCTCACTCATCGTCTTTTGTGAGCCCCCGCTACGTTCGGCAGCAATCGCCTCGATCTCATCCATGAACAGGAGACAGGGCTGGTTGTCCCGGGCGACTTCGAACATCTCGCTCATGTTCTCGGCAGCTTCACCGACGAGGGAACTGGTGATGTCCGACGCCTGGGCTTCGATATAGTTGTAATCAAGCTCGCCAGCGAGTGCTTCTGTAATATACGTCTTCCCGGTTCCTGGTGGCCCATATAACAGAACGCCGTTGACAACGCCGAGGTTGTACTCTTCATATAGCTCTGGGCGTTCAAGCGGATCTATGACCTGATCCTTCAGCGTTTCCTTGAGATCAGTCATCCCACCAACGTCGCCGAAACTGAGATCGGGCGGATCTTCGAGATACGCAGATGGGTCAGCTTCGTCGCCATCCCCATCGCCCCCTGCAGGACGTCCCTCATTACCGCCACTGCCGGACCCACTGCCCGTTGACGATTCGCTATCAGTCTCGTCACTGACAAGCGGTTGATCGTTCTCAAGCCGATCAGCCGCAGTGTTGAGGTTCTTTGCCAGCTCAAGCCGTTCCTGCGTAAGCCGTCCACTAGACTCTAACTCGGCAATATCTTGCAGAACCTCAACGCACTGTCGATAGTATCGAGCTGCTTTTTTTGCGTTTCCTTCTTTGCGAGCTCGTTCGGCCTGTTCTCGGTAGTTCTTGTACTCGGATTCAAAATGACTCTTCTGTGCGCTCTTTTCGAGCGACATAATCGATTAGAACACGTCCGTCTCGTTCATGTCTTCCTCGATATCGACATCAACGCTAACGTCGTCAGCTTCCACTTCCATGTCTTCCTCGACATCAACTTGTTCGCTGGAGATTTCGCCGGCTGCCATCTTCTCCATAGCTTCGAGCTCTTCGGAAGCTCCCTGTTCAAGATCCTCATCAAGGATCTCTACATCGAGAGCATCTTGAACCTGCTGCATATCCTCTAGTTCGAGACCAAACTGCGCCATTTGGTCCATGATCTCGCTTTGAACTTCTTGTGCATTGATATCTTGGCTCATCGCCTCATCAAGGCTAAGCTCTTGGCTCTCGTGCATATTCATGACTTCGCGCATCCCTTCGATAGAGATGATCGTCCCGAGTTTGATGCTGTTTGCCTTGTGTTTCTTCTTTTTAATCTCGTATTTTTTCTTCTCGAATTTGGCCTTCTGTGCGTACTGTCGGCGTCGCATTTCGTCGGCCTCGGCACCCTTTTCCAGTAGCTTCTGGTACTTTTTCGAGTGGGTGTCCATATCGCTTTCAAGCTGTTTCAGACCTTGTTCAAGCTTCTTTTTGTCAGACCGTAGTTCGTTTTGTCCGTAGACGCTCTCGTCAAGGAGCGTTTCTGTATCTGCGGTGCCAAATCGTTCCTGAACCCAATCTCGTAGTTCCATTGTGGTATGTTGTATCGCTCAGTGTGGTTATTTATATTCTATGCCACTCAGAGGTCTGGTTCGACAGCGAGGACGGTTCCGACCACTCCGATGACTGCACCCAGAGAGGCCGCGATAACCAGCAACTTCATTTCACCAACGGTGACCTGGAGCATCTCCTCACCTAGGGTTGCCTGCGTGTAGATAACCCCCGTCCCGACTACAATTCCACCGAGGGCACCGAGTGAGACGCGGCGCTCCATGAAGCTGAAAACGCCGATCATCAACAGCCCCCCTAAGACGAGGTTAATCACGAGCACCGCCGGGATCCAGAGTGTGACGTTCATCTGCCTGAGTCAAACCCCCTACTCACTCCATTAAGCACTAACTACTTAAGTTTTTGTACTATATGTACCTTTATTGTTGTCTCCAATATGGAGATATACGTTCAGACCCCGTTCTTTGGACATTTCGAGCCATATCGGTGGCATTTGGAACAACTAAGAGTTATCTCCAAAATGGAGGTAAATATATGTAGGTGGCCACTAGAATCCAAGTGTGGGACGACCAATCGGCCAACTGTCCAGCGATACAAACATCATCAAATGGGGAGAGTTTGGGGCACCCTCAAAGGGAGGCATCCATGTCCGAAGATAACAACGAAGGGCGATACCTCTATATTGTCGATTATGAGGAAGATGCAGAACGAAAGCGTGCGGAGTACCTGTTTAATAATTGGGACGAGGGAGAGATCAACCGCCCCAGCGGGCTTGTCCGCATCGCAGAAGGAGTTGATCGTGACGAGCTGTATGAGCAATTAGTCGCCAAGGTCCCTGAACAGCAGGTTGATATCTGCCGGCTTGAACCGGTTGACACGGACGTTGAACCCGAGAGCGTCACGGTAGAGCAGCGGATCGCTGCGTCAATAGATGCAGTAGAAACGTTCGTTGAGTATATTCTGTCTAAGAAGAAGGCGGTCCTACAATCAGCTGCGCGAAACGAATATGAAGTATACACTAAGAAGGGACGTGCGGAAGTAGGCTATAGACTGAACGAGACAGAGGGACAGGTGGTCGCCCAAATCAATATCAACGGATATCCGCCGGCCCCATCGTTTCTCGCAGAGTTTTTCGAGGCCGAATTGACCGAATACGCAGCAAGTCAAGCACCTGATCAACAATGACCGACTGTCAAGACTGGCTCAACGAACTCACGTACACGAGCGAACGAATACTAAACGAGGACCTCGCAGCGCTCAAGCGGATGCCGGATCGGTCGCGAATCGAACGATATAACGAGATCAAATCGAACGAAGAAGAACTCAACTGGGAGTTCGGTAAAGAGTGCAGCGACTTCCTCACTAGTAGCGAGGAGAATAGACTGCGAGGGGAGATTCGACTTGCACGGTTGTTACTTGCAGCGAGTTTCTATGCCGAAGGAGAACTGCCAAAAGCGATGGAGGACGACTTCATTGAGGCCGAACTGCAAGCTGTCGTTGAGTTTGATCGCTACAAGCAGTTTGATGCGCTCGATCAAGAGCAGATTGAGGGGCGTATCCGCCGGATGGAAGGAGAAGTGTACGAACTCGTTCAAGAGTACACCTCCACGCAGATTGCCAACATGGATGACCTCATCGATAACCCCGAGGTCCAACAGGACGTAATCGAGCGGCTCGTCGACCGATACAACGATCGCCGCGAACGCATCCGGCAGGGCTTCTTCGTCTATGTCGAAACGCATGGAATGGAGCATATGGTTGAGAGCATCGAAGAGGCAATCGAAGCCGTTGCTGACGCCTCAAGCGAACGTGAGCAAATCAAGGAGATGCTCCAAGCAGAGCTGAACGACCTCGAAACATCGTTGCAAACGGGATTCCAGCAGCAGCGAAAACAGCTCGAATCGCAACTTCACTGCGTCGAGCGTGACCTTGCCAGCGAAACTGTTGATATTGAAGAGGTCCGCGCTGAACTCGAGGACATTGGTGGCCTCGATGACGAGGTCCTTGTCGAGTTACAAACTGCTATTGCGCGGACTCAGACACTTGAGACACAGCTCGGCGAAAACATTGAACAACTTGAACAGGCTCGGCAAAAGGCACAACAGAGCAGCGACAGCAGACGTGAAGACGCTACGGAGATCGTGGAGAGCGAGCTCAAGCGTATCACTGAACAACGCTCGGAGCTCCGAGCGGAAATCGATCGGCTCCAGCGCGAGCGTGAACAAATAGAGCATGCTCGTGATCGTCTCGAGGAGCGTCAACAGGATCTCGAGAGACAGGTCGATGACATAGGGCGATCCATCAGTTCAGGGAGCGACCCTGCCGCAGAAGTGGATGGGATTGACGGCTCCGAAGTTGTCAGTGCTTCGACAGCGAAACTCTTCGAGATGGATTATGTCGGTCGCTTCGATACGAAGATGCACGAGATCGACTCCTTGCGGCTTCCCGACCGGAATTACAACATTCCAGACGGCTACTGGGAGCGGCGCAGCCAGCGTCGTAACCGGGCACCACATATGGTGCAGTTATTGGATGACAAAAACGGCGAGCATGTCGAGAGTTATCCGACGAATCCAACGACACGGTATGAAATAACGGAAAGTCAGTATCTCGGCCTCTCCGAACAGACGGAGATGATTATCGAAGCGACAGTATACTCAGATTTAGAAGCCCACGCAGCGAACGGGTTTGATGCGACCGCTGCCGATATCGAGGATCTATTGGGTTTCGTTAACGATGCTGTCCGCGAGGCTGATCGAAAAGACGTCACATATCTACTCGGTATCGCATCTCCGACCGGTTGGACCGACCAGGTTAAATCAAAAATCGCGACCGATGAGCTTGCACGCACCCACTACAGCCGACAAGTGAGCATCTGTCTTGTTGACCTCCGTAATGGCAGTCTCATATACGATGAGTCTGATCCGGTTGTCGCTGACAATATCTCGTTGTTTGAGCGGGCTGTCAGTGCTGAGCGTGTCGAGGCGTGCATCGAAACGATTCAATCTGGGTATCTCAACGAGATTGGTCGCGAAACCATTGGTCTCGAAGAGATCTCCACAGAGCATGGATTCGACCGTCACATCATCAAACGTGCTTTTGAGCGGCTAGAAGCGGATGGCCGAGCCGAGCAGTTCTACGTGGACGGCCAAGGGCTTGCAATGGACGTCGGGTAGTTCTAACATCCATTCGTCTTTAATTAAGCCCAATAATAATATTTGGACCTGAATTATGTCTATAGGTATCGAGAACAAGATAGCTCACGGTTTAGATCTTGGTGCTGCCGATATCGAGCGATAAGCGTCCCTGGGAAGTGCTAATTTCTCCGTGTAACCGGCGTAACATCGTCGAATCTGGGTAAAAACCGAAGCTACATCATATTGGTAGTGTTCAGATAAGCTGATCCCATGCGAAGCTGAACGATCTGAGCCACTCGTCGGCAGTTTCTGCTTTGGCGTTGCTGAAACAGTTTGAGAAATTGGTAGTTCGTCGTTTTACCTCTCGAAAGACACGTTCGACACTATTCCGATTTCCATGTTTTTCATATCTGAAATCGAGGCTGTGACGGCGACAGGCGTCTTTCAGTGTGTGTGAACCATCAATGAGAAACACGGCGTTATCAACGGTGTGTTTCTCGCGGAGTTCAGCAAAGAACGCGTGAGCGATACCCTTGTTTGTGGTTGGCTCAAGCCGTGTGTGCAGTCATTCATTTGTTTCGGGATCGACAGCAGCGTACAGCCAATACTGCTCATCATTGAGTCGGATCACTGTTTCATCGACCGCAACGTGATCCGGATTCTGATCAGATTCGGGCTGTAGATCAGCTTTGTGGACCCAATTATGAACAGTAGATCGACTCCGTTTGACACCAAATATCTCAATAACCGAAACGGTATTCGAAAGCGATAATCCAGCAAGATGGAGCTGAATACCGAGCTTCATCAGAAATCGTGGTGTCGCTTCTCGTTCCACAAAACCTAATTCGATCTCGTTCAAACAGCCGTTGAAGCGGGCGTTTTTGGGCATAGAGCACTCAAAAACGTACCGCCTCACTCTTCATTCTTACCTGAACACCGCCATCATATTACTGAAAGTATTAATTAAAGACCAATACCACGCCGAGTTCCTCGGCGTGCTCTTCGAGGAACTCGGAGGGAAACAGTGTAGTAAGCCGACGCATGATTCTCGATGAGGAGCGAGAGTCGTGCACAGACTTCTCCTCCTCATTCCTCTCGAAAAGTAGCCTCGATAAGCCGTTACTGTCACGCGGTTCTCGTCTTAGCTAAAGACGGATGCCTCGTTGACTTGGTCAAGACGTGCGGATGGTTCAATTCGGTTACTCTTTGCTTTCTTGAGGAATTCTCCGAGTCGTGTTTCGATATCGCGCCAGAGAACATTGTGTTCGTAAGTCTCGTTTATGAGTTCGCGTTTACTCTCGGAGTTGAAAATTCTTCACGGCTTTGCGACGCGATCAAGGGATCGACAGCTTGTGTGCAAACCGGAGTATCTGCAAAGAGAATGTTGTCACCGTTGACGCTGGTTCGCCCGATTCCAAGCGCGTGGAGACCTCGGCGTTTACCCCGAGGAGGTGTCATACCCTCACCTGGCCAGCGATGAGATCGCGTTTCGAAAGAGGACAGCAGCCTCATACCGATCGTCCGGGTTTTTAGCAAGTCCCCTCACTAGTACATCATCAATAGCCGGGTCTAGTGCCGGGTTAATTGTTGAAGGCGGGGTCGGATCTTCGCGAAGTATCTGCTGTTGCAGGTCAATCGGACGATCGGCGTCAAACGGTACCCGCCCCGTCAGGACGCGGTAAGCAAGTGCTGACAGCTGGTAGATGTCAGTCCTTCGGTCGATATCGCCATACTCGTCCGAGAGTTGTTCTGGTGCGGAATAAGGGGGTGTCAGTCCCATCCCGGTTCTTTTGTGGTTGAGGACAACTTGTGAGAGCCCCCAATCACCAACCTTTGGGGTGTCAGTGTCAGTTAGCAGGACATTCTCAGGTTTGACATCAAGATGGACGACGCCACGACCGTGGGCAAACTCTAACGCATCAGCCACATCGACGAGCACACTGACACCTGAATCGACCGATAGTGAATCCATCCGATTTGCCAGAGATGCAGGTAGATACTCCAGCAACAACCACGGGAGTGGCTCATTGTCCCAGTTGATCACTGAAACGATTCCGTCATGCTCATCGAGTTTGCTCCACGTTTCGGCTTCGTTCTCGAACTCATCGATCAACGTTGCCGAGAGCGTCCCTTGCCAGCGTGGCACCTTCAGCGCCGCTCGCTCCCCGGAGTCGAGGCGAACCTCATAGACATCCGCGTTACCGCCCGATCCAATATGGCCCCTAACCTCCGCCACAGGTAGTGCATCCAGTAGTGCGTCATCCAAGGACGCTCCACCGGATCGACGTATCGATGAAGCGGGGTCGTCAGTGGCTACCGGTACAGAAACAGAGTCATCTGGTGACTGGCTAGAATCATTTCTATTACCCATCGAGACCGTGATTGGCGTGACTGTCGGATCATCATCGATACCCAATGCCCCTCGTCTTGCCGCAGTCGCGTTTCGCTCACAAGTCGATTCAAGCTGCTCGATAACTCCATCGTAATCCGTGACCCCGGCCTCCTCCGCATCGGCTCGGATTCCGGCAACAACCGACTGTATGTCCTCGAAATAATCTCGGGCGGTCGCGTAGTCACCGTCTCGGAACGCTTCAATTGCTTCTATAGATCGCTCTCGTTCGGCAAGCAACAACGCCTTGAGGCGCTCAAGCTCGGCTTCTTCGCGGAGAACCGCAAGATCACGCTCGCGGTCGATTTCCTGTCCGTCTAGTTCTGCGGTAAGCTCATCTAAGTCGTTGGCAGCCGTAAGGTATTGCTCGCGGTCACCCTCGTCCACGGAGACGCGCGCATCAGTGACGCGCTCGCTCAGTTCCCGGATTTGGTAGTCCGAAAGCAGGTCGGAAATGTCATCAAGTCGATCCTCAATTTGGTCCCCACCGACGACCGATAACTCTTCAGCGACCGCTTGAGCCTCTTCGAAGGCCTCATGGGCCTCGTTGCAGGTTTTGATTGCAGTGGCGTAGTTCCCCGCCTCAGCGCTGGCGATAGCCTCATCAAGCAGTGTTTCACCACGCTCTTTGGAGTCACGATATCGTTGTGTTTCGCGCTCTGTGACCGCAGTCTCGTATAGCTCATTCAGCGTTGATTCACGCTCCTCAAGATCCCATTCATTAAGAGATGATTTGGCGATGAGCGACGATACGTCTTTAAATTCTTCGCGAGCGTGTTCGAGTGTTGTGACGGCACGGTCGTACTCGTTTGCGCCCATCGCCGATTTGCCTTCGGAACGAGCTTCCCCAACGCGACTGAGGCAGCTTTCGATCGCTGCCCGCTCGTGTTCGCATTCAACGGTGTCGATTTGATCGACTACCTCGTCGCTAGTTATCGGTGGATCGCGGTCAAAACCGTGGTTCGCTTGGACTGACTGAAACTGTTCGATAGCATCCTTAGCCTCTTCGAACCGGTCTAATGCCGCCTCGTAATTGCCAGCTTCTAGTGCCGACACACCTTCCTCATACATCGATTCGATCTGGTCGGCCAACGGATCGAGTTCCTCCGAAACGATACGCTGTCGCTCGACGGTGGTCATCTTCTCGGCGACGTCGTCACTGTCGACTGGTAGGTCCCGATTGAGACCGTAGGCTTTGACCCGTGATTGAAGTTCACTGAGGTAGTCGTCAACTTCGGAAAAGCAGTCAGCGGCCTCGTCGTAGTTGCCAGCTTTGAGCGCCGAAATACCATCCTCGTAAGTGGTCTCAATCCGGTTTTCGAGTGGGAGTATTCTCTCGTCGATATATTGTTCGAGGGTTGCCTCAAGTTCGTTGCGTGCACGCAGCGATGTTTTACGGATTTTGTTTGTGGTGGCTTGCTCATCAACCGTGCCGAGTGCTGTCTCGCTTCGGTCGATAGCCGTTTCGAACGAATCGATAGCCGACTCGATCTTGTTGTCATCGAGCGCATCTAGACCGGCTTCGAGTGCGATTGCGGCCTCAGAATGCGCTCGATTACCCTCTATATGCCGCTGCATCTCGGAGATTTCTGAAATCACCTTCTGGGCGTGTTTCGGGTACTCATCAGAGGACTCATCGATAAATCTCCTAACGATCGCGTTCGCGTTGTCTAGTGACTGCTCTGCACGATTAAAACACGACAGCGCGCTGTCGTACTGGTCGCTTTCGAGCGCACTAACACCTTCTTCAAGCTGTGAACGGGTCTTGTTGAGGGTGTCCTCGGTGGTTTTGATCCATCGCTTACCGTCCAAGAATTTCCTTCGCCAGTATCCGTAAGCGGTGAAGAATATGATCTGGAAAAACCATACGAGCATCATAGGAACCCAGAGCCAGTTTATAAATGAGAAGTCGTGGCTCCACGCTCGGCGTAGATACTGGAGATCGAAATATGTCGTCAGGCTCGGTAGAAGCGTGAATGCGATAAAGATCGACACTGCAACGTTTTGTCCTATTGTGTTGCCCTCGGTGGATGGATCCCCAAAGATGAGTAATCCGACAATAGAGAGGGTCAAAGCAGCGACCGCCGTACCGCTAACGTATGCCCATCGTCCCCAGAAACCGTCGTGTGTCACGAGTTCGCGTCGACGGAGAACGTACGCGATCACGACGGAGGGGCTTACGAACGGGAAAAGCATACCAAGAACCCAGAATGAGCCCCGGCCATGCGGTTCCCAGTAGCCCGCTGTACGGAGACGTCGAAGATCGAGATACCCCAACACTGGGACTAGCAGAATAGTGAGAAGCCCCCCCCAGAGTAGGACCTCGGAAAGAAATCCTTCTTCGAGAACGGTACTCCCAATCAAAAAGAGCACATGAATGGCTTCAGCACCGAGGAGAGAGTACAGAAAGATGTCTGAGAGATCGATCGTTTCATCTCCTTCTTGATCATCTCCGACACCCATAGGTAGTGCGTAGAAAGCATCACATATTGAACCACCGGATGGAAGGGTATGTTTGCATTCGTCTTTAGCTAAGACTGGTAGTAATATTTATAGAGAGAATTATTTCCCGTGGTATTAGAACGACGAAACTAGCGACTGAGATGTTTTTACTACCGGGAACAGGCGGTACACGACGATTGGAAACTGTGTTTTCGGGTTGTAGCGAGCGTGTTGCGACGCAATTCGGCTTCGATACGCGGTTATTCAGTATTACTGTGAGTATTAGCTAAAGATGGATGGGTATGTTTGAATCTCGTGAACTGCCTCGGGGTCAGCCCCGAGGCTTCTTCCCGTAGAATTGGTTTCAGACCACGATGATCTCCCCTTCCCCTGAATTGTCGATCCATTCGGAGCCAATTAAAATATGATACAAAATATGTGTTTTACATCTTGTACGCGCTCAAAGAACGATTCGACCGAAGGATCATGCTCTATTGAACGCAAGACAGCGGCGATATCCGATATATGATATTCAATTTTCAGCCGATAACAACGCTCTATCAGCAGATTTTGAGATCGGACGATTCAATTTTAGCCGACTTGTCCAATGATCAAAACATCAGTTTCACAAGATACTGCACGAAGTAAGAGATGGACGATCGGTACTTCCCAAACGAGTCGAGAGAGTGCTGCCAGAACGCCACAGAACAGTCTCTTTCTGTATGATTAGACGGTCAGTCCCAGTTGCTACCGCAGAGTAGACCGGGGCGGTTCCATGACACCACCTCGAACAGACCAGATCAACCGAATTTCGGCAGTAGTTGCCGAAAGCTGCCGCTCATCGCCCAACGGACAGGCCGTGGGCTGACCCCGGTCAGCCCGCGGCCATTGCCTGTGACGCTGGTGCACCGACCCCGTTCGCTTTGATCTTCCACTGCCGACGCAACTGCTCTTCGAGCTCGTGACGAATCCAGTCGCAGAACGTCTTGAACATGAACTCTTTAGGCAGGTCGCGCCCGCCCCGCCGTGGGCGGGCGACGACCGCTCACCTGAGAACCAGCCACAGGATCTCCAACAGTGCTGCGACTAACATGATCGCAAATCGCACGACGGGATCACGCGTCGTCGTGATCCCGCGTGCTTGCCGTAGTGAGCGATAGGTCGTTTCAATACCTGAACGCTTCCTGTAAAGGCGTTCAACCTGCTTTGGTGACCGATCAGTGACGCCACAAGCCACGTAGCCACGAACAACTTCGCCGTGCTTGCCCCGATCACCGTTCTGTTAGGAGACAGCGACCGCGAGCGGGAACTGCGCTTCCCGCTCGCGGTCTTTGTACAATAACGATCTATCGCAGTACGACTTGTGGACGTCGAGTTTGTCCTTCATCCGCTCGCCCTTCTTGGGCACATGAACGACTGTTGCGACGATATCACAAGTACGGCGAATGACGCGCTCGTTGTAGAAGCCGCTGTCGGCAAGCAGAAGGTCTATTTCGAAGGGATAGTTCTCGACGCGGGCGAGCACGCGCTCGACCGCTTCGGTTTCGTCTTCGTCGTTGCGGACGTAGGTCATCGCCAGCGTCACCGGTTTTCCGTTGGAGACGACGTACGCCGTGTAATAGCGGTGGCAGGTGGTCGTCCCGTCTTTGGGAGCCATTAAGCAGAGTTCGCCTTCGTCGGCGTAGTACTCACCGTGGTAGGGGTTGTCGATGAAGTCGACAGAGATAATTCTCGACTGATCAGGGTCGAGAATCGTCATGGCGAGGCGTCCGAGCAGAAGGTTGGCGACGAACTCAAGCCAGCCACGATCAAGGGTGTGGAGCCACGTGAAGGTAGTGTCGTCACAGGGCGCTCCGTTGGTGTCTTTGCATGTTTCCCAGATCGAGGTCTGGTTGACGCAAGCCAAAATGACGACGAGCCAGATGTCGCCGGGGTCGAGGGGGCTCCCCTCGACACCCGGCAACGGGAGGGGAGTAATGACTTCTTCCGCTACGTCTTTGACGTCCGACGCCGAAATGTAATTGTCTGGATCGGGGATATTGAACACATCCAGATCCAGACACTTTCTCTTCATCAACTCGGCGATTCGATTCAGCTGATTACGCCGGTTGGGAAGTACCGAATTCGGGCCCCCAACCGTCGGAACGATTAAATGCGATCTACCGAGAATGTAGCACGAATAGAATGGTCCCCGGGCGTGATATAATTGGAATTGATCTCGGGACAACCAATTCAGCAGTTGCGGTAATGGAAAATGGCTCTCCCAAGATTACCGCTCTCGGTGGAGCCAAACGAACGATGCCATCGGTCGTCGCCTTCACAGATGAGGGCGAGCCGCTGGTCGGCAAGCCTGCAGAGGATCAAGCGATACAAAATCCTGCGGATACGGTCGAATCGATCAAGCGTCACGTGGGGGGGGACGGCTACACCGTCGAGGCGGGCGGCGACGAGTACACGCCCGAGCAGATCTCGGCGATGGTACTCAAGAAAATCAAACGAAATGCCGAGGAGTCTCTCGGTCATGAGGTTGAAAAGGCGGTTATCACGGTCCCAGCCTATTTCAACGACCGCCAGCGCCGAGCAACGAAGGACGCTGGCGAGCTAGCCGGCCTTGAGGTCGACCGCATCATTGATGAGCCAGCGGCGGCGGCGATGGCGTACGGCTACGACGACGAATCAGACCAGAAAGTACTCGTGTACGACCTCGGCGGCGGCTCGTTCAGTGTCTCGGTTCTCGACCTCGGTGGTGGTGTCTTCGAAATTGTCACGACTGACGGAAATAATACCCTCGGTGGGGATGATTGGAACCAGGCGATCATCGAATATCTGGCCGACTCCTTCGAAGACGAACACGGGGTCGACCTCCGCGACGACCGGCAGGCGCTCCGGCGGCTAGCCGAGGCTGCTGAGGAAGCAAAGCTTGAGCTATCTTCACGAATGGAAACGGCAATCAACCTCCCGTTTATTGCCACAACCGGAGACGGGCCGATTGATCTTGAGCAAAAGCTCTCTCGAGCGGAATTTGAGTCGATCACAAACGACCTACTTGAACAGACCATCCAGGTGACTGAGCAGGCGCTTGACGATGCCGGCTACCCGGTAAATGACATCGACGAGGTTGTTCTCGTGGGCGGTTCAACGCGGATGCCGCAGGTTCAGAACAAAATCCAGGAATTTACCAACCAGAAGCCGAATAAAAGCGTCAATCCCGACGAGGCCGTTGCGAAAGGGGCTGCAGTGCAAGGCGGGGTACTTTCAGGCAAGGTTGACGATATCATCCTATTAGACGTTACGCCGCTGAGCCTCGGGATTGAGGTCGAAGGCGGGCTCTTTGAGCGACTTACCGAGAAGAACAGAACGATTCCGACAGCGGCGTCAAAAGTTTTTACGACCAGTCATAACGATCAAACTCGGCTTCGGATTCGGATATTCCAAGGCGAACGCGAGATCGCCGCAGAAAACGAATTACTTGGAGAATTCACCCTCTCAAATATCCCACCTGCGGCAGCTGGCGTTCCACAGATCGAGATCACCCTTGATATAGATGAAAACGGCATCATCGCTGTCGAAGCACGAAATATCGAAACTGATGATGAGGAATCGATTACGATTGATGAGCTTTCGGATACGCCGGTAACTGGATCAGAAATCTTTAGCCAGCGCTCGCTTCCCGCTCTAGCCTCGATTGAGGATCGTTTTGAAACACTACTTCTCGAGGGCCCTGTCGAGTTTGAGAACGAAACGAAGATCATTGAAAAAGCAGCTGATCTGGAAAGTACGACGAAGCTCATAGATTTACTTGTTGATCAGGCAGTCGATTTTGAAACCGACGAGCAACTTCTAACCGAGCTTGCTCGTGGGCCGGGGAAATTCAAAAATGAGGAACAGCTCCGTTCGATGCTTGAGAAGGTTATCGAGTCTGAGTGGGACAAAGAAAATGAACCATTCGAGCTTGAGGACGAAGAGAAGCTCTTAGAGACGTTAGTCGACGGAACGATCGATATCCGGAACACCCTCACCCGAGCTCAGGTCTATTATCAAGATAACGCCCACGTGACAGCCCCAGCGGACAATCATATCCAGCCGATTACGAATCAGATCGAGGAGCTGCTTGACTATTTCCCGGATAATTTTGATCAAGAAACGGCTGCAGTACCCGATGAGATACTACGGTTCTATACAGCTTTAGAGGACCTCAGAAACAAGCTCCAGCAGAGTGAGCTGACCACCGCGAACCTCGACGCCGGAATCAAACGGCTTGACGAGACGCTGTATGCAGCTGGGTACGCAGTTATCGATCCGGATCCCGGCAGTACTACGGATCCGTATCGGCACAAAGTCTGGTCAAAAACCGAAAGTGAACTCACAGAGGGTCGGGTGGTACGGGTTAGGGAAGTCGGATACGAGCGGGATGGAAATATCAAACGTGAGGCAAAAGTCGTGGTCAGCAGTGGCACCCGCCCCGTTCCAGAGACGATTCCAAGTCCACCTCGACGCTCATTCACTTACGAGGACTTCGATTACGAAGAGCCACTCGGCCAGGGTGGAAACGCCGATGTCCACCGAGCTACCATCGAAACTGACGATGGTCGACTAAGACTGGCGATCAAAACACCCAGAATGAAGGGAACACTCCACGCTGAAGCTGTTAACCAAATAGTAGACGAAGCTAAATTATGGCAACAACTTGATGACCACGACCACATCGTTTCCGTTGTTGACTACGGGTCCGAGCCATTGCCATGGATCGGAATGGAGTACATGGATGGCGGGCATTTTGGCGAGCGTATTGCCGGGATGGATATACGGCAAAAATGCTGGACAGCGCTGACGATAACCCGTGCGGTACGTCACGCCCACGATCGCGGCGTCGCTCATCTTGATTTGAAGCCCGAGAATATTCTGTTTCGAGAGGTTGAGGATGCATGGGATCCACCAAAAGTTGCTGATTGGGGACTCTCAAAACACTTGCTTGACCACTCTCAAAGTGTTGAAGGGATCTCACCGCAGTACGCTGCTCCCGAGCAGTTTGATTCTGAAGCCTACGGTGACACCGATACCGCTACCGATATCTACCAGCTTGGGGCTGTATCGTACGAGCTCTTTACGGAGCGACCACCGTTCACGGGCCAGACATTCGAGATAGTAAACAAGATTCAAAATGAATACTTGGCTCCGCCGAGCGAGCATGCTGATATCCCAGCAGCACTCGACGAAATTATTCTGAAAGCCCTCAAGCGTCGCAAAGCTGATCGGTACGAACACGTGTTATATCTCCGAGACGATCTAAAAGAGGTGTTTGAGTCTATTTGAGGTTCTCTATCGCTAGATCGTTGGGAGGGTTATCAGTCAAGCGGAGGTAGATAAGATACATAATTCGGAGCAACACGGAGCCTGTTCGCAAGATCACCTGTGGATTTGTTATATATTTTAGCTGGTGATTGGTTATTAGGAAACCCGATCAGACCATTCGTCTTTAGTTAACGAACCGCGTGACAGCGGTGATATTTCTTCCCTGTACAAAAATCAGTTGAGATCTCTCTTAAAAATGTTTTGACCTAAAACTAAATAAGACAATCGCTCTTGTGAAGCACGTTGTTGATTTTCAGAGGGCGGCGTCGAAAGCATGTTTGAGTGCTTCGTCACCTCGTTTTCTGTAGAGTTCGCAGCGGAGCTGAAAGGATCTGAGATACGGCGTTAGCTTGTCTTTTGACACTCCTCGGTGGGGCGAGAGCCACCGTCGCGTCAGCGACGCGTGGCTCTCGCAGGTGTTGACGTGGATGTCGCCGTCAGCGTATTCTCCGTCGCCGTGGACGACGTATTCGCGGGTGAATGCGTCGTCTTCGAGCGGTTCGTACGCTTGAAATCCGTCGGTATAGACGGTTATTGACTCCTGTTCGCAGTTGGCGAGCAGGAGTCGAATGGTCGATTCCTCGGCGGATTTCGCTGGCACGACGTACCGATCGTCCGAGCCACGATCGACCAAGGTGAATACCGGCGGTTTGTCGCCGTCGTACGATCCTCGTCCACGCGTGGACAGGCCACGCGAGCGTGACCGGAGTCACGCTCGCGGCCTTTGAGGCCAGCCGAGACGTACACTTCGTCGATTTCGACCGGTCCAGACAGCCTGATCGAAGGCGAATCAAGCGCTCTGGCGAAGCGCTCGACACGTCGTCTCACCGTTCTGTAGGAAAGATTGAGTTCCGCCTCAATCTGCCGAATGCTCGTGTTAAACCGCAAGAAGACGTAAATCGTGAAGTACCACTCTTTCAGCGAGAGCTTCGCGTGAGCAAAGATCGTGCCGGTCTTCTCGTTGAACGTCCGACCGCAATTCTCACACAAATACCGTTGATACACCCGATAGCTGCCGTTTCTGACCGTCAGGTCAGAACGGCAGCGGGGGCACTCCACGCCATCACGCCAGCGAACCTGTTGGAGCAGGTCCGCTGCAGCCGATTCCGACACGAACCGGCGTATTGGGAACATATCGGGCACCGCTGTCGCGGTGCCCTTGCTCTCTTCGACTTTCAGCCGCAGCTCTCGCTATCAACAATCTGCTTCACAAGAGCGAAATAGATTTTGCTTATCTAATGGCGTATTTAGAATGAAACGACTCAGGGACCTATTTGCGGAGTTCCTCAACCTCGTCCCGGAGATGAAGGACGGTCTCGTGGCGATCTTCGGGATATGGCGAAAGAGCTTCTGACAATATGTCGCCGAGTGCCGTCTGGTAAGACTCCAATCGCTCGGATAACGCTATACACTCCTTGGATTGAACTACAGTCTGGGGATCTCCATCCGGATACGAGCCATATGGAAGAGATCCAGTTAATAGCTCGTATCCGACAAGCCCAGTTCGATACACGAGACTTTGTTCGGTTATTGTATTATCGAATTCTTCAGGAGCCATATACCAAGGGTTACGCGCTTCGAATTCGTCAAGCAGCCCACGAAGTTTTACGTTAGAATCATCGGGTAATAAGAGATTATCTGTTGTAAGATTCTGATAAACCAGCCCGTATCTGGAAGTATGATGTAACGCTTCACAGATCTGCTTAAGCCACTTACTACACGTATCGACCGAAATCTGTCCGATATAGCCGGAGAGAGAGGGATGATCCGCCGGCTCAATTGCAGCCCATGGGACAGGCTCCTCTCCAGTCTCGACTACCGACAAGAGATTCGGATGCGGCTTTATTTGTGACCACGGTTGGACCGTATCGACGAAGTGGTTAATATCGGAGGCGCTGAGTGTTTCATTCGGTTCTACAGTCAACGTAAGGACCCATACCTGGGTTTCACCGGGTGATGCTTTCTGTACTCGAACTGTATCGGACTCTCGAACAGTCTCAATGATTTCAAGCGATTCGTAGTCGTCGACTGAAAGAGATACTTCTTGAGATTCGGTAGTCGGTTGTCGTCCTATCGATTCTTGATTGTCCTCTGTAGAAGTGTCTCTACTCGTATCACGGCGTAGCCTTCGATATCCAAGATACGTTGCACCAGCGCCCATCATTCCTCCAAGCCCCAATAGTAGGGGTGAATTCCCCGGGTTTGAGAAGCGCCGGAACACCGCGCCAGTTATCGAATCATTGCCCTCTCCAGTAAGAGCAGAGATTGAGGGGGACTCATCGGATAGAGTGCTAGCTCTCTCGGTAAGTTCCTCTGCACGGCTGATCGCTTCGTCACCCCCCTCATGAATACTGAGCGAGTGAGTGTATGAGGCGGTTTTACCGGCATCCAACGAAAGGCCATCAACACCGAAATCAATGGTATCGACGCTGAAGCCCTCGGTCACACGAGCAGGTGGGTTTTCCTCGCTTCGAGGTAACTCCGATTTATTCTCGTACTCTAGATCGGAGCCGTTGATCCCCCGGTTATCGGTGATGGCTTGAACCGGATCCGTATGACCACCTAAATAACTCAGCGTGATTCCGTATCGGTCCGCAAACTGGGTAATGAAATGCGTTGAATCGGTCAATTCATGGGTATACCAGAGGTCGCTCTCCGCAAAACTCTGAGGGGAATCCCCATCAATAGAATACCGATACGTTCCCTCAGGATTTGCAAGCGGCGGGACAACAGCAAGAACCCAACCGTTGTGTATATGATTATCCGGTCGCCGAATAGTAAGTGACTCTTCTCCGGTATTTGCAAGTATCATTTCGGTTAAAACGAGTGGTTCCTCCGGCGGGACAAGAGAGCGCTGTTCAATCCTATATTCTGTCTCCGTATTGAATTCGAAGGTTCGTATTAGTGAGAATCCCTGCCAGCCCTCGCCAGAGAGGCGTGTAGATTCGACAGTTTCGACATAGTTTAGTCGCTCTTCCTCAGGTGTGTATCCGGAGAAACGAAACGGTCTTTTCAATCTGTTTTCTCCATCAAATTCGAGCGATGAAGCATATCTACCCGAACTAATGTAGTCTGGAGAAAGCCCTAAACTGACCAGATCGTTGTTCGCTTGAAATGTTTCTTCTTGTTGTCCAGCCACCGTAGCAACGCCAACTATCCCAGCAGTACCCAAGGAGGCTGAAGTGCGTAGTAAATGCCGTCTCGATAACATGTCTATAGGATCACTTTGTTGATCCAGCTGTCCATCTGGGATTGAGTCCGATTTTTTCGAAACAGAGCCCTTCATTAGATGTTTCGACTGCTAACGTTTTTTCAAAACCATGGTGAGTCCATCCATTACTGCCGTTGAGCAACCCCAATTCCCAATACCCGCGCATTAGCATGGTATCTATCTTCTTTTTACTTAAAATTGAGCGTGTCATAGAATAGGTCTCGTGATCACCCACGTATTCGGATCCAGTAGCTCCGGGACGGTCGAACCCGTTCCCACAGCAGCCGTTCGTTGTGAGGCACGCGATGGTCGATAGACACAAAATGTCAGTACCAACAAATAGACGGGTATTCTCTAACCGCTTCGTAAAGCCGTGCACTAAGTGCAGGCACTTGTACACCTGTTACGGATTAAAATGATAACCAGACCGATAAGAGAGTGGGGCGTATTCTATGACACGCTCCCTCTCTGGTTATTTCTTGTGCATTTCCAATGTTACTAAGTCCAAATATTATACCAACACCTGAACTTATTATGCTTAGTACCTCTCTCCTATTAGCCCCCACCGACATAGTTATACATGATTCTATCTTCCCTGCATAATATATTTTATTTTCGTTATCTGTGAATTGGTCCAGATGCGACTAACTGGCGATCCTTGGTGAGGTACTGAATATATCTGGCACCGATCTGGTTATCATGAAATGGTTCACTAATCTATTAATTTCTACAGAAGATAACTTAAATTAGAGTATTATAACACTCTCATCGTAGACCTTGATCTAGTTCGTCCCGTAGATGGAGTACCGTTTCATGACGATCATCAGGATCTGCTGCTAGCGCCATTAACAGAGTTCTATTGAGTTTTTTCGGTAACTTTGGGTTTCGTTCTGAGGGTGGGGTTACCGACGAGCCAGCATCATCTAGTGGTTGCCCCGAAAGAATCTCGTATCCTATTGCACCGAGCCGATATACAGCTGCACTCTCAGCTGTCTGTCCTTGTTTCTTCGCTGGTGGTTCGTATGGCGTTTTTTCTGTCGGGGTTATGTAATCAAGGACCCCTCGAAGTTTCAGCGTGTCTTCGGGGGTAACTAGGAGACTTTCGGGGGCAAGCACGTCGTAATTGAATCCGTACCGAGAGACATGGTGAACCGCTTCGCACGCTTCCTCAACAAATGCAATTCGCTGTGAAAGCGAATAGTCTGCAGCTGTCTCAATAAGCGTCGGATAGTCTGCCGGTTCGACCGCGACCCATGGTAACGGCTCCGTGCCATATCCGTAGACTGAGATCAGGTGTGGGTGGTCCTCGAATTTTGTCCAGGGTTCGATTCGGTCATTGAATTCTTCGATATTTGTCGCCTGAATAGTCTCGCTATCCTGTGAATTATATGTGATGACCCAGGCAGACTGGTGGTCCCCCCGAGTTACGGCTGCCTCAATTTGATATTGAGATCCCTCCCTAACAGTTTCTCTGAAATCAAACTCACTGTAGGACGATATCCCGACGTCGCCATTCCCCGGCCCAGCATGCGACGGATTTGCCACGCTACCCGTAGTCTCTGTCGCCTTTTCCTCATTCTCTCTTGAAGATTGACGCCATTTATACGTTAGATACCCACCGCTGGCAATTCCGGCGGCAAGTATGGTGCCAACAAGACCGGTGTCTTCACTAGCACGCCGGAATATCGCTGCGACAGGATTCGTACCCCCGTCATCGCCTCCGGAGAATGCGTCGATATTGATGTCTTGGCCTGCGTGCCGCCATGTCTCGTGATGGTTTAATGAACCATCATGTGCTCGAGACCCCTCACTAGAACCGTCGATACCGGCTTCAAGTGCGTATATTATCCCCTCGTCACGCCCTTCCCGACTCCCAATGTATACAACACCGTCAACGACAATTGGCGACGAGGAGACTTCATCGTTAGTCTCGAATCGCCATATCTCGGTGCCCTCAGTGCTATCAAGAGCGTATACGTTTCCGTCACCACTGCCAATAAACACCCGTTCCCCTACGACAGTCGGTGATGACGCTACTGTAGAACCTGTCTGAAAAACCCACTCCGGTTCCCCGCTGTCCGCATCGATTGCATACACGTTGTTATCGGCGCTCCCAACAAAGACGGATCCTGCAGCTACTGTTGGTGACGAACTGACAATATCATCGGTTTCAAACTCCCAACGTAGATCACCACTGTCTACGTCAAACGCATAAACGTTTCCGTCCTGCCATCCACCAATATAGACTGTCTCGTCTGCTACTGTTGGCGAAGACTGCCCCCCACCGGTTTCACTGGCCCATCTCTGTTCGCCGGTCTCGGAGTTCAACGCATACAAATTTCCATCATAGCTACCAAACAACACAATATCGTCTTTGACGACCGGTGAAGACGATATCCGATCGTTAGTTTCAAATTTCCACTTTTCCTCCCCTGAGATTGCACCAACTGCATAGAGACCAGCGCCTGTAGTGTCTTTTCCTCCGGAGTCTCCGTTGCCTACAAATACCGTCCCGTCTGCGACAGTTGGCGATGACCTGCTCACATGACCCGTATCGAAACGCCACAATTCATCTCCGCTGGTTCTGTCAAGAGCATAGATATGATGATCATTACTGGATATATATAGGACTTCGTCGACGACCGTTGGTGTTGCATTTATGTACTGGTCAGCTTCAAACCGCCACTGCTCTTCACCAGTTTCTGCGTCTACTGCGTGTACATCACTTCCATTAGTTCCAAAATAAACGGTATTATCGACCACGGTTGGAGAAGACACGATTATGGAGTCAGCTTCGAACCGCCACAATTCGTCACCCCCGGCAGCTGCGGCTATTCTAGTACTTCGGACGCCGATCGTCGATGCAACCCCCACACCCACTGACTTTCGTAACAAAGCCCGCCTACCGAGACCCCCCGTAGTTTTTGAACTGAATTGGCTCATTTCCCCATTCGTCAGGTGGTTACAAACACTGATTAAAAGTATTTTGTGTCGATTATATTAAATTAGTGCACGGAATGACGTTTTTCCACCATAGCCATTAAACCCCGTATCAAATGCACCTAAGCCCCCTCAAAGAAACCTTGCATCTCAGCGGGGGTATCTAACAAACCAGAATTCAGGTTGAATGATATACCCGACGCAGGTCATCGCGGAAATGAAGCGCAGTCTCGTAGCGGTCGGATTTCTCTCGGGCAATCGCGGTTAGCAGTACCTCGTTGAGTTCGCTAGGCAACTCCGGGTTTAGCTCGGAGGGTAACTGTGGATCTTCATTAAGAATCGAATTAACCATACCGGCGTATGACGCACCTTCGTACGGGAGTTTGCCGGTAAATAGTTCGTACGCGACAACTCCCAGTTGGTAGATATCCGTTCGATCATCCGTACCGCCATACATCTCGGGGCGAACCTGTTCAGGAGCTGAATAGTCTGGCGTCAGTCCGTGTACGCTCATGGAGTGATCTAGCAGAACATTCGCCAATCCCCAGTCAGTCAGTTTTCCGATTCCACCGGTGGGCGACTCGGTGAACAGAATATTCGCCGGTTTGATGTCCGTGTGCGTGATTCCATGTCGATGCGCATGGTGGAGCGCCTCAGAAATCCCCTCGAGTTCGATGAAGAGATTCTCAAACGATAACGATGCTGCGTTGTCGTGTAGCGTTCCACCTTGCATATACTCCATTGCGATCCACGGGAGGGGTGTCTCACCCCAGGCGTGAACGGTGACGATGCGGTCGTGATCGTCGATGCTATTCCAGAGCTCTGCCTCGTTAAAGAACTCCGAGAACGAAGACGCGTCAACGGTATCATCACCGGACGTCCGCGGTGTTTTCAGAGCTACTGTCTGCGATGTTCCATCAGTCATGATCTGGGCTTTGTGGACGTCAGCAGAGCCACCTGCTCCGAGTTGTTCTTTGATATCGAAGTCACTGTAGGAGACATCATCTCCGAGTAATTTCGACGTGCTGTCCGACATTGATTTGTTATCTCGTATCGGAGGCGCATCGCCCGATAACATTGTATTTGTCTTGGAGCCCTTGAGTGTCGTCGATGACTCACTGGATGTGCCCCTATTGAGCAGCCTCTTTCCAGTGTACCCGGCTGCAACGAGTGTTCCGATTCCGCCCGATATCCAGAGGAACGGCGAAGGAACTTCGGAAGCGGTCGCCGTCGCACGCGATGCAGCTGAGCCAGCGAATGTCTGTGCAGTATATGCGAACCCGGAGCTACTCGTTATTGCGTATACTGTGCCAATTTCTGTACCGAAATACAACACGTCATCGGCGACACTCAATGGTGTCGTAATAGCATTTCCCGCATCAAATGTCCATAGCGGCTCTCCCTCGGATATGGAGTGCGCGTGGATGGTTCCATTCGCCGTCCCGGCAGCGATTATATCAGTAGTCACAACGGGTCCAGTAGTGATTTCACCAGCCACCGCAGTTTCCCAAAGCGAGTCACCAGTAACTATATCAATAGCAACTATCGTTCCGCCCTCGGTTCCAACATATAGCCGATCGTCAGTCAGTGCGGGTGTTCTGGTAACTGTTCGATCTAATTCAGCCTCCCATTGAACGGTCCCTCCCGTCGAGTCAATAGCATAGACAGCGCCTCTCTGTGTCACAGAATATATATTACCCTCGGTAGCAACTGGCGACGCAAATACTTCTGAGTCTGTCTCTAATGCAACAGTTCCTTCTCCAGTGGCTATATCAACTATATGAATAGCCCCGTCTCGAGTAGCCACGGCTAATACATCATCAATAGAGCAGGGTACGGTAGCAATCATACCATCAACTTGGTAGCGCCATGATTCGTCTCCAGAATCCCGGGTGACGGAATAAACTGTTCCATCCGCTGACGCTACATACACATGATCCCCGATGACTGTCGGCGAGGTATAGATGGCACTATCGGCTTCGAACGACCAGGTCGTGTCACCCGTATCGCGCTCAATCGCGTATACATGACTGTCGAGCCCGCCAACAAACAGTTGCCCACCAGTAACGGTTGGTGTCGATGTTCCACTCGGAAGGCGTAGATCCGACGGAAGCGATCCAACGCCTTGATCATACGTGGTCGTGTTACCCTGCTCGGTAACTCGATAAACGAGGCCAGATGAGTCAGAGAAATACACCTCCCCCTCGATTACGGGGATACCTGAACTAGCCCTATCACCGATACTAAGCATCCACCGTTCCGAGGCGGAGTCACCATCTAGACTTGAATCAGGGTTGTAGTGACGGTTCTGTTCGTCGTGACCAAACGTTGGCCAGTTACCACTGCTGGCTGTGGCCGTCCCGGAGGCAACCGTTCCTGCTCCAACGGTTCCGATACTCAACTTAATGAAATCCCGTCGGGTTATCCCCCTCCCGGTTGCCATACTGTTGGATGGTTTTGGAGGTACATTATGTGTTTTGTTCAACGCTCTTACGTAGCACATTGTTGATGTAGAGCTGTCTTACGATTCTTGTTTGAGTCTGCTGGGACAAGAATTAGCTGGTCAAGCGCTCAAACGGGGGGCCTCTGTTCCGGCCCTCCTGTGAGAAGCAGTATTAACAATCCCCTACCGAAGAGCGTCCGCTCAATTTTGATTGCCTAGGTGGCAACGGTAGTGTTCAGGTACGCTGATTCCATGCGAAGACGAAGGGTCGAAGCCACCCGTCGTCGGTGTCGGCTTCGACGTTGCTAAAACAGTTTGAGAAATGATAGTTCGTCGTTTTACCTCTCGAAAGACACGTTCGACGCTATTCCGATTTCCGTGGCGTTCATATCTGAAATCGAGGCTGTGGCGGCGACAGACGTCTTTCAGTGAGTGCGAGCCATCTACGAGAAACACCGCGTCGTCAACGTCGTGTTTCTCGCGGAGTTCGGCAAAGAACGCGTGAGCGATTACCTTGTTTGTCGTCGGTTCAGGCGTTGTATGTAGTAATTTGTTTGTCTCAGGATCGACAGCAGCGTACAGCCAGTACTGCTCATTATTGAGTCGGATCACGGTCTCATCCACCGCAACGTGATCCGGATTCCGACCAGACTCGGGCTGTAGATCTGCCCTGTGAACCCAGTTGTGAATAGTAGATTGAGCTCGACTGACACCGAATATCTCAAGAATAGAAATGGTATTCGAAAGTGATAGGCCAGCTAAATGGAGTTGAATACCAAGCTTCATCAGTAATCTCGGTGTCGCTTCTCGCTCCACAAAACCTAATTCGATCTCGTCCAAACAGCCGTTGAGGTGGGCGTTTTTGGGCATAGAGCACTCAAAAAACGTACCGTCTCACTTTTCATTCTTATCTGAACACCGCCATTTTAGCTGCACCCAATTTTATGTATATTCCTCAACATCAACTACTCAAGTACGTATGTCCACGACAGGTTCGGAACAATATCGAGGTCAGCTTCTTATCGAACGGATTGCCGAGCGTTCCCACGTTGACTCGCTTGCTCACCGCATCCCCCGATTTAATCTTTATCCGCCGTATCTTCTTGTTGGACTGGTCTTATTCATCGAATACGGAATATTCGATCTGTACAATTACTTCGTTTCTGGAAAAAACTCATTCATTATTGAACCCAACTCACTAGCAGTACCTGCGATGGTGATTCTCTCTGTCGTGGGGGCCCGGTATATAAATGACACCTATGCCGATGCAATCACTGCGCTCCGAATCGACGATCGGGATATATCAACTGATCAGGCTCTGTTTGAGGATCTGGTTTCGTTTCGAGTTCAAATGGCAGTGGCAATAGTTGCATGGGTGGCTATACAGGGCTTCAATATTTTTGTACTGGGATTTGGGGAGCTCATACAAATAAACGGGATCGGATCAGTTATTTATTCACAGTTAGCCTACACATTCGTGTATATCCCAGTCTTGGTTGAGTTTGTGCTCGCATATTTCACCGTTCACTTCGCTGTGCCACGGCGGATTAAGAAGGTCGGCGTCAGTGTATTTTTTTACGATCCGCGGAAGATGGGCGGTTTCCAGTCTATCGGAGAACTGCTCAAGCGGTCGTATTATTTGTACACGCTGACTCTAATTTTATACTTCTTTCAGACGAAGGGTCCGGTCATTATGTCCCAATACACCGCAGCACCGTATAGCGCTCCGAATGCCCCTATTGTCGAGGTTGTGCTCTCAGCCGCTTGGATTGTTGGAATCGTGACTATCGGGTATTCGATGTACCGAATTCATTCTATCATGAAAAATCAAAAAGAGAGACGGATCAGAGAACTCGAGGGTGAACTTACTGATGTAATGGAGCGCCCGTTTAAGATTCGAGAAACAGAGATTACTGACCAAGATCAGTACGAGAGAATCCGAGACCGATTACAGCACGTACAGGATACGCAAACCTATCCAACGACATTTACGATGTGGTCGCAAATCTTCCTGAGCGTCCTGCTCCCGCAGGCCCTCAATCTAGTTGTCTAAGGTCAGCGTGTCATGGAAGTCTTTAGACGGTACAGTCGTTTTTATTCCCTTTCAGAGCGTTACAGTCGCAGGCACATTCTATTGGCCAATTCAGGATTCATTTAGAAAAAGTAGGTGAAAGTAATCTATAGTATACAATAGATGCATATGTCGTACGATTTCGCGGAGCGGGAGACGGTCCAGTTCGGTGTCGTCAGCGAGCTGTTTCCGGTCGCGGAGTTGGACGCCCCGCTCGTCCAGAGCCGCGACGCACAACTGCGGCGCGAGGCACTCGACGAGGAGGCGATCATCGCCGTCGCGCCGGAGAGCATGGCGACTGGCTACCATCTCGGGAGCCACGAGTTGACGCTGATCGCCATCGATGACCTCCCAAAAGCACTGACGCGTGCGGTATCGGCGGCCGTAGACGGACCGATCGAGGCCTACAGCCACATCCAATTGGGCAAACGCATCGAGAGCGGCTCGAACCGCTCGCTGTCGGAGTTCGAGGCGGCGACACCGGCAACGCGGTTCTGTCCGCCGGGGAATAAAACGGCGACTCGTACAGCGCGGCCAACACATCTCCGAAGGCGGCGTCGACGCTGATGATCCGATCCAGCGAAGTCCCTTGGGCGTGGTCGGCAATCAGGTCGTCGGGCGGGGCATACATGAGATCCTCCAAGGCGACGTAGCCGACCCGCGTGTTGCCGTCGACGATGGGCGCGACGTCGTAGCCGTTCGTTCGGAGCCACGTCGCCACCATCCCGACGGATTCGTCGGCCCTCGGCGCCTATGGATCGGCATTCGCGAGGTCCCGAGCCGTACATCGATACAGTGGTTCGCTCATACCCGCTCACACGGACGAGCTCATTGAGCACGATGATGCCGGCGAATCAAGGACGATATAAATAAATAAAAGGCTCTGTTGAAACCCTCAACTGCTGATAGTTTTGAGAGGCGATGCTGAATAAAGCGCGCAAGTCGGTCACGACACTGATTTCTCAATCGAAGACCGAAGTATAGACATGCCTGATGAGCAGTTCCAGTACGAGTCAATTGGTGTGATTCGGACGCCCTTCGAATCGCCAGATGGAATGCCGATCCAACCGACTGGAGCAGATGACGCAGCTGGGACTGTCAAGGTTGACGAGTCATACGCGGATGGTTTGCAAGACCTAGACGGGTTTACCCACTGTATCTTGCTGTATCACTTTCACGCATCTGGTGACACCGCTTCCTTGCAGGTTGAACCGTTTCTTGATGACGAAAAAAGAGGCGTCTTTGCCACGCGGGCACCACAGCGTCCGAATCAGATTGGACTCTCTGTTGTCGAAATTGAGTCCGTCAGAGATCACGAGGTGACTGTGAGGGGAATCGATGTCGTTGATCAGACGCCGTTGCTGGATATCAAACCGTTCGTTCCTGACTTCGATGTTCCGAATGATGCAGACACAGGCTGGATCAACGCATCGAAATCAACAATCCAATCAAAGCAGGCCGATGAACGGTTTCTTTGATCGGTTCGTCCTATGTGGACTGGTCTGATACTCGCAGCGTTCGGGCTTTCGGCTCTGGGAGTTCTGAGGGCTGCCATATCCACTGACCTATTTCGCTGTCTCGCTCATCGATATCCGCTGTTCAGAGTGATGTGTCGATGTTGTGAGTGAGACAGCCGACAACGAGTTCACGGAATTGCTTCCACCAGTGTCGTGAGCGGACGAATGCCCATATTTCCGTTTAAGACTGGAGTTTACTGTCTCGTTTTGACTTCGTTGGCCGTAGAGGTCGGCATCTAGCCGAGCATTCCACGCCTTGTTGAGCGACGAAAATTCTCGGTACTTGATGACCGGACGAACACCATCTTCACGGGCTAACGCGCGAACCTTCTGGTCGTCGTATCCCTTGTCACCGAGGAGAATCGTTACTTCATCTGTATTCCGCTTGATGAGCGACGGTGCGATCTGTGAGTCGTGTTTTCTGGTCGTCGTCACGTGGAGATTGAGGATGGCATTCGCTTTCGTGTCCACGAGCAGTGTGACTTTCAACCGTTGAATCGTCAACTTCGTTCGCTTCGTGTAGTGTTTTGAGGCGTGGCTGCGATCGAAGCCGGAGGCGTCGATACCGACGACGCCATTGGTCGGGAGAAGCGTAACCGAGAGGTTGAGAAGACCCCGCCAAACAGCCATGTCCAGGCGGTTAAACGCCTTACACAATGTCGAGGGGGACGGAATTTCCTCAAGTCCGATGGCGCTCCGAATCCGAGGCATCTCGATAAGTTCGTCGAGAAGCGTCCGATACGTCGTATTTTTCCGAATTTTGAGGTAGAGCAAGACGATGTGCTGGTGAAGTGTGTACCGTCGTTTCGAGAATTTCGAGGAGTAGCGAGCGACAGCTCGTCGGGCCAAGTGATACGCCTGCTCAACAAACCGGAGCAATCGTGACTCCGGGAGGGCCTGCATTCGGTCAAATTACCGTTCGATCCTGCAATTCTCTGAGGACTTCAACAGAGCCACCAGGCCTGTAGTCTGGGCACAGATCGCGAACAGACCTGGGCGTGGATCCAGCGTCTATACCGTCGCGGCGAAGCGTATGAGTCAAATACGGGGTACCTTCGACGTGTCAATTGACATCGGTATACACCTGTCGCTCACACCGACAGACACCGATCCCGACTTTTCAAATCGCTATACAGCTGAGCCAACACTAACTGTAATTGTGTAGTAGCTACAGTCGGGGCAACATATCTTACCTGCTGAAAACATCAACAGAGTCTGAGGACTCTATCTCGAACGCTTTGTCGAGCAGGTCAGAGACTTCCTGAAGCGCCTGTACCGCTGTTTCGTCGACTTGAGCGCTCACTCGCTCTGTTTCCGCTGGATGTTTCTTTCCAAGCGAGAGAACGACATCACCATCTGGAGATAGCGATGCGGAAAGCCACGACGTGACTACAGACGTGCCCGCAAACCAAGCCGTCATCAGATCATGCCACGGCTGGTCTCGATCTCTTTTCGAGGGACGATCCTGCCCAAACGCCCGTTGGCTCAACTGGTTAGCAAATGACCGCAATTCCGTGCAGTCGTCTACTTCAACCTGAACGGTGACACGCTCCGTTTCTGGGTCCCAGCCTCGCCCCTTTTTTCCAAGCTGGAACGTAACTTGCTGCGTTGGTGAACGAGATACCGTCACCCAAGCGCGTCCCCTCTGTCGCAGTTGTCGATGTACAATAGGAACCCACTCTCCTGATTTATCAAATGAAGCCCAGTACTCCCCAGGGATCGGGATTTCTAACGATACGTTTGGGGATTTCTCCTGCCATAGCCATCGGATAACGTCTGGGTAGCCCTCTGTCCCAGTTCTCGTCGGAAGAGCACAGGGCCAGACGGTCAGCATTTCTGAGAGGTCAACATCATACTCAGAGAAGTCATCTTCTTTAAGCCATACAACACTGTATTCGTGTTCCAGGTAGTGCTCGCTGACAGCCTCGATATCTTTTCCGTGGTTGCGATACTGCACCTCAGCTGCGATACCCTTCGCATATGGTGCGCGAGGCTCATCGAAGGCGAGAAGAACGTCCGCGATCCGGTTGCCGACGCTCGACTCCAACTCAACAGATGCGTCGGGGAAGTCGTGCTCGAGTCGCGCGTAGGCGATTGATTTCATCTTCAGATGCTCATCTGACTCGCCGGGGCACTCGCCGGTGGCTTCGAGGTCGGCAAAAGTTATCTGCCCGGATCGAGCGCTCAATTCAGATGCCCGCTCCTGCTCGTGGTGGCGGAAATGCCGAGAAACGAACGCCGAGCCACGTTCATGCGACTGCACAACGGCCATTTGACACTCGCAAACGGGACAGGTGACAGTGGTGCCATCAGCCACCTGTGGAGGGATTACTTGAGTTCCGTTGAGCAAGCCAAGGTATGGCATAACAACTCACACCATTTATTCTATTGCGTCTGATAAATGGGTTAGTGACTTAGAATATGGCTGCCGAGGTGACTGCCGGGTTGTCTGATAAACCGGCACTACACTTCGACTTATTTCCATCACCAACCTGTTATGCCGAATATAGCTACCAGTTGCTGACTGATAATAAACATGTCGCGGAAAAATTTAATTTATCGGTATCGAGAGACACGGTTCCACCGGACAGCACATTGGGCGTGGGCGCGAGCCACTTAACCAACACTTCGACTATTCCGACACCACTGTGTTGGTTAATGATTTACTGGATCATGAATAGCGGACTCTATCAAAATATTGGCAGATATAGTTGTGCAAGATGCAGGGCGCGTATCTACAGGAAATCCCTATCAGAGTGAGATATCTTTAGACGGTCGATACAGTAGAACTATCTACCAACGTTGGGAGTTCCACACCATACTCTCGTTGGATACCGGTGCAGAACCCGTGAGGAAACCCTAGACTGCCCAGAGACTCTCGTGGGCACTAGGTAATCTGACTAACCAGATATCGACCCCGGATTCTAAAGAGGAGGATATCCGATTCTACCGGAGGTTCTCATATGAGATTCGGTAGATAGAACTCAACGAACATAAATAAAATAGGCAGTATTACAGAACCGATTAGCTGAGTTATCATATTCAATTGGAGGGGATACAGGCTCACCGAATTGTAATTGTCATAATTCCTTTGGACCCGTTCAAGCTCTAATCGCTTGTTTAGTTCAGAGAGTTCATCGTTATTTGGGTTGTTCGTGGCATTCTCTATACGATTGTACTCTTCACGGAGATCTTCAAGCACATTGTCTCGATACTCTTGGGCTCTACGATTGACAATTGTAGTAGGGTAAATGAACGACACGAATATCGTGAAGACGTATATACTTGCAAAGACGAAGATAACCTCTGAGATGCCACCTGAGGATGAAAAATAGAACAGGAGGGGTAAAATCAAGGAAGCCGATGAGAACAGGAGGGTCGTCCGAATGGAGACATATCCAACGTTGCTGAGCCCTCCGAGGTTGTCGGGGTGGAGTGGGTCGATTTCCAGCTCGTATTCGGTGATTTCTCGGATGAGAAGTATCGTCGTTACAGGCCCGACAAATCCATGGCTCAATATAGCCCCTACGTAGATCGCATAAGCATACGTAGTCCACAGAAACACCGATCCTGCACCAACCATGCCCTGGCTCTGCAAGGCAGGTTCACTTGCATATATAATAGATACCGTAGCAATCGTCCAGAAAGTAGCGACCGAGATACGGTGTTGAGCAAAGAAATCGTTGTACTTCTCCGCCATCTCATTGCGGGTATCCGCATCAGAGATGAGTTCACCAAGGTGACCGAAGAACCCTGGCAAAACCCGCTCATCATAGAACCATATTAAGTACGGTGCGATATTGACCCACGTGAGGGCCAGTATGGAAGCGTACAAGAACGATCCTGATATCGAATCCCAAAAGACGATCGTATATGAGATCGACAATATATTCCAAGGCAGAGAGAATTTTAATATACTGACTAAAAGTGGGTTCTCAATTCCGAACAAACCGCTCTCTACGTGCTTGCTCACCCAGTGACTGTTATGATCGAATTGTTCGTACATAGTTCAGTTTACACTGATTTTCTAGTATCATATTCCCAGGTGTCAGTGTACGCATTCAGCAGCCGCTTGAGCATCCCGCTATCAGCAACCAACTGTGTAGCAACGACTGGATGTTGAATCACACGCCCAATCACACGTCGAGGTTGACGAGTGATATCATCGATAGTCAATCCTTCCAGTGCTTCAGCGACACTGGCAAGTAGCTGAGGATCTTCATGTTCCACCCACGCACCTCGCATTAACCGAGCGAGACGATATTCAGATTTCATATTATTGAACAATACGTCCGGATAGACTGATTCTCTTCCCTCCGCAATCAGTTCTGCGAGGATATTTGCTGACCGTATCCCTTGGCAGATACCCTCTCCCTGATACCGATTAGCTATACCAGCCGCATCACCCACTAAGAAGACGTTGTCCTCGGGAATGTGAACAGATTGGGGTTCGAGACTGGGACCGCGTGGGATCGTATAGATATTCACATCTTCCTGAGCTGGAACCGGGAAGCCATTCCGCTCTGCTGCTGCCTCCAACGCGCTCATGTAATCATTCGGTCGTTGGTCACCTGCCCACCCGATTCCAACGTTCGCATGTGTCTCCGACTTTGGAAACGACCAAGAGTAACCGACGTACCCTTCAAAGAAGATTCGAGGATACTCAATGTAGTCAGAAAAGTTTCCTTTCACGGAGGCGTTCAAAGCCACCATGTCCCCCGTATAATCGGGAACCTCATCGTTGATCTTATGAGTGAGGGAAGGTTGACCCGTCGCGTCCACAACATAATCATATTCTTCGGTTATATCATGATATTCCCCCGCAGTGACTGATTTACCAGTTTCAAAAACAACTCCTTTCTTAGAGAGCCTTCGGGCCCACTGCTGCTCCACTGTATCACGGTCACAAATATAACCTGCATCACACCTAAGATTCGAGACTCCCAGTGGTTCCTCAGCGGAACTCCGATCAGTACCCGTGTATACTCGTAGTTGGAACCCCGTGACGTTATTAAGAAATCCATTCGAGGGATTTTTTTCCAACGGGACGAGGGTAGCGTCGTTAATGGCCTCACCACAATCTACCCGTTTGTCATCGTACTCCTGGCGTTCAAAGACACGTACCTCGTTTATTTTTTTCAAATCGACGAAGTTGTCTGCTGCAGCCAACCCCGATACTGAGCCACCGATGATGGCCACATCATGATCTTGTGACTTCATTTCCTGTATATATTATAAATCATAAGTTAATAATTCTCGGTTGCAACCCCCAGACCAACGATTTTAGAGTTGAGTGTGAACATTTAATACTAAAAGTACGAACTTTCGGGTTTGCGCATTATATGCCCAAATCTTGGACAATTAAATTGCATATGGTTCTTATCCTTGATTATCCCATCATCATGGGCCTGGCGAAAATCTACATTTTGCTTGGCACATGGCAAGTGCCAATACTCCTCGTAGTTCCCGCAGGTCCCATATTTTGTATTTTCTACACTTTT